>UCEY01000020.1 GCA_900471605.1 Hyphomicrobiales bacterium | reverse complement strand
GCGATGTGCCCCGGCCGGGGGCGACATCGTCATCCTGTCGGGCACCTTGGTCGAGGGCATTGGCAGCAAGCATTCCGACCTCGACGCCTATGTCATCTGTGACCAGCTTCCTTCGGTCCGGCACACCGGCGATCACAGCTTCATCATCGAACAGAGTGGCGGGCTTCGCACTTTCGTCGACTACATCCGCGAGGATGGTTTCGCCATCGATGTGGAATATTACACACGCGCCGAGATCCAGGCGATGAAGGACGAGGTTCTCGGCCTCCATAGCCAGGCGCGAGAGCGCACAAAGACGCTGCGCAAGAAGCTGCCGCACGCCTATGAAGACGGCTTGCACAAGATGCAGGTCGGCATCGCGCTGACGGGCGGCGACGAATTCGCCGAGTTGTTCTCGGCGGATTTCTGGAAGCAGATGTCGTTCGTTCAATATCGGAACCGGACCGGCGGCTATCCCGAATTCAAGGATGTGATGGGAACCTGGGGCTCGGGCGACTTTGATACCAGCCTGCTGGTCTGCACGATGTTCCTGATGGATCAGGCCGCCGGCCTGTGCCATCTTGCCGGCAGTACCAATGGCAAGCCCAAATGGGTGATGCAGAACCTGAAGCGCCTGCCCGAGCCGCTGCGCCCTCTTGGTCAGGACATTATCGACTGGTACGGATCGGCCGGGCGCTCTGCCGAGGATCGCAAGGCAGCCGTGCTTTCAGCTTGCGATCTGGTTGCGCGGATCTACGAGGCGGACACGGCCCTGCTCGACGCCGACACCCGGAACTTCTATTCGGTTGAAGAGGCACTGCGTCTGACGCAGCAGGAGTTCCTGACGGAGCCCTTCCACGATCCCCAGACGGTCCTTGAGTTCGAGTTCCGTCGCCTTCTGTTCAGCTCGGGCACGAGATCCGTCCGCGAGTTTCTAACCCAGAACGTCTGACCGACAGACCAGAACCTCATCGGCGCGATGGACACATCCGCGCCGGAGGTTCTTTCATTGCGAGATCCAAGAAATGTCTTCTGAAAACGAAGCGGAGCGACCCTGTCGGGACGGCCACAGGCTGGTCATGGGAATGTCAATCGACGACCTGATGACGCTCGATCCGGCTGAG
This sequence comes from Hyphomicrobiales bacterium, assembly GCA_900471605.1. Lineage (GTDB taxonomy): Bacteria > Pseudomonadota > Alphaproteobacteria > Rhizobiales > Rhizobiaceae > Neorhizobium. The sequence continues at coordinate 94,155 of UCEY01000020.1, read as the reverse complement.
GGCTATGAACGTACCGTTTCCGAGATTCTTGGGAACGTTTACGAACGTCTGGTTCGGCTCGACCGGGACGACCCGTCGAGGATCAAGCCGGAGGCGGCGGAGAGCTGGAGCATTTCACCGGACGGGTTGCGATTTTGGTTTCGCTTGCGCCCGAACTTGAAATTCTCTTCGGGCAACTCCGTCACGGCCGATGATGTCGCCTGGTCCTTCAAACGCGCGGTCACCTTCGCCAAAGGGCCTGCCGAAATCTTGCAGGAACTCGGCCTGACGCCCGAAAACGTCGGCGAAAAGGCGGTGGCGGAAGACGAGAGAACCTTCCGGCTGACGTTGGATACCGCGTTCGCGCCGAGTTTCGTTCTGAACTGCCTCACCTCCAATGCGGCGTCGATCGTCGACAGGAAGGCAATCGAACAGGCTTGCGGCGCGGACGCGGATGCACCGGCTTTCGGCAATGGTTGGCTGAAGGGAAACACCGCAGGGTCCGGCCCGTTTGCGGTTTCTGACTGGCGTCCCGGTCAGCCGGTCGTGCTGACGAGGAACAAATACTCCCGGCAACCGACTTCCCTCGCCGTCATCGAGTATCGTCATATTCCGGATGGGTCGACACAACTCGACCTTCTCCTTGAAGGCAGGATCGACGTTGCCCGCAGCCTCGATTTCCGGCAGCTCGAGATCGCGCGGGAGAGTGGTGTTTGCCGCGTGTCAGGCGCACCCAAGGGGGCGATCCTCTTTATCAGCCTCAACCAATTGCATCCTCTCCTTTCCAAGCCGCAGGTCATCCGCGCCTTTAAGCATCTCGTCGACTACGAGAACATGCAGCAGCAGTGGCTGGAGGGTTCGGGACGCGTGCATCAGGGGTTCCTGCCGTTGGGAATGCTCGGCGACGAGGACAAAAACCGCTTCGCCTATGATCCGGAGAAAGCCAGGCATCTGCTGGAGGAGGCTGGCTTGGCAGACGGTTTCAAGATTTCCATGGACGTACACCACTTTCCGACTGTCATGGGCGTCGCTTCCATCTTCCAGAAATCGCTGGCACTGGTGGGCGTGGAACTGACGTTGCTGCCCGACACCGGCAAATCTGTGCTCGGCAAATTTCGCGGCCGCAAGCACGATCTCTATTGCGGCCGCTGGGGTACGGATTATTGGGATCCCAATTCCAACGCCAAGGCCTTTCTCAAGAATACAGACAATGACTCCGAAAAGGAGGCGGGTATTCTTGCGTGGCGCAATGGCTGGTTCGCACCGGAGTTAAGCCGAATGGCGGACGACGCGCTTACGATCTCGGATCCCCACCTGAGGGCGGAACGCTACCGGCTTCTGCAGGACGAGGTTGCTTCTACCGGCCCTTACATTTTCATCTACCAGCAGGTCGAGTATGTCGCGACCCGCGACTGGTTCACTGCACTCTCAGTCGGCCCGACCTTCGGCAGCAACTATCTCTTCGACACTGCGGATGCGTGAACATCCCCGTTGATCAATCGCAAAACGGCTGAAACGCCCGTGCCCGCTTGATCGGCGTGACAGTCAATCCAGTTCAGGCTGGCCGCGTCAGCCCCAAAGAGACCCGGTCGGCGGCTCCATCACCGAGCCATTGTACTGAACCGGAATCTCCCGGTCCTCCGCGAGCAGAAGTGGCGCGTCGAGATCGACATAGCGGGCTCCTTGCGCAACAAGAAAGGCTGGCGCCATGGCCAGCGATGTGCCGAGCATGCAACCGACCATCAGGTCGAACCCCGCGTTCAGAGCCTCCCGTTTCAATTCCAGCGCTTCGGTCAGGCCGCCAGTCTTGTCGAGCTTTATGTTGACGGCGTCATATTTTCCGACGAGGTCCTTGAGAGAATGCCGGTCATGGCAGCTCTCATCTGCGCAGATCGGCAGGGGGCGAACGATTTCCCGCAATACCTCGTCCGCGCCGGCCGGCAATGGCTGTTCCACCAGGGCGACGCCCATGCTCACCAAATGTGGTGCAAGGTCGAGATATTGGTCGATTGTCCAGCCCTCATTGGCGTCGACAATCAACGTGGAATGGGGAGCCCCGGAGCGTATGGCTTCGATACGTTCCGCATCGCGATCGGAACCCAGCTTGATCTTGAGGAGAGGACGATGGGCGTTCTGCACGGCCGCGTCCCGCATGGAACCAGGCTCCCCCAAGGAGAGCGTGTAGGCGGTGCTCAACCGCGCCGGCGGCGGAAGCCCCGCAAGCTTCCAGACCGCCAAGCCGCTTCTCTTCGCCTCCAGATCCCAAAAGGCGCAATCGAGGGCATTGCGCGCCGCGCCGGCTGGAAGGCGCGAAAGAAGACCAACACGATCCAGCCCGTTGGAAAGATCTTCCGCAAGCGACCGGATAGTTTCGATCACGCCTTCGACGGTCTCGCCATAGCGCTGATAGGGCACACATTCACCGCGTCCGCAAAACGCGCCATCGTGGAGCTCTACGGTGACAACACGGATTTCCGTGCGCGAGCCTCGCGATATCGTAAAAGTTCCGGCAACCCGAAAACGCTCTTCGGCAACACGAAGGAGCAGACGGGTCATGGCGACCCCGATGTCGCGATATCTCGACCAGCGAGACAATAGGATTCCAAGCCCTCAACTGCCATATCAAGATCCTTTTCGGATCCTGCCGCGCGAAAGCCCGGCAGGAGGTGATGTGCGTCTGTATCAACCGTAATCGTGTTTTCATGCGAAGGCAAAAGCTGTGCCCTCGCAATGCTCAGTTCAGCGGTTTATCCGGGCCACGACGGAACGCGACGGCCTGATTGTTCCGTTCATGGATGACCGAGCGCAGAATGTTGTTGCTGAACCCTTCCCGGACGATGCTGCGGGCCATGATCGGGATCAGGTTGCGGCGAGCCTTGCGGAACGTCTTTCCGAGATCCTCGAATGTCGCGCCCTGATGGCCAATGCCCGGGCACAGGATCAGGTTCTGGTCCAGGGCTTCTATCAGGCCTTCGAGCTGTTGAAGCTCGCGGGTGGCGCCGAGCACCGCGCCGATCACTTTCTGCTGCCGGCGCTCATTGTAAGCGTTGATCTCCTCAACCAGATATGCCGCCACGCTCTGGTCCCGGTCCTTCAGGATCGCCGTCTGAATCGGCTGCCCTTCGCTGTTCGATGACATGACGACAACGAAGACGCCTTTGCCGTGTTCTGCCGCCCTATCGAAAATTGGATTGAGGGCACCGAAGCCGAGATAGGCCGTCACAGTGAGCGCGTCGGCATTGTAGTAACTGGACGGACCGAGATAAGCTTCGGCATAACCGGCGGAGCTTGTATCAATATCGCCGCGCTTGGCGTCGACGATGACCAGATACCCGCGATCATGCGCCATATCGATGAGCCGTTTCAGCTCGATCAGACCGTCCGGGCCAAAGCGCTCGAAATAGCTGACCTGGGGCTTTACGACCGAGACCAAGCCTTGGGTGGAATCCAGCAGGCGTTCGTAGAAAGTCCGCAGTCCCGCCTTGTCGTTCGTCAATCCGGCCGCGGTCAGAAGGCCGGGCGCAGGATCGATACCGAGACAGAACGGTGATATGTCGTCGCCGATACGTTGAAATGCTGCTTCAAAGCTCACTCAAATATCCCTTTTGTTTGTTGTGACGCGTCTCGCGTCTGATATTGGCTAAACTGGTAGAGTTTGGCCTTCCTTGCAGTCTATCGTGGAGACCAGCTCCCGGATTTGGGCCGCGACAATCCTCGCGTCGGGGTGCGCGCCGGGCATCTGCCGGGCGACGCTGACCAGCGCAGGCCCCTCTTGCAATCCTGCGAAGATGGCCTTGCCGGTGGCCGACACGAAACGATCGACAAGCTCCGCCTTCGCCCCGATGGTTGCGTCGGTTGCGACCGCGCACATCCCGGGAAGGCGCAAGCCGAAGGCCGCGACATCGAGTTCCGTCAGGGGAAACTTTCCAACGCTTTCGAGTATGTGAAGTTCGTTCGTGCGGTAAACACTGACAACGTCAACTTCGTCTCGAAGGAACGCGCCGATTTTGTCACCCGGGTCCACATCGATAAATTGTATGCGATTGTAATCTACCTGATTGCTCTCACAGAAACGCTTCAGAAACGCGGTGCCTGTTTCGCCGCTCAGCTTTGCGACCCTTTTCCCCTCAAGATGCTCCGGTTGCGAGACAGGCCGCTGACTGCGGGAAACCAGGCAAACTGGGGCGGCTGCCTGGTAACACGACAGGATCTTGATCGGCGCGCCGCCTTCGATTGCGGCCAACGCAAAGGTGCACGGCAGGATCAGTATATCGAGTTCTCCGCCATACAGGGCATCGAGGGCTGCGGGCGATCCCGTTCCTTCGCGGAAGATGACGTCCAGCTTTTCCTTCGCATAAAAGCCGGTCCATTTGGCGAAGTAGAAAAATGCGTATTCTGCTTTCGTCTTCCAGCTGAAGCCGACGCGCAACGTCTCTCCGGCACGAGGACGACGGAGCGGGGGTTCTCCGGAAGCCATTGCCAGGATGTCGAAAAACCGTTCGAGGCAAACTCTCTTTTCCATCGGTTGAACTCCATCGACATCGCTCGGAGGGCCTGACGCAGTCTCTTTTGGGAGGCTATAACAGATATAGAATTCGCGATAAATACAAATAATGATACCGCATCCATTTAGGTGGATACGTTTTGAAGCTGTCAACAATTATTTGTCAGCCCATGTCGTCGAAAGGGTTTTGTCCGCAAGAAGCCGGCATCCGCGCAGGGACGGCAGGAACATCGGGCAAATAGCCAATATCACCACGCTGGCCCGCCTCTCCGAGAGATTTCAGTGTGCTGTCGGTGATCGTCGAGGGATCTGCCGGGTCAACGAAGCCATTCCGGGCCGCATTTGCGATCGGGGCACAAATATGGAATCATATTATTTGTGAGACATTCGCGTTGCCAGTCCGTTAGGGATCGCTATAACGCGGCCCAGCCCCGGACTTCCAAACCACTCCTGCACCACGGTCAACGATGAAGAATTCGAACTTAACTGCCGAAACGATCCAGGTTCGCGACATAGGCGCCCGACTCCATGCCTATCGCGTGGGTCGCGGCCTGTCGCCCGAGGATCTCGCTTCCCAGCTGGGAATCTCGCGGGCGGCCCTCTACCGGGCCGAAAAGGGCGAAATTTTCAAAATCGATACACTGACCAAGATCACAACCGTCCTCGGCGTATCTCTTCCGAGCTTGCTGGGTATCGGAATGGAATATGTCGATACCGCGGTCGCCTTTTTCGAACGGATGCGGCAACTCGAAGAAGAAAGCGAGCAGATCATCGGCTTTTTCGGTCCGATTTCATATCTGCTGACGTCGGCTGCGTATGACGAGATGCTGGAGGAGGTTCTCCGGGATTCCGACACCGACGACAAGGCAACAATGGACGCCATCGAGAGATTGCTCGAAATCCTGAAGCAGCGGAAAGCGGCTTATCAACGGCGACGCCCACTGCTGGTCAATCTTATTGCCTCTTCGGACCTTGAGCGTTTTCTCCTGCACGGCCTGATCGGCCGTCACGACCTGCCGGACGAAATCCAGATCAGACGCCGTGTCCTCGCCAAGCAGGAAACACTGCATATCCTGGAACTGCTGCGCGCGCAGCCGATCGGCGTGCAGATATGCATCATCCCGCAGACCGTACCTTCGACAACCTTCCAGATTTTCCGGCAGTCGACCCGATCCGTGCTGGCCATCAGTCCGTTTCGTTTGGGCGAACAGCCGAATGTCCGTGTCGGCGTAGGCTTCATAACGTCCTCCGCCGAAGCAATCTCCCTGCACGAGAACATTGCCAAAACCCTGTGGGAACAATCCCTGAAGGGCAACGATGCGGCCGACTACCTGGTCAAGCTTATCGAAAAATACGGCGTGGAGTGAATATGCCCGCCCGAAGCCGGGCGGCACCTCTCGATTCCCGTTGCGGCTTATCGCCGACAGCAGAGGCAGGTCGATCGTCTTGACGAGGCGGGCATCTTCACAAGGCGGGCATGATGGCCAGATGCAATCCCAATGCGATCAACATGCATCCGGCGAATGCCCGCACGAGACGCTGCCGGCCAGTGGATCGGTGAAGACCCCGCCGCACAACGTCCGCCAGCAGAGCGCACAAGACGTCGGACGAGGAAAAGATCACGTTGGCAATACATCCCAGGACGAGAAGCTGGAGCCAGAGCTCCTGGCCACCTTCAATGCGGGTAAACTGAGGAAGAAAGGCAATATAGAACAACGCGGTTTTCGGATTGAGGATCTCCACCACCATGCCCTCGAACAAGGCCTGGGTCTCATTGGCCGAGCTGGCCGAAGGCGCATCCGCCGCCACCTCTTCGACGCGCCGAAACAGGCCAAAGCCAAGCCAGATCAAATAGGCGGCTCCGGCTATTTTCATGCCGATATAAACGCTCGGGAAAAAATGCAGCAGCACGGTGATGCCAAATGCGGCGGCAAGCACGTGAAAATATGTGCCAAGATGAATGCCGAACGAGGTCATCAAACCGTACCGACGCCCACGCGCGGCGGTTTGCGCCGCGACAAACAACATGGCCGGCCCCGGCACATAGCCATACAGGGTTGCCGTCACCAGGAAGGTCAGAAGAAGTTCTGTCGATGGCACGGTAGCGCTCACTCATTCTCGAACCACGCGGCACTTCTCACTGCGGGCCCCGCATCCTGAACGCAATCGGGCAGCGCACATCGGATGAGAAGCCCAAGCGCAACTAGGCGGCATCAGGTTTCCGGAACACAAAGACGTGGTTCCCGGAATTATCGGGAAGTGGTTCGCCTGCAGGCCACGCCCTCGCCTCATAGATCATCTCGAATCCCGCCTGTTGCAGCTGCGACAGGAAATGCTGGCGGCACACCTTGAACTCCACTTCGCCGCGGATGGCGAGGCTTACGTTCTCCTCGATAAGACGGATTATGCGATCGGAAATATTCGGCCTGCGCTGCCTGGTGTCATCACGGGCGGCCGCATAAAACTGGACCACGGCCGTGTTGTACGGCTCTGTCAGCGGCGCATCGAAATAGGGCACGATGTTTTCCGCAAATACCGCCCTTCCCCCCGGTTTGAGGGCTCCGAACAACTGCCTTGCAAAAGCCGGTTGCAGCGAATGCTCAATGTGATGATAGGCAGACGACAACAGCAACAGGTCGTATTCCTTCCCTGCCTTCAGGAAATCGGTGACATCCGCAACTTGAAAGGTTGCATTTTCAAATATGCCGAAACGCTGCCGCGCGAACGCAATGTTCCGCGCGTCGATATCCACGCCTGTTACCGTTTTTATGTTGGGATGAGAAATGACCCCGAGGAGCGACATGCCCGTTCCGCAGCACAGATCGGCGATTTCCGCTTCCGCGATCGTATCCAGCTCAGCCTGCGCGCGCTCCCAGAACGCTCCAAAAAGCGCCATTTCATCCGGCCTTGACCACTCCTCCATTTCATAATTTCCAGGAGCGAGATAGTGAAATACATCCATAACATTCCCTCGGCCACAGATAAAATCAATACTCTGGTTTAATTTTGAACAGGGATGAAATCGAAAAGAAGAATATCACGAAATGCGAATGAATTGCTATCGAGAACTTCGACGGGAGATAGCTTATGATAGACTTGTTCGTCGTCTATGATATAATTCTCGCCCATTTCCCGCATTAGAAAGTTGTCCATTTCAGACTGCTCATTGTCTGCAATGTAAACAACTCCACCATCCGCACCGCAATAGGTCAGGAGAACCACGGAAATGAACCGCTCCCCGTCTTTGTGGTAACCGGGCGGACTGGTCTCGCAACGCCGTCCAGGCAGGGCGCAGTAGCGCATGACATGAAGGTTGACCTGATAGATCTGCCCGACGCTGGAGAGCGGTAACCTGGCTATCTGCTGTGATATCAGCTTGTAAATGCCGACATCGGTCGAAAGGTGGGCTGCAAGAGGTGCATATTTTCGCTGGACGCCCCCCAGTTCCGGATTATGCGACACATCCTGAAAATAGGGGCGGACCTCTCCCAGATGACTGACCTCGACCCCCGTTTCGGTCACGGCGGCCCTGTATTGATCAAAGCTGCGATAACGCTCGCCGGTCTTGTAATATTCGTCGGCTGGCAGATCCCAGGACCCGAAAGCCATGCGTCCAAGGATCGAAGCGAGATCCCGGTCGAATTGCAGCGGCCTTTTCGTGTAGCCGCGTGCTTCAAGATCGGCGCGAGCATCGGCATGACGAGAAAACTCAACAGGAATGGTTCTCACGGAATAACCTCCATAATCAGCATTGCCACAGCGTTGCAACGGGTCGGAAAATTGACGTCGCGCGCACAAACGGCGCCATCCAATAGGTCCATAATGTGTATATTATGATATTAATCTAATTATTGGGACGAGTCAATCGCAACGTTGGGCTGCAGTTGAATGTCTTTCAACTCAGTACTGAAACAGGAATTCGGCCATCTCTTACTAGGCGGCATTCTTGGAATAACGGCAGAGCATAGCGGGACTGCCCTTCTTTCGGCCAGGCCGAACCCGCGCCTGACGTCCACCATCCACCGAGTCTCACCGGATCCGGTTAAATCGCCGGCTCGCAACGATAAGATACGCCTTCGGTCGTCACCGGCTGCCCGCTACAGGCAGGTGCGCTCCCCGAGCAACCTTCGCCTACAGTCAATCGAGACCGGGAGAGACGTCTTTAAATGGGCGCCAGGCGCCCATTTCCGTCAGCCGGAAGCCGTTCTCTAGCGGTTGCTGGCAATCTGCCTGGCGACGTCCGAGACAGCCCTCAGCGTTTCGTTCGGGTCTGCCAATGCGTAAGCCTTGTCGAGGTTGTCGGCGAATGTCAGCAGCCTTTCAAACTCCCTGTCGACGTGGCCGTCCAACAGAATGCACTCGTAATACTGCTCGGCGAACCCGTCGGCCACGACAGCAAGCATCAGATAGGCGGCAGCATGTTCCGGATCCGAGGCGGCCTTTTCGTACGCATCCCTGGCGGCGCAGCTGAAGGCTTTGACCGCCCTACCCTTGTCGTCGATGACCTTGATCATGCTTTTGAACATGGAAACAACCTCCTTCGGATACACGCTTGAACGATTTCGGCCCCCACGCGCCAGAGCGATGAGAATAGAGGGGCAAGAAACATGCTTAAGGATGGAGAGGAACGCGCCTTACGCGTAGCTTTGCTCGATGCCGGCTTGGCTTTTGGCAAACAGAGAAAAGGAGCGGGGCGACAATCGGCATCGTGGATAACAGCAGCCATGAACATCGGTCTCGAAAAACGGTTAGGCCGGCAGCCGGATCACCGAACGCCTATAAACTCACAATGTCTGGGCTTGTCAGTGCGGCGGCGCGAAGATGCCGAGCGTCCTGACGTTGCGGGATCGGCTCTCTTTCTGGACCATAGTCGCCTCCCTATCTAAGGGTGTTAAAAGCAAGAACTAAAACCGTACCGCGATATATGTCAAGAATATTCTCAAAAATGAGAAGCCTCCGATTGCCCCAGAGAGACGAAATGGACTTCTTCCCCGAGGGGGCGAAAAATCAGCGTATTTCGCCGAAAACAACCCGTCCGCCTTTCCTCCTCAATCGAACATTGGGAAAACAGTGAGGCAACGCGGCGTCGTGGAGGCTTCTCCCGCGTGCCTGTCGGTCATCCGGCTGGACCAGACGATGAGAGGCGAGCCGGAAAGCCGCCAACAAACTTCTCAGAAATGAGATGTTTGTTTGTCGCATTCAATGAGAATGGCTTTCGGCACGCACCGCTTTGAGATGACGGTCCCTGCCCCGCCCATTCCACCGACTCCAATTCAACGGACGTTGGGAACACTATCTCGATGCGGCGGTAAGACCCGCCAAGCGGGAACGTCAAACCGGCCGCCTCGGAATTCGCAAGCCGTTGGAATACCTGTCCGATAACCCGGTTTTGGCGCGCAAGCCCCCGGAGGGTTTTCTCCTGCGACGATGAATTTTGTCGGCAACGATCGAAGCGTGCGAAGCGTTTGGCGACATTCGTGTGACACATCTTCCAAAAAAACTCTTGACGATTGTCGTCTATAGAAAGAGACTTGTTTCTATTAAATGTACAAGTTCACAAAAAAAGATGGCATTTGCCTGAGTTTAAGGAGAAAGCGGTGCTTCAGCGCAACAAACGTTCCCGTCTCGGAAACCAGACAATTGAAGAGGCATTCGACGACGAGGACAGGCGGGCGATGATCGAGTCCGCCTCCGCCAAGATCCGGGAACTCTTCGATGTCCTGCAGATCGACCACATCAATGACCACAATACGCGGGACACCCCGACGCGCTTTGCCAAGATGCTTGTCTGCGAAACGCTGGATGGTCGTTATTCCCTTCCGCCAAAGATAACCGAGTTCGAAAATGTCGGCGCCTTCGACGACCTTATCGTCACCGGCCCGATTGAGCTTCGCTCGACCTGCGCGCACCACCTCATGCCGATTCACGGCAGCGTCTATATCGGGGTGCTGCCTTCGACATGCGGAAAGATCATAGGCCTGTCCAAATACGACCGCATCGTCCACTACTTCGCGTCCCGCCTGCAGATCCAGGAGGAACTGGTGAGGCAGATCGGCGATTTCGTCTACGAGAAGACGCAACCGCAAGGCGTTGCCGTGCGCATCAGCGCCGTGCACATGTGCAAGACGCACCGCGGTATCAAATCATCCCAGGCTAGCCGCATGATAACGACCGCCTATTACGGGAAGTTTGAGACGGATCAAGCCGCGAGATCTGATTTTCTTCAAGAATGCCAGTCACTTGAGAGGCTTTGATCAATCATGGACACAGGTGTCGACGCTACTCTCCGCTCTGTTCGACAAAATGTCGGGCGGCTTGAAATCTACAGATCGACCAAGACTTACGATCACAACGAAGGGCTGTCGTGCTGTTTCCGCCAATGGCGCGCAGATTCGCATTGCAGGCTTGTCCATGGCTATGCCCTGGCGGTGAAGCTGGTATTTGCAACCCCTCATCTTGATCACCACAACTGGTGCCTCGACTTCGGCTCCCTGAAGCCGGTGAAAGCGTGGCTGCACGACCTTCTGGATCACACGATGATTGCTGCCGCCGACGACCCTGAATTGCCCCGGCTTCGAGATCTTGCGGCCGCTGGTGTCGTTGACCTGCGCATCCTGCCGGCAGTGGGATGCGAGGCGCTGGCCCGGTACGTCCACGATCATGTGGCACAAGTTGCCGACGACATGACGAACGGGCGTGTATCGCTCGAGTCCGTGGAAATTCGAGAGCACGCGGGAAATTCCGCCATCTACGAAGTACGTACAAGCTGGAATTCTCCGGCGGCCCCGTGATGGCGGCGAATTTTGACATCCAACGCTTCCAGCGCCTGCCACCGCAAACAGCGCCCGGATCTGGATGCCGGTCGAATACCCGCTCTCAAGATTTTTCAAGCCCGCCTCTTCGCTGAGACGGCTTTCATTGTGGTCCCGCGCGCTCGTATGCAACACCCGGAATTCTCGGTAGTTCAATGTATCCCGCACCGTTCCTGTATCATAGACCGTCCGGACTTCATCAGGCCCTGGAGCTTCTTTCCCGGCATAAGACGGATGGCGTAATCCTCGCCGGCGGTCAGAGTCTGGTTCCGCGAATGAACCTTCGCCAGGAAACCCCCAAAAATGTTGTCGATCTCAACAGGATCGCAGACTTGTCGACGCTCGCTGTTGTGGATGACGTTCTGGAAATCGGAGCAATGGTCCGCCACCAGAGCTTATGTTGGGATGCCGAAGTCAGCGGTCTTTCACTGCCATCCGGTTTTGCGCAACTTCTCGGCCGAATGGCAGGAGCAATCGGAAACCTCCCGATCAGACTGAGAGGGACCATTGGCGGCAGTCTCGCCAATGCAAGTCCGAAGGCGCAGTGGGCCTTGCTGTCGCTTCTGTTGGATGCGGACATCGTTATCGAGAATGCCGGCGGCGCACGCTGCGAGCGATATGCTGAATTCCTGAACAGGGACGGCAGAACGACGCTGAAACCCGGCGACATGATTACCAGGGTCAAAATCAAGGTTCCATCCGCTCATTGGCGATATGGGTTCGCTCAACTTGCTCCTCAACAAAACCGACCCACTTCCGCATTCGCCCTGGCCGCTGTCACGTTGCAAGACGCTTGCGTTCGGGATTGCCGCATTGCGGTTGGGGCGTGCACGCCCGTTCCTTGCCGTCTTCAGGCCCTGGAGGACTGGTTGTCCGGTCGCCCTGCATCCGTCGATGGCGGCAACGACCTTGCCGATGTCGCCAAAGCGGCGGTTCGACAACAGGCTTTCGATCTCGAGCCCTATCTTGAGCACCTTGCTGCCGTGGCGATAACGCGTGCAGTCGCACAGGCATTGGGGCACTGATGGAGGACACCGAACTCCACACCGTATCCTTCAAGCTGAACGGTCACGTGCAGGTTCTGCAGGTAGCTCCCCGGCGATCGTTGACCCATGTTCTCGATCAGGAATGCGGCATGAAGAGTGCTCGCGTGGGCTGCGGCCAGGGTGATTGCGGCTCCTGCACCGTCAGCGTCGATGGCGTGCCGATCAGAGGCTGCCTGCTTTTCGCGGTACAGGCCGATGGTGCCGATATTCGGACTGCGGAGGCTTTGGCGGATCCCGCAATGCTCGCTGCAATCCGAAAAGCCTTTAAAAAACATAGGGCGATACAGTGCGGCTATTGCACGCCGGGCTTCATGATCCTGGCCGAATACATATTGCGGAACGCATTGCCGCTCGATCAGGCTGTTCAGACGTTGTCCGCCAATCTGTGTCGCTGCACCGGATATAGCCCGATCGTCTCGGCTGTTACGGAACTCCTTGCATTGCGCGCCGAAAATGGATGCGGACCATGATAGGCCGGTCCGTCGACAGGTTGGAGGACGATGATCTGCTGCGCGCCAACACGCGGTTTGTCGGCTCGCTGGCGTTTGAAGACATGCTGCATATGCATGTCGTTCGATCACCCTATGCCCATGCGCGGCTGAAGACGGTGATTGTCGACAAGGCCGCCATGGCTCCGGGTGTGATCGCTGTATGGGTGGGAAACGACATCCGGGACCTTTCCCCGATCGGATTTCGCCGCGTACCCGATCGTGATCTGCTGCAATATCGACAGCGGCTTATGGCGTTGGAAGAGTTGCGCTACGTGGGTGAGCCCGTCGCGATTGTCTTGGCGACCGATCCCTACCTTGCCGAAGACGCCGGTCGACTGGTCGCGATCGACGCCGAGATACTGCCCCCTGTTCTTGATTGCGAACCTCGACCGGACAGCCGGAGCGAGCCTCTCCTGCGTGGCCGCAACGAAATCGCACGGATTGAAAAGGGTTATGGCGATATCGAGGCCGCGTTCGCGGCTGCCGACCACAAAATCTCCATCTCATGCCAGATTGCCCGCCAGACGGCCGTGCCATTGGAGACACGCGGCGCGATCGCCGTGCCGCATGCGCATGCAGCGGGCTTCGACCTTTACGGCGCGGCAAAGGTTCCCCATGCCAACCGCCAGGAACTCGCAAAGATATTGTCCCTCGATATCGACAGCGTTGTCTTGCGGGAAGGGCATGCCGGCGGGGGATTTGGCGTGCGAGGCGAACTGTACCCCGAGGATGTTCTCGTGGCCTTTGCCGCATTGCGGCTGGGGCGCCCCGTCAAATGGATCGAAGACCGGTCGGAACATTTCCTCGCCATCAACCACTCGCGCGATCAAATGATTCACCTTGACGCGGCCGTCAGCGAGGGCGGCGTCATTGCAGGTCTGCATGCCCGATTGGCCACGGATCAAGGCGCCTATCTTCGAACGCATGAGATCAAGGTCTCCGACCTGTCCTGCGCCTTTCTGCCCGGGCCGTATCGCATCCCGGCCTATCGCGCGACGGCGACGGTGCACCTGACCAACAAGACACCCTGCGGCACATATCGCGCGCCGGGCCGCTTTGAAGCAACCTTTGCTATGGAGCGGATGATCGACGCGATTGCCGCGGCGCTCGCGCTGGATCCCGTGGAGGTTCGCCGCAGGAACCTGATCAGCGCCGCGGAAATGCCTTTCGAACGAAAGATCGAGGCCACCGGCAAAAGGGTAGTGTACGATTCGGGGGATTACCGGCAGACGCTCGAGACAGCGATAGAGGCCTTCGATCTTCCGGAACTGAGACGGGCAGCAGAGGAACGGCGGCGAGAAGGCGAGTGCGTCGGTATCGGCGTCGCCATGTTCGTGGAGAAAACCGATACCGCGCTCCACGAAACGGTCCGTCTCGAACTCGCATCCGACGGCAAGATAGAAATCGTTACCGGCACCTCATCGCTTGGGCAGGGCATGGAGACGGCCCTGACGCAAATCGCGGCGGATGGGCTTGGCTTGCCGATGGACGCATTCCGGCTCGTGCGTGGCCAGACGGATCGCATCGCGCAAAGCGGAGGGACATTCGCCTCCCGTACAACTCTGATGGCAGGCTCGGCCATCCACGAGGCCAGCCGCATTTTCCGCCAGAAACTGATTGAAGTGTCCGCCGCGCTTTATGGTGTGACTACCGGCGAAGTAACTGTTCACGGTGAGGGCTGCTGCATCGACGGCAGGAGCCTGAATCTCCTCCAGCTGCGCGCGGCGCTCGACACGGCCGCTCCCGATACTCAGCTCGTCGCGGAAGCTGATTTCAGCTCCGGCGCCATGGCGTGCCCCTATGGCGTGCATATAGCGCAGGTGAAAGTCGATCCGGACGACCTGAGTGTCATGGTCGAAAAATACCACATTGCCTATGAGATCGGGCGGGCGGTCAATCCGGATCTCGTCAGGGCGCAACTGCTGGGAGGTGCCGTGCAGGGTATCGGCGGCGCTCTGATGGAAGAAATATCATTCTCCGCCGACGGCCAGCCGCTGACGATCTCCTTTGCGCACTACGTGACGCCGAGGACCGTGGACGTGCCGGCGTTCGACATTCTGGTGCTCGAGGATTGGCCAAGCCCCACGAACCCCCTCGGACTGAAGGGAGCGGGCGAGGGCGGCATCAACGCTGCCGGTGCCGCTGTCGCGGCGGCCGTGGAAGATGCATTCGGCGCAACAATAGCGCCGCGGCGGCTGCCGATAACGCCAAAGTCCCTGTTCGATCTCCTGGCCCGCACGGACAGCGCACATACACGCGCATCTTGGCCCGCGCGGCAAGGAAGCGCCACGGAATGGGATTCGCATTTTCGAAACGCGGCAGACGACACTTCCTCTTTCTGCCGCGGCATCAACCCGGCGCGTTGACGCGTGACGACAGGCCCACGTCCTCACTCCCGCGGCGATAACGACATTTGTTCATGAAAGGTAGAAGACATGGCCATTGATACGCATGCCCACTACGTGCCCAAAGAAGTGCTGGATGTCCTGGACGAGCGTGCTCAGGATTTCGGGATCACCCTGCACCGCGACACGCCCGGATCGATACCGGCGCTGCATTTCGACTATGGCCTCAAAGTCCGCCCCTTCTTTCCGCAACTGGTCGAAACAGTCGAGCAGAGATTGCAGGGCATGGCCGAGATGGGTGTCTCCCATCAGGTCCTCAGTCAATGGACGGATATCTTCGCCTATTCGCTGCCGAAAGAAAAAGCGACGGCGTGGCACAGGCTCATGAACAAGGCCTATCAGCATCTTTGTGCCCAATATCCCGACAGGTTCTCGTTCATCGCATCCATTCCGCTGAATGAGCCTGAGCTTGCCGCGTCAGAGGTCGAACATGCGGTGCTTTCAATGGGGGCTGTCGGCGTGTGCCTCGCGGCCAATGTGGATGACGTCAACCTGGGCGATGTCTACCTGGATCCCCTTTGGTCGAAACTGGAGCAACTGGACGTGCCGGTAATGATCCATCCCGTTCAGGCAGTGCCGGGAGCACGGATCAAGAAATATGCGCTCACCCAGGTCGTCCAATATCCCTATGACACGACTTTGGCGATCGGTTCGCTGGTCGGCTCGGGCGTGCTGGACCGCTTTCCGGGGTTGCGCATCCTGATTTCACACGGCGGGGGCCTGCTGCCATTCCTCATGGGGCGTTTTGACCGGCTCTATGTTCGGATGAACAAAGCACAGCAACAATATGCCGCCGAAAGAGAAACTTCCTATTATGTGAAGAATTTCTTCTTCGACACCGTGGTTCATAGCCCGAAGATCCTGCGCTTCCTTGCTGAAAGCGTATCCTCCGACAAAATAGTTCTGGGAACCGACTACTCATTCCCTCCCGCCGACATGACGCCGCTGCAAACGCTCAACGCGAGCGGACTTTCGCCGGAGGATTGCCTGAAGATCTCGGTTGAGAACGCCTACGCGCTGTTTCCAAGGCTACGGCGACAGCAGCGCTTGCGTGCCGGTTAAACCAACCGCCGGGCATCGCCGGCCTTGTGCGATTTCGGACGGAAAGCGGCCACGCACCATCCCGGAATTGCCGTGAACACCCTTGGTTTTCTGTTTCTGCCACCACGGCAGCACCCAACGACACGGATAGAAAATGCGAACCCTTCTCCTGTATTCCCATCCCGTTGAATCAAGCTACGGCGCCTCGCTTTGCGAACAGACGAGACTTGGCCTGGAACAGGCCGGACACCAGGTGGACTGCTGCGATCTTTATGCCGAAGGCTTTACCCCGGTTCTGACCCGCCACGAACGATCGATATACCACGACGTCCCCATCAACCGGGAAAACGTGGAATCCTATGTTCAGCGCCTGAAGAATGCCGAAGCGCTGGTTCTGGTGACGCCGATCTGGCATTTCGGCTTTCCCGCGATGCTCAAGGGGTTCTTTGACCGGGTCTTTCTGCCTGGCGTCTCTTTCGAGCTGCAAGATGAGCGCATGCACTACATTCTCACCCATATCAAAAAACTTGCCGCCGTAACCACCTATGGGGCGGATCGCTCGAAAGCATTTCTTGTCGGGGATCCGCCAAGAAAGGTCGTCACACGCGTCATCAGGGCTCAGATCCACCCGATGGCCAAGACCGTCTACCTTGCGCACTACGGCATGAACCGTTCGACGGACGCGACGCGGCTGAAATTTCTGTCCAAGGTGCGCACCCAGATGGAAAAATTCTGAACGGCGCCTCCGGCCCGCCGCCCAGCGATATGTACGGTTGGAAAACCTCGGGCAGCCGTAAACAGCCCTCCCCTATCAAGCGACGGCGCATGGGCCATTGCGAGATATCGCCGTTCCGAGGATCAGACTCCGTCTTCCGGCTGGCAGTACCCGCCGGGAACGCTCACGTAATGCTGCAGACCGTTCCAGAACCTTGATCAAGCCTGCTGGATTGGTCGGGCGCTTCATCCGGATTTTCTTCCGAAGCGGGATGCCGGCGACACCGAGATGACCTTTCGACGGAGGCTCCAAACAGCAGGAGGCAATTATATAAATATCATCTATTTATATATACAACGTTTCATTTTATCGATATGTTTCTAACGCCGATGGCATTGATAAGCCATCCCTCCCTGCTCAGCGGGGACTGCAGAAGCCTAGCAAGCCAACAACCAAAGGGAACATTTTTATTATGTCGTATCATAGTGTTAGCGTCAGTGCACCGAGCCGCTTCCATTTGACGTTGGCAGACCTGAACGGCTCTTTCTCCGATCGCGTGGATGGAGGAGTGGGCTTCGCACTCTCGAGTCCCAGATTTGAGATAACGGCGACGAAAACGACCGGCCGCCACGCGATCAGATGCGATATCCGCGATCCCGACGACCGCGCCGAAGCGGAGAACGCCATCAGGATCGCCCTCGGCGCATTGCAACAGAAGCTCCGCCTGCCTGAAGTCGACATCTCCGTGACATCGCCCGTGTCGTCACATGCCGGCCTCGGTTCGAAGACAGCTTTGCTGCTTGGAATCGCAAAAGCCTACACGACCCTATACGGTTACGAGTTTCCCGGGCGCGAGCTCGCCCGCTTTGTGGGTCGTGGCGGAACATCCGGCATCGGTTCCAACTGCTTCGACCAGGGGGGCTTCGTCATCGACTGCGGCCATCGGGCGGAAGTCAAGGCCGGTGCGTTCATGACGTCGGGCTGGGCCATGGACATCCCGCCCGGCCCGCTGCTCGCGCGATACAACATGCCGGATTGGCCTATGCTGCTGGTCACTCCAATTGCCCGCAAGATCCATGGCGCGCTGGAACAGCAGCTCTTTGCCCAGGTCTGCCCCATCCCGATGGAAGACGTTCGGGCGGTCAGCCATATTACAATGATGATGCTCATTCCCGCGGTTATCGAGGACGATCCGAAAATCTTCGCGCGGGGCATCAACGAATTGCAGAAATGCCGCTGGAAGTCTCACCAGATCGAGTGCCAGGCGGAGGTCGTCCCCGTCGTTATGGAAAAGCTGCGCGAAATGGGCGTCAGCGGCGTTGCGATGAGCAGCTGGGGCTCGTCAGTGCTGGCAATGGGGCCGGAGATGGACGACCCGGCTTTCCGGTCAGGGATCGCAGCGGCCATTCAGCAGGTGATGGATCAATACGAAGGTGGAACCGTGTCGGAGATACGGTGCGACAACGAGGGGCACAAGCTCAGAACCTTCAGGGTTCCGGCGCTTCAGGACTGAGACCCGCCATGCGGAGATTGATCGAAAACCTGGACGTGTTGTTTCAGCTCGATAAAGACGACACCATTCTTCGCAACGCAAGTATCGTGCTCGACGGCGACCGGATTGCCGATGTCGGCCCGGCTGCCGAAGTGGCGCGCCGTCATGATCGCTCATCGTTCGACGCGATCATGGATGGGCGGCAGCGGGCGCTTTGCCCAGGTTTCATCGACACGCATGTGCATCTCTCCGAGACGCTTTCTCGCGGGGTGTTTCCGGACAACCTCAATACCCGGGCCTGGGTCTTCAATTGGGCAAAACCCTTCTATGCCCATATTGATCCCGAGGATGAATATTGGGGGGCGCTGCTGGGAATTTGCGAGATGTTGCGCAGCGGAACGACATGTTTCCTCGATATGGGCTCGCAATTCGATCCGGCCCATGTGGTGGACGCGATCGAGCAATCAGGGATTCGCGGTATTACAGGACGGCACGCGGCTGACAACCGCCCCAAGGACATTCCCGAAGGCTGGTCGGAGGAAATGATGCGCCATCATTTCTTCGACGATGCCCAAACGGCCCTCGCCGCATTGGAGGATTGTGTACGCCGGTTCAATGGCCGGGCCGGCGGACGCATCCGCTGCTGGGTCAATATCGAAGGAAAAGAGCCCTGCTCGCTGGAACTGCATGTCGGCGCGCGTGCGCTGTCGGAACGTCTGGGGGTTGGCACGACATATCATCTCGCGACCTCGATCGAGGAAGCGCGCGTATGTGAGAAAAACCACGGCGTCTGGCCCGTCTCGAGAATTCATGCGGCCGGGGGATTGGGAAGCAACCTGGTGATCGCCCATTGCGTCGCGGTCAATGACGACGATTTGGAAGCCTTGTCCGCCCGCAACGTCAAGGTCGCTTTCTGCCCCTGCTCTTCGCTCAAACTGGGCAAGGGCGCCAGCGCCATAGGCCGTTACAAGGAGATGCTGGGAAAGGGCGTAACGGTCGGCCTCGGTACCGACGGAGTTTCTGCAGCCGGCAACCTGAATCTGATGCGGCAGATGCATATCGTTTCAGGCTTGTTCAAGGACGCACATATTGACCCAGACGCTGTCGGCGCGCGCAAGGCACTGAGAATGGCGACCATCGAGGCGGCCAGCGCCTTGCTCTGGGACGATGAGATCGGTTCCATCGAGGTCGGCAAGCAAGCCGACTTCATTCTGTTCGATATCGATCACATCGAGTGGACGCCGTACCACGATCCGCTTCAAACGCTCGTTTATTCTGCATC
Organism: Hyphomicrobiales bacterium; assembly: GCA_900471605.1. Lineage (GTDB taxonomy): Bacteria > Pseudomonadota > Alphaproteobacteria > Rhizobiales > Rhizobiaceae > Neorhizobium. The sequence goes on along the minus strand of UCEY01000020.1, from coordinate 74,388 downwards.
GGTCAATTCCATTGCCGAGACCTGGGTCGCCGGGCGCGCGCTCTACAAGGCGGGCAGGATTACCTCGCTGGACGAAGCCGAAATCAAGCAAAAGGCAAGGGAACGCGCCGCCGCCGCAGTGAGAAGGGCTGGTCTCGTCGATCTCCAGACGACAGCCGCCGCGACAACCCAACTTTATGATGAAGGCAATTGATACCTCCTTTAACCCTCTGTCACATGTTGAAAGGAACCCCATGCGCACCCTGGAACTTGGCGTTTTCATGCCGGTCGGCACGAATGGCTTTCTGATGTCCACAACCGCGCCAAGGTATCATCCCACCTTCGCGCTCGAGAGGAACATTGCGGCGCTTGCGGAGGAGGCCGGTTTCGACTTTCTGTTCTCAATGGGAAAATGGATGGGGTTTGGCGGCAAGAGCGACTTTTGGGAGCAGACCATCGAACCCGTCGTCATGAGCGCGGCTCTGGCTGGCGTGACGAACAAAATCAAGCTGTTCGCGACGATCAACCCGTTGCTCTTTCACCCCGTCGTCGCCGCAAAGATGATCGCCACGATCGATGAAATCAGCGGCGGCCGCTTCGGTGTCAATATCGTCACCGGAAACACGTTGGAAGAACTCGAGCAGATGGGAGTCGTGCCCGAGGGATATGAGACCTTCCGCTATGAATATGCCGACGAATGGCTGACGGTGGTCAAACAATTGTGGACCCAGCCACGCCTCACGCATGACGGGCGCTTTTTCCGACTGACCAACTGCGTTTGCGATCCGAAGCCGATCCAAAAGCCTTGTCCCCCGATCATCTCCGCCGGACTGTCCGATGAGGGCCTCCGTTTCGGAGCCAAACATTCGGATTACCAGTTTGTTGGCGCCCGTCCCGAAAAAGTGGACCATGCAAAAGCCTTTGCTGCCGAATGGGGGCGCGACTTGAAGGTTTCCGCCAACATGCTGATCGTGACCGGCCATTCCGACCAGGCCGCCCACGATCGCTTCCAACGTCTGCTGGATGGGCGGGACAACGAAGCCTTCGACAACCTGATCGCATCATTCGAGAGGGACAATCGGGACTCGTCCGCGGATCGGACATCCTTCCTGCGCAATCCGCGGATGATCGGATTTGGCACCGGGGCACCGATCTTCGGATCCTATGACACAATTGCCGAGCAACTCGCCGATGTCGCGATCAAATCGAAATTCGATGCGATCCAGCTCACATTTATCGATTTCATTGACGATCTGAAGGATTTCGGCAGGCAAATTTATCCAAGATTGAAGGCACGTCTGGCGCAACACGACATCCGGCTCGGACAGGATACAACCGCATCGGCGAGGGCCGCCGTCCATGCATGAGGTCCGGCGCGGCACCCGTAAGGTCCGGATAGCCCATCTGGCCGGGCCGAACGCAACGATCCACAACACTCCTCCGCTGGTGACATCCAACAAGGCGCGGGCCCTCTACGCCCTCCCCTTGCTCACGGATGTCGACGGCAACCCATCACGCTACGACAGCTTGCGCCCGCAAAAGCTGGCATCACCCGTCAGTGTCTATGTCGAGCAGTTTTCCGCGCATCCGCTCGAGGCCGATGCTGCTCATCTTTACGCTCCGCCGGACGGTTACCTCGATAACCAGGGTAACTTCAGCGACACGGAGACGGCCACGGCCAACCGGCCTGTATTTCGCGTCGAGTTGAGACCTGAGGATGGTTATTATCCTCTGCCTTATATGGCCAGGCAGCGAGATGGAAGCGCATGGGAAACGGATGGGGTGTCGTCCTTCGCCTCGCGGGAAATGAGCCGCCAGCCCTTCATGCCGGATGGCAGCCGCACCTTCGATGAAGTGGACAGGCTCGGTGTGGATCCCCGGGGGCGCGCCAGCGCAATCCACGATATCGCGGATGTGGAGTTTTTCCGCGTCGCGCCATCCGGCGGCTACACCAATGGCTTGCCGGTCGACAAAAGCGGCAATCAGGGAAATGGCGCCGTTGCCTTCGAAGTTTCGGGGACGGATTTTTTCCCCTACAGGCCGCCGCATTTGAGCAAATCGCCGCCGCGCGCGACCTTGGCCGGAATAGCCAACGCCGCGCAGAAAATCCTGCGCGATGGGCATTATGACGGTGCCATCTGGACACAGGGCAGCCCCCGTATCGAGGAAACGATTTACTGGCTAAACCTCGTTCTCGACGTCACGGTGCCGATCTGCGGAAATGCGTCCCAGCGCTATCACGGCGAAACGAGCAATGACGGGCCGCGTAACCTGATCGACTCCGTGCACTATATTTCCTCCCGCTGCTGGATCGATAGCGAAGGGCGCAACCGGGGCGGCGCTGTTCTGGTGCAGGACCAGCGCGTTTTTGCGGCAAGAGAGGTCGTGAAAGTCGACGCGCGACCCGGCGGTTTCGCCGCCAGCGGCGGGCACGGCGGCATTATCGGCACCGCATCAGAAGGGCGCTCTCGTCTCTGCTTCGTTCCCACTGCGAGACACACCTACCACTCGGAGTTGAATATCGGCCGGCTGCCTGAAGCCGTCCGGGGGTTGATGCAAAGCGACCGCCGGATACAGCACGTCGAAATTCCGACCAAGACGCCCTCCGGCGAGCTGCGCGACGACGCCATTCCCTCTGTTTCCATCATCAAGGACTACAGCTATTCCGAGGATGATTACGGTATCCATCCGGAAAACGAAGTGGCTATCATCGCAATTCTGCGGAAATGCCTGATGTCGCATCCGCTTGCCGGCTTCGTTCTTGAAGGGCTCTCGCCTTATGGCAAACCAGCGTCTGCCTCAAAGCTCGCAGCGCTCGAACGCGCAGTCTATTGCGGTTTCCCGGTCGTATGTGTCGGGCGTGGCAATACCGAAGGTTTTGCCCGCCACAGCCGAGGCTTCATCGGTGGATCGAACCTGACTGCTACGAAAGCCCGAATGCTGCTGATGCTCTGCATCATGAGGTTCGGGATGTTACCCCCCGCCAACGATCCGGAAAATCCGTCCGAGGCGGAGAGAAGGGCGACAGAGCAGCATCTCGATCATTATCGGAAAATCTTTGACACCCATTAAGTCGCATTCTGCCAAGGCAGAGTGGATCGAATGGCCAAACAACGGTCACCTCTCGTCAACCCAGCAGAGAGAATCCGGGGCGTATAAACCCGCCTGCCTACGAGGTCGCGGAGGGATGACACGATGTGGGTCATGTTTGCCACGCTCGCCGGCGTAACACTTGGCTGTGGCGACCTGGCTCTGAAAATGGCATTGCGCGATCTTCAGCCGCGCATTGCCTGCTTCATGCTCTACTTCCTGGGGCTGATATTGTGGCTTCCCATATTTTTCATTCTCGGCCTCGCGCCGCACGCGGTCGAGGCACTGCACCTCTCGCCAGAAGGGCATTGGCTGGTTTTCGGCCGTTCCCTGCTGCAAATCGGTGCCTACGCGCCGATATTCATCGTCCTGCGCAATCTGCCCCTGGGAACCTACGCGGCCTTGCGGGCGATGTCGCCTGCGCTTTCGGTTGTTGCCGGTGTGATCTTCTACCAAGATCGGCCGAATACACCGGAATGTCTGGGGATCGGGGCAATATTGAGCGGCGTGGCCTTGGTGGCCTGGAAGAGCAGGGCCGCGGCTCATTCCAGTGGCGGAATTCCGGCGGTCGACGGTCGGTGGCTGGCGAATATGGCGCTCACAGTCATTGCAGCGACCTGTTCCGGCCTGATGTCGATCTATGACAAACATCTGTTGTCGGCGGTGCCGGCCCATATGTTCGTCCTGCAAGCGCTTTCCGACACCTATCGCATGCTTCTTCTCGTTATTCTTCTGCCACTTTCCGCACTCTTGCCCCTCTCTCCGCCGCCGCGATGGAATTGGCGTCGTCAGCATGGCAGGTCTCTGCCGTTTTTCTATCTGGGCCTCGCGTCTTTACTCATCGCTGCTGGGGAGATCCTCTCATTCTATGCAGTATCCTTCCCGGAAAGCATGCCCTCGATAGTCGCAATATTGAGGCGCTCAAGCCTTCCGGTCTCGGTAATTCTGGCGGCTCTTTTTTTCAAAGAGAACCTGCAGATGCGGACAATGCTTGGCATGATTTCGATTGTGGCAGGCGTCGCCCTCATCAACGGCGGCTAAACGTATGCCCTTTCGGGCATCCAGCGCCTATTGCCGCCGATTATTCTCCATCAGATCCACCAGGAGGCCTGCCGCGTCATCTCCCTTTGCTGCTTTCTCCCACATCGACTGCGCTATATCCTCGTGCAGCCTGACGCCTTCGATGGACGTCGTGAAAGTACCCACGCCGACACGAACGTTGGGTTGCTCCCCCAGCCGGAAAGGGCTGATCGCCACAAAAGAACGATGGGACTGCCTGAAGATCTGGAAGTTTGTTGCCGGCACCAGGCCGGTGACGATGCCGATCTGGACACCGATCGGCGGTTTTCGAATAAGGCCCAGTATATGCTTGCCTTCCGCCCGCGCCAGAAGGCGCCTATTTGCCCGCTCTTCATCGGTGAGATCATCACGGCCGATCAGACCGTTCGACAAAAATCGCCTGAGTTCCGGCACGGCGATCAGATTGACCAGCAACGGACGCCTGCGCTGATAGTCCTCCCGGCGCTCGCGCAGGATTTCCAGAAGCTTGCTTATGGCGGATTTGGTCGTTTCGTCGGCATTGCGGGTATCGTTCAGCGCCAAAGCCAGCATGTCATCGTAGTTTTCCGATGTCAGAAGATAGGATAGCGGCCCAAAAAATCCGATGATCTGATCGCTATCGCTCTCGATCTGCCGCATTCGTTCAAAGAAGGCCACAGCCGTATCCACATATTCGACGCCCACGCCGAGCAAGTTCGGAAGCGAAGTCTCCAGCAAACGGCTGATGCGGATAAGTGTCACAATTTTGAGAATGCCTCCACGCTCGGCTCGATATAGGGCTGCGCGAGACATGCAGAGTTGTTTGGCCATGGCTTCGGGTGACAGGTTTCGCCCCAGGCGATAGGCATTCAGCCTCTGCCCGATGTCTCGAAGGGCGTCGGTTTCCACGATGCTCAATGTTTGTCTCCCAAGCTGGCGTTATTGCATATGGTATATAGACAGTGTCCAAATTTTGAGATACGCCTACATAAAGATCAAAATGGGGAACTTACAATGAGAAATTTCAAAGGATTTTTGACAGCCGTGGCCGCGTTTGCAGCCTTGGCGATGCCCGCGGCAGCACAGCAGCTTACAGCGGTCAAATTTTCACTCGATTGGACGCTTCAGGGAAATCATGCCATCTGGGGCCTGGCACTGAAGAACAAGGACTTCGAAACCAACGGCCTCAAGGTCACGATGGATCGCGGCTATGGTTCGGGCGACACGATCGTCAAGGTTGCGGCGGGCGCCTACGATATCGGCTTTACCGACATCAACTCCCTTATCAAGTTTAATGCTGAAAACCCGGATCGCGGCCTCATCGCGTTCTATCAGGTATTCGACAAGACCCCCAACTCGATCATCGCATTGGCGAAATCCGGCATAAAGACGCCGGCAGACCTGGCCGGCAAGAAGCTTGGCGCGCCCGAGGCCGACTCCAGCCGCCTGATGTTCAGCGCCTTTGCAAAAGCCAACAAGATTGATCCGGCTTCGATCGCTTGGACCTCAATGGCGCCGAACCTCCGCGAGACAATGCTCGTACAGGGCCAGGTCGATGCGATTTCCGGCTTCTCTTCGACATCGGTGTTCAACCTCATTTCCGCCGGCGTCCCGGAGAAGGACATCGTCGTTCTCGGTTATGCGGACAACGGGCTCGATCTTTACGGGAGCGCCCTGGTTGCCACGCCGGATTACATCGCCAAGCATCCGGACGTCATCAAGGCTTTCGTCAAGGCTTCGATCGCCGGCACAGTCGCCCTCCTGAAGGATCCTGCAGCAGGCATGCAGGCGCTGAAGGAGATCGAACCGCTTTACGACGTGAAACTGGAGAATGCGCGCCTCAAGTTCCTGATGGACAGAGGCGTTCTGAAGTCGCCGGCCTTCGAGAAGAATGGCCTGGGTTATGTCGATCCCGCTCGTATGGCCCTGACGATCCAGACCAATGCCGAGGCTTTCAAAGTTACCGCACCGGCAGCCAACAAGATTTATACGACAGAATACCTTCCCGCCGCCAGCGAGCGGATGCCTCCGAAGTGAATGGCAATCAGCATTCCTATCGATAGCCACGGAAGTTCGGATGAAAAATCTAGTTGAGTTGATTGACGTCAGCCTGTCCTATGGCAAGACGCTGGCGGTTTCGGAATTGGTAATGAAGGTTCCGGAAGGTTCCTTTGCTGCTGTCGTTGGTCCTTCCGGCTGCGGAAAGTCGTCTTTGATGAAGCTTGTGACGGGCTTGACGCCCGCCACAAGCGGCGCAGTCGTCGTAGATGGTCACGAGATCTCGGCCCCCGTAGCCATCGTCGGAATGGCTTTTCAGAACCCCAATCTCCTCCCTTGGCGCACGACGCTCGAAAATGTCATGCTGCCGCTCGAAGTTGTCCGGCCGGAGCGCCATCAGTTCCGGGCCAGGAAGCAGGAGTTCAGGGACCGCGCCATGAACCTGCTACGGATAGTCGGGCTTGATGCCTTCGCCGACCATTATCCGTGGCAGTTGTCGGGCGGCATGCAACAGCGCGCGTCGCTATGCCGTTCGCTTATTCACCAGCCTCGCCTGCTGATGCTCGATGAGCCCTTTGGTGCCCTGGACGCATTCACGCGCGAGGAGCTTTGGGACGTCCTGCAGGCGATCTGGATGCAGCAGCGTTTCACCGCGATTCTCGTGACCCATGACCTCAGAGAGGCACTTTATCTCGCTGACGACGTGCATGTCATGTCCAACAGGCCCGGCCGTGTGGTCCGGACAGTCGGCACCGCCGAATTCAGCCGACCTCGTGGGGAAAAAACTTTCCTCGAGCCTGCCTTCAACGAAAGCGTCATGGACCTGCGCGCCGACATCCGCGCCCAGCGCATGCCGATCGACGTCAAATCCTCGACGTCAGGAGAAACGATATGAACAAGACCCTGGAACATGGCGGTCCGATCTTCCTGTCCATCGCCCTGTTGCTGGCATGGGAGCTGGCTTGCAAGGCTTTCGAGATCCCACCCTTTGTGCTGCCATCGCCGTCGCTTATCGTCGAGGCGCTGAATGAAAACCTCTACATCATCTGGTTTCATTCCAGCCAGACTCTGCTGACCACCGTCGTTGGCTTTGCATTTGCCGTTATATTCGGCGCACTTCTCGGCATTGCGGTCGGGTCTTCGCGGCTTGCCTATTCAAGCCTTTACCCCCTGCTGGTCGGCTTCAACTCGCTTCCTAAAGTGGCAATCGTCCCGATCCTCGTCGTGTGGTTCGGCATCGGCTCCGTCCCGGCGATAATAACGGCGTTCATGCTGAGTTTCTTTCCGATCGCGGTCAACGTCGCAACCGGCCTCGCTACGGTCGAACCAGAGCTCAGGGATGTTTTGCGATCTCTTGGAGCCAGCCAGCTGGATATTGTCCACAAGATCGGAATTCCCCGTTCGATGCCTTATCTCTTCGCGTCGTTGAAGATCTCGATAACCCTTGCCTTTGTCGGATCGGTCATTTCCGAGACGCTGGCATCGAACCGCGGCATCGGTACGCTCATGACCCAGGCATCGGCCAATTTCCGTATTCCGCTGGTATTTGCCGGCCTTGCGGTCATCGCTCTGATGGGTGTCGTGCTCTATGTGATCTTTGCCCTCATAGAGAAACGCATGACTGGCTGGGCGACCCGCGGTGCAACATTCGGGATAGGTGGCTGATCGTCATTCAGTCCTGCCATCGGGTTCGGGCGCAAAACCCTACCCGATGGTGTTTTCATCACTCCCGGCCAGTTCGTCACCGGCAGTTCAGATGCGAAGCGACTAATTGCGCGACAGCCGTAAATGGGATGATGCCCAGTGCGCGCGCGACAACCTCGGGTCCCGTTATGAGGACCGGTACACGTTCGCGCGTGTGATCCGTGCCAAACCAGGTCGGGTCGTTGCCGTGGTCGGCGGTAATGATCAGGAGATCGCCCTGCTGCAGTCTGGCGGTCAACTCCGGCAGACGGGCATCGAATGTTTCGAGCGCCCGAGCATAGCCGGCCACGTTGCGACGATGACCCCATAAGCTGTCGAATTCGATGAAATTGGCGAAGACGAGATCGCCGGGATCGGCTTTGCCTGTCAAGGCGAGCACGTGGTCGAATAGCGCCATATCGTCACTGCCCTTTGAAACGTCCGATATGCCTTTCATGGCAAATATATCGCCGATCTTGCCGACCGCATGTACGCTGCCGCCTGCCGCAATCACCCTGTCGCAGATCGTCCCATCCGGCGGTGCGATTGCGAAATCCTTGCGGTTGGCGGTCCGCATGAATGCGCCTGGCATGTCTCCGACAAAAGGCCTCGCGATGATACGGCCGACATTGAGCGGATGAAACAGATCGGCAGCGATCCCGCAAAGTTCGAGTAGCCTATCAAGCCCGAAATGGGTCTCGTGCGCGGCGATCTGTACGACGCTGTCGGCTGAAGTGTAGACGATCGGCTTGCCCGTCGCGATGTGCTCCCGCCCGAAGGCGTCGATAACCTCGGTGCCCGATGCGTGGCAGTTGGCGAGGGTCCCAGGTATTCCGGATCGGGACACCAGCTCCGCCATCAATTCCGCCGGGAAAGCCGGAACCGTTCGCGGAAAATAGTGCCAGTCCTGCGCGACCGGCAAGCCGGCAAGTTCCCAATGGCCGGACTGGGTGTCCTTTCCGGCAGAGATCTCCTGCGCCGCGCCCCAACGACCGGTCGGGATCGAGGCCAGACCCGGTGCGACCCGGCCGGACGCCAGGGTGATCGCGGCACCCAGCCCCATGGCGTCGAGATTGGGAACCCGAAGCGGCCCGCTTCTGCCTTCCTCGGCAAGGCCTGCTGCACAGGCCTCGGCTATGTGCAGCAGCGTGTTGGCACCCTCGTCGCCGTAGCGCGCCGCGTCGGGCGCGCCGCCGCAGCCAACGGAATCGAGAACGCAGAGGAAAACGCGCGTCATCGCCCGCCGCTCATGAAAGCTGGAAGCGGCCGAGCGAACGCCGGCGGATCAGTTCGATGATTTCGTAGAAGGCCCAGCCGATCAGAGACAGCAGCATAACCATGCCGATGACGACGGAAGTGTCGCTGTTTTCCTGCCCGGACGACAACAGATAGCCGAGCCCTTCATTGGCGCCGATTAGTTCGCCGATGACGGCGGCCGTCATCGCCAGCGTCGTCGCGACCGCCATGCCGGCAAGCACGGAGGGAAGAGCGGAGGGCAGTTCGACATGCCGGAACCGCTGCCAGGGGGTGAGCTTCAGCACCGCGGCGAGATCGCGGAAACTCCCCTCCCCGTAGCGCAGGCCGGTGACCATGCCCTGCATGACAGGGAAGAAGGTGACGATCGCGATCAGCACGATCTTGGGCGCCGGGCCGATGCCCAGCCAGAGAAGGAGCAGCGGCGCGATCGCGATCTTCGGAGCGGTTTGCAGAAGCAGCACGAGCGGCGTGGCAAAACGTTCGGCACGGGGGAAGCGTGCGAAAACGACACCGGCCAGGATGCCGGCGGCGGTTCCGGTCACGAAACCCGCGATGATCTCCGAAAGCGTTACCCAGATATGCCGAATGAGCTTCGCGTTCTCGAACAGGAACGCGACGCGATGAAACACCTCCAAAGGTCCCGGCAGGAGAAATGCCGGGACCCTGAAGACGAAGACGACCGCCGTCCACAGGACAAGGGTCGCAACGAGACCCGCTATGCCACGCAGGAGCATTCTTATTTGCCGATCACGGATGGATCGACAACGAAATCCGCCGCTTTCGGCGCGCTGTCGATCACCTTGTACTGCGCCAGGATATCGGCATTCTTTTGCCAGCCGCTCGTGTTGGCGGCGCCGAGGCCTTTTTCCTTGGTCAGCGAACTCTGCCAGACGGACGGGACAAAGGTCTGCTCGAAGGCGGTCGTCAGGATACCCTTCTGGTCCTTCGGCCATGTCGGCGTATATTTGGTGAGCGCGATGTCGAGTGCCTCCGGAATGTGACCATCGATGACCCACTGATAGGACTGGGTGACGGCGGTGGTGAAGCGTTTCACCACGTCGGCATTCTGTGCGAGCTTCTTGTTACTGGTCACGACGACATTGCCGAAGGAGGGCAGAAAGTCGTTCGACAGGATCATCGTGACTTTGGTGCCATCGGCTTCGAGATTGTATTTGCGCAGTTCCGAAAACACGATAGCATCGACCTGACCCGCCTGCAGTGACTGGACGATCGCGCCGGTAGCGACGACTTCGACGGAAACGTCCTCGATCGTCAGTCCCGCCTGCTTCAGACCGACCTGGAGCTGCAGATAGTTCGGGCTGGCGAGGCTGGTTACGGCAATCTTCTTGCCCTTCAGATCCTTATAGGACTTGATCCCGCTCGCTTCCTTGGCAAGAAGCGCGCCGATTCCGCGCTGGTAGGTGGTGTGAACGACCTTGACCGGCAAGCCGTTGGCGGCGGCAGCGACGACGGCGTCACCGTTCGGGAAACCGAAATCGACATTGCCCGCGGCAATGTTGGTGAGGATATCGGCGGCGGCGGCGTAGATGAACTCCACCTCTATGCCGTTCTTCTCGAATATCCCTTTCTCGACGCCGGCATAAAGCGGCGCGTAGAAAGGTGCTGCGGCGCCATCGATCTGCAGCACGACCTTGTCTGCGGCTTCGGCAGACAAGGCGAACAGCGGCAAGGTGATAAGGGCACCAAGGCTTGCCGCGGTCGTCACACGAAACTGGATCATTCTTGTTATCTCCTGTGTTCCCATTCTGTGGAGGAAAATGCCCTTCCTGCGATGCGCAGTAGGTTTCGCTGTGTTGCCTCGTAGTCGTCGAGCCAGTCGTCGGTGGCGCGATTTCCATGGACACCAAGTAGGCAGCCGGTTTCGAGGCCGATGGCCCCGCCAACGGTCATTGTGATCTCGCTTTCCATCTCGACGCCGATCGCGCCCTCGGCCTGGAAGCCCTCGATGAAATTCCCGGACGAGGCCGTTCCATCATCGACGGGACGGTAGCGGCGGTCCTGACCAAAATAATAGCTGTCCGTGGAGGCGACCATTCCGGGGCGGCAGGTCAGCCCGAGTTGCGACGCCGCATCAACGAGGCCTGCGACGATGCGAGGCGACGCTTTGGCCTCTCCGCTGGCCGCACGGTAGGTACGGGCTGTGCCGGTATCGCCGATGGCGCGGTCCACCGCGACGAAGGAGCCGGTCGCATATTGGGCCACCAGGGACGACATTCCGCCAATGCGCACCACGCGTTTGGCGCCAAGCATTGCAAGCTCGACCAGCGCAATTTCGGTGGACGGGCCGCCTATCCCAGTCGAGCAGATCGTCAGCCGTTGGCCTTCATACCGGCCGGTGATGACTGCGAACTCCCTTTTGCGACCAAAATCGGTCACGTCATCCAGCATATCGGCAAGCAACCGCACGCGGTCCGGATCACCCGGCGTCAGCACGTTCTCGGCGATGTCGCCGGGGCCGCAGGGCAGATGCGGCGGGCGGCCGTTCTTCCACGGAAAGGCGGCACTGGTCATCTTTGCACGCCTTTCCAGGAAAGCAGCCGGTTCTCCAGCACGGTCAGGACGACATGCATCAGCAACCCGAGCGCGACCGTCAGCAACACGGCCGCAAACAGCAGCGGCGTCTTGTAGGTGGCACCGGCATAGGTCATCAGGTAGCCTAGGCCGAACTTTCCCGACATCCATTCCGCGAGGACGGCACCGACCAGGGCCTGAACCGCGCCGATCTTCAAGCCGACGAAGATTTCCGGCATGGCCGATGGCAGCTCGATCTGGCGGAACCGTTGGATATTGCTGAGGCCGAGCAGGCTGGCGAGATCCTTCATCTTCGGGTCGAGCGCCCGGAAGCCGGCGGCAGCACCGATGAAGACCGGGAAGAACACCAGCGAAAAGATCAGAATGATCTTGGACAGGATGCCGAAGCCGAACCAGACGATGAACAGCGGCGCAAGCGCGATTTTGGGCGCGGTTTGGAGGATGACCAGCGGGCCGTCGAGCCAGATCGCCAGCTTGGGAAAACGGGTCATCAGAAAGGCCAGCGCAATCCCTGCGACGCAGCCAAGTATAAGGCCCAGCACGATATTCTGCAATGTAAAGCCGAGATGCAGCCAGAGTTCGCCGGTGACTGTGATGCCGGCCAGCGCATTCCAGGTGCGCTGCGGCGACGGCAGCAGATAGCCCGGCATCGCCATCGGTCCGGTTGCAAACCACCACGCCGCGAGCAGCACGGCGAGTGCCAGTGCGTAATCAAACCACGCGGTAAGGCGCCTCGCCATCAATGCGCCTCCCCTACCCGGCTCTCGGACGTCCGGAGATCGCGGCGAAGCTGGGCGACAAGTGCGTGATAGGCAGGATCGAGCTTTGTGTCTTCGCCACGCGGGCGAGCGAGGTCGACATCGTGGACGCATTTCAGCTTGCCGGGGCGCGCGGTCATTACCATCACCCGGTCCGCCAGATAGGCGGCCTCGTCGACGCTGTGGGTAACGAGCAGGATGGTCTTGCCGGTCGATTGCCAGATGCGCAGCAATTCGTCGTTCAGCGTATCGCGGGTCAGAAGATCGACGGCCGAGAATGGCTCGTCCATCAGCAGGATCGGCGGGTCGTCGGAGAGCGAACGGGCAATCGCGGCGCGCTGTCGCATGCCACCGGAAAGCTGGCGGGGAAGCGCCTTCTCGAACCCGGCAAGCCCGACCATCTTGATCAGGTCGAGCGCCGTCTTGTCGGCTTCCGCGCGGCTGACGCCTGCGGTATCGAGCGGGAAACGGACATTTTCGAGAATCGTCTTCCACGGCAACAGGACCGGTTCCTGGAAGACGAAGCCCACCGGTCGCCTGCGGCCGGCCGTATCAAGCGTGATCTTCCCGCCGGTCGCCTGATCGAGACCGGAGATCAGACGTAGCAGCGTGGACTTGCCACAGCCGGACGGTCCGACGATCGAGATGAACTCGCCTGCCTTGATGGTAATGCTGACGGGCTCCAGTGCCGTTACCGTCCCATGATCCGCGGCGAATGTCTTGTGAACACCCGCGATATCAATTATCCGCTCCGACTGCGCCACCCAAAACTCCATATCTCAGACACCGGGAAACAATACGAGCCTGGAGGATGGTGTCCTCTTAGGTCGTCCGCCTGGCCGGGAAAGAGCGCAAGCTTTCACAAATCCTTCACCGGCGCAACGGAAATATCAAAGATGAGATTTGTATCAAAAATCTCTCTGCACTTCATAATCTGAGTAGCCGTTTACGCCGCAACCTGCGATGGGGATGGGCTTTTCGATGTGGAATGCGGCTGACGATGTAGCGTCGCGGCGGCGGCGTCATATTCCTGTTAAATCTGCGATTCAATATCCATAATATGGATAAGTCGAAATGCGGATACTTTTATCCAAAAAGTCTCATTTTTGATAAAAGTCTTGACATTCGTACCGTTTCCAAAATAGGCTTTGTTTTTGAACGCCGGGAGCATCCTATGACGTCCGACCGCCCTTCTGCTTGACGCTGACCCAGCGACCGGCCGCGCGCGACATACGGACCTCTATCCAGCCGTCGCTGCTCCATCTCTCAACACAGACCCTTTGAGGCGGCAGGGCCCGCCCGGGGTCTTCAATTTCTCCTTTCCGGAAACCTTCATGTCAGCCAGCCTCTGCGTCGTTCCCGATTCCATTTCCGCCGGAGCCCCGCGGCCGCCTTCCATTCATGAGGTCGGAGCCCGAATTAAGAGTCATGAATGGGTGAACGGGGAGTACCGCCTGCTGGTGCTCGACGCGCCCGCATCCATACTCAATTGCGAGCCCGGCCAGTTTTTCCATCTGCTTTGCCCGCAGACAGATCGCTTCCAGCCCTATCTGCGCCGGCCGATGAGCATCTATTCTTTCGACGCGGCAAGGGGCACGCTTTCCTTTCTCTATAAGGTCGCCGGCGCAGGCACTGGCGCATTGGCCGAGTTGCAGCCGGGAGCCACCCTCAACATCGTCGGGCCACTCGGCAAGGGTTTCGAAATCCGGCCGGAATGGCAGAGGCCGCTGCTTCTCGCGCGCGGTGTCGGGCTTGCGACACTTGCACCGCTTGCCCGGGAATGTGCCCGGCTCGACCGTCCGCTGACCGCGGTCTGCAGTGCCCGCTCGCCGGAACTGCTGATGTCGACCGATCTCTTCCGCTCGTATGGGGCCGAAGTGATCACCGTCACGGACGCAGAGGGCAATTCCGGCGTTGAAAGCCTGACGACGCTGATCGAGCGCCTGATCCGCAGCCGCGGTATCGATGCCTTCTTCACCTGCGGTTCCGCCCGCCTGATGCGGATGCTGCAGGAAATGGGGGCCCGCCACGGAATCGTCGGCCAGGTGGCGCTGGAACAGCAGATGGCCTGCGGCATCGGCATGTGCCAGGCCTGTGTGCGCCCCTTCCGCCGTGAAACCGGCGCAGTAAACTTGCGCGTCTGCCGGGAAGGCCCCGTCTTCGATCTGCAGGAGGTACTGTGATGGCTGACCTCACCACGAAGATCGGCACGCTGACGCTGAAAAATCCGATCATGCCCGCTTCCGGCACGTTTTCCGAGGAACTTGCCGAAGTCTTCCACCTCGACACCATCGGCGCGCATGTCACGAAGACGATCACCCGCGGCAAGCGTGCGGGCAATCCGATGCCGCGCGTCTGCGAGGTGGGTGGTGCGATGCTGAACTCGATCGGCATTCCAAGCAAGGGTGCCGAGTGGTTCGTGAAGAATGTCGTGCCTTTTTATGCGGATTACGATGCGCCGCTGGTAATCAGCATCTCCGCCAACACGGCCGACGAATTCGCGCGCTTTGCCGAAGAGGTCAGCGTGCCTGGCGTCGCGGCGATCGAGGTCAATATCTCCTGTCCAAACATAGAGGACGACGGCAAGGCGTTTGCCATGCGGCCGGGTCCGACCGGTGATGTGATCCGGAAGATGCGTTCCGCCACGAGCCTGCCGCTCTGGGCCAAGCTTTCGCCGAATACCGGCGAGGTGGTTGAAGTGGCGCAGGCCGCGGAAGCGGCGGGGGCCGATGCGCTCGTCACCGCCAACACCATGCTCGCCATGGCGATCGACAGCCGGACCGGCTGCGTCAGGCTCGGCAATATCATGGGCGGGCTTTCGGGTCCGGCGCTAAGACCCATTACGTTGCGCATGACTTACCAATGCGCTCGCGCCGTCGCCATTCCCGTCATCGGTTGCGGTGGCATCTCGGCGATCGACGACGTGCTCGAATACCTGATCGCCGGCGCCCGCGCCGTGCAGGTCGGCACCGCCACATTCATCAGCCCCACGACCATGCCACGCCTCGTTCGCGAGCTTGAGCAGGCGCTCGTCGGGCGCGGCTTGCCGTCCGTCGATGCGCTTATCGGCACGGTCGAGGTTGCATACGAAGCCATCACCCTTGCGGAGTATGCATGATGGATGCCGCCGTTCGCGAACGACCTGCTTGCTTCGACATCACTGCAACCGCAGCCCGGCTGTTCTCCGAGATCGCTACGCGCACCGCCGATGTGGAAGGCGTAAGCCGCCCTGCCTTTTCCGATATCGAGACGGCAACGCTTCAGTTCCTGATCGATTTCGCCCGTTCGGAAGGACTTGCCGCCGAATGGGATGCCGGTCGCAATGCCGTTTTCGCACTGCCGGAACATGCGAAGGCAGAGCGCTATATCCTGGTCGGCTCGCATGTCGACAGCGTGCCGCGCGGCGGCAATTTCGATGGGCTGGCCGGCGTTCTCTCCGGGCTGCTTTGCCTCGTGCGCGCAAACCGTGAAGGCACGCGCTTTTCCGAACCGGTGCATGTGATCGCCATGCGCGGCGAGGAAAGCGCCTGGTTCGGCCCATGCTACATCGCCTCCAAGGCGCTGCTCGGCGTATTGTCCGAAACAGAGCTTTCAGCCCTGCACAAGAAGGATGGCCGGACCCTCGACGAGCACATGGAGGCGAGCGGCATCGACATGTCGCCGGTCCGGCGCGGCAGGCCGCTGCTCGATCGCAGGGCCGTAAAGGCCTATCTCGAAGTGCATATCGAGCAGGGACCGGTGCTGATCGAGCGCAATCTTCCGGCAGCCATCGTCTCCGGCATCCGCGGCAATTTCCGCTACAAGAAGATTTCCTGCTTCGGCGAAGCCGGGCATTCGGGAGCGGTTCCCCTCGCCTACCGGCACGATCCGGTGTTGGCGATGGCCGAGTTGCTCAACGTGCTCGATGTGGCCTGGCATGATTTCGTGGCCAAGGGCCACGATCTCGTCGTGACCAGCGGCATGGTTTCGACCGATCAGCAGAAACATGCTCTTTCACGAATCCCGGACAGCGTCGAATTCAGTCTCGACATTCGCAGCCAGGACCGCGCCATGCTGGAAACCATGCATGCGCTCATCCTGAAACAGGTTGCCCGCATTGAACAGGAGCGCGCGGTACGGTTCGATCTTGGTAACGCGCTGTGGACGAGCCCGGCGCACTGTGACACGTCGTTGATCGAGCGGCTTGCCCATGCTTTCGGGGCGGTCGGCGCGCAGCCGGCGCTGATCCCCTCCGGCGGCGGACATGATGCGGCCGTGTTTTCCGAAGCGGGCATCCCTTCCGGCATGATCTTCATCCGCAACCGCAACGGCTCCCATAACCCGCAGGAGGCGATGGAAATCAATGATTTCGCCATCGCCACCGCTATCCTCCATCAGTTCCTGACGAACTCGCCCACACCCAGGAACCCCGCAGAAACGACAGGCCAGACGGCAAAGGAGCCCGGTCTCATGTTTACCGATATTACCGACATCATCCGGCAGAAAGGCAATGCTGTCAGGGCGTATCGCGCAGCAGCCTCAGCTGCGCGGGAGGCTGCCGTCGCCGATCCCCGCCGAGCGGTAGGATTTTTCATGCTTGCCTTTATCACGCAGAACTTTGCGGATCTTCATTACGGGGAAGCGCTGCATGCAGCCGTTTTTGACGATGAACTGGCGCGGCTTCAAAAGCTCGCCGAAACGCTGGATGCCGCATACGATAACCCGGATATCGAAGAATGGGTAAAAGCGATCTCGGCAGTAGCGGCCAACATCAGTCGCGATCAGATTAGCCAGGGACCTGGTTTGAAATATTGAGACCGCTGTCCTTAAAGGCCATGCCGCATGATCTCAACCAGGCGGAGCAGCATCGTGTCGCAGGCTTCCATTTGGGCAATCTCGATATATTCGTCGGCCTTGTGGCCCTGGGCCATATCGCCTGGACCGCAAACGGCGGCAGCCATGCCTAGTTCGGTATGGAAAAGCCCCGCTTCGGTGCCGAAGGCGACCTTGAAAGGGTCCTTGCGAACCCCAAGCCGGCGCAGCAGGTTCACGATTTCCGAATCCTCGGGAGTGTCGAGGCCAGGATAGGCGTTGATCTCCTTGATCTTGACCGCTGCCTCGGGAAATTCGTCCCGTAGCGGGGCCGCGATGGCCTCGGCGCCTTCGGTGATCCGCGCCACGATTTCCCTTGGGTCATCGGCTGCAAGGTTCCTGATCTCGAAATCCACCTCGCAGCATTCAGGAACGATGTTGAGCGCGCTGCCGCCGCGCATCACCCCCGCGTGAATGGTGCTGTAGGGAATATCGTAGGCATCGTCCCTCGTTCCGGACATCGCCAGACGATGCTGCTCGCCGCGCAGCACACCAATGAAATCCGCTCCCAGATGCAATGCATTGAGCGCGCGGGGGGCGAGCGCGGAGTGACCGGCGCGACCGGTGCAGCAGGCTCGCAGCGCCAGCTTGCCCTTGTGCCCGGTGGCGATCCGCATCCCCGTCGGCTCCCCGACGACGCAAAGAAACGGCCGGGATTGCCGTGTCTTCAGATTTGCCAGGAGATCGCGCACACCCACGCATCCGATTTCCTCGTCATAGGAAAGCGCCAGATGCAGCGGCGTGCGCAATGGCAGCGCCGCAGCCTTCCGGGAAGCCGATATGGCCGCCGCCACGAAGCCCTTCATGTCCGCGGTACCCCGGCCATAAAGTTTGCCGTTTTCCGAATGCAGCCGAAAGGGATCGCGGCTCCAGGCCTGGCCCTCCGTCGGCACCACATCGGTGTGACCCGAGAGGACGACACCCTTTCCCTCTTTCGGACCAACGGTCGCAAACAGATTGGCGCGGCTGCCGTCCGCGCTTTCCGCGAGCTCCCATGCAATCCCGGCACCGTCGAGCAAGCCAGTCACATAGGCGATGAGATCCCGATTGGAGGACCGGCTGACCGTCGGAAAGGAAATCAGCCGATCGAGG
Organism: Hyphomicrobiales bacterium; assembly: GCA_900471605.1. GTDB lineage: Bacteria > Pseudomonadota > Alphaproteobacteria > Rhizobiales > Rhizobiaceae > Neorhizobium. The sequence continues at coordinate 56,089 of UCEY01000020.1, read as the reverse complement.
ATTTCAAGGGTGGTTGTCACGCGGAAGCCTCCGTTCGCGACAGCAGGAGTTTGGCACGCCAGAGCGCCAGCCATATCCTCGCGCCGTCCGCGTGAATTCCTACCGCAAGCAAGGACAAACGGAATTACGCGTTTCCGACCCATTGATGAGCCTCAGCCTAATCGGCCCGGGCCTTGTACCCGCGAAGGCCTTGGAACGGCCCCTTCCCCGTTCCCGGCGTGGGCATGATGAGATGCGCAGGTGCGGTTTAGGAGGAGACTAAGCAAGGCTGAACGAAATCATATTTTTCGCGGGAAGGCGGCTCCAATACACCAGTCTGTACATGCCGGGCGATGCGCCGGATGCAACATGGCACAGGAAAAGGACGCCAATGTCATTGGAACGGATACACACGCTGGTTGTGGGAGGCGGCCAGGCCGGCATCGCGATGAGCGAGCATCTGAGCAAGCAAGGAATAGAACATCTGGTGTTGGAACGCGACCGGATAGCGGAAAAATGGCGGACAGGCCGCTGGGATTCGCTGGTGGCGAACGGCCCCGCCTGGCACGACCGCTTTCCGAACCTCACCTTCGATGACATCGACCAGAATTCCTTCGCCAGCAAGGACCGGATCGTCCGGTATTTCGAGGACTATGCAAAGCAGATCGAGGCGCCGATCCGCTGCGGGGTCGAGGTGAAGGCGGTCACGGAAAAGGCCGACGGCTCCGGTTTTGTGGTCGAGACCTCAGAGGGCACGATCGAGGCCGTCAACGTCGTCGCCGCGACCGGCCCCTTCCAGCGCCCGGTTATTCCGGCAGTCGTTCCGGAGGAAACCGGCGTATTCCAGATCCACTCGAACGAGTACCGCAACCCGCAACAGCTGCCGGAAGGCGCGGTCATCGTGGTCGGCGCGGGTTCGTCAGGGTCGCAGATCGCTGATGAAATGCTCCGCTCGGGGCGCGAGGTCTATCTGGCGATCGGCCCGCATGACCGTCCTCCCCTTCGCTATCGCGGCAAGGATTTCTGCTGGTGGCTCGGTGTCCTCGGCCAGTGGGACAAGAAGACCCCGGACCCCTCCACCGAACACGTCACCATTGCCGTCAGCGGCGCGCATGGCGGCCACACGGTGGATTTCCGTCGCTTCGCCGAGCGCGGCATGAAACTTCTGGGCAAGGCGGAGCAATATCAGAGCGGCGTCCTGCACATCGCACCCGATCTGGCGCAGAACATCGCTGCGGGCGACGCGAGCTATCTGTCCATCATGGATGCAGCGGACGCCTATGTGGCGGCCAATAGTCTGGATTTCCCCGAAGAGCCTGAAGCGCGCCTGATCGGCCCTTCGCCGGACTGTGTAACAAACCCGATCCTCAGCATCGACCTGGCCCAAGCCAATATCAAGTCCATCGTCTGGGCAACCGGATATGCACTGGATTTCAGCTGGATCAAGGCCGGCAGGTTCGACGGCAAGGGGCGGCCGTTCCATGACCGCGGCGTAACCCGCACGCCTGGTCTCTATGTCCTGGGCCTTGCCTGGCTTTCTCGTCGGGCGTCGCCCTTCATCTGGGGTGTCTGGCACGATGCCGCATATCTCGCAGATCACATCGCACAGCGCCAAATGGTCCTCCCAAGACAAGCTCAGCGATGACGGGCAGCGCGGACGGCAACTGATCACGTCGCCGTCCGCGCTCCTTTTCGGCAATTCATCTCTTTTCAGACAAACGAAGGCCGCACGCGGAACTCCGCGCGCGGCTTTTCTCGATCTATATGCCCTGTTATCAGCGAACGGCGCGAACTGCAGATGGCGCCCAGGCGAGACCAACTTCCGTGCCGATCGGCGCGATATCGGCGCCGGCCGGCTGACGCACGATGACCGTCTTGCCGGATTTCAGCGTGACGATGAGGCGGCTTTCCGCGCCGGCATAGACGGTCTCGCTGACTGTGCCGGACAGGAAGCCTTCGGCTGCGCCGGTCAGAGTTACGTGTTCGGGCCGGATAAGCAGGCTTTCACCCGACTGCAACCCAGGCGCCGGTATCGTGCCCTCATTGGTTCTCAACATGCCATCGGCGATAGTGCCGTCGAAAATGTTCGAAAGACCGATGAATTCGGCCGAGAAGCGGTTCGCGGGAGCCTCGTACACTTCATGCGGCGTGCCGATCTGGGCGATGAAACCATCGTTCATCAGGCAGATGCGATCGGACAGCGCCAGCGCTTCTTCCTGGTCGTGAGTGACAAAGATGATCGTCGCACCGGTCTCGCGGTGAATGCGCCTGATTTCCATCTGCATGGTCTCGCGCAGCTTGCGGTCGAGCGCGCCGAGCGGCTCGTCCATCAGGATGACGCCCGGACGGTAGACGAGGCAGCGGGCGAGCGCCACACGCTGCTGCTGGCCGCCCGAAAGCGCCTTCGGCAGACGGTCGGCGGCATGGCCAAGATTGACCATGTCCAGCACCTCGGCGACGCGCTTGTCGACTTCGGCACCAGCAATCTTGCGCATCCGCAGCGGGAAGGCGATGTTTTCCTTGACCGTCAGATGCGGGAACAGTGCGTAGTTCTGGAAGACGACGCCGATGTCGCGCTGGTTGACGGGCAGGTTCGTCTCGTCGCGTCCGTCGATAAACAGGCTGCCGGCGGTCGGGTCCACCAGCCCGCAGATGATCTGCAGGAGCGTCGTCTTGCCCGATCCGGAGGGGCCTAGCAGGGTCAGGAGTTCTCCGGCGCGCACGTCGAGGTCGATCGCCTGCAGAACGGTGGTCTGGCCGTAGTTCTTCTTGATGCCCTTGACGCTGAGCTTGACCGTGTTTGCGGCCTGCGGCGAGAACTGCGATTGGGTTGGTATCTGAGACATCCGGTAATTCCAGTGATAGGTCGGGTCAGCGCGGACGGGCGCGTTCGGCAGCGACGAAGACGATGGTGACGACGGCAAGGATGATCACCGATGCGGCAGCAAGCGTCGGGCTCACCTGCAAGAGGACGTCGTCCCACATCTGTTTCGGCAAGGTCTGGCGCACGCCGCCGCCGACGAAAAGCGCGATGGTCAGTTCCTCGAAGGAATGCAGGAAGCCGAACAGGAAGGCCGCAACGACGCTTCCCTTGATGATCGGCCAGGTGACTTTGCGGATCGTGTCCGTTTTCGTTGCCCCGAGCGTTGCCGCTGCCTGGTCGAGACGCCAGTCGTAGCTCTTGAAGGTCGTCAGGATGATGACGAAAACGACGGGCAAGGCAGTTAGCGTATGGCCGAGCGCGATGCCGGCATCGGTCGCGACGAGGCCGATCTGGGCGAATAGATAGAAGAGCGCCACGGCGATGACGATGTTGGGGATGATCATCGGCAGCATGAACATAAGGAAGGCGAGATTGCCCGCCCGGCTGGTGCTGCGCGCCACACCGAAGGCGGCAATGCTGGAAATGGCCGAGGCCAGCAAGGCCGAGACGATCGCGATTGCGAAAGAGCGCATCGTCGCCCCCGTCCAGTTCGGCGAACTCCAGTAGGTTTCGAACCAGCGCAGCGAATAACCGCGCGGCGGAAACTCCAGGAAGCTCGAACTGCCGAAGGCCATCGGCACGAAGATCAGTACCGGGACGAGAAGCATCATCATCACGGCGACGCAGAAGGCGGTCAGCAGCCAGTCGCGCCGCTTGAAGCCCGGCACCTTGTCGAAGACCGCGGCCAGAAGATCGGTCGCCCATGCGAGGCCGGCGATAACGAGCCGGCCAAGCCGCGCGAATACGCCATTCGAATTCCGGTCGCCACGCTCGCCGGAGACGGCGGAAATGCCGAAAGCGCGATCGTAGACGAGGCAGACCGCGAGGGTTACCACCAGCAGCATGACGGCGATGGCGCCCGCCAGCTGCCAGTTCAGCAATTGCTGGACCTGAGTGATCAGCAATTGGCCGATGACCGTTTCACGCGGGCTGCCAAGCAGTGCCGGCGTGATGAAGAAGCCGAGTGAACTGATGAAGACGAGCAGGCCGGCAGCGGCAACACCCGGCATGGACAGCGGGAAAACCACCCGCCAGAAAGCCTGGCCGCCGGAAGCGCCAAGCGTCTTGGCTGCACGTGCCAGACCGAAATCGAGACTGAGAAGCGTCGGCAGCATGGTCAGCGCCGCCAGCGGCAGCATGGTATGCGCCATGGCAAAGACGACGACACCGCGACCGTAGAGCAGGTCGACGGGACCGCCCATGCCAAGACCTGTGAGGATCTGAGAAAGCACGCCGCGGCGGGACAGGAGCACCATCCAGGCGAAGTTCTTGAGGAGCGCGCTCATCCAGAACGGCAAAAGCACGAGCCACATGACAACGCGCCGTCGCGTTTCCGGCATGCGGGCCAGCCAGTAGGCCAGCGGATAGCCGACCAGCAGACAGGCGATCGTCGTCTGTATGGCGATCGAAAACGTGTTGACCAGCACCTGCACATAGATACCGGCGCCGAACATCTGGCGATAGGTCTCGAAGCTCAGGTTGCCCGATGCGTCGCGGAACGACAGGAACATCAGCCCTGCTGCCGGCACGATGAGAAGCAGAATGAGGTAAAGAATGCCCGGACCTGCAAGCCAGATCGGATCGAGCTTGAAGCGACGGGCGCTGGGAATTTGCCGTTCGGCCATTTCGTCAGTCTCTGGTAGGTCGGTCTCTGGCAGGTTTTGCGAGCCGCGTGCCGGAACCGGTGGTCTATCGAACGGGCGCGATGCCGATCTCTCTATATTATTTCGGCGCGGATACCCACTGCACCCGCGCCGACCGGATACTCTATCTGGAAAGAGGCTTCCTAACGCAAGCGGCTCAGCTCAGCATCCACTTTTCGAAACGCTCGGTGAGCGCGGTCTGGTTTTTGCCCCAGTAGTCGGCGTTCAGCGGGCGCAGACCCTTGACGTTTTCAGGCGCGGTCGGCAGCAGCTTGGCGCGTTCGGCCTTGATGTACTGGTAGGACTTCACGTTGGCCGGGCCGCAGGCCAGGATGTCCGTGTACTTTGCCTGACGTTCGGCGTTCATGCAGTATTCGACGAACTTGTTGGCAAGCTCGGTGTTCGGCGTGCCAACCGGGATCGTCCAGCCGTCGATGTTGTAGAAGCCCTGGCCCCAGGCGAGCGATACCGGAGCGCCGTCGTCGATTGCGGTCTGGGCGCGCGTGCTCCAGATGCTCATCAGGTCCAGTTCACCGCTCTGGATGAGCTGCGTCGACTGGGCGCCGGTCGTCCACCAGACGTCGACGTGCTTGCGGATCTTGTCGAGGCTCTTGAAGGCGCGGTCGACGTCGAGCGGGTAGAGCTGCTCCATCGGAACGCCGTCTGCGAGAAGCGCCAGCTCCATGGTGAGCACCGGGCTGCGCCAAAGGCCGCGACGGCCCTTGAAGGCCTCGACATTCCAGAAGTCCTGGAAGTTCTTCGGACCCTTGTCTCCAAACGTGTCCTTGCGATAACCGAGCGCCAGCGCGAAGACGGCGACGCCGGCGAATTCGTCGGTAATGGAACCGGCCACATAGTTTTCCGGATCGGCGACCTTGATCTTCAGCTTCTGCATGTATTCGCCGCCGAGCGCCTTCATCCGGAAGACATGCTCGGGCGTCATCATGCAGACGTCGAACAGGTTCGTCTTGGTGTCGACGACCATCTTGTACTGCGGGATCGGATCAGGACCGTTGGTCGTCACGCTGATCTTGACGTTGTTCTCTTTTTCAAAGCTCTCGTAGAAAGCCGCGCGAAAACCCTTTTCGAAAGCGCCGCCCATGTCCTGGATCTTCAGGACTTCGGCGCCGAAGGCGCCCTTGGTGAAGATGGCGGGAGCGGTCAGCGCGGTCGCGGCGCCGGCCCCTACCTTGAGCAGATTGCGGCGCGTCACGCCAAACTTGTTGGCCATATTAGTTCCCCTTTAGACAGCCTGTTTACGGCTTCTAGAAGCCATCGGGTGCCGCTTATGTAAATTATTTATTTTAGGCGTTCTGGTTAGGGGGGCCCTAATCGGCCATGGGCCCCGAGAACATCAAAGGCCCGCGCGTGCGCGGGCCTCGTGCAACCGGCCGAGATGGAGCCTTCAGGCCATCCGGCGTTCCTGCTCTTCCATTTCCCGGTTGATGTCCAAGATCAACGCATCGATATCGGCCCGCGCGAAGGATTTGCGCAGCCGGCGGTCGAATGTCGTGAAGATGCCGAAGAACGAGTTTGCGCAATGCTCCAGCATGCGGTCCGCATCTTCGGCGCCGATCGCCAGCTGCTTCTGCAGGAAGGTGCCGAACATCCTGCGAGCGATGGGATTGGCAAGCACGAAGACCGGCTGCGTGTCCCAGGCAATCCGCCTGTGCTCCGAAACGGAGCCTTTCGTCCGCAGCGGGGCTTCCAACCGGATATCGCGGGAGGAGGCCGCAACTTCAAGGACAACCATGTCCTCGTCCAGCGCCCAACGTTGACGTGCCGTATCGTAGGCGCAAAGGTCTTCGGCCGGAATTGCGATCGCTACCCTGCGGCTCTCGCCGGGTTTCAACGTGACCTTGGCGAATGATTTCAGCTCATGTACCGGACGGATAAGACGCGGCGCCCCGTAGCGAGCATAGACCTGCGCGACTTCCTTGCCTTCACGGAGGCCGGTATTGGTCAGAGTGAAGCTGATCGTCACCGTTTCGCCGAAGTGCAATTCGGTCCTGTCGAGTTGCACATCGGAATAGGCGAACCGTGTATAGCTCAGACCGTGACCGAAGGGGAAAAGCGGCTCGATCTTGCGTGCGTCGTACCAGCGATAACCGACATGGACGCCTTCGCTATAGACGTGGCGGCCGTTTTCACCCGGATAAGTGAGATAGGCCGGCATGTCTTCCATGCGCTTGGGGAACGTAGTCGTCAGCTTGCCGCTCGGGTTGGCGCGACCGAAGAGCACGTCGGCGATACCGCCACCCATGGCCTGGCCGGAGAAGAAGATCTCGACCACGGCCGGAACCTTGTCGACCCACGGCATGACGACGGCATCCGGGCTCGCAACCACGACGACGGTATTGGGATTGGCGGCCACGAGCCGCTCTACGAGTTCGTCATGGCCGGGCGCGAGCGCCAGCGTGCGGCGATCGGAACCTTCGCCGTCATAACCGTTTTCGTTGTTGACGAAGACCACGACCATGTCGGCGCCGGCGACGCCGGCTTCCGCTTCGGCAATCAGTCCGGCGCGTTCCGTCTCGATCTCGCTGGTGCCGCGGAACGTGAGGATCTCGATGTCGCTGCCGGCGAGCTTGAGGATTTCCTTGAGTGGGACGTCGATGGAAGTCGGCATGGTGGTCGCGCAGCCCGAACCCTGGATGACCGGCACGCCCGCACCTTCGCCGACGACAGCGATGCGCTTGACCCTGGAGGGCTCGATCGGCAGCAAGTCGCCCTCGTTCTTGAGCAGGACGACCGATTCCGCCGCCATCTTGCGGGCCAGGGCGTGGTGTTCGGCGCGATCGAAGGTGATGGCGCGGTTTTCGCCGAGTTTTGCCAGGCGCACGAGCTTCAGCACCCGTTCGCAGGCCGTGTCCACCACAGCGCGCTCGACCTTGCCGGCGCGAATGGCCTCCAGCAGGTCGGCCTTGCGGGTGCCGCTTTCCGGCATGTCCAGCTCGTTGCCTGCGATCAGCGAGGCCGGCCGGTCCTTGATGCCGTGCCAGTCGGAGACGACGAGTCCATCATAACCCCAGTCCTCGCGCAGGACCTGATTGAGCAGCCACGGATCCTCGGCGGCCTGAACGCCGTTGAGCCGATTGTAGGAACTCATCACCGTCCAGGGATTGCTTTTCTTGATCGCCCGCTCGAAGCCCCGGAGATAGATTTCGCGCAGCGCGCGCTCTTCCACGACCGAATCCATCGAGGTGCGCTCGACCTCGGAATTGTTGCAGGCGAAGTGCTTCAACGAAGCGCCGACGCCATTCTCCTGCAGGCCGTTGATGACACCGGCGGCGAAATCGCCGGAGAGGATCGGATCCTCGCCATAGTACTCGTAGGAGCGGCCGCCGAGCGGTGTGCGGCGGATATTGATGCCAGGACCGAGCAGAAGATGAACGCCGAATTCCTGGCACTCCTTCGCCAGCGCCTCGCCGAGTTGGCGGGCCAAATCCACATCCCAGGAGCAGCCGAGGCTGGAGCCGTTCGGGAAACACGTCGCCAGCTTCATCTGGCCCCAGGCGATCTGCACATGGTCGGCACGCTGGTTGACGACGGAGAGAAACGCATCGAAATCCTGGCCGCCGGCCTCGTCACCATCGATCTGGGGAATGGAGTAACGCACGCCATAGGTGCCGTCGGTCATCACGATGCGCGGGATGCCGAGGCGCTCGATGGACTCCGTCTTCCACATGCGATGGCCGGCCAGAAGCGCAACCTTTTCCTCATCCGTCATTTCGGCAACAAGTTCTGCAAACCTGCCGTCCATCAGTCTCTCATAAGTCAATTCATGTCTCCGGATGATGCGTTTCTGGCGCCTGCAACGGATCGGCGCGGCGAGGAAGGATATGGTCCAGGATGACCTTCGCATCGCTGATATAGCGGGGAAAGAAATCATTTCCGAAGCGAGGCTTCACCAAAAACTTGGCATTGTCAGGTCACGGAACGGCGACGGTCGAGAAGCGGCGCCGTCATCCCGGGAATGTAGGCGTCGGAGACGAACGACTTGCAGTGCTGCTCGAAGGCTTCGAGAAGTCTCGACTTACGCCCGCTTTGCAGGGAAATGACGCCGATCACGACCGGCTTGTGCTCCCCCGACAACGGCACCCTGGTGACCGGGCGGCCATCCATCGCCAATTGCGATTTTGGCCGGACGTTGGCGAGCGTATAGCCATAACCGTTGGCGACCATCGTCCGGATGACGTCCTGATGGGTGGAGCGCGTTGCGATGGTCGGCTCCAGCCCCTGTTTCGCGAACAGGTCGAGGAAATATTGCCGGCTGAGCGGCAGATCGAGCAGGATCAAGGGTTCCGAAACCAGCTTCTCCAAAGCGATAGACGAGAGGCGGGCAAAGGGATGGGCCTCACCGACGAGGACATGGGGCGGAAGGCTGGCGAGCGGCAGGAAGTCGAACCCTTCGGGGACGAGAAGGTCATAGCTCAGGACGATATCGAGCTCCGCCCTTTGAAGCTTGTCGAGCAGCCCTTCGTGATCGCTGACAGTCTGCACGATCCGCGTGGCGGGAAAGGCGGATGTGAAGGAATGCGACAGTTCCGGCATGATCATCGGCGCGAAGGTGACCATGCAGCCGAGCGAGATCTGGCCGCGAACCTTGTCGTTGACCTCCGACGCCACCGTGTACATGTGTTCCGCCTGATCGACGAGACGCTTCGCCTCGGTCAGCAGCACGCGTCCGGCCGGCGTCAGCGACAGGCCTTTCGCATGGTGACGGACAAAGAGCTGGGTCTCCAGCTCTTCTTCAAGATGGGTGATGGCCGTGGAGATGGAGGGCTGCGATATATTGAGCCGCTCCGACGCCAGCGTGATGCTGCCGGTTTCCGCCGTCGCGATGAAATACTCGATCTGCCGCAAGGTATATCTCATGCCACTCGCTTATATCGGCAAACGCTCAACAAACAAGCACGACCGAAACGGCTATTCGTCTCCCGGCACGCCGAAGGACGGAGCCGCCTCGGGCGCGACCGCCCTGCGCACGTAGTCCTCCATCTGCGGCTCGTAGACCCGCCAGATTTCGAACAGCTTTTCGATCGGTTGCTCGGACCAGTCGACCCTCAGATCGACGATCGGCCAATCCAGTTCCCGCGCAACCTTTACACCGGCCGAATAGACGGGACCCGCCTCGCCGCCGGCATCCTGTCCGGCCTTCAGCGCCACCATAAGCCTTTCGGCGAGAAAGCCACGGCTCTGCTCGAAAGCCTCGACCATGGCCGACAGGACGAACCGGTCCATCAGCAGATTGCCGGCGGCAATGCAGTCCTGCCCTTCCGCGATGCCGTGAACTCCGAGAGCTCCCTTGCCCGAAAAGGCGGCCGTCGCACCAGTCCGGTCGATGACGGCGATCTGGCGGAAATCCGCAAACGGGGTGGAGGCGACAAGCGCACCCCTGACCTGTGCAGCCGATCGTCCGCCGGCAAGCAGTTCAAGACCCAGAAGGCCAAGTGAGGGATCGGTGACATTCTGACTGGCGATCACGCCCGCGCCCGCCTTGACATGCGCGCAGCGGGCTGCGACCGCCGGCGAAGACGACGAGATGGCGATGCCGAACGCACCCGTTTCGCTGCAGCGGGCCGAGATGGAAAAGGTCATGACGCGATCCGCTTATTCTTCATCGGGAATGACGGCGATGGCATCCACCTCGACCAGCCATTCCGGGCGGGCGAGCGCCGACACGACGATGCCGGTCGAGACCGGGTAGACGCCCTTCAGCCACTTGCCGACCGTGCGGTAGACCGGCTCGCGGTAACGCGGATCGATGATGTAGATCGTGATCTTGCAGATATGCTCCAGCTTGGAGCCGGCTTCTTCCAGCAGCATCTTGATATTGGCCATGGCCTTTTCGGTCTGGCCTTCCGCGTCACCGATCGCGACGCTTTCGGAAGTGTCGAGATCCTGCCCAATCTGACCGCGCACGAACACCATGCTGCCTTTGGCGACCACGGTCTGGCACAGGTCGTTGTCAAGCTTCTGCTCCGGATAGGTGTCCTTGGTGTTGAACTGGCGGACGCGCTTGTGAACGACCATCGTGCGATTTCCTTGTTCTGGGAGATTACGTTTCCGCGACTGTATCGCCGCCACGCCGTGGCTTGGAAAATAGAGATTTCCGGTGCGCTGGTTTGTATAAACCGAGGCAAGCGCAAACTGCTTAGAGCAGGCTCATGCGGTGAAGAGCCATCACGTCGATAACGTCTAGCCGCTGAGAAACAGGTCTTTCAGAAATACTCGTCACTTGCCACGTGATGACGTCGATGTTTTCAGAGGCATCAATCAATGCCTTCTCGAAGCTGTCAAATATGGGTGCAGTGGTGAACAGCGTAGCCATTGCGCGTCAATTCCTCAAAAAATGACGGGGTGTGGCTGGCTGGATCAGCGGACGAAGAAGCCGTGCTTCAGGGGATCGTCCCGGTCGAGGAACCAGTTGCACTGGCCATAAATATACGCGCTGCCGGACACTTCCGGCACAACGGCCTTGAAGCGGCCAACCGTTGCCTCACCGATCACCCTCCCCCGCATCACGGAACCGATGATCGATTCATTGACCAGCCAGCCGTTGTCCGGCATGGCGGATTGCGCATGCAGCAGCGCGACGCGTCCGGCCGTTCCCGAACCGGTCGGGGAACGGTCCACCTGGCGATCCGCGAAAATGCAGCAGTTGGCCTGCGTCGATCCGGCCTGTGACGGCGCACCATGGATGATCGTGCCGTATATATGATTGAGTTCGGGAATATCGGGATGCACCACGGGATAGGTCGCGTTGGCGGCCTTCTTGACCTCAGCGCCGAACTGGATCAGCCGTTCGACATTGTCCGGCCGGATATCCAGCCCATGCGCCCGACCGTCGGTATAGAAATAAAAAGCGCCGCCAAAAGCGATATCTCCCTCCACCCGGCCGAAGCTTGGCGTCTCGACGCTGGCATTGGCGACATAGACGAAGGAGGGGACATTGACGAAGCGGACAGACCGGGCGCGCTGCCCGTCCCATTCGACAAACGCCTCGATGAAGCCGCAGGGCGCGTCGATCCCGACCCGGGTTTCCGGCACGGCCTGCGGCACCCATCCAAGTTCGACGGCAGCCGTTGCAAGCGCGATGACCCCGTGCCCGCAATGATCGCTATAGCCCTCGTTGTGAACGAAGATGATGCCGAAATCCGCTCCATCGGTCACCGGGTCGGTCAGATATCCGGCATACATATCCGCGTGGCCCCGCGGCTCGAAGATGAGCGCTTGCCGAACCTCGTCGAGGTTTTCTTCCACCCATGCACGGCGTTCGACGATCGTCCTGCCCGGAAAACGCGGCAGGCCGTTCGTCACGATCCGGAACGGTTCTCCGCCGGTATGGACTTCCACTGTCGAGATCATCCGCTCTATGTTCATGCTCGTTCTTCCAGGCGATCATCGATCAGGACAATAAGGTCGGCAGTCAGTCTAGTGTGCTGGCGACGACGGGCGCAACGATGCCGACGAGCATGGCCAGATAATCGCCGTCCTTATCCTCGAAGAAACCCTCGTCCTGGTGGGAGAGATTGGCCGAGCCGATCACCTTGCCCTCCCAGACGACGGGGATGTTGATCATGCTGTTGATGCCAAGGCCGAAGATAACATCGTAATCTGGAAAATTGACCCGGATATCCTCAGCATTCCGCGAAATGAGGACATTGCCTTCCCCGAACACGACGCGCCCCCAGACGGTATCCTCCCGCTTCTTGCGTCCGCGCGCCGGGTAGGCGACCCTATCGCTGGAATGCAGGCGCTCGACCGCCTCTCCGTTTTCGACAATACGGAACAGGGTAAAGAGCTTGTGACCATAGCGCGCCTGAATGATGTCATCCAGAAGCTGCGCAGTTTCCGCAATATCGTTGCGTGCAGTGATGACGGAAACCAGACGTGCGACGTCTTCCAGGACCGGGGCCTTGGTTTTCATGAGGATATGTTCCTTTCAGAATGCTTTGATGGATGTTCCGGCCGTGGCGGTTCCGGGGCGCGGAATGACAGGATGATCGTGTGGTTCGGGTATCAGGCCGGTCACCCTGAACCGCAGAACGATGAGAAGGGTCGCGCTGAGGAATAGCTCGCGGATCGCCGCACCCTGCGCCGGCGAAATGTAGGGAATAAACGGGACGACGAAGCGCGAGCCTTCCAGAATGAGGATGATGAGGGCGGCCCCGACAACGGCGCCCCGATTGTTCCCGACACCACCGACGAGAAGCGACAGCTTCACGTAGAGCGTGAGCAGCGGCACGAAGAGGTCCGGCGAGATGAACGACGTGTAGTGCGCATAAAGCCCGCCTGCCAGGCCGATGATGCCGGAACCGATGGAAAAGGCCTTCAACTTGAATGACTGCGCGTTCTTGCCGGCGACGCTGACCACCATGTCGTCATCGCGCACCGCCCGCAAAACACGGCCTAACGGCGAATACGAAATGCGCTGGCAGCAGACATAAAGTCCAAGGAGGACCAGCAAGACGATCCCGAGATAGACGAGGTTGTACTGGAACGGCGTGAGATCGGCCCGGAACGGGCCGGCAATGCCGGAAATTCCGTCGGTGCCATTGGTCAGCCAGATTTCATTGGAAGCGACGATGCGGATCGTTTCGGCAAATCCGAGCGTGACGATCGCCAGGTAATGTTCCTTCAGACGGCGAGTCACCAATGACAGGACCGCCCCGACGGCCGCCGCAACGATGGCGCCCGCCATGATTCCGAGCGGGATCGGTATCGCGAATGTCTTGGTCAGGATCGCGCTCGTATAGGCGCCTGCGGCGGCCGATCCGACCAGACCCAGGTTGACGAGACCGGCCATGCCCCACATGACGTTGAGACCCAGCGCCATGACCGCATAAATGCCAGCCACGACGCACATGCTGATGATATAGATTTCCATGCTAGTTGGCCTCGCGTCCGAAAAGCCCCTGGGGGCGAAGCGTCAGGATGAGCATGATCGCGATGAAGGCTACGGCGGACTTGTAACTTGCCGGCAACGCGAGAAGCGACAATTCCTCGGCGATGCCGATCACCAAGGCCCCCGCCACCGCCCCCGGAATACTGCCGAGGCCGCCAACCACGGCTGCGGCGAAAATCGGCAGCATGGAGCGAAAGCCTGTCAGCGGGTCGATCGAGGAATCGAGTCCGATCAGCATTCCGCCCAGACCGGCGAGCCCCATGCCCATGAAGGAGGCAATACGCGCCACGATCCGGGAATCGATGCCCTTGATATCAGCCAGCCGTGGATTGTCGGCCACAGCCCGCATCGCCTTTCCCATGCGGGTGAAGAAAAGAAAGCCGAAGACCAGTGCCATGACGACTATCGACACTGCAAGATTGTTCAATTGCTGCGGGCCGAGGTGAATGCCCCCCACAATGATGTCGCGTGCCAAGGGCAAGTCGTATCCACGCAGGTCGTTTCCGAAGAAAAGGCGGACGACGTTCTCCAGTCCGATCGTCAGGGCGAGCGAACCGATGGCCGTCGTGATGACGCCGGCCGACCTAAACGGTTTCAGGATCAGTTCGTCGGTCAGCAGGCCGACGAGCCCGCTGATCAGAAGTGCTATCGCAAGTGACGGCAGTACCGAGAACCCGTAAACGGAATTCGCGACCCAGCCGGCAAATGCGCCGACTGTGGCATGCGAAGCGATCGCAAAATTGGGGAACCGGAGCACGGAATACATTGCCGTCAATCCGATGGCCGGAATGGCGAGAATGCTTCCCGCCATGATCCCGTTCGCAATCAACTGGAGAACGTTCATCTGCTATCCCCGATCAGACGATCTTGATCAATTCGATCTTGCCGCCCTTGGCCGCGCTGTAACGGAAGCGGCAATCCATGATGTCACCCTTCTCGTTGAAGTCGCAGTTGCCGCTGGCACCGTCATAGTTGACATCCTTGCCCTGCTGCAGAAGCTTCAAGCCTTCAGCCGCCGAATAGACCTTGGTACCGCCACCTTGGGAGATCAGGCGAACGGCATCGCGGATATCGGTTCCGACGACTTTGCCGGATTTCTGGACGGCAAGGAGTGCAAGGCTGATCCAGTCGGTCGCCTGCGCCTCGTAGGAATCCGCTGCCGGGTTGCTCAAACGCTTTTGAACCAGCGAATACGCTTCGCTGCCGACGTCGCTGGATGGCTGTACGGTAATGAGTCCATCGGTAACATCGGCCTGGATGCCTTCGGCCACCTTGCTCGTATAGGCGTAGGATTGCGTGATGCGGCCACCCGAATAACCGGCGCGATAGAGATCCTTGAGCAGGACGGTGAGATCCGGCGAATAGCTGTTGAGGTAAATGAAATCGGGCTTGGCCGCGATGGCGCTGTCGATCTCCGAACGGTAGCTCGTCTTGTTCGACTCATAGATCAGGCCGCCGACGAGCGAGGAGCCCTTTGCGGTGAGCACGGAGGCGATCTGCTCGCGCATCGTTGCTGCGAACGGGGTCTGCACCGCCACGTAGAACACCTTCTTGGCGCCGACGGACGCGATATATTCGGCATGCTTGGTCGCCTGCAGCGCGGTGTTCGGCTGCGTGCGAAAGATATAGCCCTGGTGCGGCAGTTGGGTAATCGAGTCCGCGCCCGACACGGTCATCAGGCAGGTCTTGCTCTCCCAGCACACCGGCGCCACGGCCGAAGTGACGGCCGAAGCCCAGGTGCCCATGATCACCGGAACGCGATCGACACCGACCAGCTTCTGCGCAGCGCGCACGGCGGCTTCGGGGTTTGTCTGGTCGTCCTCCACGACGAGTTCGATCGACCGGCCGATTACGCCGCCGGCCTTGTTGACCTCTTCGACGACAGCCTGCATCGCCTTGACCATGCGCGGGCCGTCGGAGGCACCGGCGCCGGTCAGCGGCGTCAGGACGCCAAGCTTGATGACCGTCTCTGCCCGCAGGATGCCAGGAGCGCAAAGGCTGCCGGCGACGATGGCGGATGCGGAAAGAAATTCTCTTCTGTTCATTGCGTTCCCTTTTCTTTGCGTTTGCCGAAGTTTGAGTTCTACCCCCCGAGGAACATCCGGTTGATGTCCTCGTTGGCCAGCAGTTCCGGGGAGGGTCCCTCGATGCTGTTCTTGCCGTCGACCAGGATGTAGGTCCGGTCGGAGATCGCCATGGCTTCGCGCGCATTCTGTTCGACGAGCGCGATCGCCTTGCCCGCATCGCGGAGTTTGCGGATTTCAGCGAAAAGCTCGTCTGCCGCCGCCGGGGAAAGACCCGCGGTCGGCTCGTCGAGCAGGATAAGGCCAGGATCCACCATCAGCGCCATCCCGACCGCCAGCAACTGGCGTTGGCCGCCGGAAAGCGTCCTTGCGAGCTGGGTCTTTTTCTTGAGCAGGATGGGGAAGTGTTTCATCACCTCGTCGGCGCGGGCGCGGAAATGCTTTGGCGCGATGTATCCGCCCATTTCCAGGTTTTCGTAGACGGTCATGTTCCCGAAAACATTGTGCTCCTGCGGCACGAATGCGATCCCGTGGCGCGAGACGTCATGCGGCTTCATGCCGTTGATCGGCGCACCGTCATAGACGATGCTGCCTTCCGAAGGCCGCAGCAGTCCGGCAATGGTTTTCAACAGCGTCGATTTGCCGGCGCCATTGGGACCGACCACGCAGACGATCTCGCGCGCGCCGACGTGAAAGTTGACGCCCTTGAGGATCTGGTCACCGACGGAATAACCAGCGATGACGTTCTCGACGGCCAAGACACTCATTTGCGAGACCCCATGTAAGCGTTCTGCACATCCTTGTTGCCAGCCACGAAATCGAAGGTGCCCTCGATCATCTTTTTGCCGTCGGCCATGACGATGACGTGGTCGCAGAGCCGCGAAATCAGGTCCATCTGATGCTCGATCAGCACGATGGTGACGCCTTCCGAGGCGATGGTGACAAGACGTTCGCCAATCTCGCGAACGAGCGACGGATTGACGCCCGCCATCGGTTCGTCGAGCAGCAGCATGGCCGGATCGCGCATCATCGCCCGACCGATTTCCAGAAGCTTCTTCTGCCCGCCGGACAGGTCGGATGCCTTGTTGTCCAGCACATGCGAAAGCCTCAGCCGCTCGGCGATACCGAGCGCCTTGTCGATGAGCTGCTTTTCGCGATCGATGCTCGCCTTCCCCCGCATCAGGGACTGAATGAGGCCCTCGCCCGGCTGATCCGTGCCGTAAAGCATCAGGCTTTCGAAGACGGTCAGCCGCGGAAAACCACGAGCGATCTGGAAGCTGCGCACCAGGCCCCTGCCCGAAATCTCATCCGGCCGCATGCCGTCGATGCGGGTTCCCTGGAACCGGATTTCGCCGCTCGACACCGGAAGCACGCCGGAAATGCAATTGAAGAGCGTCGTCTTGCCGGCGCCGTTAGGCCCGATCATGCCGACGATACCGCCTTTGGCGACGGTCAGGTCGACGCCGGACAGGGCGTGAACCCCGCCAAAGTTTCGCGTTACTCCGCTGATTTCCAGCATTTCAACCCCATTGAAGAAAACCGAACCGATCCGTCTGACGTGGTAGCATCGTCTCGAGAGGTCAGTATCGTCGTTTAATGTAGTAGCCAGCGAGAACCGTGATCGAGACGGCCACAGACAACAGGATGAAGGACAGGGCAGCGCCGAATGGCCAGTTTGCCTTGTTCAATATTTCCCCGGCGATCATCGGCGACATCATGCGGAACGACGGGCCGCCCAGAAGCACCGGCGTCGCATAGGCATTCATCGTCAGGATAAAGGACAGCACGACTGCGGCGAGAATGCCCGGCACGATCTGCGGCAGCTTGACCAGCACGAAGGTCTCGAACGGATTTGCCCCAAGGCTGGAAGCTGCGTATTCGACATTCTCGCCGAGGCCTTCGAAAACGCTCCGCAAAGTCAGCAGCACACAGGGCAGGTTCACCGCGACGATGCCGACAAAGACAGCAAACGGCTTGTGCATAAGAAGAAGACCGCCTTCAAAGCGTGTTTTTGTAGAAAGTACCGCCGCGAATGATGGCAGCGAGACTCTCCTCAGGACGCGACAGGATCGCCACGTCCTCCAGCGGATTACCATTGACGACCACGAAATCCGCATAGGCGCCTTCCGCAATCACGCCAATCCGGTTCTCCATCATGCATAGCTTCGCGGAGACCCTGCTCGCCGAATGGAGGATGTCGTGCGCCGACAGAACCTTGGCCCGGATCTCGAATTCCATCGACTGATATTTGTGCAGCTGCCCAAGCAGGTCCGTTCCGAAACCCATCGGCAAACCTGCTTCCTTCATGAGGCGAAGGGATTCCAGGCCACCTGTCCGTACGGTGTCTATCTTGGCTTGGGAATCCGCGCCGAGACCAAAAGCAGCCCCTTCCAGGGCAAGCCCTTCGTAGGCGGCAAGGGTCGGGCAGGCGATCGCACCGGCTTGCGCGGCAAATTCCGCGGTTTCCAGGGTGATGAGGTTGCAGTGCTCGAGAGATTTCACGCCGCATTCCACCGCGCGCCGGATCGATGCATCGGAATAGGTGTGGGCGGAAACGTAGAGACCGTAATTTTCCGCCTCCTCGACAATGGCGCGGATTTCCTCGCGGGAATATTGCAGCACATGGATCGGATCGTTGGGCGAGGAAACACCGCCGTTCGCCATGATCTTGATGAACTCGGCACCGCCCTTGATCTCCTCGCGGGTTGCGCGGCGAACTTCGTCAACGCCATCGGCGATGCGCCCGAGTGCGCCAAGCGAGGCGGCATGCAATTCGCGCTTGTCGTTGCGGGCGCGGTAATCGCAATGGCCGACGGTTTGGCTCAGCGCTTTGCCGCAGATGACCAGCCGGGGCCCGTCGATCAACCCCTCCTCTACCGCCAGCTTGAGCCCGAGGTCCGCCCCGGCGAGGTCGCGAACCGTGGTAAAGCCGCGCATCAGCATCTCATGCATGATCTTGCGTGCACGCAGCGCGATAAGGGAGGACGGAAGCTCGGCGTTCTTGGCAAGATCGACCAGCGTTGCGATGACATGCACATGTGCGTCGATCAGGCCCGGCATCAGTGTCCGGCCCTTGAGGTCGATGCGCTCCAGACCTGCGGCCTCGATCTTCCGCGCCGAAATGCGGACGATGCGGTCGCCTTCGACCTGCACTTCAACGCCATCGAGCAGCACGCCGTTATCGACGTCGAGAACCTTGCCACCGTGAAGAATGTAACCGTCCATGAAGTCCCTCGTTCGCAATTTTCCTAAAGATAAAAACGATCATGTCTGTTTGTAAATAGCAAAAATCGGAAGAATGCCCTTTTTGGTGCAAATGCTGCATCTGCTCACTTATCGGGCAAAATATATTGCGGCCGCACAATCTCGCGCCGTAGCCGGCTTCGAATCCGATCGATGAACCTGAGACCAGGAGCTCTCACCATCGCGAACTGTAGTCAGACCTCGCTTCGGCAGCGCGCCCAGCAAGCTAGACCTGCTTAAGCTGTATGACGCACCGGTTATCGAACTCGGCATCGAATTTCCTGTCGACAAGTTGAATACAAGATGCTACCTGATGCCACGAGGCGATGGCTCGTGCCGAAATTCCGCATGCGCAGCGCCAGCTCAAGGCCCGGCTCAAAAAAGGAATTTGCGATGAAAGCCAGCATTTTTTCCGGTGTCATTCCGGCTCTGATGACCCCTTGCAAGGATGACCGTACACCCGACTTCGATGCGCTGGTGCGCAAGGGACAGGAACTGATTGCAGCCGGCATGTCGGCCGTCGTCTACTGCGGCTCCATGGGGGACTGGCCGCTTCTGACGGATGCCCAGCGCATGGAAGGCGTGGCGCGCCTGACCGCTGCGGGCATTCCGGTTATCGTCGGAACCGGCGCGGTCAACACGGCTTCCGCCGTCGCGCACGCCGCACATGCGCAAAAGGTCGGCGCCAAGGGCCTGATGGTCATTCCACGCGTCCTCTCGCGCGGTTCGGTAGTCGCAGCCCAGAAATCCCACTTCAAGGCGATCCTGTCCGCCGCTCCGGACCTTCCGGCTGTCATCTACAACAGCCCCTATTACGGTTTCGCGACGCGCGCCGAACTGTTCTTCGGCCTTCGCGCCGAGCACCCGAACCTCGTCGGCTTCAAGGAATTTGGCGGCCCGGCTGACATGCGTTATGCGGCGGAAAACATCACCGGCCGTGACGACGGGGTGTCGTTGATGATCGGCGTCGATACCGCGGTCTTCCACGGCTTCGTGAATTGCGGCGCGACCGGCGCCATCACCGGCATCGGCAACGTGCTGCCGAAGGAAGTGATCCACCTTTGCAATCTCTCCCAGGCGGCCGCCCGCGGCGATGTCGATGCACGCCAGCGCGCACTCGAACTGGAACAGGCGCTTGCCGTCCTGTCCTCGTTCGACGAAGGCCCGGACCTGGTGCTCTTCTTCAAGCACATGATGGTGATGAAGGGCGACAAGGAATACACGCTGCACTTCAACGAAACCGACCGGCTTTCTGAAAGCCAGCGCGGTTATGTCGAGACGCAGTTAAACCTGTTCAACACATGGTATGCCGAGTGGAGCAAGCTCCCCGGCGCCGTACAGGCATACAAGGCCTGAACACGGTCGTGCCAGGAACAAAAAGCCCTCCGATCGGAGGGCTTTTTTGTTTGCGGGCTGCCGTTGATCAGACAACCGCGTCCAGACCGAGCGAAAGCAGCCGATCAAGCTGTTCGATTTCCGCATCGGCCAGCAGGATGCCTTCGGCATCCGCGCGTGCGCGCGCTGCAAAACGCCGCTGCGAGGGAAGCCGTGCGCCCTGGCCGACGATTGCGTCGAATAGAACCTCCGCACGCGAAAACGGGTCGCCGGGCCGGCCGGCCGCGAAAGCCTGGGGCGACATGGCGATGATGAGTTCGCCATGGAAAGGCGCAAGCGTCGTGGTGCCGAGATAATCGAGAACTTCCGGGCTCGTCAGGTCACCGATCATGATGCCGGCAAGCAGTTCGATCATGGTGCCGATCGCAGATCCCTTATGGCCACCGAAAGTCAGCATGGCGCCGGCCAGTGCAGCCTCCGGCTCGGTCGTCGGTTTGCCGGAGGCATCAAGCGCCCAGCCTTCCGGAAGCGGCTTGCCGGCACGGCGGTGAAGCTCGATCTCGCCGCGCGCGGCGACGGAAGTGGCGAAATCGAAGACATAGGGAAACTGGTTCTGCCGCGGCCATCCGAAGGCGAAAGGATTGGTGCCGAGCAGCGGCCTGCTGCCACCGGCGGGCGCCACGGTCGCATAGCTGGGGCACATGACAAGCGCCGCAAGACCTTCCCCGGTAACCGCCTCGACCTCCGGCCAGAGGGCCGAAAAATGCGAGCAGTCGTTGATGACCAGCGCCGCAAGACCGAGGCGCCGCGTCCGCGCCACAAGTTCCGGCAAACCCAGTTCGAAGGCGGCATTCGCAAAGCCGCCGCGCGCATTGACCTTGACGATGGCCGTCTCGTCCGCGGCAAGCAGTTCCGGGATGGCATCGGGCTTCACCTTGCCCGCCTTCACGGTGCGCATAGCGCCCTCGATGCGGTAGATACCATGGGACTTGCAGGCATCCCTCTCTCCCGCCGCAATGACTTTGGCCAATGCGCGTGATTGCGGATCGTTGAGGCCCGCCTTGCGAAAAATGGCCTCTACCCGCTGATAGAGTTCCTTGTGAGTAAGCGTCACGTGTCCTGTCACGGCAGAATTCTCCAGTTCGGCATATGCGTGGCAAAGTGCTATTAAATTCTGTGCCCAGACCAGTCGGCGAGACCATTTCGCCGACGGTTTCGTCGTCAATCGAGGCGCCGGGCAAGCTCACGCCTATCGGCTGTCACCATAGGTCGCGACAAGCATTTCCTTCCATTTGCCAAGCAGGCTTCTCTGCAGCTCCGTGGTAGAGTTCGAGCTGAAGCTGCTGTGAAGCGCAATGCCGCGCAGGACGCAAAGGCTGAGCTGGATGAACTCATCCGTTTCAGGCTTCTCCAGCGAGACGCCGAGCAGTCTTGCGATTGCCCTGTCGCGGCTCGATGCCCAGCGAACCATGATCTCGCGAACTCCGTTGCCGAGCTCGTCGTCGTTACGGGAAGCCAGCATGATTTCCAGCGACGCGATGTAGTTTTCCGCGTGGAAAAGCTTCTCCCAGAGAAAATCCGTCACCTCGTCCGGCGAGAGCCGCCGCTCGTTATTTTCGATAAACTGCAGCCAATCCGCTTCCCACGAAAAGATGAGATAATGGAATGCGGCAATGATCAGAGCATTCCGGCTGGGAAACTGATGCGTCAGGGCGCCACGCGAGACATTGGCTCTCAACGCGACGTCCTCTGTCGAAAACCGGCCGTATCCAACTTCATCCATTGCATCGAGCGCCGCCTTGCAGAGTTTTGTGCGCGTTTCCTCCGAGCGTTCGGCCTGGGTTCGCCTGGTTTTTCTGGCCGCTTTTCCGTCCGCTGACATTGGTCCCGGTCGTGCTCCTGATTGACATGCCCGTGGCCCATCTGCCGCGGCGCCCGGAGGAACGGCATAGGCCCACATC
The DNA here is from genome assembly GCA_900471605.1 of Hyphomicrobiales bacterium. Classification (GTDB taxonomy): domain Bacteria; phylum Pseudomonadota; class Alphaproteobacteria; order Rhizobiales; family Rhizobiaceae; genus Neorhizobium. Next base: position 34,010 of record UCEY01000020.1, on the reverse strand, counting down.
TCCATATCGCCTTAGAGCTTTTATCCTCCGCGAAGGTCAAGGAAATATTTCGTCTATTCAGGCCGCCGGCCGCAGTGCCGCCCGCTGGGCGGCCGCATCACACATCGCCTTGTATTTCGCGGACGATCAAGCAGGCACAGGTGGCTGCCGGATCGGATGCACTGTCGAAGAGGAGCGGAACTCGTCGGGCTGCCTCAGCAGAGCGACACGCAGAAACTCGCAATCATTCCTCTCGAAACGCATGGCCGATTTGATCGGACAGCGGCTTGACCAGGTAGGAAAGCGCGGTTCGCTCTCCGGTCGCGATGAAAGCCTCGGCAGGCATTCCTGGAAGAAGTTTCAGATCGCCAAGCTTATGCAGCTCTTCGGGTGGCACGGACAGGCGCAGCAGATAATAGGACAGCCCGGATCTTTGATCCGTCGTGACGTCAGCGGCAACACGCGTCACATGTGCGTTCAGCTCAGGCGTTGTGCGCAGATTGAATGCCGACATGCGCAATACAGCTTTCTGGCCAAGATGAATCTGATCGATTTCCCTTGGCAGAACCTGTACGTCGAGCGCCAGATCCTCGTCCTTGGGAACAATCATCATGATGGGATCGGCCGGTGTCACGACGCCACCTATGGTGTGGACGGACAGCTGATGAACGACACCCGACTGGGGTGCGACGATGTCGAGGCGTTTCAGGTCGTCCTCTGCCGCGACCTTGCGCTCCATATACTCGCCTAGTTGCGCCTGCACCTCGCGTAGTTCACGCCCCACCTCGGTCTTGAGATCCTGGTCGATCTGCAGAATTTGCAGCGTCGTTTCGGAAATGCGGCCGGCGGCCTGGGCCTGAAACGCAATCTTCTCACCACGCTCACCGCCGAATGCGGCCACCTGTGTTTTCAATCCGTTCAACCGTTGATCCGAGACAACGCCCTGCTTGCGTAAAGACGACAAAGCGGCAATCTCTTCGTCCAGGACGTTGATGCCCTGCTGAAAGGCGTCCTCCTGGGCTTTCAGACCTTTGATCTCGTACCCGAACTGAGCGACACGCTCGCGAAGCTGCGCCTTGCGCCCGTCCCGTGATTCCTTCCGGAACTCGAACAACCGCCTTTCGCTGCGGAGGGCGGAGGCAACGTCGGTTTGCTCCTCACGCGCCGCCAGCCATTCAGGCAAGGCGATTTCGTCAAGATCGTCACGCTCCGCCTCCAATCTTGCCAGCCGGGCGGAGAGCTCGTCGATACGACGTGTAACGATGGCGAGATTGGCCTTGGTCTGAGTGGCGTCGAGCCGCATCACAATATCGCCTGCCTTCACTTCATCGCCTTCTCGGACAAGAATTTCGCCGACAACGCCACCCGTCGGATGCTGGACCTTCTTGACGTAGGAATTGACAACGAAATGGCCCGTCGCCACCACTGCGCCGGCAAGGTTCGTCACCGCCGCCCACGCACCAACGCCGCCGACCAGAACAACGCTCGCCAGCAATCCTGCCAGGAGATGTAACCGAACCGAGCGAGACACACCGCCGTCATCATCAATTTGTGGCATCTGGTTCTCCCGAGCGGGTTTCGTTTGGCGCGGTCGCATCCGGGCTGCCCGTCTGCTTCTGGTTGGCTACGACACGCAGCGGCACGACACCCTGCCCCGTCAGAGAAAAGCCTTGAGGCATTACGGGCCTCGCAGGCTCCGCCTTCAAAACCCGCGCCAGGATATCGTCGCGGGGACCGAACGCCTTCATCTGTCCGCCATCCATCATCAGGACCAGATCGCAGGCGGCGATGGCGCTCGGACGGTGCGCGACGATCACGGCGATGCCTTTGCGGTCGCGTACCGAAGCGATTGCCTTGACCACTGCAATTTCGCCTTCCGTGTCGAGATTTGCATTTGGTTCGTCGAGGACGACCAGGAAAGGGTCGCGGTAAAGCGCCCGCGCCAGGCCGATCCTCTGCCGCTGGCCGGCAGAAAGCGCCGATCCACCCTCGCCGATCGGCGTCTCGTATCCGCGGTCAAAGCGAAGGATGAGCTCATGGGCGCCAGCCGCACGCGCTGCGGCCACAATGGCATCGGAATCCGCACCCTCCTCGAAGCGAGCAATATTCTGGGCGATCGTCCCGTCGAACAGCTCGACGCCCTGCGGCAAGTAGCCGACATGATGCCCGAGCGCTTCGCAGTCCCACTGATCGAGACTGGCGCCGTCGATCCTTACCTTTCCCATCGCGGGTGACCAAGCGCCCACCAGAATACGCGAGAGACTGGATTTGCCCGATCCGGACGGGCCGATGATGCCGAGCGCACTTCCCGCGCCGACCGCAAACTGCACGCCCACGACGGAGGCCCGCTTTTCCCCCGGCGGCACGATTGTGGCATTCTCGACCCTCAGCTCGCGCGTCGGTTTCGGTAGCAACATTACCGGCTTGTCGGCGGGCATCTTGTCCAGAAGCGCATTGAGACGACCAAAACTTTGTCGCGCCATCAGGAACGGCTTCCAACTCGAGATCGCCAAATCGACCGGTGCGAGCGCACGCCCCATCATGATGGAACTTGCTATCATCACACCTGCGCTAACCTCCTGGCGGATCACCAGCCACGCCCCTACCCCCAGCATTGCAGATTGGATGACCAAACGCATGGACCGCGAAATACCCCCGAGAACCGCGGCCACATCTCCTGCCCGACGATTGACTTGGAGATAGGCGGAATTCGTATTCTGCCACCGTGACGCCATTCGCCGGCCGAGGCCCATTGCCTGGATGACCTCGGCATTGCGCCGCGCGGCCTCCATCTGGGCGTTGCGGCTCATATTGTGCAGGACGCTCTCACGCGCCGGTCCTTGTGAGAGCGCGTTGGTCACCAGCGTCAGGGCTATGAGGATCAATGAGCCCATGAGGGCAGTCGTACCGATCCAGCCGTGGAACATGAAGCAGATGCCGAGATAGAGCGGCATCCAGGGTAAATCGAAGAACGCCGTTGGTCCCTGGCTGGAAAGAAACCCGCGCGTATTGTCGAGATCACGCAGCGGCTGCAGTCCGTCTCCGGGCATGCGCGTGAGGAGCGGGAGCCGCACGACTGCATTGTGAACGCGAAGAGCGAGCTGCCGGTCAAGCAATTCACCAATGCGCAACAGCACCCTCGCGCGGGTGACGTCCAGCAGGCACTGGACAGCGAACAGGCCCGCAGCCAGAACGGCGAGCCCAATCAAGGTCGGCACGCTGCCACTCGACAGCACGCGGTCGTAAACCTGCAGCATGAACAGCGGTGAGGTCAGCGCCAACACGTTTACAACGCCGCTGATCACAGCTATCCCGATGACTGCCAGTCTGGAAGCCGGGACGACCGTCGCAGCTTTGAGCTGCGACGGCGCCTGTTGGAAAAATCCGAACAATTTTCGTATCCGTGGGTTCAAGCGACGAATTCGAAATTGCCGGCGACCAGATTGGTCTTGGTCACGTTGGCAAGCGTGATGTCGCCCAGCGAACCGAGGTCGATCACCGTGTCCGCACCGACCTGCGTGGCCGCTGCATAGACTTCCGCAAAGGTGTCGAATGCGGTGCTCTGAAGCGCAAAGCGCAGGAAATCGCCAGTTGCGCCGGCGGTGAAGCCGGTGACCGTGTCATGCCCGATCGTCGTGGACAGCGCCCCGTCGATGTCGCGGTCGAACACGAAGCGGTCACGGCCAGCGGCACCGTTCAACGTGTCGTTGCCATCGAAGCTATAGAGCGTATCTGCGCCTGACGTGCCGTTCTGCACCGTCCCGACTTCGCCGAAATAGTCATAGAAGCCGGGCTGGGCATTGCCGCTCGACGCCGTGACACCGGTGAAGCTACCACCGTGTGACAGCGAATAGATCGCACCGTTGAACGTCGCATTCGGCGCGTCGCCGATCTGTACGGTCAGACCGGCGGTCGCAAGGCTGAAGCCGGTAGCGGCCGAACCGTTGAGGTCTGTGCCGAACTGGAGATTGTTCACCGTGCCGGTGAAGCCGCCCGGAGGAACATAGGCGAAGTTGCCGTTCAGGATGACCCCGGTATTGGTCGTGCCGGCGGTGTTTCCAGCAGCCCATTGGGTAGCGGCCGCGAAATTGGGGCTGAACTCGCCGTTACCATTGTAAGCAAAGTTGCTGGTCCAATTGTTGAAATACCCAACCAAATCGCGATTGGCCAATGTAAGGTTGATAGTCGCAACCATTTTTCATCTCCTTGGTTTCACTATTGTTCGCCGTTTGCGGCGAACCCCGGTTTCGCGGCGATATCGTCGCGAATATTTCGTCTGCGCTCAGTCAGAACTTCATTTTCAATGAGGCGGTATAAGTACGGCCGGGCGCGGGATAGGATGAGATGCCAAGCGACGGGATGTACCGCTCGTCGGTCAAGTTTGCGACGCCGAAGCGCAGCTTGGCTTGTGGGGTGACGTCGAACGAGCCGTAAAGGTCGTAGGTCGTATACGCCGGATTAACGTAATTTCCGAGCTGTCCGAAACCCGCTGCCGTTTCGCTGACGTGGTTCACGCGAACGCCGAGCCCAAGGCGCTCCTCGAAGAGACGCGTGCCGAAATCGATCGTGAACTTGTCCTTGGGAGGACGATAAAGAACAGTTGGATCGGGAGTGGTATCGATGTCATCTCCACCAGGCTGCACTACCGGAGTATAAGTGTCGGCCCAGTCCGTCTCGGTGCGCGTGTAGGAACCACCGACATAGGCGTAACCGACATCATAGCTCGCCTCGAGCTCCAGGCCCTGCATTCTTGTGATGCCATCGAGATTGACGGACATCAGATAGGACTGATCACGACCGATTGGCTCGTACCAATTGTAGCCTAGGCTGATGTAGTCCTTGATATTGCGGCGGAAATAGACCGCCTTCATGCGAAAGCTGTCGTCGGGAGCGAATACACCGTTCTGCGAAACGTTGACGCCGAACTCCCAGGTCTCACCGCTTTCCGGACGGATATTCGGATTGGGTGCGTTTTCGAAAGGCTGATTGGGGTGCCCGCCGGAGAGCAGCGCTTCGAAGACTGCCGGCGGACGATAGCTTCGCGAATAGCTGACAAACGGCTGGAGCCATTCCAGCGGCTTGACGGCGATTGTGGCTGAAGGAAGCCATGCCCCGCCAGATTGGTCCACATCGACCGGAAGCGCGTCGTAAACCGTTTCCAAGCCACCCGGATTCTGCCAGAGGGAGCAGTTGGGAGCCATGAAATCCCGACCGGGACCTGGCGTCGTATAATAGGTTGGTGGAATATTGGGGTCACCGGAATCCACGTACCACAAACCGCTTGGATCCGGCGTACCATCACCGTCCAGATCATCCCACTGCTGGCAGTTACTCGGAGGATTGAGGACCTTTCGCTGGTTATGCACGACCGTCGATCCCCACAGACGATAATGGTCGTAACGCAGGCCGCCGGTCAGGGTCAGCCAGTTGTCATGCTGCAGCGTGGCGCTGGCGAAGCCGCTCATCATCCAGCGCTTTCCGGGGGGATTTGCGCCTCGCAGCCCCCAGGCCGGATCGAAGGCCGCCGCGACCGGGCTGGGGCCCGACGTATCGCCCGTATCCTGATAACCTTCGACGCCATAATGGAGCGAGAGATCGCCGACGGGCAGTGAAAAGCGGCTCGTGTTCTCGATGCTTCCGCCGAAGCTCTTCATCCCGTAGGAATAGTTGTCGGTTTGGGGGTTGCCGTAGTCCCGCTTTTCGTCGTTGCCGGTGTCGTTGTACCAGACACGCAATTTCGCATCGACCAGTTCCGATTCCGGGTCGTAGACAAAGGTGCCGGTCAACGTATCGTTGACGTAATCCTGCTCGTTGGGGAGCGTCGCGTAGCCCCCGCTCGCCCCGGTCGAATCGAAATGCATCCAGGTACCGACAAAATTCAGATCGTCGGTGACATCCCATTCCGCCTTCAGAAGCGTGTTGACGATCTCGCGGCGCGAGAAGAGCACGCTGTCGTTCCGCACCGTCAGGTCCGGCGGCGCCAGTGTCCCATGAGTGCCAATCTTGTAGTCACCTATGTTGCGGACGGCGATACCGCCGAGCAGCGAGAAATCCTCGGACAAGCGAATGGCGCCGATTGCGGAGCCGACAAAATTGTAGGCATTCGTTCCCGCACCCCCCTCGATCTCACCGCCCATGTCCTTGCCCGTCTCGAGGATGTCGTCCACGCCGACGGACCGGAAGTCCACGAGGCCGCCAAGCGATCCGGCACCGCCGACGCCCCTCACCGCTCCCTTCTCCACCTCGATCGCGCGGATGAAGGCCGTATCGACGAAAGTCTGCTGATAACCGCCGTGACCCGACCGCTGGAAGTTCTGCCGCGCGCCATCGATGCTCGTCGTCACGCGGCCCATGTCTTGCAGGCCGCGGACATTGACCGAGATGCCGGGTTTCTGGCCTTCCGCGCGATTGGTGATGAGGCCCGGGACGGAATCCAGCGTATCGGCGGCGCTACGTGCCGCAGGATTGTTCTCGATTGCCTCCCGCGACACGACGCTGACGCTTGCCGGCTCTTCGTAGACCCAGTCGGGCGTCCCCTGATAACCCGGTCCCGTATTGGCGTTGCGGCCCGTTTTGAGGATGATCGGCCGTAGCGTCGTCTCATCGACGGCATCCTGGTCGCCACTTGAACCGAGGATGGCTTCACCTGCCTGGCCAAAACGATAGGTGACGCCCGTCCCTTTCAGCATGATCCGCAGCGCCTCCTCGGCCGGGTAGCTGCCGCGGACGGAATTGGTCATGGTGTCCGATCCCACGCCGGCAGGGAGACTTACCTGAAGACCTGATTGCCGGTTGAACGCGCCGATCGCGCTCAACACGCGAAGCGCCGGGATATCGAAAGTCCTCACTTCGCGCGCAGGCCCGGCACCCTGCAAAATCTGGCTGTCCTGGCCGTAAACGCCGCCGATGCCGGCAACGTGGGCGATGACGAGAGCCGTCGTCGCCCACAATCCTCTGACGATGCGCCGCCGACGCATCGAACTCAACACATACCGAGTCATCCTGCCCCTGTGTCCCTCACTTCAGGCCGCTCATTGGGGGCCTGAAATCTAGACAAACAGACTCAAGGTTTTTTCCGGAATTTTGTACGAAAATGAAAAGTTTGTTGGTGACCCGATCGTCAGTATCGGGTCACGACCCGTCCGATATCAGCAAGGCTGTAGACATTTCCCCCAAAAGGGCTGACCAGAGCCGCCAGCGCCTTGTCCGGATCGGACAGATCATAAATGCCGGTCACGCGCGTATCAGACAACGAGCGATCGGGTATCGTTATCCAGGCGGGGTGGTAACGCTGTATTTCATCGATTACCGCGCCGATGCTGGAGTTGACGACGAAGAGCCGACCACTTCGCCAAGCGCCGATATCTTCCGGCGCAACCTTCTCAAGGCTTGTTTCTCCGGATCGCCGACCGACGGTCAGCCGGTCTCCCGGTGACAGCACTTCACCTTTCATCCCGCCGTTCTGGGGCAGGGAGACACGAACGACCCCGCGCGCGAGAGCGACGTCGGTTGTGTCCTTGCCCAGTCCGACATCGAACTCTGTTCCGACGACTTCGACCTTTACGTTCTGCGCATCAACGACGAACGGACGGGCGGCATCGTGAACGACATTGAAAAAGGCTTCTCCAGCCAGCAGCGTTATCTCGCGCCGGCCTTGGGTGAAATGTGCCTTGATGGCGCTTTTTGCACCGAGCTGCACGACGCTTCCGTCCTCCAACACCACAGCGCGGGTTTCAGCCACGGATGTCCGGTAGTCTGCCTGCCACTGAACGAGAAGGCCAGGCATGCCAATCCATGCGGAGAGACTGAGCATGGCGAGCAAACCACCGCCTGCCGCAATTCGCGCGCCTGATCCCGCCCAGCTCACGCGGCGCCGGACGGCTCCTGCCGGCGCCTTCGCCGGGGCCGAAGGTTCGCGAGGAGATGTCAGGCGGTCGTAGTGTGGAAGAGCAGCCGGGAGCATCTGCCACAGCGATTGGACTTCGTCCCATGCCTGCCGATGCTGAGCCGATTGCGCCAGCCAGCTTTCAAACGAGTCGCTACGACAGTGAGGTATCTCGTCACGCAAGAGCCAGGCGGTCGCTTCTTCTCGTATGGCGTCGGGCATGTCGCCCGAAGAATTGGATTGTGTCATGCGCCTTCTGCCCTAAACGTGATGGGTATTCGCCGATACAAATAGCTAGACAAACGTAGCGGAAATTTTTTCCGTATCATTTCCGGCCTCCACTCAGTCGTTTGGCCAGGTCGGCGATAGCGGAGGACAGAATGCGATGCACGCTCGTCACGGACATGTCGAGACGGGCGGCGATTTCCTGCAAAGTATATCCGTCGAACCGATGCATTTCGATAATGATACGGGTCTGGTCCGGGTAACTTTCCAACGCAGCGGCAAGCAGCCTGACCTGATCATTGATGACGGCCTGTTGTTCTGGAGACGGCATCTTCAGCGGCTGAATCCACTCCGGCGCATGAACGGTTGCCTGTTCGATTTCGTATCGCTGCCGTCTTCGCCGATTGATCGCAAGGTTGCGAACCATCGTGTGGAGATAGGCGATCGGCGATTTTACGCCTTTCAGGCTGTCCGGCAGGAGCTTGGCAAATGCTTCCTGCACGATCTCTTCGGCTTCTTCTCGAGACCCGACAAATGGAACTGCGTAGGAAACCAGGGTGGCGCGGTATTTGGAATACAAGCCATCCCTGTTATCGCCCTCAACATCCATATCCGACCACCAGTCCCTATCATTCCGATAGGTCCTATACGCTAGATTGTGCCGCCGCACTGAAAAAGATGAGTAAAATAATCAAATTATTTTGTCGATTTTTCAATCCGGAGCCTTGGCTGGAATGTCTGCGAATGTTTCCTCCCCCAAGATAGGACGCGCATCTTGATCGATGCCGGCTCTTCAAGAAATGCTGAACGACGCGCTTTTCCTGCCGCCATGTCGCTTGACAGATTTTTCGATTAACCCATAGTAGAAATTGGTCAGACAATCTGACCGCTTGCGGATCAGGGAGAGATTCGCTCGGAGGAGTTCGATGTTCGTGGCTTTGGAGCCGCGCCGGCTTTATCGCCAGGTCGCGGAGCAGATTCGTGCGCTGATCGATACGGGGGAGCTGAAGCCGGGATCGAGGCTTCCGCCTGAACGGGAGTTGGCCGAGCGATTTTCCGTATCGCGGCCGACTGTCCGCGAGGCTCTGATCGTGCTCGAGGTCGAAGGCCGGATCCAGATCCGGATGGGATCCGGCGTCTACATCAGCAGCAGCCCGCGCCAGCCCGGCAGCGTCCTGGCGAACGACGACAGGGGCGGCCCCCTCGAGATCCTTCAGGCGCGATGCCTGATCGAAAGCGGCATCGCGGAAGAGGCTGCGCGTCTCGTGACACCCGAGAGCATTGCCCGGATCGATCTGCTGCTGGAGCGCATGGAACGGTCGCTGGACGACGCCTCTGTGGCGCTTGCATGCGACCGCGATTTTCACACCACAATCGCCGACATTATCGGCAATTCCGCGCTGAAGCACTTCACCGGCCTGATCTACGATACGCGGATGTCGCCATACTTCACGAAACTCGCCAGCTACTTCGAAGGTCCGCACACATGGAAGCTGGCGCTTGAGGAGCACCGCGTCATTCGTGACGCCATTGCCGCGGGAGACCCTGCCGCGGCACGCGAGGCCATGCGTCGTCATCTGACGCTGGCGCAAAAGAGATTCTCTGAAAGCTTCGGGGAGGAGCCGACAAGAGAAGACTGACCCTCCGCCATGGATTGCGGGGGGCCTGACCATACAGTTCCGTTTTACCGGGAGGAAAGAATGAGACATCGACTGAAGACATTGCTTGGTGCCGCCGCAGTCATCATTGCCTCGACGCTTTCGGCGCATGCCGAAACCGTGCTGAAATGGGCTCATGTCTACGAGACATCCGAGCCGTTCCACACGGACTCCGTCTGGGCCGCCGGCGAGATCGCCAAGCGGACCAATGGACGCTACAAGATCGAAGTCTATCCGGCTTCGCAGCTTGGAAAGGAAGCCGACATCAACCAGGGCCTCAAGCTCGGCACCGTGGATATCATCATCTCCGGCTCCAGTTTTGCGGCGCGCGATTACAAGCCGATCGGCGTCACCTACTATCCCTACATCTTCCGCGATGCGAGCCACCTGATCGCCTATACCAAGAGTGACATCTTCAAGCGTCTTGCCAAGGGCTATGAAGACAAGACCGGCAACCATATCGCCGCCGTAACCTATTACGGAACGCGCCACACCACATCCAACAAGCCGATTTCCAAGTGCGCCGACCTTCAGGGCGTGAAGATGCGCGTGCCGGATGTTCCGGCCTACCTCGCCATGCCGCGGGCCTGCGGCGCCAATACAACGCCGATCGCCTTTGCCGAAGTTTACCTCGCCCTGCAGAACGGCACGGTCGACGCACAGGAAAATCCGCTGACCACGATCGAGGCGAAGAAGTTTTATGAGGTGCAGAAGAATATCGTCCTGACCGGCCATATCGTCGACCACCTCAACACGCTGTTTTCAAAGAAACTGTGGAACAGTCTGTCGGACGAGGACAAGAAGATCTTCTCCGACGTCGCGCAGGAAGCCAGCGTGCGCTCGTCGAAAGCGATCGACGCCCGGGAAAAGGAACTGGTCGACGAGTTCAAGAAGAAGGGCTTGACCGTGACGGAAGTCGACAAGGCAGACTTCCTGAAGAACGTCGTCGAGAAGGTCAAGCTCGAAGAGTTCGGCTATGAAAAGGCCGACTGGGAAGCAATCCGCGCAATCAAGTAAGCCCATGGCGCGGTCTGCGGGACCGCGCCTGTTCGACAATTCCTTCCATTGCGCATGGGACCTGCCGTATTGGCGGGTCACCAGGCGGGCCCGCCGCACCTTCCCGAAGGCTGCGGCGGTTCGCCCGGCCGGCGAACGTTTTCCCGGCGCAGTGAGGTTCATATCCGGACAGGATGCTATCGATGTCAGCGTCGCAGGAAATTCATACCCAGGTCACGCCTGAAGAACTTGCCCATACATTTGACGAGGCGCCAGCCGAGGCCGATCTCAGCACATATGCGTTCGAGGACTGGATCACCCTGGCCCTTTTCTGGCTGATGACGGGTTGCGTCTTCCTACAGTTCTTCACGCGCTACGTCCTCAACAACAGTTATGCGTGGACAGAGGAAATCGCCGTCAACTGCCTGATCGGCGTGGTGTTTCTGGGCGCTGTGATGTGCGTGCGCACATCACGCCATATCCAGGTGGATGTCCTCTATCATTATCTGCCCGCCCGCGTGACGCGCGTGATGGCGACGGCGGTGGATCTCATCCGCATCGGCTTCTTCCTCTACGGATCATGGCTGATGTGGCGTTACATGGAGATCGTGGCGGACGAGGAGATGGTGACGGTGCAACTGCCGCGCAACATCGTCTTTTATTCCGTGCTTGCCGCCTTCGTGCTGATGCTGCTGCGCTCGATCCAGGTCTTCATCGCCAACGTGCGCCGGGGCTATTCCGTTCTGGAGCGGCCGGAAGCTTTCCAGAGCGTGGAGGATTGACGCCATGCTGTTGCTTATAGGCTCGTTTCTTATCCTGATGCTGATCGGACTTCCGGTCGCCGTCTCCATGGCCGTGTCATCGGTCCTGTACATTGTCATCTATGATGTCGCGCCCGACATCATTGCCGCTCAGCGGCTGATTGCCGGCGTCGAAAGCTTTCCGCTGCTGGCGGTTCCGTTCTTCATCCTCGCCGGCAACCTGATGAATATCGCCGGCGTCACCGGCCGCATCTACGGCTTCGCCGTGGCCCTTGTCGGCTGGATGAAGGGTGGCCTCGCACAGGTGAACATCATCGGTTCGGTGGTATTTTCCGGGATGTCGGGCACGGCACTGGCAGATGCAGCGGGCATCGGCACCATCGAGATCAAGGCCATGCGCGATCACGGCTATCCGGTGGAAGCGGCCGTCGGCGTTACCGCTGCCTCTGCCACGCTCGGGCCTATCTTTCCGCCATCGCTGCCCTTCGTCATCTACGGCATGATGGCGAATGTCTCGATCGGCGCCCTGTTCATGGCCGGCATCGTGCCCGGCGTCGTCATGACTGTACTGATGATGGTCACCGTCGCGGTCTTTGCCTATGTCAAAGGCTGGGGCTCGGATGCACCATTCAGCCTCAGGGGCCTGATGGGCGCGTCGTCGGAGATCCTCGCCGTCATGATGGTCCCGGCCACCATCTGGGTTCTGCTGACGCTCGGCCTATCGCTCAACGTTGCCATTTTCATTGCCCTGGCCGTGCTGCTGATATGCGACTGGTACTTCAACTTTTCCGCGGTGATGGCGCTGATGACCCCGGTCATCCTGATCGGCGGCATGACCATGGGCTGGTTTACACCGACGGAAGCAGCCGTCGCGGCCGTTCTCTGGTCGCTGTTCCTCGGCATGGTGCGCTATCGTACCATGACGTTCAGGACGATCGCAAAGGCGACCTTCGACACGATTGAAACGACGGCATCCGTCCTGTTCATTGTGGCCGCAGCCTCCGTGTTTGCCTGGCTTCTGACGGTCAGCCAGACGGCGCAGCTTCTGTCGGATGCGATCCTCTCCATCACCAGCAACAAATGGCTCTTCCTCATCCTGGTGAACCTGCTGATGCTGTTCGTCGGCTGCTTCCTCGATACGATTGCGGCGATCACCATCCTCGTCCCGATCCTGCTGCCGCTGGTCAAGCAGTTCGGTATCGATCCTGTGCATTTCGGATTGATAATGACGCTGAACCTGATGATCGGCCTCCTGCATCCGCCGCTCGGCATGGTGCTCTTCGTTCTGTCGCGTGTCGCGCGACTGTCCGTCGAGCGCACGACGATGGCGATCATTCCCTGGCTGGTGCCGCTCATCATCGCGTTGCTGCTGATCACGTTCATCCCGGCCATTACCCTCTGGCTGCCGACGGAAATGGGACTGATCCGCTGAAGCCCTGTCCCGTACGCCTTTTGAAGCGTACGGGACACGATCTCTCCGATAGGAAAGGCATCCAGGCATGAAGACGCGCGTCGCTCGTCTCCACGGTATCCGTGACATCAGGGTCGAATATCTTGATTACCGCACGCCCGGCCCGGGCGAGGTGCTGCTGGCCATGGCGTCGGGCGGCATCTGCGGCTCGGACCTGCATTATTACCAGGATGGCGGCTTCGGCCCAGTTCGCGTTCGCGAGCCGATTGTCGCCGGCCACGAGGCCTCCGGCTTCGTCGAAGCCCTGGGCGCAGGGGTTTCCGGAATAGATCTTGGGGCGCTGGTGGCAGTCAACCCGTCGCAGCCCTGCGGCCATTGCCAATACTGCAGGGCCGACCAGCCGATTCACTGCCTCGACATGCGCTTCATGGGCTCGGCCATGCGCCTGCCGCATGAAAACGGCATGTTCCGCGAGAGACTGGTCGTCCCCGCCATCCAGTGCCATCCGGTGGGACATGATGTGTCCCCGGGAGAGGCCGCCTGCGCGGAGCCGCTGGCTGTATGCCTGCATGCCGTCGCCCAGGCCGGAGACCTGTCCGGCCGCAATGTGCTGGTCACGGGGGCTGGCCCCATCGGGCTTCTGACGGTCGCCGCGGCCCGGCAGGCGGGCGCCGCCAGGATCGTGGTGACGGATCTGGCCGATGCGGCCCTGTCGCGCGCGCCAGCCATGGGGGCCACCGATGCGATCAACGTCGCTTCAAATCCGGACGGGCTTCTTCCCTTTCAGGGCAACAAGGGCAGTTTCGACGTGGTGTTCGAATGCTCGGCGGCAGCGCCGGCCCTGCGCTCGGCCTTTGCTGCGATCAAGCCACGCGGAACCCTGGTCCAGGTGGGCGTGACCGGCGACATGACGATCCCGGTCAACGCGCTGGTCGGCAAGGAGATCGTCTGGCGCGGCTCCCAGCGCTTCCATGCCGAATTCGCCGAGGCGGTCGGATTGATCGCAACGCGGCGCATCGATGTGCGGCCGATCATTTCGCACAGTTTCCCGCTTGATGCGGCGACTGCGGCTTTCGAGCAGGCCGGAGATCGCTCCCGGGCCTGCAAGGTGCAGATCACATTCGAACAAACCGACAAAGCCTGAAGGACAAGACATGAGACATACGTGGCGCTGGTTCGGCCCGATCGACAAGGTGAGCGTAAGAGATGCGGCGCAGGCCGGTGCAGAAGGCATCGTGTCGGCGCTCCACCATATTGCGACGGGCGAGGTCTGGCCGGTCGACGAGATCGCCAGGCGACACGAGGAGATCAAGGCCGGCGGCCTGGTGTGGGATGTCGTGGAGAGTGTTCCGGTTTCCGAAGACATCAAGACGCAGACCGGCGACTGGAAGCGCCATATCGGAAACTGGCAGGAAACGCTGCGGCGTCTTTCGGCCTCCGGCATCCGCACGGTCTGCTACAATTTCATGCCGGTCCTCGACTGGACACGTACCGACCTGCGCTGGGAGACGCGCCATGGCGCCAAGGCCATGCGGTTCGACCTGACCGATTTTGCCGCCTTCGATATCCATATCCTCAAACGTCCCGAGGCTGCCGGCGATTACCCGGCATGGCTTCAGGAGCAGGCGGCGGAGCGGTTTTCCGGGATGGCCGATGCGAAGATCGCAGCCTTGGGCAAGAACATCGGAGCCGGGTTGCCGGGCTCGGCGGACGGTTATTCGCTCGAGCAGCTGCTGGAGAAGCTTCGCTCCTACCAGGGTATCGACCGGGCACGACTGCAGCAGAATCTCATCGACTTCCTGACCGAAGTCACGCCCGTGGCGGAAGAGGTCGGCATCAACATCTGCGCCCATGGCGATGATCCGCCCTGGCCGTTGCTCGGCCTTCCGCGCATCCTCTCGACCGAAGCCGATTACGCACACATGCTGGATCAGGTCGGCGCGCGGGCCAACGGCGTGACGCTCTGCACCGGCTCCCTCGGCGCAAGGGCCGATAACGATCTGCCCTTCATCGCCTCGCGCTTTGCCGACCGTATCCATTTCGTGCATCTGCGGAATGTGACGCGGGACACCAACACGGTCCCCTGCTCTTTCTTCGAGGACGAGCACCTGGAGGGCGCGACGGACATGGTTGCCGTAATCGCCGCGCTGCTTTCGGAAGAGGCGCGTCGGCTCGGGGAAGGCCGAGAGGATCATCGCATCCCCATGCGGCCGGATCACGGGCAGGAAATCCTCGACGACCTGACCCGCGGTGCGCAACCGGGCTATCCTGCCATCGGCCGGCTCAAGGGACTGGCGGAGCTTCGCGGCATCGAGCGAACTCTGACGCATGCCCGCTACGGCCTGGGAGCATGATCGGCTGCATGCTCACCCACCGTTGCTTGCAACGATGCCCGCCTGCCGGCTTATGATCGGGGACCGCTGAAATCCTGCCGCCTCGTCGGACCGCGAATGGCGATCAGGCGGTTTCCTCCACCTGCTGTCCAGTGAGCATCGCGGCGTTAAAGAGCCAGCGATCTGGAGAATGGTTGCCCGGCCGGTCCTGTCGGTTGGCCGGGCAAGATTGAGTTACTCCTCCTGGAACGCCTGCTTGCGTCCCTTGCGCACAGACGGCAACAATACCGCGGCAAGCAGCATCGCTGCGATCGCCAGAAGAATGGCGCTGACCGGACGGGTGACGAGCACGCTCGGATCGCCCTTCGAGAACAGCAACACCCGGCGCAGAAACTCTTCCATCATCGGGCCGAGGATGAAGGCAAGCAGCATCGGTGCCGGCTCGGCGTCGAGCTTTCGAAAGACGTATCCGACAACACCGAAGAGCGCCATGGCGAACACGTCGAAGGTGTTGTTGTTGACGCTGAACACGCCGATTGCGCAAAAGACGATGATGATCGGATAGAGTAGATGGTAGGGAATGGCGATCATCCGCACCCAAAGGCCGATCAGCGGCAGGTTCAGCACCAGCAGCATGAGGTTGCCGATCCACATGGACGCGATCAATCCCCAGAACAGAGTGGGCTGCTCGGTCATGACCGATGGGCCGGGCTGAATCCCCTGGATGATCATGGCACCGATCATCAGAGCCATGACCGAGTTGGACGGCAGGCCAAGCGTCAGCATCGGGATGAACGAGGTCTGGGCGCCCGCATTGTTAGCGGCTTCCGGCCCCGCCACGCCTTCGATGGCGCCCTTGCCGAACTGCTCCGGCGTCTTCGACATTTTCTTTTCCAGCGAATAGGAACCGAAGGAGGCAAGTGCCGCACCGCCGCCGGGCAGGATTCCGAGCAGCGAACCGAGTGCGGTGCCGCGCAGGATCGGCGCGATGATGCGTTTCCAGTCCTCTTTCGTCGGCATCAGGCCGGTCACCCGCCTGGTCATCACGGTGCGTCCCGCCTCGTCCTCAAGGTTTGCGGCAATCTCGCCAAGACCGAAAACACCCATGGCGATGACCACGAAATTCAGGCCATCCGCGAGCAGGGGCATGTCGAACGTGTAGCGCGGCACCGCGGAATTGACATCCGTCCCGACCATGCCGAGCAGCAGGCCAACGAGGATCATCCCCAAGGCGTGCAGCAGCGGGCCGGATGCCATGACGATTGAGGCGATCAGGCCAAGTACCATCAGGGAGAAATATTCGGCCGGGCCAAACTGTAGTGCGACGGCAGCGAGCGCCGGGGCAAAGACTGCAATAAGGAGGGTCGAAATCGTGCCGGCGATGAAGGAGCCGATCGCCGCGGTCGACAGCGCGCGGCCGGCATGCCCCTGCCTCGCCATCTGGTAACCGTCGAGCGCGGTAACCACCGAGGACGGCTCACCGGGAAGGTTGACCAGGATGGCGGTGGTCGAGCCGCCGTATTGCGCGCCGTAATAGATGCCGGCAAGCATGATCAGGGCGGATTCCGGCGGGAGGCCGAAGGTGATGGGCAGCAGCATGGCTATGGTCGCCACCGGCCCAAGGCCCGGGAGCACGCCGATGGCGGTGCCGAGGAAAACGCCCACGAGACAATAGAGCAGGTTCGAAAAAGTCGCAGCGACGGTCAGGCCGAGCCAGAGATTTGCAAAGATATCCATGGGACCAGCCTTCAGTTTCTGAACCATTCGCCGAGGATCGGCATGGGAAGGCCGAGGCCTTCGACAAAGACCACGGCGCAGAAAACGATCAGCGCGACGACGCCGGCAAGCGCTCTCGCCTCCAGACGAAAACGCTCGCTTGCGGCGGCCGAAATCAGGATCAGCGCCAAGAGTGCCGCAACAAGCCCGGCCCGTTCAAGGAGATAACCGAATGCGCAGACGGAGAGGGTGACGAGCAAAATGCCCTTCCAGTTGATCGCGCCGATCGGCGCGCCTTCCCGGAAAACACCGCGCGCGATGGTAACAAGTCCGAACACGATCAGCAGGGACGAGATGACGGTCGGAAAATATCCCGGCCCCATGCGCCCCGACGTTCCGAAACTGTAGTTCCGGGCGATGATGAAGCCGGCCAGCCCGAGAGCAAGGTAGATCGCTCCGATGCCGAAATCCCGTGGTCCGCGTATTAGCGTCATAACTTCCTCCCTGATACGATAATCACATGCCTGGCTCCTGATCATGGAGCGACGAGCCCGGGCGTTCCGTCATCGGCAACAGCCTCAGGCCATAGGGTGCATTGGGTTCGCGCCAACGCTCGATCAGCCGATCGTGGACGCCTTTCACCTGATCGGCGGCGCGATAGCCGATCACGTGGAAGAAGGCGCCGGCTTCCGGATCGAGATCCGTACGGCCGAGCAGGATGACGGAGAGGTCGGACGGAATGCTCAGCCCGCCGGCGGCGAGCAGCGCGCGGAATTTCGCGCCATCCTCGATGCCCCAGACAATCACGGCGGGACGACGTGCTCCGGGTGCTGCGGCACATGCGGCGCGGATCGCCGCCGCCGCGGCTTCCTCGTAATCCTTGGGGGGGAGTTTTACGATGCGCGTTTCCGGTTGGAGCAGGCTTGCAAAAGCAGGCTGTTCCCTGAGAAGGCGCCAGCGATGCAACCCCATCTCGTTGGCGAGAAAGAAACTCGACGTGGTGACGAGTTGGATCCAGTCGTGGCCTGCAGCGACCAGCCGCGTGACGGCCGTCTCGACCGACTGCCCCCACTCGAACCCGACGGCATCCACGTCCGTCCCCACGAGCCAGGCGCCATCGACAATGATCGTATCGGCCTTGCGCTTCAGGGCAGCGATCATATCGATCGGCATCGTGTCGAAGGAATTCTGGACGATACAGGCGTCGAACCGCGGCAGGGTCTGCAAGACCTGCTTGGCATGTTCGGAATCGGAATAACCGACCTCCAGAGTGACATGGCCGCCGCTGTTGAGCAGTCTCTGCAGCTCCTCGAGAACAATCCGCCCGCGCAGATTATTCGACGAGCGCCTGAGCAGCATCACGCTGCGCTGGGCACCTTCGTCCAGTGTATTTCGACCGACCGTCGTTGGCCCCGCGGCCATGCCGCCGGTAAAAAAGGTCCCGCGGCCGACATGAGCCGCGACAAGCCCCTCATCCTTGAGGATTTTCAAGGCGCGCTCGACGTACTGCTGGCTGAGCGAAAAATCCCGCATCAGCTGGCGAACCGTCGGCAGCTTCTCGCCCGCCGCCGCGGTGTGCGCGACCGAACGCAAGTAGGATTGGAGGCGTGCGCTGTCTGTCATCAAGGTCTCCATAATACAATACAATACATTTATACAAGGGCGCCGAAACAAAATGGCCTTGCAGAAGAACATTTGGCGCGGTATTTGACGATATCAGTAAAACAAAACCGATACAATATATATTGTATCAAATCAGGAGGAACCCATGCTCAGACGAAATCTTCTTCTCACCGCCGCCGCCCTCGCCATCGCGGCCGCACCCGTTGCAGGCCTTGCCCAGGATACCGGTCCGATCACGCTTCTGGTCGGCTATTCCGCCGGCGGCAGCGCCGACTATGCGGCACGCGTCATCGCCCCGGAGCTGACAAAGCGCCTCGGCCGCTCCGTGGTCGTGGAAAACGCCACCGGCGGCAGCGGGATGATCGCTCTCCAGAAGCTGATCAACGGCAAGGCGGACGGATCGACGCTCTATTACGGCGGACACGACACCGTTGCGGTCCCGATGCTCAACAAATCGGTGAAGATTGACTGGCGGAAGGATACGCTGCCGGTCGGCCGTACGGCGATCACTTCCATGGCGATCGCCGTCCCCGCTGGCTCGCCCTACAAGACACTGGGCGAACTCGTCGCGGCCGCCAAGGCCAAACCGGAAAGCATTTCCTACGGTACGCCCGGCATCGGCACCGCCCAGCATATGGTCGGCGAGATGATCAGCGAACGGACCGGTGCGAAGTTCGTTCACGCCCCTTATCGCGGCGGTGCGCAGGTCTCCAACGATATCCTCGCCGGCATTCTGGATTCCGCCGTCTTCACGACGTCGACCGCACTGCCGTTCTTCAAGGAAGGTAAGGTGCGCATCCTCGCGGTGACAAGCCAAGACCGCGCCGCCACCCTGCCGGATGTTCCCGCGATGACGGAAATCCCGGAATTCAAGGGCCTTGCGCTGCCGCTCTGGCAGGGCCTGTTCGTCAAGGCCGGAACAGACCCGGCGATCGCAAAGAAATTCAGCGATGCAATCGCCGCAGCGGTTGAGCAGGAGGACGTCAAGAAACGCCTAGCCGACGGCGGCTTCATTGCCTCGCCGATGGCCATGGGCGAGTTCACCGGCTTCATCGACCAGCAGGCCGTGATCTATCAGAAGATCGTTACGGACTCCAAGATCACCATCGAATGATTGCCGGGCGCTCCGGCAAGCCGGAGCGCCCCTTCCATCCTTTTTCAAGACAATGGATTTGCCATGACCGTTGGAATGTTCGACTCCTTCATCACCCGCCACTGGTTCAGCATCCAAGCGAAGGAAATCTGGAGCGATCATCAGACCCTGCAGGCATGGCTCGACGTGGAAGCAGCGCTGGCCCAGGCGCAGGGCCGCCTCGGCGTCATTCCGGCGGACGTTGCGCCGGTCATCACCGAAGCCTGCCGTTTCGAGCGCTTCGACACGGAGCGGCTGAGCCGCGAGATCGCCCACGCCCAGCATCCGTTCGTGCCTGTGTTGCGCCAGCTGGAGGAATTCAGCGGCGAACCGGCCGCCGGTTACATCCATTGGGGCGCCACCACCCAGAACATCTTCGACACGGGTGTGGCGCTGCAGATGCGGCGCACCCACGCCTTGATTGACGCCAGCCTGGAGACGGTCACGGCCTCACTCGCGAGGCTGGCGGTTGCCCACCGCGACACGCTGCAGGCCGGCCGCACCCACGGGCAGCACGCATTGCCGATGACATTCGGTTTCAAGGTGACCGGTTGGCTGGAAGAGATCCGCCGCGACCGGCGGCGCCTGCAGGATCGCATTGCACCGTCCTTCGTCGCCTGCCTTGGCGGCGCGATCGGCACTTTCGCGGCGATGGGCGACAAGGGTCCGGCCGTCGAGGCAGAAATGGCCGCGATCCTCGGCCTCGAACCCGCCATCCTGCCGATGCGCTCTTCCCTGGATCGCGCCAATGACTATTTCTGCGCGCTTGGGCTGCTCGCCGGCACCGCCGACAAGATCGCCCATGATATCGTCTTCATGCAACGGACCGAAATCGCCGAAGTCGAGGAAGCGTTCCACATGGGCAAGGTCGGCAGCTCGACCATGGCCCAAAAGCGCAACCCATCGACAGCGCTTCTCCTGACCAGCCTCTGCCGTCTGCTGTCGGCGCGGCTGCCGTTGCTGATGGGCTCGATGCTGCGCCTTGACGAGGGCGATTCATCCGCGTCCAATGTCAGCGATGTCGCCGTTCCGGAGATCGCCATTCTCGGTGCATCGGTGGCGGAAACGCTTTCCAGGCTGGTAGACGGCCTTGTCGTTCACGCCGATGCGATGAAACGCAATGTCGAGATAACCAACGGCCTTATTGTATCCGAGGCGGCGATGATGCAGCTTGCCGACCGGATCGGCCGTCATACCGCCCATCACATGCTGTACGACGCCGCCCAGCGGTCCGTGATGGAGGGCATCCCCTTTACTCAAGCAATCGCCGAGCACCCGGAAATGGCCGACCATGACATGGTGACCCTCGATACCGCCGGCTATACGGGCAGTTCCGGGACGTTGGTGGATAAGCTCGCCCGCAACGACCCGAGATAGACCCGAGTGGTTTCGCTTGGAGGGGAGTTGCAATAGACTGGTCGCGTCAGGTCACGTCAGGGCAAGCATGCAACTGCCGATCAAATCGATTCTCGTGTTCCACGCCGCCGCGCGCGCCGGCAGCATCTCGCGCGCTGCGGAGGAACTGAGCGTGACCCCCTCGGCAGTCAGTCAGCAGATTCAGCTGCTCGAAGGACAGCTCGGAGTGACGCTGCTGGCAAAAGCCGGACGAGGCGTTGCTCTGACAGAAGCCGGAGAGCGGTATTTCTCGATGATTGCCGATCAGATCGAGGGTATCGAAGAAGCAACGGGAACTATCCGCGGTTTTCGGTCGGTCACCACCCTGACGGTCCGCGCGACCCCGACCCTTTCCAACAAGTGGCTTTTGCCGCGACTGGGAAACCTGCTCGACCAGCACCCCGATCTCGAACTCCGCCTGGATGGCACAAACGAACCGACCGATTTCAATCAGGAATCCGTCGATATCGAGATAAGGCATGGGGATGGCCGCTGGCCCGGGCTCTTTGTCGAGGGCGTGGCGGAAGAGCAATTTTACCCGGTCTGCTCGCCTGACTATGCCCCGGCCGGGAGCATGACCCCTCAGGACCTTCTGGACCAACGTCTCATTCATTCCGCCAAATCCCAGGCCCAATGGAATAGCTGGTTCCCGCTGGCCGGCATCACCCCCCAGGAGCGCTGGCGTCGCGTTCTTTTCGACCGGAGCCATATGGCGATCGATGCTGCCGTGCG
Organism: Hyphomicrobiales bacterium; assembly: GCA_900471605.1. Classification (GTDB taxonomy): domain Bacteria; phylum Pseudomonadota; class Alphaproteobacteria; order Rhizobiales; family Rhizobiaceae; genus Neorhizobium. The sequence continues at coordinate 12,164 of UCEY01000020.1, read as the reverse complement.
TGGCATGGGCATCGCCCTCGAAAGCACCTTGATGATGGGCGACGAGCTTGAAAGCGGCCGGCTCGTCTGCCCTGTCGCATCTCCCCCCGTCGTCCGGATCGTCACCCAATGGATCGTCTGCCCGCGTGACCACCTGCGGCAGAAGAAGGTCCGCGTGTTTCTCGAATGGCTCCGTCTGCAACGGGAGGCCTGGCAGGAGGCTTATCCCGCCGGATCGCTGCCGGGCTGAACCTGTCAGGCAGAGACGGCGACCTTCACTTCGCCGGCAACATCCTGCGTGTTCAGTACATCCCCAGCAGGCGGATTGGCCCGAGCGTCAGGATCGGAAACAGCACGAGAGCGAAGATGGCGAGCGTCAGCACCGCCATCGGCGCCATCGAGCCGCGGATGACGTCCTCGACCTTCATGTTTGCGACCTGTGCGGCCGCGAACAGACAGACACCGACGGGCGGCGTGACCAGACCGAGCGTCAGCGTCATGACGGTGACGATCAGGAAGTGGATCGGATCGATCCCGAGCGCCTGCACCGGCGGCATGAGAACCGGTATGAGGATGAACATCGCCGGAATGGCTTCCATGAAGATGCCGATGATGAGCAGGAAGACAAAGATGACCAGAATGCCGCTCAAGGGACCGAGATTCATCGCCTGCAGCAGGTCGGCAACCTTTTCCGGCAGGCCGTCATAGGTGAACACCCAGGCGGCGATCTGCGATGTCGCGGCGATGAAAAGGATCGTACCCGAGATGCGTGCGGTCGAGATCATGATTTCGGGCAATTCGCTGACCGGCAGCGTGCGGTATACCAGAACGCCCAATATTGCGACATAGACGACGGCGATCGCAGCCGCTTCGGTCGGCGTGAAAAGGCCGCTGGCGATACCGATGATCAGGATCAGAGGCGTCAGCATCGGCAGGATCGCGCGAAGGCCGGTCACGACGATCATGCGCAGGTTGAGGGGCGAGGGAGGATTGTATCCGTAATAAACGGAATAGACGTGGTTGAAGACCATGAAGGCGAAGGCGATGAACAATCCCGGCACCAGACCGGCCACCAGCAGGGTCCCGATGGAAACATTGGCGATCGAGCCCGCGATCACCATGAGAATGGACGGCGGAATTATCGACGACAGCGTTGCCGTGCAGAGCGTCATGCCGACAGCATAACCTTTCGGAAAGCCATGGCGTTCCATCGCCTTGATCTCGATGGCACCGACCGAGGCGATATCGGCGACCGATGAGCCCGACACGCCGGAAAAGATGACGGATGAAATGACGTTGACGTGGCCGAGACCGCCCGGCAGCCAGCCGACGATGGCCTCGGCAAAATCGAAGATGCGCTCGGCGACCCGCCCGCGCTCCATCACCGTGCCGACGAGGATGAACAGAGGCACGGCCACCAGAAGAAACGAGTTCATCGAGGAGAACATCGTCTGGGAAAGCAGATCGAGCGGCATTGACGTGAAAAGCCACAGCGTGACGACGCTGGCGAGCGCCAGGGCAATGGCGAGCGGAATGCCGAGCATGCTCAGACCGAAGAAGGAAACGAGAAGAAAGACCGACATGGATCAATGTCCTGACGTGAGGGACACATCAGCGTGGGCGATCTCACCCGCTGGAAGTCCGAGTTCTGGGAGAGCGATCAGGTCACGGCGGGTGCGCAGCGATTCGATGATCGCAAGTACCGCGATGATCGCGGAAACCGGCATGACCATGCCGATAAGCCACATTGGAATAGGGAGCGTGGCCGCCGTTTCGTGCATCATGATCTGCTGGCGCATGAGGGTATATCCGGTCCACCCCATCAGCCCGAAAAAGAAGACCGACGACCCGACATAGATCGGCACGGCGAGATGCTGGAAAAGGCGCCGGCCCATGACCAGGAAGACGACGACCCGCGCGCTCTCCACCGTTCTGAAGCCTGCGGCCAGGCCGAGAAAGACCATCCAGATGAAGAGGAACCGCGTCGCCTCTTCTGTCCAGGGGAGCGGATAGCCCGACAGCCGGCCGGCGACCTGAACCAGGACGACGATCAGCACGCCGGTACAGGCTGCGCCGGCGGCGATATCGGCGATGACTTTGACAAATGTGCCCAATAACGAGCCGAGGGGAGCGCGCATTCAGGTGCCCTTCCAGCAAGAGTGCAGAGAGGATGGAAGGCCGGCACCTTACGAGGAATGGAAAGTGCCGGCGAGGCGTCAGTTGGTGGTGATGAAGGCGCGGGTGCGATCGAAGAAGGACTTGTCCTTCACCAGGGCGGAGAATTTATCCTCGAGCCCGGCTGCGACATCGACAAAGGCCTTGCGCTGTTCGTCCGTCAGTTCGTTGATTTTCATGCCGTTGGATTTCAGTGTCGCAAGCGACTTCTCGATATCGGCGGCGTCATTTTCGGCTTTCCAGGCCTCCGTCTCCTTCGCGGCTTCGTTCAGAGCCGTCTTGAATCCGTCTTTCAGGCCCTCGTAGCGTGCCGGATTCATGCCCAGAACCCAGGCATCGGCAATGTGGTTGCTGATCGTCACATATTTCTGCACTTCGTAGAGCTTGGCGCTGACCGGCACGTTGACCGGATTTTCCTGCCCATCGACCACCTTCAACTGCAGTGCGTTATACACTTCGGCAAAGGCCATCGGCGTGGGGGCAGCCCCCATGGCGCCAAAGAACTCGACCCAAAGCGGATTGTTGGGGACACGCAGCTTCATGCCCTTCATGTCGGCCGGCGAGGTGATGGCTACCTTGGAATTGGTGATCTGCCGCAGCGGGCGCGACCACAGGTCCAGCCCCTTGATGCCGATCTTGCCCAGATCCGCCTGGAGTTCCTTGCCGAGATCACTGTCGAGATAGGCACGCAACTGTTCGATATTGCGGAACTGATACGGAATGGCGATGGCCGTGAACTTCGGATTGAAGGTCGCATAGAGCGATGTCGAGTTCAGCAGCATGTCCAGAGACCCGCCGGCCAGCTGCTTCACCCCGGCGGACGGGTCCCCGCCATACAACGTGCCGTTCGGAAAAATCTTGATGGTCAGTTGGCCGTTGGTCTTGGTGGATACGAGTTCGGCGAACTTTTTCGCAGCCAGCGTGATTTCCGATGTGTCCGCATCCGGCGTCGACAGCGTCAGGGTTTCTGCATGCGCGATGGACGCGGTCAAAAGAGCCGCCGCGGCGATCAGGCTGCGAAGGGTAAAGCGTTTCATGGTCATTCCTCCCGTTGATAGTCAAATCAGCATGCGCTTGGCGCACTCACCTTTGATTCATGCGTTGCAGTTCGCGGATGATGCCGCTGTGGTCCAGATCGCCATCGCCATTATCGACCATAGCCTGGAAGAGCCGGTCAACCTCCTCGCCGACCGGTAGTGTCAAACCAAGGCTTCGAGCAAAGCCGAGCGCCGTGGACGTGTCTTTCACCTGATATTTTGCCGGACCGCCCGGCGCGAAGTTGCCTTGGACCATACGCAGTCCGTGCTGGCGGAAGACCGTTGAATCGGCAAACCCGCCCAGCAGCGCCTCGCGGACCCTGGCCGGATCCGCGCCGCCGCGCGCGGCAAGCGTCAGAGCTTCGGCAACCGCACAGATCGTCGAAGCCACGATCAGCTGATTTGCAAGCTTCGTCAGCGCGCCGCTGCCCGAGGGGCCGACATGCGTCACCCGCCCGAGACAGGCAAAAGCCGGGCGAAGGGCATCGACCACCGCCGCGTCACCGCCGGCCATGATTGCCAACGTGCCCTCCTTCGCACCCTTTTCACCACCCGATACCGGAGCATCGAGGCACGAAATGCCCCGCGCCGATGCCGCATTCCCGATCGCGACAGCCGTCTCGACCGGTATCGAACTCATCACCACCAGCACGGATCCGGGTCGCATGGCAGCGATGACGCCACCGTCGCCCATCAACACCGTTTCGCAGACCGGGCCTGAACTCAGCATGCAGATGACCGCATCGGCATCGGCCGCCGCGATATCGGCACTCTCCGCGGCGACGACGCCGCTCGACCGGAGGACCCCGGTTTTCTCGCGGGTGCGGTTCCAGGCCTGGACCTGAAAACCGCCTCCGGCGAGACGTGCGGCCATGGGAGCTCCCATGATGCCGGTGCCGATGACGGCGATGCGATTGATGATACCGGTCATTCCCATATCTCCCATGGATCAGGGATAGTGCCGTCGAGAGAAGCGAACCGGCCGCTCCTCCACGATGAGCAGCGGGAAAGCGTCACGGAAACGTCCAAGATGCGGCGTTTCCAGATGCGCTTCGAATGCGGCGCGGCTGTCATAGACCTCGTAGAAGACAACCGTATCGCCCGAGCCCTCCGGGCAGATGACATCGAACTGCCGGCAACCGGGTTCATCGGCAACCGAATGTTTCGCATCGTCCTGCGCAGCCTCCAGGAAAGCGGCAAGTTTACCGGGTTTTACCTGAAACTCAGCGATGACCACGAACGCCTGGCTCTCCATATCGCCTTCCACCCCGCTCATTCCGCAGCGATCTTGGCAGGACGGAAGCGCTCTTCCATTCCCCGGCGCAGGTTCACGACATCAAGGTCCTTCACGAGCTCGACGTCGTCGAAGGAGACGATCTGATCCTTCTTGATCGGGCGCTTCAGCTTGACATTGTGTGCAAGACCGATCGGCAGGGCCTTGAGGTCAAGACTGCGGCTTGCCGGGATGGCATTGGCCCACACCGCGTAACCGCCCTCCCCGTCCAGCATCTCGCCCGGCTGCATGTCCTTCTTGGCTGTCGCGACAGCATCGCCGCGGAACTCCCTGGAGCAACCAGTCGGTTCGTTGCGCAGAACAGCCGACAGAACGCTGATCGACGTTTCAAGCCCGATGATGTGGAATGGACGCCACATGGAGGCATACCATCCGGATGGATCGGTCAACAGGCCGTATTGCTTGAAGCAGGAACGGGCATATTCGTTGTGCGCCTTGAAAGTGACGAAGACGCCGTAACGGATATTGTTGAACACTTCACGGCCGTCCGGCTCCTGGCTGGCGGCGATATCGACGAGTCCCGAACGGGCCATGCGGCCACCATCGGCAACCGGGCGGAAAACCCGCGCCAGATCATGCAGGCCGGCCGGCGGGAAGGCGAGGCCGTCATCGGGGCAATCGAGACCGGTTCCATTGGCGACCGCCGCCATTTCGATCGCCGCCTTGGTGCCATCGGTGAAGGAATTGTACAGCTTCGGATTGAGGTTGTCCGCAGCGACCTGCTCCTCGGTCCAGCCGAACAGGCCCCATACCGTATCCGGCGTGGAGTAGCGGTAACGCGGCTCGAAATTCATGCCCTTTCCGGCAGATGTGATTTCGAAGCCCGTAGCTCTGGCCCAGTCGACCAGTTCGCAGATAAGGGCCGGCTGGTCACCGTAAGCCATGGAGTAGATGAGGCCCTTGGCGCGGGCCTTCTCGGCCAGGATCGGGCCGACCATGACGTCGGCTTCGACATTGACCATGACCACATGCTTGTTGTGCTCGATGGCGCCAAGTGCATGGCGGGTGCCGGCAATCGGATGACCGGTCGCTTCGATGATGCATTCGATCTCGCCGCACTGGAACAACGCGTTGACGTCGTCGGTCACGAAGGTCGTGCCGGTCTTGATCGCATCGCCGCTGCTCATGGCGGAATAGCGCTGCTTCGGCCAGCCGACGCGGTTCATCGAGTCCTTCGCCTTGCCTACGTCGAGGTCGGCCACGGCAACCATGTGGAGGCCATCGATGCGTTGCGCCTGGGCCAGGACCATCGAGCCGAATTTGCCGGCGCCGATCAGCCCCACGCGAACAGGCTTGCCATTGGCGGCACGCAGGGAAAGAAGAGAAGAAAGATTCATAAGACAGCGTCCTCGACTAGGGAATGAACGTGAGGAGTGCCCAGCTGACATGGGCGCATAGTTTCCCCCGGCCACGGGCGTCGCACCTCGCTGGCTCCTGGCGGTCCAATGCAGCCTAAATTCCTCCGGGGAACCGCGGCTCCAACCGCCACTCCCAGCTGCCTCCCGAGCAGCTCTGAGAGGAATGGTAGGACGAAGAAGGAGTTAGCTCAATTTAGAAAGTTGGAGAAATATTTTAGTTTTTCTTAAATATCTGCACTGTGACGATGGAAGTAAGATGGTCGCCTTCGTTGAGCATCGGCGCATGAAACTCGTTCAATAGCTTCTGGCCTGGCGCCTTGCGGCACGGCCGCTGGCGGTCATCACGTCCAGTCCGAGATGCTCTGGAGGAAAAGGCTGGCGACCCTCGGGATCGGAAATTTTTCTCCGCTGACCAGTGCGTAAGCAATCGGCAGTTCCGGTTCGAGCGGAATGAACTGCAGCGGCAGCGTCGCATATTCGCGGGCGATGATCTCACCGACCAACGCAATGCCCAGCCCATGGGCGGCCAGCGCGCAAGCGCTCGCCACCGAATGCGCTTCGAGGAGGGGGCGTTTGCGAATGCCGGCCTTGTAGAACAACGCCTCCAGCTCATGGCGAACGGGGCGCTCCCTGTTCAGCATGATCAGATCCTGCCCCTTCAGATCGCCGACCGACAACAGCTCGCTGCCGGCCTTGGGATGATCGTTATGCAAGGCGCAGATGACCCGCGACGACAGGATCTTCTCCTGTTTCAATCCCGGGCTCATCAGCGGCAGACGCGTGAAGCCCAGATCAGCCTCGCCATCGGCCACCATCCGTTCGATCGCGAGGTAGCTGCCGGATGCGACCTCGACGCGCATCGGCCCATTCGCTGCGAGAAAACTCTTCACCAACTTCGGAATGCGCGTGAAGGAAAGGCTGGAGGGAAAGGCGAGCCGCAGCATGATTTCGCGCGACCGCCCGCTCTCGAGCTCCATCGCCGCCGTTTTCAAGGCGCGCAGCCGGTCGGAAATGGCACGGATTTCCGGACCGAGTTGCAGCCCCTCGCGGGTCGGTTGAAGCCGGTTCTTTTCCCGCTCGAAAAGCCGGACGCCGAGATAGTCTTCCAGTTGCTGTAACAGGCGGCTGGCATTGGATTGCGAAATCCCAAGCTCGGCGGAAGCGGCGATCGTCGAGCCCGTCGCGGCAATGGCGTCATAGGCCTCGATATGCTTCAGGCTGATCGCCGCACTCGTGTCCCGCGCCATTCCATCTCCAATATCGATAGCCCTACCCGCAAACCGCATAAGATTGCGGACCTGGGGGAAGTTGAACATTTTCCACTGAGAACCAAACTCAAGGAAAGACTTTCGTCAATGGCCACCATTCTCAGCAGGATTGCGCAACAGGTCATGTCGCGAACGGCGTTCTCGGACCTCGCCATGGGCCGGGCAAGGGATGCGGTGGTGGACACCATCGGCTGCATGATCGCAGGCAGGGGCGATGAAAGTGTAGCCGCGCTTACCCGCGCCTTCGACGGAGAAATCGCCGCAGGCGGCAAAGCGCGGCTCGTCACCGGCGGCTCCGCCTCGCCTTCGCTTGCCGCCCTCATCAACGCAACCGCAGCGCATGCACTGGATTTCGATGACAATTTTCATCCCGCAAGGGCCCACGCGTCGGCGGTGCTGGTACCGGCGCTGCTGGCGGTCGCTGCGAGCGGCAAGGCCATAAGCGGGAGGCGGTTCCTTGAGGGCTACTTGACTGGATTGGAGGCGCAAGCGGCAGTCGGCTTCGGCGTCAATCCCTCTCACTACAACATCGGCTGGCATGCGACGGCGACGGTCGGCAGCATTGGGGCAGCGGCTGGCGTGGCGCGGCTTCTCGGCGCCGACGAAGAGAGCCTGGCCATGGCGATGAGCCTCGCAACGAGCCTCGCCTGCGGCCCGAAAGGCCAATTCGGCACGACCGCCAAGCCGCTTCACGCCGGCATTGCAGCACGCAATGCCGTGGATGCGGCGCGCATGGCACTCGCTGGCATGAGTGGGCGGTCCGATATCCTCGAGCGGCCGCAAGGCTTCCTCGATCTTTTCGGGGGCGCTGATGCCAAGGGCTGGGAAAACCTGACATTCGGCGAGGAGCATGTCATCGAAAGCCGGGGCGTGGTGACAAAGCGCCATCCGTGCTGCGCCTCGACCCATCGCGCGATCGACGCGCTTCTGGATCTGAAGCAGGAGCATGGGCTTTTGGCAGGCGACATTGCCAGGATCGAAACGAAAGTCGGCATATCCGCTGCCCGCAACCTCGCTTATCCCGACCCCGCCGACGAGATGCAGGCGCGCTTCTCGATGCAATATTGCCTGGCGACCGCTTTCCTCAAAGGCTCCCTCAGCCTTTCCGACTTTACACGGCAGGAGATCGGGCGACCGGAAACCCGGCAATTCATGCCGCGCATCGAAATGCTGCCCTATTCGGCCGACGAGGAAAAAGGCGTGGAGCGCCTTCCGCACATCGTCACTGTCACGACGCGCGAGGGCCGCATCTACAGCAAATCTCGCTTGCACGCGAAAGGTTCGCTCGAAGCGCCATTGAGCGATTGCGAGCGAAAAGCCAAGTTCGCGGACTGCTTGCGCTGGGGGAAACAGGACAATTTTGAGACCTTTTATCCCCAACTGCGAGACCTGGCGGATTTCATCAATCTGGCTGACGACGCAGCATTCTGGAACCTGATCGCAGATACTCATTCTGAAAGGCGGTGAGGACAGACTACCGCTCACTCCAAGCTGGCAGGCATTGCGATCCTCCAGGCAAAACACCCGTTCTGCCTCTCGCCGCCTTTCCGGAAACATCTGTCCGCTACCTCCAGCCGTCTAGAACGTTGTTCCTCGCGGGCCAGGAAGCCTTCGCGTAGTCTCCGGCAAAAAACAGGAGCCTTCCGCATGCCATCCAAGACCCCGATCAAATCCCTTTTCGCGCTTGCCATGTCCATCTGCGCCCTGAGTGCGACGACGGCATCGGCCGATGCGACACTCGACCGGATCAAGGCGCGCGGCACGTTGACCGTCGGCGTCATCCTGTCGGGCGCACCGTTCGGCTTCATCGATCCGAAGACGCAGGAGCAGAAGGGTTTCAATCTCGACATCGCCAAGGGCCTCGCCGACGATCTCGGGGTAAAGCTGGAGACAGTGACGGTGACGCCGCCCAACCGCGTCCAGTTCCTGCAGCAGGGCAAGGTCGATATCCTGATCGCCAACATGCAATACACAGAGGAGCGCGCCAAAGTGCTCGGCTATGTGCCGACGGCCTATGACCGTGCCGGCGGAGCGGCGATCGGCCGCAAGGACAGCGGCCTGAAGGACTGGGCGGGCCTCAAGGGCAAGACAGCCTGCGTTTCCCAGGGCTCCAACTACACGCAGCCGCTGATCGAGGAATATGGCGCGCAGGTGAAGGCGCTGCCGAGCCAGCCGGAATCGCTCCTTGCCCTGCAGGGCGGCAATTGCGACGTCGCCGTTCATGTCGGCGCCACCCTCGGCCTCCTGCTGCAGGACCGGCCCGAAGAGTGGAAGGACTACGCCATCCTCTTTCCGACCGAACTCATTCCGTCGGACTCGGTGATCTGGCTGCGAAAGGGCGAGGCCGATACCACGGCGGCACTGGACGCCACCGTCAAGAAGCTGCACGCTTCCGGCAAGATTCTGGAATTCGCGAAAGCCAACCGTTTGCTCAGCACCGAATACCTGCAACAGCAACAGAAGGCGCTTTCCGCAGCTCAGTGAAGCGAATGCACCGATAGAGCGCCATGCCCGATTTCAATGTTACCGACCTGTTCGTCAGCCTGACGAGCAGGATCGGCCTGAATTACGAGTTTCTCTCGACCGGCTACGAGGCCCAGATCTGGCGTGATGGCTTTGCCACGACGCTCTTTCTCATCGTGCTGTTGATACCCGTCAGCCTCGTCTTCGGCCTCGTCTTCGCCGCTTGCCTCACTTCGGGGCGCCTGTGGCTGTCGGTGCCGGTGCGCGCGTTCGTGGAAGTGACGCGCAACACGCCGACGCTGGTGCAGTTGATGTTCAGCTTCCTGGTGCTCAACACGTTCGTGTCCAGCCTCGTGGGCGGCGTTCAGAACAACCCGCTTTCACCTTTCTTCTGGGTGGTGGCGGTCGTCGGGCTGCACATCGCGGCACTCCATGCCGAGGCGATCCGCGCCGGCATCGAGGCGGTGCCGGCATCCACCGTGGAGGCGGCCCGGGGTATCGGCTTCAGCCCGCTGCAGATCCTGCGCTATGTCGAGGTTCCCCTCGCATTCCGGGCTTCGCTGCCGGCCATCGTCAACAACCTGATCAACCTGGTGAAGCTGACGACTGTCGGAAATGCGATCGCCGTCAGCGAGATCACCTATGCCTCCATCATGGTGTGGACGCAGCGCGACAACGTCGTGTCGCTGATGATCGTCATCCTGCTCTTCTTCAGCCTGATCAACTTCGTCGTCGCCCGCCTCGGGCTCTGGGTCGAGCGGAGGCTCGCCGTGCCGGGATACGGTCTCTGATGCGCGCACAAATCCAGCAGCCCCGCACCGGCGGCCGCATCCTGCGCAATGGCGCCTTCGTCGCCCTGCCGCTGGTCGTCATCCTGTCGGCGGTCGCCGACCCCACGCTCGGCCGCGAGCTTCTGCAGTGGGTGCCCTACCTTGCCTCAGGCTTCATGATGAACGTCGTCATTGCGCTGTCCGCCATGACGCTCGGGACGGTGGTCGGTGCGCTTTTCGGCATGCTGTCGCTGGCGCCGTTCCGGCTGGTGCGTTATCCGGTCGCGGCCTACGTGCAGCTGTTCCGCAACGCGCCGCATCTGGTGCTCATTTTCGCCACGACCTACATCTTTCCCTTCGAGATCGTGATCTACGGAACGTACCTGCCATTTCCCGACTGGGTGAAGGCGGTGATCGGCCTTGCCATTCCCGCCAGCGCCTATGTCGCCGAAATTACCCGCGGCGCCATCCTCTCTATTCCGACGACGCAGTGGGAAGCGGCCAAGGGGCTCGGTTTCTCGCACGGGCAGGCGCTTCGCTGGATCATCCTGCCGCAATGCCTTCGCCGCTCCCTGCCGCCCTGGATGAACGTGCTCGCTTCGATCACCATGGGCACGGCGCTGGCCTCGCTGGTGGGCGTCCACGAACTCCTCCACGCCGCGACCGATGCAAGCACGGCCGTGCGTCGTCTCGATTTCACCATCATCGCCTACCTCGTCGTGATGGCCGCGTTTTTCACCCTTTGCTACCCGATTTCCCGCCTCACGCGCCGGATGGAGGGGCGCTTCCATGCAGCTTGAGAGCAGCGAGAGGACGTCACCTATGTCAGAACCGACAGAAACCGCGCTCGTCCGGCTGGAGGATGTCCATCTGTCCTTCGGGCAGACTCAGGTGCTCAAAGGCATCGATCTCACGGTGAACAGGGGCGACGCGGTATCGATCATCGGGCCATCCGGTTCCGGGAAGTCGACCATCCTGCGCTGCATCAATGCACTCGTCCAGCCGCAGAGCGGCCAGATCACGGTCGGTGGTACGCGGGTTGACCAGCTGACGCGCGAGACCGAGCGGATCGCGCTGCGGAAGCGTGTAGGCATCGTCTTCCAGCAATATAATCTCTTTCCGCACCTGACCGTGCTCGACAATATCGTACTGGCTCCGACGCGCATTCTGGGGGCGGAACGGCGGGCGACCGAGGTATTTGCCCGGGAGCTTCTCGAAAAGGTGCGCCTGTCGGACAAGGCGAAAGCCTATCCCGGCGAACTTTCGGGCGGTCAGCAGCAGCGCGTAGCGATCGCCCGTGCGCTCGCGATGAAACCCGAACTCGTGCTGTTCGATGAAGTCACCTCCGCGCTGGATCCGGAAACGGTCGGCGAGGTCCTGTGGGTCATCCGCGATCTGATCCGCGAGGGGATGACCAGCATTCTCGTCACGCATGAAATGCGCTTTGCGGAAGAGATCAGCGACACGGTGGTCTTCACCGAGAACGGACGGGTGGTCGCATCGGGAACGCCGGAGCAGATCTTCCGCGGCTCGGACAATTCGCGAATCCGTCAGTTCGTCGGCGGCCTGTCGGGCGGACGAAGTGCTGCGCGCAACGGCGACGCCTTACCGGATCCCATGCCATGACGACACCTGCCTTTCCAGCGAGCCAAACCTTTCCGCGCACCCAAGCTTTTGCCGAGGCGATCGTGGCATCGGACCCGACGACGAATGGCCCCGCGATGACGGCCGCGCGGACGGCGATTGTCGATTTTCTCGCCTGCGCGAGGATTTTCGTCGTCGCATCACCTGCGCCCGCAATCGCGCAGGCGAGAAAATCG
>UCEY01000001.1 GCA_900471605.1 Hyphomicrobiales bacterium | reverse complement strand
CCCGCCCGAAGGCGAGAGGGGGACCATTTTCTGCGCAGCCCCTGACGACCCGCCTGCATGACGGCAGACCATCAGGGCACCGGTCCCGCCTCGCCGGTCATGCGGGCCGGTGTAGCCGAAGCGGGACGGGTGGATTGTAGGCACGGGTTTGGCGGGCGGGGATGAGGATTCTGGTAAGGGGTTGGATTTGTTGAGCCGGGGGTGGATTTGGTCCTCGGATGTTGGTGGGCGGTGTTTGCCCCTCACCCTAACCCTCTCCCCGCTTGCGGGGCGAGGGGACCTGGCACACTCAGCGTTGAAGGGGACGGAGACGTAGCGGCATAGGTCCTTCTGCCCGTCAAAACGGGGAGAAGGTGCCGGCAGGCGGATGAGGGGCGGGCCTCTTCCGCAGATTCCTAATTACTCGAAATCGATCGCATGCAGTTGCGAGCCGTGCTGCTTCAGCCATTTGCGGGCCTCTTCCATTCGCGGGCAGAGCTCTTTGCAGAGAGCCCAGAATTTCGGGCCGTGGTTCATCTCCTTCAGATGCGCCACTTCGTGGGCCGCGAGATAGTCGATGACGAGAGGCGGGGCCATGACGATGCGCCAGGAGAAGCTGAGGTTGCCATCCCACGAGCAGGAGCCCCAGCGGCTGCGGGTGTCCTTCATGGAGACCGACTTGATCGGCTTGCGGATGGCGGCGGCGTGGCGGGCGACCAGCACTTCGAGCTCCTTGCGCGCCTCCTTCTTGAAGAAGGCGGAAAGCCGGCGGCCCATGTGATCCTCAAGGCCGCTCACCTTCAGCACCGGTTCGCCGTCGATCAGCACCGCTTCGGTCAGACCGCGGAGCGTGCCGGTATGTTCGATCCGATGGGGAACGCCGCGAAAGGCAATGCGGCCACCCGATCGGATCGAATTATCGGTCGAGAATTTTGCCAGCTTGGTCACAAGCCAGCCCTGATGCCGGTCGAGGAAATCGTCGATCTCGCGGCTGCGCAGTCCCGCCGGCACCGTGAGATTGAGCCCGCGGCCGCCGGGTTCGATCCTGAGCGTGATGCGGGTGGCTCGGCGATTTTCCCTGATCGTCAGCGGCATCGCCCGATCGCCGACATGAAGGGTCCGCTTCACCGTTTCGAGCGGTTTGGGCTTGGCGGCGCGGACTGGCTTTTTGAGAAGCGCGAACATGGACCCTTTTTAGCCGATTCCCTTGCATAAGAAAGCCGGCGTCTGAACGACGCCGGCCCGAGCACGTTTCACGTGAATCCTTTGGAAGATCAGAGATCGACCACGGGGTTCTGGCCGGAAGAGCGGTTTTGACGTTCACGCATGAAGCGGTCGAATTCTTCCTGGTCCTTGGCGCGGCGGAGCTCGCGAACATAGTTGTCGAATTCTTCCCGCATCTCGTCGAGCTTGCGGCGTTCTTCCTCGATCCGATCGATCTCAGTCTTGCGCCAATCGTCGAAGGCGACATTGCCGGTGCTGAAATGCGTGTTGTAACGGGACTTCGCACGACGGCAGCCGGCGAACATACGGTCGGCCCGGTCATTGGCATCCCGCTTGAAGCCACGGAGCCTTTCCCCGAAAAGAATATAGGCGAGCATGGCAAGGCCGAGAGGCCAGAAAACGACGAAACCGAGCACCATGAGAGCGATGGTGGCCGGCGTCCACTCCGGACGAATCAATGCTGACTGGTTCATTGGTCACACCCTGATGTTTCAGCGGGTGGCCGCATGCCAGCCCGACTGAATTCGATTTGGTGAGCCCATGATCCGCCTTCAAGAAGACGGATCATTAAATTCAAGAAAATGCTGAAATAGCGATGAAATATCGAGAGTGAGACCTTCCTGGATCCTCGCGTCAAGCACGAGAATGACGGAGGAGGAATAGCCGGACGAGAGACCATGGGAGGTTGCGGCAGGCCCCAAGGTTGCTTCATTGCGTCTTCAGCGCCCACCCTCGATCGTCATCCTCGGGCTCGACCCGAGGATTCCCGACCGGGCGGCGGGGCGATCAATCGGCTTTGCCGCCCTTGATGACCCGCTTGACCGGCGTCTTCTTCGGTGCAGCCTTGGCATGTTTCTGCGTGAAGGCGACGATGCGCGGGGCGATCTCGCGACGGAAACGGGAACCGTTGAACACGCCGTAATGGCCGACATCCGGCTGCATGTAATGCATGCGCATGTCATCCGGGATATTGGAGCAGATGGTCTGCGCCGCATTGGTCTGGCCGAGGCCGGAAATATCGTCGTTCTCGCCTTCGATGGTCAGCAGCGCCACCCGACGGATGAGCCTGGTATCGACCGGGACGTTCCGGTGCATCATCTCGCCCTTCGGCAGCGAATGCTTGATGAAGACTGTCTCGACCGTCTGGAGGTAGAATTCCTCGGTGAGATCCATGACCGCCAGGTATTCGTCATAGAACTCGCGATGCTTCTCGGCCGACTCTCCGTCGTTCTTGACGAGGTGCTGGAAGAATTCCTTGTGGGCGGAAACATGCCGGTCGAGGTTCATCGACATGAAGCCGGACAATTGCAGGAAACCGGGATAGACCCGGCGCAGGAAGCCGGAATGCGGCCACGGCACGTTCATGATGACGTTGTCGCGGAACCATTCGATCGGATGTTCTTCGGCAAGCTTGTTGACGGCGGTCGGATTGATGCGGGTGTCGATCGGGCCGCCCATCAGGATCATCGACGCCGGAACCAGCGAATCCTGCTGCGATTCCATGACCGCCACTGCGGCGAGCACCGGGACGGAAGGCTGGCAGACGCCGATGACATGGGTGCCGGGGCCGATCGCATGCAGCATCTCGATGACGTAGTCGATATAGTCGTCGAGATCGAATCGGCCGTCGGTGATCGGCACCATGCGGGCATCGATCCAGTCTGTGATATAGACGTCGGCGCTCGGCAGAAGCGCTTCCACGGTGCCGCGCAGCAGCGTCGCATAATGGCCGGACATCGGCGCGACGATCAGGATTCTCTGATCCGGAGCGCGGCCTGCGGGCAGATCGCGGCGGAAATGCAGGAGATTGCAGAAGGGCTTGGCCCACACGATCTCTTCCGTCACCGCAACGGTCTCACCATCGACGGTCGTGAAGGGAAGATCGAATGCCGGCTTGCCGTATCGGCGCGTGACGCGCTCGAAAACTTCAAGGCTGGCGGAGAGCGTCCGGCCCATCGTCGTCTGGGAAAACGGGTTGAGCGGATTGGAATAGAAGAACTGCAGGGCATCCGCTGCAGCGCGGACCGGCGCCATCGCCGCATGGTTCATCTCGTAGAACTGATAGAACATCGAGGTGCTGCCTTTCGTCATTTCCGACAGCGTGTTCGACAGGGACATCGAACCGATCGGTTCAGGAGCAGGATGGGGATAGGCTAGCACTTTTCCATTGCGGTGCAACATCGTGGGGGATACCGGCTGAATTTGCCAAGAGGAAGGCGGGGGGCTGCAGATCATTCTGCTGTCATGAGAATGACATTTAAGCCTTAAAGTTCCACCTTCCAAGTCTGGTTAAGGACTCATGTCCGCCGGCGGACATGAGTCCTTCGATCACTTATACGTCAGCGACGAAGGTCTGGCGCTGTGTTCCCAGACCGTCGATGCCGAGCTCGACAACTTCGCCGGCCTTGAGGAAGCGCGGCGGCTTCATGCCGAGGCCGACGCCCGGAGGAGTACCGGTGGAAATGACATCTCCCGGATGCAGCGACATGAACTGGCTGAGATAGGAAACCAGATACCGGACGCCGTAGACCATCGTCCTGGACGAACCATTCTGCATGGTCTCACCATTGACCTTGAGCCACATGCCGAGGTTCTGCGGATCGGGAATTTCGTCCTTGGTGACCAGCCAGGGGCCGATCGGACCAAAAGTGTCGCAGGACTTGCCCTTGGTCCACTGCCCGGAACGCTCGGCCTGGAAGGCGCGTTCGGAAACGTCGTTGGTCAGGCAGTAGCCGGCGACATAATCCATCGCGTCGGCTTCCGAGACGTATTTCGCAGTCTTGCCGATAATCACGCCGAGCTCGACTTCCCAGTCGGTCTTTACCGAGCCGCGCGGGATGATCACGTCGTCATTCGGGCCGACGATGGCGGACGTCGCCTTCATGAAGATGATCGGCTCCGGCGGAACGGTGGCGCCGGTTTCGGCGGCGTGGTCGGAATAGTTGAGGCCGATGCAGATGAACTTGCCCGTACCGGCGACGCAGGCGCCGATGCGGGCAGGCTGCAGTTCGGGCAGGCTTTCCGGATCGAGAGCGGCGATCCGGGCAAGACCTTCCGGCGAGATGGCAGGCCCGGCAATATCGGCGACA
The DNA here is from genome assembly GCA_900471605.1 of Hyphomicrobiales bacterium. Taxonomy (GTDB): domain Bacteria; phylum Pseudomonadota; class Alphaproteobacteria; order Rhizobiales; family Rhizobiaceae; genus Neorhizobium. The sequence goes on along the minus strand of UCEY01000001.1, from coordinate 149,200 downwards.
TGACCGGACAGATCGCGGATCTTGCCCTTGTTATCAAAAAGTGCCGGCTTTTCCTGGCCCGGCTCACCAATGCGCATCAGTTTCAAAGCATGGTCCTCCAAATTACCGGGAGGTTTATGGAACATGCGTCCCGGCTTGTCACCCCCGTTTCGGCGGATCGAAAGCCTGTCGCGGGGCAAGCCGATGCGCTATTGTCGAGGGTGAATTTATCGCAGCCCGCAGATTTCAGAGGACGCCATGACCAGCAGCAATACCCGCGATTCGGAGTTCCCGATCGATACCTTTTTCCTCGACCGCTGGTCGCCTCGGGCGTTTACGGAAGAGACGATCGACCCGGCGACCATGCTGACGATCCTCGATGCGGCACACTGGGCACCCTCTTCCGGCAACAATCAGCCCTGGCGTTTCATCTATGCGCTGCGCGGCACGCCGTCGTTTCCGCTTCTGGTCGATATTCTTTCGCCGGGTAACCAGCGCTGGGCGCAGAACGCAGCGGCGCTGCTGATCGTCGTCTCGAAGACCTATCGCGTCGCCAGCAATGGCGAACACCGGCTTGCCTATACCCACTCCTACGACACGGGCGCGGCCTGGTTTTCCGTCATCTGCCAGGCGATGAAGCTCGGTTACCATGCCCATGGCATGGAAGGTCTCGACAAGGAAAAAGCCGTCGAGGTGCTCGGCATACCGGAAGGTTACCGTGTCGAAGCGGCGGCGGCTATCGGCAGGATTGCCGACAGAACCACCCTGCCCGACGATCTTGCGGAACGCGAATTCCCGAGCAAGCGCAAGCCGGTTTCCGAAATCGCCTTCGAAGGGAAGTTTACCGGAGAGCCTTGAGCCCCGCCGTTCTTTTTAAGAATTGTTTCACGTGAATCCCTATCCACAGGAAAGATTCACGTGAAACATTTTCGAGCTGGACAACGTCGCAGCTCTCAGCTCAGCCGGCTGTATTTGGCGATGAGATCGTCGAAATCCGTGGCGATCGGGCTGTAATAGCCAATCTCGGTGAAATACTCGACGGCCTCGTCGACGGACTTGCCGGCCAGGATATCCTGCTGCATTCCCCGGAAGAGTTCGCCGTCGGTATAGATGATGCTGCCGGCATAGCTACCTGCTCCGATTTCAACGAGCGTGGAGAAATCTCCGCCCAGCCCGACGACATGGGCAAAGGGCGTCAGGCGATAGTCATGGAAGCCCATTTCCGTGGCGATGACTTCGAGGTCGAAATAGGCATGCCCATTGCCGATGCCGAACAGCGTGTTGATGTCGCAAAGCACCATGGCATCCTGGCGCTCTTCGTCGGGCAGTCCCGACACGGCCCGCGGCGACAGCGTATAGTCGAGCCCGTTCTCCCGCAGCAGAAAACGCCGGTAGGCATCCGAGAAGCGGATGCCGTATCGCTCTTCGAAGGCGGACAGCCGTTCCGGATCCGCTGCACCGTAACGCCCATCGACAAGGGGCGAATTTGCAAATCTGTCGAGATTGTCGCGGCGCCGGAACGGCACGAGGTTATCGTCGCTCATAAGGTCAATCTCCTCCTCCGCGCCGCCGGACGCACGGATGCCTATCACGCGACGACAACGGGAAAGCTGCCGTCGCGTTCGGATCAACTCAGATGTCGAGGTTGGCGACGCTCAGCGCGTTGTCCTGGATGAACTCGCGGCGCGGTTCTACCTCGTCGCCCATCAGGCGCGAGAAGAGGCCGTCGGCATCGGTCGCATCGTTGACCCGGACCTGCAGCAGCGAGCGGACGTTCGGATCGAGCGTCGTTTCCCAGAGTTGTTCGGCATTCATCTCACCGAGACCCTTGTAGCGCTGCATGGAAAGGCCCTTGCGGCCGGTCGCGAAGATCGATTCCAGGAGGGCGCGGGGACCGGACATTTCCTGCTGGCCTTCCTTGCGGGTCAGCACTGGCGGGGTACGGTAGATTTCCTGCAGGCGCGCGGTCATCTGGTCGATATGGCGCGCGTCGGCCGAACCGATCAGCGCCACGTCGACGGCCGCTACTTCCTTGACGCCGCGCACCATGCGCTCGAAACGCAGGCCGCCCTCGCCCGTAACATGGCCGGACCAGCCGCGCTCGGTTTCCTCGGCAATCATGTCGAGGCGGCGGGCCACTTCGTCGGCCGTCTGCTGGGCCCGTTCGCGATTGTCCGTCAGTTCCGGATTGAGCGCGCCGGCGATCGCGGCCTGTTCGATGATCGAACGGTTATAGCGGGAATGCAGGCCTTCGACCAAGGTGCGCAGCCGCAGCGCATCCTGGATGACTTCGCGCATGTCCTGTCCGGCGCGGACTTCACCGGAGCCGAGCGTCAGCGTCGCTTCCTCAAGGCCCATGGTGATGAGGTATTCCTCCAGAGCCGCCTCGTTCTTGAGGTACTGGATCGACTTGCCGCGGCTGACCTTATAGAGCGGCGGCTGGGCGATATAGATATGGCCGCGCTCGATCAGGTCCGGCATCTGGCGGAAGAAGAAGGTCAGAAGCAGGGTGCGGATATGGGCGCCGTCGACGTCGGCGTCCGTCATGATGATGATCTTGTGGTAGCGCAGCTTGTCGGCGTTGAACTCGTCCTTGCCGATCGAGGTGCCGAGCGCGGTGATCAGCGTCCCGATTTCCTGGCTGGACAGCATCTTGTCGAAGCGGGCGCGCTCGACGTTGAGAATCTTGCCGCGCAGCGGAAGGATCGCCTGGTTTTCACGCGAACGGCCCTGCTTGGCGGAACCTCCGGCGCTGTCGCCTTCGACGAGGAACAGTTCGGACTTGGCCGGATCGCGCTCGGAGCAGTCGGCGAGCTTGCCGGGCAGCGAGGCGATGTCGAGCACGCCCTTGCGGCGGGTCAGTTCGCGGGCCTTGCGGGCGGCTTCGCGGGCGACAGCGGCTTCGACCACCTTGCCGACAAGAATCTTCGCTTCGGTCGGATGTTCCTCGAACCAGGTGCTCAGCGCCTCGTTGACAAGGCTCTCGACCACCGGACGAACTTCGGAGGACACCAGTTTGTCCTTGGTCTGCGACGAGAACTTCGGATCCGGCACCTTGACCGACAGGACGGCGGTCAGGCCTTCGCGGCAGTCTTCGCCCTGCAGCGTCACCTTTTCCTTCTTGGTGATGCCGGAACTGTCCGCGTAGGAGGTGACCTGGCGCGTCAGGGCGCCGCGGAAGCCGGCCATATGGGTGCCGCCGTCACGCTGCGGGATGTTGTTGGTGAAGCAGAGGACGTTCTCGTGATAGCTGTCGTTCCACCACATCGCCACTTCGACGGTGATGCCGTCCTTTTCGCCCTTGATGGCAACCGGCTTGTCGACCAGCGGCTTCTTGGATCGGTCGAGATAACGGACGAAAGCCTCGAGGCCTCCGTCATAAAGCATTTCTTCTTCGCGAATATCCGGCTTACGCTTGTCCGTGAGCCGGATTCGGACGCCCGAATTCAGAAAGGCGAGTTCGCGCAGACGATGCTCGAGCGTGTTGTAGTCGTACTCGGTCATCGTGAAGGTCTGCGGGCTCGCAAGGAACGTGACCTCGGTGCCGGAGCGACCTTCGTAGTCGCCAATAATCTTCAGCGGCGCATCGGCAACGCCGTGGGTGAAGGAAATCTCGTGGAGCTTGCCGTTGCGGCGAATGCGCAGCTTCAGCCAGACCGACAGCGCATTGACGACCGAGACGCCGACGCCGTGCAGACCGCCGGAAACCTTGTAGGAATTCTGGTCGAACTTGCCGCCCGCATGCAGCTGGGTCATGATCACTTCGGCAGCGGAGACGCCTTCGCCGCTGTGAATATCCGTCGGGATGCCGCGGCCGTTGTCGGTTACCGTGACGGAGCCATCCGGGTTGAGCGTGACGGTTACCAGGTCCGCATGGCCGGCCAGCGCCTCGTCGATCGCGTTGTCGACGACTTCGTAGACCATGTGATGCAGGCCGGAGCCGTCGTCGGTATCGCCGATATACATGCCGGGGCGCTTGCGAACAGCATCGAGGCCCTTCAGAACCTTGATCGAGTCGGCACCATATTCGGCACTCGCGCCATTATCGCTGACGGGTGTATCGGTCATCAATTATCTTCCAATTCGTTTGAGATGCCGGTTAGCGAATCACCAGCCATTCCACCCTCAGAATATAGGGAAATCGGGGCGGTTTCTAAAGGTTGAGCCTCCCCAATACGGCACGAAAGCCGTGGATGCGTGGCGAATTCAGCCCCGTATCTCGGCTTTTTTGAGGAGCGTGTCCATTTCTTCTATCACGTCCGGTGGCAAAGAGCGAATCCGCTGCGCCAGCCGATTGGCAAAGCCTGTATAGGATGGCGGCAGACCCGCGGTGTCGAGCATGACTTTCGGATGGGAGGCTTCGGCCAACCGGAAAAGCTCCTCCGCCTCGTCCCAGATGACGTTGAAATAACCGGCAATCCGCTGCAGCAATTCGAAGGTGGGGCGGCCGCGTTTTCCGTGTTCGAGCGCCGAGAGATAGGCGGGGGTGACGCCGATCGCCGCGGCGAGCTCGCGCTGGGTGATGCCCCTGCGACGACGCAGCTCCCGGAGCGCATGACCGAAGGGCGTCATTCCCGATCTCCGCGACTGTCCCCTCTGCCGCGAGAGAGACGCACATACATGGCACCCTCGCCGCCGTGATGGCGAGCCGCCCATTCATAGGAGGAAATCAGGAACCGGAACTCGGCCTTCGAAAACCATAGAGGCACGGCGCGGCGGAGCGCGCCTTCGCTACCCATCGAGCTGCCCTTGCCGGTGATCACCAGGACGTGGCGGAGACCGCGTTCATGCGCCCTCAGCAGAAAATCCAGAAGCAGGTCGTGGGCCTCGCCCTGGAAAAGTCCATGAAGATCGAGGCGCGCGTCGATCGGCAGCCGGCCCTTGGCGAGCTTTTTCTTGACCGGTTTTTCAAGCGGCTGATGAGAACCCACCGGCCGCCGGGTCGGGACCGACACCGGAAGCTCGACCGCGAAACTTTCCTGCCTCGGCGCAGGTTTCGGCTTTGCGGCTTCGACCGCTGCCTCTTCCGCGGCGAGCCTGGCAGCCTCGGCCTCCTCGAATTCGAGGATTTCCTTCATGCGGCCCGGCAGGGCGCGGGCGGACTTGGCGACCCTGCCCCACAATATCCGCTCTTCCGGATCGAGTTTGCGGCCGCCCTTCATCCGCCGTACCTGACGGCCGCTGCCCTGGGGATGAGGATATAGAAATCCGCGTCGTTGCGCACCGTTCCGGCAAGTTCACCCGCCTCGAAACCGGATCCGGTGAAAATGTCGCCCCGCGCCGGGCCGACGATCGCCGAGCCGGTATCGAGCGCGAGCATCAGCCGGGCGAAGGGTTTTCCCCCGTCGATATGGGTCAGCGTCTCGGAGCGGATGAAAAAGGGAAAACCGAATGTGTGGATCTGGCGATCTACCGCCAGCGAACGGCCGGGGATCAACGGCACCTTGGCGGCGGCGACCGGCCCGAGCGACGGATCGGATACATCCGCCTCCCGGAAGAAGATATATGAACGATTATGCCAGAGGACCTCATCAACCTTAGCCGGATTCTCAGTCAGCCAGGCGCGAATGCTCTGCATGGAAATTTTCGACGGATCGATCTCGCCGCGGTCGATCAACAGCTTGCCGATCGGCGAGAACGGATGGCCCGCCTTGGCCGCATAGGTGATCCGCCGGATAGTTCCATCCGGATATTTCAGCCTCGCCGCGCCCTGGACATGGATGAAGAAGACATCGACCTTCGATTTCGCATAGGCGATCTCCAGACCTCGGCCTTCGAGAAAACCGCGGTCGATCTCACCACGATCCGGATAGGGAACGATCCCTTCCGGCGTCTGCCGGCCGAACATGTAGCCGGAGTCCAATCCCGCCGGCCGACTGTTGTCGTCGAGATCGACAAGGTCGTCGGGGCGATAATGGAAGGGATGGGTCCAGATATCGTCGCGCGTTTCCGAGACTTCGATCTCCGGCTCGTAGAAGGCGGTGACGAAACCGCGCCGGCCGTCGTTGCGGGAAATCAGGAAGGGCCGACAGTGCGTTTCGAAAAAGGCCCTGGCGGAAACAGGATCGCCCGGGACATCCCGGGCGGCTTCGACAAGGGTGGCAAGTTCTTCGGCAGTCAGGCCGAGGGCGCCGGTCCGATAGGGCTTGACCTTGCGGATATGCTCCAGCGACGCGCGCATGCCGGCAAACAGCGCGGTCGGATCGTCTTCACTCCAACCTGCAAGGTCGGAGAAGGATACGGGTCGAAGAGTATAATCCGCAGAATTCACGGTCATTGTTCGGATTCGGTTGCGACCAGTCTCCAGTTCGGATCGCGGGAACGGATGTCGCGGGCGAAGGTCCAGATGTCGGTGACCTCGGCCACGGTTTCCTGGTCGCCGTCGATCAGCGCACCCGCCTTGTCATAGGTGGCGGAAATGAGCTGGCTGACGATCCGCACGGTGATCTGCTCCTCGGCGTCCTTGACGGCCGCATGGGTGATATCCGCCTTGTCGATGCCGACGAAGGTGGACTTCACCACCTCGCCTCGGGATTCGCGCTCGGTGATCGCCGTATCGAAACCGTCGAAGACTTCCTTCGAGAGGAGACCTTTCAGCGTCTTCCGGTCGCCATCGGCAAAGGCCATGACGATCATCTCGTAAGCCATGCGGGCACCGTTGAGGAACTCGCGGGGACGGAAGGAGGGATCGGACTTGACCACTTCGCGCAGTGCTGCGTTGAGCGGCGTATCCGGCTTGGCAACGGCGTCGACATCCGCATAACGCTGCTCGTCGTCGGTGGCGTCGCGGCGCGGCAAGGTCACGACCTTGCTGTCGTCGCCGCCCGGATTTTTCGCCACGTCGCGGGGGCTGTAAGGATCGAACGGCGGCTTCTCGTTTCCTGTCCGGCGTCCGAGCACACTGCGCAGTTGCAGGAAGATCAGAACCGCTGCGACAAGGAAAAAGAGTGTTATGAAGTCGTTGGAGCCCATCTTAACCCGCATTTGGCGTTTAAATATTCGGTGCAGTTTCTCATATAGTCTGCATACGCCTATCATTCAAATGGCGAAGACGTTAGCGCTTTGCGCGCAACCGCATATCACGACACAGGGAATATCATGCGCTTCTTTCTCGTGCCGCTCCTTCTGATCGGCTGGCCGCTCGCCGAAATCGCGGGTTTCGTGCTTGTCGGCAAAGCTCTCGGCCTCTGGACGACACTCGGCCTGGTGATCGGCACGGCAGTGCTCGGTGCCATCCTCCTGCGCAGCCAGGGGACACAGATCCTGAGACAGATTTCCGCCGAAAGCCGCGACGGACGCGCACCCGGCCGGGCGCTGATCGACGGCGCGATGATTGTCGTTGCCGGCATCATGCTGCTGCTGCCCGGGTTCATCACGGACATCATCGGGCTGGCGCTGTTCATTCCCTTTGTGCGCAGCCTGATCTGGTCGGTGATCGGCCGCCGCATCGTGGTGGTCCGCTCGCCGCGCAGCGAGAGCTATCGTTACGAAAGCCCGAGGCCCTCGCCCGAGTCCAAAAAGACGGGGCCGGTGGTCGATCTCGACGAAGAGGATTATCATCGCGAGCCCAACCCGTCGTCGCCCTGGGCCGGACCGAAAGGCCGCGAACCCTGATCGGTCAGCCGGATGGCTAGGGTTGTAAGCCCCCAAGCGAAATGTTAGAGGGCCTCAACGCTCCAAAGCCTCGAGGAATTCCAATGGCAGACGATAACAACCAGGCCGAAACTCCGTCCCTCAACATCCTGGCGCAATACACCAAGGATCTCTCCTTCGAGAACCCGGGCGCTCCGCGTTCGTTGCAGTCGCGCGACAAGGCGCCGTCGATCAACATCAACGTCAACGTCAATGCCAATCCGCTTTCCGAAGCCGATTTCGACGTTATCCTGACGCTGAACGCCGAAGCCAAGGAAGGCGACAAGGTCGTTTTCGCGGCCGAACTGGTTTATGGCGGCGTCTTCCGCATCACCGGTTTCCCGCAGGAGCACATGCTGCCGCTGCTGTTCATCGAATGCCCGCGCCTGCTGTTCCCGTTCGCCCGCCAGATCATCGCCGACGTGACGCGCAACGGCGGCTTCCCGCCGCTGATGATCGACCCGATCGATTTCGCGCAGATGTTCACGCAGCGCATGGCCGAGGAACAGGCCCGGTCCAAGGTTCAGGCGCTCGACAGCTGAGATCGAATTGTCTTGATTGAGAAAAGCCCGGGTTTCGCGACCCGGGCTTTTTTATTCGGCCAGCTTGTATTTCAGCCAGACCGCCTTGTCCTTCAGCGATGCGACCATGGCGGCATGCGACTGCAACTCGGTTTCGGTCAGCCGGCTGGCGAGCGGCCGCGGACGACCGGCAACCTCGATCATCACTTCCTCGACCTCGACCACCGTCGAAGACCGTTCATTGCCCATCAGGCCAAGAGCGGTCTGACGGCCGCCGGTCATCTCGATATAGACTTCGGCCAGCAGTTCGGAGTCGAGCAGCGCGCCGTGCTTGGTGCGGTGGGCATTGTCGATGCCGTAACGCCGGCAGAGCGCATCCAGCGAATTCGGGCCCATCGGATGTTTGCGGCGCGCCATGGCCAGCGTATCGATGACCTGGTCGGACATGACAGGCGGGATGCCGAGACGGGCGAATTCCGCGTTGATGAAGCCCATGTCGAAGGTGGCGTTATGGGCGATCCACTTGGCGCCGTCGAAAAATTCGATGATCTGCTGCACGACGTCGCCGAAGCTCGGCTTGTCCTTCAGGAATTCGTCGGTGATGCCGTGGACGGCGAGCGCGTCCGGGTGGACCTTGCGGTCGCCCGGGTTGATGTAGAGATGCAGCGTTCTCCCGGTCGGGAAATTGTTGACCAGCTCGATGCCGCCGATTTCGATCACCCGGTCGAGTTTCGATTCGAGGCCGGTGGTTTCCGTATCGAAGATGATCTCACGCATGTGGGTTTTTCCCGCTCGGCTTTCCAGCTTTCAGGCGGGCGACGATCTCGCGCACCTGCTCCCTCGCCGCTTCCATTCCAAGGCCGGTATCGACGAGAAAATCGGCTTTTTTCCGTTTTTCCGCATCGGGCATCTGGCGGGAGAGAATCATCGCCAATTTTTCCTCGGTCATGCCCAGGCGCGCAAGCACCCTGTCGCGCTGTATCTGTGGATCGCAGGTGACGACGACGACGACATCGACGCGATTGTCGCCTTTCACTTCGAAAAGAAGCGGAATGTCGAGGAGCACGAGGTCGGTGCCGGCCTGTCTGTGGCGGGCGAGAAAATCGACCTCGCGGCGACGCACCAGCGGATGCACGATCGCCTCGAGGACAGGGAATTTTTCCGGAGATACCGAAAGCTGGCGGGACAGTTCCTGGCGATCGATGGCGCCATCCCTGAGAGTTCCGGGAAAAGCCTCGCCGACAGGCGCCACGGCGTCCGTGCGGTAGAGATCATGGACGACAGCATCGGCGTCATTCACCGGAACGCCTTCGTCCGCGAACATTTTCGCGGTCGTCGATTTTCCCATTCCGATGGAGCCGGTGAGACCGATGACGATCATTCAGTGTTTTTCCATATCGGCGATGACGAGGTCCCGCAGGACGTTATCGACGACCGGCCGGCGGCCGAACCATTTCTCGAAACCGGGTACTGCCTGGTGCAGCAGCATGCCGAGCCCGTCGACGATCGGGAACCCTTGCGCCTCCGCCTGGGCGAGCAGCGGAGTTTTCAACGGCACGTAGATGATATCGGTGACCACGGCGCCCGATGCCAGCGGCGAGAAATCAATCTCGGGCACTTCGCCGCCTTCCATGCCGAGCGACGTGGTGTTGATGAAAAGCCCGGCACCCGACATGACTTCGGCCAGCGCTTCCACCGGATGGGCATGAACCTTCGGGCCGAAACGATCGGCAAGTTCGACGGCGCGTGCCAGGGTGCGGTTGACCACGTGGATCTCACTGATGCCGCGATCGCGGATCGCCTGGATGACGGCGCGGCTCGCACCGCCGGCGCCGAAGATCACCGCGCGGCCGCGCCTGTCCCAGCCGGGATGACGATCGTCGAGATTGGCGGTGAAACCATGACCGTCGGTATTGGTGGCATGCAACAGGCCGTCTTCCATCCAGAGCGTATTCGATGCCCCGAGTTCTTCCGTCAGTTCGTCCGGCCGGTCGGCCAGCCTGAAGGCGAGTTCCTTGTGGGGAATGGTGACGTTGCCGCCGCGGAAACCGGAACTGCCGTCTTTCAGCGATTGGATGAAGGCGGGGAAATCCCCCTCGGTGACGGCGTGTGCCCGGTAAGACCCATCGATACCAAACTGCTTCAGCCAGTGGCCGTGGATCAGCGGCGAGCGGGAATGTTTCACCGGCCAGCCCGTTACGAAAGCATTAACCAAGAATGTTTCACGTGAATCAGCCATCGATCGCTCCCAGTTCGCGAAGCTTTTCGAGGAGCGGCAGCATCGGCAGGCCGAGAATGGTAAAATAGTCGCCTTCGATTTTCGAAAACAACTGGATGCCCTCGCCTTCCAGCTGATAGGCCCCGATGCTGCCATAGACCTTTTCGCCAACGCGCGACAGATAGCGGTCAACGAAGGTTTCGCTCAAGATCCGAACCGTCAGGTCCGCATGGGCGACATGTTCCCAGACGATTTCACCATCGCGCGCAAAGGCGATTGCGCTGTTCAGGCGGTGGGTCCTGTTCGAAAGAGACAGCAGGTTCTCCTTCGCTTCGGCAAGCGTCTTCGGCTTGTGGTAGACGCGGTTTCCAAGCGACATGGTCTGGTCCGAGCCGATCACCAGCGCGCCAGGGAAATATCCGCTCACTTCGAGCGCCTTTGCTCTGGCAAGCGTCAGCGCCACCTGGTCGGGAGTAGCACCCTCCAGTCCGGCCTCGATCTTCCGCTCGTCGATATCGGCCGCGCGGCTTTCAAATGTGAGACCGGCATTTTCCATCAGCATCCGGCGGAACGGGCTGGAGGAGGCAAGGACCAGGGGCACTGTCACGCAAATCTCCCAAAGGCAACAAAGCGGCTCGGCTTAACGCAGCTTAGGGCGCAGCGCAACGATTGCCGCCGCCGTCTCCTCGATCGACCGGCGCGTCACGTCGATGACCGGCCAATTCTGACGGGCGCAGAGCGCCCGGGCATATTTCAGCTCCTCGTTGATCGTGGCACGGTCGGTATAATGACGCCGGTCGAAGCCTTGGGTAACTCCGAGCTCGCGGTTCTCACGCACCTGGCTGATGCGGTCGGTGGTAGCCACCAGGCCGACGATCAAGGGATGGGTTGCCCGGTAGAGACTTTCGGGCAGCTCGACGCCAGGCACGATCGGGATGTTGGCAGTCTTGATGCCGCGATTGGCGAGATAGATGCTGGTCGGGGTTTTCGAGGTGCGGCTGATGCCGATCAGCACGACATCCGCCTCGTCGTAATCTTCCGGCATCTGGCCGTCGTCGTGGTCCATGGTGAAGTTGAGCGCTTCGATGCGCTTGAAATAATCCGCATTGAGGGCGTGCTGGGCGCCGACCCGCCGACGGGACGGGGCGCCGAGATAGGCCTGGAATGTCGCCATGACGGGTTCGAGGACGTTGACGCAGGGCAGCCCCATTTCCCGGCAGCGCTGATCGATCAGTTCGGCCAGCTCCTGATCAACGATCGTATAGAGCACGATCCCGGGTTCACGGTCGAGGGCCTCCAGAACGGCAAGCAGCTGTTTGCGGTTGCGGATCAGCGGATAGACATGTTCCACCGCCAGCGAGGACTGGAACTGCGCCGATGCGGCACGTCCGGCGGAGATGAGAGTCTCGCCCGTCGAGTCAGATATGAGGTGCAGATGGAAGAAGTTTTTTCTGTTCTCCACGCTAAACTTAACCCTTTGTTGATAACTCGGGAGAGACCATCGGGCTCTCCAGGGCTTGGACCCGGCCCTGGGAAAACCACCTGGTTTTCCACATTCGCATGTCCTGCGGATGCGGATCGCACCGGCTTGTGTGTTCTGGGGATGAGGCTACCACTGCGCTTTTTTCTCCCCAGCTTATCCACAGACAGCGCCGAATAGCCGCTTCTGCCATCCTCATGAAATAGCTTGGAAAATTCAAGCTGTCCCGGCAAACGTCCATCACAGGCCATTTTCTTTCCCCCGAGAAACGCATGAAGCGGCGGATCGTCGCGTCGGCTGTGATTTGACTTTAATCCTTGCTACTCACCGACTCTAAGAAATAGAAAATCTTTTAAGATTCATTTCTTTGTTTTTAGGAGAACCCATTGACCGGCGCATACCGGAAGATCGTCGAGGTGCTGAAAGGCCAAACCCTCACTCCACCTCCTGTCTGGCTCATGAGGCAGGCAGGGCGTTATCTGCCGGAATACCGGGAGACGCGGGCCACGGCTGGAAGCTTTCTCGATCTCTGTTACACGCCGGATCTGGCTGTGGAGGTGACCCTCCAGCCGATCCGGCGCTACGGCTTCGATGCGGCGATCCTGTTTTCCGATATTCTGGTCATCCCGGATGCGCTGAAGCGGAACGTGCGGTTTGTGCAGGGTGAAGGCCCGCAGATGGATCCGATCGATACTGCCGGCATCCAGGCCCTGGACGGTGAAGGAGTTCTTGCCCATCTTGCTCCGGTCATGGAAACGGTCCGCCGCCTGAGACGGGATCTGCCGGAGGAAACCACCCTGCTCGGTTTCTGCGGCGCGCCCTGGACGGTTGCCACCTACATGATCGCCGGCCACGGGACGCCCGACCAGGCCCCTGCCCGGCTTTTTGCCTATCGGCATCCGCAAGCGTTCGAGCGGCTGCTTTCGATGCTTGCGGAAATCTCCGCCGAATATCTGATCGCCCAGATCGATGCCGGTGCCGACGCCGTGCAGATCTTCGATTCCTGGGCGGGCGTTCTGGGCGAGAAGGAGTTCGAGGCTTATGCGGTCAAGCCCGTTGCCCGGATGATCGAGATCGTTCGCCGCCAGCGGCCGCAGGCAAAGATCATCGCCTTTGCCAAGGGCGCCGGCCTGAACTTGAAATCCTATCGCCAGAAGACCGGGGCGGACGCGATCGGGCTCGACTGGTCGGTGCCGCTGTCGTTCGCAGCCGAACTGCAGAAGGACGGCCCGGTCCAGGGCAATCTCGATCCGATGCGGGTGGTCGCCGGCGGCAGGTCGCTGGAGGACGGTATCGACGCCATTCTCGAGGCGCTCGGGCATGGGCCGCTGATCTTCAACCTGGGCCATGGCATTACGCCCGAGGCCAATCCGGATCATGTCACCAGGCTGATCGAGCGCGTGCGCGGAGTAACCGCGTGAGCGGCGGGGAATTGCAGACAGGCAAGCCGGCCGGCCGGCGATCGGCGCTGCGGGCGTTCATCGCGCTTGCCGTCTTCATCGCCATTCTGGCGGCGGTCTATCTCGCCCGGCCTGACGACTTCCTCCTCTACATCAAGGCTTTCCACGTGATCGCGGTGATGTCCTGGATGGCGGGCCTCCTCTACATGCCGCGTCTGTTCATCTATCACAGCGATGCGGAGCCCGGTTCGGCTCAATCCGAAACCTTCAAGATGATGGAACAGCGGCTCCTGAAGATCATCATGAACCCGGCGATGATGATCACCTGGGTTCTCGGTCTCTACCTTGCGTGGGACGTCTACGAATTTCGCGGCGGCTGGCTGCATGCGAAGATCGGGCTTGTCGTGCTGCTCACAATGGTGCATGTGCTGTTCAGCCGCGCGGTGCGCAACTTCGCGGCCGATGGTTTGCGAAAAACGCCGCGTTACTGGCGGATGATGAATGAAGTCCCGACCGTTCTGATGATCGGGATCGTCATTCTGGTGATCGTCAAGCCGTTCTGAGGCAAGCACAGTCTTTCTTTGGCAAGATTTGCGTCTTGCCTCTTGCGGCGTTCCACGTGAATCGCTATTTTCCTCGCCATCTCATCTCGTGGCATGCGTGTAATTTCCCGTCGTCCCCGGTTCATCTTCCGCGGTAGCGAATTTCACCGACACGCCTACATTCCCCCGAAATTCTCAATATGGTCCCCCCTTCATGGCTGAAATGAAGCTTCAAGAACTCAAAAGCAAATCCCCTACAGATTTGCTGACCTTCGCCGAATCACTCGAGGTCGAGAACGCCAGCACGATGCGAAAGCAGGAGCTGATGTTCGCCATCCTCAAGGTTCTGGCGAGCCAGGACGTCGAAATCATCGGCGAGGGCGTGGTCGAGGTCTTGCAGGACGGGTTCGGTTTCCTGCGTTCCGCGAACGCGAACTATCTGCCCGGTCCCGATGATATCTATATCTCTCCCTCCCAGATCCGCCGCTTCTCGCTGAAGACCGGCGACACGGTCGAGGGCCCGATCCGCGGTCCGAAGGAAGGCGAGCGGTATTTCGCCCTTCTCAAAGTCAACACCATCAATTTCGACGATCCGGAAAAAATCCGTCACAAGGTCCACTTCGACAACCTGACGCCGCTCTATCCGAACGAGCGGTTCAAGATGGAGCTGGAGATCCCGACTTCGAAGGATCTCTCCGCCCGCGTCATCGATCTGGTGGCGCCGCTCGGCAAGGGCCAGCGCGGCCTGATCGTCGCGCCGCCGCGGACCGGTAAGACCGTTCTCCTGCAGAACATCGCCCACTCGATCACTGCCAATCACCCGGAATGTTACCTGATCGTCCTTCTGATCGACGAACGTCCGGAAGAAGTCACGGACATGCAGCGCTCCGTAAAGGGCGAAGTCGTTTCCTCCACCTTCGACGAACCGGCTGTGCGTCACGTGCAGGTCGCCGAAATGGTAATCGAAAAGGCCAAGCGCCTCGTTGAGCATGGCCGTGACGTCGTCATCCTGCTCGATTCGATTACCCGCCTCGGCCGCGCCTACAACACCGTCGTGCCCTCTTCCGGCAAGGTTCTGACGGGCGGCGTCGACGCCAACGCCCTGCAGCGCCCGAAGCGTTTCTTCGGTGCTGCACGTAACATCGAGGAAGGCGGTTCCCTGACGATCATCGCGACCGCGCTGATCGATACCGGTAGCCGCATGGACGAAGTCATCTTCGAAGAATTCAAGGGCACCGGCAACTCGGAAATCGTGCTCGACCGCAAGGTCGCCGACAAGCGTATCTTCCCGTCAATGGATATTCTCAAGTCCGGTACCCGCAAGGAAGACCTGCTGGTGCCGCGCCAGGATCTCCAGAAGATTTTCGTGCTTCGCCGTATCCTTGCTCCGATGGGCACCACGGACGCGATCGAGTTCCTGATCGACAAGCTGAAGCAGACGAAGACCAACGGCGACTTCTTCGACTCGATGAACACCTGATCCTTAGCCGGATTCGCGATGATCATGAAGCGCTCGGTCTTGCCGGGCGCTTTTCAGTTTAGAGCCGCCTCTGATAGATTGATCCCATGGCCCAGTCAGACAGCGATACGATCTTTGCTCTTTCCAGCGGCACTCTGCCGGCGGGGGTCGCGGTCCTGCGGCTGAGCGGTTCGCGCGCGTTTCAGGCAGCGGTCCATCTTGCCGGCGAATTGCCGGCGGACAGGAAGGCGGGATTGCGAACGATTCGGAACCGCAACGGTCTGGTTATCGACCAAGCCCTTGTGTTGAGTTTTCCGGCGCCTGGATCCTTCACGGGCGAGGATTGTGTGGAAATACATCTGCATGGTAGCCGAGCGGTCGTCTCGGCGGTTTACCAGGAACTGGAGGCAATCGACGGGCTTCGCCTGGCCGAGGCCGGGGAATTTTCCCGCCGCGCCTTCGAGAACGGCAAGCTGGATCTTGTGGAGGTCGAGGGGCTGGCGGATTTGATAGCCGCCGAGACCGAGATGCAGCGCCGCCTCGCCGTGGAGCAGGGGTTTGGCGGGCAGTCGGCGCTCTATATGGCCTGGGCCGAGAGATTGACCGGTGCGCGTGCACTGATCGAAGCAGAACTCGACTTCGCGGACGAGGACGACGTGCCGGGATCCGTCTCGGAGAGGGTCTGGGCCGAAGTGGCCGATCTCTATCTCGAGATCGAGGAGCATATCGCTTCCGCGAAGGCGGGTGAGATCATTCGGGACGGCTACAAGGTGGTTATCGCCGGGCCGCCCAATGCCGGAAAATCGAGCCTTCTCAACGCGCTGGCGAAACGCGATGTTGCGATTGTCACCGAAATCGCCGGAACGACAAGGGATCTTCTGCATGTCGATATCGATATGGAGGGTTATCTTGTTCGGTTTTTCGATACGGCGGGATTGCGTGAAAGCGATGATCGGGTCGAGCAGGAAGGCGTCCGCAGGGCAAGGATAGCGATCGAGCAGGCGGATCTTGTTCTCCAGCTCGAAGAAATCGATTCGGACTCGAAACATGTTCTTGATGGTGTGAAAGCCGAAGTTCTGAGGGTGGGTACCAAGGCAGATATGCGAGGGCAATCGGCCTTATACGACCTCACCATTTCAAGCCAGACGGGAGATGGGCTTGAAGAACTTCGGTCTCTGATCCTGCAGAAGCTTCGGGAAACCTGGTCCGGATCTTTGGTCCCCAATCGGGCGCGGCATCTTCAATACCTCAAAGAGGCTTCCCATTTTATCGCAGAAGCGCTAAACGGCCGGGAGCTTGATCTTCGCGCCGAAAGCCTCCGGGCCGCGGCGTCGTCACTGGGCCGCATCACCGGCCGGGTCGATGTGGAGCAGCTTCTGGATGTGATTTTTTCGCAGTTCTGCATCGGCAAGTGATTCACGTGAAACAGGGCGCTTGGCGCGGTTTCATGAGGTGGGTAGATGGAAACAACATTCGACGTAATCGTCATCGGTGGCGGACATGCCGGCTGTGAGGCCGCGAGTGCTGCTGCGCGCATGGGAGCAAAGACGGCGCTGATAACGCATAGCCGGGAAACGATCGGCGTCATGTCCTGCAATCCGGCGATCGGCGGGCTCGGCAAGGGTCACCTTGTGCGGGAAGTCGACGCGTTCGACGGGTTGATGGGACGGGTGGCCGACGCGTCCGGCATTCAGTTCCGCCTTCTCAATCGCAAGAAGGGGCCTGCAGTGCGCGGGCCCCGGACGCAGGCCGATCGCAAGCTTTACCGTCAGGCGATGCAGCGCGAGATCGTGAACCATGCCAATCTCACGGTGATTGAAGGGGACGCGTTTGACATCGACATCCAAGATGAGCGCGTGGCGGCCGTGGAACTCAAGGATGGCCGTCGATTCGGATGCGGAACGGTTGTCCTGACGACGGGTACCTTCCTTCGTGGCTTGATTCATATCGGCGACCAGAAGATCCCTGCTGGTCGCGTGGGAGAGGCGCCTTCGCTCGGATTGTCGCAGACCCTTTCCCGCTTCGGTCTCCGCCTTGGCAGGTTAAAGACCGGTACCCCTGCCCGACTGGACGGAAATACGATCGACTGGACGCGGGTTGGCCGGCAGGAAGCGGACGAGGATCCGGTTCCCTTCTCCTTCATGACCGACCGCATTACAACGCGGCAAATCGCCTGTGGCGTTACTCGCACTTCGGATGCCACGCATAAGATCATCTCTGACAACATCCATCGTTCAGCGATGTATTCCGGTCAGATTGAGGGCGTCGGCCCGCGTTATTGCCCGTCTATCGAAGACAAGATCGTCCGCTTCGGCGAACGTGACGGCCATCAGATCTTTCTGGAGCCGGAGGGTTTGGACGATCCAACCGTTTATCCAAATGGAATCTCGACGTCCCTCCCCGCCGAGGTGCAGGAAGCTTTCATCCGCACCATTCCGGGCTTAGAGACGGTGAACATCATCCAGCCCGGCTATGCAATCGAATATGATCATGTGGATCCACGCGAGCTGACCGCCGCCCTCGAAGTCAAGAAGATGCCCGGCCTCTTCCTCGCTGGCCAGATCAACGGGACGACCGGATATGAGGAGGCTGCCGCACAGGGGCTGGTCGCCGGGCTCAACGCTGCGCGTAAAGCTTCCGGCGGGGAAACCTATCAGTTCAGCCGCGCGGACTCCTATATCGGCGTCATGATCGACGATTTGACATCTCGCGGAGTAACCGAGCCCTACCGGATGTTTACCTCGCGCGCCGAATATCGCCTTTCGCTTCGCGCCGATAATGCGGATGTCAGATTGACCGATAAAGCCATTGAGCTCGGTTGTGTCAGTTCCGATCGGGCGGCGAAGTTCCGGGATTATATGGAATCCCTGGAGAGTGGACGCGAGCTTCTCCGGTCCCGCAATCTGACGCCGAACGAAGCGATTGGATATGGATTGAAGCTCAACAGGGACGGTCAGCGGCGGACGGCGTATGAGCTGCTCGCTTATCCTGACCAATCGCTGGCCGCGCTCATCCCCATCTGGCCAGAATTGGCACAGCTTTCCCCAAAGGTGGGTGAGGCGTTGGAAATCGAGGCGTCCTATGCGGTCTATATGAATCGGCAGGCCGCCGATATTCATGCTACCCATCGGGACGAAGCACGAATTATCCCGCAAGGCTTTGATTTTTCAGGGCTTCCTGGACTTTCAAACGAACTTAAAATGAAACTGACAGCGGCAAATCCCGGGAATCTCGCACAGGCTTCCAAGGTGGACGGAATGACTCCGGCCGCCCTTGCGCTTATTTTGGCACTACTGAGAAAAGAAGAAGCTGCCCCGCAGCGCATTAAGCGAGTCCTGTAATGCTGCTGAACGGCAAGAGTGTTTCACGTGAAACGCAGGAGAAGCTCAAGCATTTTGCTGCGCTTTTCCAAAAATGGGCGAAGACCATCAATCTGGTCGCGCCCTCTACACTGGATGAATTGTGGCAGAGGCATATTGCCGACAGCGCTCAAATCTTCCAGCTGTCTCCGACACCTCTTAAATGGCTCGATCTCGGCTCCGGCGGTGGTTTTCCTGGGGTCATTACTGCGATTTTTCTTGCAGAGACACAGGAAGGGTGGGTTCATCTGGTTGAGAGCAATCAGAAGAAGGCTGCGTTCCTTCGTGTTGCTCTGAATGAGACGGGAGCAAGGGGCTCGGTCCATCCTTTACGAATCGAGGCGGCTTCGTCGGCCCTTCCGGATTGCGATCGTATCTCCGCGCGAGCCCTTGCGGAGCTCGATCTGCTCCTGTCCTACACTTCGGGTTGGATGATCGGGAAAGATGCAAGAGGTTTTTTTCATAAAGGCCGGGATTACGCCGCGGAAATAGAGAAAGCCCGTGGTCGTTGGGCATTCGATCTGATAAAACATCCAAGTGCCGTCGAGCCAGATTCAGTCATTCTCGAAGTCAGCAATTTAAGGCACAAAGAACCCTAGATTTTCAGGTGCTGCATGTTTGAAAGAAATCGGGTTATCACGATTGCCAACCAAAAAGGCGGCGTGGGCAAGACGACGACGGCAATCAATCTGGCAACGGCGCTGGCGGCCATTGGCGAGCGCGTGCTTATTGTGGATCTTGATCCGCAGGGCAATGCCAGCACCGGCTTGGGTATCGAGCGTCGGGATCGCAAGCTCTCCTCCTATGATCTCCTGATGGGCTATAATTCCATCACAGAAACGGCGTTGGAAACGGCAGTCCCCAATCTCCATATCGTGCCATCGACGATGGACCTGCTTGGCTTCGAGATGGAGATTTCCCAGGCCTCGGACCGGGCTTTCAAGCTTCGTCGCGCGCTGGATAGTAGTGACGCCCTGACCTATTCCTACATCCTGCTGGATTGCCCGCCCTCCTTCAATCTGTTGACGATGAATGCCATGGCGGCGGCTCATTCCATCCTCGTGCCTCTTCAGTGCGAATTTTTCGCATTGGAAGGCTTGAGCCAGCTGCTGGAGACGGTCGATCAGGTGCGGCGCAGCGTCAACCCGTCGCTTGATATCCAGGGTATCGTGCTGACCATGTTCGATGCCCGCAACAATCTCGCTCAGCAGGTTGTCAACGATGTGCGGACGCATCTGGGCGAGAAAGTCTATCATACGTTGATACCGCGCAATGTCCGCGTATCGGAGGCGCCATCCTATGGTAAGCCGGCTATCCTTTACGACCTGAAATGCGCCGGCAGCCAGGCTTATTTGCAGCTGGCTTCTGAAGTCATCCAGCGGGAACGCAGGCGCAAGGCGGCCTGAAGCCTTGCAGACCAAGTGAGTAGTGAGAATGAACGACGACCTCTCGAAACGGCGCCTGGGGCGCGGTCTTGCAGCCCTCATCGGTGAGATGGACCAGACGGCGCCTGTCGATAACGGCGCCCGGAGCGTCAATCCGGACCGGATGGTTCCGATTGAACACGTATCCCGTAACCCGAAAAACCCACGCCGGAGTTTCGACGAGAACGAGCTGCAGGATCTGGCGAGCTCTATCCGTCAGCACGGGATCGTTCAGCCGGTCGTCGTTCGGCCCCGAGGCTCCAGTCAGTATGAGATCATCGCCGGGGAACGGCGTTGGCGCGCGGCGCAGCTGGCTGGCTTGGTTGAGATACCCGTTATTGTTCGCGATGTGGACGATCGGACGGCGCTTGAAATTGCGATCGTCGAAAACGTCCAGCGATCGGACCTCAATCCCCTGGAAGAGGCATTGGGTTATGATCAGCTGATTGCCGAACACGGCTATACCCAGAACGACCTCGGCGAGATCATTGGTAAAAGCCGAAGCCATGTTGCCAATAGTCTTCGCCTGCTGAAATTGCCGGAGCCTGTGCGCGACATGCTGGCAGCCGGGAGTTTGTCGGCCGGTCACGCTCGCGCTCTGATTACCACGTCCGATCCCGCTTTTTTGGCGCGTACGATCATTGCCAAAGGAATGTCGGTTCGTGATGCGGAGAAGCTTGCCCAGAACGACATCAAGGCTCAGTCAGAACCAGCTATCGTTTCGAAGGCGGAACAAAAGGATTCCGATACACTTGCGCTTGAGCGGACCCTTTCCGATTCCCTTGGACTGGATGTCAAGATCAACCACAAGAACGGTTCGGGTCAGATCCGGATCGGCTATCGGACGCTGGAGCAGCTCGAGGAGATCTGCCGTCTCCTGGAGCGGAGATAGCTTAATAAATTCAACGGCTTGATTGAATGGCCGTGGCCATCAGGGTGTGGAACGCGATATTGGGTTCCAGGCTCTGTTTCTGGCGCGACATCAGGATGGCGGCCTGCAGTCTTTCGGTTTCACGTGCAAGCGCTGGCGAACTCCAAGTTCTCAGCGCTTTTTCCATAAGCGGTTTGCGCTTGAAGTGAATATGCCGGCCGAGCGTCATCATGACCTGGGCGGTCTGGAGCTTCTTTTCCTCCATTTCCGCCTTCATCAGATCCAGCAATTGGAACTGTTTCAGGCAGGATTGCAGGACGAGGAAAACCGGGGTTTTCGACGAGACGACTTTCTGGATGGCGCGATGCAGGCCGGGCAGGTCGCCGCTGAGGATGGCATCGACCGCCTCGTCCGCGGAAACGGCGCTGGCATCGCCGATGATTTCATCGACATGGCCCTCTTCCACCATGCCCATACCGCGGCAATAGAGGGCAAGCTTGCGGATCTCGTTGCGTGAGGCCACGCGATCCCCGCCAAGCAGTTCCAGGAGCCTCTGGCGACCGCCGGGGCTGATCCGCAGGCCTTCGCTCCCGAGTTCCGAATCGATGAGGCTGTTCAAGGCCTTCACGTCATCCGCATAGCAGGGAATGACGGCGATCGATCGTGACGGTTCGACGATCTTCCGCAGTCCGCTGCCCTTCTTGAGGTCGCCTGCCTCGACGATCAGGATATTGGCGGGAGCGGGACCGTCCGCCAGTACCTGCATTGCGTCGAGAAGGGGTTTCTCATTGGCAGCGCCACGCAGCCAGACAAGCTTGGAACCGCCGAAAAGGCCCAGCGAATTCACCTCGTCCAGAAGCCGGCCGGGATCGCCCTGCAGGTCCGAGACGTCGAGCTTGAGCATGGCAAAGGGGTCGTCCTGCGAAACGCCCGTCTTGCCCGCAAGCAGGGCCGCGCGCTCCGAAACGAGGCCGCGGTCCGGGCCATAGATCACGAAGATCCTGTAGAGTTCCGCGCTCTTCTCGGCAAAGCGATCGAATTCGTGGGACTTTACTTCTGCCATACCGTCTGCGGCTGAGGTTCGCGCGAAAGGACGATGGCGATCTCGGCGCGGATGAATTCAGCGAGTTCTCTCGCGGCACGATTCTCCGCATCGCGAACCGCACGGAGCTTCGTGAAGCCCTGGCCCGGTACGTCGATGAGCGACACCACTTCGCGTTTGGCGGACTTGAGGATCTGTCCGTCCTTGATGCGCGTGATCGTGTAGGTGCCTTCTACCTGGACGCGGCCGGGCAGCGGCACGCCGGTCGGGGAGACGTTGTCGTCGTTCTCGTCGTCGATGATGCTCGAAGCCGTGCTCTTGGTCTTCAGCTTCACCTCGTAAGCGGGGTGGGTGGATTCGCCGGCCCCGCCGGAGGTCAGGAAAACCAGATGGTTGCGGACAACCTGATCGATGCGACTATGGGGCTGCTCGAAGCCCACCGAAGCTAGGCGCTCGCCTGTGCCGGAAGCTTCGGAATAAAGCGGGCGTACCTGGCATCCAGCCAAGAGTGTCAGCGTTATCAGGCCGGATACCAACCCGAAGCGACGAAGAGAGCGGTCAAACGACAATGTTTACGATCCTCTGTGGGACGACGATGACTTTCTTCGGCGCCCGGCCTTCAAGTGCCGTCTTGACCGCATCCAGCGCCAGAACCGCAGCTTCGACCGCACTTTGATCCGCGTCGCGCGCGATTGTCAATTCGCCACGCTTCTTGCCGTTGATTTGGACCGGCAGTGTGACTTCGTTCTCGATGACGAGGGTTTCATCATAGCGCGGCCAGGCGGCCAGGGAGAGCAGTTCCGTGTTGCCGAGAACCGCCCAGCACTCCTCGGCGAGATGCGGCGTCATGGGCGCAACGAGCTGGATCAGGATTTCGGAGGCGTTGCGAACGGCGGCGCGATAGGCAGCATCGCCTTCCCCGGCAGCGACCCTGCCAAGCGGCGCGGCAAGCGCATTCACCAGCTCATAGATGCGCGCCACCGCCTTGTTGAACGATAGCTTGTCGTAGTCGCCCTGTACGGCCTTCAGCGTCTTGTGGGCGAGCTGCGAGATCGCCAGAGCTTCGCCGTCCTTGGCCGGCGCCGGATCAACGCTGGCAAGGTTCTCGGAGGCTTCGGAAATCAGGCGCCACAGGCGCTGCGTGAAACGATGCGCGCCTTCGACGCCGGCTTCAGACCAGATGACGTCACGGTCCGGCGGCGAGTCCGAGAGCACGAAGAAACGGGCCGTATCGGCGCCATAGGATGCGATGATGTCGTCCGGGTCGACGACGTTCTTCTTCGACTTCGACATCTTCTCGATCGAGCCGATCGTCACTTCCTCGCCGCCTTTCAGCATGGTGGCGCGGCGCTTGCCGTCGACTTCCTCGATCTTGATATCGGCGGGAGCCACCCATTCGCCGTTCGGGCCGGAGCCGCGGCGGTAGGTTTCGTGTACGACCATGCCCTGGGTGAACAGGCCCTTGAAGGGTTCCTTGGCGTCCACATGCCCGGTTTCGCGCATGGCGCGGGTGAAGAAGCGCGAATAGAGCAGATGCAGGATCGCATGCTCGATGCCGCCGATATACTGGTCGACCGGGAGCCAGCGGTTGGCCACGGCTGGATCGGTGGGATTTTTCTCCCAAGGCGCCGTGAAGCGGGTGAAATACCAGCTCGAATCGACGAACGTGTCCATCGTATCGGTCTCGCGGCGCGCATCCTTGCCGCATTGCGGGCAGGCGACATGACGCCAGGTTGGATGCCGGTCGAGCGGGTTGCCCGGCAGGTCGAAGGTCACGTCGTCCGGCAGTTTCACCGGCAGGTCGGTCTTCGGCACCGGAACGACGCCGCAATCATCGCAATGGATGACCGGGATCGGGCAGCCCCAGTAACGCTGGCGGGAAATTCCCCAGTCGCGCAGGCGGAAATTCACCTTGCGCTCGCCCTGCGGCATGTTGCCGACCAGCGTTTCCGACAAGCGGTCGGCGACGATCGCAAAGGCTTCGTCGGTCGTCTTGCCGTCCAGAAAACGCGAATTGATCATCACGCCGTCATCGACATAGGCCGTGTCACCGACGGCAAAGGTCGCGGCATCGCCGTCCTTCGGCATGACGACCGGAACGACCGGCAGCCCGTATTTGCGCGCAAAATCCAGGTCGCGCTGGTCGCCGGACGGGCAGCCGAAGATGGCGCCGGTGCCGTAATCCATCAACACGAAATTGGCGACATAGACCGGCAGTTCCCAGGACGGGTCAAGCGGATGCCTGACGCGGATCCCGGTGTCGATGCCCTTTTTCTCGGCCGTCTCCAGCGCTGCGAGGGAGGTTCCGTGATGGCGGCATTCTTCGGCGAAAGCTTCGATAGCCGGATTCTGAGCGGCAGCGGCCTTGGCCAGCGGGTGGTCGGCGGCGATCGCCAGGAAGGAGGCGCCGAACAGCGTGTCAGGGCGGGTCGTGTAGACCACGACTTCGCTCTCGCCGGCGGGTGCCGTCGAACCGACGATTTCCCAGCGGATCGTCAGGCCTTCGGAGCGGCCGATCCAGTTCTTCTGCATCAGCCGGACCTTTTCAGGCCACTGGTCGAGCGTATCGAGCGCGTCGAGCAGGTCCTGGCTGAAATCGGTGATTTTGAAGAACCACTGCACCAGGTCGCGCTGTTCCACCAGCGCGCCTGAACGCCAGCCGCGGCCGTCGATGACCTGCTCGTTGGCAAGGACCGTCTGGTCGACCGGATCCCAGTTGACCTTGGACTGCTTGCGATAAACGAGGCCCTTTTCCATCATGTCGAGGAAGAGGTGCTGCTGCTGCTGGTAATATTCGACGTCGCAGGTGGCGAATTCGCGTGACCAGTCGAGCGACAGGCCCATGGCCTTCAGCTGCGCCTTCATGGATTCGATGTTCTGGTAGGTCCAGGACTTCGGATGCACCTTGTTGTCGCGCGCGGCATTTTCGGCCGGCATGCCGAACGCGTCCCAGCCCATCGGATGCAGGACGTTGAAGCCGCGGGCGCGCTTGTAGCGAGCCACGACGTCGCCCATGGCGTAGTTGCGCACATGGCCCATGTGGATGCGGCCAGACGGATAGGGAAACATTTCTAGAACGTAGTATTTTTCGCGCGGATCGCCGTTGTCGGTTTCGAAAACCTTGGCATCGTTCCAGATCTGCTGCCAGCGAGGCTCGGCATCGCGCGGATTATAACGTTCAGTCGCCATTTCAATGATATTCCGGGAAAACAGGATCAAGAGTCGGGCGAGACCTTCACCATGAAACCCCGCAAGCGTCAAGTTTTACGGGGTCGGGAAGGCCAGGTTTAGGGCGAAACACCCTTGGCAGAGCGTTATATGAGGGCTAAGCGCTGAGCTTGCAAGAAAAGCGGAAGGCACTGGTAAAAGCGGAAGGCATGGGGTCATGAGCGTCGAAGAACGGCTGCAGGATGTGAAGGCACGGATCGGGAAGGCGGAGCGTCTGTCGAAGCGCTCGGCAGGATCGGTGACGCTTGTCGCGGTTTCGAAAACGTTCGATGCGCAAGACATCCGGCCGGCGATCGCGGCCGGGCAGCGGGTATTCGGTGAAAACCGGGTGCAGGAAAGCCAGGGCAAGTGGCCGGAGCTGAAGGCCGAGACGCCCGGTATCGAACTGCATCTGATCGGCCCGCTGCAATCCAACAAGGCCGTGGACGCGGTGGCGCTGTTCGATGTCATCGAAACTGTGGACCGGGAAAAGATTGCTCGCGCGCTTGCCGACGAGATCAGGAAACAAGGCAGGGCACCTAAACTCTACGTGCAGGTGAATACCGGGCTGGAGCCGCAGAAGGCCGGCATCGAGCCGAAACAGACCGTTGCCTTCGTCGAACTTTGCCGCCGGGAACTCGGGCTTTCGATCGAGGGGCTGATGTGCATTCCGCCGGCCGAGGAAAACCCGGGGCCGCATTTCGCGCTGCTTGCCAAGCTCGCCAAGGAATGTGGTGTCGAAAAGCTCTCTATGGGCATGTCCGGCGATTTCGAGACGGCGGTCGAATTCGGCGCGACCAGCGTGCGTGTCGGTTCGGCCATTTTCGGGGCGCGCTGAAAACAGGCTTTTGCCAAGTGCCTAGCGCTTTCGTCGGGCTTTCCGGCGCCTTTCGCACACCCTAGATTATTCACTTCGGGCTGTGCTCATGTGACGGGAGGTGCAGATGCAAAGCCGCTATTTCGACGTTTATGAAGGCTGGCAAAAGGATCCGGAAGGGTTCTGGAAAAGCGCTTCGACCGCCATCGACTGGTTCAGGAAACCGGAAAAGATTTTCGACCGGGATGAAGGGGTCTACGGCCGCTGGTTCACCGGCGGCGAGACCAATACCTGCTACAACTGCCTCGACCGGCATGTGGCGGCTGGCCGTGGCGGGCAGCGCGCCTTCATCCACGACAGCGCCATGACCGGCAGGCAGAAGACCTTCACCTATGCCGAGGTTCTCGACGAGGTTAAAGCGATTGCCGCGGTTCTCGTCGATCTCGGCATCAGCAAGGGTGACCGGGTCGTCATCTACATGCCGATGGTGCCTGAGGCGATCTTTTCGATGCTGGCCTGTGCCCGGCTTGGTGCTGTGCATTCGGTCGTGTTCGGCGGTTTTGCGGCGCAGGAACTGGCGGCGCGGCTGAATGATTCGGAGGCGAAACTGGTGATCAGCGCCAGCTGCGGTCTCGAACCCGGCCGTATCGTCGCCTACAAGCCGCTGCTCGACCAGGCGATCGAGCTTGCGCGGGTGAAGCCGAAGCATTGTCTCATTCTCCAGCGTGAGCAGCTCCGCGCCGAGTTGCGGGCGGAGCGGGGAGAGCTGGATTTTGCACAGACCGTCGAAAAGGCGCGCGGCAGGGACGTGCCCTGCGTGCCGGTCAAGGCGACCGATCCGCTCTATATCCTCTACACGTCGGGGACGACCGGGCAGCCGAAGGGCGTCGTGCGCGACAATGGCGGGCACATGGTGGCGTTGCACTGGAGCATGGAGAACATCTTCGGCGTCAGGCCCGGAGAGGTGTTCTGGACGGCGTCAGATATCGGCTGGGTCGTCGGCCATTCCTATATCGTCTATGGGCCGCTGCTGACCGGCAATACGAGCGTGATCTTCGAGGGCAAGCCGGTGGGCACACCGGATGCCGGAACGTTCTGGCGGGTCGTCAGCGACCATGACGTGAAAGTGCTGTTCACCGCGCCGACGGCCTTCCGTGCCATCCGCCGTGACGATCCCGATGGCGAACTGGTGGAGAAATACGACCTGACAGGCATGCGGGCGCTTTTCCTCGCCGGCGAACGGGCTGATTCGGAGACCCTGAAATGGGCCGAGCAGAAGCTGAAGATCCCGGTGATCGACCACTGGTGGCAGACGGAAACCGGCTGGCCGGTCGCCGCCAACACCGTCGGTCTCGGGCTGATGCCGGTCAAGCACGGTTCTCCGACGCGGCCGATGCCGGGTTACGCGCTCGACGTGCTGGACGACGCCGGACATCCGGTGCCGCGCGGCACGCTCGGCAATATCGTCATCAAGCTGCCGCTGCCGCCCGGCTGCCTGGTCAGCTTCTGGAACGCCGACCAGCGGTTCCGAGAGGCGTGCCTGGAGGAGTTTCCAGGGTATTACAAGACGGCGGATGCCGGGATGATGGACGAGGACGGCTATATCTTCGTGATGGCCCGAACCGACGACATCATCAACTGCGCCGGCCACCGGCTTTCGACCGGGGCAATGGAGGAGGTCTGCGCCAAACATCCCGACGTCGCCGAATGCGCGGTGATCGGGGTGCACGACAAGACCAAGGGGCAGATTCCTTGCGGGTTTGTGGTGCTCAAGAACCATGTTTCACGGGAAACGTCCGATATCGCCCGGGAAGTGGCTGAACTGGTGCGCAACGAGATCGGTCCCGTGGCGGCGTTCAAGACGGTGATGGTGGTGCACAAGCTGCCGAAGACCCGGTCCGGCAAGATCCTGCGCGGCACGATGCAGAAGATCGCCGACGACATGCCGTGGAAGATGCCGGCGACGATCGAGGACGCGGGCGTGCTGGACGAGATTACCGCGATCCTGAAGGCCAACGGTTATGCCCGCGAAGGCAGCGGCCTGAAACAGAGCGCCTGAACGAAAAAGCCCCGGATCGTCTCCGGGGCTTTTGGAATGCAAATCGAAAGGGTTCGATCAGTAGCGATCGTCTTCCTCGTCGTCGTCGCGACGGGTGGACTTGAGTGAGGAGAGCTTGGCGAATACGGCGTCCGCGTCGATTTCCTTTTCTTCCTCGCGCTCGCTGCGATAGCTGAAGCCGAGGTTTTCGGTTTCGCTCGCGGGCTGCAGGGAAGCACCGAGTTCGGCGGCGGTCGGCAGCGGACGGCCCTTGGAGGCGCGTTCGACTTCGAGGTCGAGGTCGATCTGGCTGCAGAGGCCTAATGTAACCGGATCCATCGGCGTCAGGTTGGTGGAGTTCCAGTGGGTGCGCTCGCGGATCTGCTCGATCGTCGACTTGGTGGTGCCGACGAGGCGGGAGATCTGGGCGTCCTTCAGTTCCGGATGGTTGCGGACCAGCCAGAGGATGGCGTTGGGGCGATCCTGGCGCTTGGAGACCGGCGTGTAGCGCGGGCCGCGGCGCTTCGATTCCGGCACGCGAACCTTCGGCTCGGAAAGCTTCAGCTTGTAGTTGATGTCCTTCTCGCCGCGCTCGATCTCGTCGCGCGAAAGCTGGCCGGTGGCGATTGGGTCGAGGCCCTTGATGCCCTGCGCCGCCTCGCCGTCCGCAATGGCCTTCACCTCGAGCGGATGGAGCTTGCAGAAATTGGCGATCTGATCAAAGGAAAGCGCGGTATTGTCGACCAGCCATACAGCGGTCGCCTTCGGCATGAGCAATTGTTGAGCCATGGGTATAGGTCCTCTGTCCGTCCGCGCCGGTGTCGCGGGCCGTGGGTATCAACCACAATTTCCGGGAATTTACCGCCCTATAATCGAATTGGGACGGAATTGCAAATCTTTGAATAAGATCGTCGCCACCGGATGAACGTTTGTCTAATTGCCGGCCTTGCCTCACCTGTTATGAATGCGGCACATATCCGCTGACGGTTCGATGCGCCGTCACGCGTGCCAATCCAGGGAGGTGTTCATGTCCGAAAAAGTCTACCCGGTCCTCAAGTCTGCAAAAGCAAAAGCGCTCATCGACAAGGACAAATACGAAAAGTGGTACGAGGAGAGCGTCGAGGATCCGGACAAGTTCTGGGGCAAGCACGGCAAGCGCATCGACTGGTTCAAGCCCTATACGAAAGTCAAGAACACGTCCTTCAAGGGCAAGGTCTCGATCAAGTGGTTCGAGGACGGCCTGACCAACGTTTCCTACAACTGCATCGATCGCCATCTGAAGACCCATGGGGAGCGTACCGCCCTGATCTGGGAAGGCGACAACCCGTATATCGACAAGAAGATCACCTATAACCAGCTCTACGATCAGGTCTGCCGGCTGGCCAACGTGCTGAAGAAGCACGGGGTCAAGAAGGGCGACCGCGTCACCATCTACATGCCGATGATCCCGGAAGCGGCCTATGCGATGCTCGCCTGCGCCCGCATCGGCGCGGTGCATTCGGTGGTGTTCGGCGGGTTCTCGCCCGAGGCGCTGGCCGGCCGCATCATCGATTGCCAGTCGACGTTCGTGATCACCTGCGACGAGGGCGTGCGCGGCGGCAAGCCGGTGCCGCTCAAGGACAATACCGATACGGCGATCCATATCGCGGCGCGCCAGCACGTGATCGTCAACAAGGTCGTCGTGGTGCGCCGCACCGGCGGCAAGACCGGCTGGGCGCCGGGGCGCGACCTCTGGTACCACCAGGAAATCGCCACCGTGAAGGAACATTGCGAGCCGGTGAAGATGAAGGCGGAAGATCCGCTGTTCATCCTCTACACGTCCGGTTCGACAGGCAAGCCGAAGGGCGTGCTGCACACGACCGGGGGCTATCTCGTCTTCGCGGCGATGACCCACGAATACACGTTCGACTACCATGACGGCGACATCTACTGGTGCACGGCGGATGTCGGCTGGGTGACCGGCCATTCCTACATCGTCTATGGGCCGCTCGCCAACTGCGCCACCTCGCTGATGTTCGAAGGCGTGCCGAACTTCCCGGACCAGGGGCGTTTCTGGGAGATCATCGACAAGCACAAGGTCAACATCTTCTACACCGCACCGACCGCGATCCGTTCGCTGATGGGCGCCGGCGACGAGTTCGTGAAGCGTTCGTCCAGGGCAAGTCTGCGCCTGCTCGGCACGGTCGGCGAGCCGATCAATCCGGAAGCCTGGGAATGGTATTACAACGTGGTCGGCGACAAGCGCTGCCCGGTGGTCGATACCTGGTGGCAGACGGAAACCGGCGGCCACATGATCACGCCGCTGCCGGGCGCAACCGACCTGAAGCCGGGTTCGGCGACCAAGCCGTTCTTCGGCGTCAAGCCGGAACTGGTCGATAACGAGGGCAAGGTGCTGGAAGGGGCGGCGGACGGCAATCTGTGCATCACCGATGCCTGGCCGGGCATGATGCGCACGGTCTATGGCGATCACGAGCGGTTCATCCAGACCTATTTCTCCACCTACAAGGGCAAATATTTCACCGGCGACGGCTGCCGGCGCGACGAGGACGGTTATTACTGGATCACCGGCCGCGTCGACGACGTGCTGAACGTTTCCGGCCACCGGCTCGGCACGGCGGAAGTGGAATCGGCTCTCGTCTCGCACAATCTGGTATCCGAGGCCGCGGTCGTCGGTTATCCGCACAATATCAAGGGCCAGGGTATCTATTGCTACGTGACCCTGATGGCGGGCCACGAGGGCACCGACGCGCTTCGCCAGGAGCTGGTGAAACATGTCCGCCAGGAGATCGGCCCGATCGCGGCACCGGACAAGATCCAGTTCGCGCCCGGCCTGCCGAAGACCCGCTCCGGCAAGATCATGCGCCGCATCCTGCGCAAGATCGCCGAGGACGATTTCGGCTCGCTGGGGGATATTTCCACGCTCGCTGATCCCGGCGTGGTGGACGACCTGATCGCCAACCGGCAGAACAAGGCTGGCTGAGTTCTTTGAGGAGCGGGCCGGCAAGGCCCGCTTTTTCATGTCTCCCAACCGCGGTTTTCGGCGCGGCCGCCCTGGGCCGCGGCTTTGCGCGCTCTATAACCTCTCGTGCAAACAGGCGGAGCGAACGGCATGAGAGGGATCTTGCGCATGGGCATTCTTTCGGCACTCATCTCGCTGGTCGGCGCGGGGCAGGCCATGTCCGACACCGCGAAAGGCATCGCGGCCTATCAGCGCGGCGACTATGCGAGAGCAATGAAGGAATTGCAGTCGGCGGCGGAAAAGGGCGACGAGCAGGCTTATTACAATCTCGGCGTCGCCTATGCGGAAGGCAAGGCCGGACCGCGCGACATGGCGAAAGCCATTGCCGCCTATCGCAAGGGCGCGGAAGGCGGCAGCGTGCTCGCAGCGTTCAGCCTCGGCCAGATCTACCGCAAGGGCGACGGCGTGGCGCATGACTATTCGCAAGCGGCGAAATGGTACGAAGCCGCCGCCAAACACGGGGATTTCCGCGCGTCCAACGAGCTCGGGCTTCTTTATGTCGAAGGCAAGGGCGTCGAGAAGAACCTTATCGAAGGATTTGCCTGGATCTATCCGGCGACCCATGCCTCGATCATGGACGACAGTGCCATGAAGAACGCCATGCAGCTTGCTTCGATGCTTACCAAAGACCAGCTCGACCGAGCCCAGACCAAGGGCCGGGCCTATTTCGAGAAATATTTCGAGCCCAATTCGGAGCTGACCGAGGCAATCCTCGAAGGCCAGCGATAATCAGTTCAGATCGCAGACCTCGCGAGGCTTGTGGCCGCCGTCATAGGTCCGTACCAAGCCGGCAAGCAGCAGATCGGCCCCGGCGTTGCGGCCATCGGAGAGCAGCACGTCGGCCACGATGCGGCCGAAATATTTGTCGCCGGAAATACGGGTAAGCTGGATCCTGGGGGACCGGGCAGTGAGCGCCTCGAGCGCCCGCTGCGCATCGAGCCCCGCCTCGCGAATGCGTTCACACTTCGACTTGAGCTCCGGCGCATCAATGCCGCGGATGCGGACATAAACTTCCATCTTCTGCTGCGGCCAGGGCTGGGCCTCGACGAGCAGCGTATCACCATCAACGACGCGCAGGATCTCGGCGGCGACCGGGCCGGAAATCTCGTCACGCGCTTCTGCTGCGGTGGCAAATACCGCGGCCATGACAGCAAGAATCAGAAGTGCTTTAGCCATGGAAAGGAATAAATTCCGATCAACGGTTAAAGTCAATAGGAATATTTACTTAGAAATCGATCGCCCGGCCGTTGATCTCCCAGTCGCCGAAGCGGGCGGGGTCGGCGCCGCCGCGGCCGCCGAATTCTTCGGGCATGTCGGTCTTTGCGGCAGCCTGACGCCGTTCCTCGGCTTCCCGCAGGGCGCGCTGGGCGGCCGGGGAGAGCGGCTTTTTCGGCGCACCGTCTTCCGGTGCGATTTCGGAATTGTCGTTGTCTGCACTTTGCATCTTGGACTTCGCCGCGTGGATCATTGAAAATTCTGGTTGAATTGACCACATCATAGGGCGTTCACGCCCTTGGGGAAACCCTCAAACGCCCCCTCGGACGATATCGGCAACGGGAGAGATGACGATGAATGTAATGCGCACCGCCATGCTTCTGGCCTTCATGACGGCCCTGTTCATGGGGATCGGCTTCCTGATCGGCGGTACGGGCGGCATGATGATCGCGCTGGTGATCGCTGCCGGCATGAACCTGTTTTCCTACTGGAATTCGGACAGGATGGTGCTTTCGGCCTATCACGCGCAGGAAGTGGATGCGCGCAGCGCGCCGGAATTCTACAACATGATCCGCGACCTTTCGGCCACTGCCGGCCTGCCGATGCCGAAGGTCTATGTCTACGACAATCCGCAGCCGAACGCCTTTGCGACCGGGCGCAATCCGCAAAACGCCGCCGTTGCCGCCTCCACCGGGCTCCTGCAGCGGCTGACGCATGAGGAAGTCGCCGGCGTGATGGCGCATGAGCTTGCGCATGTGCAGAACCGTGACACGCTGACCATGACGATCACCGCGACCCTTGCCGGCGCGATCTCCATGCTCGGCAATTTCGCCTTCTTTTTCGGCGGCAACCGCGAAAACAACAATCCGCTCGGTTTCATCGGCGTGCTTGTGGCGATGATCGTCGCCCCGTTCGCCGCCATGCTGGTGCAGATGGCGATCAGCCGGACGCGCGAATATTCGGCCGACCGCCGCGGCGCCGAGATCTGCGGAAATCCGCTCTGGCTTGCCTCCGCGCTTAACAA
Organism: Hyphomicrobiales bacterium; assembly: GCA_900471605.1. Taxonomy (GTDB): domain Bacteria; phylum Pseudomonadota; class Alphaproteobacteria; order Rhizobiales; family Rhizobiaceae; genus Neorhizobium. The sequence continues at coordinate 115,953 of UCEY01000001.1, read as the reverse complement.
GATCGCCGGGGCGGCGCATCAGATCCCGAACTACGAGGCGGAGCGCAATCCGGCGACGGCGCATATGTTCATCATCAATCCGCTCTCGGGCGAGCGCATGGACAATCTGTTCTCGACCCATCCGAACACCGAGAACCGTATCGCAGCCCTGCAGCAGATGGCCGGGGAGTTCTCCGGTGGTTCTCGTGCCGGTGCCTCGACGGCCGGGTTCCAGGCTGATAGACCGCAGCGCACCGCGCGCTCCGTTCCGAATACCGGTTGGGGCCGCGGCTCGAATGAACCGCGCAAGGGTCCCTGGTCTTGAACGACGCCAAGAAGAACAAGAAGCCGCATAAGCCATCGGGCAAACCAGCCGAACAGCGCCGGAAACCCGCGCATTCGGAGCGGGAAAACGGTCCGTTCAAGGCAGGCCTCGAAGTTCGCGTTACGGCCGCCAAACTTCTGGCGGCCGTCGTCGATCGAAAGATCTCGCTCGACGGCATGCTCGACCTTACTCATGGCAATCCGGCCTACAAGGCCCTCAGCGATGCCGACCGGGCGCTGACACGCGCCATTCTCAATACGGCGCTCCGGCACCTGCCGCGCATCGAGACGGCAATCGCTTCGCTGATCGACACGCCGTTGCCGGAAGGCGCGCGGGCGCTTCACCATGTGCTGGTGATCGCCGCGGCGCAGATCCTGCATCTCGACGTGCCGCCGCATGCGGCGGTCGATCTTGCGGTCGAGCAGGCCAACCGCGATCCGCGTAACCGGCGTTTCGCCAAGCTGGTGAATGCCGTCCTGCGCCGGCTGGACCGGGAAAAGGACGAGATTCTTGTCGCGACAGCGGGAATTTCTCCGGTGCCGGCGTGGTTCCGCAAGCGCCTTGTTGCTCTCTACGGCGAGGCGGAAGGGGATCGTATCGCCGAAGCCCAGCTCGTTCCGGCTGCAATCGACCTGACGGTGAAATCCGATCCCGCTCTCTGGGCGGAAAAGCTCGGCGGCACGGTTCTGCCGACCGGCAGCATTCGCCTGACGGCTTTCGAAGGGGCGGTTTCGGCGCTCGGAGGCTTCGAGGAAGGCGCCTGGTGGGTGCAGGATGTGGCGGCGAGCATTCCCGCAAAGCTCTTCGGTGATCTCAAGGGCAAGAAGGTCGCCGATCTCTGCGCCGCGCCCGGCGGCAAGACGGCGCAACTGATCGCGGCCGGTGCCGAGGTGATCGCGGTCGAGCAATCCGGCAACCGGCTGGCACGCCTCAAGGAAAACCTTGGAAGGCTCGGTTACGAGGCAGAACTGGTCGGCGGCGACCTGTTCGAATTCAAGCCGGCGGAGCTGCTGGACGGTGTGCTGCTCGACGCACCCTGCTCTTCGACTGGCACGACACGCCGGCATCCGGACGTGCTCTGGACCAAGGGGCCGGAGGATGTGGCGAAGCTTGCGGCCCTGCAGGAAAAGATGCTGCGCCACGCCGTCACGCTGGTGAAACCGGGCGGCATTATCGTTTTCTCCAATTGTTCGCTTGATTCGCTGGAAGGGGAGGAACTGGTCGTGCGCGTGCTCAAGGACCATCCAGAACTGGCACGCCTGCCTGTGAATCCCAGGGACTGGCCGGGGCTGGAAAGCGCGATCTCGCCGCTTGGCGAATTCCGCACCACGCCGGCCATGCTGCCTGCCCGCGAAAATTTTGTGGGTGGCATGGATGGCTTCTTCGCGAGCGTGATCCAGGTCCGGTAAAGTTTTATTCACCATACCGGCCGATACTTTCGAACAATCTAATAGTTGATTCCCGCCGGCCGGGCGGAGGCTGATTCCAGCGGAGTGTCCAGATTGAAGATGCGGCTCGCGGATCGCCGAAGGCTTATGTCCTTCGGCTTGCGGGAAATCTGGCGGCGCCTTTGCCGGCGCTCCGCCGGATTTCGCTTGGCCGTGACCTCCTTTTCGATGCAGGTGCCGGACCGGCTGATCGTCGCGCCGACGGATCTGCGGGCGCTCGACCCGTTCGTGGCCGAGGAAATCCTGGAAGGCCGGTTCCCGCTCGCCGGGCGGATCCTCGAAACCTATGGGCAATCGCCGTTCTCCGTCGAACTGCCGTCGCGGGCGGCGGCGGAAAGGCTGCATTCGTTCGCCTGGCTGCGCCATATCCGCACGAACAAGACCGAAGCGGCCTGCGCCAGCGCCCGTCAGGTGGTGGCCGACTGGATCGCGCTTTATGGCCGAAGCCCGAAGGGCATTGCCTGGGAAGCGCATGTGGCGGCCGAGCGGGTGATCGCCTGGCTTTCTCATTCGACGGTGGTGCTGCAGGGCGCCGAGGCCGGCTTCTACCGTCGCTTCATGAAAAGTCTCGCCTATCAGGTCCGGTATTTGAGGAAGATAGCCGGCTGCACGCCGGAGGGCGACACGCGGCTCAGGCTTAGGATCGCACTCGCGATGGCCTCGATTTCGATGCCGACTCGCGCCGCCTATATCCGTCGCGAGGGTGGACGGCTCGACCGGGAGCTCGAGCGGCAGATCCTTGCCGATGGCGGTCATGTGTCTCGCAACCCGCGCGCGGTGCTCGATCTGCTGATCGATCTTCTGCCGCTGCGCCAGACCTATATCAATCTCGGCCACGACCTGCCGCAAAAACTCATTCCGACGATCGACCGCATGTATCCGGCGCTTCGCTTCTTCCGGCACCAGGACGGCGATCTCGCGCTGTTCAACGGCGCCAGTTCGACGCCGGCGAGCGAGCTGATGTCGGTGCTGCGCTATGACGAGACCGCCGGCAAGCCGTTCAAGGCGCTGCCGCATATGCATTATCACCGCATGTCGGCGGACGGCACGACGTTGATCGTCGATACCGGCCGGCCGCTTTCTTCCGGTCTTTCCCGCGGCGCGCATGCGGGCTGCCTTTCCTTCGAGATGTCGGCCGGCCGGCACCGTTTCATCGTCAATTGCGGCTCGCCGAAATATGCCGGGCGGAACTACCGACACATGGCGCGCTCGACGCCCGCCCATTCCACCGTGACGCTCAACGAGACATCGTCCAGCCGCATCATCCGCTCCCGCCTCGCAGGCTCCATGCTGCTTGGCGGCGTATCGGACGTCGAGGTCGAGCGCTGGGACGACATGCACGGCAATGACTGGCTGCGCGCGAGCCATGACGGTTACCTCCATCAGTTCGGCTATTTCCACGAGCGGGAGATCGGCCTCAACGTGAAGGGCAACAAGATCAAGGGTCGCGACAGGCTCTTCCTGCCGGAAGGCGAGGCTCCGGAAGGCGGCCCCTTGCTGGCGGTGGCGCGGTTCCACATCCACCCGGTCATCACGCTGTCGCGCCGGGACGAGGAAAGCGTGGCCATGCGCGCGCCCGACGGCGAGACATGGATCTTCGCGGCACCTGGGCTGCAGGTGATGATCGACGAGGACATCTTCTTTGCCGACGTTTCCGGCGTGCGGCCGAGCCAGCAGCTCGTCATCGAGTTTTCGCCGCCGGAGACCTCGGAAATACGCTGGATGCTGAGACGGGGCGAATAGGCCGTTTCTTCTTCCGCCAAGCTGTGCTAACGGGCGGCCATCTTACCCTGCGCCAGGTTCCGCGGCGCGTTTCCAGGAGAGACCGATGGCCGTCGTTTCCAAGAAAATTCCCGCTCCCGACCGCATCAGGATCCGTACCGCGCTGCTCTCGGTCTCCGACAAGACCGGCATCATCGAGCTTGCCCGGGCGCTGACCGAACAGGGTGTGAAGCTTCTGTCGACCGGCGGCACGCACAAGGCGATCGCCGCGGCCGGCCTTGCCGTCACCGACGTGTCCGAAGTGACGGGTTTCCCGGAGATCATGGACGGCCGGGTGAAGACGCTGCATCCGACGGTGCATGGCGGCCTGCTGGCGATCCGCGACGATGCGGAACACGTCGCCGCCATGAAGGAACACCGCATCGAGGGCATCGACCTCGCCGTCATCAACCTCTACCCGTTCGAAGAGGTGCGCGCTGCGGGCGGCGATTATCCGACGACGGTCGAGAATATCGATATCGGCGGTCCGGCGATGATCCGTGCATCCGCCAAGAACCATGCCTATGTGACCACCGTCACCGATCCTTCCGATTATCCGGCGCTGATCGAGGCGCTGCGTTCGAATGACGGGCAGACGGTGTATGCCTTCCGCCAGAAGCTTGCCGCCAAGGCCTATGCCCGCACGGCGGCCTACGATACGGCGATCTCCAACTGGTTTGCCGAAGCGCTCGACATCGAGATCCCCCGCTACCGGACGATCGGCGGCGTGCTCAAGGAAGAGATGCGCTACGGCGAGAACCCGCACCAGAGCGCCGGTTTCTACGTGACCGGCGAAAACCGCCCGGGCGTGGCGACGGCAAAGCTGCTGCAGGGCAAGCAGCTCTCCTACAACAATATCAACGATACCGACGGCGCCTTCGAGCTGATCGCCGAGTTCTCGCCGGAAAAGGCGCCCGCCTGCGCGATCATCAAGCACGCCAACCCCTGCGGCGTGGCGACCGGGCCGAGCCTGAAGGACGCCTATCTCAGGGCGCTCGCCTGCGATTCCACCTCGGCCTTCGGCGGCATCATCGCGGTCAACCAGCTTCTGGATGCCGAGACGGCCGAGGAGATCGTCAAGCTGTTCACCGAAGTCATCATCGCGCCGGAAGTGTCCGACGAGGCGCAGGCGATCATCGCCGCCAAGAAGAACCTGCGCCTGCTGGTGACCGGCGGGTTGCCGGACCCGCGCTCTCGCGGCCTGACGGCCAAGACCGTTTCGGGCGGCCTGCTGGTCCAGACCCGCGACAACGGCATGGTCGAGGATATCGATCTTCGCGTCGTCACTAAGCGTGCGCCGACGCCGACCGAGCTGGAAGACATGAAGTTCGCTTTCAAGGTCGCCAAGCACGTGAAGTCCAACGCGATCGTTTATGCCAAGGACGGCCAGACGGCCGGCATCGGCGCCGGCCAGATGAGCCGCGTCGATTCCGCCCGCATCGCCGGCATCAAGGCTGAAGAGGCGGCAAGGGCCATGGGTTGGGCCGAACCGATGACCAAGGGCTCCGCCGTTGCCTCGGAAGCCTTCTTCCCGTTTGCCGACGGCCTGCTTTCGGCGATCGCCGCCGGCGCCACGGCGGTCATCCAGCCGGGCGGCTCGATGCGCGACGACGAGGTGATCGCCGCCGCTGACGAACATGGCGTGGCGATGGTGTTTACCGGGATGCGGCATTTCCGGCACTGATTTTGCTGGATGTTACGCTCTGAGGGTATCGCGTGGATCCTCGGGTCGAGCCCGAGGATCCACATCCCAACCGAATAGCTACCCGCCTACTTCCTGTCCGCCGGATATGGCGTCGCAAACAGCAGCACCAGCCCTGCGACCAGGAAAATCAGCAGCGTCGCCATGCCGAGCCGGGCGGAGCCGCTGGCATAGGTCATGAGCGAGAAGAACAGGGTGGCGAGGAAGCTCGTCGCCCGGCCGGACAGCGCGTAGATGCCGAAATATCGGCCGGCCTCCGAGAGGTTGACGCTGCGGGCGAGATAGGATCTGGACGAGGCCTGAACGGGGCCGAAGGCGATGCCGATCAGCAATCCGAACAGGATATAGGCCTTTTCGGCGGCGGTGCCGAACAGGCCGCCGCCGTCTTCCGCCGAAAGCGGCAGAAGGCCGAAAAAGACGAAGCCCGGGCCGGTGGAAATGATGCCGAGCGTCGCGACGACCAGCAGGGCGAGGCTGATGACCACCACGATCTTCGAGCCGAGCAGGCGATCCAGCCAGCCGGCGACGATGCAGCCGAAAATTGCCACGACGTTGAGGATGATGCCGTAGATGCCGATCTCGATCGTTGCCCAGCCGAACATGCCTGCGGCGAACGTGCCGCCGAGGATCAGCAGGCCGTTGACACCGTCCTGATACAGCATGCGGGCAACCAGGAACCGGGTGATGCCGGTGCGCTGTTTCAGCTCGCGCACCGTGCCGCTGAGCTCGCGGATGCCCGAGCGGACCGCTTCGCCGAGCGGCAGACCCTTGCTGGCGTCCGGCGTGAAAAAGAACATCGGCAGGATGAAGAGGAAATACCAGAACGCCGAGATCGGGCCGGTAATGCGCGCGTCTTCGCCCAGATGCGGGTCGAGGCCGAAAAGCGGCGGGATGCCGATCAGGGTTTTGCCGCTTTCGGGATTGGCGGCAAGCAGCGCCACGACGGCGATCAGCACGATCATGCCACCGAGATAACCGAGTCCCCAGGCGACATTGGAAATCCGGCCGACATCCTTCTTGGAGACGAGCCGCGGCATCATGGAGTCGTTGAAGACCGTCGAAAATTCCGCGGCGATCGACGCGAAGATCATGAAGATCATCGGCCAGATGATCGGCGAACCGGGTGCCGCGAACCAGAGGGCGGAGACGCAGGCGATCTTGATCACCGCGAAAAAGGCGATCCAGGGTTTCCGCGGGCCGGCCTGGTCGGCGATCGAGCCGAGGACCGGCGAGAAGACGGCGATGACCAGCGACGAGATCGTCGCCATGTTGCTCCAGGCCGCCTGCGCCGAGACGGGGTCCTCCGTCAGCCGGGAGACGAAATAGGGGCCGAAGATGAAGGTGGTGACGACGGTAAAAAACGGCTGGGCCGCCCAGTCGAAGAACATCCAGCCCCAGATGCCGCGCCGGCTCGTCTTCACCGGCGCATCGTCCACATCAGTAACGGCCATTTTTCCCCCGGCGCAACCAGTTCGGCCCGTTGTCCTACATCGCACGTCCATGCGCAAGGTCGCTCAGGAGACCGGCAGCGACCGTGATCTTCGGAAGCGTCAGCTCGCCGCTTTCGCTCAAGGTCACCAGCTCGGCGCCGATGCGGTTGACCCGCATCCGATCGCCGCCGACCCAGGCTTCCAGAGGCTTCTTCTCCTTCGGATGGGCCGTCAGCGCGGCGATGACGATATCGCGACGTGCCGAAGCGAGCTGCTGCAGGCTGCGGGATAGCGCCAGGCTTTCGTAGTGCTCCGAGGTGCTGATCCGATCTCCCGCACCGATCAGGCGGTTGACGCGGAAGGTCTCGGTGACGGCGAAATAACTTTCCGTGGCGCGCGCCATGGTCTCGCCGGTCCGGTCGGCGATCAGCATGATCTCCGGCACCAGGACGAGTGTGGAAAGCAGCAGGATTTCGCGGGCAAGCGATGCCGGTATGCCCTGCGCTTCGAGTTCCGCGGCGCGTGCCGCGGTTTCCACGAAATCTCCGCCCGCGAGCGACGAGCGCAGCCCCTTGATCGCGGCCTTCAGCCGGCTCATCGCGCCGTCCATGTCGCCGGTGCCGACCTGCGTCTGCAGGATGAGGCGGGTGGCTTCCGCGAAGGTCCCGGTGGTGCGGGCGTAGAGGTCGTTCTGCAGCTGGCCGGGGATCTTTCCGTCCAATGCATCGATCTCGGCCCAGAGCTTGGGAAGCTCGAAGCCGTCGCGGGCGAGGAAGGCGGCCTTGACGACATTTGCCGCAGTGGCGCCGGTCATGTCGCTCATCTGCTGAACGAAACCCGGGCCGCCGCGGTTGATCGCCTCGTTGGCAAGCGCGGTCGCGACGATTTCGCGGTGCAGGCGGTGGGACTGGATGTCCGCCGCATAGGCCTTCTGCATCTTGGCCGGGAAGTAGGCCTTCAGGACGGCGGAGAAATACGGATCGTCCGGAAGGCTGCTCTCGATCAGGGCGTCGAAGAGCACGATCTTCGAATAGGAAAGCAGCACGCCGATTTCCGGTCGGGTCAGCGGCCTGCCGGAGGCATAACGCTCCGCAAGTTCCGCATCGTCGGGAAGGGTTTCGACCTTGCGGTTGAGCTGGCCATGCGATTCCAAGACGGACATCAGCCGCGACAGTTCCTCGCGGTTGCCGGCGCCCTTGCGTTCGGTCAGCGAGATCGACAGCGGCTGCAGGTAGTTGTTGCGCAGCACGAGATGACCGACTTCCTCGGTCATCGAAGCGAGAAGCTGGTTGCGCTTGTCTCGGGTCAGGCGGCCGTCCTGCATGGCCGGATTGAGAGCGATCTTGATATTGACCTCGACGTCGGAGGAATTGACGCCGGCCGAATTGTCGATCGCGTCGGAATTGCAGCGCCCGCCGTTCAGCGAATAGGCGATGCGGCCCTTCTGGGTCATGCCGAGATTGGCGCCTTCGCCGATGACGCTGGCGCGCACCTCCGCCGCCGTGATGCGGATCGGATCATTGGCGCGGTCGCCGACTTCCGTATCGGTTTCGGAGGCCGCCTTGATATAGGTGCCGATGCCGCCAAACCAGAGAAGGTCGACGGGGCTCTTCAGGATCGCGGTCATGATCTCGAAGGGCGTTGCGGTCGTCTTGTCGATACCGATTGCTGCCGCGGCCTGCCTGGTGAGCTTGACCGACTTTTCCGAGCGGGAAATGATCATCGCGCCTTCGGAAAGCACCGACTTGTCGTAATCCTGCCAGCTCGAGCGCGGCAGGGCGAACATGCGTTCACGTTCCGCGAACGACTTTTCGATGTCCGGATCGGGGTCGATGACGATATCGCGGTGGTCGAAGGCGGCGATGAGGCGGATCTTGCGCGACAAAAGCATGCCGTTGCCGAAGACGTCGCCGGACATGTCGCCGACGCCGGCGACCGTGAACGGCGTCGTCTGGATATCGATGTCCTTCTCGCGGAAATGCCGCTTCACGGCTTCCCAGGCGCCGCGGGCGGTGATGCCCATCTTCTTGTGGTCGTAACCGGCCGAACCGCCTGACGCAAAGGCGTCGTCCAGCCAGAAGCCGGCTTCCTGGGCGAGGCCGTTGGCGGTGTCGGAGAAGGTCGCGGTGCCCTTGTCGGCGGCCACCACAAAATAGGGATCGTCGCCATCGAGACGGATCGTATCCGGCGGCCCGACGATGTCTGCGCCGACGATATTGTCGGTGATCGACAGAAGCGTGCGGATGAAGGTCTTGTAGGCCTCCTTGCCGGCATTGAAGAAGGCGTCGCGGGCGCTTGCCGGGGGCAGCATTTTCGGGAAGAAGCCGCCCTTGGCGCCAACCGGCACGATGACGGCGTTCTTGACCTGCTGTGCCTTCACGAGGCCGAGGATTTCCGTGCGGTAGTCCTCGCCGCGATCCGACCAGCGCAGGCCGCCACGGGCGACTTTGCCGAACCGCAGGTGCACGCCTTCGACCTCGGTGCCGTAGACGAAGATTTCACGGAAGGGGCGGGGTTCCGGCAGGCTGTCCAGCAGCTTCGGATCGAGCTTGAAGGCGAACATCCGGTTGGGGGCGCCGTTCTCATCGCGCTGGAAATAGTTGGTCCTGAGCGTCGCATCGACCGCGTTGACGAAGCGGCGAAGCGTCCGGTCCTCATCGAGATTGGGAACGTTGCCAAGCGCTTCCTCGATCTCGGCGTGATGGTCGGTAAGTTTCTTGACGCGGGCCTTCTCAGTGATCTTCGGATCGAAGCCGTCGCGGAAAAGACGGAAGATGGCGGCGGAGATGGCCGGGTATTTGACCAGCGTATCGGCGATATAGGACTGCGAATAGACGATGCCGGTCTGGCGCAGGTAACGGGAGTACGCACGCAGCACCGTGACTTCGCGGGCGGAGAGGCCAGCGAGCAGGACGAGGCGGTTGAAGCCGTCATTGTCGATCAGGCCTTCGAAGGCGGAGAGGAATGCCTCTTCCAGCAGCTGACCCTCGCGGGAAAGGTCAACCTCGCGGCCGTCGCCAAGCTGCAGTTCCATGTCGTGAAGGACGACCAGCCTGCGGTCATTCTCGGGTCCGACCTGGATCTCGAATGTCTGCTCGCTGACGGCGTGAAAACCGAGGTTTTCGAGCAGCGGCACGCGGCGGGAAAGCGACAGATGCCGATCCCGGTGGAAGATCTTCAACGACACCGTGTTCGCCGTGTCGCCGGGACGGCGATAGAAGGCGATGCGGATCGCTTCGCCGGCGGCGCAGGCGGCAATATCGGGCAGGTCGGCGAAGGTCTCCTCGGGCGAGAAGGCTTCCTGGAAGGCCTGGGTGACGGAGAGCCGCGGCCCCTCCTCCGCAAGCGCCGCGAAACGTTCCTCCCAAGGCGTGGCGATGAGCCTGATCGCTTCCTCGAGCTTGGCCTGGGCGATCCTCGGCGTCTTGCCGCTGCGGCGCCCGATGATCATGTGGACGCGGGCAACGCCGCCCTCGGGGAAGGCGGGGTAATAGGCGGAGACGTGGCCGTCATAGACCTTGGTCAGGTAGTCGCCGACTTTCTCGCGCACGAGGGAATTGTAATCCTCGCGGGGGACGTAGACGATCACCGAGACGAAACGGTCGAAATGGTCGATGCGCGGCAGGACCCGGACGCGCGGACGCTCGCTGAGTTCCATGATCTGCTCGCAGAAGCGGGCAAGCAGTTCCGTATCGATCTGGAAAAGGTCGTCGCGCGGATAGGATTCGAGCGTGTTTTCCAGCATGCGGCCGGAATGGCTGTCGGGATCGAAGCCGAAATGCTCCTCGATCCGACCGGCCTTTGCGCGCAGAAGCGGGATATCGCGAACGGAATGGGTATAGGCGGTCGCCGTGAAAAGGCCGACGACGCGCAGTTCGCCGACCACTTCGCCCTTCTCGTCGAAGCGCTTGACGCCGACATAGTCCATATAGGCGCGGCGATGGACGACCGATTTCACGTTGGCCTTGGTCACGATCAGGAAATCGGGCCCGTCGAGGAATTCGAGGATTTCCGGCGTCGTCGTCACCGCGTCCTTGCCCTGGCGCAGCACGAGCACATCCGGATCGGAGAGGATGCCGAGACCGCGGCCCTTGCCGCGTTCCACCTTGGCCTCGGCGCCCTTGCCGGAATAGACGTATTCGCGCATGCCGAGGAAGGTGAAATTGTCGTCGCGCAGCCAGTCCAGGAAGGCGAGCGCCTCGTCGCGATCGGCCTTGCGGCGGCTTGTCGAATTGTTGAGCTGCTTGGCGGCGCCGTCGAGGACCTCCAGCATGGAGCCCCAGTCGGTGATCGACAGGTGCACCTGGTCGAGGATGTAACGGATGCGCTCGGTGAGCGAAGCCGCCTGTTCCTCGTTGAGCGGCGACAGGTGGATCTGGATGAGGCTCACATGATGGGCCGGGCTGCCGGGCTGTTCGTTGGAGCGCAGAACCGGCTCCTTGCCCGGTTCGACGACCAGGATCGGATGGACGGCCATGGTGAGGTCGCGGTGGGTCGCCGTCACCTCGCCCATGACCGAATCAAACAGGAAAGGCATGTTGCGGTCGACAACGGTCAGAACCGAGACCGGAATTCCGTCCGGCTCAACGCCGGCGACCGGTTGGACCGTGATGTCGGCCCGGACCCGTGTCCAGGCCATCAGCCGTTCGGCCGCATGATTGGCGGAAAGCGCCAGCATCTCAGGCGTATAGCTTTCGAGGTCGTCAGTGCTGGCGCGGCCGAACAGGATGAGGGGGTCGAGATGCGGCCCCTTGCTCGCGGCAACGATCTTGCGCGCGCTTTCGATCTGTTTTTCCCGTTTCGGATTCTGCCTGACGGCCATGTCCCTCTCCCCTTTTTCCGTGCCCGGACGGAATAAAATAGATTTGTGTCATCATGCGGCAACGTGGCTGATCCATGTCAGTCGGCACTACACGTTTCATTCTTCCGTGAAGCCTTGTTGACATGCGGCGACGAAGAAACGATCAACAGGCCATCATAGCCGGAAGTCAATCTCATGCAGGATACCAGCAGTGCCGTCCTCGTCATCTCCAGCCATGTCGTGCGCGGCTCGGTCGGCAATCGCGCCGCCGTTTTCGCGCTCGAGACGCTTGGATTTCCCGTCTGGGCCATGCCGACAGTCGTTCTCCCCTGGCATCCCGGTCACGGGCCTTCCACCCGCCTGACCTTTCCCGAATCAGATTTCGACAAGGCTATAGACGATCTTATTCGCGCGCCATGGCTGGGAGAAGTGAAGGCGGTGCTGACCGGCTATTTCGGCAATGCCGCCCAGCCGCGTTCGGTGGCGCGGCTCGTTCGGGCGCTGAAGGAGAAAAACCCGGACCTTCTCTATGTCTGCGATCCGGTGATGGGGGATCTCGGCGGGCTTTATATCCCGCAGCCGACGGCGGAAGCGATCCGCGACGAACTCATTCCGCTGGCGACGATCGCCACCCCGAACCGCTACGAGCTCGCCTGGCTTTCCGGCGCGCCACTCGAAACCAACAACGAGATCATGGATGCCGCGATCGCGCTCGGGCCACCGCGCATCCTGGTGACCTCGGCGGTGCCGATGATGGCGGGTGGCACCGGCAATCTCTACCTGACCGGCAAACATGCACTGCTGGCCGAACACCGGCTGATCGACAATCCGCCGAACGGGCTCGGCGACCTTCTGGGCGCCCTGTTCCTCGGGCGCATCCTGGCCGGCATGGACGAGGAAAAGGCGCTGCAGCTGGCAACGGCGAGCGTTTTCGAGATCCTTGCGCGCACGGCCAAGCGCGGCGGCGACGAGCTGACGCTGGAGACCGACTCGTCAAGCCTCTCCACACCCATGGCGATGGTCCAGATGCGCCGGCTCGTGCACCCCCTGCAGAGGACCAAGCGTTGAGGGCATAGGAATTTCGCATATGCACAATGGCCGTTGATCTTCGCTCGGCGGCGCTATAATCGTTGCTCCATGACGGATTTTCCTGACAGACTTCTGGCGGGCTACCGCAATTTCATGAGCGGTCGCTATGTTGACGAGCGTGAGCGCTACCGTGTGCTGGCGGACAAGGGGCAGAAGCCCCATACGCTGCTGATTGCCTGTTGCGACTCCCGTGCCGCGCCGGAGACAATTTTCGACTGCGGCCCCGGAGAAATGTTCGTGGTGCGCAACGTCGCCAACATGGTGCCACGCTACGAGCCGGACGGGCAGTTCCACGGCACGTCGGCGGCGATCGAATATGCCGTTCAGGTGCTTGAGATCGACAATATCGTGGTGATGGGCCATGGCCGCTGCGGCGGCATCCAGGCGGCGCTCGATCCTTCCATGAAGCCGCTGTCACCGGGGGATTTCATCGGCAAGTGGATGGGGCTGGTCAGGCCCGCCGCCGAGCAGATCCAGAACAACGACTTGATGACGCAGGCCGAACGCCAAACGGCATTGGAGCGGGTTTCGATCCGCAATTCGATCGCCAATCTGCAGACGTTTCCCTTTGTTCGAAAACACGACCAAGAGGGGAAACTCGGCATTCACGGCGCCTGGTTCGACATTTCGACCGGCGAGCTCTGGATCATGGACGGGAAGGGCGATTTCGTCCGTCCCAACCTGGATGAACCGCCGATCGAGGCCGAGCAGGTCTCGGCCTGATTTCACGACGAACGAGGCTTATTGGCCGTCGATCTGGGCGCCCATATAAGCGATCGCCTGCTGGTAGACGGTAGCCGCATTCCAGCCCTGGATGGCAACGAAATTCGGCTGGCCCGGCTGGTAACCGGCGCCCGGCCTCCAGCCGTGTCCCTTCAGGAAGTTGGCGGTCGAGGCAAGTGCGTCGGCACGCGAACGGACCATGTCGATATGGCCGTCGCCGTCGCCATCGGCGCCGTAACGGACGACGTTCAGCGGCAGGAACTGGGTCTGGCCGATTTCGCCATGGGCCGCGCCGCGGGCGGTGACGCTCAGGTCACCCCGGTCGACGAGCTGAAGGGCAGCATAGAGCTGCTCGGTGAAATAGGCCGAGCGGCGGCAATCGTAAGCGAGCGTTGCCACGGCGGAAAGGGTATGCTGATCGCCCATGAAGCTGCCGAAACCGGTTTCCATGCCCCAGATCGCGATGATCGGGCCGGCCGGAACGCCGAAGCGGCGCTCGATCGATGCGAACAGGGCGGCATTGCCGGACTTCATGCCCTTGCCGCGGGAGATGATGGCAGCCCCGCCGCGCTTCTTCATGAACTCGTCGAAGGAAAGCTTGAAGCTTTTCTGGCCGCGATCGGCGCTGATGGTCGGGCGGTTGTAGGAGACGTTCGAGAAGGCCTTTTCGACGACGGATGGGTTGACGCCGTTCGAAGGCGCCACCCGTTTGAATTCGTCGACCCAGCGGGCGAAGCCGGATGAATCGTTGCCGCATTGGAGCGCGGCAAAAGCCGGACTAGCGGTCATGAAACCGGTTGCGATCAATCCTGCCAGCAAAGTCTTCTTCATGCGGTCAAACCCGTCCCGAGAGCCGGATCGCTTCAGCCGGAAGCGTCCGGATAATGTGTTTGTTTCGGCCTTATGGCGGCGGTTGCAGACAATCGCAACTCACCCGTTCATGAATAGTTCGTGATTTAGGTGATTCGTTAAGAAAAACCCCGCCATTTCTGACGGGGTTTCTATCGGAACATGCTTAATAAATTTATTATTTATCAGGCAGCAACCTTGCGCGGCTTGATCAGGCCACGGTTGACGAGCAGCTCGGCGATCTGGATGGCATTGAGTGCCGCGCCCTTGCGCAGGTTGTCGGAAACGACCCACATGTTGAGGCCGTTTTCCACCGTCGCATCCTCGCGGATGCGGGAAATGTAGGTAGCGTCCTCACCGGCGCATTCGTAAGGCGTGATGTAGCCGCCGTTCTCATGCTTGTCGATGACGAGGCAGCCCGGGGCTTCGCGCAGGATATCGCGGGCCTGGTCGGCAGTGATCTCGTTTTCGAACTCGATGTTGACCGATTCCGAATGGCCGATGAAGACCGGAACGCGCACCGCGGTGCAGGTCACCTTGATCTTCGGGTCGAGCATCTTCTTGGTCTCGGCCAGAACCTTCCACTCTTCCTTCGTATATCCGTCTTCCATGAAGCTATCGATATGCGGGATGACGTTGAAGGCGATGCGCTTGGTGAACTTCTTCGATTCGACCGGATCGGCGACGAAGACGGCGCGGGTCTGGGTGAAGAGCTCGTCCATGCCTTCCTTGCCGGCGCCGGAAACCGACTGGTAGGTCGAGACGACGACGCGCTTGATCTTGGCGAAGTCGTGCAGCGGCTTCAGGGCGACGACGAGCTGCGCGGTCGAGCAATTCGGATTGGCGATGATGTTGCGCTTGGCGAAGCCGGCGACCGCATCGGGATTCACTTCCGGAACGATCAGCGGGACGTCCTGGTCGTAACGCCAGGCGGAAGAGTTGTCGATGACGACGCAGCCCTGCGCACCGATCTTCGGCGACCACTTCTTGGAAACCTCGCCGCCGGCCGACATCAGGCAGATATCGGTGTCGGAGAAATCATAGTTTTCGAGGTTGGAAACCTTCAGCGTCCGGTCGCCGAAGGAAACCTCGGTCCCCTGGCTGCGGGCGGATGCCAGCGCCACGACTTCGTCGACCGGGAAGCCGCGCTCGGAAAGGATCGTCAGCATTTCCCTGCCGACATTGCCGGTTGCACCGGCGACTGCGATCTTGAAACCCATTTTTTTGCTCTCTTTCTGTCTCTCCTCGTTTCCGGTGAGGGGGAAGCCGCGGTTGAAGTCCGCGGAATTCCTTGTCCCCGGCCATCCGGGGAGAGAGCGGCGGCCAGAGACGTCAGACGGTTTTCGTCGTCGTTTTGGCCTTGGTTTTGGAGAAAGCGGAAACACACATCCACCGCGCGGCTTGCATAGCCGGCAGTGCGGAGGCAGCGAGATTGAATTCGCAGGCGCGCATGTGGGTGTTTTCCCGTTCGCGAAGCTGTTTAGAAGATTTTCGCAACGAGTCAAGCGATGGCTGACGCAGGTGCTGCGCTGCATTGCGCTCATTGCGCGCCGCAACATCCGTCCTGCACGGCAAGCGTGATATTAGACGAAAGTCATAATCCCAAAGCATCCCTCTTCTTGGCGCTTGAATTCTGTCAATCTGCGACAATGCGTCGCCATATCCGGCCCAGGAGGGAAACGGGCCGGAGCCGGCACGCGAGTTTCATCTTGAGGGAGGACGACAATGGCAAATGTCGCAACGGGGGTGAGCACAAAGGCCTCACCGATGACGCGGGAGGAGAAGAAGGTCATCTTCGCTTCTTCGCTCGGCACCGTATTCGAATGGTATGATTTTTATCTCTACGGCTCGCTCGCGACCTATATCGGCGCGACCTACTTTACCCAGTATCCGGAAGCGACGCGCAACATCTTCACGCTGCTCGCGTTTGCTGCCGGCTTCCTGGTCCGCCCCTTCGGCGCGCTGGTCTTCGGCCGCCTCGGCGACCTCGTCGGCCGCAAATATACCTTCCTCATGACCATCCTGATCATGGGCATGTCGACCTTCCTGGTCGGCGTCCTGCCGGGCGCCGCGACGATCGGCATCGCAGCTCCGATCATCCTGATCATCCTGCGCCTCCTGCAGGGCCTCGCGCTCGGCGGCGAATACGGCGGTGCCGCGACCTACGTGGCTGAACA
Organism: Hyphomicrobiales bacterium; assembly: GCA_900471605.1. GTDB lineage: Bacteria > Pseudomonadota > Alphaproteobacteria > Rhizobiales > Rhizobiaceae > Neorhizobium. The sequence continues at coordinate 99,669 of UCEY01000001.1, read as the reverse complement.
TGCGCCAAACGGGCGGCGCGGTTATTTCACCTCGTGGATCCAGACGACCGCGACGCTCGGTCTGTTCCTGTCGCTGATCGTCATCGTCTTCGTTCAGTGGATCATGGGTGCCACTGCGTTCGCGGCATGGGGCTGGCGCATCCCGTTCCTCGTCTCGGTCGCTCTGCTCGGCGTTTCCGTCTGGATCCGTCTGAAAATGAACGAATCTCCGGCGTTTAAGAAGATGAAGGAAGAAGGCAAGGGCTCCAAAGCTCCGCTGACGGAAGCCTTCGGCACCTGGCGCAACGCCAAGATCGCCATCATCGCCCTTCTGGGCGCCACGATGGGCCAGGCGGTCGTCTGGTACGGCGGCCAGTTCTACGCGCTGTTCTTCCTGCAGAACGTGCTGAAGGTCGATCTCCAGTCGGCCAACATCATGGTCGCCATCGCGCTCTTCCTCGGCACGCCGTTCTTCGTCATCTTCGGTGGCCTTTCGGACAAGATCGGCCGCAAGCCGATCATCATGGCGGGCCTGCTGATCGCCGCCGTGACGTATTTCCCGCTCTTCAAGGCAATGACCTCGATGGCGAACCCCGCACTTGCCGAAGCCCAGGCGACGATCAAGGCGACGGTCACGGCCGACCCGGCGGACTGCAAATTCCAGTTCAACCCGACCGGTACGTCGAAGTTCACCAGCTCCTGCGATATCGCCACGTCGTTCCTCACCCGCAACTCGGTGCCTTACGAAGTGGTCGTAGGTCCCGCCGGCCAGCCGGCTACGGTGAAGATCGCTGGCAAGAGCATCACCAGCTATGACGCGGTCGCCGCCGGCGCCGATGCCGCCGCCAAGCAGCGCGCCTTCGAAAAGGGCGTCAACGTCGCACTTCACGATGCCGGTTATCCGCTGACCCGCGGTGCGATCAAGGTGGCGGATTCCAAGCTCGATGCCTTCATCGCCGCCAATCCGGAACTCGCTCTCAATGCCGCTTCCGTTCGCGGCGGCGAAAAGACGTCCGTTCCTGCGGCCGACCTCGTCAGCCAGAAGCTGCTCACCGCAGACGAAGCGAAGGGCGTCACCGACATGCCGGTCTATACGATCGCCAAGGGCGGTGCGTTCACGATGTCCGCCGATCCGGCCCGTGTGAACTGGATCGGCACGATCGCCATCCTGTTCGTCCTGGTACTCTATGTGACGATGGTCTACGGCCCGATCGCCGCCCTGCTGGTCGAACTCTTCCCGACCCGCATCCGCTATACCGGCATGTCGCTGCCCTATCACATCGGCAACGGCTGGTTCGGCGGTCTGCTTCCGGCAACGGCCTTCGCGATGAGCGCGGCCGCCGGCAATATCTACTACGGCCTGTGGTATCCGATCGTCTTCGCGGCAATCACGCTGGTCATCGGCGTCCTGTTCCTTCCGGAAACCAAGGATCGGGACATCCACGCCGAGTAAGCGGGAAGATTTGGTTCCCTGCCCCGGGGTTCCTGGAGAATCCCGTCAAACAAAAAAGCCCGGCGAAGTTCACTTCGCCGGGCTTTTCGCTGGCCTGGTCATTCGGCCTTTTCGGCCTCTCGCTTCGGCGGCACGCCGCGGGGCGGGAATGGCATGCTCGTCCGGTCGGGGCGCAAAAGGAAAGGGATGGGCCGGCGCAGAACCGGCCAACCGTCCGGTTCCTGCCGGAAGAGCAGCCCGTAACGGGAAAAGACGATTGCCATGATCACCGAGAACCAGGCGCCGAAGGAGAGGCCTGCAATCACGTCGCTCGGATAATGGGCTCCGACGATGACCCGGGAAAAACCGAGCCAGAGGCTCATGATCAGAAAGAACAGGCGGTAGCGCGGCGCAAGCAGCGCCAGTGCCATCAGGAAGGCACCGACCGTGGTCGCGTGGCCCGAAGGGAAGCTCTCGAACCGGGAGCCGGAAAACGGATTGAAGCCGTGAAAGCCCCATTGTTCGTAAAGACCGGGGCGCGCGCGCCCGATGATGCGCTTCAGCAGATTGACGAGAAGGCCCGACCCGGCGACGGCCACAAAGATGTAGATCGCGATATGGCTGACCAGCATCGCCTGGAAGCGGGCTTTCAGGCTTTGTGCCAACCGGGTGACGGCAAGCGCTTCGAAAAAGAGGATCGCCGCCCCAAACAGGATCCAGCCGGACGTACCGAAATCGGTGATCGCCTTGCCGATCGGCAGAAGTAGGTTGGGCGTATGGGCGGCATATGAACCGACCGGCGCATCGAGCAGGAAGAAGGCGATCAGGATCAGGTTGATCGTGACCAGCGCAAAAGACAGCCAGCGCGGAGCCGGTGGGCCGGATGGATGGCGATACCGCCGATGTTTCAGTTTTTCGATTGTCCGTTTCATCGGCCTTTATCCGTGGCGCGGGACCGATCCCGCGCCGCTTCTTCCCATAGATTTCGCGATATGGGTAGCAGGATGCCGAACGCCAAATGCCGAGGTGCCTTTTCGCCCTGCGGCGGAAAGGCACCGATCGGTGTGTCAGGCGGAAAGGCTGACGAATTCCTTGAGGATCGCATCGCCCATTTCTGCGGTGCCGACCTTGCGGGCGCCTTCGGCCATGATGTCGCCGGTGCGGATACCCTGATCCAGCACGTTGGCGATCGCCTTTTCAAGGTTGTCGGCTTCCGTGACCATGTTGAAGGAATAACGCAGGCACATGGCGAACGAAGCGATCATGGCGATCGGATTGGCAACGCCGGTGCCGGCGATATCAGGCGCCGAACCGTGCACCGGCTCGTAAAGCGCCTTGCGTTTGCCGGTCTTGGCGTCGGGCGCGCCGAGCGAGGCGGAAGGCAGCATGCCGAGCGAGCCGGTCAGCATGGCCGCGACGTCGGAGAGCATGTCGCCGAACAGGTTGTCGGTGACGATCACGTCGAACTGTTTTGGGGCCCGCACGAGCTGCATGCCGCCGGCATCTGCCAGCATGTGTTCCAGCTTGACGTCGGAATACTTTTCCTTGTGCGTCGCCGTCACGACCTGGTTCCACAGCACGCCGGACTTCATGACGTTGCGCTTTTCCATCGAGCAGACGGTATTCTTGCGGGTGCGCGCCATTTCGAAGGCGACACCGGCGATACGCTCGATTTCGTAGGTGTCATAGACCTGCGTGTCGATGGCGCGCTTCTGGCCGTTGCCGAGGTCGGTAATCGTCTTCGGCTCGCCGAAATAGACACCGCCGGTCAGTTCGCGAATGATCAGGATGTCGAGGCCTTCAACCAGTTCCGGCTTCAGCGAGGAAGCGGAAGCAAGCGCCGGATAGCAGATGGCGGGACGCAGGTTGGCGAACAGTTCCATGTCCTTGCGCAGGCGCAGCAGGCCGGCTTCCGGGCGCACCTCGTAAGGAACGTCATCCCATTTCGGACCGCCGACGGCGCCGAAAAGCACGGCGTCAGCAGCCATCGCCTTGGCCATGTCCTCTTCGGAAATGGCGGCGCCGTGCGCGTCGTAGGCGCAGCCGCCGACCAGGCCTTCGTCGAGGATGAAATCGGCCTTCATGGCGCTGTTCATATGGGCGATGATCTTGCGGACTTCGCCCATGGCCTCGGGGCCGATGCCGTCGCCGGGAAGGAGGAAGAGGTTCTTTGCCATATCGTTTGGTGTCCTTGCGGGTTTCGCAGGCTCGCGTCCTCCCGCGCGGGATCTCCGCGCCTGGCAAAACCTCGTCCGAGCCTGCCAAAGGACGAGGCTGGAAAAGGCTTTAGGGACTGCCGGCACCGATGCGGGCAGTCACTTCGATCTCGATTTTCATTTCCGGCGTGGTGAGGCCGCAGACGACCATGGTCGCAGCAGGCCGGATCTCGGAGAAGGTTTCACCGAGAACCTGGACGATGGCATCGTAGTCAGCCATGTCCGTAAGATAGTAGCGCACCCGCACGACGTCCTGGAGGCCACTGCCGGCCTCTTTCAGTGCCTTCTCGATGGTCGCGAGCGTATTGCGCGTCTGGGCGGCCGCGTCGGCGGGCATTTCCATCTTGGCATAGTCATAGCCGGTCGTGCCGGAGACATAGACCATGTCGCGATCCACCACGGCGCGCGAATAGCCGATCCGCGCTTCGAAGGGCGATCCGGAGGAAATCCGCTTGACCATCACGATGCTCCGGAAATCAGAGCCAGGGGCGATCGGCTCGGTTCTTGTTTTCGAAAGTGCTGATCGCGGCATCGCTCTTCAGCGTCGAGGCAATGTCGTCAAGGCCTTCGAGCAGGATATGGCGGCGGCCCGGATCGATATCGAAATGGACCGAGCCACCATCCGGACCGGTGATTTCCTGGGCTTCGAGGTCGATGGAGAGGATGGCGTTCGAGCCGCGTTCGGCGTCGTCCATCAGCTTTTCGAGGTCTTCGGGGCTCACCACGATCGGCAGAATGCCGTTCTTGAAACAGTTATTGTAGAAGATGTCCGCGAAGCTGGTGGAGATCACGCAGCGGATGCCAAAGTCGAGCAGCGCCCAAGGGGCATGCTCGCGGGAAGAACCGCAGCCAAAATTATCGCCTGCAACCAGAATCTTGGCGTTGCGGTAAGCCGGCTTGTTCAGCACGAAATCGGGATTTTCCGAACCGTCGTCCTTGTAACGGGCTTCCGAAAAGAGACCTTTGCCGAGACCGGTACGCTTGATGGTCTTGAGATAATCCTTCGGGATGATCATGTCCGTGTCGATATTGATGACCGGAAGCGGCGCGGCAACGCCGGTGAGCTTGGTGAACTTTTCCATGATCTGCCTCCACGTGGGACTTAATATGCGGAAGCTGCCATAAAGCAAATCCTCGCGGATTTGAAGGCCTGTTTGGCGTGAACCGGTACGCCGAGGCGCCGGAAACCGGCGCATTTGGTCTTAATTACCGCTTCGAAAGCATCAAAGGTCGATAATCGTGCCGCGGCCGTCGTTCCAGACGCGCATTTCCCGCTTGCTCGCCTTGGCCCGCACCGGAACCTGCTTCAGCCGTGCCGAAAGCGCCCGCCCGATGGACAGAACCGCAAGGATGCCGGCAAAGGCGACGGTCAGTGAAGCGGTCAGAAGCGCTGCCATGGCAAGCACGGCAATGGCCGATACGATGACGAAGAATACGCGGATGTTTTGCATGGTATATACCTTTCTCATCGAAGAATGTGGGGCCTTTCGCCCTGTCTTGCAAGGGCTTTGCGCGGTGCGGTATTGCCGCAGACCAAAAAGATTGGCACAAAGCGTCCATGACCGCCTTGACCGATATCAATTATTCCTCCGTTCATCTTCGTCGCTCGATCCTGAGCGTGCCGGCCGGCAATACGAGGGCGCTGGAAAAGGTGCAGGGGCTGGATTGCGATATGGTGATCTTCGACCTCGAAGATTCCGTTGCGCCGGAAAAGAAGGCCGAAGCCCGCGACAACCTGCGTCGGCTGTTTACTGAAAATCCGCTCCGGGGCAGGGAAACCATCATCCGCATCAACCCGCTCGAAACCGAGTTCGGCAAGGCCGATATGGATCTGGTAACCGAGGTCTCTCCCGACGCGGTGCTGATCCCCAAGGTCGAGCACATGTCTCAGGTCCAGGCGGTGGCGGATATGCTTTCCGAGGCCGGAGTTCCGGACAGTCTCGCCATCTGGGCGATGATCGAAACGCCGAAAGGCGTCCTGAACGCGTCGGCGATTGCCCCCGTGGACGAGCGGCTTCAATGTTTCGTGGTCGGCCTCAACGATCTGCGCAAGGAGACGGGCGTGCTGCCCCAGCCCGGCCGGACCTATCTGGTGCCATGGCTGATGCAGATCGTGCTCGCCGGCCGTGCCCATGGGATCGACGTGATCGACAGCGTCTTCAACGATTTCAAGGATGCGGAAGCCTTCGAGGCGGAATGCGCGCAGGGCCGCGCCATGGGCTTTTCGGGCAAGATGCTGATCCATCCGGCCCAGATCGAACCCGCCAACCGGTATTTCGGGCCGGACCCCCTGGCCGTGGAAGAGGCGAAAGCGGTGATCGCCGCCTTTGCGGAACCGCAGGCGCAACATCTCAACGTCATCAACCTGAGCGGCAAAATGGTCGAACGGCTGCATCTGGTGGAGGCCGAAAAGCTTGCCGCCAAGGCCCGGATCATTGCGGAACGAAAGAAAACCCCATGAAACTGTATCGCTTCCTCACCGGTCCCGACGATGCCTCCTTCTGCCACAAGGTGACGGCGGCGCTGAACAAGGGCTGGGAACTGTCCGGTTCGCCGACCTATGCCTTCAACGCCACGACCGGCGAGATGCAATGCGGTCAGGCGGTGACGAAAACCGTGCACGGTAAGGATTACGATCCTGAAATGAAGCTCGGCGAGCAATAACGGCAGTCGGTGGATCGGCGTTCGGGATCAGCGCTGGGCTGCTTCCTCGGCGCTGGCCTCGATACGCTCCATGTCGTCGTCGCTGAGGCCGAAATGGTGGCCGATCTCGTGGATCAGCACATGGGTGATGATATCGCCCAGGGTTTCCTCGTTTTCCGCCCAGTAATCGAGGATCGGCCGGCGATAAAGCCGGATGCGGTTCGGCAATTCGCCCGTTTCCATGTTGAAACGCTCGGAAATGCCGCGGCCCTCGAAAAGCCCGAGCAGGTCGAAAGGCGTCTCGAGCGCCATGTCCTCGAAAACGTCGTCGTCCGGGAAATCCTCGATCTCGATCGTCAGATTGGTGGTGAGAGCCCGGAATTCCTCCGGCAAATGACCATAGGCTTCGATCGCCAGCGACTCGAACGTGCTGATCGTCGGCGCGTGGCGATCCTGCCAATCGTCGGTCTGGTCAATGCGGGCCATAGGCTCTCCTTCTGATCAGGCCCATATAGTACCTCCCACGATATTTTTCGAGTGAAGAATCATCGGCCTAGGATCCGAGGAAAAGATTCCCAGGATTTGGCTGTTGACTCTTTCGGGCACCTCTGGAATCCATAAGAACATAAAGAGAACATGTATGAATGGAGCTGACGCCATGGCTGAGCACGCCACGGCGCAGGAGACGCTTTTTGCCCTGCGCGAACAGATCGCCAGACTGGAAGGAAAGTGCCTGCCGGCGCTTGCCGCGGCGCAACAGGCTGACTCGGCCGCCGATCCGGAAGGGCAGAAAGTTAAAGGTAATCAACCGCGTCTGCCATTCGGCATAATGCAGATGGACACCGCGTTGGAAGGTGGCCTGCCGCTCGACGGCATCACGGAAATCCGCTCGCTCCTGATGGGAGATGCCGGGGCAGCCAGCGGTTTTGCTCTCTCGCTTGCCTCTCACCTCAAAGCGAGGCACCCGAGCGAAGCGCCGGTTCTGTGGATTGGCGACGTCGTCTCCGGGCAGGAAGCCGGTATTCTCTATTCCGTCGGCCTCAGGCAGTTCGGGTTGAGCTCGCGGGATATTCTCTACGCCTCGCCGCGCAAGCTGGACGATGCCTTGTGGCTTGCAGAGACCGCGGTGGCCAGCGGGGCTCTTGTCGCCACCATTCTCGAAATCCGGGGAAACCCTAAGCATTTCGGGCTCACCGAAAGCCGCAGGCTGGGTCTCAGGGCAAAGGCGGCGGGGCGGCCGCTTTTCCTGCTGCGGCATGCGGGAGAGGAGGAGGCGAGCAGCGCCTCGTTCCGCTTCCTTGTCGAACCGGCGCTGGCGGCTCACCGGCACCTTCCGGATGGATCCGTGTTTGGCGGCAGTATCGGTCATCCTGTTTTCAGACTCACCCTGGAGAAGAGCCGTAACCCGGCTCCGCTGTCCTTACTTCTGGATTGGAACCCCCATGACCGTCAATTTTCCCTTCCCCGAGACGCAGGAGAGGCTTTCTCTTTCCGCAAGCGGCCAGCGCATCCTGGCACTCGTCTTCCCGCATCTGCCGACCGACAGGATCGCACGCCGGCTCTGGGGGATGTCGTGGCGCTTGAAAGAGCGTCCTGAGCACCCGCCGATCCTCTGTGCGGGGCGGCGCGAAAACGCGATGCGGCTCACGGCGCTGGACGAGGTTTCCGAGCGGCTCGGCCTTAAACGCGGACAGGGTCTGGCGGAAGCACGCGCGATGTTCCCGAAGATCGACGTGGTGGATGAGGACGAAGCGGCCGACCGTGCTCTGCTCGAAGCAATTGCGGACTGGTGCGACCGTTATACCCCGCTGGTGGCGCTGGATGGACGCGATGGTCTCTTTTTGGATATTACCGGTTGCGCACATCTCTTCGGTGGCGAACACGTCTTGCTCAAGGAGGTGCTCGGCCAGCTTCTCCATATGGGCTTCGATGTCAGGGGAGCGATTTCTTCCTCACCCGGCCTTTCCTGGGCCGCCTGTCGCTTCGGCCGGGGCGGGGTGATTGCCGAGGGGCCGATGGGAGAGGTTCTGGCGCCGCTGCCGGTCAATGCCCTGAGGATCGACGGTGCAACGATCGCCTCGCTCTACAAGCTCGGGCTGAAGCGGATCGGTGACCTGCTGCCGCTGCCGCGTGCACCGCTCGCCCGCCGTTTCGGAAAACAGCTTCTGCTTCGCCTGGATCAGGCCTTGGGTGTGAACGAGGAGGCCATTTCGCCTCGCCGGCCGGTGGCGGCACTCTCCGCCGAGCGAAAACTTGCCGAGCCGGTCCAGGCGGAAGACCATATCCTTCAATTGACCGGCCAGATCGCCGGTTCCCTGAAACCGGGGCTGGAGGCCCGCGGCGTGGGCGGCCGGGTTTTCGAACTCGTGCTGTTCCGGGTCGACGGCCGGGTTTTCCGCATCGCCGCCGGCGCATCACGACCGCTTCGCGATCCGTACCGTATCTCCGCACTGTTTGCCGAGCGTCTGACCGCGATTTATGACGATATTGATGCCGGATACGGTTTCGAACTCTTGCGCCTCAACGTGCTGCAGCACGATCCGTTCAGGACGGATCAGGGCGATTTCACCGGCGAGGACGATGGCAAAATTTCACTGGCGGATTTTATCGATCGGGTCTCGGCGCGATTGGGGGCGGACTGTCTGCAACTGGCTGAACTCCGCCAGAGCCATATGCCGGAACGCGCCCAGATTTTCGTTCCGGCCATTGCCGTGCAAGTCGCTCCGGAAAAGACCGAGGAGGTTTTTGCCTTTGCACCGAAAGCCGATCGCCCCCTGCGGCTGTTCCGGCATCCCGAACTCATGGAAGCCTTTGCGGCGGAAGTGCCGGACGGACCTCCCCAGCGCTTCCGCTGGCGCCGTACCGTCCACCAGGTAATCCGCGCAGAAGGTCCGGAACGTATTTCGCCGGAATGGTGGGCCGACAAGGAAAGCGCCGAGGAGCGAGACTATTTCCGGCTCGAAAGCGAGGTGGGCCGCCGCTTCTGGATTTTCAGAAAGGGTCGCTACAACCCTAAGAATGAACCGCCGACCTGGCACGTCCATGGAATCTTCGCATGACGGACGTTGCTGCTTTTTTCGAGATCGGCACCAAAAGCAATTTTTCCTTCCTGGAAGGCGCAGCCCGACCGGAGGAGATGGTGCTGACCGCCAGTATTCTGGGACTTTCCGGTCTTGGGATCGCGGATCGCAATTCGGTTGCAGGCGTGGTGCGGGCGCATAATCAAGTCCGTGAGATGAAGGAGACTTATAAACGGCAGCAGGAGCAGGGCAAAAAGGAGGATGAGGAAGACGCTGTCTGGCCCTGTGCTTTCCATCCCGGAGCCCGACTTGTCTTCTCGGACGATACGCCGGATGTCCTGGCCTATCCGAAGAACCGTCAAGGCTGGGCTAATCTCTGTCGGCTCCTGAGCCGGGGAAATCTGAGGACCGAAAAAGGCTCCTGCATTCTTGAGGAATGGGACTTCCTGGAATGGTGCGACGAGATGATGCTTGCGGTCGTGCCGGATTTTTCCCGCGCGGAAGATGGCCCGTATCTGGCAGACCTGAGCGGAAAACTCCGGGCTTATCGAAGCAAGTTCAAAAAGGACGTCTATCTTGCCTTGTCTCCTACCTATGATGGGCGGGACAGGTTTGTTTTCGCGGCATTTGCCCAGATCGCCTCTCGAAACAGCTTGCCATTGATTGCAACCAACCAGCCGCTCTTCCATCTTCCCGAACGGCGGTCGCTATCGGATGTCGTAACAGCCATTCGAGTACATGTTACAATTCAGGAGGCCGGTTTTCGCCTGGCTCCGAATGGAGAACGCTACATCAAGCAGGCGACCGAGATGGCGCGGCTTTTTCATGCATACCCGGATGCAATCGCGAACACCTGGAAATTCGCCGGCCAGCTCAAATTCTCTCTTGAAGAGCTGGAGCATAATTATCCGGATGAAACTGTGCCAGGCGAAACCTTGTCGGAAACCCTGGAACGACTGACATGGGAGGGGGCAAGACGCAGATATCCGCAGAAGATTCCTGAGACCGTTTTAGATCAAATCGGGTATGAGCTGGGTCTCATCAAGGAAATGCAATACGAACCCTATTTTTTGACGGTCCGTCACATCGTTTGGCATGCTCGGGATGTATTGAAGATCCTGTGTCAGGGGCGCGGGTCGGCGGCCAATTCAACGGTCTGTTATTGCCTGGGAATCACCGAGGTTGATCCAACCACGACAAAATTACTTTTCGCGCGGTTCATTTCAACACAGCGTAATGAACCGCCTGATATCGATGTCGATTTTGAACATGCTCGTCGCGAAGAGGTCATCCAATATATCTATGAGCATTACGGCTATCGCCATGCCGGCTTGACAGCAGCAGTCACGAGTTATCGGACCCGGATGGCGGGGCGTGAAGTCGCCAAGGCTTTTGGCCTGTCGGAGGATGTACAGGCCGCCCTTTCCAGCCTTGTCTGGGGTTGGTCGGAAGACGCTCTCTCGGAGCGGGATGCGAAAGCGGCTGGGCTTGATGTGGAAGATGCCACAACATTAAAAGTCATGTCACATGCCCAGGAGCTCATGGGGTTTCCGCGTCATCTCACCCAGCATGTCGGCGGTTTTCTGATCACGCGCGACCGTCTCGATGAAGTCGTCCCGATCATGAAGACGGCCATGCCCGGCCGTTACATGATTGAATGGGACAAGGATGATCTCGATACGCTGAAGCTCTTGAAGATCGACGTTTTGGCCCTGGGTATGCTGACCTGCCTGAAGAGAGCGTTCGAGCTCATGGAAGTGCATTACCAGTATAAGGCGACCCTGGAGAGGCTTCAAAAGGACGAGCGGGACGATGTCTACGACATGATTTGCCGGGCTGATACGATCGGGGTGTTCCAGATCGAGAGCCGTGCTCAAATGAGCATGCTGCCACGGCTTCGGCCAAGGGAATTTTATGATCTTGTTGTCGAAGTCGCGATCGTTCGTCCAGGCCCTATTCAAGGAAACATGGTCCATCCCTATTTGAAGCGGCGGGAAGCTGTCAGAAAAAATCAGCCTATCGAATATCCCAGTCCCGAGCTTGAAGACGTATTGGAGAGGACGCTTGGCGTCCCGCTTTTCCAGGAGCAGGCAATGCAGATTGCCATTACTGCGGCCGGTTTTTCTCCTGAAAAGGCCGACAAGCTTCGCCGGTCGATGGCAACTTTCAAACGGTCGGGACGTGTCGAAGAATTTAGGCGCGACTTTGTGGGGGGTATGCTTAAGAAAGGAATTTACACCAGGGAATTTGCTGAAAGCTGTTTCAGCCAGATCGAAGGATTTGCCGAATATGGGTTCCCGGAGAGCCACGCGGCTTCGTTTGCCCTGCTCGTCTACGTTTCGTCCTGGATCAAAGCCTATTACCCGGACGTCTTCTGCGCGGCGATGCTGAATTCGCAACCGATGGGGTTTTATGCGCCGGCACAGCTTATTCGCGATGCGCGTGAGCATGGGGTGAAAATTCTTCCCGTTGATGTCAACAGGTCGCAATGGGATTGCACTCTTGAGGAAGCTCCGTTCGATAGAACCGCAATCGACAGGCGTCACGAGTCCATGCGCGATGTCATCAAGACGAAATATGCCGTGCGCCTGGGTTTCCGCCAGGTCAAAGGTCTTTCCGAAGATGACGTGCTTGACAGGCTCATCGCCAATCGCGGGGAAGGATATACGTCCATCCATGATCTCTGGCTTCGGTCGGGGCTCGGTAAATCGGATATCGAGCGTCTTGCGGATGCGGATGCTTTCACCGATTCCTTCAAAGGCATGAGGCTACCGCGCCGTGACGCGCTTTGGGCGGTTCGGGGACTGGATGCAAGGAATTCGGCGGAGAACCGATCCTTGTTCGAGCTCGCCGATGGTGCGGATCTCCGGCCGGAGCCGAAAGCAAAGCTTCCCGGAATGCTGCCGGGCGAAGAGGTGATCGAGGACTACCGATATCTGTCGCTTTCATTGAAAGGACATCCCGTCTCCTTCCTTCGCGAAGAATTCAAGCAGATGGGGATCAAGCGCAGTGTCGATCTACTGACGGTTCCGAACGGGCAGAGGGTGACGATCGGTGGGCTCGTTCTCGTGCGGCAGCGTCCAGGTTCTGCCAAGGGGGTCATCTTCATGACCTTGGAGGACGAAACCGGTGTCGCGAATGCAATCGTCTGGAAAAAGACATTCGACAAATATCGCCCGGTCGTCATGGGCGCCCGCCTCGTGAAGATCCATGGCAGGCTGCAAAGCCAGAGCGGTGTCATCCATACGGTGGTCGAGCATATCGAGGATATCACCCCGATGCTGGGGCTGCTGCAGAAGGAAGCAAGGCGGTTCGGCGTATCGGCCAGCTCTGATGAAGTGTTGCAGTCCAGCGGCGACCATCGGCAGAAAAGACGCTCCAATGGAATGGAGGGAGCAGGCAGGGAGAGCGCGAAGGAAACCGTAGCCCACGATTCCTACGGAACCGGACCAGGGAGTGTCATGCCGAAAGGCCGTAATTTCCACTGAATGCTGCTGTAATAACACGAAGGGAGAAGAAGGGATTGCAACAGCCTCCATAAGAAGGGGCGCATATATGTCGATTCTTTCTTGACATCTCCTGTCCGCTTTCGCAAAAAGAGGATGTTACAGGTCATGTTTGGCAGGTCGACCGAGAATGCTGGTTTGCAGTTGCAATTACATCACCGACAGGGAAATCAGGGACGTCATCACGCAGCTCCTTGACGAAGACTGTTGGCAGCTCATCGTTCCGTCAAAGGTTTATCATGCCATGTCGAAACGCGGTCGCTGCTGCGGCTGCTTTCCCAACGTTGTCGACCTGATCATCCGCACGACCGAGGAATATCACGCCCAGCACCACTCGACGGAAGACGAGGTGGTCGTATATATGTCCCGCTTGAGACAATTCCATGAGGAAAACAGGAGAGCGGACATTGAAAGGCGACTCAAAGGTCATCGAGCGGCTTAACGAGGCATTGTTTCTCGAGCTAGGGGCCGTCAACCAGTACTGGCTGCATTATCGCCTGCTGGATGATTGGGGCTTCAAGAAGCTTGCGAAAAAGGAACGGGCGGAGTCGATCGAGGAAATGCAGCATGCCGATCGTCTCATCGATCGCATCATCTTCCTCGAAGGCCATCCCAACCTGCAGACGGTTGCCCCCTTGCGCATCGGCCAGAATGTCAAGGAAGTCCTGGAGGCCGACCTTGCCGGCGAATATGACGCCCGCACGGCCTACAAGGCCTCCCGCGATATCTGTCATGCGGCCGGCGACTACGTCTCGATGAAGCTCTTCGAAGAGCTTCTCATGGACGAGGAAGGCCATATCGACTTCCTCGAAACCCAACTCGATCTGCTGGCGAAAATCGGCGAGGAGCGTTACGGCCTCCTCAACGCGGAATCTGCCGATTCCGCCGAGTGACGTCGGTAACTGATAAGCGAAAGCCCCGGCGGAGCATCCACTCCGCCGGGGCTTTTTATTTCAGTTCATAAACATTGATGGCCAAGGTGAGCGAATTCGGTGCTGGGCGACGGCATGCGGCCGCTCAGAGCCGTTCGGCCGCCGTCTCGGCCAGGTGCCTGAACTCCGCCACGACCTGGTCGTAGACAGCACGCTTGAAGGGCACGATCAGGCTGGGAAGGTCGGCCATCGGCTTCCATTCCCAGGCATCGAATTCCGGCGCGTGTCCGCCAGGAGGCGGATTGATGGCGATCTCGCTTTCGTCCCCGTCAAAGCGGAAGGCGAACCAGCGCTGCGTCTGGCCTCGATATTTTCCCTTCAGCCCGATGCCGATCAGGTGCGCGGGCAGGTCGTAGTTGATCCAATCGGGCGCCTCGGCAAGCAAGGTGACGGAGCGCATCCCGGTTTCCTCGTAGAGTTCGCGATAGGCCGCCGGAAGCGGTTCCTCGCCTTTGTCGATGCCGCCCTGCGGCATCTGCCAGAGCTGCGGCGACCCGTCATATTCGCTGTTGCCCTCGGTGATGCGCCGGCCGGCCCAGACGAGGCCCTGCCGGTTCAAGACCATCACGCCGACGCAGGGGCGATAAGGAAGTTCCTCCGCGACGACCGAACGTTCGCCTTTTTTGCTCATGGATAACTCCGATTGATTAAGGTCCGACGCTTTCGCTGGCGAGCGAGGAGACGCCGACTATCTCGATACCGCGTTGCGAGACTTCCTCGCTCCATTGCCTTATCGCATCGATGCTCTCGTCGAAAGCCGAGGCAATGCCGATCGCCGTGCCCTTGCGCCCGGCAACGCGCTCCAGTTCGTCGAGCTTCTTGAGGATTGCATCCTTCTGCAGTTGTCCGTCAAGCGTCAGATCGCCGAAGGCATGCGGTGCCTCGATCGCCTTGGCGACGACCGCGGTCTTGGACTGCGCGGATGTTCCGTCGTCGAGGAAGAGCAGCCCGCGTTTGGAAATGTCGCGCAGAACCGGTTCCAGCGCCGCGGCATCGGAAAGGTAGCGGCCACCGAGATAGTTCATGACGCCGGTATAGTTGGTGATCTCGCCCATGGCCTGATGGAGGCGGCCGAGATTGTCCTTGGCCGACATTTTGGTCAGCAAGGTGCCGGGCCCGGGATCGTTGGCCGGGTAATCGAAGGGTTCGAACGGTACCTGGATCAGGATTTCGTGGCCGGCGCGGCGGGCTTCCTGCATCCAGCGTTGCAGGCTGTTGCCGCTGACGGCGAAAGCCAGCGTCACCGACGGCGGCAGGTCGCGGATCGCGCGCTGGGTGCCTGTCTGGCTGAGGCCGAGACCGCCGACGACGATCGCGATGCGGGTTCCGCGGGCGCCGGACCAGGGCCGCGCATATTGGTCCATGGGGCGCTGCCCGCCAGGCCCCACGATCGGGAGCCGGCCATGCGGCGAATCCTCCAGCAGCGCGTCATTGGGCTGGGCGGCCACACGCGGGTCCTGGCCGATCCGCTGGGTGCCGATCATCACGGGGCCGCTGCCGTCGCGCGAGCGCGGCGTGTACTTGGTCACGACCGATCCATCGTCGGTCAGCGTGCGCTCGACATTGGCGCCGGAATTCGGATCGGAACGGGGCATGCCCGCCTGCTGCTGTGCGGGATTCTGGCCGGGTTTTGCGGGAGGCTGGACTTGTTCGGGTTTGGAAGCGGGCGGAACGTTGGTAGCAACCTGCCTCAAGGCTTCATCGCCGCGCATTGCATACAGCGACAAACCGAGGATGCCGACAACCGCCAGAGAGGCAAAAACGATTGCGAGGGAAAACCTTCGGTTTCGTCGCCGAGCGGCCGGCCGGTTCTGTCCGAGCGGTGCGTGGAGATCGGTGCCCAAGGTCCAGTCCGTGCGTTGTCTGCAGATATGAAGAACCGGCCAGCGCGGCGTCTTCTCGACGCGTCACGCTGGCCGGCCCGATGATAGCTTACTTCTTGATCGTGGCGGCGGCGGCCTTATCCGGGCTCGGCGGGAAGGAAGGATCCTTCTTCACGCCGCGGAAGAGATCGAGTGCGTAGTTGAGCTGGATGTCGTCCTTGGCTTCCGGCGGCACGTAGGCTGCAGAACCGGAACCTTCGTCGGTCTCGGCAGCACCCTGGATGTGGCCACGCAGGCTCGATTCGCCCTCAGCCCTGACCTTGCCCTGCAGTTCCGGCGGCAGCGGCTGATCGACCTTGATGTCCGGCTGGATGCCGGTGCCCTGGATCGACTTGCCCGACGGCGTGTAATAGAGCGCGGTGGTGAGACGCAGCGCGCCGGCATCGCCGAGCGGGATGATCGTCTGAACCGAACCCTTGCCGAAGGACCGAGTGCCGAGAACCGTGGCGCGGCGCAGATCCTGCAGCGCGCCGGCGACGATTTCCGAAGCCGAAGCCGAGCCGCCGTTGACGAGCACGATGACCGGCTTGCCGTCGGTCAGGTCGCCCGGGCCGGCGTTGAAGCGGCGAGTCTCTTCGGCATTGCGGCCGCGGGTGGACACCACTTCGCCGCGTTCCAGGAAGGCGTCGGACACGTTGATCGCCTGGTCGAGCAGACCGCCCGGGTTGAGGCGCAGATCGAGCACGTAGCCCTTCAGCTTGTCGGCCGGGACATCCGCCTTGATCTTCTTGATCGCCTTTTCGAGGTCGTCATAGGTCTTTTCGGTGAAGGAGATGACACGGACATAACCGACATCGCCGCCCTCAACGCGGGACTTCACGGCGCGAACAGCGATGATGTCGCGGACAACGGTGATATCGAGCGGCTTATCGGCGCCCTGGCGAATGATCGTCAGCTTGATCGGGGTGTTGACGCCACCGCGCATCTTCTCGACGGCTTCTTCGAGCTTCAGACCGCGCACCGGGGCGCCGTCGATCTCGGAAATGAAGTCGCCTGCCAGAATGCCGGCCTTGGAGGCGGGCGTATCGTCGATCGGCGCGATGACCTTGACGAGCTCGTTCTCCATCGTCACCTCGATGCCGAGGCCGCCGAACTCGCCACGCGTCTGCGTGCGCATGTCTTCGGCATCCTTGGCATTCATGAAGCTCGAATGGGGGTCGAGCGAGGTCAGCATGCCGTTGATGGCGTTCTCGACCAGCTTTTCTTCATCCGGCGGCGTCACATACTGGGCGCGGACCCGTTCGAATACGTCGCCGAAGATCGACAACTCCCTGTAGGTCGAAGGGCCGGCGGCCTGCGCCGGCACACCCGCCGAATAAATCACGCTCATCGCGGTCGCACCCAAGAGTGCACCGACGATGACAAGAGAAGCCCTACGAATCATTTCGTGCCCTTCCAGTTTCTTTCGAGGTCCACCACGGCTTGGAATCGACCGGCGTACCATCTTTTCGGAATTCAATGTAAAGCGTTGGACGATCTGTTTCCAGCGCCAATGCGGTTGCGCTTGCCACTCTTTTCTCACCCATCACGGCAATGGGTTCGCCTGCGAAGACGAACTTGCCTTGCCGCGCATTCACCTCATCCATGCCGGTCAGAACCAGATGGTATCCGTCTCCGGCATTGAGGATGATCATCTGTCCGTAACTCCGGAAGGATCCGGCGAAAACCACCAGGCCGTCCGCCGGCGCCGTCACCACGGCACCCGCATTCGAAGCCACAGTTATGCCTCTCGCCGAATGCCCCGTCCCATCGGCATCGCCGAACCAACGCAATACGTCACCGGCAACCGGAAGCTCCAGTTTCTGCCTCAGACTCGAAAACGCGTATGCGGGGGCAATACGGTTTTTGTCGGGCACGCCGCTTTGGGCGAGTTGCTTCGCCTTCTCGCGCTCGGCATCGGACATCATCCGCTGGCGCTCTTCCTCGGCACGCGCCCGGTCGATCGCTTCGCGCACGGAGGCGATTTCGCCTTCGAACGACTGGATGAGGTTCTCAAGCGTGGTCGCGCGGCCGGCAAGCTCCTCGGAGCGGCGGCGTTCGGCGTCAAGATCGGCCGCATTGCGCTTGTTCAATTTTTCGTTTTCGGCAAGCAGCAGGTCCATGCGCCGGTCTTCCTCGATGCTTGCGGCGATGGTGCTGGAGACGTTCGTCTTCTCGGTCATCGCAGACGCCTGCAACGAGGCGAGCGACTGAAGGTCGGCGACGAGCTTGTCCGCCTCGTGGCGCATGCCCGGAACGACGGCGCCGAGCAGGATCGCGCTTCGAACCGAGGCGAGCGCATCGTCGGGCGTCACCAGCAGCGCCGGCGGCGGATTGCGGCCCATGCGCTGCAGGGCCGCGAGCACTTCCGCCAGCACCGCCCGGCGACCGCGCAGCGAGCTGCGGATACCGTCTTCCTTGAGCTTCAGCTCGGTGATCTTCTTCTCGCTATCGGAAATCCTGGTTTCCAGGCTTTTGCGGCGCGTCGCGGAATCGATCAGCGCCTGGCGGACATCCGCATTGTTCTTTCTGATATCGGCGATGTTCTTTTCGATCGCAGCGGCCCTGTCGCTGGAAATCTTCATGTTCTTGGTCAGAACTTCGAGTTCGCCACGGGTTTCGTTGCGCCGGCGCTGCAGGTCGGCCGTCGGATCGACCGGTGTTGTTTGGGGCGCCGCCGGTGGGGCAGCGTTCTGGGCACGCGCGTTGTCGGATATAGGGAAGGGCGGGATCAGCGCGAAACCGAGGCCCGCCGCCAGAAGCAGCGCCCGCCGGTACGATGTGATCCTGATTGTCCGCATTCCCGCTCCGCAATTCGCCGGATCGAGAAAGCCTAAGCTGATTTGCCCGACGAGGCCACAAACAACATCGTGTCTGAAGGTAAACGATCGTTTAAGCTCTGTGATAGGGGTGACCCGAGAGAATGGTGACGGCGCGGTAGAGCTGTTCGGCGATCAGGATGCGCACAAGCTGATGCGGCCAGGTCATCGAGCCGAGGTTGAGCACCGCGTCGGCCCGGTCGCGGAGCTCCGGATCCAGCCCGTCGGCACCGCCGATCGCCAGCATCAGGTCGCGTTTGCCGTTGTCGCGATATCGGCCGATCATTGCGGCGAAAGCCTCGCTGTCGAGCGCTTTTCCCCGTTCGTCGAGAAGGATGAGAACAGCGCCCTCGGGAAGCGCCTTTTCCAGCGCGCCGGCTTCTTCGCGCTTGCGGGTATCGGCATTCGCCGCCCGGCTTTCCTGGATTTCGATCAGTTTCGACAATTCCAGACCCACCGCCGGGCCAGCCTTGGCGAAGCGGTCGAGATATCGGGACGCAAGATCCTTCTCCGGTCCGGTCTTCAGCCGTCCCACGGCGAAAAGGCTTATGCGCATGTCCTGATCCGTTGATTTTGGGGCCGAAAACCTCACCCTGCGGCGAGTTCACACCCAGCCGCGTGATTTCGACCTCAGTCCGACCGGTTCAGGGCGTGCCCGAACCCGTCAGTGCAGCAGCGTGCCTTCCTCGATATCCGGCGTCGCCCACATCTTTTCGATATTGTAGAACGCGCGGATTTCCGGCCGGAACACGTGGACGATGATGTCGCCGGTGTCAATGAGCACCCAGTCACCGGTCTCCTGCCCTTCGACGCGGGCGGTTCCCAGCCCATCGTCCTTCAGGTCGGAAATCAGGTGATCGCTGATGGCCATGACATGCCGGTTCGATCGTCCGGAGACAACGACCATGTAGTCCCCGAGCGCTGATTTTCCAGCAATGTTGATGGTAACGATATCTTCAGCTTTGGAGTCCTCGAGGCTTGCGAGGACCAGTTCGAGAGCACGGGCGGCGGCATCGGCGCCACGTTCCAGGCTCTGCGGGAGAACGGAGGTCGTCCTTCCCTTGGCGTGTACTGTTGTCAGGGTTTGTCCTTTCATCCAGGTAACAGCAACAAGCACTAGTGCGAATCCGATTCTGACTCGGCCGCTAACATATAGGTGGCACCGAATTATTAATCTTTCAAGTAAGCGCCCGAAAAGGTGATAGAAAGATGTAGACCACTGGCGGCGGCATCATAGCCGGCGGCTAATCGGATTTCTGCCCGTTCGCGGCGCGGATCGCGGTGGAACTGAGCGCCGAGCGCGGGCCATGGATGAAGGTCCAGGCCGGCGCGCGCCGCTTCCAGAGCGTGCCGGCATCGTCCTCGTCAACACGGGCGTAATCGAAGGTCCGGGCCATTTTTGACGACAGGAACGACAATGTCGCGCCCGGCCTGTCGATGACCGCGATCGGGAACGTGGAGGCGATCGTCTGCCATTTCTGCCAGTGGTGGAAGGTCTTCAGGCTGTCGGCGCCCATGACCCAGACGAAATGCACGAGCGGATTCTTGGCCTTCACGAAGGCCAGCGTATCGGCGGTATAGGATCCGCCGAGCGTCTTTTCGAAAGCGGTGATCTTGATACGCGGGTCGTCGATCAGCTTCTCGCTCATCGCCAGCCGGTCGTCGAGCGAAGCGAGTTCGGACCGGCTTTTCAGCGGATTGCCGGGGGTCACCATCCACCAGAGCTGGTCGAGGCCGAGGCGCCTGAGCGCGATCTCGGCGACCAGGAGATGGCCGTCATGGGGCGGATTGAACGAACCGCCGAACAGGCCGACGGCCATGCCCCGCTCGGCATGCGGCATACCTAAATATTGGCGGTCGATCGTCTCTTCCGTCACGCGCGGTCAGGGCCGGATCTGGCCGGTGCCGTGCACCCGGTATTTGAACGAGGTCAGCTGCTCGACGCCGACCGGGCCGCGCGCATGCATCTTGCCGGTGGAAATGCCGATCTCGCCGCCCATGCCGAACTCGCCGCCATCGGCGAACTGGGTGGAGGCATTGTGCAGCAGGATCGCCGAATCGAGCTCGTTGAAGAAACGCGCCACGACCTCCGGATCCTCGGCGATGACAGCTTCCGTGTGGTTGGAGGAATAGGTGTTGATATGGCGGATGGCGCCGGAAATGCCGTCGACGATGGCGACCGAGATCACCGCGTCGAGATATTCGGTGCGCCAGTCCTCTTCCGTCGCAGGCTTGAAGCCAGGAAACACTTTGAGAACGGCTGCCGAGGCGCGGATTTCGCAACCAGCTTCGGTCAGCGCCTCGAGGATAGGCATCAGATGCGTGCCGATCCCGGCGCTGTCGATCAGCAGGGTCTCGGCCGCGCCACAGACGCCGGTACGGCGCATTTTTGCGTTGACGATGATCCTTTTCGCCATCTCCAGATCCGCCGAGGCATCCACATAGATATGGCAGAGGCCTTCGAGATGGGCGAAAACCGGCACGCGCGCCTCGTTCTGGACCCGCGCGACGAGGCTCTTGCCGCCGCGCGGCACGATGACGTCGATAGCGCCGTCCAGGCCCGACAGCATGGCGCCGACGGCGGCGCGGTCGGTGGTCGGCACGATCTGGATCGCATGTTCGGGAAGCCCGGCAGCCTTCAGGCCGGCGACGAGGCAATCGTGGATCGCCTCCGACGATTGGGCCGAGTCCGAGCCGCCGCGCAGGATCACGGCATTGCCGGCCTTGAGGCAGAGCGCACCGGCATCGGCGGTGACGTTCGGCCGGCTTTCATAGATGACGCCGATGACGCCGAGCGGCGTGCGGACGCGTTCTATCTTCAGTCCGTTGGGACGGTCCCAGGCAGCGATGACCTCGCCGACCGGATCCTTGAATTCGGCGATCTCACGCAGCGCCTGCGCCATGCCGGCAATCGACTTCTCGGTGAGCGTCAGCCGATCGATGAACGACGGCAGCAGGCCCTTGCCCTCGACCGCTTTCAGGTCCGCCGCATTGGCCGCAAGGATCTTGTCCTTTGCGGCAAGGATCGCATCCGCCATGGCGTTCAACGCCTTGTTCTTCGCTTCGGTCGAGGCCGTCGCAAGCCGGCGGCCCGCCGATTTGGCGTTCCGGCCGATCTCACCCATCAGGGCTGCGACATCGCCCGTTTTCGCAACCATATCAAGCATGGGCGGCATCCTCCTTGCGATCTTCTTTTTTGATTTTCCGCTTCGCCGGCCCGGTCATCACCAGGTCGTCGCGATGGACCATGGCGGCGCGGCCGGCATAACCGAGAATCGCCTCGATCTCGCCGGACTTGCGCCCGGTGATCTGCCGGGCTTCCTCGGCATCGTAGCTCACCAGGCCGCGGGCGATTTCACGCCCGTCGGGACCGACGATCGCGACCGTATCGCCGCGATGGAAATTGCCTTCGATGCGGCGCACGCCGGCGGGCAGCAGGCTCTTGCCGGTGCCGAGCGCGTTTTCGGCGCCCTCATCGACAAAAAGTTCGCCGGCCGGTTGGAGCTGCCCGGCAATCCAGGTTTTTCGCGCGGTCACGGGCGTGCCGGAGGGCGCGAACCATGATGAGCGGGTGCCTTGCTCGATGGCCCGCAACGGATGGTCTGTCTTGCCAGACGCGATGATCATGGCGCAGCCGGCGCCGGTGGCGATCTTGCCGGCATCGATCTTGGTGCGCATGCCGCCGCGCGACAGTTCGGACGCCGCGCCGCCGGCCATGGCCTCGATCTCCGGCGTGATCGCCGGGACGGTTTCCAGGAATTTCGCTTCCGGATCGAGATGCGGCGGGGCGGTATAGAGGCCGTCGATATCGGACAGCAGGACGAGAAGATCGGCGCTGGTCATGGTGGCGACGCGGGCGGCCAGCCGGTCGTTGTCGCCATAGCGGATTTCTGTCGTGGCGACCGTATCGTTCTCGTTGATGATCGGCACGGCGCCGATCTTCAGAAGTTGGTTGATGGTGGCGCGGGCGTTGAGGTAACGGCGGCGCTCTTCCGTGTCGCCCAGCGTCAGCAGGATCTGGCCTGCCACGATGCCGTCGCGCGAAAGGCTTTCGGACCAGGCGCGGGCAAGCGCGATCTGGCCGACGGCCGCCGCCGCCTGGCTTTCCTCGAGCTTCAGCGCACCGGAGGGCAGGTCGAGCACGGTGCGTCCCATGGCGATCGCACCGGAAGACACGACGAGCACGTCGATGCCCCCCGCCTTCAATGCTGCGATATCGGCGCAGATGGCGTCGAGCCATTGCGATTTCAGGCCCGTCTTGCGGTCGACGAGCAAGGCCGAGCCGATCTTGATGACGATACGGCGATGGCTGGCGAGCGGTTTGCGGACTGCCGTCATGCGCCCTCGTCCTCATCGAAATCCCGGATGGGGGTGGAGCGGTCGGGCAGCGCGGTTTCGTTGACGCCGCTCGACTCGACGATCACGTCGCGCAGCGCGCGCAGCACCTCGGTCATGCCCTTGCCGGTGATCGCCGAGATCAGGAACGGGGTCTGGCCGCAGGCCTTTTCCAGCTCCTTGGCCTTTTTCTTCAGTTCCTTGTCGTCGAGCACGTCGATCTGGGACAAGGCCACGATGACCGGTTTGTCGATCAGCCCGCCGCCATAGGCTTCGAGCTCGTGTTTCACCGTCTTGTAGGACTTGCCGACCTTTTCCTCGACGGCCGAGACCAGATGCAGCAGCACGCGGGTGCGCTCGACATGGCCAAGGAAGCGGTCGCCGATGCCGACGCCCTCATGGGCGCCTTCGATCAGGCCCGGAATATCGGCAAGCACGAACTCCCGGCCGTCGATCGTCGCGACGCCGAGATTGGGATGCAGCGTCGTGAACGGATAATTGGCGATCTTCGGGCGGGCGCGGGTGACGCTCGCCAGGAAAGTCGACTTGCCGGCATTCGGCATGCCGACGAGGCCGGCATCGGCGATCAGCTTCAGCCGCAGCCAGATGGTCTTTTCCTCGCCTTCGAGGCCTGGATTGGCCCAGTTCGGCGCCTGGTTGGTGGCACTCTTGAAATGGGTGTTGCCGAAACCGCCATTGCCGCCCTTGGCGAGCCGGAAGGTCTGGCCTTCCCTGGTCAGGTCAATGATCAGGGTTTCGTTGTCTTCCTCGAAGATCTGGGTGCCGACCGGCACTTTCAACGTCACGTCGCCGCCATTGGCGCCGGTGCGGTTGCGGCCCATGCCATGGGTGCCGGTCTGGCCCTTGAAATGCTGCTGGAAGCGGAAGTCGATCAGCGTGTTGAGACCGTTGACGGCCTCCACCCAGACATCGCCGCCGCGTCCGCCGTCACCGCCGTCCGGTCCGCCGAACTCGACGAACTTTTCCCGCCGGAACGAGACCGCGCCCGCGCCGCCGTCGCCGGAGCGGATATAGACCTTTGCCTCGTCGAGAAATTTCATCTTGCAACCGTCAGTCTTGTGTTAGTCGGGAGGCCTGTCATTTAGGTTGGGCACTCAATGCATATCGATGGAGGTTTCGATATCGTCGGTTGGGGCGGAGGTCAAAGAATATCATGAAGTTCGTCAGCTATAACATTCAATACGGGATCGGCATGGACGGCGTCTTCGATCCCGAACGCATCGCCGCCAGCATCGAGGGTGCGGATGTGATCGCGCTTCAGGAGGTGACGCGCGGTTTTCCCAGGAACGGCCATGTGGATCTCGTTGCCCGTTTCTCGGATATCTTTCCGGAACATTTCCATGTTTATGGGGCGCCCTGCGACCTGCTGCTCGACGTCTCCGTCGAGAATGGCCGCAGTGCCGAGCGTCGCTTTCAGTTCGGCAACATGATCCTGTCGCGCTGGCCGATCCTTGCCACCCGACATCTCCTCCTGCCGCGCAGCCGCACCGTCGAGATGCTCAACCTGCAGCGCGGAGCGCTGGAAGCGGTCATCGTTGCGCCCGGCGGGCCGCTGAGGGTCTATTCCGTCCACCTCGATCATGTCTCTCCCGACGAACGGCTCCGCCAGATCCGCTTCCTGAAGGAACGGGTGGTGAATTTCGCCTCCGAGGGCGGTTCGCTGACCGGTGCCGCCGAAGAGGGATTTCCCGAGCTGCCGCTGCCGGAAGACTTTTTGCTGATGGGCGACTTCAATATGGAGCCGGAATCGACCGAGTATATCGCCATGGCAGGCCAGCGGGACCGTTACTACGGTCGTACCCTGCGCGCCAACGAACCTGTCGACGTGCTGGATCGCCTCGGATCGCTGACGCCGGAGAGTTATACCTGGGCGAAGCCGCCGGGCGACGGGCCGATGAAGATGCATCTCGATCATTGCTTCGTGAATGCCGGACTGGTGCCGCGATTGAAAAACGCCTGGATCGACTACGAGGCGCCTGGTTCCGACCATTTTCCGCTCTGGGTCGAGGTCGAGTAAGGAGCCGGCGGAGTTTCCTCCGCCGGATATTTGTTATCTGGGCGTCACGGTCGCGCGGGCCGTCGGAAGTCCTCCGGCAAGAGCATGGTCTCGATATGCGGCACCATGCGGTTGCGGGAGATGCTGAACAGCTGGTTCGCATCGACGATGGTGAAGCCCAGCTTCTTCTGAACGTTCAGCGAGGCCAGATTGTCCGCAAAGGCGCCGGAAAACACCTGCGCTTCCGGCATCCGCCGGAAGAACCGTTCCAGCGTGCCGGCCACCGCTTCCGTCATATAACCCCGGTCCCAGTAGAGCCGGTTCAGCCAGTAGCCAAGGCGCCATTGGCCGCGTCTCGGCTCCAGGCAGACGGCGCCGATATGGGTGTCGTCGCCGGTGGTGATCGCCAGCGTCCAGTCCGGCAGGATGCCGGACGCATGTGGAACCAGCCAGTCCAGCGCGTCCTGGCGATCATAGGGCTGCGGCACCCGCGACAACATGCGGCTGACCTTGAAATCGCCGAGCGATTCGGCAATCGCCGTCGCGTCGGTGATCCTGTGCGGGCGAAGCACCAGCCTTTCCGTGGTGATGACCGGGCAGGGGCCGGGCATCGTCGCGGTCGTGTCGGTCTTCTGGAGAACGGCGGCGTTCATCGCAGTTCTCCCCAGCTTCTCAAGGACATCCAGGTCTTGCGGTCGAGCCGGAACCATTCGACCGCCACCATGCCGCCAAGCGCCAGGCAATCGATCATGCCGGTGCCCTGGAATTGGAAGCCGCACTTCTGGATCACCCGCCGCGAAGCGATGTTCGTGACCCGGCAACGGGCATCGATATGGTCGATGTTGTTGCGGGTGCGGAAGGCCATGTCGATCAGGGCATGGGCGGCTTCCGTGGCGTAACCCCTGTTCCAATAGGGTTCGCCCAGCCAATAGCCGAGTTCGAGCGTTCTTCCGTCCTGTTGCGGTTCGAGCGCGCAGCAACCGAGAAAGGCGCCGTTGTCACCTCGCGTGATGGCGTAGACGCATTTGCCAATCTCGCCGGCCTTCGTGCGTCGCACAAAGTCGGCTGCGTCCTTAGCCGTATAGGGATGCGGCATACGCGACACCATGGTCGCGATATTCGCATTGTTGGCGAGATGGGCAAGTGCGTCGATGTCTTCTTCGTGGGGCATGCGCAGGACAAGTCTCTGCGACAGTAAGACGGGGCAATCGCTTCTCGACCGGTCGGGTCTTGGCCGGTCCTGGGACCGTTCCTCTGGCGGCCGGGATTGGCTCGCCCTCAGTAGTTCGCCTTGCATGTTCAGTCCTCCTGTTGGGGGTAAAGAAAAAGGGAAGATGGTGGTGTCCCATCTTCCCTTTTTTCTGACTGAACCTTTGGGCGTTCAGCCGGGTCGATGTGACACCGGCTGCTTGAAACGCTTGCCGGCTTTATTCTGCTGCTTCGGCTTTCGGCATTACGGACACGAACACTCGACCATTGGCCTTGGTTCGGTAGTTCACATTGCCTTCGGTCAGCGCAAAAATGGTGTGGTCCTTGCCGAGGCCGACATTGGCGCCCGGATGCCACTGCGTGCCGCGCTGGCGCACGATAATGTTGCCCGCAACGACGGCTTCGCCGCCGAACTTCTTCACGCCAAGGCGCTTGGACTGAGAATCGCGACCGTTGCGCGAGGAACCGCCAGCTTTTTTATGTGCCATTGGAGTTCTCCTTTACCCTTCGAAACCCGTTGTTAAGCCAAGATGTCCGTGATGCGGACAACCGTGTGATGCTGGCGATGGCCGCGAATCCGCTTGGAATTCTGACGGCGACGCTTCTTGAAGGAGATGACCTTCTTGCCGCGGTTATGCTCGACCACTTCGGCCTTGACCGTCGCACCCTGAACGAAGGGCGCGCCGAACTTGGCATCGGCACCAACGCCGACGACCAGGATTTCGTTGAATTCTACGACTGAACCAGCTTCGGCTTCCAGCTTTTCGATGGTGAGCACGTCGTTGGCTGCCACGCGGTACTGTTTACCGCCGGTCTTGATGACTGCGAACATTTTTTATCCTTTCATGTCCGTTTCCGGCTCTGCCTCGAAAGGCGGCCGTCTTTTTATCAGTCGGGCTCTAGCAGGATTTTCGAAAGAGACGATCTTTTGAACTTGTCTGCCGGTGAATTCATGCGGTCGTTCCAACAACTTCCGCACAAACAAAGAGGCATGGACACTTTTCCACGCCTGATCGCGTGCGGACATACGCGAGCGACAAAAAACTGTCAAGGCGAAAGGATATAAAGACTTGCTATTCGCCCCTTGCCAGCCTCATCTTTGCCCGCTATGAGAACGCCCGCGCTGACCAACGCGACACATCTTTAAGCGGAGAGGTGGCTGAGTGGTCGAAAGCACCGCACTCGAAATGCGGCATACGGGCAACCGTATCGTGGGTTCGAATCCCACCCTCTCCGCCATATCTCCAGTTTTCCGATATCTTCCGCTATTGGTATTGGCAGATGTTCCTGTCGATCAGGCGATAGATTGGTCGGGGCCATGGAGGCAGTCTGGATATCCGGTCCGAATGTCGCTGAACATACCCGCCTTGTTCGGTAGCGGCGAGCGAATCGGAAGCAGAATTCAGGATTACGATCAGTCCGATTCGCGCCTGCGTATGAAGCAGATTAAAGTCTGGCGCCTGGAAGTGATTTTTAGCGCTTTGCAGGGCTCCCGGATCTCTTGCCGAGGCAATTGTCTCATTGCGGGGGAGTGGCAGCCAGATTACCTGGATTAAACCGATCACCGCTGGAGTGCGGTGATCGGTGCCCCACCAACTACTCCTTCGGCTTCTCAACCGGGCCCTCGGCCTGCAGATTGGCAAGCAGCGACGATATGGCGTTGTCGCCTTCGAAGCCTGCTTCCTTGAGCAGTTTGTCAAGGATAGGCTTGTTCGCCTGATAGGCGAGAAGCTGGCCGGCGAGGCCTTCGCCCATGCCGATACCGCTTGCGCCGCCGGCGCCGTGGCCGAGCATGCCGCCCGTATCGAAGATCCGGATATCGGAAATCTTCTCGATCGGCTTGACCGCTTCGGCAAGTGCCTGCGGAATGATGCGAATGCGTTCGCGCAGGATCTCGAATTCGATGATCGCCGGGCTCAGCCGGTTGCGGGCCTCGTTGAGCAGGGTTTCGCTTTCAGCGGCCGCCTTGCCGGTTTCCAGAACACCCTTGGCCTTGATGATGGCGGCGTCCGCCTCGGCGATGGCCAGCGTCTTGATCGCATCCGCCTGATCGACGGCTGCCTGTTTTTCGGCTTCCGCGCCGACGGTCACGGCCGTAGCTTCCGTCTCGGCCCGCTTGCGGGCATCGATGACGGCGATCTGGCGTTCGCGCTCGGCGATTTCGACGGCCTTGGCGGTTGCCACCTTTTCCTCGGCGGCGATCGCCAGCGCACGCGCATTTTCCGCGCTTGCCTTGGCTTCCGACTCTTCGCGGCTCTTGTTGGAAACCGCGATGGCGCTTTCCTGGGCGACGATCTGCAGATCGCGGCGCGCCTCCGTGTCGCGCTGCTGGACGGCCCGGGTGGCGTCGATGTTGGCGGTTTCGCGGGCCTGCTTGGCCAGCGCCTCGCGCTCGGCGATCGCCTGCTCGGCGGCGATGCGTGCTTCCTCCTCGGCGCGCTTGGCCGCCTGTTCCTGCTGGGCGGTTTCCGCGCGTGTGGCGGCAGACTTGTTGGCGACGTCGCGTTCCTGGTTCAGTTCCGCCTCGCGCTTGGTACGCTCGATGGTCAGCGACTGCTGGCGTGCCTCCAGGTCCTTCTGGGCGATCGCCACTTCCGTATCGCGGACAATCTCGTTGCGCTCCTTCTTGCGGCCTTCGGTGATGCGGGTCAGTGCCGCCAGACCATGGGCGTCGAAGAAGTTGTTGGCATTGAAATGCTTGATGTCGGTCTGGTCGAGGCGGGTCAGCGACACCGATTCCAGTTCCAGGCCGTTGGATTGCAGATCGGCGCCGACGGCTTCCTGCACCGCCTTGACGAAGTCCATGCGCTGTTCCTGCAGGGCATCCAGCGTCATGGTGGCGGCGACCGAGCGCAGACCGTCGACGAATTTGGCCTCGATCAGCACGCGAAGCTGTTCGGCGTCGTTGGTGCGGTCGCCGAGCGTCTGGGCGGCCAGTGCGATCGAGGATGCATCGGGCTTCACGCGCACATAGAACTCCGCGCCGATATCGACGCGCATGCGGTCCTTGGTGATCAGGGCGTCCCCCTCGCCGCGCCGGACCTCCAGCCTCAGCGTCTTCAGATTGACGCGGGCGATGGAGTGGAAGATCGGCAGCACGACCGAACCGCCGTCGAGCACCACCTTCTGGCCGCCCAGGCCGGTGCGCACATAGGCCTCGTCGCGGCTGGACCGCGTGTAGAGCGAGGCGAGGACGAAACCGATGCCGAGAATGAGGATGATGCCAATGCCGGCCGGCAACAGCAGATCGTATATCATGGATGCTCCGTGGAATTTGGGTTTGGCGGCGTCAGCGTGTCCGACGGCGCGGGAATGGCAATGAAGATGTTCGATGCGCGGTCGACGATGAGAACCTGGGCGCCGATGGCGATCGCTGCCTCGTTCCGGGCGGCACGCGCCCGCAGCACGTGCCAGTTTCCGTGGCTGTCCTTCAGGCGCACGCGCCCCGGCAGGCCCTGGTCGAGCGGCCCGACCGTGACTTCACCACTTCTTCCGATGAAATCGGACAGGTCGACCGCGTAGGTTTCGTCGCGCGGAACGATGCGCGCAACGAGGCGGCTGAAAAAACGCACTTCGGGAAGCGCCAGGACGAAAGCGGGGACGGCGGCGAGGGGTGCCGGCAGGGGCGACCAGACAAACTGCGCGATCGATTGCAGGACGAAGCCGTTGATCGCGAACAGTCCGAGAAACAGCATCAGCAGGATGAGAACGGGAACGCCGCCGATATTCAGCCAGGACATCAGCCCCGAAACACCGCCGTGATCGCCCGGCCAGGCCTTGTCGATAATTTCGCCGAGCGAAAATCCAACCAGAAGGCAGACAATTTCCAGTCCTGTCAGGACGGCCAGCATCACGGCTGCGATGGCGAAGGGCAGAGATTCAGGTGCCAGAAACAGCTGCATGGCGTCAGTTCTGACGTGTCTTGAACTGCGCCAGTCTCGCTTCGATCGCCTGTTCGCGGTGCAGGCGATCGAGTTCGTCCAGTTCGGCGCTGGCTTTCCGGTCTCCTGCAGGCACGCCGGTCAGCCGGGACACGGCCGAGGCGGCACGGGCAGCGCCATCCACCGGGCTGCGCTTCTGCCCCGGCGCCGTTGCATCGGGAAAACGTTCAAGACTGCGTTTCAGGTCGGCCAGTCTTTCCTCGGCCTCCCGACGTGTGGCGAGCACAGCCTGCAGGGCCTGCTGGCCTTCGCTCAAGTGCGCCCGTGCATCGGTCAGCGCCTTGTCGAGCGCTGCGAGCTGCGATTCGAGGTCGATCTGGCGCGCGACGCCGGCTTTGGCGAGATCGTCGCGATCGGCCGAGACGGCGACGCGGATCTTTTCGTCGAGGATGCCCATGTCGGCGGCAATTTCATCCCGGCGGCTGAGGATGCGAAATTCCTCGGCGCGAGCCTTGCCGATATCGGTGCGCGCCTCGTCCGCAGCGGCATCGATTTCCCGCAGGGCCTGTTCGACGACCGCGATCTTGTTGACCCCTTCGGCCTTGTCCACAGCGGCATTGGCGAGGCCGGCGATCAGACGTCCCATCCGGGACAGAATGCCTTCATTCATCGTCATGTTTTCCTCCGTTCGGTCCGCATGCGTATTGACGCCTATATGGATTTGATAACCACCGTTGTGGGCAACCAGTTGAGCTGAGAAAATATTCAGGGTGCCGCGCGAATAACCGGCGACATCGAAAGGAATGGCGACCCGTCCTCGTACTGTGGCGACCGTCAGGTCCGCCGGTCCTTTGATCGAGAACAGCTTGTCGTCCAGCGGCAACCGCTCGGGACCCAACATTCGGCCGCGGCGAGCGGCGAAATCCCGCAGGCCGAGCGTGACGAGGCGTGCCGGCAGGCCGGTGCGTTCCCGCACGGTCTCATAGGCCAATTCATGCAGGGTGACGAGATTGGCGCCGCCCTTTTCCGCCGCCAATTCCTCCAGCATGGAAAGCATGGAGGCATAGGCGACGAAGGTCTCGTCGAGGGCCTGCCTGGCCTGAGCGTCCGGCGCAAGCTCGTAGCGCAAAATCGAGGTATGCGTTGTCTGTGCCATGTATGATAACATAAAGCACCGCTTTCGTACTTTCAAGAGGAATTCAATTTTGGGTGGCAATTTTAACCGGCAAATTTCCCTTTTCGCGATTCTCCGGCTTTAGAGTGAGATATTTGCTCACCGGCCATTGCTTGCTAGGGATAGGCAACCTGTCCCGGCGATATGGGCGCCGTCTTTTGCGAGACCATTGACGGACTGGCGATCTGGTGGAATTTTCCGCCCGTATGACAGCTATGGGAGAACATGGCCGCGAGGAACTTTTCGCAGGGGCCGGCATTTTTCCTTTTCGGCCGAAGGACGAGGCGGATATGCGATCAGTGAGGATGACCGAAGAGCTGTGGCAGCATCTGCTTTCGCTTCGTGAAGGGTCCCCGAGCCCGTTTCCCGCCGATGCCGATGCGTCCTTCCTGGCGCTCTACAGGCCGATCGCAATCCGGGACAGGCCGCTGGTTCTGGCGCAGGTCGGCCAGTCTCTCGACGGTCGCGTTGCAACACCGACCGGCGACGCCCAGGATGTGTCGGGATGCGACGGGATCGCGCATCTGCACCGGTGCAGGGCGCTCGTGGATGCAGTGATCGTCGGCGTCGGAACGGTTGTCGCCGACAATCCAAGCCTTTCGGTTCGCGCCGTCAGCGGCAAAAGTCCCGTGCGGGTTGTGGTGGATTGCAATGGCCGCATGCCGGAGCGGGCGAAGATGCTGCATGACGGCGGCATGCCCGTGCTCGTTCTGCAGGCGGATGACGTGCCCTCTGGCAGTATCCGGCATGAAGTCATTCGGCTGCCGCGTCACACGGATGGGGGGCTTGCTCCGCGCGCTATTCTCGAAGCCCTCGCGGAGCGCGGTCTGACGACCGTGCTTGTCGAAGGCGGCGCGAACACGATTTCCCGTTTCGTGGACGCGCATCTGATTGATCGGCTGCATGTGTCGGTAGCGCCCATCATCATCGGCTCGGGTCCCGCCGGCATCCGGCTTTCACCAATCGACCGGCTTTCCGAAGCCCGCCGTCCGGACGTCGAAGTCTATAATATCGGCACCGATATCGTGTTCGATTGCAATTTCCGTTCCGAGATCCGGCAGGAAGCCGCCTCACCCGCGGCGGATCGCCAGGATATCCTGATGGCCGACCTCGCATAGGCTCCCGTCCCGACCAACCATCTTGCGCCGGAAATCGGCCCAGTCGCGGATCTCGTTCTCGTCGAGCTGAGCGTATTCGTACACTGCGCGCACCACGCCATCGAGGAATGACAGCTGCAGGCCGCGGTCGTCTGCGGTCATTACCCACGGGCTTTCGGCTGTTGTCGTCGCATATCCGCCCTCTTTCAGGCAGGCAGTCAGCGTTTCCCATGCCCTGGGGCCCAGCGAAAACCCGAAACCCTTGTCGCCCAGCTGGTGGGCATTGAAGTTCGCCACGACGGCCTCGTCCAGCGGATGCGGCTTCGACCAGCGCATGCGGCCATCGTAGTTCAGGGCCGCATAGAGGCTGGCGGCCGTTTGCGAGAGACGGGCGACGAAGCGGCGAATGAACTCTTTCGAACAGAGGTCGAAGAGCGCGGAGGCGGTCACAAGGCTGATATCGGCGAGCGGCAGTGCTCCGATCTGGTTAAGATCGCCCTGAATAATCTCGACCGCATTGCCGTGCAGGCGCTGTGCCTCGTCCAGCAGCCGTGGGTCATAATCGAAAAGGCGAAAGTGAGCCGGCTTCCGAAGTCTCGGCAAGAGTGCGCGGAAGGTCGAGCCGGTGCCGCAGCCGATATCGAGGATGGCTGTGGCCGATGTGCTTTCGGCTGCTTCGATCGCGGCCTTCAGCAAGGCTTGGTTGCGAGCCCGGACATCCGCGGGTTCGCGCAGCGCCAGCCAATCCTTGTCGAAGCCGCTCATGGAACTTTTTCCAGAAAGTCGGAGATGATGACCGCGGTGTCCCGCCAGGAAGGAAGCCTGGCACCGGCGATCGCCGCGGCATCGGCCATGGAAATACGGGTATCGTGTTCCTCCAGCAGCCGTTGCAGAGCGGCGGCAAACGCTTCCGGATCGTCTGGCGGCACCAGGAAACCGGCGCTTTCCGGCACGACGTCCGGCACGGCCCCTGTCGCGCAGCCGACGATCGGCAGGCCCTGGGCGAGCGCTTCGGCAAACACCATGCCATAGCCTTCATAACGGCTCGCCAGCGCGAAGATATCGGCCTTGGCGAATTCCGAGCGCGTGTCGTCGATCTGGCCGGCAAGTTCGATGCGGTCGCCGAGCCCGGACCGTGCGACTTGTTGTTCGATTTCGGATGCCACGCCGGGATCGAGCGTCTTGCTGCCGACGATGCGGCAGGTCCATGGCAGATCTCGCAGCCTTTCGAGCGAGGCGATCAGGACATCGTGGCCCTTGCGGCGGGTCAGCGTGCCGATGCTGAGGATCAGGGGCGGTTCGCCGCTGCCGACGGCGAGCGGCGCGGGGTCCATGCCGGGAATGGCGACTGCGATCTTTTCGGCGAGGACGGCATAGTTTGCGGCGAGTTCGGCGGCGGTGGCATGCGAGGTGACGACAACACCGCGGGTTTGCGCCAATGCTGCCCTTTCCCGGAGGGCCACGGCCTCCCGGCGCCTATCATTGAGCCCCGTCTCCAGCGCCAGAGGATGATGCACGAGGGCCATGATCTTCAGGCGATCGGCCTCCCGGCATGCCCATTCGTCCAGCACGCCGAAAGCCAGCCCGTCGATCAGCACGAGGCTGTTGTCCGCAAGTTCGGAAAGCGTCCGGCCAGCCTCGTGGAGCTGCCCTGTGCTCGGGTTGGGAAAACCTTCGCCGAGAGAAATCAGTTCGACATTCCAGCCGAGATCGCGAAGCGCTCCGATGACGCGCCGGTCGTAGCCGTAGCCGCCGGTGCGGGTTTCCAGATCGCCCGGATAGGCAAAATAAAGATCGCGGTTCACAGGTCGGCCTCGAACCAGCCGCGCGCGGTGTGGGATTCGTGCAGCATCACCCGAAGCTTGCGGATACGTGCACCGCCATCGCCGAGCCGGCCACTCCTGATGGCATCAGCGATGCCGTCGAAGATATGCTTGGCGAGGAATTCCGTGGTCGTCACCTTGCCGGCGAAAATATCCAGCGTGTCGAGGTTCTGGTAGTTGAGCGGCGCGAGCACGTCCTTCAGCACGTCGCTCGCAAGCCCGATATCCACCGCAAGGCCGTTTTCGTCCAGATCGCTGGTGAAGAAGGCGGCATCGACCACGAAGGTTGCCCCGTGCATGCCCTGGGCGGGGCCGAAAACCGGGCGGGGCAAACTATGCGCGATCATGATGTGATCGCGGACTTCGACGGCGAACATGCGGGATTTCCTTCAGTACCTGATGCGATGACAGAGCGTGGCGGCCGAGCCGATGATATCGGGATAATCGGCGGCGAGGGTTTCGAACGGCGTCTCGCCCGAAATCAGGCGGTCGAGCCGGTCGTCGGCAAGAAGCTGGAGCGCCTTGGCCATGCGCCGCCGGGTGTCCCATCGGGCGCGCCTTCCCGGTGGCAGAGAGGCCACCTGCGAGCTGATGATGGAGAGGCGCTTGGCATGGAAAGCATGCCCAAGCGGGATTTCCACATGCCTTTCGCCATACCAGCTCGCTTCGATGATCCGCGCTTCGAAACCGGCGTGGTCGAGCGCCGTCGCCAGTGCATCCGCCGAAGCGGACGCGTTGATCAGTACGTCGCAGTCATGCGGCACATCATCGGTCAGGGAAAAACGGAGGCCGAGAGCCTCTGCCGCTTCGGCGCGCTCCGGTTCGATGTCGGAAATCACCACTTCGGTGCCGATGATCCGTGAGGCGAGATAGGCGACCAGAAGCCCGACAACGCCGGCGCCGAACACCGTTAGCCGATCGCCCGGCTGGATGCCCGAATCCCAGGTAATGTTGAGGGCGGTTTCCATATTGGCGGCCAGCACGGCGCGGTGCGGCGCCAAGCCGTCCGGAAGCGGATGGACGGCCGAGACCGGCACGCGAAAACGGTCCTGATGCGGATGGAGGCAGAAGACCGTTTTCCCGACAAAGCGTTCAGGCCCTTCTTCGACAATGCCGACGGCGGCATAGCCATATTTCACCGGGAAGGGGAACCGCCCGGCCTGATGCGGCGCGCGCATGCGCTCATATTCGCTTTCCGGTACCTGTCCGGCGAAAACCAGCGATTCGGTGCCGCGGCTGATGCCGCTGTAAAGCGTGCGGACGACTACCTCGTCTGCGCATTCCGCCGGCAGCTTTTCCTGCCGAAGCGCACAGCGCCCCGTCTCCTCGATCCAGAGGGCTCTTCCGTGCCTTTGCGTCACCGCATCCGGAGCCGTCTCACGCCTTGTCACGCGTCACACCTTTCACACCATAACAATCCAGACCTAGAGGCTTCGACGATGACGACAAGGGAGTCGTTCGGCGAGGGGGCGATATCGCTATCACGTTTATTTGACGCGGTTTTTGCGGATCCGACCTTTGCTGCCTTTCGTACTCTTCTCCATGTAATGCCTGGAGAGGAGAGCGTCATGAATGTTTCACATCATCTTTGGGATGGGGAAAACATATCCGATGGCTGACTGGATGAATGTCGGGCAGGTGGACGGCCGTGCGGCGCGCAAGGCCCACCGCCTGCTCTCCCTGGATGCCTATGCGGTGACCATGACGGTTGCCGCCTCCCTGGTCGCCGCGATGCATTTCTTCGGCGACCGGATCGGCATCGATACGGTGGCCGCTGGCTGCGCCTTCATCATCTATGCGGCGATTTCCGCCATCGCGCTCGGCAATCTGCGAACCCACGGACATGCCCGTTTCGGCGCTGCCAACATCGTGACGACGATCCGGGCGGCGCTGACCGCCATCATGGGCGGGCTGGTCCTGGCTTCGCCGCAGTTCGGGACCGGGTTCGATGAGGGCGCCTTGTGGCTGCTCGGTTTCATGATCGCTTTCGCCCTGGCGCTGGACGGAGTCGATGGATTTCTCGCCCGGCAGAGCGGTACCGCCTCGCAGTTCGGCGCGCGTTTCGACATGGAAGTGGATGCGTTGCTGATCCTTTTCCTGTCGATCGCGGCCGTGCTGCTCGGCAAGGCGGGGTTTTGGGTCCTGCTGATCGGTCTGATGCGTTATGCCTATCTGGCGGCGCAGGCGGTCTTTCCGGCGCTGAAGGGCGATCTTCCGCATTCGATGCGCCGCAAGGCGATCTGTGTCGTGCAGGGCGTGGCGCTCTGTCTGATGCTGTTCCCGATCGTTACCTCGCCGGCTTCCACCCTGCTTGCGGCTGCCGCGCTCGCCCTGCTCACCTATTCCTTCGCCGTGGATGTGATCTTCCTCGTGAACGCGAGCAGACATCATGCCGCGGCCTGATTTTTCCGCTTCGCTCGGGCTCACGCGTTCGTTGCTGATCTATTACGGGCAGCCGTGGCGACGTTCTTCGCTGAAGCGCTTTTATGCGGGGCTTGTCGGCCCGGGGGCGCTCGTTTTCGACGTCGGCGCGCATGCCGGCAGCCGGAGCCGCACGCTCCTGTCGCTTGGCGCCAGGATCATCGCATTGGAGCCGCAGCCGGTATTTGCGGATTTCATCGCCAGATCGTTTGCGGGCGAGGACTTGACGCTGATACGCAAGGCGGTCGGCAGGGAGCCTGGCAGTGTCGACCTGCACATTTCCAGCCGCCACCCGACCGTGACCAGCATTTCCTCGTCCTGGATATCCAAAGTCGGCAAGACTTCCGGTTTCCGCAACGTCACCTGGGACCGGATCGAGCGGGTGGAGATGACGACGCTCGATGCCCTGATCGGGGAATACGGGCTGCCCGCCTTCTGCAAGATCGACGTGGAGGGCGCGGAGGCGGATATCATCGCCGGGCTGCACCATCCCATCCCGCTGATCGCATTCGAATACATTCCTGCGACGATGGAAATCGCCGAAGAGGCGATCGGCCATTTACGGCAACTCGGTCCCTATCGATTCAACCGGGTCGAGGGCGAGCGGCATCGGTTCGTCCACGATGAATGGGTTGGAGCCGACGTCATGCTCGGCGAGCTTTCCGGCCTTTCCGGGCAGACCTCGTCCGGCGATATCTATGCGCGGCTGGCGGCCTGAAGCTTAGCGTTTCCGCCTGCGGGAAAATACCGCCGGAATGAACACCAGTCCGGGTGCGGCGCCGACAAGTGCGAGGATGCCGTAGAGGATGCTGGCGGCGACGCCGTCGGACGCGGCATGACCGATGAGCGGCCAGAGCGCCGCCGCCGCGGCTTCTCTGGCGCCCCAGCCGGCAATGGTTGCGGGGATCAGCATCGTCAGCAGACAGAGCGGGATCGCGGTGACGGCTGCGAGCGCCGGCAAGGGCGCGCCGACGGCCGCCGATGCGAGCATGAACATCGCGATATAGCTTGCGACGATGGCGATGCTGAGCAGCGTCTGAGCGATCCAGGCCCGATCCCGGAGGAAGACCTGCGCCATCGCGGCCTTCATTCGGGAGAGCCGAGGTTGCGCGCGGCGTGGCGGGAAAGAGAGTGCCAGCAGAAACACAAAGGCGAGGCTTGCGACGGCGAGCGCAAAACCGGTGAAAAGATGGCGCAGATCTTCAGGGATCATCGCTCCGCCCAGAAGCGGCCACAGCATGACGCCGAAGGTGGCGATGAGGAAAAAGACACCTTGCCCGGCGATCCGCTCGAAGAACACCGCTTGCGCCGGTATCTTCCAGCCGCCTTCGCCTTCAGTCCGGTTACGGACGGCGCGTATCGCATCCCCAGCCACGCCGCCCGGCAGAAGCTGGTTGAGCAGGGTTCCGAGATAGTAGTCGCCGACTGCCTGGCCGATGCCCAGATGCTGGCCAAGCCGCGCGGCGGTATAGCGCCAGCGGAGCGCGGAGAGAACGATCTGAACTTGCACCAGAAGAAACCCGGCGACCACATAACCCGGTTCGGCCGAGACGAGGCCCGCGGCGATCCGTTCGGGATCGAAGCGCAGGATCACGGCAATGAGAAGTGCGAGGGCTGCAGATAAGCCTATAAGTTTCAGGAGACGCATGGGGCGAAGGTCTTGGCGCCGAAGGTTTGGCAGGAATAGCAGCGCATGAACGAGTTTCGGCCTTTTCGCCAGAGTGACGCCGTCAGAATAGGGCATACCTTGCCGCGCAAGGCAAATGGATCGCCGGTGTTGAGGATCACGATCGCGCTGACAATCGTCGCCGCAATTCTGGCCCTTCCGTCCGATTTCAGTGATTTTTCGGAGCTCAGGTTTCCGCTCGAGGTGGCCGGGGTCGCTCTGCTCGCGTCGATACTCGCCGGTTTCGGCTTTTCCATCTTGCGCTCCGCAGTCACGCTGCTGCTGGCAGCGATGCTGTTCCTGAAGCTTGCCGACATCGGCACGGGCACCGCCTTTCAACGGCCGTTCAATCCCTATCTCGACCTCAAGATCCTGACCGACGGCTGGAATCTCCTGAGTGGTGCCGTCGGCGTCATGGAAGCGGTCGGGATCATCTGCGCGGGTTTTCTGGCCTGGCTGGCCGTTACCGCCGTTCTCCATTGGTCGCTTGGCGGTTTCCGGCGCCTTTCGGGTAAGGCCCGGCGCAAAGCCACCCTGGTCAGCGGTGTCGTGCTGTCGATAGGCCTTGTGGCATTGGCAGTCCAGGATCCCGACCGTCGCGGTCTCGGGGTCGAAGCGGAGGCCACTTCCTATTTCGTCAATCGCGTTGCCATGGTGAGGGAAGCGGTTGCCGACCTGACCCGGTTCGAGGACGAGTTGAAACAGGATCCCGTCGCCGCCGGCCAACGTTTCTCGGCGCTTGCCGGCACGGATATCGTCCTGGTCTTCATCGAATCCTATGGCCGCAGCGCGATCGAGGACCCGCGTTATGCGGCGCGCATCAGCCACCGGCTGAACTCGGTGGAGGAGGAGATCAAGGCGGCGGGGCTGGAGGCACGCAGCGGCTGGCTCACGTCGCCGACGGTTGGCGGCATCAGCTGGCTGGCGCATGGCACGCTGCTCTCCGGCCTCTGGGTCGACAACCAGGGGCGCTACGACCGGATGATCACCAGCGAGCGGACAAGCCTCAACAACCTCTTCCGCTCTTCCGGCTGGCACACCACGGCGGTCATGCCGGCGATCACGCTCGACTGGCCGGAAGCCGGCTATTTCGGTTATGACAGCATCCATGCCGCCGCAGGGCTCGGTTATCGCGGAAAACCCTTCAACTGGGTGACGATGCCGGACCAGTTCACGCTCGAAGCCTTCGAGAGGCTGGA
Source organism: Hyphomicrobiales bacterium (assembly GCA_900471605.1). Lineage (GTDB taxonomy): Bacteria > Pseudomonadota > Alphaproteobacteria > Rhizobiales > Rhizobiaceae > Neorhizobium. Next base: position 60,438 of record UCEY01000001.1, on the reverse strand, counting down.
GCGGCCGGAGGGGCACAAGCCGGTCATGGCGGAAATGGCGCTGATCTCCAGCCACGCGCCCTGGACGCCGCTCCCGACGCTGGTCGACTGGGACCGGATCGGCGACGGCACGGTTTTCAACGCACAGGCGGAAAGTGGCGATCCGCCATCCGTCGTCTGGGCCGATCCGAACCGCGTCCGGTCGCAATACCTTACCTCGATCGATTACACGCTCGAAACGCTCGGCTCCTACATGGCACGCTATGGAAGGAACACGCTGTTCATCCTGCTCGGCGACCACCAGCCGGCATCGATCGTCACCGGCGAAGGGGCTTCGCGGGACGTGCCGATGCATATCGTCACCGGCAATCCGGATCTCCTCAAGCGGCTCGACGGCTGGAACTGGGAGAAGGGCATGATCCCGCAGCCATCCACGCCGGTCTATCGCATGGACGAATTTCGGCAGAAGCTCGTCGAGAGCTTCGACTGACGGAGCGGGTCCGGCTGGGCGTTCCGGTTAGGAATGCGTCCCGAGATAGCTTTCCATCAGCGCCGGATTGACCGCCAGTTCGCTTGCAGGCCCGGAAAGACGGACCTCGCCAAGTTCGACCAGATAACCCTCGTCGGCAATTTCGAGGGCCGCCCGGGCATTCTGCTCGACGAGCAGAATGGACACTCCGGTCGTGCGCAGCTCCGAAACGATGTTGAGGATGTCCATGACGATCCTCGGCGCGAGGCCGAGGCTCGGCTCGTCGAGCAGCAGCAGGCGCGGCCGGCTCATCAAGGCGCGGGCGAGCGCCAGCATCTGCCGCTCCCCGCCCGAAAGCGTGCCGGCAAGCTGCTTGCGGCGTTCGGCGAGGCGCGGGAAGCGCGCATAGACCTGTTCGCGTGTCTCTGTTCGCTCCGAGGCGCTGCGCAGAAAACCGCCAAGCTCCACATTGTCCTCGACCGACATGGTGGCGAACAGTTCGCGCTTTTCCGGCACGAGGCAGAGGCCGGCAGCGACACGGCCCTCGACCGAGCGCGGCACCGGCCCACCATCGTACACGATCGAGCCGGAGGAAGGGACGATGCCCATGATGGCGTTGAGCAGCGTCGACTTGCCGGCACCGTTGGCGCCGATCACGGTGACGATACTGCCAGGCTTCATGCTCAGCGATATGCCGTGCAGCACCTCGGCGCGGCCGTAGGAGACGTGGATGCCGGAGAGTTCGAGCAGGTTTCCGCTCATGCGACACCTCCGAGATAAGCGGCGACGACGGCCGGATGTTTGCGAACGTCGGCCGGCTTGCCCTCGGCGATCAAGGTGCCGAAATCGAGCACCACGAGATGATCGACGAGGCCCATGACGAAGCCCATGTCGTGTTCGACGAGCAGCACGCTGACGCCCTCCTCGCGCAGTTTCTTCAAGAGGGTCGCAAGCTCCTGTTTTTCGCCGTGACGCAGGCCCGCCGCCGGTTCGTCCAGCAGTACCACGGCCGGATCCGCCGACAAGGCGCGAGCGATTTCGAGGATGCGGATCTGGCCGAGTGCCAGATCGCCGGCCGGGCGGTCGCGATAGGCGCCGAGCCCGACGCGTTCGAGCTGATAGGCGGCCTCGGCCAGCAGCGTCGCCTCCTGTTTCCGTTCGAGCCGCAGAAAACTCCTGAAGACGCCGGCCGAGCCGCGCAGATGCGCGCCGAGCGCGACGTTTTCCAGCACCGACATGTCCGGCAGGATCTTGGCGTGCTGGAAGGTGCGGGCGATGCCGTGTTTGGCGACTTCGCGCGGACTGTCGCCGGTCATCGGCCGGCCCTCGTAGAAGACCGAGCCGCTGGTCAGCGAGGCGATGCCGGTGATGAGGTTGAAGGTCGTGCTCTTGCCGGCGCCGTTCGGGCCGATCAGCCCGACGACCTGGCCGGCGCGGACCTCGAAGCTGACGTCGTTGACCGCTACCAACCCGCCGAAGGCTTTTCGCGCCTTTTCCACCTTGATGAGCGACGAGCCAGCCGGCGCGAGGGTTCGCTTGGCAAGCTTGTCGTCGGAGGTGGGCAGAGGCCGCGCGCGCCGCTTCGGCAGGAGTTTCAGTACAAAGGGCCAGAGACCGTCACGGGCGAGCTGCAGGGTCACCACCAGCAGGATGCCGAAAACCACCATCTCGAAATTGGCGGTCGTGCCGACCAGATCCGGCAGGAACCGCTGCAGCAGGTCTTTCAGGACAAGCACGATGCTGGCGCCGAAGATCGCTCCCCAGACATGGCCGGAACCGCCGACCACGGCCATCAGCAGATATTCGATGCCCATGCTGAGGCCAAACGGCGTCGGGTTCACCGAGCGTTGCATATGGGCATAGAGCCAGCCGGAAAGGGCTGCGACCACGCCGGCAAAGACGAAGACGGTGAGCTTGGCGCGGACGATGTTGACGCCAAAGGCCTCGGCCGCCTGCCCGCCGCCGCGCAGCGCCCGGATGCCGCGGCCGATCCGCGAGTCGAGCAGGTTTTTCGCGCCGATCGCCACCGCGATCACGAAGAACCAGATGAGGTAATAGATCGACCCGTCGCTCAGGAAACGATAGCCGGCGACTTCAACCGGTGGGATACCGGAAATGCCGTCATAACGGCCGAGAAGGTCGATCTTGCCGAACAGATAGTAGAGGGCCAGGCCCCAGGCGATGGTGCCGAGCGGCAGGAAATGGCCGGAAAGGCGCACGGTGATCAGGCCGAGCGGCAGGGCGATCGCCGCGCCGACGATCAGAGACAGCGGCAGGGTCAGCCATGGCGACACGCCGTAATTCGTGCTGAGCACGGCCGTCGTATAGGCGCCGAAACCGCAGAAGGCCGCCTGGCCGAAGGAGGTGAGGCCACCGACGCCGGTCAGGAGCACGAGGCCGATCGTCACCAGCGAGGCGAGGCCGATATTGTTGAGGATCGTCAGCCAGAAGGGCGGCACCGGCAGGAGAGGGATGACCGCCAGGAAAACGATGCCGGCGAGGCCGGGAAGCAAACGCTCGATCTTCATCGCTCATTCCTCCTCATGGAAACCATGGCTGAGCGACAGCCAGATCAGGACGGGAATGATGAGCCCGAAAACGATGACCTCCTTGTAGCTGCTCGCGAAAAAGGAGGAGAAGGATTCGACCAGGCCGACGCCGATCGCGGCAATCGCGGTGATCGGAAAGCTAGCGAGCCCGCCGATGATCGCTGCCACGAAGCCTTTCAGGCCGATCAGGAAGCCGGTGTCGTAATAGATCGTGGTGATCGGGCCGATCAGGACGCCGGAAACGGCGCCGATTGCGGCCGCCAGGGTGAAGGCGGTGACGCCGGTCAGGTGGGTGCGTACGCCGACCAGCCGGGCGCCGAGCCGGTTGACGGCGGTGGCGCGCAGCGCCTTGCCGAGCAGCGTCCGCTCGAAGAACAGGTAGAGGCCGATGATGATGGCGATCGTCGCGCCGTAGATGCAGAGGCTCTGCGCGCTCACCATCAGCGAGCCGATGTTGAAGTTGTCGTCCGCAAGCGGATTGGCGCGCAGGCCTTCGGCGCCGAAGAAAACGAGGCCGAGGCCCATCATGGCGAGATGCACCCCGACCGAGGCGATCAAGAGGACGAGCACGGAGGCATCGGCGAGCGGCCGGTAGGCGATACGATAGACGTAGGCGCCCATGGGCGTGATGATCAGGATGGTGAGCAGCGCCTTGGCGACGGATGGCAGGCCAAGTGGCGCAAGCATGACGGTGATGCCGTAGATGGCGCCGGGAAGCACGAGGTTAAGCGCGACGCTGCGCAGAAACGCGCGGGCATCGGCGCCGCGGCGCATGCTCCAGAGATCGAACAGGAAAGCAATCGCGCCGAAACAGACGAGCAGCGATATGGTGGCGGGGACTTTGCCGCCGTCGAGAAGCGCCAATGTGAGCGCACCATAGGCGACGAACTCGCCCTGGGGAATGAAGATCACCCGCGTGACCGAGAAGAGCAGGACCAGCGCCAGGCCAAGCAGCGCATAGATCGCACCGTTGGTGACGCCATCCTGGATCAGGAAGGTCGCAATCATCGCGTCCAAGGAAATTTCCCCCGATAACCGAAAAGGCGCTGCAAAAAGGCCCGGCGCGAACGCCGGGCCTGGTTTACCGGCTGCTTACTTGGTGATTTCGAACTTGCCGTTCTTGGCGGTGAACAACACGACGGCGCGGTCGTCGAGGCCGAGATGATCGTCGGCCTTGAAGTTGAAGACGCCCTGGCTTGCCGCGAACGGTCCGCCGGTTTCGATCGCGTCGCGCAGAGCGGCGCGGAATTCCGGCGTGCCGGGCTTGGCCTTCTTCAGCGCGATCGGGATCGCCTTCTTGAGGATGGCCATGGCGTCGTTGATATGCGGACCGAACTGGGTGCGGGTGCCGGGGCCGAACTTCTTTTCATAGGCCGTGACATAGGCCATGCCTTCCGGCTTGGTTTCGGCCGTATCCGGCAAGGCTTCCGGCGCCATGGCGGGGCCGGAGGCGAAGATCGTGTTATCGGCGGCCTTGCCGGCGATACGCAGGAAGTCGAAGGTCACGGCGCCATGGGTCTGGTAGATCTTGCCGGTGAAGCCGCGTTCGCGAAGGCCGATCTGCGGCAGTGCGGCGCCGGTGCCGGAGGCGCCGACAAAGACGGCATCCGGGCGTGCTGCGACGAGTTTCAGCACCTGGCCGGAAACGGAGGTGTCCGGGCGGGCATAACGCTCATCGGCAATGACCTTCAGGCCATATTGTTCGCCGATCGCCTTGAACTGGCCCATCCACAGGTCGCCATAGCTGTCCGAAAAGCCGATGTAACCAACCGTCTTGACGCCGTCGGCCTTCATCTTGGCAAACAGGTTCTTGGCGATCAGGCCGGCATCCTGCGGCATGATGAAGGTCCACTTGCCCTTGGAAATGTTCGGCGGAACCGGCGAGCATCCAAGATGCGGCGTGTTGCTTTCAGCCGCGACGCCGGCGACGGCGATCGAAGCGGGGGTCAGTGCCGAGCCGACCATCACGTCGACCTTGTCGTCGTTGACGAAACGGCGGGCATTGGTGGTGGCGATGGACGGGTCGCCGGCGTCGTCGAGAACGATGACCTTCAGCTTTTCGCCGCCTACTTCGGTCGGCCACAGTTCGACGGAATTCTTCAGCGGAATGCCGAGCGCCGCACCCGGACCGGTCGACGATATGGTCACGCCGATCGTCACGTCGGCCAGCGCAGAACTTGCAAACAGGGACAAGGACAGGGCGGCAACAGGCGCCATCCCCGCAAAAAACCGGTTCTTCATTGAATCCTCCCAGGACAAAAGCGGGCGATCTCCTCCCGCCCTGCCATTTGTTTACATGGAGATTGTTTCTTTGTAAACAATTCAGATAATGGTTATGGAAAGCTTGTGATGGCCGGCCCGAACGCGGCCGGCCGCCAAGTCTCTATTCGAAGTCGCGTCCCAGCAGCCGCGTGAACCCGGCTTTGCCGTTCAATTCCACGATATCGCGCGCCGATCGCGCCCGTCGTTCGATCAGTTCGAGCATTTCCATGAAGGCTTCGGTCTTTTCAGGCGGCAGATCGCCGAACATATGTTTTTCCAGCGCATCGATGCCGGCCGCCATCTTTTCGAAGACTGCCGTTCCTTCGGCCGTCAGCTCGATCTGGGCCCATCGCGCATCCCGTGCGTCGGCGCGGCGGTCGATCAGGCCGCGATCGACGAGCTCGCGGATCGCGCGCGATACCATCGCCTTGTCGATGGTGGTGAGCTTGCCGATTTCCATCGGCGAAATCGAACGGTAAGTGCCGATCGCGGACATGACCCGCCAGATATTCAGCTTGAAACCATTGGCCTCGCACAGCAGGCTGACCAGTTTGACCATTTCCGAATTGCTGCGTGCCAGCCGGTAAGGCACGACTTTTGACAGCTTGCGGGGCGGGGCGGGCCGTTCTTCCGACATCCGGTCAGGTCACCAGTGCCCGCCGTTTGTATTCGGCGGTGTCCCACAGGCGATTGCTCATGATGTCTTCGAGAATATCCACCGCCCCCAATACCTCGCGCTCGCCGATATAAAGCGGCGTGAAACCGAAGCGGATGGCGTTCGGGGCGCGGAAGTCGCCGATCACGCCGCGAGCGATCAGGGCCTGCATGATCGCGTATCCCTCTTCATGCAGGAAGGAAATCTGGCTGCCACGCTTCGTCCCGTCGCGGGGCGAGCCGAGCTTCAGCATCGGGCAGCGCTTTTCGACCTCCGCGACGAACAGATCGCAGAGTTTTATCGACTGACGGCGCAGGTCCGCCATGTCGACGCCCTCCCAGGCGTCCAGCGCCGCGTCGAGGGCGGCAAGCCCGATGATCGGCGGCGTGCCGACCCGCATGCGGTCGATGCCGCCGCCCGGGCGGTAGCCGAGATCGAAGGCGAAGGGCTGCTCGTGGCCGAGCCAGCCGGAAAGTGCCGGCCGGACCTTATCGGCATGGCGCGGGGCGACATAGATGAAGGCTGGCGCCCCGGGACCGCCGTTCAGGTATTTGTAGGTGCAGCCGACCGCGAAATCCGCATCGGCGCCGGTGAGATCGACCGGCAGGGCGCCGGCCGTATGGGCAAGGTCCCAGACGGTGATCGCGCCGACGGCATGCGCCTTTTCGGTCAGCGCCTTCATGTCGTGCAGCCGGCCGGTGCGGTAGTCTACCTCGGTCAGCATGACCACGGCGACGGTTTCGTCGATCGCGGCCTCGACCTCTTCCGGCTCCACGACTTTCAGCTCATGGCCCTTGCCGAGCGAGCCGATCAGGCCCTGCGCCATATAAAGATCGGAGGGGAAGTTGCCGCTGTCCGACAGCACGACCTTGCGCTCCGGCACCAGTTCGAGCGCGGAGGCGAGCGCCTGGTAGACCTTGATCGACAGCGTGTCGCCCATGACGACCGTGCCTTCCGCCGCGCCGATCAGCTTGGCCACCCGGTCGCCGATCCGGCGCGGCATCATCATCCAGCCGGCCTTGTTCCAGCCCTTGATCAGCAGCTCTCCCCATTCGTCGGTCATCAATTTTCCAACACGCTCTTTCGCGGCGAGCGGCAGCGGTCCGAGCGAATTGCCGTCGAGATAGATCACGCCTTCCGGCAGATAGAAGAGCGAGCGGGTCTTTTCGAAATCCGTCACCGGAACACCTTGCTGTTTGAAACCAGGAGTTTGAGGAGAAGCTAGCCCCCAAGCAATGCAGACTAGAAGTTCGCGAGAGAGAGGCGCAAGCGGATTTGCGGCCCATGCGATTTTTTGGAGGCGATATCCGGCTTGCCGGTGGCGGCGCGCCGCCGTAACCTTGCCCACAGCTCCATTTGGGGGCGACCTTGGAGGGCTCATGAGCGGTATCACCGATCTTTCGACCTTGCTTGCGAGCCTTGAACCGGTTCTCGTTGACGGGGAGTTCGTCTATGCGACAATGCCGTCCGAGAACCTGCACGACTATCTGGCGCTGAAGCCCATCGGGCTGTTTTTCGAGGCGGAAGGCCTGACACTCATCCTGCCGAAAGAAGCTGCCGACACCGCGGGTCTCGCTTCGAGCGCACCGCTTCGCTGCATCACCATGATGGTGCATTCCTCGCTGGAAGCCGTCGGCATGACCGCGGCGATGGCGACAGGGCTGACCAAGGAGGGCATCAGCGCCAATGTGGTGGCGGCCTATTACCACGACCACATCTTCGTGCCGGCGGCAGACGCGGAACGCGCGGTCGCTGCGCTGAGGGCGCTTTCGGCCGCTGCCGGTTAGCCGCGGGCAATCGCATGGAAAAAGGCGCCGCTGACCAGGCCTCGCCGGCCGCCCGTCGGACCGATCAGCTTGCCGCCGCCATCGGCGATCGTCGCGAAGGCGGCGTCGGTACCCGGTGAAACCACGCTGGCATAGTGGAATTCGTGACCACGGATCGTATCGCCCTTTCGGCCGAGCGGGCTATCCTTGGCAAGTTCCGCCTGGCGGTAGCCGAGGTTCATCCTGCGTTTGGCGAAACTGGTGCGGTGGGATAGCAGCCCGGTCATGGCGTGCGTCACGCCATAGGCATCCTCCAGAGTTTCGCCCAGCACCATGTAACCACCGCATTCGCCGTGGACTGGTTTCGTTTCGGCAAATCGCGCGAGGCCGGTCTTGAAATTCTCGGCGCCCGCCAGTTTTCCCGCGTGCAGTTCAGGATATCCGCCCGGCAGCCAGCAGACGTCGCAATCGGCCGGCGGTGCCTGGTCGGCCAGTGGCGAGAAGGGAACGATCTCAGCGCCGACTGATCGCCATTCGCGCATCAGATGCGGATAGAGGAAGGTGAATGCCGCGTCCTGCGCCAGAGCGATGCGCTGGCCCGGCGGCCGCAGTGATCTTTCCGTCGAGCCGACGGGAATATTGAAGGGCTTTGCAGCGGCATAGATCGCATCGAGGTCGAGCGAGGCTTCCATGGCGTCGGCCAGCCGTTCGATATGCGCATCCATTTCCGGATGTTCGCTTGCCTGAACGAGGCCGAGATGCCGTTCGGGCAGGATCAGCGAGGGATCGCGCAGGACAGTGCCGACGACAGGAATCCCTGCCGCCTGGATGGCATCGCCGCTGAGCTTGCTGTGCCGTTCGCTGCCGGCCCGGTTGAGAATGCATGCGGCGATCTTCACGCCCGGATCGTAATGGGCAAAGCCGTAGGCGATCGCGCCCGCCGTCTGGGACTGGCCGGAGACATCCAGCACCAGCAGCACGGGCAGATGGAACAGCCGGGCGAGATCCGAGGCAGCGCCGGAACGGTTTTTTTCGCTGACGATGCCGTCGAACAGGCCCATGGCGCTTTCGATCAGAAGCAGTTCCGCATCTTCCGCCTGTCCGCGCGCGAGATGCCGGAGCAGGTCCGGCGCCATCGCCCAGCTGTCGAGGTTAAGGCCCGGCAGATGCGTCGCCGCCTCATGGAAACCGGGATCGATATAGTCCGGCCCGGTCTTGATGCCGCGCACCTTGACGCCGCGGCGGGCAAAGGCGCGCAACAGGCCGATCGTGACGCTGGTCTTGCCGGAGCCGGAGCGCGGTGCTCCGATGATAAGCGCGCGGGCCGTCACGGCTTGTCACCCGACAGGACGGCCTGCATGGAGACGATCCGGCCGATGACGATCAGCGCGGGAGCGGCAAATTTCTGGCGCACGACCTCCGCCTCGACGGTTGCCAGCGTCGCGGTCAGCGAGCGCTCATCCGGCGTGGTGGCCGCCATCAGCACCGCGACCGGTGTTTCCGGCGACAGGCCGCCTTCGATCAGCAGCCTGGCGATCGTGCCGATCGTGCTGACGCCCATGTAGACGACGATCGGTTCGCCGGTTTTTGCAAGCGCCTTCCAGTCCAGGTCGCCTGGGCTGCCGGCTGCATGGCCGGTCGCAAGCGTGATCGCCCGGCTCATGCCCCGCATGGTCGCGGGAATGTTGGCGGAGGCGAGAGCCGCCAGCGCCGAGGTCATGCCCGGCAGGATGCGGAAGGGGATGTTTTCCCTGGCAAGCGCCTCCGCTTCCTCGCCGCCGCGTCCGAACACGAAGGGATCGCCGCCCTTCAGCCGCAGGACGCGCCTGCCCTTGCGGGCGAGTTCGATCAAGAGGCCGGTAATGTCGTCCTGGGCGGCGGAGGGTTTTCCGCCGCGCTTTCCAACGAAGATCAGCTCGGCGTCTGCCGCGAGGGAAAGGACACCCTCGGAGACCAACGCGTCATGGACGATGACGTCAGCCTTGCGAAGCGCGTCGGCGACTTCCAGCGTCAGGTAACGCGGGTGGCCGGGGCCTGCGCCGGCAAGCCAGACATGGCCGGGCTCAAAGACGGGTGCTGCGACGATGGTCGAGATACTTTCATTCATATGCGGACCTTTGACCGGTGACGCTCGGCCCCGGTCGGGCTATAGAAACGGCCATGGAAGCGGATGGCAAGAACCTGCGCCGTGGCTGGACCACGGGAACCTGCGCGGCGGCGGCCAGCAAGGCGGCCTGTCTTGCCCTGATGTCCGGAAAATTCCCCGATCTGGTCGAGGTGACATTGCCCGGCGGGCAGGTGACGTCCTTTGCGCTCGCGCTCGAGGAAACCGGCGACGGCTTTGCAAGAGCCGGGATCGTCAAGGATGCCGGCGATGACCCGGACGTGACCCACGGCGCGCTGATCAAGAGCACCGTCCGGCGTGGCTTGCCTGGCAGCGGCATCACGTTCAGGGCCGGCGAGGGCGTCGGTACGGTCACGCGCGCCGGCCTGCCTCTGCCCGTCGGCGAACCGGCCATCAATCCGGTGCCGCGCAAGATGATCGCCCAGGCGATCGGCGAGGTTGCGGGCGACGAAACCGATTTCGAGGTCGAGATTTCCGTCGGCGACGGAGCGAAGATCGCTGAAAAGACGCTGAACGGCCGGCTGGGTATCCTGGGCGGGATTTCCATCCTCGGTACGACCGGGATCGTCATTCCCTTTTCGTGCTCGGCCTGGATTCATTCCATCTGGCGCGGCATCGACGTGGCGCGGGCCGCGGGGCTCACGCATGTGGCGGGCGCTACCGGCAATACGTCCGAAAAGGCGGTGCAGGCGCATCATGGTTTGCAGGAGATCGCGCTGATCGACATGGGCGATTTCGTCGGCGGCATGCTGAAATACCTGCGCGACCACCCCGTGCCGAAGGTCACGATCGCCGGCGGCGTTGCCAAGATGACCAAGCTCGCGCAAGGCATGCTCGACGTCCATTCCAAGCGTGGGTTGGCCGATCTCGAGGCTCTGGCGAAACTGGCGGGTGAAGCGGGAGCAAGCGAGGAGCTCGCGGCACGGATTGCCGGTGCCAACACCGTATTGCAGGCTTTTACGCTTGCGGGCGAAAACGGCCTGGCATTGGGCGACCGGATCGCCGCGCTTGCCTGGAAGACCGCCGCGAAAGCGCTCAAGGACCCCGGGATCGCCCTGGAGATCCTGGTTTACGATCGCGAGGGCCGGCTGGTCGGCCAGACCGCGTTTACGCCGTCCGATCATTCGGAATCCTCGGCCCCGGTTTGAGGCCAGCCAGGCCGGAAACGGCGTACATAGTCGGCATTATAAAGCTGGCTTTCGACGAACTCGGCGGCGCCCAGGCTCTTGCCGACGAAGATCAGTGCCGTACGTTCGGCCGGCTCGGCCGCCAGTTTCGCCTCGATATCGGCAAGCGTGCCGCGGATGATCCGCTCCTCCGGCCAGGAGGCGCGCACCACGATCGCGACCGGGCAATCCGCGCCATAAAGCGGAGTCAGTTCCGCGACGACACGGTCGAGCGCATGGATGGCGAGGTGGATCGCCAGCGTCGCGCCGGTTGCACCAAAGGCGGCAAGCGTCTCGCCTTCCGGCATCTTCGAAGCGCGGCCGGAAACGCGGGTGAGCACCAGGCTCTGTGCCACTTCCGGGATGGTGAGCTCCCGCCTCAGTGCTGCCGCCGCGGCCGCAAAGGAGGGCACGCCGGGGGTCAGCGTATAGTCGATGCCGTGTTTCTCCAGCCGGCGGATCTGTTCGGCAACCGCGCTCCAGACGGAAAGGTCGCCGGAATGCAGGCGTGCGACATCCTGGCCGGCTCTATGCGCCGCGACATATTCCGCTTCGATATCGTCCAGCGACAGCGAGCCGGTATCGACGATCCGCGCATCCCTTGGGCAATAGTCGAGCAGTTCCTTCGACATGATCGAGCCGGCATAGAGGCAGACCGGCGAGCGGGCGAGAATATCGCGGCCACGCACGGTGATGAGGTCGGCGGCACCCGGTCCGGCGCCGATGAAATGCACGGTCATGAATGGTCCTTCGAGCGTGCCAGCGCGCAGGTGGCACCATCGGCCACCAGCCGCGCGACGATCAGTTCGGAAGCCTCGCCTGCAGCAGCCAGCGCCGCGGCTTCGGAGAGGCTTGGCGTGGCGGTCTGCGCGAGGCTGTGTTTCGAAACGGTTCTCGTGCGCCCTTCGGCGCCTTTCAGCGAGGCCTCGTCGATAATGCGGAGCGGCAGCCGCAATCGTTCCGCGAGCTGGATCAGGCCGGGTTCATGCCGCTTGATCTCCCCGGTCGCAAGGACGGAGACCGATTCACGTGAAATACCGGCTTGTGAGCATGCGGCGGCCAAAGCCGAGAGAAGCGCTTCCGCCGAGGTGCCTTTGCGGCAGCCGAGACCCGCTGCGATCATGGCTTCGCTCCCACGGCGTCACCTTTTGGCTTCGTCCAGCTCCACTGGGTGACCGGCATGGCCGGCTTCCAGCCCGACATGCCGCCGATCGGGGCTGCGCGCGAAACCTCCATGCGGATCAGCTCGCCGCCGAGTTTGGCATGCGCCGCCAGAAGGATCGCCTCCATTTCCAGGGTCACGGCATTGGCAACCAGTCGTCCGCCGGGCTTCAGCATTTCCATGGCCGTTTCGAAAACGCCGGGCTCGCTGCCGCCGCCGCCGATGAAGATCGTGTCCGGCTGCGGCAGATCGGCCAGAGCCGCTGGTGCCTCGCCTTCGACGATGCGCAGGCCGGGCACGCCGAATGCACAGGCGTTGCGCCCGATCCGTGCGGCCCGATCCGGATTGGCTTCGATCGCAATGGCTTTCAGGGAAGGATCGGCTAGCATCCATTCGATGCCGATCGAGCCGGAGCCGGCCCCGATATCCCAAAGCAATTCGCCTCGACGGGGCGCGAGCGCGGAAAGCGTCAGCGCGCGGATTTCACGCTTGGTGATCTGGCCGTCATGTTCGAACAGCGCGTCGTCCAGGCCAAAGGTGCGAGGCAGGACACGAGCTCCGGCTTCGGCCTTCACCTCGACTGCGACGACATTCAGGACATCGATATCCGGCAATGCAAATTCGTTTGCCTGCCGTGAACGCATGCGTTCCGTTACACCGCCCAGCGCCTCCAACACGGTCATCTGCGAAGGACCGAAACCGGTCCGAGACAAAAGCTCCGCCAGCTCCCCCGGCCCTTTCTCATCGGATGTCAGCGCGATGATCCGCCGGCCGGGATGTAGCAGCGGCCGGATCAGGTCCAGCGGCCGGCCGTGCAGCGAGACGGTTTCGATGTCCTGCAATGGCCAGCCGAGCTTTGAGGCAGCGAGCGAAAAGGCCGAGGGTGAAGGGTAGGCGGCAAATTCTCCGGTCGCGACATGGCGGGACAGCGTGGCGCCGACGCCGAAAAAGAAGGGGTCGCCGGAGGCCAGCACGCAGACCTTTTGACCGCGCAACGCGATGACGTCGCGCATGGCGGCATCGAAAGGCGTCGGCCACGGCCGGCCTTCGCCGGTGATCACGGAGGCCGCCAGTTCCAGATGCCGCTTGCCGCCAAAGACGACGGAAGCCGAAGCAATGGCCGCGCGCGCATTGTCGCCGAGGCCCGCCACGCCATCCTCGCCGATGCCGACGATGGACAGCCAGCGGCTTTGGTTTAAAGGTTTCTGCGCTGATTCAGGAGGCATCTTGCAACACTCCATCCTCATTCTCGGCGGCACGGCGGAAGCGCGCGCTCTGGCCGGAAAGCTTGCCGGCGATCCACGGTTTGCCGTCGAGCTGTCGCTTGCCGGTCGTACCCGCGCGCCGGCCGAACAACCGGTGCCGGTGCGTGTCGGCGGCTTCGGCGGTGCCGAGGGGCTTGCCGCTTACCTCCGGCAAAAAGGCGTCTCCATCCTGATCGACGCGACGCATCCCTATGCGGCGCGGATTTCCCGCAATGCCGCCCAGGCTGCCGAAATTTCCGGCGTTCCGATTGTCGCTCTGCGGCGTTCGCCCTGGCTGCCGCAGCCCGGCGATCGATGGACGGAAGTCGAGAGTGTCGCCGATGCGGTCAACGCCCTGGGGCCTGATCCGCGAAAAGCCTTCCTGACGCTTGGCCGGCAGGAGCTTCTGCCCTTCGAGGCAGCTCCGCAGCACGATTACCTGGTCCGCAGCGTCGATCCGGTCGAGCCGCCGCTTACCGTCCCGAACGCGGTCTATCTGACCGAGCGCGGCCCTTTCAGGCAGGCGGACGAGGCTCGGCTTCTGCAGGACCATGGCATCGAGGTTATTGTCGCCAAGAATAGTGGTGGGCCGGCGAGCTACGGCAAGATCGCCGCCGCGCGTGAACTCGGTATCGAGGTCATCCTGATCCGCCGTCCGGAGCTGCCGGATGTGCCGTCCGTCGAAACCGTCGAGGAGATGCTCGCCTGGCTCGATCATGCGCCGCCGCCCTTAAAATAACGCGGCGAATAAACGATCGGGCGCCGGTCTTCCCGCTCGATCAGCCGGGTCTCCGCCGTACCGACGATGACGCAGGTCGCCATATCGGCCATACCGCTCGCCGCTTCCGCGAGTGGCACGATGCGGATAACCTCGTCGGGCCGGCCGGCCGCGCGGCCGAAGATCACCGGCACGGTGCCGGGCAGGTGGGCGCGCAGAATATCGAAGGCTTCGGCCAGCTGATGCGGGCGTGCCTTGCTGACCGGATTGTAGAAGGCCATCACGAAACCGGCGGTGGCTGCGGCGATCAGGCGCTTCTCGATCACGTCCCAGGGTTTCAGATTGTTCGAAAGCGAGATGGCGCAGAAATCATGGCCGAGCGGTGCGCCGGCCCTGGCCGCCACGGCCAGCATTGCGGTGATGCCCGGCACGACGGAAATATCGATTTCGCGCCAAGCGGCCGGGCCTTCGTCGATCGCCTCGCAGACCGCGGCTGCCATGGCGAATACGCCGGGATCGCCACCCGAGACGACACAGACCCTGCCACCGCCTGCCGCCATTTCGAGCGCGGCGCGCGCGCGCGCCAGCTCTTCCCGGTTGTCGGATGCGTGGCGGCGTTGGTCGGGCCGGAGGTTCAGTCTGTCGATATAGGGGAAATAGCCGAAGAAGTCCTTCGCGGCGGCCACTGCGGCGAGAGCTTCCGGCGTCATCTGGTCCGGATTGCCGGGGCCGAGGCCGACGACGGTCAGCGAGCCACCCGTCATGGCCGGGCCTTCCAGCCGGGCACGAGGACGATCGAGAAATAGGGAGCGGGGCTCTCGTCGCGCTCTTCCAGCCGCTGCGCCATGCCGTTCGCCATCGTGCCGCGCTCCACGTAGAGCGCTCCGGACAGCTTGCCGACCGAGGCGAGTGCCCGGCGGATCTTCGGCAGGTTGCGGCCGACCTTCATGATCACCGCGCCATCGGTGTTTGCCAGCCGTTCCGCAAGCTTTTCTTCGGCCAGGGTGCCGGGCAGCACGCTCAAGATATCGTCGCCCTGAACCAGCGGCATTCCGGTCATCGACCAGCAGCCGGACATGGCGGTGACGCCCGCGACGACTTCCGCGTGATAACGATCGGCCAGCCGCACATGCAGGTGCATGTAGGATCCGTAGAACAGCGGATCGCCTTCGCTCAGCACAGCGACATTCTTGCCGGCATCGAGAAGGGTGGCGATGTCGTTTGCGGAGCGATCGAAGAAATCGGAGATCGGGCCGCGATAATCGGCCTCGTCCTTGTGGGTCTCGACCGTGACCGGATAGACCAGCGGCAGTTCGAGCGTGCCCGGACGGATATGCGCCTCGACGATGGCGCGGCCGTTGCCACTCGAGCCCTTCTTGCAGAAGAAGGCGACCACATCCGCTTCGCTGATGGCGCGCACTGCCTTCAGCGTCAGCAACTCGGGATCGCCAGGGCCGGTGCCGACGCCGGTGAGCTTGCCCTTGAGGAGTGCGGCGTTCACAGTCCGGCCCTCGCCAGCGCGTTGACGCAGGCCGCCGTCATCGCCGAGCCGCCCATGCGGCCGCGCACGATCGCATAGGGAATGCCGAGCGTCGCTTCCATCAGCGCTTCCTTGGATTCCGCCGCGCCGACGAAACCGACCGGCATGCCGATGATCGCGGCAGGCCGCGGCGCGCCGGCGTCCAGCATTTCGAGCAGGCGGAACAGCGCGGTCGGCGCATTGCCGATCGCGACGACCGAGCCCTCCAGATCGTCCCAGAGGTCGAGGGCTGCCGCCGAGCGGGTGTTGCCGAGCGTTTTTGCAAGTTCGATGGTGCGGCTGTCGCGCAGCGTGCAGATCACCGGGTTATGAGCCGGCAGGCGGGCGCGGGTTATGCCATGGGCCACCATTTCGGCGTCGCAATAGATCGGTTTGCCGGCATGCAGCGCGCCGCGCGCATGGGCCACGAAATCCCTGGAGAAGCGGAAATGCTGAGCCGCCTCGACCAGCCCGCAGGCATGGATCATGCGTACCGCGATCTCGGCCTGTTCCGAGGAGAAGGGCGAAAGGTCCGCTTCCTCACGGATGATGGCGAAGGACTTTTCGTAGATCGCGTCGCCTTCGCGGATGTAATCGTAACTGTTCATGGTCGTCCTGACATAACGGCCGCAGCAAGCCGGCGCGGTCCCAACCGGGCAAGGCAGGCGGCGGAATTTTCGCCGGCCTGCCGCTCGTTGCGGACGAGATCGGCGAGGCGGCGAAGGGAGTTGTTGGTATCGGCAAAAGCGACCGAGGCAAAGGGCTCGGCGGATGCTTTTCCCTGCGTGACCAGCGAAAGGCCGTCGTTCGTCCCGCAAAGAGCGAGCGCCGAGGGTTCGGGATGGGCGCAGCCCTTGGGGCATCCGGTCACGTGCAGCCTGAACGAGCCGTCCAGCAGGTCGCCGCAATCCTCTGCCGCCTTCGCGGCAAGGTCGTGGGTGGCGATGGCTGCGGAATTGCAGGCGGGGCTTCCAGGGCAGGCGGCGATGGCCGAACGCGGATCGCTCGGTGAGGTGACGAAGCCATTGTTACCGGCAAAGGCGATGAGCGCTTCACAGGCGGTCTGCGTGGCGAAAAACAGCAGCGAGTGGTCGAAGGCCGGTTTCAGGGATCGTATTCCCAGCCGTTCGGCTTCGTCGCAAAGAGCGATCCGATCCTCGGCGCTCGCCTGCCCGAAGGCCGGGCCGACGCCTGCTGCGAAAAGATTTTCGGAAACGTGGAAGTTTCCGAAAGGCGAGGCGGCGGGACGGGCGGCGCCATTCTTCGGCAGCCCGGTCGCGAGGTCACGGCCGCGCGCCGTGGTTCCCATCGCTGAAAGCTTGTGCAGCAGTTCCAGCGTCGCCGCGATCGCATCTGTTTCACGTAAAACATTGAAAATGCGGCCTGTTGTTTCCGTGCCGCCCAGAAGCAGTACCCAGCCTGTGCCTTGCCCGGTGGAAACGGCGACGAGCCGGATATCGGCGAGAAGATCGGAAAGCCGGAGCTGGCCACCACCGTCCACCACCACCGACATTTTGGGAGCGAGGCCTGCGATCTCCCGCGCGCCTTGGCGGATCGCTTCGGCTATCGGGTTCGGGTCGGCGATCTCGGTTTCGTCGATCCCGGCCAAAGGTGGGGTTTCGACCGCGAGGCCATCGCGCAACGGCAGGTTCAGGGCCCTGACATCGGCATCGAGAATCGGGGCCGAGGCCTCGCTCAATCCCCGGACCTGCAGGTTGCCGCGGGCGGAAATATCGAGAATGCCGTTTCCATGGCGTCGTGCCAGCCGGCAGAGTTCAGCCAGCTGTGCGGGCGTGATCGCCTCGGTCAGGGCGACGCGGGCGAGAAGCCCGTCGCCAGTCATCATCGGAGCCGACAGAGCGGGGCAGGCACCGCGGCGCATATCCAGCGTATTCCGATCGAGGGAGAGCGATGTCATGCGACCTTCTCCCGGGTGAGCATTTCGAGTTCGGCATCCACCGCGTTGCGGCGCGGGTGCCAGAGGCCGCGGCGAAGCGCGGAGCGGAACCGTTCGCCCATGAAGCGTGCGCCTTCCGGGTTCTGGCTCAGCAGGAAGTCGCGGACGGAATCGTCGCCGAGATATGCATCGTAAGTCGCTTCGATCAACGATTGCGGGATGGCATGGGTGGTCTCGGCAAAGCCGATCAGCCGGTCGACGGTCTCCACCAGTTCGGCGGCGCCACGCGGGCCGTGGCGCATCTGGCCGGCGATGAAGCGCGGGTTGATGGCGCGGGCGCGCACCACCCGGGTCACGGCCTCGGAAATCGAGCGGGCGCGGGGTTTTTGCGGGTCGGTCGTGTCGAGGGCGATCACATCCGCCTTGCCGCCGAGCGCTGCCACGGCCGCCGAAAATCCGCCGATGAAGGCGACATCGGCCGAACCGTCCAGCAGGTCGCGGCTGGGATCGTCGCCGGTATGGACGAGAAGATCGGCCATCTCGATGCGGTTTGCGAACTGGCCGGGCACAGGGCTGGCGTCGCCCTCCGCCCCGCCGAAGGCATGGCTGGTGGCGTCGAGATAGAGGCGGCCGAGCTCCTCGCGTTCGCCCCAGCTGCCCTCCGCGAGCTTTTCCTCGATGCCGGAGCCGTAGGTGCCGGGCGCCGAGCCGAAGATGCGGGGCGGCAGGTGTCCGAGCCTGGCTGTCTCTTCCGCAAGAGGATTGTCGCCCGGCGCTTCCTCGCGGGTGGCGATGGCACGCATGGCGGCGTCGAGCAGGGCGATCAGGGCGGGAAACATATCGCGGAACAGGCCGGAAATCCGGAGCGTGACATCGACGCGCGGGCGGCCGAGCGCTGCCGGCGGCAGCACTTCGATGCCGGTGATCCGGCCCGTCGCCATGTCCTGCACCGGTTTGGCGCCCATCAGCGCCAGCACCTGGGCGACTTCCTCGCCGCCGCTGCGCAGGGATGCACTGCCCCAGAGATCGAACACCAGGCTTTTCGGCCAGTCGCCGTGATCCTGGAGATACCGCCGCAGGATTTCGTCGGCCGCCCGTTTGCCGAGTTCGAAGGCGGTGGGCGTCGGCAGGGTTCGAGGATCGCTGGCGAAGAGGTTGCGGCCGGTCGGCATCACGTCGCGGCGGCCGCGGGCGGGGGCGCCGGAGGGACCGGGACGGATGTGCTTGCCGTCCAATGCGTCGAGCAGGGCCTGGCGTTCCCCCTCGGCGCTTTGGAGCCGCAGAGGATCGTCATCGCCGGGCGCGGCCTGCCCGAGAACGTGCTGGCCGTCCTTGATCGAAAAGTCCTTGAGGTCGCAGAGAAAGGCGTCGATGCGGGTGAGCGCCGTATCCGGATCGTCGTTGTTCGAAACGCCGGCTTCGCCGGCCAGGCCTGTATCGCGCGCGGTCTCGACGATCAGCTTTGCCAGGCGGTCGCGGCGGCGGCGATCGAGCCCATCGGCCTGGGCATATTCATCGACCAGCAGTTCGAGCTTCTTCTGTTCGTCGGAAAGGCCGGCGCCGGCCAGAACCGGCGGCAGATGGCCGATGGTCACGGCAGCGATCCGCCGCTTGGCGACCGCCGCCTCGCCCGGGTTGGAAACGATGAATGGATATATGACCGGCAGGCCGCCGGTGACGATCTCGGGGAAGCATTCCTGCGACAGCGCCACGGTCTTCCCGGGCAGCCATTCGAGCGTGCCGTGCGCGCCCACGTGGACGATCGCATGAGCATCCAGCGTCTCGCGCATCCATTGGCCGAAGGCGATCAGGGCGTGGCGCGGGGGGAGGTCCGGGCTGTGGTAATCGGCGCGGCGATCGGCATCGCGGCCGCGATCGGGGGCGAGTGCGACGGTGATGTTGCCGAAGCTTGCAGCGCGAAAACGGAAAGCGCCATCCTCCAGGTCCTGATCCGCGTCAGGCGCCCCCCACGCCGCCTCCGCTGCCGCTGTGGAGCGGTAGGCGGCGGATGCGTGGCTGGCGGACCTGGCGCTCAGGCGATCCAGAAGGGCCCGCGCGTCCTCGGGAATATCCGAAACACCATAGCCGGCTACCGACAATGCATGCAGCATCGCCAGCACGCTTTCCGGCACGTCCAGGCCGACGGCATAACCGGTGCGCCCCGGCGCGCTCGGGTAATCCGGCATCAGGATGACGATCCTGCGTTCAGCGCGGGGCGTCGCCTTCAGGCGCAGGAAAGCACCGATGCGGTCGGTGACCTGTTTTACCCGATCCGGTTCCGGCTGGTTGACGAGGTTTGCGGAATTTTCGCCCGCCTTGAAGGAAATCGCGCCGGCCAAGATGCGCCCGTCGAGTTCGGGCAGGACGACATGCATGGCGAGGTCGGCGGGGTTGAGGCCACGCCGGTTTTCCGCCCAGCCTTCGCGCCGCGTGGTGGCGACGACGATCTGGAAAACGGGCACGCCGGTGCGGTCGAAAATCGTGTCGCCGTTCCCGTCCGTGCCGCTCGCAAAGGCGGTGGTCGAAAGGATCGCCGCGGGATCGAGATCCAGGATTGCCTGTTCGACGAATGCCAGGGCTTCCGCATCCTTGAGCCCGCTCACGAAGATCGGCATGGGTGCGAAGCCGCGTTGCGCCAATAGTTCGAATAGCGCGTCGATCGGTGCGGCATCATTGGCGAGCAGCATCGAGCGGTAGAAGAGGATCGGCAGGCGTGGCGCATCCGGCGCAAAGCTCGAAAGGAGATCGGCGGCTGCGACGATGCCTTCTGCCGGCCTGTAGAAACCGGCTTTCGGCATCGGCATTGCCGCGGGAAGGATGTCGACCTTGTCGGCGGTTGCCTTTCCCGCCGCGAAGGCGGCAAGCCGTCTGGCGAGAAGCCGCATATTGTCCGGGCCGCCCTCGCGAAAGCAGGCGAGGATCGCGGAAAGCTGATCTGGCGAAACCGTCGATGCTTCGGCCAGCCGCTCGTCGCGGATGCTGCATTCGCCGGGCAGCAAGGCAAGTGCGATCTTTCTGGCACGTGCGAGCCGCGAAAGCTCCTCGACGCCATAGGACCATCGATCGTAGCCGCCAAGGATGCGCACGAGGATGACCTTGGCCCGGGCGGCCGTCTTCTCGATCCACAGGTCCACGGACATCGGGTGGCGGAGATCGGAGAGGTTGGTCAGGCGCAGCGTTGCGGCGAGGCCGGCCTCATCGCTTGCCGGATGCGCGCTGTCCCAAGCGGCCGAAACACCGTTCAAATCGCTGCCGGAAAAGGACAGCACCACCACATCGGCCGGCGACTGGTTGAGGTCGACCGGTTCGATCAGGTCGTCGAGCGACGACGATGTGGTGGCGAGTATATGCATCCTTTTCTCAGACTGCTTTCCTACGGCCTATCAGGCGGCCAGCATCCTTTCGATCGCGGCGCGGTCGATGCCCTTTTCGCCGATGACGACGAGGCGGCTCGCCCGCGTTTCGCCCGGCGCCCAGGCGCGGTCGAAATAGTGGTTCACCCGCGATCCTACCGCCTGGACCTGCAGGCGCATCGGCTTGTTCGCGACTTCCACGAAGCCTTTTATGCGCAACACATTCTCTGCTTCCGCCGTGGCGGAGATGCGGGCTGCGAGGCTCTCGGCATCGGCTACCGCGGCCAGATCGACGACGAAACTGTCGAAATCGTCGTGATCGTGATCCAGTTCGTCGTCGTGATGGGTCTTGCGGTTTTCGATATCGTCCTCGACGGCAAGGCCGAGCCCGATCAGCACGGCCGGGTCGATGGCGCCGTTGGCGGCCGAGACGATCTTGACGGCGCGCGGCAGATGGGCGGAGACGCGGTCTTTGGCGGTGGCAAGGCCGGCGACGTCGAGAAGGTCGCTCTTGGTGAGCACGATCATGTCGGCGCAGGCGACCTGGTCCTCGAACACTTCCTCGACCGGATCGTCGTGATCGATCGAGCCGTCCGCCTGCCGCTGGGCTTCGAGCGCCTCGTGGTCGTCGGCAACGCGGCCTTCGGCAAGCGCCAGCCCATCGACCACGGCAATGACGCCATCCACCGTCACGCGCGCCTTGACGTCCGGCCACTGGAAGGCCTGGACGAGCGGTTTTGGCAGCGCGAGGCCGGAGGTCTCGATGAGGATGTGGTCGACACGCGGTTCGATGGCCAGGATCTGGTCGATCGCCGGCACGAAATCATCCGCCACGGTGCAGCAGATGCAGCCGTTGGCGAGTTCGATGATGTTGTCCTCGGGGCAGCTTTCGATGCCGCAGCCCTTCAGTACGTCGCCATCGATGCCGACATCGCCGAACTCGTTGACGATGATCGCCAGCCGCTTGCCCTTGAGGTTCTCGATCAGGTTGCGGATCAGCGTGGTCTTGCCGGCTCCCAGAAACCCGGTGACGACGGTGCAGGGAACGCGGTCGAACGAAACGCTCATGATGGCATGTCCTCGTGATGATGAAAGGGTGGAATGCGGGCCGTCATGCCCTTGCCGCGCAGGCAGGCCGGGCGGCCGCGAAGGGGAAGGAAACCGCGCTCGTCCTCGGCCAGCATCATCGCCCCGGTAACGATGTCATCGACATTGTCGAGCGACAGATGGCCGAAGACATAGGACCAGCCGCTGCGGTGGTTGAAGGCCGCGCTCGGGCTCTTTTCGCAATTGGCAAGGCAGGTGACGGGCTTGACCGCGAGCGGCTTGCCGGCGGCGGCTTCACGCAGCGCCGCGATCAGCGCGATGCCGGGCCGGATTTCGCTATCAGACTCGTCGCGGCAGTTGGTGCAGACGAAGATCGTAACATCGGCCGGGTTGCCGCTTGCCGGATCATCTGGTCGGAGGTCACTCATCGGTCAGCCGCGTTCCCGCCGGGGTCGAAAATCGGGGCGCGGAGCAGGAGGCCAAAACCCCCTGCGGTGATCGAGAAACTTCCTCCGGAGCACCCCGCCCGGTGAAGCAGAATTGTCGGACGGCAGGTCTCCTGGCTCGCGGGTCGACGCCATTTGCCTGCCTTCCCGGTTTCCCAGTGGCTTGACGGCCGAACGGCCGTTTTAGGCAATGGCTCGCCGCCTACAGTTGCGGGGGCAGCCGCGGCATTGACCCTCAAAGGGTCGCACCGCATTCTCTCTTAGCCCTCCCCGTTGCCGGAAAGGGACCATCTCCTTCCAAGTACGCCCGGTCGCACGCCCATGTCAATGCGTCGCAAAGGCGATTGCCGTGACGCCGAATTCGTCTATAGTGGCCGGGCCTATGGTGCCCGAAAGGGTTTAGAGGGAATGCGGTGCGACGGAATTTCGACGTCCAACCCGCGGCTGCCCCCGCAACTGTAAGCGGAAAGTCTTGACCCAAAACGGCCGTTCGGCCGTCAAGCCACTGGGAAACCGGGAAGGCGGGACAAGGCGTCCGATCCGCGAGCCAGGAGACCTGCCAGAGGCGGCAAAGAACTTGAACGGCCCTCGGGTGGAGGGCGAAAGGACGAGACCATGGTTACGAATTCTGCTGCAACTGCAGTCAGCCTCTCCGCTTCGAAGATCATTCCCCTCAGCATGACGGCCCTGCTCGGCCTGTTCATCGTCGGCTTTGTCGGCTTCTCGCATCTGGAAGTCGTCCACAATGCCGCTCATGACACGCGCCACTCGCTCGCCTTCCCCTGCCACTGAGGAGATCTCCCAAATGTCGCTGTTTCGTAACATCGTCTTCACGGCGGTGATCGCCGGACTGTTGTCCGGATTGCTGCTCACCGTGATGCAGAGCTTCTCCACCGTGCCGCTGATCCTCAAGGCGGAAGTATTCGAAAATGCCGCACCCGAGGCGGGCCACAGCCATGACGCTGCACCCGCGGCAGCCGGTACAGCGGCACCTGCTGCCGATCACCATCATGAAGAAGAGGCCTGGGCTCCGGCCGACGGTTTCGAGCGCTTCATCTATACGCTCGCCGCAGACATGCTGTCCGGCATCGGCTTCGCCCTCGTCCTGGTCGCGGTTTCGGAAGCGTTCGGCGGCTTCAAGGGCTGGCGCGGCGGCCTGATGTTCGGCATTGCCGGCTTCCTCACCGTCATCCTTGCGCCCGGCCTCGGCCTGCCGCCGGAACTGCCCGGCATGCCGGCAGCCGAACTCGGGCCGCGCCAGGTCTGGTGGGTCTCGACGGCTCTCTGCACCGCGATCGGCCTCGGCCTGCTCGTCTATACGCGCTCCGCCGTGTTTGCGGCCCTGGCGATCGTACTTCTGATCGCTCCGCATCTCGTCGGCGCGCCGCTGCCGCCCAGCCATGAAACGGCGGTGCCGATGGATCTCTATGCCCGCTTCGTCAACGCGGTCTATGCCACCAATCTGGTGTTCTGGGCGGTGCTCGGTACGCTTGCCGGCGTGATCCGCGAACGATTCCGGGCCGGCGAGGAAGTTTCTGCCGGGACCCCGGCGAAGCTTGCTTCCCGGTGAAGGAGATTGACGAGGCTGCAGCCGAGCGTCATCGCAGCAAGATGGCGAACCGCAAGGCGGTGCAGGATGCTGAAGTGGCGGAGAAGACCCGGGAAAAGGGTCTTCTCATCGTCCATACCGGATCCGGCAAGGGCAAATCCACCGCCGCCTTCGGCCTTGCACTGCGCATGCTCGGCAATAACCGGCGGGTCGGCGTCGTACAGTTCATCAAGGGCGCCTGGTCGACCGGGGAGCAGCCGGCGCTTGTCGTGTTCGGCGATCGTGTCGTCTGGCACACGATGGGAGAAGGTTTCACCTGGGAGACCCAGGACCTGAAGCGCGACGTCGCGGCGGCGGAAAAGGCCTGGGAAAAGGCGCTCGAACTGATGTCGGACGACACGATCGGGCTCGTCATCCTCGACGAGCTGAATATCGCCCTTCGCTACGATTACCTCGATCTCGAAAAGATCGTCGCCGCCTTGCAGGCACGGCGGCCGGACCTGCATGTGGTCGTTACCGGCCGCAATGCCAAACCGCCGCTCATCGAGGCGGCCGACATGGTCACCGAGATGACGTTGGTCAAGCACCACTTCAAGGCGGGCGTGAAGGCCCAGGCCGGCATCGAGTTCTAGGTCATGGTTCCGGTCACTCCAGCTCGGGCGCTGATGTTCCAGGGAACGGGTTCGGATGTGGGCAAGTCGCTGGTCGTCGCCGGGCTTGCCCGCGCCTTTGTAGCTCGCGGCCTGAAGATTATGCCGTTCAAGCCGCAGAACATGTCGAACAATGCGGCGGTCACCGCCGATGGCGGCGAGATCGGCCGGGCACAGGCGCTGCAGGCGCGCGCAGCGGGCGTGCCGCTCAGCGTCCATATGAACCCGGTGCTCCTGAAGCCGCAGAGCGAGGTCGGCGCGCAGGTCGTGGTGCAGGGCAGGGTCGAAGGCAATGCCAGGGCTGCCGAATACCAGGACCTCAAACCGGCGCTGATGCCGCGGGTTCTGGAAAGTTTCGAAATCCTCCGCAATCAGGCGGATCTCGTTCTCGTCGAGGGTGCCGGGAGCGCCTCGGAAATCAACCTGCGCCGGAACGACATCGCCAATATGGGATTTGCGCGGGCAGCCCAGGTGCCGGTGGTGCTGATCGGCGATATCGATCGCGGCGGGGTGATCGCCAGCCTTGCCGGCACGAAGCTGGTGCTCGATCCCGAGGACGCCGCGATGATCCGGGGTTTCATCGTCAACCGGTTCCGGGGCGATCCAGAACTGTTTGCCGAGGGCATGCGGATGATCGGGGACCTTACCGGCTGGCAGTCGATCGGGCTGTTGCCGCATTTTGCCGACGCGTCCCGGCTGCCGGCGGAAGATGCGCTCGGCCTCGATGCGCCTTCGCTGCGCAAGGCGGGTGCGAAGATCAGAATCGCGGTGCCGATCCTGCCGCATATCTCCAATTTCGACGATCTCGATCCGCTGGAGGCGGAGCCGGATGTCGATCTCATCCGTGTCCGATCGGGGCAGGTCATTCCCGGCGATTGCGACCTTGTGCTGCTCACCGGTTCGAAGGCGACGATATCCGACCTGCAGGCGCTGAAGGCCGCGGGCTTCGACGTGGATATCGCAGCGCATGTCCGCCGCGGCGGGCGGGTGCTTGGTCTCTGCGGCGGATATCAGATGCTCGGCAAAACGATTTCCGATCCGGAAGGAACGGAAGGGCCGGCGGGGTCGATCGAGGGGCTGGGCCTGCTGGATGTCGAGACGGTTCTCGGAGGCGACAAACGGCTGGAGGCCGTCGCGGGAAAGAGTTTCGACGGAATTTCCCTCTCCGGTTATGAAATGCATATCGGGCGAACCACCGGTGCCGATTGCGCGCGGTCTTTTGCGACAATCG
Source organism: Hyphomicrobiales bacterium (assembly GCA_900471605.1). Lineage (GTDB taxonomy): Bacteria > Pseudomonadota > Alphaproteobacteria > Rhizobiales > Rhizobiaceae > Neorhizobium. Next base: position 34,651 of record UCEY01000001.1, on the reverse strand, counting down.
GCGGAAGTCCGGAAGGTGCGATATCGGCGGATCGCCGGGTATGGGGGACCTATCTCCACGGGCTGTTTTCGGACGATAGGCAGCGATCCGCCTGGCTGACGCGGCTGGGCGGGGCGGCATCCGGCCTTGACTATGAGGCCGGGGTCGATGCGGTGCTCGACCGGCTGGCCGCGCATATGGAAAAGCACCTCGATCTCGACGGACTGCTCAGACTTGCCAGATGATCAGCGCCAGAAGGCCGAAAAGGCCGATCAGCAGCGCGTCGGCGATGCGGGCGAGCTTCAGCGCGCGACTTATGTCGTTGGCATTGAGCTCGGAGCGGCCGCCTTCGCCCATGAAACGGGCCTTGATCATCCGGCCACCGTAACTGCGCGGGCCGGCGAGCGCTATGCCGAGCGCGCCGGCCATCGCCGCTTCCGGCCAGCCGGCATTCGGCGAACGGTGATGGCGGGCATCCCGCCTGATGGCGCGGATCGCGTTGCCCGGCGAAGCGCCATCGATAAAACCCGCCGCGATCACGAAAAGAAGGGCGCTCAGGCGCGAGGCGGGCAGGTTTATGAGGTCGTCGAAACGCGCCGCCGCCCAGCCGAACGCCTCATGGCGTGGCGATCTGTGGCCGATCATGCTGTCGGCGGTATTGGCCGCCTTGTAACCGACGCCGCCGGCAAGGCCGAATATTCCCATCCAGAAGGCCGGCGCCACGACGCCGTCGGAAAAATTCTCCGCCAGGCTCTCGATCGCCGCGCGGCAGACGGCGGCTTCGTCGAGCTTTTCCGGGTCGCGTCCGACAATCTTCGACACGGCCTTCCGGCCGGCTTCGAGTCCTGCCTGTTGCAGCGCCGTCGCGACGGCTTCGACATGGGTCTCGAGGCTCTTTTGAGCAGGCAGGCTGGCCGCGAGGAGAACCAGCAGGACCGGCCCGACAGGGATCAGCATCAGGTCGTATTGGATCACCAGGCCGAGCAGGATGGTGATGCCGAGGAGCGCCAGAAGCGCAAGGATGCCCTTTCGCCTGCGCGTGGAGAAATCGTCGCTTTCGCGATTCAGGTCCCGGTCGAGCCGCGATATCAGCGCGCCGATCCACGTGACCGGATGGCCGATGCGCCGGAACAGCCAGTCCGGGTAACCGACAATGCGTTCCACGATCAGGGCAGAAAATGCGAGAAGGAACATGAACGTGACAGGCCCTGAAACTGGCGATGGAATTGGCGATCCGATACAGCACGGCGGCAATCTTTCCCGTGCCCGGGCGCTGTTTGGCCAAGCGCCGGAACCCTGGGTCGATCTCTCCACCGGTATCAGCCCGCATTCCTATCCGCATTCGCCGCTGCCCGGCAATGTTTTCGCGCGACTGCCTGAGGTCGCATCGGCCGAAAAGCTGAAAGCTTTGGCCGCCGGCGCTTACGGCGCGCCCTCGATGGCGCATGCGGCGGCGGGGCCGGGGACCCAGATCCTGCTGCCGATGGTCGCGGATCTGGTTGTCGGGAAAGGCCGGGCCGCGGTTCTCTCCCCGACTTATGCGGAGCATGCCCGGGCGGCGCGGCTGGCCGGCTTCGAGGTTTTGGAAACGGCTGATCTGAATCGGTTGGCGGAAGCGGACCTCGCCGTCATCGTCAATCCCAACAACCCGACCGGCCGTGTCGTCGGGCGCGACGAACTTTTGGCGCTCGCCGCAATCATGCGTGCCAAGGGCGGGCTGCTGGTCGTCGACGAGGCCTTCATGGATGTGTCGGAGGCCTCGAGCGTCGCTGATGCGGTGGATGCCGGGGGGCTCGCGGTGCTGCGGTCCTTCGGCAAGTTCTACGGCATGGCCGGCCTGCGGCTCGGCTTCGTGATTTCTCACCCGGAAACGGTCGCGAGAATCGAGAGCCGGCTCGGTCCATGGGCGGTGTCGGGTCCGGCATTGCATGTGGCGAACGAAGCGCTCGGCGACAGCCAATGGCGGCAGGCGATGCGGATGAGGCTGAAAGAGGACGCGACGCGGCTGGATGCTCTGCTCGCCGCTGCCGGTATATCCGTCATGGGCGGAACGTCGCTGTTCCGGTTCATCCGCGATCCACGCGCGCAAGCGATTTTCCGACACCTCGGAGAGCGCGGTATTCTGGCGCGCCGGTTCGCGGAACGGCCCGATGATCTCAGGATCGGCCTTCCCGGCGAAAGCGACTGGCTCCGACTGGAGGAAGCATTGAAGACTATCGAGCGGGCGAAGTGAATCTGTCGCGCCAGGCGGCCTGGGCGTTGGCAACGGGCAGAGCCGTCGCTTCGTAGACGCCACGGGCGACGGCGCGGGCGGTCACCAACGTCGCCAGATGGCAGATCTCCATGAAATCCGCCGGGTCGTTTAAAGGCTTTGCGCCTGTTGCCGCCGAAAAGACCGTGTCGCCATCGAAGGGGAGATGCGCCGGCAGGATCGCGCGGGCGAGGCCGTCATGGGCGAGGATGGAAAGCCGGTGTGCCTGCGCCTTGGTCAGCACGGCATCGGTGACGACGACGCCGATTGTCGTCGATGTCACGTTGCGGCCCTTGAGGCGCATGCGATTGTCGAAGGCCGGAGGCAGACCGAGCCCGCCGAACTCCTGGTTTTCTTCAAAGGGAGACGCCCAGAAATGCGGACCTTCGCCTATTGTCGCCGAGCCCAGGGCATTGGCGGCCATGAGCGCCGCAACCCAATGGCCGGATGAAGTCCTGGCGCTGGCCGAGCCGATACCGCCTTTGAAGGTCGCCGTCGTGGCGCCCGTCCCGGCTCCGACAGTTCCGAGTGCGAACGGCCCTTTTGCGGCAGCTCCGAACGCCTCGTAACCCATGTCGCGATATGGCGAATGCAGGCCCCAGTCCTTGTCGCCACCGTTCAGCAGGTCCATCAGGATCGCCTGAGGCACGATCGGCACGCGGACGCTGCCGACCTGGAAACCGCGGCCGATCTCGCGCAGGCCCGATTGCACGCCGCCGGCCGCATCCAGCCCGAAGGCCGAGCCGCCGGACAAGACGAAGGCATCGACCGTCTGCACGGTCATGGACGGGTCGAGCAGCGCGGTGTCGCGCCCACCCGGCGCGCCACCCAGCACGGAGCCGGAGGCGATCGCCGGTTCGTCGAAGACAATGGCCGTGACCCCCGAACCCAAGGCAAGATCGGTGGCATGGCCGACGGCCACGCCTTCGATATCGGTCAGCAGGTTCATGGGCTCGGCCATCGGTTATTCGATGTCGAACTTGACACCCTGCGCGAGCGGCAGGGTGCGGCCGTAGTTCAGCGTGTTGGTGGCGCGACGCATATAGACACGCCATGCGTCAGAGCCGGATTCGCGGCCGCCGCCGGTTTCCTTCTCGCCGCCGAACGCGCCGCCGATTTCGGCGCCCGAGGGGCCGATATTGACGTTGGCGATGCCGCAGTCCGATCCGCGGGCGGAGACGAAGGTCTCGGCTTCGCGCATGTCGTTGGTGAAGATCGAGGAGGAAAGGCCCTGCGGCACGTCGTTATGCAGCGCGAGCGCCTCGTCGAAGCTCGAATATTTCATCACGTAAAGGATCGGCGCAAACGTCTCGTCTTTCACCGGGCCGGTCTGGGCCGGCATTTCGACGATGGCGGGGCGGACGTAATAGGCGTCGGCCGCCTCGTTCTGGTGAACGCGCTCGCCGCCGGTCACCTTGCCGCCTTCGGCCTTGGCGGCTTCCAGCGCCTTTTGCATCTTGTCATAGGCGACCTTGTCGATGAGGGGGCCAACGAGGTTGCCGTTTTCGAGCGGGCTACCGATCGTCACCGACTGGTAGGCCTTGGCGAGGCGCGGCACCAGCGTTTCGTAAACGCTGTCATGCACGAAGAGGCGGCGAAGCGAGGTGCAGCGCTGGCCGGCCGTGCCCATGGCGGCGAAGGCGACGCCGCGCAGCGTCAGATCGAGATCGGCGGTCGGGGCGACGATCGCTGCATTGTTGCCGCCGAGTTCGAGCAGCGAGCGGGCAAAACGCGACGCGAGCCGCGGGCCGACGGCGCGGCCCATCGCCGTGGAGCCGGTCGCCGAAACCAGCGGGATCCTGTCGTGGTCGACCAGCACTTCGCCGATGTCGCGGCCGCCGATCAGCAGGGTCGAGAGGTTCTTCGGGGCCTTTCCGCCATCGGCGACGAAACGGGCGAGCGCCTTTTCGAAGATCGCCTGGGTGGCGAGCGCGGTGAGCGGCGTCTTTTCCGACGGCTTCCAGACGGTGGAATTGCCGCAGACGATGGCGAGCGCGGCATTCCAGGACCAGACGGCGACCGGGAAGTTGAAGGCGGAAATGATGCCGATCGGACCGAGCGGATGCCAGGTCTCCATCATCCGGTGCTCGGAGCGCTCGGTGGCGATCGTCAGGCCGTAGAGCTGGCGGGAAAGCCCGACCGCGAAATCGCAGATGTCGATCATTTCCTGCACTTCGCCGAGGCCTTCGGAGGTGACCTTGCCGACTTCGATCGATACGAGCCGGCCGAGCGCTGCCTTGGCCGCGCGCAGTTCCTCACCGAGCAGGCGGATCAGTTCGCCACGCTTCGGGGCCGGCACCAGCCGCCATTCCAGAAAGGCCGCGTGGGCGGCGTCGATCGCCTTTACAGCGCTGGCAGTGGTTTCTTCCGGCAGTCTGCCGATTTCCAGGCCGGTGATCGGCGAGCGGACGGCAAGCGTGCCGCCCGTATAGCTTTCGGCCTTGACGCCGAGATCGCTCAGAATGGTTTTCACCTCAGCGGCGAGATCGAGAGTGGCGAGCGTCATATCAGTCTCCGGGTGTCGAATTTGCGTCAATGTACAAATCGGCTGCGGTTTCGCAATCAGAACCGTTCGCCGGTGAAATGGGCGATCTGCGCACCCGCTTCATAATAGGCTTCCTTCATGGCCCTAAAGCCGGCTTCCTGAACCTCGGTCAGCGGCAGCGGCAGGTCGGCTTCCGAAACCTCGCCGAGGATATGGCGCGCCAGCAGCTTGCCGAACGTCGTGCCCGGCGCGATGCCGCGACCATTGTAGCCGGAAAAACCGAGGACGTTGCGGCCGAATTTGTGGAAACGCGGCAGGGCGTTGTCGGTCATGCCGATCTGGCCATACCATTCCGCCTCGAATTCCACGTTTCCGAGCTGGGGGAAGAGCCGTTTCAGAGAGCGCCGTGCCCAGCTTTTGTGGATCGCCGTTCCGGTCCCGCGCAACGCGCCGACCGAACCGAAGACAAGCCGGCCGGCCTGGTCCATGCGGAACGAGGAGAGGATGTCCCTGGTGTCCCAGCAGCCTTCCCGGCCCGGCAGGATCGAACGGCGCAGGTTGTCGCCGAGCGGTGTGGTTGCGAGGTTGAAATAGGGCAGATAGACCTGCTCGCGGCGCACCTGTTCCCACGGGCCGGTGCTGTAGGCGTCGGTGGCAACGATGATCCAGTCGGCGGTGACTTCTCCGGCCGCAGTCCTGACGACCTTCCGGCCGTCGATATCAATCGTGCCGATCACCGCGCTGCCGGTATGGAGCCTTGCGCCGGCCTTCACCGCCGCATGGGCGAGGCCGCGGGCATAGGCGAGCGGCTGCAGCGTGCCGGCGCGCATGTCGAGCAGGGATCCGGCATAGGCGCCGGAACCGACCCGCCGCTCGGTTTCGGCGGCGTCGAGCAGGGTCACCGGGGCGCCGCGCGCCTGCCATTGCCGGGCGCGTTCTTCCAGCTCCTTCAGCCCCTCGGGACCAACCGCGCAGTGCAGCGTGCCGTTCTTTTCCAGCTCGCAGGCGATGGCGTGTTTCCCGATGAGTTCGCGGACGAGAGCGGGGCCGTTGCCGAGCAGATCGAGCAGGCGCTCGCCGTGGACGGGACCGAGCTCCTTCGGAAAATCGTCGGGCATGACCCACATGCCGGCATTGATGAGGCCGACATTGCGTCCGGCCCCGCCGAAACCGATCTCCGCGGCTTCGAGCAGTACGACATTGGTTCCCGCTTCCGCGAGATGCAGTGCCGCCGACAGGCCCGTGTAACCGCCGCCGACAATCACCACGTCGGCCGATATCGTCTCCTCCAGCCGGCGTGTCGCCGGCGGAGCGGGAGCGGTCTTTTCCCAGAGGCCGTGAGAGCGGGGATCGTTCAGCATGAGGATTGTCCGGGAGCGTTGATCGCCAACTCTTTACAGGCAGCCTTTATCGATGAATATCGACATGTTCTCAACAGGTCATTCGCTGGAGGAATGACATGCTGCCGCCCCGGCGTTTTCTTCCCTCATTCTCGCTGCTGTCGGCCTTCGAGGCGGCGGCGCGCACCGGCAGCGTCACGGCGGCGGCGAACGAGCTCGGCCTCACCCAGAGCGCCGTCAGCCGCCAGATTTCGGCGCTGGAAAAGCAGCTCGGCGTGGCGCTGTTCCTGCGCGAACGCCAGACGATCCGGCTGACGCTCGCCGGCGACGGTTATGCCCGAGAGGTGCGCGAAGCGCTCAGGCGCATCTCGCATGCATCGCTCAACCTCAGGGCCAATCCTTCCGGCGGCACGCTGAACCTCGCCATCCTGCCGTTTTTCGGCACACGCTGGCTGACGCCGCGAATCGGGCGGTTTCTCGATGCGCATCCCGGCATGGTGGTGAATTTCATCACCCGGCTCGAGCCTTTCGACTTCCGGTTCGACACACTGGATGCCGCCATTCATTTCGGTGGGGCCCGCTGGCCGGGCGCGGCGCTCACTTTCCTGATGGATGAGGAAGTCGTGCCGGCCTGCAGCCCGGAATTCAGGATCAGGCATGATCTTCAAACGCCGGCCGATGTGCTTCGGGCGCCGCTTCTCCATCTCAATACGCGGCCGGATGCCTGGGAATTGTGGTTCTCGAAGAACCGGATCGCATTCGATTCATTGCATGGCATGCTGTTTGACCAGTTCATGACCATGGTGGAGGCGGCGACCGCCGGGCTCGGTGCGGCGCTGTTGCCGCGGTTCCTGATCGACCGGGAACTGGAGCGGGGCCTGCTGGTGCCGGCCGTAGACGCCGAAAGGATGGAAACCGGACAATATTATCTCGCCTATCCGCCCGACCGAGCCACCTATCCGCCGCTTGCCGCCTTCCGGGACTGGATCACCCAGGAAATTCAGAGCCAAGAGAATCATCCGGATGTGCTTGCGAATGGCGGCCGCATCGGCCAATAGTCGGGCATGTCCATCATGATCGCGAAGGCGATCCGACCGACGGGAAGACGTCCATGAAACCTATTTTCGTCCAGCTCCGCTGCAAGCCCGGCAAGACCTACGAGGTCGCCGACGCGATCTACAAGACCGAGCTCGCGTCCGAACTCTATTCGACCAGCGGCGACTGGGATCTGCTGTTGAAGGTCTATATCAAGGACAATGACGAGATCGGCCGCTTCGTGAACGAGAAAATCGCTTCCATCCCGGGCATCGAGCGCTCGTTGACGACGATGACTTTTACCGCGTTCTAGGCGCGCAATAAAAAAGCCGCCCCTGAGGCGGCTTTTTTGGGTTGTTTCCAAAAGATCTCAGGCATGCGCCGCGGAGGCGCCGTTGCGCGAGCGAACCAGGTCGCGGATCGCGAGGCGCACTTCGTCCGCCGAGCCGAAACGCTGTTCGTCCAGATCGATGACATGGAATTTGACGGCGATGAACTTCAGCCGATCCGCGTCAGGAATGACAATGCCGACGGGCTCGCCGCCGAATTCGATTACTTGCTTCTGCATGGCAGACTCCCGCTATGGCTGCTTGCGACGCAGCTCTGGCGAATGAAATTTTCAGGAACGATTGAACTGAAGCGTTACATTCGACAGCACGGAAGGGAGCGGCGATCCGTGCCATTCATGTCAAACGCGATCTCACCAAAGGTGGCGACGCGGATGAATTTAAACATGTCACTCTCCCTCATAGCGATGCGCGAAAACCGGCCAGACTCAGAGTCTGCCGAATGAAAATCATCTGTAAGCGAATCCCACAGATTGATCAACGAAAATCAGTCTACCTAGAATTTTTTTCCGACTGATGACAGGAAGAAGGCTGAATTGTGAAATTTCATTCGCGATTCTTAACCGCTGCCTGCCGACCCTCAAGTAGGTGGCTTTTTCAGCCAAGCAAGGATCGGGAGCGGAAAATTTCCGTCGAGGGCGGGTCGGCGAACTCAACTTTCCGAGAGCAGGGTCTCGATCCGATCCGCGAGCCTGTCCGCACTTTCGCGGCTGAGGCACAGGGGCGGACGCAGAACGATGCGCTTCGGGGTGCTGTCGTCCACGATAAAGCCGGGCCGCAGCCGTTCGCCGAGATCGGCCGCCTCCTCGGCGAGCTCGACCGCGAGCAGCAGGCCGCTGCCGGTTACGTCAACGATCGCGGGAAACCGCTCGGCGAGGCCTTCGAGCCGTGTCTTCAGGTGGCTGCCGATCTCGCGGGTGTTTTCCCGCAATTGTTCGTCCCTCACGACATCCAGTGCCGCCAAGGCCGCTGCGGCCTTGACCGGACAGATGGCCGGGCGGTGTTCGTGCGGGGAAAGACTGGCCGCGATTTCCGGCCGCGTCATTACAAGTGCAGGCGTGCCTCCGTCCGGCCCGTCCGCGACCAGGATGTCAGGTGCAAGGCCCCGGTGCGAGAAACCCCAGGTGTGATGGCCGACACGGCCGTAGCCGGTGCCGGTTTCGTCGACAATCAGCAGGCCCGCCTTCTCCTTCAGTTCCGTCAAGGGATCGCTCGGATGGGCGGCCTCGCCATAACCTTCCGCCAGCGCGGCCGCGACATCCTCGAGGTCGTGGATCATGTCGGCAGCGGTCCCGATCGACGGAACGGGGAAGAAGTCCGGGTCCCGGCGATCCAGCCTGATCCCCGGCAGGCCGATGATCCGGCCCTTGTTCGTGTAGGCGCGGGCAAGCCGGAAGGCGAGATCGAGGGCTTGATCGCGTCCGGCGGCAAAAGCGACATGGCTCAACCCTTCAGGCGCAAGCTCGGCCAGTTGCGCGCGCAAAACCTCTTCAGGCTCCGACGGCTGGCCAGTCGTGCGGTTGAGCAGCAAGGCCTGGCGGTAAGTCGCGGCAGCGGGACGCGGATGCCCGTGGCCGATCAGCGGCGCCTGGCCGCCGAGGTCGAGCGCCGTGCGGCCCGTTGGATCGAAGAGATATTCCTTCCAGCCGCGAACCGCCTGGTCGGAGTGTCTGGGCGCCGGAGCATTCGCGTCGATGCCGAGCAGTGCGGAGGGCGAGGGGCATAGTCTCGACCAGGTGCCGACCTCCGAAGGCTTGCAGAAGAGCGGCGGCACGAGATCCGGATCGAGGCAGAACCTGAGCCGCAGGCCGCCGACGGAATTGTCGGCCCCGGCGATCACGCCAAGCGGATCGCCGGCCGCGAGTTCAGTCTCTTCGGCAAGCGTGCATTCGAGACCTTCGACATGCAGGGTCAGGTCGCGGCCAGCGAGGACGAGGCGGGGGCCGGCGCTTTTCAGCGTGCCCGCGAAGGGGGCCACCGCCACCGTCCGGGCGGGTATGCAGGCATCGATATGAAGCGCGAAACTCTCCGGCGCCTGTTGCGGATCGGTGAGGCTTTTCGACAGGCGGTATTCGCCGTAGCGGGTGCAGGCGCGGCCGGTCTCCCAGGCGATATGGGCAAGCAGCTTCCAGTCGTTGTCGGCATCCGTCCAGTTGCCGCCATAGAGGAGCGGGCTGGTGACGCTCAGGTCCACCATCCGGAAGGTCTCGGGGTCGATATCGGGCAGCAGCCGGCCGATCTCCGGCAACGGCTTCGCCGTTCCCGTTGCATCGAGAATGGCTGCCAACACCTGCGCCGGTGAAACCGAGGTTGCACCGTTCAGCACGGCACGGCGTTTCTCGGTTTCCTGCCTGGCCTGAGGATCATCGGGCGAGCGGGCCTGCCGGCTCTCGGCTTCCGCCGCGAGAATGCCGGTGCGGGCGACGACCAGCGGCCACAGCGCTTCGATTTCGCCTGGAGTGAGCGGATGGATCTCATGATAGGCACGGATCGCCGGCAACAGCGCGAACGGATCTCCGTCGCGGTCGGCGAGAAGGTAGGCGCAGGTATTGGCGAAGCCGGCGACCAGCCAGCCGTTGGAAATGCCGGTAAAATCCGTCACGCCGGTCGGCAGCCATGTGCCGTCCGTTTCTTCGCCGATGACGGTTCCGGCATTCAGGTTCTGGTGCGCGGCCGCGACCCTCAGGCTCGGGCCCAGCGGCTGGATGCGCCGAAGTGCCGTCACCATCGCCTTGGCGATCACATCGCGGATGTCCTGGTCGGTGACCGCTGACAACAGAGAGACCGTCTGGGGGCCTGCCTTGCGCAGGTCGCCCTCCGGCTCGCGCTGCAGGACCGGATGGTCGAAATCCTGGAGGCTTTTTGCAAGCGCCGCCGAGATCGCCCCAAAGGCGGCAATGGATCGGTCGGAAAGTTTTTCACCCGTCGGCGGCGGTTCGCCTTCGAGAAAGGTGAGGAGGCGGATGCGCCGGTCTTCGCCGCCGAGCGGCAGGACGAGCATGTCGCCGCCGTCCTTGGCCATCACGGGTTCGGGAACCCGCGGCCCGTCCGGACTGCGCAGGATATGGCGCATCAGGGCGTGTTCGGCCTCGATCTCCTCGACGGGGCCATCGGCGGGCGCCACCTTGAGCAGATAACGCATATGACCGTTGTCGATCAGGAAATAGGGGTTCTGCCGCCCCTCGATCGGGAAAACCTGGCCTGATAGCCCGTAGTGGTCGCGCAGAAGGTCTTCGATCGCGTCGATCGAGAGGTCGTTCGAAGGAGGCTCTATGAGTTCTGGCAGGACGTCGGACATGAACCTCTCCGGAAGGGCGCTTCCGAAGAGGATAGAGCGTTAAAGACCCGCGTCCATAGGCCTTTTTACCGACTTTGGCTAAGGCTCAGCCCATGCGCTCCGAGGCGTAGGAACCGGGGCTCGGCGGGAAGACCACGGTGCGGTTGCCGTTGATGAAGGTGCGGTGATGGATATGGGCGTGGATAGCGCGCGCCAGCACCTGGCTTTCGACGTCGCGGCCGAGCGAAACATAGTCGTCGGCGCTCTGGGCGTGGGTGATGCGCACCGTATCCTGCTCGAGGATCGGGCCTTCGTCGAGATCGGCGGTCACGTAATGGGCCGTCGCGCCGATCAGCTTGACGCCGCGCGTGTAGGCCTGCTTGTAGGGGTTGGCGCCCTTGAAGCTCGGCAGGAACGAATGGTGGATATTGATGATCTTGCCGGACATCTTCCTGCAGAGGCCATCGGAGAGAACCTGCATGTAGCGGGCCAGCACGATGAGCTCGGTGCCGCTCTGCTCGACGAGATCGAGAAGCTGGGCTTCGGCCTGCGGCTTGTTTTCCTTCGTCACCTTGATGTGGTGGAAGGGAATGTCGTTGTTGACGACCAGTTTCTGGTAGTCGAAATGGTTGGAGACGACGCCGACGATATCGATCGGCAGGGCGCCGATCTTCCAGCGGTAGAGCAGGTCGTTCAGGCAGTGGCCGAAACGGGAGACCATCAGGAGAACCTTCATCCGCTCGGCCGTGTCGAAGATCTCCCATTCCATCCCGAACCGGTCGGCGATCGGCTTGAAGCCTTCGACCAGGACCGGGCGCTCCGCGCCTTCTTCGGAAAGGAAGCTGACGCGCATGAAGAACTTGCCGGTGTCGAGGTCGTCGAACTGGGACGAGTCGATGATGTTGCAGCCTTGTTCGGCCAGAAAGCCGGACAACGCTGCGACAATGCCCCGCGTTGTCTTGCAGGATACGGTCAGGACATAACTCTTCATCTCAATTCTCCCTCCTCCGCCATCGGTTGGCCATTTCGTGTATACATAAAAAGGGCATTGGACAATATCCAGCCCTTCCGGAAAAGGAAAATAGCCCAACGACGCCCGGTCTCACTCCGGAAATGTGTACAGCGTATCTCAAGATCCGTTTGTGTTGGCTTCCATGGCCCGACCTTAAAGCCGGCCGTACAAAATTCCGTTCCCTTTGCGCCGTCGGCGCGCGCATCACCGCCGCGGAGGCTGCTTCGGCAACGATTCGCATTTGCTAAAGGTTATGGTGGCAGGTTGCGGCTTCGCATTGGAGGAAGACTTGCAGAAGAGGTCCCCAAAATTCGGTCGCCACGTCTCGCGCCTGCTGGGCGCCCTGGTGTCCTTGGCGGTGGTGAACGGTTCGGCCGAAGCAAAGACCGCCTGCCTGCGCGGCATAAACCTTGCGGGCGCCGAGTTCGGCGATCTCGGCGATGCCTACGGCAAGGGTTATGTCTATCCCTCCAAGGAAACGATCGACTATTTCGCCGCCCGGGGTTTCAACACGGTGCGCCTGCCGTTCCTTTGGGAAAGGCTGCAGCCGCTTCTCTACAAGGAGCTCGATGCCGCCGAGCTCGAACGGCTGCGCGGCACCGTCCGGCTGATCCGGGCGAGCGGCATGGCCGTCATTCTCGATCCGCACAATTACGGCCGGTTCCGAGGCCAGCCGATCGGCTCCGAAATGGTGCCGCAAAGCGCCTTTGCCGATTTCTGGCGGCGGCTTGCCGCAGCCGTCGCCGGCATCGACGGGATCGCCTTCGGTTTGATGAACGAACCCTACGACATTGCGGCCGAGGACTGGCTTTCAGCCGCCAATAGCGCGATCGGCGCGATCCGCCAGACGGGATCCGGCAATCTCGTGCTGGTGCCGGGAACGGCCTGGACCGGTGCCCATAGCTGGCTCGCGGGCGATTACGGCACGCCGAATGCATCGGTGATGCTCGACATTTCCGATCCGAAGGACAACTACGCCTACGAAGTCCACCAATATCTGGATGCGGATTTTTCCGGCAAGAATGCCGAATGCTCGCGGGCGGCCGAGGCGGTCAAGGCGATAAGCGATGTCGGCGGCTGGCTTCGGGAACATGGCCAGCGCGGATATCTCGGCGAATTCGCAACGCCTGCCGCTCCGGAATGCCTGCCGGCACTTGCGGAGATGGTCAGGACGGTGGAGCAGGGCCCCGACGTCTGGCTCGGCTGGTCCTATTGGGCCGGCGGCGACTGGTGGCCGGAAGACGAGCCGCTCAACATCCAGCCGACCAAAGGCGGCGACCGGCCGCAGATGCAGGTCCTCTCCCGCATCTTTTCGGAACAATCGGCCTGCGACCGGTAAAATCGCCCCGGACAATTTAAGTCTTTATGAGCAAAACTGGGCGTATTGCTGGTATAGTGATGGAAATTGCCGGCATTCGCCATGATGGACGCCCGAAATAAGTCCCCGACCGCCGGGGAGATATCGCCGCTGCTGCCCCGCGCGGCTGCCGAACCGTTGACCTTCGACGGAACGGTCGGACTTTTCACGCCACCCTCGGCCGGAACCCAAGCGTCCAACCTTGCTGTCCTCTTCGCCAGCCCGTGGGGGCTGGAGGAAATGTGCACACGCAAGTTCTGGCGCATCATTTCGGAAAATCTGGCCGATCGCGGTATTGCCAGCCTGCGATTCGATTATCCCGGCACGGGCGATGCACTGGACGAGGTCGATTTCCAGGCCGGTCTTTCCGTCTGGTCCGACAGTCTCGCCTCCGCCTCCGCCCACCTCAAGGCGCTTTCGGGCTGCGAGCGCATCGTCGTCGTCTCACAGGGGCTCGGGGCGATCGTTGCCACCAGGGCCGCCGAGGCGATCGAAGCGCTCGACGCCATCGTTTATATGGCGCCGGTCGTTTCCGGGCGTCTGCATCTCCGCGAGCTCGCGGTCTGGTCCAAGGTGGTCGATGAGAATCTCGGCCTCACGGACGGGCAGTACAACAAGACCGGCGTCTCCATCGCGTCGCTTGCCATGCCCGGCGAGATCGCCGAGGAGGTCCGCAACGTCAACCTGCTGGGCGTCGACCGACCGCCTGCCGGGCGGGTCCTGGTCATCGGCCGTGCAGACCATCCGGCCGATATGGAATTTGTCGCGCGGCTCCGGGCGCTTGGCGCGGACGTGGATGAACAGGCGTTCGAAGGTTATGACAAGCTCGTCTCCAATCCGGTGATCGTGAAACTGCCGCTGACGGTCGCCGATAACCTGACGGACTGGATCGCCGCGCTGCCGTCGGAACCTGCTTCCCCGACATCACGCCTGCCGGTGCCGCCCGCGCCGCTTACCGGGGACGGCTTTGCCGAAACGCCGACACGCTTCGGTACCAACGGCCGGCTCTCGGGGGTGCTCTGCGAGCCGCTGCACGGCCGCTCGGGCGCGACGGTGCTTTTCCTGACATCCGCCTATGACCGGCATGCCGGCTGGGGCCGCGCCACAGTGGCTCTCGCTCGCGCGCTGGCGCGGTCCGGCATTCCCTCGCTGCGTTTCGATACCGCCAATGTCGGCGACAGCCCGCCGGTGCCCGGCCGGCCGGACCAGGTTCTCTATCATTCGGATCAGAATGCCGACGTATCGGAAGCGATCGATTTTCTCGAAACCCGGCGGCTGATGCCGGTGGTCACCGCCGGTCGTTGCAGCGGCGCCTTTCTGGGCTTCCGGGCATCGCTGGTGGAGCCGCGGATAGCCGGCAATGTTTCCGTCAATCCGGCGGTCTTCCGCTGGCGTCCCGGTCGCTCCGTCGAGGATATGATCGTCAATGGCGCGCGCAGCCTTCGCGACTACCGAAAGCGGGCTCTGCGGGCCGAAACCTTCAGGCGCATCATCAGGGGCGAGGTCAAGGTCGTCACCGCGGCCCGCAATATCGCCAAGGGCATCGGCAACCAGGCCAAGGGCAAGGTCCTGCACGCCTTCCGCAGTTTCCTGCCGGAAGGGCGGGCGATCTACGGTGCTTTTCGGACCCTCCACCATCGCGGCATTCCCGTTTCGCTGATTTACAGCGAGAACGATCTCGGTCTCGAACAGTACGATTTCTATTTCGGCCACGACGGGTCGGGGCTGGTCCGTTTTCCGAACGTGACGCCGCAGATCATTCCGAATGCCGATCACAACCTGACGCCGGAGCATGCGCGCAAGGTCTATCTGGAGACATTGAGAAAGATGGCTTTCCGCTTCCCTCTGGAAGAGGACGCCTATTCAAAAACGCGCGATTCGGCCGCCGCCGAGTGACCGGATCGTGCCGGCCGGTCTGCCGGCGGCGTCGGGGAGCGGGTCAAGGCGGATCCGTCTGATTGCGCCCGGCGCCAGATGGAAGCCATTGTCGCAGGCGCGGTAACCGGCGCATTCGATACGGACCGACTGGGCGAAGACGTCGCTCGAAAGCTCCAGCCAGAACTCTCCCCCATCCTCGGCGACCGAAACGGTGATTTCGGCATCATGCAGGGCCTGCGCGCGCCCGAGCGGGAAATGATGCGCCTGCGCCAGAATTTCCCCGGTTTGCGCATCTCTCAACCGCGCCACCGTCACGTCATGAGAGGGCGGGCCGAAACGGTAGGTGTAGTTCGTGTCGAAGAAGGCGCCGAACAGGTCGGTCGAGGCGACGCTTCTGCTGCTCCGGGCCGCAAGCGTGAGGTCGTGGCGACCCGATACGACGGGCATTCGGCCGTCCCGCAGGCAGGTTACTTCCAGAACCACCGGCAGGTCGGCCGGCGTCTCGTTGACAAGATGGACATCCAGCCCGTTGGTCCCCTCGTCGGCAAACACGGCCTGGACCGGGCGGAAGGCCCGTTTCAGCGCGAACCAGGCGGGTTTCGGCGTTCCGCCGACATCGACCACGCCCCAGCCGGGCCCCGGCATGACATCCTGGAAGGTGAAGGCGAGCGCGCCGTTGCAGGTGGAGCCCGGCCGCCGCCATTCGGCAAAAGCCGATTCCATCACTTCGCCGGTCACGGCGCGCGAGAAGTCAAGATAGCGTTCCGGCTGCTCCGCGCGCAGCGTCTGCGGATCAAGGTCGTAAAGCCTGCCGAGATAGTGGTCCCGCACATCCTCGAAATCCCAGTCGGCTCCGGCGTCCCGTGGGATCCCGGCCTTGCCGCCGGCCAGCGTTTCCGCGTCCGAAAGGTTGGAGAAGGCCAGGCACTCGGCCGCGAAACGGACATCCGCCCGCCGGGCGTCCTCCAGCGGCTGCTTGTAGGCGCCGACGCCGTAATAATGCGCCACGCCGGCATTCGGGTAAAAAGGCAGCGCGCCGCCGCTGGGGGAATTCGCGACATAGGGCAGGTCCGGCCGGTATTCCGCGGCCAAGGCAGGAAGCACGTCTTCGCAGAGGGGACCTTTCCAGATCCGTTCTGGCATGCCCAGCATGGCGCCCTGTTGATAGATCTCGCTGCCGCCGCAAAGGACGGCAAGCGACGGCGAGGCTCCAGTCGCCGCAAGGAACTGCTCCACCTCCGATTTCACGTGAATCAAGAAATCCGGGTCGGCGACGGGATAGTCGAAATTGGCGAACATCAGATCCTGCCAGACCAGGAGGCCCAGTTCGTCGCACAGCGCGAAAAACTGCGGGCTTTCATAGGTCGCGATGCCCGGAATGCGGATCATGTTCATGCCCGCGTCTCTTGCCAGCCGAAGCCAGGGTTCGTAGCTCGCGCGGTCGCCGGGCAGCTTGACGATGTCGGCGGACGTCCAGACGGCGCCGCGGCAGAATATCTTCTCACCATTGACGATGACGGCGAAATCGTTGCCGTCCGGGCCGCGATCGACGCTCGGGCTTCGGAAGCCGGTGCGCACCAGCGGGAATTCCTCGCCATCGGCTCGGAGTACGACGTCATAGAGTGCCGGTTCGCCATGGGTATGCGGCCACCAGGGTTTTATATCCGGCAGGCGAAGCACGGCCGAATATCGCTCGCCGTCATTCGTGAAATGCGCCTCGGTGCCGTTGCAGAGGAGCCGGAGATCGCGGTGCGGCCCGTCAAACGCAAAGCCTACTTTCAGAATGCCTGCCCCGCTTTCATCAAGCTCGGCGGATATGGCGAGTTTCCCTTTCTCCCCGGTGGAAAGAAGGTCGGCCGCGGGGCCGGATGGGAGAGGCGAGGCCAGGCGATTATCGGCCGCCCTGATCACCGAAACCGGCCGCCAGGGGCCCACCGCATGAACCTGAGGGCTCCATCCCGGCATGAAACCGAGCGCGGTGGTGCGGATCAGGCGCAGGCCCTGGCTGTTCATCAGCCGCGGCCGCCAGCGGGCGCGGGGGCCGGTCTTTTCCAGATGCGGTTTCAGCGCTCGAAAGCAGATCGACAGGGTTTGCGTACCGGTCAGCTCGACCGGCACGTCGTGGCTTTCGAACATGCTTGCCGACGACAGGATCAGCGTCTCGTCGAGAAATACTTCGGCCACGGTCGCAAGCCCGGCGAACCTCAAGACTGCCGGTCCCGGCGTTTCGCCCGCAAGTGGGCGGCGATACCAGGCATCCCTATCGATCAGCGGTTCGGGATTGTCGCGGTCGAAGCGGCCGGCAGCTTCCAGGGCGGCGGCGACCGTGCCGGGGACGATGGCCGGGATGGTGTCCGATCCGGAGGGAAGGTCGCCCGGCCGCGCGCAGGCACCCGGCTCGGTCATCGTCAAAGACCAGCCTTCGGCGAGAAGGCTGGTCTTTGATCCCATGACGGAAAGAAGGCTCACGCGGCCTCGCGGGCTTGGGTCAGCGTCAGCGCGAGATCACCCATCAGCAGATCCCAGGCATCGGCGGCCGGATCGAGTGCCGTTGCCAGCGGTTCGAATTTCTTGCGGGTGACGGCGCGGGCCAGCTGGAACTGGGTGGATTTCGCAACCTCCGAAATCTTCAGCGCCTGTTGCTCCGCTTGCGCGAAGGTCTTGCGGTTCAGCCAGGCCAGATGGCTCGCCAGAAGCTCGAAATTGGCGCCGACCTGCCGGAGCGTGTTGAAGGCATATTTGTGGAAGAAGCCGAAATCCCGGTCGGCTATGCGTTCCACCTGCGCCGGGAAGACCTTTGCGAAGGCACGGAGGGGATTGTCCTGCGGCCGCCGGGCAAAATGATGCCTGAGAAGTTTCCAAGCCGTTTCGCGAATTTCGCCGGCGTCCGGATAGGCTGCGGGGAATTTTGCGAATTCGGTATAGGGCAGGAAGGGCAGCGCGTCCGGGGCCGCGTCGAGCTGGAACAGTCCGTCGAAATCCCCGGCCGACAGCGAGAAGAAGCCGCCATTGTGGAAATAATCGAGCTCCCGCTTTTCGAGGTCGAGGCGGTTGACGGCCACCGTCGTCTTGCCATGTTCCTGGCGATAGGCAACGCCGCGGGTATCGGGCAGGTAAAAGCTGTCGAGCTCGAGCAGCGTCAGCCGGCCGCGGCGGACCTGTTCCATGACGTGCCATTCCGGCCGGTCGAAGATCGCCAGTTCGGTGACGCGGATGCCGAACAGGGTTTCGAGATCCTCCAGCGGCACCTTGAAGAAGGTGAACTGGTCGCCCTCGAAATCCTGGGTCAGGGTGAAGCCGAGCATGGCCTCGGGCGGCAGGCCCTGTGCCGACAGCACCTCGATCCACAGATCGAGGTAACAATTGGTTTCCGGCCACATGCGCTCGGCGGAATGGAGCGCATGTGTCGCGTAGTTCGCCGGATCGAGACCGGGAAAAACCGTCGTCATCGGATCAGCCCCAGAGCGTGGCGCGGACGTTTTCCGGCCACTCCTTAATATCCAGACCATGGGTGTGGAACAGCGCAAGCGCGATGCGTTCCAGGCCGAAACCGACGCAGGCGGTGTGGGCGACGCTGCCGTCTTCCAGGTTCAGGCCCCATTTCAGGCCGAACGAATCCTGATGGTAGTTGAAGCTCATGCAGGCGGTCGGCTTTGCGACCGACGTGATCGGGATCAGCAGCTCGAACTTCAGGTTCTGGTCGCGCTGGTTGTTGACCAGCATCTTGCCGGCGCGGCCGAAGAAGGGGTCGTTGGCTATGTCGATCGTCACCTCGAGGCCGACCGACTTCATCATCTCGACGCCGCGGTCCATCCAGCTCTGGCGGAAATCGGTGACATGCCGTTCGGTGCCCATGCAGACATATTCGCGCATGCGGAACAGCTGCTGGCGGGCCGGATCCTTGGAGGGTTCGTGGCGGAAGCAGTAGCTCTGCAGGTCGAAGAGGCTGCCGCCGGCGGGCAGCTTGCCGCGGCGCGCAACGGTCGGATAGAGCGGATAGCAGGCAGCCGGGGTCAGGACGATGTCGGTGGCTTCCTGGCCCTTGGTCCAGTCCTCCTCGCCGACCTCCATGCATTTCAGCAGGTTCATGTGGTCGAGCTCGTTGCCGCAGAACGAGTGGATGGTGCCGGCAAGCTGCGGAAAGCTCTTCATGTAGCCGCTGGTCTCGAAGAAGGCGCGGTTCATGCCCGGCGGGAAGCGCATGGCTTCCGCGCCGTCGGCGCCGCCGACCCTGTCGATCAGCCGTTCGAAGGCGGCGATCACGTCTTCGAACTGGCCGCTGCGGCCATAAAGCCCGTCCACGCCGGTCTCGATCAGCAGGCCCGCGTCGAACAGGCGGTCGAGAAATGAAACTTGCAAATCCATGGCTTCACCTCATTATTTTCAATGCATTACATTTGAAGTGATGGGGCGTCAGCCGACGAGGCTGGTGTCCGGTTTCTGGACGAGCAGCATGGTCGACGTATTGCCGAGAATGCGGTCGTTGGAGATCATCAGCTGGGCGGAATGAGCATCGCGCAGGTGCCGGCCAAGGCTGTAGGGCGTGCCGTTCTTGTAGCCCATGATACCGCAAATGATCATCGCCTGGTTGATGATGGTCAGGATCATCTCGGAAGAGGCGAGCTTGACGTTGTTCATGGCGATCGAAAAGCCCATGGACGACAAGCGGTCGGAATCAAGCTTGGCATCCTCATAGTGCTTGAGGCCCGAGAGAATATTGCCCTTGAGGAGCTGCAGCTGGTTGGAGGCTTCGGCGAGCCTGAGCGCGCCGGGCGGCTGGGTGCCGCCGGCCTTGCGGGCTGCAGCGCGCACGAAAGCCTGCGCCCGCAGGACCGCATCGGCGGCGATACCGTACCAGACGGCACTCCAGAGAAGATGCGAGGTGGCAAGCATCGACTGGGCCGCGATCTCGGCGAACGGTTTCGGGAAGATCTGCGCCGATGGCGCTTCGCCCTGGAAGAGAAAACCGTCGGAGCAGGTGCCGCGCATGCCGAGCGTATCCCAGTCGACCGTCTTCTGCAGGGTGTACTGGCCGTGCCGGAAGACCGTCATGACCTGGTCGGTCGGGGCGGCGCCTTCGTTCGACCGCGAGGTGACCATGACCGCATCGGCATGGGCGCCGTAGGAAATCACGGTCGCATCCTTCGTCAGGCGGCAGGTGTCGCCATCGACCTCGATCGCGCAGATCGAGTTGCGCATGTTGCCGCCGATGCCGGCCTCGGTCGTCGCGGAGGCGACGAGAAGCTGGCGGCCGGCGAGTTCGCGCATGAAATCCATGTGCCAGGGACTGTCGGCGCCGTGCACCACGAGGCTCGAAACCTTGATCTGGTGCATGGCGAAAACCATGGCGCTCGAGGCGCAGGCCTGTCCCAGGATGGAGCAGACCTCGGCGATCTCGGTGATGGAAGCGCCCTCGCCGCCGAACCCGGTCGGGATCTGGATGCCGAGAAGGCGCTCGGCTTTCATGGCGTCGACCGCCTCGCGCGGGAAGCGGCCGTCCCGGTCGACGGGATCGGCGAATTCAGCCGCTACGGTTGCCACGCGATGAGCGCGTGCGCTCAAGGCCATGTCTGCGGCAAAGGCGGGGAGGCTCATCTCAAGCGGCCTCGCGGGCTTTCAGGATGTGGGAGACCGTCTGCTCGATCGCCGCGATGCTGGCGAAGGACTTGCGGTTCAGAAGGTTGTCCGGGAATTCGATGTCGAACGCCTCCTCCAGGCCCAGCATCAGCTGCACCGATGCGAAGGAGGAAAGGCCCGCCGCATAAAGATCGGCGCCGTCTTCCAGCTCCGTCACCGCGACCGGAAGGCCGCCTACCCGCGTCAGCAATTCGCGAATGGTCTCGTTCATCTCGACATCTCCCGATAATTGGAAATCTGCGTTCATCGCCAGGACGGTTATTACGCAGGATAGCATAAGATTTCGGTAATAAACTTCATCAATTTGGAGCTGCGGGATTCGGTAAAATTCGATCGATTAACGTCGTTTCGGCCGGCTTGACATGGACGGCGCGCGGGTTTCTGATGCCGGCATTCACCAGGGGGGTCCCGGCAAGGGGCTGAGATACTGCTGGTCGGATCGGCTTCGGCCGCCCGAGGCGCAGTGACCCGTTGAACCTGATCCAGTTCATACTGGCGTAGGGACGGTGCGGGCGCTGCGGCAGCGAGGGCGGGGAACCGTCTTTCGAATTCCACCGCGTTTTTTCATCATTCCAACACTGGAACTGGGTCTCCAAACGTCAAACCTTGGAGCCTCGAACCATGAATATTGCAACCGCCAAACTCACCCCGGCCGTCACCACCGGCCCGCTTCCCGCCTCGACGAAAGTCGTGAAAGCAGGCGCCGTCCATCCGGATATCCGCGTGCCGATGCGTCAGATCGCATTGCATCCGACTTCCGGCGAGCCGCCGGTCACCGTCTATGATTCCTCCGGTCCCTATACGGCCGAAGGCGCTGCGATCAGCATCGATGCCGGCCTGCCACGCCTGCGCGAAAGCTGGATTCTCGCGCGTGGCGACGTGGAGGCCTATGAGGGCCGCATCGTCAGGCCGGAGGACAACGGCTTTGTTTCCGGCGACCGGCTGACGCCGGAATTCCCCGTCCGCAATCTCCCCTTCAAGGCGAAGCCGGGCAAGGCCGTTACCCAGCTCGCCTATGCGCGGGCCGGGATCATCACCGCGGAGATGGAGTTCGTGGCCATCCGCGAAAACCTCGGCCGGCAGGCGGAGAGACAAGCTCGCGTCCGCGACGGCGAGAGTTTTGGCGCCCATATTCCGGAATTCGTGACGCCGGAATTCGTCCGCCGGGAAATCGCCGAAGGCCGGGCGATCATTCCCGCCAATATCAACCATCCGGAATCCGAACCGATGATCATCGGCCGTAATTTCCTGGTGAAGATCAACGCGAATATCGGCAATTCCGCCGTCACCTCGTCGATGGCGGAGGAAGTCGAGAAGATGGTCTGGGCGATCCGCTGGGGCGCGGATACGGTCATGGACCTGTCGACCGGCCGCAACATCCACAATATCCGCGAATGGATCATCCGCAATTCGCCGGTGCCGATCGGCACCGTGCCGCTCTACCAGGCGCTGGAGAAGGTGAACGGCATTGCCGAGGACCTGACCTGGGAGGTCTATCGCGACACGCTGATCGAACAGGCCGAGCAGGGCGTCGACTATTTCACCATCCATGCGGGCGTCCGGCTCGCCTATATTCCGCTCACCGTCGACCGTGTTACCGGCATCGTGTCCCGGGGCGGTTCGATCATGGCCAAGTGGTGTCTGCATCACCACCGGGAGAGTTTCCTCTACGAGCATTTCGAGGAGATCTGTGACATCTGCCGCGCCTACGACGTGTCGTTCTCGCTGGGCGACGGCCTGCGTCCGGGATCGATCGCCGACGCCAACGATGCGGCGCAGTTTGCGGAACTGGAAACGCTCGGCGAACTGACGAGGATCGCCTGGGCGAAGGATTGCCAGGTGATGATCGAAGGCCCCGGCCATGTGCCGATGCACAAGATCAAGGAAAACATGGACAAGCAGCTGGCGGTCTGCGGCGAGGCGCCGTTTTATACGCTCGGGCCGCTGACCACCGACATTGCGCCGGGTTACGATCACATCACGTCCGGCATCGGGGCCGCGATGATCGGCTGGTTCGGCACCGCCATGCTTTGTTACGTGACGCCGAAGGAACATCTCGGCCTGCCGGACCGCAACGACGTGAAAGTCGGCGTCATCACCTACAAGATCGCGGCGCATGCCGCCGATCTCGCCAAGGGCCATCCCGCGGCGCAGGTGCGCGACGACGCGCTGTCGCGCGCCCGTTTCGAATTCCGCTGGGAGGACCAGTTCAACCTGTCGCTCGATCCGGAAACGGCGCGATCGATGCATGACGAAACCTTGCCGAAGGAGGCGCACAAGGTGGCGCATTTCTGCTCCATGTGCGGCCCGAAATTCTGCTCGATGCGGATCTCGCACGATATTCGCGCCGAGGCGCAGAAGGAGGGCCTGGAGGCGATGGCCGCCCGATATCGCGATGGCGGCGATCTTTATATGCCGGTGGGGAAGGAATGAGCTGACCATATTTGCCGGTGGATGGGCAATGCCTCTTACTCCTCCCTTGTGGGGCAGGGCTATCGCATATGGGATGCGCGGCGGTGCGGCAGTCTTAACCCTCCCCCTTGTGGGGAGGGTGGCCGGCAGGCGGGAGGGGTTTTTAATGCGGAGCGAAGACCCCTCCCCACAAGGGGGAGGGGCTCCACGCAGCCGCATGCCTTCATATGCGATAGCCCTGCGCCCTTGAGGGGGAGATGTCCGGCAGGACAGAGGGGGTAAGACGGGGTACCCCTTCGATCCCTCCCTGGCCTTTGCCGTGGACAATTCACCACCGCCTTCCAGCATCTTCAATGACTTGACCCAATCATCATCCCCACCCTCTCGTCTCATGCCTACAATCCTCCCGCTTCCGTCGCCGGAGTGTTTCGCGAGACGTTCGCGGGCAGGCGGGAGCCGGCGCTTCCACCCTAACCGTAACGTGCGGGGATGGTGGAAGAGGTGAAAGCCATGGAGCGCTCGTCGAAAGGCGAACATTCCTATCAAGCCTCCCCCTGGCCGCCGGGCCGGGTTCGGTTGAGCCGTCCAAGTGGCAAGGTTTCCCGAAAGGAAGCCGCGAATAAAGCCACGCAGCGAGGCGAGGTGATCACCTGTAGAGGCCGGAAGCCTCGATAAGACGCCGAAGGCCACGCGAATGCGGAGCCACATTACTAAATCTATTCGAGGTTCCGCATTCGTGTGGGCTCTCCAAACACGGGCGTATTACGCCGCGTGAACAAGAACCCGTGTCACTTCGGCGGATACTCGTGCTCCTCACCGCGAAAATCGCTCACCGAATAACAGCCGCCTTCGCTCCGCACCGCGCTTTCGCCGATCACCGCCTTGCCGTGGCCGCCGGGAATATCGAGCACGTAGGTCGGCTGGCAGAGGCCGGAAATCGTGCCGCGCAGCGCGGAAGTGATCTTCTGCCCCTCGGCAATGTCGAGGCGGAAATGGGCGGTGCCGGGGGCAAGGTCGGGGTGGTGCAGATAATAGGGTTTCACGCGGGTTTCGACGAAGGCTCTCATCAGTTCGCCGAGCACGGCCGGATCGTCGTTGACGCCGGCGAGCAGCACGGTCTGGCTCACCATCGGGAAACCGGCATCGATCAGCCGGGCGCAGGCGGCGCGGGCGGCATCGGTCATCTCCCGCGGATGATTGGCGTGCAGCGCCACATAAACGGTCTTGCGGCTTTCCTTCAGCGCGGCAATCATCGCCTCGTCGACAAGCTCCGGTTCGACCACCGGCACGCGGGTATGAAAGCGGACAATCTTCACATGCGGGATTTCGGCAAGCCCGCGCATGATCGCGGCCAGCCGGCGCGGGGAGAGAACCAGCGGATCGCCGCCGGTCAGGATCACCTCCCAGATTTCCCCGTGCTCGCGGATATAGGCGAGCGCCGCCGCCAGCTCCTCGGGCGAAAGCGTGCCGTCGCCCTGCGGGCCGACCATTTCGCGGCGAAAGCAGAAGCGGCAATAGACCGGGCAGATATGCACGGCCTTCAAGAGCACCCGGTCCGGATAACGATGGACGATGCCCTTGACCGGACTGTGCGCCTGATCGCCGATCGGGTCGGCGCGTTCTTCCGGAGTCGTCAGCAATTCGTTGGGATCGGGCACGAACTGCCGGGCGATGGGATCGGCCGGATCGGCTTTATCGATCAGCGACACCACCGTCGGCGTCAGCGCGATCGCGTAGCGGTCTGCGACGGCGCGGATGCCGTCGAGCTTCCCGGGCTCGATCAGGCCGGCGGCGGCCAGCTCTTCGGGGGTCTTCAATGAGCGCACTGCGGTCACGAAAACACCTCCGCGACCGGCGCCCACATCACCTGGTCGATACGGCTGGCGCCGGTTGCCAGCATGGCAAGCCGGTCGAAGCCGAGCGCTGCCCCGCTTGCCTCCGGCATGATCGAAAGCGCTGCGAGAAAGTCTTCGTCGAGCGGATAACGTTCGCCATAGATCCGGGTCTTTTCCGCCATTTCATGCTCGAAACGGCGGCGCTGTTCGCCGGCATCGGTCAGTTCCCCGAAGGCATTGGCAAGCTCGACGCCGCAGGCATAAAGCTCGAAACGCTCGGCGACTCGCGGATCACGGGCGGAGGGCCTCGCAAGCGCCGCCTCGCAAACCGGGTATTCGTGCAGGATCGTTGCGCGCCCCTGCCCGAGATGCGGCTCGATCTTCTCGACCAGCACCTTGCTGAAGAGATCGGCCCAGGTGTCGTCTTCGGCAAAGCGGATAGCGGCCTTCCGCAGGCCGGCCGCCAGCAGGTCCCGGTCGGTTTCGCCATTCGTCGCGACGGAGGCGAGCAGGTCGATACCGGCGAACCGGTCGAAGGCTTCGGCAAGCGTCAGGCGCTCCGGTTCGGCGAAAGGATCGACCTCCATCTCGCGGAAGGCAAAGCGCCGGGTCCCGGCTGTCTCGGCGGCCAGTGCCAGCATGTCGGCGCAATCGGCCATCAGCTGCTCATAGCTTTCGCCGACGCGATACCATTCGAGCATGGTGAATTCCGGATGGTGCAGCGACCCGCGCTCGCGGTTGCGATAGACATGCGCGAAGGTGAAGATACGCTCCTCGCCAGCGGCCAGCAGCTTCTTGGCGGCAAATTCCGGAGAGGTGTGCAGGTAGAGCGGCGCCCTGCCGCCGTCGATGGCGATCGCCTCCGTCGCGAAGGCATGCAGATGCGTCTCGTTGCCCGGCGAGACCTGGAGGGTCGCCGTGTCCACCTCGATGAAATCGCGCGCGCGGAAGAAATCGCGCAGCGCCGCCTGGACCGCGTTGCGGCCCTTGAGGAAGGGCCGGCGGTCCGCATGGTTTGCCGGCGTCCACCAGGGCGAGCGAGGTATGGCAGGTCGGGACGAGCTCATTTGCGGCTTTCTTCGCCGGTTCTCCCCGGCAAGGCTTCCACTTTGCGCGGTTTTAGAGTAGTTCCGGCCGGAAAACAGACGATCCGTCCTTCGGGCCGGTTATCGCCCGGTCCTCTACGACGCATTTTCGGCAGTTACAAGCCGGTTCGCACCACAAGGAATACCATGGTCAAGATCATCGCCTCTTCCGTCCGCAAGGGCAATGTCCTCGAAGTCGAGGGCAAGCTCTATGTCGTTCTTACCGCCGAAAACTTCCATCCTGGCAAGGGAACGCCCGTCACGCAGGTCAACATGCGCCGTATCGTCGATGGCGTGAAGGTTTCGGAACGCTGGCGGACGACCGAACAGGTCGAGCGCGCCTTCGTGGAAGACGTGAACCACCAGTTCCTCTACGAGGACGGCGAAGGCTTCCACTTCATGAACCCGGAAACCTACGACCAGGTCGTGGTCGACGTGGACACGATGGGCGACCAGAAGGCCTACCTCCAGGAAGGCATGACCTGCATCCTGTCGATGCATGATGGTGTCGCGCTGGCCCTGCAGCTGCCACGCCACGTGACGCTCGAGATCGTCGAGACCGAACCGGTCGTGAAGGGCCAGACGGCTTCGTCCTCCTACAAGCCGGCCATGCTGTCGAACGGTATCCGCACCGCGGTTCCGCCGCATATCGATGCCGGCACCCGCGTCGTCATCGCGACGGAAGACAATTCCTACGTCGAACGCGCCAAGAACTGATCGGTTCAAGGGCGGATGTCCCCGGTCTTTCCGGGGCATATAAAATAACCTCCGAAGCGTTGGCTCCGGAGGTTTTTTATTGTCGGTTATATGTGGGTGGTGCTTACTTCTTGACGACCACCGATGCGACCTTGGCATCGGTCTTGCCGAAGGCGTAACCACCGCCGACCGCCACGTTGAGCGAGACATAGTCCTGCGCCATCTGACGGACGGCGGCAGCGAGGTTCGACTGAGCGGTCGAGACCTGACGCTGGGCGTCGAGAACGTCGAGCAGCGAGGACGCGCCGTCGCGATAGCTGGCGGTGCCGAGCTGCAGGGCTTCCTCATAGGATTTCACGGTTGCCTGCAGCGAGGAGACGGTGCGGCTGTCGCGAGAAACCGCAGCCAGCGCATTTTCCACTTCCTCGACCGCGTTCAGAACCGTCTGCTTCCAGGCGAGATAACGGCCTCGTGCGCTGGATTCGGCAATCTTGACGTTGCCGCGCAGGCGGCCGCCGTCGAAGATCGGCAGGCTCAGCTGCGGGCCGAAGGACCAGGTCAGCGACCGGACGTCGAGGCCGGTGACGGCGGAGTATCTCGGAGAGATGGAACCCCCGAGGGTAATCGCCGGATAGAGCTGGGCCTCGGCAACGCCGATTTCGGCGACTGCCGATGCGAGCTGGCGTTCCGCGGCCCGGATGTCCGGACGGTTGCGGATCAGATCCGCGGGGATGCCGGCCTTGGTGTTGAAGCGGGCGACCGGCTGGCGGGCGCCCTTCAGCAGCTCGGGAACGAGGCTCGACGCGGGCATGGCGAGAAGCGTGGCCACGCGGTGCGCTGCACCCCGGAAGCTCGTTTCCAGGCCTGGAATTTCTGCAATCGTCGAATTCACCAGACCTTCCGACTGGACGACATCGAGACGCGAAGCCGCGCCGGCATCCAGCTGGAGCTTGGTGAGGTTCAGCGTTTCACGCCGCGAATCGAGGTTCCGGCGAGCGATCGCGATACGTTCCTGATAGTAGCGGACGTCGATATAGGCTGCCACGACCTGCGACAGGAACGACAGACGCGCGACGTCTTCGCTGGCATAAGCGGCGTCGAGGCTTGCGAGCGCGCCTTCCTTGGAGCGCCTGTAGAGGCCGAAAAGATCGAGGAACCAGGAGGCGTCGGCGGTGCCGGCCGTCACGGTCGACCGCGAGAACGAGCCCGGATCGCTGCGCGTGCCGGTGGTCGTATTGGCAGCCGAAATATCGAGCGACGGAAGAGCGCCCGCGCCGGCGACGGTGACGCTGGCCTGCGCGGAGTTGATCCGTTCCATCGCCTGGAGGATGTCGAGGTTCTGGCCGATACCCTGATTGACATAGCCGTTCAGCCGGCTGTCGTTAAACGCGGTCCACCAGGCGACCTGCGAAACGTCGCCATTGCTGGTCTTGCCGGCTTCGGCAAATTTTCCCGGAAGAGCAATTTCCGGCGCCTTGTGATCTGGACCGACGACGCAGCCCGAAAGCAGCAGCATGGTGAGAGGAGCAACAACTCGAATGGATAACATTTTTCTGTCCCAGTGCCCTACAACGCTTGAAAGATCGGCATTCAGGCCGCTTCCGATTGTCCCGCCAGCAGCGATTCGAGCAGCTTCTGACGGCATTAAAAGACGAATACGTTAACGAACGTAATGTTCATCCTACTCTTTTTCACGCTTTGATAACCGTCTAACGACAACAAAGAAGGACGGAACGAAGAAAATTCCGAGAAGTGTTGCAGAAAGCATACCACCCAGGACCCCGATGCCGATGGCGTTCTGGGCTGCCGAACCCGCGCCGGTGGCGATCGCCAGCGGCACGACGCCAAGGATAAACGCAAGCGATGTCATGATGATGGGCCTCAGGCGCAACCGCGCGGCCTCGAGGGTCGCGTCGATCAGGCTCATCCCGCCCACCTGACGGTCCTTGGCGAATTCGACGATCAGGATGGCGTTCTTGGCGGCAAGCCCGATCGTCGTCAGAAGCCCGACCTTGAAGTAGACGTCGTTCGCCTGGCCGAAGAAATGCGCCGCGGTCAGCGCGCCGAGCACGCCGATCGGCACGGCGAGAATGACCGAGAACGGGATCGACCAGCTTTCATAGAGCGCAGCAAGGCAGAGGAAGACGATCAGGACCGAGAGCCCGTAAAGCATCGGCGCCTGCGAGCCGGACAGCCGCTCCTGGTAGGAAATGCCCTGCCAGGCCACCGAGTAGCCGCCCGGCAGCGCGGACGTCAGCCTCTGCATCTCGTCCATCGCCTGGCCGGTGCTGACGCCCGGTCCGGCGGCGCCGTCGAGCGGAATGGCGCTGGTGCCGTTGAAGCGGGCGAGCTGCGGCGTACCGCTGATCCACTGCACCGTGCTGAAGGCGGAGAAGGGCACCATCTCGCCCTTGTTGTTGCGGGCGAACCAGTGCTTCAGGTCGTCCGGCTGCATGCGGTAGGGCGCGTCGCCCTGCACGTAGACCGGCTTCAGCTCGTTGTTGAGCGTGAAGTCGTTGACGTCGCGCCCGGCGAAGATGGTCGCCAGCATCGAGTTGACCGAAGCGAGATCAACGCCCATCGCGCCCAGCTTCTCCTGGTCGAGCAGGATCTTGAGCTGGGTTTCGGACCGCTGGGTGCTGCTGCGCAGCGAGCTGATGTTCGGATTGCCCGTACCGGCCTGCATGAGCTGCTGCGATGCCGCGGTCAGCGCCGCATTGCCGTTGTTGCCGCTGTCGACCAGATACATGGAGAAGCCGCTCGACGTGCCCAGCCCCTGGATGGCCGGCGGCAGAAGAGCAAAGACCTGCGCATCGCGGATGCTGAAGAAATATCCGCTCGCCCGCTGGACGATGGCCGCCGCCGATTGCTCGGGCCTGGCGCGGTCGGCGAAATCCTTGAGCTTGGTGAAGACGATCGCATTGTTCTGGCCGCTTCCGCTGAAGCTGAAGCCGAGGACGCCGAACACCGCGTCCACATTGTCCTTTTCCTTCTCGAGGAAATAGGCCTCGACCTTCTTCACCGCTTCGTCGGTGCGCGGCGTGGTGGCGCCGACCGGCGTCTGGATGATGGTCAGCAGAACGCCCTGGTCTTCCTGCGGAAGGAAGGAGTTCGGCAGCTTGGTGAAAAGCCAGGCGCAGCCGCCGATCACCAGCAGGAACGCGAGCATGACCCGAAACGGACGCTTCAGAAGATATCCGATGGTGCCGACATAACCCCGGGTCGAGCGATCGAAACCGCGATTGAACATGGCGCCGATGCCGCGCCGCTTCTTGTGGTGGTCGATCGGCTTCAGCATCGTGGCGCAGAGCGCCGGCGTCAGCACGATGGCGACCAGCGCCGAAAGCAGCATGGCCGACACGATGGTGATCGAGAACTGCCGGTAGATGATGCCGGTCGAGCCGCCGAAAAAGGCCATCGGGATGAACACGGCCGTCAGGACGAGCGCGATGCCGATGATGGCGCCGGTGATCTCGCCCATGGATTTTTCGGTCGCTTCGAGCGGGCTCAGGCCCTCCTCGTCCATGATACGTTCGACGTTCTCGACAACGACGATGGCGTCGTCGACGAGAAGGCCGATGGCAAGAACCATGGCGAACATCGTCAGTGTATTGATGGAATAACCGGTTATCGCCAGCACCCCGAACGTGCCGAGCAGGACGACGGGCACCGCGATCATCGGGATCAGGGTTGCACGCAGATTTTGCAGGAAGATGAGCAGGACAACGAAGACCAGGATGATCGCTTCGATCAGCGTGTGGACGACCTTTTCGATCGACAGCTTCACGAAGGGCGTCGTGTCGTAGGGATAGGTGATCTCCACGCCGTCGGGAAGATTGGGTCCGATAGCGGTCAGCGCCTCCCTGACGCGCGCGGCGGTATCGAGGGCATTGGCGCCGGTCGCGAGGTTCACGGCGAAACCAGTCGATGGAAGGCCGTTCTGTCGTGAGCCGCCGCCATAACTCTCCTCGCCGATCTCGACGCGGGCGACATCGCTCAGACGCACCGTCGCGCCGTCCTGTTCGACCTTCAGGATGATCCGTTCGAAATCGTCGACCGTGGTCAGCTGGCTTTGCGCGGTCATGGTGACCGTCAGCTGCTGTTCCGCCCTGGCCGGAAGGCCGCCGAGGGCGCCGACGGACACCTGCGTGTTCTGTGACTGGATCGCGGACGTCACGTCGGCCGGCGTCAGCTGGTATTTCTGCAGCTTGTAGGGATCGAGCCAGACGCGCATCGCGTAGCCGGACCCGAAGATGTCGATGCTGCCAACGCCTTCCAGGCGCTTGACCTGGTCCTCGATCTGGGTGGAAAACAGGTCACCGAGATCGACGGAACTGCGCTTCTTGTCGGTGGAAACCAGGGCGCCGACCATAAGGATGCTCGAGGTCGAACGGGCCACCTCGATACCGGCCTGCTGCACGACGTCGGGCAGCTGAGACTGCACCAGCTGCAGCTTGTTCTGCACCTGCACCTGGGCAATGTCCGGGAGGACGCTGCTGCCGAAGGTCAGCGTGACGGTGGCGCGGCCGGTCGAGGAGGACGACGTCATATAGGTGAGGTCGTCGAGGCCGGTCATGCCGTCCTCGATGATCGTCGTCACCGATTTTTCGACGGTTTCCGCGCTTGCGCCGTTATAACTTGCCGTGATCCTGACCGTGGTCGGCGCGATGTCGGGATATTGCGAAATCGAGAGCGTCGCGATGGCGAGCGCGCCGCCCAGCATGATGACGATCGCGATGACCCAGGCGAATACGGGTCGCCGGATAAAGAACTTGGCCATTGAGATTATTCCTTGCCGCGTTTCGTCATGATCGTTCGTGCCCGGGCCTTCACGGCTTTGCCGCCGCCGGCTTCGGCGCCTCGACAACGAAACCCTTGTCGTCGATCGTCGCCTCGACCGGCTGCACGGCGGCGCCGTCGGCGATCCACTGGAAGCCGTCGACGATCAGGCGATCACCATCGGCAACACCCTGAGTGACGAGCCAGCTGTTGCCGGAGACGCCGCTGGTCGGGAAGATGCGGGTCTCTACCTTGCCGTCCGTCGTGACGAACTTGGCGGAGAGTTCGCCGCGGGCATTGCGCGTCGCGGCGCGCTGCGGGATCAGGTAGCCGCTCTCGTTGCCGAGCGTGACAGTGGCGCGCACATAGGTGCCGGGCAGGATCATATCCCTCGGATTATCGAAGAGCGCGCGGATCTGGTAGGTGCCGGTGGTTTCGCTGACGGCCATGTCGGCCATGTCGAGCTTGCCGGTCATCGGATAATCCGTCCCGTCTTCCAGGGCGAGCCGGATATCCGCCTTGCGCGGATCGCCGCTGAGGCGGCCGGAAGCCATGGCCGAGCGCAGTTCGAGCAGGTTGGTGCTGGAATCGATGAGATCGATGTAAATCGGGTCGAGGCGGCGCAGCGTCGTCAGCGCCGTCGTCTGGTTGGCCGTGACGATATTGCCGATGCTGACATTGGAGATCGACGTGACGCCGTCGAAGGGCGCGCGGATCTCGGTAAGATCCAGATTGATCTGGGCGGCATTGAGCGCCGCATTGGCCTGGGCGACATCCGCCTGCGCCTGCAGCAGGGTTACGCGGGCGTTTTCGTATTCGATCTGCGTCGCACCGCTGTTGACCAGCCGCTCGTAGCGGGAGAGGTTTGCCTGGGCGCTCGGAATACTGGCTTCTGCCTTTGAAACGGTTGCCTTGGCTTGTGCGACTTCGGCCGCGTAGGTGCTGTCCTCGATCTTGTAGAGAAGGTCTCCGGCCTTGACCTCGCTACCCTGCTTGAAGGCGATCTGCTTGATCTCGCCGGTGACGCGCGGACGGATGTCGGCGATCTGGAAGGGCGCGGCCCGGCCCGGCAGGATTGCCGTGATCGGCTGCTCGGATTTCTTCATGATCACCACGCTGACAGGCTGCGGCGGACGCTGCGGGGCACCGCCTGCCGCGCCGTTGCCGGCCGGCTTCTGGCTCGAGTCGCTGCAGGCCGCGAGCGCTACGGTAAGAAGCAGGGAAAGTATCAGTTTGCGTCCGGTCATGGCGTCATCCAAGCAAGCGTGGGTAATCGCCACGGCAGACGGGATGTGCCGAGGCGCAATTTTGAGAGATTAACTCGTCTCAGGCAGTCGGAACAGGGCGGGCAAAAAGAGAGATTCAACCACTGTTCGGCAGCCGGGAAAGTGACGTAAGTATAAAATCGTCACTTTGCAAGCGGATTTTGCAACGCAGCATTCACAAGTTTGGAAAGCCCTTCGCAGCGGTCATGCAATTCCGCCTCGTCTGTCTTGGCCAGAAGAACCGGATGGAGAACGCTGGCGAAGGCCGCGGCCACATGCTGGCTGATCGCCTGAGGATCGGTGCATTTGTAGGCGCCGCTTTCAATGCCCTGCCGGATGAGATCGGTGAACAGGTTCTCGATCAGCCGTTTGTAATGCTGGCCGCTCGGCAGATCGGCTTCCGACATCAGGAAGATCATCTCGAACAGAAAAGGATTTTCACGCAGGTCCTGGAGATGCGCCTCCATCAGCTTGCGAACGACGATTGCCAGCCGCTCGGGCGCCGGGGCCGGCTCGTCGAGCGTCTCGAACCGGCCGATCATCCGGCTGATATGCCGGTCGCAGATGGCGTCCGCCAGCGATGCCTTGGAATGGAAATGCTTGAAGATGTTGGCCGGCGACATATGCAGCGCATGAGCGACGTCGGCGATTGAAGATTTGGCGATCCCCCGTTCACGGAAGAGGACTTCCGCCGTGTTGAGGATGTCTTCCCGTGTTTCCTGCGCCTTGCGTCTCGGTCTGCGCACTCTGGCCTCTTGATAATGCCGGATCGATTTTCCGGCCGTTTGTTCAACGCGGAGTGAAATAGGGCGCCAGGTTGCTGCGGATACGGTCGAGCACCGTCGCGCCGCTTTTATCCTGCACGAAAGTCTCGCCGGTGATCGTTTCATAGGCCGTGCGGTAGACCCTGGCGGTCTCCTCGACGAGCTCGGCGGGGATTTCCGGGATCTCATCCTTATAGGGGTCGCAGCGCTCGACCACCCAGGCGCGGATGAAATCCTTGTCGAAGCTTTTCGGCCGGGTACCGTTTCGGAAAGCCTCGCCATAACTGTCGGCGATCCAATAGCGGCTGCTGTCGGGCGTATGGATCTCGTCGGCAAGGATGATGTTGCCGGCGGCATCGGTGCCGAATTCGTATTTCGTGTCGACGAGGATCAGGCCGCGCCGCGCGGCCAGTTCCTGGCCCCGCGCAAAAAGCGCCAGCGCATAGCGGGAAAGGGTCTCCCATTGTTCGGCCGTCAGAAGGCCCTTTTCGACAATCTCTCCCGGCGTCAGCGGTTCGTCGTGGCCGCCGTCGAAGGCCTTGCTGGTCGGAGTGATCACCGGCTGGGGCAGGATTTCGTTGTCCCTGAGGCCGTCGGGGAGATCGAGCCCGTACATGGTCCGCTCTCCCTTCTTATAGAGAGTGAGCAGCGACGTCCCCGTCGTGCCGGCGAGATAACCGCGTACGACGATCTCGACGGGAAGGATGTCGAGTCGCTTGCCGATCACCACATTCGGGTCGGGATAGGCGATCACGTGATTGGGGCAGATGTCCTTCGTCGCCTCGAACCAATAGCGGGCGGTCTGCGTCAGAACATGGCCCTTGTCGGGGATGGCCGTCAGGATGCGGTCGAAGGCGCTCAGCCGATCGGTGGCGATGATGATGCGGCTGCCATCGGCCAGGTCGTAATTCTCGCGCACCTTGCCGCGATAGGGGTTCGGCAGTTCGGGAATGAAGGCATCGGAGAGAACGCGCACGGGGACCACTTTCCAGAGAGTTTCGGAGGCATTCCGCTATCGCATGTTTTGCAGCGGCCGCACAAGAATGGAAGGAATTGTAGTCGGCGTGCCTGTATCACTCCCTGGGTCGGCTGCAGGCCCTATATAGAGAAGGGTTAACGAATATTAACGGCCCGGGATTCTTAAAAATTGAAGATTAGCCATTATAAACAATGGCTTGTACGATTTCTCAAGAATTCTGAAAAAGGCAGTTGACTTG
>UCEY01000002.1 GCA_900471605.1 Hyphomicrobiales bacterium | reverse complement strand
CCATTCCAGGCCGCCCCCGCCCCCGCGACGGGACCGGGGCCGGTTCCGACGGCACCGCGGGCGGCCACGCCGCCTTCGGCTACACCGGCGCCTGTCGCACAACCGCGGACGCCGGCCCGGCAGCAGCCCGCCGCCCCTGCGGCCCTTGCGGGCCGGCACTACCTCGTGCCCGAAAAGAGCCTGCGGCTGAACGGCGAGGTCGAGCAGCGCTCCTGGTCGATCTACCTGACACCGGAACAGGCAGCGGCACCGGCTCGGCTCAATATCGGTTACCAGAACTCGATCGTGGTCGCGCCGGAAGTCTCTCAGCTGGCGGTCACCATCAACGACGTGCCGATCTACAACAATCCGATTACCTCTCCCGAACAGGTCAGCGATCGTGCCCTCGACATTCCGGCGGGCGTCTTGAAAGCCGGGATCAATCTCGTCCGCTTTCGCGCCGACCAGCGCCACCGCACCGATTGCACGATCGAGTCGACGTTCGAGCTCTGGACCGAGGTCGATCCGGCGCGGACCTTCCTGACCTTCGGCACGAACAGCATGAGACGGCTGTCGCGGCTCGACGATATCCGGGCCGTCGGCGTCGATGAAAAGGGTGGCACGCGCTTCCGGCTGATCGTGCCGGCTCTCGACCAGCTCGGTGCGACGGACGTACTGATGCGGCTGACCCAGGGTCTGGCGCTGATGGGCGGCATGCCAAACCAGTCCTTCACGTTCGAGAAGACGCCGAGCGGCCTGCCCAAGCCCGGCGAGCTTGCCATCTTCGTCGGCACCCGCGACGAATTGCGGCCGTTATTGCCGGCCCTGCCTGCCGCCGCCGCCAATGCCGCAGTTGCCAGTTTCCTCGATTATCCGGGCGCCGA
The DNA here is from genome assembly GCA_900471605.1 of Hyphomicrobiales bacterium. Taxonomy (GTDB): domain Bacteria; phylum Pseudomonadota; class Alphaproteobacteria; order Rhizobiales; family Rhizobiaceae; genus Neorhizobium. Next base: position 318,357 of record UCEY01000002.1, on the reverse strand, counting down.
CGGCGCCTCGGCGCTCGTTCTTTCCGGCCCGAGCTGGCCATCGCTGGAAGGCCTGATCGAGAGCTTTGTCGCCGCCACCGACGGTTCGGCGACCCAGAGGCGGGAGACATTGTCGACCCAGGCCTGGCACGGCCTCGATACGGCCTTCCTGTTCTCCAACGCGGTGATCGATTTCGCGCAGCTCGGCATCGAAAGCCAGGAATTTGCCGGCCGGCTGTTTCGCACCCGCTTCACCATCGGCGTGCCCGCCGATTTCTATGCCAACGCCTATGGGGAGGCCCGCATCCTGCTTGATGCCGCCTATACGGCGGACGTCCTGCCGGGCAGCCATATCGACATCTTCGTCAACGGCGATATCGCCTCGACCGTGCCGATCACCTCGTCCGGCGGCGCGATCCTGCGCCATCTGCCGATCAAGCTGACGCTGCAGCATTTCAAGCCCGGCGTGAACACCATCACGGTGGAAGCGGCGCTCCTTACCCGCCAGGACGTCGCATGCGCCCCCGGCTCCACGGCCGACAACAAGGCAAGGTTCGCGCTGTTCGGCAGCTCGCAGTTCCAGATGCCCGATTTCGCCCGCATCGCCCAGGTGCCCAATCTCGCGGCAACAGCCGGGACCGGCTTTCCCTACCGGCTGGGCACCGACCCGGTCTCGCTCTTCCTCGGGCGGATCGACGAGCAGACGCTGTCGGCTGCGGCGACATTCATCGGCAAGATGTCGGTCGCCTCGCACCATATCATGCCGGTCGACGTGACCATATCGGCCGCACGGGTCGCCGGAGCGAACGCGCTCTTCGTCGGCTCCATCTCGGAATTCCCCGCCAATATCCTCACACAGCTGAAGATTGACCAGGAGAGCCGCAACACCTGGAATCCGGCGGGCATATCATCGAACACGTCGGCCCGAACCCCGCTCACGCTGCAGGACTGGCAGCAGCGCACCGGCAGCAACTTCTTTTCCCAGAAATTCACGGCGCTCGGCGCCTGGGCCAAGGACAATTTCGACCTGAGCCTTGCGATGCTGCGGTTTGCCCCATCGACCGATGAACTCTACAAACCGCCGCAGACGGCAAAACTGATCATCGCCCAGGAAAGCGACCCAACCCAACTCGGCACCTGGACGGCCATCATCTCCCCTGATTCCGCCTCGCTGGCGGAAGGCATGCGGGCATTTTCCGCGCGGGAGGAATGGGACAAGCTGAAGGGCCGCATCATGGTCTATGAAGGTGACGACAAGGAGCCGCACGACGTGCCGGTGAGCTGGTTCCGGTTCATGCCGACGCAACCCTTCTCGCCTGGAAATGCCCGGCTGATCGCGGCCAACTGGCTGTCGGACAACATCATGTCCTATGCGCTGCTGCTCGCCGCCGGCGGCGTTCTGCTCGGGCTTGCGACCGGCGGGCTGCTGTCACTGCTCGGCCGCAACAAATAATCCTCCGGCTCAAGGTGCCAGGCCACCCTTGCCGGAGAACTTCTTGCTGATATGCAACGAGCCGGAAAGACCGAAACGCCAGGGCAGATCGACCGCCTGCGAAATGCCGATCCGCCGCCCCGTGACGATCAGCGGCGAGGCGTCCGGCAAGGTGAGCTCGAACGGAGGCGCAAACAGAGACAGGCCATTGTGTTCGATGGTGATGCCTAGCGCCTGGCAGAGGCGGCCGGGACCGGAACACAGGAGCAGCGGGTCTGAAAAGCCTCGTCTCGTTTCCATCTCCTCAATGCCCCTGACCGGTTGCAGCGCCCTGATCAGCACCGCGCTGCCCGGCCGGCACACGAAATTCAGGCACCAGTGAATGCCGTAGGAGCGATAGACATAGGCATGCCCCGGTGGGCCGAACATCACCGCATTTCTCTGCGTCACCCCGCGAAAACTGTGGGAAGCCGGCTCGTCGGGTTCATAGGCTTCGGTCTCGACGATCACGCCGCCTGCGCCGGAGACATCGAGTTCGGCCCCGATCAGGTCACGCGCGACGTCCACGGAGCCTCTGTCAAAAAACTGCTGGTCCATAGAAACGCTCATCCTGGCTGCGCGTTATAACATTCATAGACGGCAAGCCCGGACTTGTCTTCCCGCCTCCAGATCGACGGAATTGGACGCGTTGCCGGATGAGGCCCGGTTCACTTGCTGTTTGCCAAGTCTTCACTGATTTGTGGACGCACATTTTCGTGCATTGCCATCAAAACGCTCCGGGTGTCGTATTAAGTTTGGAAACATATTGATTCTCAATGGATTGCCGCATCGTTTTCAATCTTTGCGACAGTCGAGCAGTAGCGCAACCTTGACTGGAGATGCCTATGCCGAGTGAATCCTTGTTCGAAGCCTTCACCAGGAACTACGAAGCCCGGCGCGAGACAGACATGTCGATCGCCGAGTACCTGGCGCTCTGCAAGAAAGATCCGATGGCTTATGCCAACGCGGCCGAGCGGCTGCTGGCTGCGATCGGCGAGCCGCAGATGGTCGATACCGCGAAGGACGCCCGGCTCGGCCGGATCTTCATGAACCGCACCATCCGGGCCTATCCGGCTTTTACCGGCTTCTTCGGCATGGAAGAGACGATTGAGCGGATCGTTTCATTTTTCCGGCATGCGGCGCAGGGCCTCGAAGAGCGAAAGCAGATTCTTTATCTGCTCGGCCCGGTCGGTGGCGGCAAGTCGTCGCTCGCCGAGCGGCTCAAACTTTTGATGGAGGCCAACCCCATCTATGTGCTGAAGGCGGGCGACGACATCAGCCCTGTCTTCGAAAGCCCCCTCAACCTGTTTGACCCCGTCACCATGGGGCCGATGCTGCTCAAGCAGTACGGCGTCCCGACCCGGCGTCTCAGCGGGCTGATGAGCCCGTGGTGCCTGAAGCGGCTCGATGAATTCGGCGGCGACATATCCCGCTTCCGGGTGGTGAGGCTGCAGCCGTCGCGGCTGCGCCAGATCGGCATCGCCAAGACCGAACCTGGCGACGAGAACAATCAGGACGTCTCGTCCCTGGTCGGCAAGGTCGATATCCGCAAACTCGAAAACTATTCCCAGAACGACTCGGATGCCTACAGCTATTCCGGCGGGCTCAACCGCGCCAACCAGGGCGTGCTCGAATTCGTCGAAATGTTCAAGGCGCCGATCAAGATGCTGCATCCGCTGCTGACGGCGACGCAGGAAGGCAACTACATGGGCACCGAGAATATCGGCGCCATTCCCTTCTCCGGCGTCATCCTGGCCCACTCCAACGAAGCCGAATGGCAGAGTTTCAAGGCCAACAAGAACAACGAGGCCTTCATCGACCGTATCTGCGTCATCAAGGTTCCCTATTGCCTGCGGGTGACGGAAGAACAGCATATCTATGAGAAGCTGATCGAAAGCTCGGAGCTTGCCGATGCTTCCTGCGCGCCGGCGACGCTTGAAATGCTGGCCCGGTTCTCGGTGCTTTCACGGCTGCGCAAGCACGAGAACTCGACCTTTTACTCCAAGATGCGGGCCTATGACGGCGAAAGCCTCAAGGAAACCGATCCCCGCGCCCGCAGCGTCCAGGAATATAGGGACGCGGCCGGGGTCGATGAAGGCATGGACGGAATATCGACACGTTTTGCCTTCAAGGTTCTCGCTTCGACATTCAACCACGACACCACGGATATTGGCGCGGATCCGGTCCACCTGATGTACGTGCTGGAACAGGCCATCCGCCGCGAGCAGTTCCAGGAGGAAACCGAAAAACGCTACATCGAGTTCATCAAGGCCGATCTTGCGCCGCGTTATGCGGAATTCATCGGCAACGAGATCCAGAAGGCCTATCTGGAATCCTATTCGGATTACGGACAGAACCTCTTCGATCGTTACGTCGATTATGCCGACGCCTGGATCGAGGACGTCGATTTCAAGGATCCCGACACCGGGCAGCTTCTCGATCGCGATCTGCTCAACCAGGAACTGACGAAGATCGAGAAGCCGGCGGGCATCGCCAATCCGAAGGATTTCCGCAACGAGATCGTCAAATTCTGCCTGCGCTCGCGCGCCAACAACGGCGGCAAGAACCCGTCATGGGCGAGCTACGAGAAAATCCGGGAAGTGATCGAAAAAAGAATGTTCTCCCAGGTGGAGGATCTTCTGCCGGTCATCTCCTTCGGATCGAAGAAGGACGGCGAAACAGAGAAAAAGCACAGCGAGTTCGTATCGCGCATGACGGCGCGCGGCTACACCGAAAGACAGGTTCGCCGTCTGGTAGAGTGGTACATGCGGGTTAAACAGGCAGGTTAGCGTCTGTACTCAATTAGGATTTGGAACGCGGCAGGTACGAAAGCCGTTGAGTTTCTAAAGCACACAATGGTGGATTTGATCTCCATCATTGTGTGTGACGACAGGACGTAGGATTGTGGCATACTCAGTTGTGCGGCGCCCGAACTCTAGTTGAGTACAGACCCTAAATGCTCACGCAGGAGCCAACATGCACATCATCGACCGGCGGCTGAACCCGCGCGGTAAAAGTTTGGAAAATCGGCAGCGGTTTCTTCGGCGTGCAAAAGACGCCGTGCAGCAAGCAGTCAGGCGCTCACTGCAAAGCCGCAGTATCCGTGATGTACTGGATGGGGGCGAGGTCAGCCTCCCGATCGGCGGCATGGATGAGCCGAGTTTTCGCCGGGCCGAGGGCGGCATCAGGGACAATGTCCTGCCCGGTAACCGGGCTTTCGTCGAAGGTGATATCATTCCCCGCCCTCCCGGCCAGGGTGCCGGCAGACCCAAGGAAGCCGGCCAGGGCGACGGTGAAGACGGCTTCCGCTTTGTGCTGACGCGCGAAGAATTCCTCTCGGTTTTCCTGGATGATCTGGAACTGCCCGAACTTGCCAAGCGGCGGCTCAGCGAAACCGAGGAAATGAGCCCGGTGCGGGCCGGCTATTCGATCTCCGGCTCCCCTTCCAATCTCTCCATCGACCGGACGACGCGGCTTGCGATGATGCGGCGCATCGCTCTCAAACGTCCCAAGCCCGAGGAGATCGAGGCGCTGCAACGCCAGATCGACGAAGCCGAGAACGAAGAAACCCGCCTGTTGCTGCAAGCCGAACTGAAGGCCCTGACCGACAGGGTCCGACGCATCCCCTATGTCGACCCCCTGGACGTGCGCTACCGTCGTTTCGAGAACGAGCCAAAGCCGGTTGCCAAGGCGGTGATGTTCTGCCTGATGGACGTGTCCGGATCGATGTCCGAACACATGAAGGATCTCGCCAAGCGCTTTTACCTGCTGCTCTATCTGTTTCTCTCGCAGCGCTACGAGAAGGTGGAAATCGTCTTCATCCGGCACACGGAAAAAGCCGAGGAGGTCGACGAGGAGACCTTCTTCTACGGTCAGGCAACCGGCGGCACGCTGGTCTCGAGCGCGCTGGTCGCCATGCGCTCCATCATTGCCGCGCGCTTCGACCCGACGGAATGGAACATCTACGCGGCACAGGCCTCGGACGGTGATAATTCCTATCGGGACGAGGGTCCGGCCGGCCATCTGCTGAAGGACGAGATCCTGCCGCTCTGCCAGTATTTCGCCTATATCGAGGTCGACGAAGAGAGCGGCGATTCCTCGGTGTCGAACTCCCCCCTCTGGCGCCTCTATGAAGGCATCCGGTCCGGCTCGGCCACCCTCGCGATGCGCAAGGTCTGCCGCAAGAACGAGATTTTCCCGGTCTTCCACGACCTTTTCCAGAAGCGCACGGCGCAGACGAAGGCGGTGCCATGAACCAGGCGGCGATGCAGAAGGATCGACTGCTTTTCCAGGGCGCGGATTGGGATTTCGCGACCTTGCAGCGCATCCACGATGCATGCGAGGAGATCGCGATCGGCGAACTCGGTCTCGACGTCTACCCGAACCAGATCGAGGTGATCACGGCCGAACAGATGCTGGATGCCTATTCATCGACGGGCATGCCGCTGTTCTACCGGCACTGGTCGTTCGGCAAACATTTCGCGCATCACGAAGCCTTCTACCGCCGCGGCATGCGGGATCTTGCCTATGAGATCGTCATCAATTCGTCGCCCTGCATCTCCTATCTGATGGAGGAAAACACCGCGACGATGCAGACCCTGGTCATCGCCCACGCGGCTTTCGGTCATAATCACTTCTTCAAGAACAACTACCTGTTCAAGCTGTGGACGGATGCCGAAGGCATTCTCGACTACCTCGATTTCGCCAAGGGTTATATTGCCCGCTGCGAGGAGCGGTACGGCGAAACGGCCGTGGAACGGACCCTCGATGCCGCGCATGCTCTGATGTCGCATGGCGTTCACCGTTATGCCGGCAAGACGAGGGTCGACCTGCGCCAGGAAGAAAAACGCCAGCAGGAACGGCGCGCCCACGAAGAACAGATGTTCAACGACCTCTGGCGCACGGTGCCGGCTGGCCGAAAGCGCGATGCGTCCGATGTCGACCTCGAGAGACGGCGCGCAGCCCTCGGCTTGCCGCAGGACAACCTGCTCTATTTCCTCGAAAAGTCCTCGCCCCGACTGCACCCGTGGCAGCGGGAAATCCTGCGGATCGTCCGCCATGTCGCGCAGTATTTCCACCCGCAACGCCAGACCAAGGTGATGAACGAGGGAACAGCGACCTATGTCCACTACCAGATCATGGACCGGCTGCACGCGCGCGGGCAGATCAGCGACGGCAACTATTTCGAATTCCTGAAATCCCACACCAATGTCGTCTTCCAGCCGACCTTCGACGACCGGCGCTTCTCAGGCTTCAATCCCTATGCGCTCGGCTTTGCGATGATGCAGGATATCGAGCGGATCGTCACGGAGCCGACCGACGAGGATCGCGAATGGTTCCCCGATATCGCCGGCCGCGGCGACCCGATGCAGGTCCTGCGCGGCATCTGGGCCGATTACCGCGACGAGAGCTTCATCAGCCAGTTCCTGAGCCCGCACCTGATCCGCAAGTGGCGCCTTTTCCAGCTTTACGACGACCCGCAGATAAGTGAAGGAATCCTGGTTTCGGCGATCCACGACGAACGTGGCTACAAGCGGGTCCGCCGCCAGCTGGCGCGCGAATACGACATCGGCTGGACCGATCCGAGGATCGACATCGTCGATGTCGATCTCGCCGGCGACCGCCGTCTTCTTTTGCAGCATCGGGCACCGAACGACTGGGTTCTCGAGGACAGCGAGACCAGGCAGGTTCTGCAGCATCTGGCGGACCTATGGGGATACGATGTCATGCTGCAGGAGATTGATGGCAGCGAGCGGGTTGCCAAGGAACATGTGGCGCACCCCCGCGAGATCCTTCAAAGGCGCGATTCCTCTTCCTAATCGTGATTGGACATCAAAAGCGGTCTGGATCAGAATAAATTCGGGCGACGGGCATCTATTTCGTTCAAATAGGAGGCCGTAATGGAGCAACGTGCAGTCGATCAGCTCAAGACTATCGCCAGGATAAACCGCAGCTATCCCGACTTCCAGATGTCCAGCAGCGAACGGCTCGAACGGTGGGCCGAAATCCTGGAGCTTAACCCCGACCGAGCCCTTTCGACATTTCGGGAAACCGAATATCAGCCTGATGAAATACGGGCCGCCATGCGCGGCGACAGCACGGCGATCGCCGTCGCCTTTTCGGATCCTGTCCTTCGCGCAGCGGGGATGAGAGACGACACCTATGGGGAAGCCAGGCGGTTTTTTGAACTGTCCGATCGACAGCTCCACAAACTGGTCTGCTTCTGCCACTTCGGAGCGCATGTGAGCGCAAGCACGGTGGCCAATCAGGTCCGCGCCATCGCGACCCGCAGGTCCAGCGGCACGCTCGCATATCTGGCTTCTTTCTTCAGACGGTAGGCACCCGCCATTGGAGCCGAACTGCCCGCGACGCGACAAGGCAGCATATCTCAAAACGGATGGCGACGTTGCCGCCACTGTGATATCCGGGCGAGATCACTCCGCATGGAGTACCGGATTTGAGCGGGATATGCTGCGTTGGCGAATTTTAGTCTGGATTTGTGTATAGTCGCAGGCAGAAGGCCCGACTTGCTTGAGGAGACTTTGAAAAGCTTCTCAAGGCGCAGCTTTTCTCATTTCCCCCTTTCCAATGTTCTCGTGAACATCGATCCGATATTCGGAACGGAAGAGGATGAAGCCGAGTGCATGCGGGTCGTCGAGAGCTACCTGCCCTCAGCCTCTTTTTTCAGGCCCGGGCAGCCGGGATTTGGCGCGGCAGTCAAGCGGCTCTGGTCCAATACCCGTTCCGATTACGTATTTCATCTGGAGGATGACTGGGTCGCGCTGACGGAGCTCGGCGAGGAAATTTTCAGCCCGTTTTCAGATCCAAGGGTGATGCAGGTATCCTTTCACACGGCCGACCAGAACTGGGATATCGCCAAGCATGGCCATATTCACGAAAGAAACGAATATGCGCGGTTCCTCGGCATAAAGATCCCGTTGTTTCGGACCTTTCCGAAATTCACCACCTCGCCGTCCATTCTGCGCGGTTCCTTCGCCCGGCAGGCTGCAAGCCTGATGGACGAAGCCCGGGATCCGGAAAAGCAGTTCTATTCCGGCGTCAATGCAAAGCTGGAAGAGCTGGCGGCGCCGCACAAGAATTACATTTTCTCTCCCGAGCAGACGCCGGTCATCCGCGACACCGGAAGAGAATGGAGAGACAACCGCAAGATCAAGAAGGTCATCGAGAATACGACCTCGTACTGGATCAAGGAATAGGCCGGACGGCTTCCGCCCCGGCCTTACTCTCGTCATGCCGCGATGGTGGACGAGGACTTCGATGGTCTACTTCCCGCATTCAGGTAACGGCGACAAAACCTACCTCCGGTTTCAGCATTCGGTAACGCTCTGATTGTACATTAGGCTTCCATCAAATTGCGCGAGCACCGCGGGACGCCAGCGACATGAACCATTACTCCGCCATCGGCTCCGATCTGCAGATACCCCACCGTGAACTTCTGGAAGATCTGTTCGAGGGCGCGCCCAGACCGACGATCATCAAGGACGAACAATCGCGGTTCCTGTTTCTCAACAGCAAGGCATGCGAGATGTTCGGCGTCCATCTCGACGACCTGCTCGGCCTCACGGACCATGACTTGTTGCCTGCGGCCGAAGCGGACCGGATCCAGGAGGTGGATGCGGGGGTGCTGGCTACCGGCGAGGAACGGCTGTTCGAGGAGGACGTCACCGGACCGGACGGTACGACCCGGACGCTTCTTACGCACAAGCGACGGTCTTTCGTTCCCGTGCCCGGCGGCAAGAAACCGGTCGTCGTGGTCGTCATTTCCGACATCACCGAACTTCGCCACGCCGAGGAGGTCCTGCGGGCAAGCGAAGAACACTACCGCTCCCTCGTTGAACTGCATCCGCAAACACCGTGGGTAGCCGACGCGGAGGGGAACGTCATCGAAGTCGGTCCGGGCTGGCAGAACGCTTCGGGACGGGAGGTCGGCGAAGCCCTGGGGCGCGGCTGGGAAAAGACCTTGCATCCGAAGGACCTGGCCGAGGTGGTCGAGAAATGGGATGCTGCGGTCAGGACGGGCGCTCCCTTCGACATGACCTACAGGATCGGGACGGCGAAAGGGCGGTATCGGTGGTATCGCAACCGTGCGGCACCTCGAGTCGATGCCGGCGGCAGGGTCGTCCGCTGGTATGGCCTTCTCGAGGACGTCCACGACCGCCAGCTTGCCCTCAAGGCGCTCCAATCCAGCGAGCGCAGGCTGCGCCAGCATCGGGACGAGCTCGAAAAGGTGGTGCAGGCCCGGACGGCGGAAGTTCAGGAAAAGAATATCGAGCTGGATCGTCTTCTCCAGCATGAACGCGGGATCAACGCGCTGCAGCGCCGTTTCGTGGGGATGATCTCCCATGAATTCAGGACGCCTTTGGCCGTGATCGACGGAGCAGCCCAGCGGCTCACGCGGACAAAGGCGGCCATCACTCCGCAATTCCTGGAAGGCAAGGCTCTGCAGATCAAGGGCGCAGTCGCCCGGATGGTCGAGCTGATGGAAAGCATCCTCGCCGCCGGAAGGCTCGAGACGGGGACCATCGCGATCAACAAGGAAGCGAGCTCGCTCAGCGAGATCCTTGGTCAATGCATCGCAAGCCGCGCTGAGATCAGCAAGACCCACACGATCAGCCACGATCTCGAAGCCCTTCCAGCACTGCAGATGGTCGACCGGGCAGCAATAGAGCGGGTTTTCTCCAACCTGCTGTCAAACGCGGTCAAGTATTCCCCCGCCGGCTCCAGGATCCGTGTCAATGGATGGAGGGACGGCCGGCGGGTGCTGGTCAGCGTCACCGATTCGGGTATCGGCATGGATGCGGACGACCTGCCGAAACTGTTCGAGCCCTATTTCCGTGCCCGAAGCGCCACCGGCATCGCCGGAACGGGCATCGGCCTCAATATCGTGAAAGAGATTGTCGAATTGCATGGAGGGTCCATCTCGGTCCAGAGCGTTCTGGGACAGGGCACGACCTTCACCGTCGAGCTGCCGTTCGAGGAGGTCAAACGGCAACAGTCCGCTTAGCGGATTATTGCCGCGAGAAGATCCTCATGCCGCTATCGACGAAGCCAGCCAGGATGCGAGCTCCTCCCGCCCCATGGGTTTGCCGACCAGGTAGCCTTGCAGCTGATCGCAACCGGCAACCCGAAGTGCGTCGGCCTGATCGGCGGATTCGATACCCTCGGCCGTGACCGGAATTCCGAGAGCCTTGGCCAGCGAGATGGTGGCCGCCAAAACGCTCCGCCCGGTACTGCCGTCATCCATGGCTTGAACCAGGGAGCGATCGATCTTCATCCGGTCGAAGCCGAATTCCCGGAGCGTGCCGATGCTGGCATAACCGGCACCGAAATCATCCAGCGCAAACCGGATCCCGGCGGACTTCAGCGCGGTGATGGAGCGTCGCGCCTGTTCAGGGTTGGACATCAGGACGGCTTCGGTGATCTCCAGCGTCAGTTGAGAGGGGTCAAAACCTTCCTCCTTCAAAACGGCAAGCACGTCCCCGGCGAAATTGGGGTTGCATAGCTGGATCGGAGAAACATTGACCGACAGGGAGAGCGGAGACCACGCCTTCGACGCCATGATGGACTTGCGAAGCATCTGGAGGCCCAGGATATCGATCAATCCGCATTTTTCGGCCAGAGGTATAAATAAATCCGGGCCGATCGTTCCTTGAGGCCGTCTCCATCTTGCCAGCGCCTCCACGCCTGTGATGTCGCCCGAGGCCGCCGAAGCAAGAGGCTGGAAGACCGGCTGGATCTCGTCGTTCTGTAACGCGCGCCGGAGTTCGCTTTCCAACGCGGCGATCTTCTCGCGCTGGCGGTCAAGATCCGGATGATAGGTGACCGCGCATCCCCTGCCCGTTTCCTTGGCTTCATAAAGGGCCATGTCCGCCCGGCGAAGAAGCTCGTGCGCATCCTCCGCATCGTCGTGGGAGGCAACACCGATGCTTGCCCCGATTTCGATCGTGCGGCCTCCGATGAAAAACGGTTTCTTGAGACGTTCAAGAAGCGGATTGTCAAGTTCCGCGGAATTTGCCGAACCAAGCTGGATGAGGGCGAATTCATCGCCGCCCAACCTCGCAACCCCAGCTACGCCCGGATGAATATCGCGCAAGGCTTCCGCGACCAGCCTGATCAGTTCATCCCCGATCGCATGCCCCCAGGCGTCGTTGACCGCCTTGAAGCCGTCGAGATCGATCAGGTGCAATGTCAGCATTTGGCCACGGCTCGCCTGCATCAACCGATCCAACCGTTCGAGGAGGCCAAGCCTGTTCAGCAGGCCGCTCAGACTGTCGTGGGTCGCCTCGTGTCGGGCGCGATCGGCCAGGTTCTTCAGGCGTCGCGTTTCCGACCAGCCGGCGAACAGGACCCCGACCAGATAGACGCCGAGGATTGCTATCGCGGCGGCGATAAAGGGGCGCACTTCGTCGAAAATCGTATTCCCCGGGGCGGCACTCGGCCAGGCCAAACGCGCGACCTCGATCCCATCGATATCCATCAGCGGCATGTTCAAGAGCTCGCCCACTGCGCCGCGGGTAATGTGAAGCTTTGGCAGCTGGTGGTCTCTGGCCATTTCGGCAACGACCGCGGAGCTCAGGGTCTTGTAGAAGCTGAGCACAAAATATTCCGGATCCTGTACCTGTGACCCGAACGGCTGGATCGCCTCCGACGCCACTGCGATGATATCGTTGCCGCTTCTGAAGAAGTTGACGGTCGGATCCATGCCGGGGCGAGCCGCAGCCTGCACGTGTGCAGGGAATCTAGCACCGAGATATTCGGCCGGATCCACTATGCCGCCCTTGAGATAGGCGATGCTCTTGCCGCCCGCCGGGGCCGTCAGCGCGATCCCGTCATAGAGCGCGTAGTCCTCGCTGGTCTTGCCCCAGTTTTCGTAAACCCAAGCCTCGCTGTCGCCCTGGGTTATCGCCTTGTAGGCATCATCCCAAACAGCATTGTCCCGCACGGTCGCAGCAAGTTTCTCCTTGAACGAGGAAACCGCCGCCTCCGCCGCCAGTACGGCCCTGTTATCGTCGAGAGCATTCGCCGAGTTGCGCATGCGGTCGACGACATGAGCGCCCATCCCGCCCAGGATCACGGCAACAAGAAGGAACAGCGAGGTGGCGATGAGAACGGAGTTGCCTTCACGGCTCTCCTTCGGTCGGCGTGCGAGCATGACGGATTCCAGCTATGTTAAGTTGCCCAAGGCTGCAGGAGACGTCATGTCCGCATTGCGCTGCATGCATCCGATAGCATGTACGAATATTAAAAATCACTAAAGTATTAAGTTAACGACCAGTTAAGTTCGCAATTTCTTTGGAACAATTCTAAAGTCTGTGCAGGAATTCTTCGGTAGTCGGGAGGTCGAGCTGAACAGAAAAACGGTCGCCCAGAAGTTCGAGCGACGCGTCATGGGTGTCGTCCGCCCCGCTGCAGACCGCATCCTTCAGCACCACGACACGGTAGCCAAGATCAATGGCGCCCAGCGCGGCGGAGAGGACGCAGACGTCGGTCTCGCCCCCGGTCACAACGACGGTTCCAATACCCCGCTTCGAGAGCATTTCGTGCAGTTCCCCGCTCACCCAGGGAGAGTAGGTCATCTTGTCGAATATGCGGGCGGGCGGAACCAGTGTTTTCAATGAGGGGATCAGGTCGATGAGGCCGGGATCGAGGTGCTCGCGCGTCATCATCCACCACTTTTCATAATATACCTGCCACATCCCCTCCATCATTTCGGGCCGCAGCGGCGTGACGAACCTGGTGAAGATCGTTTTCTCGGGATAGCGGCCGGAAAGCTCCTCGATCGGTGGCGAGACTTCACGCATCCAGGGAACATGCCATGGCGTGTCTTCGGTGAACATCCGCTGCATATCGATACAAAGATGAACCCAGTCGCCGGTCATTTCATCCTCCGCGCCCTCAACGCCTGGCCGGAAGCGGGGTTCCGGCCCAATCGGGCAAGAGAGTTTGCCAAACAGCACGCGTTTGAACACGACGCCGACGCCGCGTTCATCGCGATTGGCTGGCAGACGTTTTGACGAAATCGATGAAGGCCCGCAGCGGCGCCGGTACAAGCCGCCGTCCGGGATAGTAGAGAAACGGACCAGAGAACTGTTGCCACCATGGCTCCAGCACCGGTTCGAGCTTGCCGCTGTCCAGATGGGGCCGCAACCAGCCCTCGAACAACGTTATGATGCCGGTGCCGGCAATTGCTGCGTCGACGGCGAGATCGGTCGCTCCGCCCACCTGTACGATCAGCGGCCCCGTCGGATCGATCCGCACCACTTCTCCTTCCCGCTCGAATTCCCAAAGCGTCATCGCGCCGCTTGCAAAACGGCTGCGAAGACAGGCGTGGCCAAGAAGATCGCGGGGATGATCGGGGCGGCCATGGCGATCGAGATAGGCCGGGGCGGCGGCGGCCGCGAAACGCTGCACGCGGGGACCGATCGGCACGGCAATCATGTCCTGCTCCAACCGTTCGTCATAGCGGATGCCGGCATCGCATCCGGCAGCCAGCACATCGACGAAATTGTCATCGGCGACAATCTCAAGGCGAATGTCGGGATAGGCGGCGAGAAACCCCGGGATGATCGCCGGGAGCACCAGCCGGGCAGCGCTGACGGGGACATTGAGACGCAACGTGCCCGCGGGCTTGTCGCGAAACCCGTTGACCACGTCGAGTGCGGCGTCGACCTCACCGAGCGCCGGGCTCAACCGGGCCAGCAGGCCGGCCCCTGCTTCGGTCGGCACTACGCTGCGCGTCGTTCGGTTGAGAAGCCTGACGCCGAGCTGCATCTCCACACGCCGCACCGCCTCGCTCAATCCAGATGCGCTGCTGCCCGTGGCCCGCGCGCCCTCGCGAAACCCGCCGGCGCGCGCCACCGCCACGAACGCACTCAGATCACCCAGGTCGATTTTCATTGTTCAAAATTCCGCACAGCCTGTGCCGACTGTAGCCGATTTTCGTGCGAAGTCCCAATGTCTATATTCAAGCCATCTTGAAAAGGAGATATCCCATGTCGAATCTGGACAAGGCAGGCACATTCATTCTCGGCGACCGCAACGTGAACCGGCTCGGCTACGGCGCCATGCAGCTCGCGGGCAAAGGCGTTTTCGGGCCGCCGAAGGATCGCGATGCGGCAGTCGCCGTCCTGCGCGCAGCGGTCGAAGCCGGGGTCAACCATATCGACACCAGCGACTTTTACGGTCCGCATGTGACCAACCAGATTATCCGCGAAGCGCTCCACCCGTATCCGGACGAACTTGTGATCGTGACCAAGATCGGCGCGATGCGTGGTGCGGACGGCTCATGGAACCCCGCATTTTCAGCCGAGCAGTTGGCACAGGCTGTTCATGACAACCTGCGCAACCTCGACCTCGACGTCCTGGACGTCGTCAACCTGCGTATCATGTTCGACGTCCACGGCCCGGCCGAAGGCTCGATCGAGGAGCCCCTGACGGTGCTCGCCGAACTGCAACGCAAGGGACTTGTCCGCCATATCGGGCTCAGCAACGTCACCCCGACACAGGTCGCCGAGGGTAGGCGGATCGCCAGGATCGTGTGCGTACAGAACCAATATAATCTTGCCCACCGGCAGGATGATGCCATGATCGACGATCTCGCCCGCGACGGCACCGCCTATGTGCCGTTCTTCCCCCTCGGAGGCTTCAGCCCGTTGCAGTCCTCGACCCTGTCGGACGTTGCCCAGCGCCTGGGGGCGACGCCGATGCAGGTCGCACTCGCCTGGCTGCTGCGGCGCGCACCGAACATTCTGCTCATCCCGGGAACCTCATCCGTCACCCACCTGCATGAAAATCTCGCCGCGGCTGAACTGCAGCTTTCGGATGCGGTGATGACGGAACTGGAAGGCGTCTCAGGCATAGGCATCGCCTGAGCACCCAGCCAGGCCCCGTAGCAGGCACCGAAAAATCTGTTCATACCCTTTGCCTTCACGCGCACTTTCGCTAAAAGTGAAAGAAAAGCGAACCGAGGGGTCGGATGTTTATTACGGACCGCCAGACGAAGATTGTCGAGTTGGCGAAGTCGGCGGGCCGCGTGCTCGTCGACGACCTGGCGGCGCAATTCTCGGTAACCTCGCAGACCATCCGCAAGGATCTCAACGATCTGTGCGACAAGCAGATTCTGACGCGAATCCATGGTGGTGCCACCCTTCCCCGCAGCAACGAGAATGTCCGCTATGACGCGCGCCGGCAGATCGCCGCTGCGGAAAAACAGGCGATCGGGGTCGCGGCCGCCAACCTCATCCCGGACAATGCCTCGCTCTTCATCAATATCGGCACCACGACGGAGGCGGTGAGCGAAGCACTGGTCAATCATCGCGAACTCATGGTAATCACCAATAACATCAACGTTGCCAATAGATTACGACTTCTCGACGAAGTCGAGGTGGTCATTGCCGGTGGCGTCGTCCGTCAGTCGGACGGCGGGATCGTGGGCGAAGCCGCGGTCGACTTCATCCGCCAGTTCAAGGTCGATTATGCGATCATCGGTGTTTCGGCGATCGATCCGGACGGCGCCCTGCTCGACTACGACTTTCGCGAGGTGAAGGTTGCCCAGGCGATCATCGCCAACGCCAGGCACGTGATCCTGGTCGCCGACTCGACGAAGTTCGAGCGCACCGCTCCCGTGCGCATCGGCCAGATATCGCAGGTCCAGACCTTTATCACCGACCACTGTCCCTCTCCTTCGATCCGCGACGTTTGCCTTCAGAATGGTGTTGCGCTCGTGGAAACTTCGAAAGACGAGAACTTAAATTCATAGCCTTTGAGTTTCATTTGACATTCGCAATATTTTCGATTTAATCCATTTCAGGTTCACAATGGCCGTGAACTGCTGTCCGTTTCGGCTCAGCGAGGGAAATGATGGGGCAGGAAATCCACGACATCTTCGTGATCGGCGGCGGCATCAACGGCTGCGGCATTGCGCGCGACGCGGTCGGGCGCGGTTATTCCGTTGCGCTCGCGGAGATGGACGATTTTGCCTCGGGCACGTCCTCCGGCGCCACCAAGCTCATCCATGGCGGCCTGCGCTATCTCGAACATTACGAATTCCGGCTCGTGCGGGAATCGCTGATGGAGCGCGAAACCCTCTGGGCGATGGCTCCGCACATCATCTGGCCGATGCGTTTTGTGCTGCCCTATCACAAGGGCGGGATCCGGCCGGCATGGCTGATCCGCCTCGGCCTGTTTCTCTATGACCATCTCGGCGGCCGAAAGCTGCTGCCTCCGACAGCCGTGCTCGACATGCGCACGGACCCGGCCGGAAAGCCTCTGAAGCCGCTTTTCACCAAGGCATTCGAATATTCCGACGGCTGGGTCGACGACGCCCGGATGGTGGTGCTCAACGCTCGCGACGCGGCCGATCGCGGCGCTCTGATCCTGCCGCGCACCCAAGTTGTTTCCGCCCGTCGGGAAAATGGCCTGTGGACGATCGGCACGCTCGATGCCCGCACCGGCCGGACCGCCACCTATCAGGCCCGCATGCTGGTGAATGCTGCCGGCCCCTGGGTGGACCAGGTGATCCGCGAGGCGTTCGGCAACAACGACGCCCGCCATGTGCGCCTGGTCCAGGGCAGCCATATCGTCGTGAAAAGGAAGTTCGAGGGCACCCGCGCCTATTTCTTCCAGAACCGGGACAATCGCATCATTTTCGCGATCCCCTACGAGAACGACTTCACCCTTATCGGCACGACGGACAGGGATTATTCCGGCAACCCCAGAGACGTGAAGATCTCCGAGGAGGAGACGACCTATCTCTGCAATGCGGCGAGCGAGTATTTCCGGGAGCCGGTGACCCCGGCGGACATCGTCTGGACCTATTCGGCGGTTCGCCCGCTTTTCGACGACGGCGCTTCCAAGGCGCAGGAAGCAACGCGCGACTACGTGCTGAAGCTCGATTACACGCAGGACGCGCCGGTGCTCAACGTCTTCGGCGGCAAGCTGACCACCTATCGGCGGCTTTCCGAACATGCGCTGGAGAAGATCGCCGAAGCGATCGGAGCCAAGGGCCAGCCCTGGACGGGGAAAAGCCACCTGCCCGGCGGCGATTTTGCAGCCCAGGGCTACGAGGAAGAAGTCGCAAAGCTCAGGGCCCGTTATCCCTTTCTGGAGGAAAGGCATGCGCGGCGCCTGGTTCGCCGATACGGAACATGCTCGGTTGCACTCCTCGACAGCGCAACCAAGATGGAGGATCTTGGTCATCACTTCGGCGGCGATCTCTACGAGGCCGAAGTCAAATATCTTGTCGACCGTGAATGGGCCATGAGCGCGGAGGATGTGCTGTGGCGGAGAACCAAGGACGGTTTGCGGCTGAGTGAGAAGCAAAAGGAATATCTGGAGGAGTACATGGCCGCTATACCGGCAAAAATGGCTGGATAAGCGGCATGTGTTCCCGGTGTGAGGAGGCACGGGAACCCGAATGCTGGAAATGCGCAACGTCGCCAAGATGGTGGGAGGTGAATATCATATTCATCCGACCAATCTTGCCCTGGATCGCGGCACGCTGAACGTATTGCTTGGCCCGACGCTGTCGGGCAAGACCTCGCTCATGCGGTTGATGGCCGGGCTGGACCGCCCGACCAGCGGCTCGGTGTTTTTCGACGGCGCCGACGTCACCGGCGTTGCCGTGCAGAAACGCAACGTCGCGATGGTCTACCAGCAGTTCATCAACTATCCGGCGCTGACCGTCTACGAAAACATCGCGTCCCCGATGCGGATCGCCGGCAAGGACGCCACGACGATCGACCGGGAAGTCCGCAAGGCTGCCGAACTGCTGCGGTTGACGCCCTATCTCGATCGGACGCCGCTCAACCTTTCCGGCGGACAGCAGCAGCGCACCGCGCTCGCCCGCGCGCTCGTCAAGAATGCGAGCCTTGTGCTCATGGACGAGCCGCTCGCCAATCTCGACTACAAGCTTCGCGAGGAATTGCGCGAGGAACTGCCGAAGATCTTCGCGCAATCCGGCGCGATCTTCGTTTATGCGACGACCGAACCATCCGAGGCCCTGCTGCTCGGCGGCAATACAGCGACGCTCTCGGAAGGAAGGATCACGCAATTCGGGCCGACGATCGACGTCTATCGCCGCCCGGCGGACCTCGTCACAGCCAAGACATTTGCCGATCCGCCCCTCAACTTCATCGAGGTGGTCAAAGCCGGCGGCTCGTTCCAGTACCAGGGAACGGACAGCCTTGCCGTACCGGCGCATCTGTCCGGCGTGCCGGACGGCCGGGTGACGATCGCCTTCCACCCCCATCACCTGGGGCTGACGGCGCAGACAGGCAGTGCAGCAAGGCTCAAGGCGCAAACCCAGATCTCGGAAATCACCGGCTCGGAGAGCTTCGTGCATATGCACTACAATGGCGTGCGCTGGGTCATGCTCGCCCCCGGCATCCACGACATCGATCCGGATACGGAAATCGAGCTGTTCCTGGATACCCGCCATCTGATGGCTTTCGGAACAGACGGCCGCGCCATCGCGGCGGCGGCTTGAAGGAGGCGGACATGGCACGCATCACGCTCGATCACATCCGCCACGCCTACGGCCCCAACCCCAAGTCCGACGCGGCCTACGCGCTGCGCGAGGTGGACCACGAATGGGCCGATGGCGGCGCCTATGCCCTGCTCGGCCCTTCCGGATGCGGCAAGACCACCCTTTTGAACATCATTTCGGGCCTGCTGCAGCCGTCCCACGGACGCATCCTCTTCGATGGAAACGACGTCACCAATCTTTCCACGCAGGAACGCAACATAGCCCAGGTTTTCCAGTTTCCGGTCATCTACGACACGATGACGGTTTACGACAATCTGGCATTTCCCCTGCGAAACCGGGGCATTGCGGAACCCGATGTCGATCGCCGTGTCCGGGAAATGCTCGATATCATCGACCTCGCCGACTGGTCGAACCGCAAGGCCCAGCGGCTGACGGCCGACCAGAAACAGAAGATCTCGCTCGGGCGCGGTCTCGTCCGCAACGACGTCAACGCGATCCTTTTCGACGAGCCGCTGACGGTCATCGATCCGCATATGAAATGGGTGCTCCGCTCGCAGCTGAAGCGCTTCCACAAGCAGTTCGGCTTCACCATGGTCTACGTCACCCACGACCAGACGGAGGCACTCACCTTCGCGGACAAGGTCGTCGTCATGTACGACGGGCAGATCGTCCAGATCGGAACGCCGGCCGAGCTATTCGAGAGGCCGAGCCATACATTCGTCGGTTATTTCATCGGCTCGCCCGGCATGAACGTGATGCCCGCCGAAGTCCATGGAAGCACGATCACGCTCGGGAGCGAGACGATCGCCCTCGACCATGCACCAAGGATCGCCGCGGGAGACAAGGTCGAGCTCGGCATCCGGCCGGAATTCATTCGCATCGGCCGCGAAGGCATGCCCGTGACGGTGACGCGCGTCGAGGATATCGGCCGGCGGAAGATCGTTCGCGCCAACCTCGCCGGTCAGCCGATCGCCATCGTCGCCTCCGAGGATATCGAGTTTCCGGCTGAGCCTCGCGTCACATTCGATCCCGGCGCCTTGAATATCTATGCCAATTCGTGGCGTGTCGGCAGGGAGGCCTGAACCATGGAAAAGACCTGGAACAACAAGGCCTGGTTTCTGGTGCTGCCCGTGCTGCTGCTCGTCGCCTTTTCCGCGGTCATTCCGCTGATGACGGTGGTGAATTATTCGGTCCAGGATACGTTCGGCAACAACGAGTTCTTCTGGGCCGGCACCGACTGGTTCGACGACATCCTGCATTCAGCCCGGTTTTGGGAGGCCCTACAGCGCAATCTGCTGTTCTCCTTCATCATCCTCATCCTGGAAATTCCGCTCGGCATCTTCATCGCGCTGAACATGCCGAAAAAGGGGATCGGCGTGCCGGTCTGCCTGGTGCTGATGGCGCTTCCGCTGCTTATCCCGTGGAATGTCGTCGGCACCATCTGGCAGGTGTTCGGGCGGGTCGATATCGGCCTTCTCGGTTACACCCTGGCGGCGCTCGGCGTTGACTACAACTACGTCCGCGATCCCGTGGACGCCTGGATCACCGTCATCATCATGGATGTCTGGCACTGGACGAGCCTCGTCGTGCTCCTGTGCTATGCCGGTCTCGTCTCCATTCCGGATGCCTATTACCAGGCGGCCAAGATCGATGGCGCCTCGCGATGGTCGGTATTCCGCTACATCCAGCTGCCGAAGATGAAGCGGGTGCTGCTGATCGCCGTCCTCCTGCGCTTCATGGACAGTTTCATGATCTATACCGAGCCTTTCGTGGTCACCGGCGGGGGGCCCGGCAACTCCACGACCTTCCTGTCGATCGATCTCGTCAAGACGGCCGTCGGTCAGTTCGACCTCGGGCCGGCGGCGGCCATGTCGATCATCTACTTCCTGATCATCCTGCTGCTGTCATGGATCTTCTACACCGTGATGACCAGCAGCGACGCAGACGCCTAACGGGAGGAGAGGAACAATGGCGAAAACAATCAAATACAAGCCCGCAGGCAATCTCTCCTGGCTGGTCTCGACGATCTACATCGTCTTCCTGCTGCTGCCGATCTACTGGCTCGCCAACATGAGCTTCAAGGAGAATGCGGAGATCACCGGCGCGTTCTCCCTCTGGCCGCAGAACCCGACATTCAGGAACTACATGGTGATCTTCACCGATCCTTCCTGGTACAACGGCTATATCAATTCCATCATCTATGTGGTGCTGAACACGCTGATTTCAGTGCTGGCGGCGTTGCCGGCCGCCTACGCTTTTTCGCGCTACCGGTTCCTCGGCGACAAGCACCTGTTCTTCTGGCTGCTCACCAACCGCATGGCGCCGCCGGCCGTCTTCGCCCTGCCGTTCTTCCAGCTCTATTCCGCCTTCGGTCTCATCGACACGCATATCGCCGTCGCCCTTGCCCATTGCCTGTTCAACGTGCCGCTTGCGGTGTGGATCCTGGAAGGTTTCATGTCGGGCGTGCCGAAGGAAATCGACGAGACGGCCTATATCGACGGTTATTCCTTCCCCCGGTTCTTCGTGAAGATCTTCATGCCGCTGATCGCATCGGGTATCGGGGTCGCCGCCTTCTTCTGCTTCATGTTTTCCTGGGTGGAACTGCTGCTCGCGCGCACGCTGACCACGACCGATGCCAAGCCGATTTCCGCCATCATGACACGTACGGTCTCGGCCTCGGGCATGGACTGGGGCGTGCTGGCGGCGGCCGGCGTGCTGACCATCGTTCCCGGCGCGCTCGTCATCTATTTCGTTCGAAACTACATCGCCAAGGGCTTCGCCCTCGGCCGCGTCTGATGCGGAGGAACCAAGCATGAGCTTTTCGTGGATGGCCTGGACACTGCCGACGGCCATGTTCTTTCTGACGATCCTGGTACTGCTCATCGGCATGAGCATATGGGAATATTTCGCACCGGGCGGTTCTCCCCGGATCGGCATCCTGCGCTTCGAGACGACACGGGGGGATCGGCTGTTCATCTCGCTGCTCGGGGCGGCATTCATTCATCTCGCATGGCTGGGGTTCATCGGCCCCAACCTGTGGTGGGCTCTTGCCCTGGCAGTGGTCTACGCCATCGGCGTCTTCCGCTTCGTCTGAAGGCAAGCTGAAAAGGCGGCGGGAGGACCGTCGCTCGATACGAACTCGCAATCGCAAAACTCTGGGAGGATAAAATGCGACGGCATCTTATGACAACGACGGCAGCGGCGTTGCTGGCTCTGGCCGGCTCCGCCTATGCCGGCATGGACGAGGCAAAACAGTTCCTGGACAAGGAAGTCGGCGAACTCTCGACGCTTTCCCGCGCCGAGCAGGAAAAGGAAATGCAGTGGTTCATCGATGCGGCGAAGCCTTTTGCCGGCATGGATATCAAGGTCGTTTCCGAAACGCTGACCACGCACGAGTATGAATCGAAGGTTCTGGCGCAGGCATTCGCCGCGATCACCGGCATCAAGGTCACCCACGACCTGATCGGCGAAGGCGACGTCGTCGAAAAGCTGCAGACGCAGATGCAGTCGGGCGAGAACATCTACGACGCCTATGTCAACGACTCCGACCTGATCGGCACGCATTGGCGTTACCAGCAGGCCCGCTCGCTCACCGACTGGATGGCCGGCGAAGGCAAGGACGTCACCAATCCCGGCCTCGACCTTGAGGACTTCATCGGCCTCAAGTTCACGACGGCACCGGACAAGAAGCTCTACCAGCTGCCCGACCAGCAGTTCGCCAACCTCTACTGGTTCCGCTACGACTGGTTCAACGACGAGAAGAACAAGGCCGATTTCAAGGCGAAATACGGCTACGACCTCGGTGTTCCGGTGAACTGGTCCGCCTATGAGGACATTGCCGCCTTCTTCACCGGCCGCGATGTCGGAGGCAAGAAGGTCTATGGCCACATGGACTACGGCAAGAAGGACCCCTCGCTCGGCTGGCGTTTCACCGACGCCTGGCTGTCGATGGCGGGCAACGGCGACAAGGGACTGCCGAACGGCCTGCCCGTCGACGAATGGGGTATCAAGGTTGACGAAAAGTCCCGTCCGGTCGGCTCCTGCGTCGCGCGCGGCGGCGATACGAACGGCCCGGCAGCCGTCTACTCGATCCAGAAATACCTCGACTGGCTGAAGGCCTATGCGCCGGCCGCCGCCCAGGGCATGACCTTCTCCGAATCCGGACCGGTGCCGGCTCAGGGCGAGATCGCCCAGCAGATGTTCATGTACACGGCGTTCACCGCCGACATGGTCAAGCCCGGCCTGCCGGTCATGAACCAGGACGGCACGCCGAAATGGCGTTTCGCCCCGTCTCCGCATGGCGTCTACTGGAAGGACGGCATGAAGCTCGGCTATCAGGACGTCGGCTCCTGGACGCTGATGAAGTCGACACCCACCAATCGCGCCAAGGCGGCCTGGCTCTACGCCCAGTTCGTTACCTCGAAGACGGTGGACGTCAAGAAGAGCCATGTCGGCCTGACATTGATCCGCGAGAGCACCATCCGGCACAAGAGCTTCACGGACCGCGCGCCGAAGCTCGGCGGTCTGATCGAGTTCTATCGTTCCCCGGCCCGCGTCCAGTGGTCGCCGACCGGCACGAACGTGCCTGACTATCCGAAGCTCGCACAGCTCTGGTGGCAGGCGATCGGCGACGCGTCCTCGGGCGCCAAGACCGCGCAGGCGGCCATGGACTCGCTTTGCTCCGAGCAGGAAAAGGTCCTGCAGCGCCTGGAGCGCGCCAAGGTCCAGGGCGACATCGGGCCGAAGCTCGCCGAGGAACACGATCTCGCATACTGGAACAAGGATGCCGTCGCGAAAGGCAACCTCGCTCCGCAGCTCAAGATCGGCAACGAGAAGGAAAAGCCGGTCACCGTCAACTATGACGAGCTCGTAAAGAGCTGGGCTGACGCCAAGAAATAAGCCGGTTCGCCGGGCGCTCAATGCGCCCGGCGGCCACCGACTGCGCAATCTCATTCACAGCGGTCCCACGGGCAAAATGGGCAACGGAGCAGCCAGCTGCCGCGCCTTGCCGGGTGTGCGTCCGATGTCTGCGGGATCACAGCGGCTCACGTCGGCAATCAACGTTGCAGGACATCAGTGGAAAGGTGGCTGGAGCGGGTGAAGGGAATCGAACCCTCGTATTCAGCTTGGGAAGCTGCTGCTCTACCATTGAGCTACACCCGCGTCGGTTTTCAGACTTCTAACAGACGGCCCCGCGTGTCAAGCCGGAGGTGGCCTCAGGCGCGAAAATGCTTGGAGAGCTTCAAGCCCTGCGCCTGGTAGTTCGAGCCGAGGCCGGTGCCGTACATGCCTTCGGGTCTTTCCAGCATATGCTCGTAAACCAGCCGGCCGACGATCTGGCCGTCTTCGAGGATGAAGGGCACCTCATGGCTGCGCACTTCGAGCACCGCGCGGCTGCCACACCCGCCCGCCGCCTCGTGGCCAAAACCCGGATCGAAGAAACCGGCATAGTGGACCCGGAATTCGCCGACCAGCGGATCGAAGGGCGTCATCTCGGCCGCATAGAGCGGCGGCACGTGCACCGCCTCGCGCGAGACGAGGATGTAGAACTCGTCGGGATCGAGGATCAGTTCGTTGCGGCCGCGGCTGTAAAGCGGCTCCCAGAAATCGAAGATGTCGTGCTGGGCCTTCTTGTCGACATCGACGACGGCCGTGTGATGCTTGCCGCGATAACCGATCAGGCCGGCGCTGTCGCCGGACAAGTCGATCGACAGCGCGATACCGCCGCCCGAGACATTCGGCTTGGCGGATGCCACCAGGGTTTCGTCATTGTGGAGCTGCAAGAGGTCCGGCTCGCCGAGCAGCGCATTGCCGACCCGGAAGCGGATCTGCGACAGGCGCGAACCGCGACGCACGACGATCGGGAAAGTGCGCGGCGAGATTTCGAGATAGAGCGGACCGGAATAGCCCGCGGGGATCTTGTCGAATTCCTGGGCGTAGTCGGTGATCACACGCGTGAAGATGTCGAGGCGGCCGGTGGAGCTTTTCGGGTTGGCCGAGGCCGACATATTGGCCGGCAGATCGAGCCGCTCCATCAGTGGCACGATGTAGACGCAGCCGGTTTCCAGCACCGCGCCTTCGGAAAGGTCGATGACATGAAGCTTGAGGCGATCGAGCTTGTCGGAGACCAGGCTCGCCGGACCCGGCATGAAGCTGGCCCGGACCCGGAAGGCCTTGGCGCCCAGACGCAGGTCCAGGCTCGCCGGCTGGATCTGGTCCCGATCGAGCTCGCGCTCGGAGATCAGCCGTCCACTGTCGAAAAGCGCCGCGATTGCGCGGTCCGCCAGAATTCCTGTTTCGCGAGCCATCATGTCTCTCTTAAAGTTTTCGAGGCGACAAAACCAAATGCCGGCCATTGACGCAAGCGGGACGCGGCGCTATGCCAGTCTTATCCCGTGGTGATTTGGCCGGTCGGCTTGCAGCCACGTTAAATAAGTGGCTAAAAAGACCGGGTGCGAAACCGGTCTGCTTATGCGACCGGTTTTTTTGTTCTGAAAGAGGACACGCATGACCAAGAAATGGCGCCCGGCAACTCAGCTCGTACACGGCGGCACGCTGCGCTCGCAATATGGCGAAACATCGGAAGCGATCTTCCTGACTCAGGGTTTCGTCTATGACACGTCGGAAGCGGCCGAAGCCCGCTTCAAGGGCGAGACCGACGGCTTCATCTACGCCCGTTACGGCAGCCCCACCAACGACATGTTCGAAAAGCGCATGTGTGCCCTCGAAGGCGCCGAAGACGCGCGCGCCACCGCCTCGGGCATGGCCGCCGTCACCGCCGCGATCCTCTGCCAGCTGAAGGCCGGCGACCATATCGTCGCGGCCCGCGCCCTGTTCGGCTCCTGCCGCTGGGTGGTCGAGACGCTCGCCCCGAAATACGGCATCGAATGCACGCTGGTCGACGGGCGTTTCCTGGAAAACTGGGAAAAGGCGATCACGCCGAAGACCAAGGTGTTCTTCCTGGAAAGCCCGACCAACCCGACGCTCGAAGTGGTCGATGTTGCCGGAGTCGCCAGGCTCGCCAACCAGATCGGCGCCAAGGTCGTGGTCGACAACGTGTTTGCGACCCCGCTCTTCCAGAAGCCGCTCGAACTCGGCGCTCATATCGTCGTCTATTCGGCCACCAAGCATATCGACGGCCAGGGTCGCTGCCTCGGCGGCGTCGTGCTGTCCGACAAGGCCTGGATCGACGAGAACCTGCATGACTATTTCCGCCATACCGGCCCGGCGATGTCGCCGTTCAACGCCTGGACGCTGCTGAAGGGCATCGAGACCCTGCCGCTGCGCGTCAAACAGCAGACGGAGAGCGCTTCGAGGATCGCCGACTTCCTCGCCGATCAGAAGCAGGTGGCGCGTGTCATCTATCCCGGCCGCAAGGATCATCCGCAGGCCGATATCATCGCCAGACAGATGACGGGGGGCTCGACACTGGTGTGCTTCGAGCTGAAGGGCGGCAAGGAAGCGGCCTTCAAGCTGCAGAACGCGCTGGAGATCGTGCGGATCTCCAACAATCTCGGCGATTCCAAGAGCCTGATCACCCATCCGGCGACCACGACGCACAAGAACCTGACGGACGAGGCCCGCGCGGAACTCGGCATATCGCCGGGCACGGTGCGCCTGTCGGCCGGCATCGAGGATACCCACGACCTGATCGAGGATTTCGCCCGCGCGCTTGCCCAAGCGGGCGTATAAATCCCGGCTTTTCCGGGATGGTGGATCGATCAAGAGATTCACCATCCCGATTATCCTTAACTTCAACAAATGCCGACACTCGGCCGTCCAAAACGCGAGAATTCTTGACCTCGCCGTCCCCCTGTACAATATCGAAGCAGTGAGAATTGTTGAGGTGTCGCATGTATCGCGCCCGGACAAGAGATATCGACGTCGCCGTCGAGCCCTACTACCTGGAGGAGCAATCCAATCCGGAAGAGAGCCGCTATGTCTGGGGTTATCGCATCGTCATCGAAAACCATTCGACGCTCACCGTGCAGCTCGTCCATCGCTACTGGCACATCACCGATCAGAACGGCATCGTCGATGAAGTGGACGGGCCGGGGGTTGTCGGCGAACAGCCTCGGCTGAAGCCGGGCGACAGTTACGAATATTCCTCGGGCTGCCCTCTCGACACCCCATCCGGGCTGATGTTCGGCCATTACGACATGCAGACCGACGAAGGCGAGACCTTCGAGGTGACGATCCCGGCATTTTCGCTGGATTCACCGGGCCTGATGCGCGTCCTCAACTAGACCGGGCGCCACCGACGACAACCTGAAGGTTATGGGTGACGGCGGTTTATCTATTTGTTCCCCCCTCCCTCCTGCGGCATCCTGGTTCCGTCAAACGGTCTTTGGGAGGAGAACTTGATGACGAAACCCGATCAATTGGGCCTTCTGCTGGCGTCCTGCGCCTTGGTGACGCTTGCCGCGTTTACTCCAGCGCTCGCGCAGAACAAAAGCAGTTTCATCGACCAGAAGGACAGGCCGGATTTCGCATCCGCCACCGTCTCGCCGCAGATCGCCTGCGGCATGCTGAACAGCCAATCCTTCGCCGACGTCACGACCCTGAAAGCCACGCATGTGGCGGGTGTCGGAAATGTGCCCGGCCATTGCCAGGTGACCGGCTATATCCGGCCGCAGGTGCGTTTCGAGATCACCCTGCCCGATAACTGGAACCGGCGGCTCTACATGTTCGGCAATGGCGGTTATGCCGGCGAGGATCTTGCTGCGGCTTCACGGATCGCGACCCGCAATGCGGCGCTTTCGAAGGGCTTCCTCACCGTCCAGCAGAATACCGGCCATGATGCGGTCACCTACAAGCTCGGGGATTTCGCGCAGGATCTCGACCTTCTGATCGATTACGGCTCGCGAG
Source organism: Hyphomicrobiales bacterium (assembly GCA_900471605.1). GTDB lineage: Bacteria > Pseudomonadota > Alphaproteobacteria > Rhizobiales > Rhizobiaceae > Neorhizobium. The sequence goes on along the minus strand of UCEY01000002.1, from coordinate 290,533 downwards.
CCGTGCATGTCACCGTCGATACCGCCAAGGCGATCGCGGCACGCTATTACGATCGGCATCCGTCCTTCTCCTATTGGGATGGCTGCTCGACGGGCGGGCGCCAGGGACTGATGGCGGCGCAGCGTTATCCGGGCGATTTCGACGGCATTCTTGCCGGAGCGCCGGTTCTCGACCTCACCAATACGCAGATCTGGGGTGTGTGGAATGCGCGAGCACTGCTCAAGGCACCGATCAGCCGGGCGCAGCTTCCCGTGCTTGCCAAGGCGGTGATGGACAAGTGCGATGCGATCGACGGCGCCAGGGATGGGCTGATTGCCGATCCGCGGCAATGCAATTTCGATCCGGCCAAGGATCTCAAGATCTGCGAGGCTGGCGGCTCCGACTGCTTCACGCCGGCGCAGGCCGAAACGCTGAAGACGCTGGCAGGCGGCGTGAAGATCAAGGGCGAGACGATTTTCCCCGGCGTGCAGTTCGGCACCGAGGGCGTCGATCCGACCGGGGTGAGCGGCTGGGACATGTGGATGGTATCCGATCCGGGGCCGAGCCGGCAGCTCGCCTATGGCGAGACCTTCGTCAAGAACATGGCAATGCTGCCCGCCTCCGGAAAGGCGATCGACTGGAAGACCTTCGATTTCGACGCCGAATATCCGAAGATCGGCGCGATCCGCGAGATCGTCGATGCGACCAATCCGGACCTCAGCGAGTTCCGGAAGCGCGGCGGGCGGATGATCACCTATTTCGGCTGGTCCGACCCGGCGCTCAACCCGATGATGGGCGTGAACTACTATGAAGCCGTCCGCAAGCAGATGGGCGCCGAGCGGACGGCGGAATTCTACCGCCTGTTCATGGTGCCCGGCATGTTCCATTGCACCGCGGGTTACGGCACGGATGTCTTCGACGCCTTCACGCCGCTGATGGACTGGGTGGAGAACGGCAAGGCGCCGGAAGTGATCCGGGCGAGCCAGATGAAGGACGGCAAGCCGGCGATGACACGGCCACTTTGCCCTTATCCACAATCGGCCAGGTATTCAGGCAACGGCGATCTGAAAGACGGCGCGAACTTCGAGTGCAAGATGCCTTGAAACGAATACGGCGGGAGTTTTCTCCCGCCGTTTAACCGTCAAGCAACGGCGAATTCGTCCGTCTTGTAACGATACGTGGTCGAGCAGAACTCGCAGGTGACGGCGATTTCGCCATCCTCCTCGCTTGCCTCGATCTCCTCGGCGCTGAAGCCCGACAGGACCCCCTTGATCTTGTCGCGCGAGCAGCTGCAGCGGTCGAATACCGTCTGGGGCGTGTAGACCCGGACGCCGCGCTCGTGGAAAAGGCGAAACAACAGCCGCTCTATCGCGACCTGCGGGTCGGTCAGTTCGTCCGTGTCGATCGTCTCCACCAGCGTGCGGGCCTCTGCCCAGGCATCGTCGTCGGCGAAATCGATATCGCGCTCATCGCCATCGCCGCCATGCAGGTCCGGCTGCCGCATGCGCTCGGGTGCCTGCGGCAGGAACTGCGCGACGAGCCCGCCTGCCCGCCAGTTGTGGCGCGGCTTGCCCTCGGCATCGCGATCGAACAATTCGGCGACACCCAGGCGCACCTTGGTCGGGATCTGCTCCGACTGGCGGAAATAGACGCCGGCGATCTCCTCCAGCGACGAGCCGTCGAGCGGCACGATGCCCTGATAGGGCTGCATGCCGCGGCCCTGGTCGATGGTGAAGGCGAGCACTCCCTGGCCGAGAAGTTCCGGCGGCGAGGTCCTGCCTTCCCTGACTGCCGCGGCCAGGGCTTCCTCGTCGTAACGGGCATAGGCGCGAAGGCTGTCGGGCGTCGAGAAGTCCGCGACCAGCAGGTCGACGGGCCCGTCGCCCTTGGTCTGCACCGTGAACTTGCCGTCGAATTTCAGCGAGGTGCCGAGCAGGGCCGTCAGCACGATCGCTTCGGCAAGCAGCCGCGCGACCGGCCCCGGATAGTCGTGACGTCCGAGGATGGAGTTCAGCAGCGGCCCGAGCTGGACCGCACGGCCGCGCACGTCGAGCCCCTCCACCTGGAAGGGAACGACCCGGTCGTCTCCGGCAAAGTCGAGTTCGTTGAGTTCCACAGTCGCTTCCGCCATGACTTCACTCCTTCGCGCCGACCCAAAAACCTTTACACAAGCGCCAGCCCGAGCGGAACCGCTGGCCGGAGGAAAAGACGTCGACGATGTCTGTTGAAACGCCAGTCCAGAAGACGGCGTATTGTTGAAAGCCGACAGATGGGGGATCGCGGAGCGGAAATCAAGGTTCGATCACCGCCGCCAGCTCTCCGCACCCGTGCAGGGAGTTTGCGCTCAGACGGCGCCGAAGCACCATGCGAGAATGGATTTCTGCGCATGCAGGCGGTTCTCAGCCTCGTCGAAAACGACCGACTGCGGACCGTCGATCACCTCGTCGGTCACCTCCTCGCCGCGATGGGCCGGCAGGCAGTGCATGAACACCGCTTCCTTGTCGGCCCGCTGCATCAGGTCCGCATTGACCTGGAAGGGCTGGAAGACGTTGTGGCCGCGGGCCTTGTGCTCCTGGTTCATCGAGACCCAGGTGTCAGTGACGACGCAGTCGGCGCCAGCCACGGCCCGCTCCGCATCATGGCAGAGCATGATGCTGCCACCATTGTTGCGGGCCCAGTTGAGGAACTTGTCGTGCGGCTCCGAGCCCATTGGCACCGCCATGTTCATGCGGTAACCGAAACGGGCGGCGCCTTCGACGAAAGAATGCAGCACGTTGTTGCCATCGCCCGTCCAGGCGATCGTCTTGCCGGCGATCGGCCCGCGATGTTCTTCGAAGGTCATGATGTCGGCCATGATCTGGCAGGGATGGGTGTCGTCGGTCAGGGCGTTGATGACGGGCACGGTCGCGTGTTCGGCAAGTTCCAGCATGCGGGCATGATCGGTGGTGCGGATCATGATCGCATCGACATAACGCGACAGAACCTTTGCGGTGTCGCCGATCGTCTCGGCGCGACCGAGCTGCATTTCGGTGCCCGACAGGAAGAGCGTCTCGCCGCCGAGCTGGCGCATGCCGACATCGAAGGAGACACGGGTGCGAGTGGAGGGTTTTTCGAAGATCATCGCCAGCATCTTGCCGGCGAGAGGCTTTTCCGCCGTGCCGGCCTTGGTCGCCTGCTTGCGGATTTTCGCGTCGTCGAGAATTGCCCTGAGATCCGCCGAGGAAACGGCGGAAAGATCGAGAAAATGCTTGGGAGATGCCATGTGATGTTCCCTGTGAAGAGGGAAACCTTCAACGGCGTCCCCTTTTTGCCCGCTCAGGCCGATTTCTTCATCTCGGAGGCGGAAAGCGTTTCCGCCGCCTTTTCGATGCGGGAAAGCCCCTCGCGGGCCTCCTCCGCGGTGACTGTGAGCGGTGGCAGGAGACGCACCACGTTGTCGCCGGCGGGAACCGCCAGCATGTGTTCGCCCCGCAGGGCGGCAACCAGATCGCCAGCCGGCACCTTCGCCTTCACGCCGAGCAGCAGGCCCTCGCCACGGATGTCTTCGATGACGTTGGGGAAACGATCCTTGAGGCTCGCGAGACCCTGGCGGAGAACCAGGGCTACGTCGCGGACGTTTTCCAGGAAGCCGTCGCCCAGGATCACGTCGAGCACTGCGTTGCCGACCGCCATGGCAAGCGGATTGCCGCCATAGGTCGTGCCATGCGTGCCGGCCGTCATGCCGGAAGCCGCTTCCGCCGTCGCAAGGCATGCGCCGAGCGGGAAACCACCGCCGATGCCCTTGGCAAGAGCCATGATGTCCGGTGCCACGCCCGTCCATTCATAGGCGAACAGCTTGCCCGTGCGGCCGACGCCGGTCTGGACCTCGTCGAAGATCAGCAGCAGGCCGTTGTCGTCGCAGATCTGGCGCAGCGCAGCCAGGAATTCCTTCGGGACCGGCCGGATGCCGCCCTCGCCCTGGATGGGCTCGATGAGGATCGCCGCCGTCTTTTCGGTGATCGCAGCCTTCAGGGCCTCCATGTCGCCGAACGGCACCTGGTCGAAGCCTTCGACCTTGGGACCGAACCCTTCGAGATATTTCGCCTGGCCGCCGGCGGCGATGGTCGCCAGCGTGCGGCCATGGAAGGCGCCTTCGAAGGTGACGATGTGGAAGCGCTCCGGATGGCCCTTCACGAACTGGTAGCGGCGCGCCGTCTTGATGGCGCATTCCAGCGCCTCGGCACCGGAATTGGTGAAGAACACCTTATCCGCGAAAGAGTTGTCGGCGAGACGACGCGACAGCGTCTCCTGGCCCGGCTGCTCGAAGAGATTGGACGTGTGCCAGACCTTGTCGGCCTGCGCCTTCAGCGCGCCGACGAGATGCGGGTGGGCGTAGCCAAGCGAGTTGACGGCGATGCCCGCACCGAAGTCGAGATATCGCTCGCCACTCTCCGTCACAAGCCATACGCCCTCGCCGCGTTCGAAACGCAGCGGAGCCCGGGCAAACGTGTCGAAAAGCGCGGCTTCAGCCATGGCGACATCACTCCTCTAGGCAGTCTCGAAAAAGCCCGCAGAACGGGCCGAAAAATCAAAAATGCCGCCCACTGGGCGGCGGGGGCACTATCGTGGTTTAGGCCGTCAATGTCAACAAAGCTCGGCATTTTAGGCAGGTTTCGGCCGGAAAGCACGAGCCCGGGCTTATGTGACAAAAATGACTCTCCAGGACAGCAAGTTGGGGAAAACCACGAAATCGAATCCCGCAGATTCGCCCGACTCTTGCCACGGAGTCAGCCTCACACTAGGTTAAAGATCAATTACTAGACTGCATGCGGCGGAACTAGTCACCTCAAGCATAGATATAGTGGGTGCTGCGAAATGATTTTCGCAGCAAAGGTGGAAGGATTCTGCATGCCAGCAACGTTCAAAGGCGGAGAACGGGCATGAACTGGACAGACGAGCGTGTCGAGAAGCTCAAAAGATTATGGTCGGAGGGCCTGAGTGCCAGCCAGATCGCAGCACAACTCGGAGGCGTAAGCCGGAATGCGGTGATCGGCAAGGTGCATCGCCTCAGCCTTCCCGGCCGGGCGAAAGCCGGCGGTACGGTCGCGACCGGTCGCACATCGGCGGCCAAGCGCACGACATCGGCGCCGCGGGCTCCGAACTATGCATCGCGCGTTACCACCACCACCCGGACTGTAGCCCGCGCCGTGGGCGCGACGATGGTGAAGGAAGAGATCGAGGTCGAACCTTACGAGGAGATGGAATACCGTCCCGCCTCGAACGTGGTGGTGCCGATCTCCCGTCGCCTGGCACTGACCGAACTGACCGAGCGCACCTGCAAGTGGCCTGTCGGCGATCCGCTCAAGGAAGATTTCCACTTCTGCGGCTGTGAATCCCCGGACGCCTCGCCCTATTGCAGCTATCACGCAAAGCTCGCCTACCAGCCGGTGAACGAGCGCCGCAAGGTTGCCGTTCGCGTCTGAGCGGCGGCGCGACACGAGGGCAAGATCGAAAGCGGGCTTCGGCCCGCTTTTTTTGTTGCAGATGGCAGATCTGCCGGTCAGGCCTTGCTCCGGATCGGCATTGCGCCTATCTGAAGGACAGCGAGGACGACCTCCCCCATCCGGGCAAGAACTCCGGGACGACCCGGAAAGCACCCAGGAGGTCATCATGCGCTCCACACGCGACCGTATCCGCCATGCCATCAGCTTCGAGCTGATCGGGCTCGCCATCATCACGCCGCTCGGCGCCATCGCCTTCGGCATGCCGGCCACCGATATCGGCGTGGTCGGTATCGGCAGTGCGACGATCGCCACCGGCTGGAACTATCTTTACAATCTCGGCTTCGACCATCTGCTGCAGCGCTTCACCGGCAGCACGCAGAAAAACACCGCAATACGCGTGGCGCATGCGGTGCTGTTCGAACTTGGCCTGCTGATCGCGCTTCTGCCGCTGATCGCCTGGTATCTCGGCGTCAGCATCCTCCATGCGCTGATGATGGATGTGTCATTCGCGGTCTTCTACGTGGTCTATGCCTTCGTCTTCAACTTGGCCTATGACCGGATCTTTCCGCTGCCGGAATGGCAGCGGAAGATCGAGGCGGCATAAACCGCCTTTAGGACTCCATCGAATAACCCGCGCCGCGGACGGTGCGGATGACATCCTGCATGTTGGAGAAATTGAGCGCCTTCCTGAGGCGCCCGACATGCACGTCGACGGTACGTTCGTCGACATAAATGTCGTGACCCCAGACGCCATCCAGAAGCTGCGACCGCGAAAAGACACGGCCAGGCGAGGCCATCAGGAATTCCAGAAGGCGGAATTCGGTCGGGCCCAGACGCACCTCACGGCTCTTGCGGTGAACACGATGGGTTTCCCGATCGAGTTCGATATCGCCGCAGCGGAGCACGCTGGAGAGCACTTCGGGACGGGCGCGGCGGAGCATGGCCTTGACGCGGGCCATAAGTTCCGGTGTCGAGAAGGGCTTCACCACATAATCGTCGGCGCCGGTGGCGAGGCCGCGAACACGTTCGCTCTCCTCGCCTCGGGCCGTCAGCATGATGATCGGCAAGCGCTCCGTTTCCGGACGCATGCGCAGCCGGCGGCAGAGTTCGATGCCGGAAACGCCGGGCAGCATCCAGTCGAGTATCAGAAGATCCGGCGTACGCTCCTGAAGCCGGATCTCGGCTTCATCCCCCCGCAAGATCGTCTCGACCTCATAACCTTCCGCTTCGAGATTGTAGCGAAGAAGCACGCTGAGTGCTTCTTCATCCTCGACCACCGCGATTTTAGGCAGCATTTCAGCTCTGCTCCGTCAGCATTCCATCATTATTCGGTGATCGCACCGAGCGTGTTCGACGAGTCGTCCTTCGGGCGATCGCCTTCAGGCTGCGCGCCCGTCGTCATGTAGTAGATGGTCTCGGCGATGTTGGTGGCGTGGTCGCCGATACGCTCGATGTTCTTGGCGCAGAACAGCAGATGCGTGCAGGTGGTGATGTTGCGCGGATCTTCCATCATGTAGGTGAGGAGTTCGCGGAACAGCGAGGTGTACATCGCGTCGATTTCCTCGTCGCGGATGCGGATCGCCTCGGCCTTTTCCGCCGAACGCGTCGCATAGACGTCGAGGACGTCCTTCAGCTGCACGAGGGCGAGATCGGAGAGATGTTCGAGGCCGCGGGCGAGCTTGCGCGGAACGCCGGTGCCCTGAACCGCGATGACGCGCTTGGCAGTGTTCTTGCCAAGGTCGCCGACGCGCTCCAGATCGGAAGCGATGCGCAGCGAACCGACGATTTCGCGAAGGTCGGCTGCAACCGGCTGGCGACGGGCGATCGTGACGATCGCCTTGTCGCCGATCTCGCGCTCGGCGTGATCGAGGATCACGTCGTCGGAGATGACCTTCTGGGCGAGTGCGGCGTCGGAATTGACCAGCGCGCGCACGGCGTCCGAGCACATCTGCTCGGCAAGACCGCCCATCTCGGAGATGCGGCGGCTCAGATATTTCAGTTCGTCGTCATAGGCCGACAGGATATGGGTCGATGCCATCTTCTAGTCCTCAAAATTGATTTTCAGGCGGCACGGTCGGCTGGATCAGCCGAAACGACCCATGATGTAATCCTGGGTGCGCTGGTCGTCGGGGTTGGTGAACATCTTGTCCGTATCGTTCTCCTCGACGAGCTGGCCGAGATGGAACATGGCGGTGCGCTGCGACACGCGGGCGGCCTGCTGCATCGAGTGCGTCACGATGACGATCGTGTAGTTGGCGCGCAGCTCGTGGATGAGCTCCTCGACCTTGGCGGTCGCGATCGGGTCGAGAGCCGAGCAGGGTTCGTCCATCAGGATGACTTCCGGCGATACGGCGATCGCACGGGCAATGCACAGGCGCTGCTGCTGACCGCCGGAAAGGCCGGTGCCGGATTCATGCAGACGATCCTTGACCTCGGTCCAGAGGCCGGCGCGCTGCAGGCTCGCTTCGACGATCTGGTCCATGTCGGCCTTGCTCTTGGAAAGGCCGTGGATGCGCGGACCATAGGAAATGTTCTCGTAGATGGTCTTCGGGAACGGGTTCGGCTTCTGGAAGACCATGCCGACGCGGGCGCGAAGTTCCACGACGTCGATGTTCTGGTCGTAGATATCGTCCGTGTCGAGGGTGATCTTGCCGGTGACGCGGCAGTTCTCGATCGTGTCGTTCATGCGGTTGAGGCAACGCAGGAAGGTGGACTTGCCGCAACCGGAAGGGCCGATGAGAGCGGTCACAGTGTTTTCGCGGACGTTGAGATTCACGTCGAAAAGCGCGCGCTTCTCGCCGTAATACACCGAAACGTCCTTGCCGATCATCTTGTGGGATGCATCACTCATCTTTTGGTCCAGCGCCTTTTCAACTGCTGATTCTGACATCATATTCATTGTCATACTCCTTCTACCAACGCCGCTCGAAGCGACGCCGCAAGAGAATTGCGCCAACATTCATTAGGATGAGGAACAGGAGCAGGATGATGATCGCTCCCGAGGTACGCTCGACGAACGCGCGCTCCGCTTCGTTCGCCCACATGTAGATCTGCACCGGCAGCGCCGTCGACGGGTCGAGAGGCGTGGTCGGATAGTTGGCGACGAAGGCCACCATGCCGATCAGAAGCAGCGGTGCGGTTTCGCCGAGTGCGTGGGCCAGACCGATGATGGTGCCGGTCAGAATGCCCGGCATCGCGAGCGGCAGGACATGGTGGAAGATCGTCTGCATCTTGGATGCGCCGAGGCCAAGGGCCGCTGCGCGGATCGAAGGCGGCACGGCCTTCAATGCCGCGCGGGTCGCGATGATGATCGTCGGCAGCGTCATGAGGGTGAGCACGAGGCCGCCGACGAAGGAGGCGGAACGCGGCAGGCCCATGAAGTTGACGAAGACAGCCAGGCCGAGCAGACCGTAGACGATCGAGGGAACGGCCGCGAGGTTGTTGATGTTCACCTCGATCAGGTCGGTGAACCTGTTCTTCGGCGCGAACTCCTCGAGATAGATCGAGGCCGCGACGCCGATCGGCAGAGACAGCGCCAGTACGATCAGCATCATGTAGAACGAGCCGATCAGAGCGACGCCGACGCCGGCTGCTTCCGGACGGCTCGATGCGCCATTGACGAAAATGCCGCCGTTGAAGTGCTTGGCAAGCGCGCCGCTGTCGGAGAGCTGCTTCATCCAGCCGAGCTGCTGGTCGTTGATCTTGCGGTTCTCCTGGCTGACCGTGAGGTCGACCTGCCCCTTGAAGGCCGAGTCGATATCGCCGGAAGCGAGCAGGGTTACCGTCTGCGTCGTGCCGATGATCGCCGGATTGGCGACGACCAGGTCACGCAGCTGAACACGGACGCCATCCGACAGCATCTGGCCGATCGCACGGGCAGCGACGCGGTCGTCCACACTGACATTGAGCAGCTTGGCGAGAGCGTTGCGGGCGACGACCGGATAGTTCGCCGTCATCAGCTTCTGCGGATTGGTGGCACGTTCGTTCTGCGGGTCGATGATCTGCTGCGAGAACTCGACCGGCATGGTGATCATGGTCTGCTGGAAGGCGGTATAGCCCTTGGAGACCACCGACCACAGGAGAAGCATCAGGAAGATGATGCCGAAGGAAAGCGCGGCGATGCCATAGGCACGGAAGCGGCGTTCGGCGGCGTAGCGGCGCTTGATGCCGATATCGCGACGGACGGACTTGGCCTTGGGGATGCCGGCGGCGGGAGAAACCACATCGGTCATTCGTACTGCTCCCGGTATTTGCGCACGATATAAAGCGCGTAGATGTTGAGGCAAAGCGTGATGGCGAAAAGCGTGATGCCCAGCGCGAAGGCAACCAGCGTCTGCGGCGAGGTGAACTCAAGGTCACCCGTCAGCTGGTTGACGATCTTGACGGTCACGGTCGTCATCGGCTCGAAGGGGTTGATCTGCAGGCGGGCGGCGACACCGGCCGCAAGCACGACGATCATGGTTTCGCCGACGGCGCGCGATGCAGTCATCAGAAGCGCGCCGACGATGCCCGGCAGAGCCGCCGGCAGGACTACCTTCTTGATGGTTTCCGAGCGGGTGGCACCGAGACCGAGCGAGCCGTCACGCAGGGCACGTGGCACTGCGGTGATGATATCGTCCGACAGCGAGGAAACGTAAGGGATCAGCATGATGCCCATGACGAAACCGGCGGTCAGAACGCTCTGCGCCTGGATGAAGTTGGAATAATCACCGGTGACGAGGCCGTTCAGCTGCGAGGAGAGATCGCGCAGGAACGGGCCGACGGTCGTCAGTGCGAAGAAGCCGTAGACGATGGTCGGAATGCCGGCGAGCACTTCGAGCAGGGGCTTGGCGACCGAGCGGACCTTCGGCGATGCATATTCCGACATGTAGATTGCCGAAAAAAGGCCGATCGGAACCGCGAAAAGCATCGCGACGAAGCCGATATAAAGCGTGCCGAGCAGCAGCGGAATGAGGCCGAATTGGCCTTCCGAGCCGCCGGAACCGGCAGCGGCGAAACGCGGATCCCAGACCGTGCCGAAGAAGAATTCCCAGGCTGGAATAGCCGCGAAGAAGTGGGCCGCTTCGGTGAGCATCGAGGCGACGATGCCGACCGTGGTCAGAATGGCGATCGAAGACGCGACGACGAGGCTGCCCAGGATGACTTTTTCCACCCGGTTGCGGGCGCGGAAGCGCGGCGCAATCTGGCGATAGGCGGAGAATGCACCGCCGACGGAAGCCGCCAGCACGACGATCGTCATGAGCATGCGGCTGACGAAGGTCATCGTGTTCAGGTCGGCAGCGGCCTTGACCATATAAGGCTTCGGGTCGCCGGCAAGCGGTACGCCCTTCGCGCCGAGGGCGGTGCGCAGCTCGATCGGATTGTTCTCGACGCGAGCAATCTCGTCCCGGGTCAGCGCGTTCATGCCACGGGCGATCGAGGTGATCATGCCGTAACTCAGGCCTTGCTCGGCCTGAGACTGCGCCTTCACGTCTTCGGGAAACGCGCCGCGCACGGACGAGCTGATGTAGATCGGGCTGGCGACCAGCCAGACAAAAAGAATGACAACGGCCGGCACAATCGCCCAAACGGCGACAAAAGAACCATAATAGCCAGGCCGCGAATGAAGTTTGGAGGAAACCCCTCCGACCAGTGCCATCGCGTGGCGGGCACCGGCGACGTAACCGGCTATGCCGATTATCGCCAAAATCAACAATATGAGTGATGTGTTCATCATAATCCCCCGGCGTACCGCCTTCGGCGGCAACCCATCACCGCCCAGTTCCGTTCATCGGAACCGATCGCATTCGCCGTCGCGCCTTGCGCAACACCATCGCCGTAAACCGACGATCCCCACCGAGACGAAAAGCCTCGGCCAGAAGAGAAACGGCGCCGCCTCATCAGCGGCGCCGGGCTTTCAATTACATGGTCTTGCCGGCGGCGAAGTCCTTGCGGACCTGGACGCGCTGGGCTTCCGGAGCAGCAACGAGGCCGTACTCGACGAGCGGCGACTCGGGGCCGACCATGTCGTCAGAGGTGAAGAACTCGACGTATTCCTTGAGGCCCGGAACAACGCCCAGGTGAGCCTTCTTGACGTAGAAGAACAGCGGGCGGGAAACCGGGTAGGTGCCGTCAGCAATGGTGGCCGAGGTCGGCTTGATGCCACGCATGGTGGCGACCTTCAGCTTGTCAGCGTTGTTTTCGTAGAAAGCGAGGCCGAATACGCCGACGCCGGTCTTGTTGGCGGCGATGCGAGCGAGCGTCTCGGTGTAGTCGCCGTCGATGTCGACAGCAACGCCGTCCTTGCGGACAGCAACGCAGGCCTTGGCCTGGGCAGCCTTGTCAGCGATTTCCTTGGCGATGACGTCGGTTGCGCCGGCGTCCTTGCAGCCTGCTGCGAGAACGTTCAGTTCGAAAACTTCGCGGGTGCCGTGCTTTTCGCCCGGGATGTAGGCAGCGATCGGGCCCTTCGGAAGCGTCGGGTTGATGTCCGACCAGTTCTTGTAAGGGTTGGCGACGAGCTTGCCGTCAACAACGACCTGAGCGGCGAGCGCCTTGTAGATGTCCTTCGGCTCGAGCTTCATGTCGCCGTTGCTGCTGGCAGTCGCGAAAACGATGCCGTCGTAACCGATGCGGATTTCCTGGATGTCGGTGACGCCGGCTGCCTTGCAGGCATCGGCTTCAGACTTGTTGATCGGGCGGGAAGCGTTTGCAATGTCGATCGTGGCTTCGCCAACGCCCTTGCAGAATTCCTTGAGGCCAGCGCCGGTGCCGCCGGACTCAACGACCGGGGTCTTGAACTTCGGGAAGGCTTCGCCGAAAGATTCGGCAACGATCTTCGCGTAGGGAAGAACGGTGGACGAACCAGCAACCTGAACCTGGTCGCGTGCGGCGGCAGCGCCGGCAAACGCAACGGAGGCCACCAGGGCAGCTGCGGAAAGTTTAAGGATGGTCATGAGGAATCTCCCGTCATGGGCTTGTGTGAATGCGGACGGCGCTGGCTCTCGCTCTCGCCAACGCTCGGCCCGCTTGTCTTAGCCGCTGTAGCCCCTCTCTTTTATGTCAATTCAATGAAACATTTGTGACATATCAAGCCATTGATATGTCATCACAAAATGATTGCACAGGATTGCAATGCGAGGGTTTTATGTCAGAACCTGACGGTAAACTCGCTTCCCTTCCCCACTTCCGACTTCACGATCAGACGCGCCCTGTGGCGGGTGAGGATGTGCTTGACGATTGCAAGGCCAAGGCCCGTCCCTTTCTTGGAACGACTGTCGGCCACGCTGACGCGGTAGAAGCGCTCGGTCAGCCGCGGAACGTGCTCGGCCGGGATGCCCGGCCCCTGGTCGACGACGGTGACTTCCACCGGATCCGAGGCGCCGTTCCTGAGATAGACGTCCACGAACTTGCCTTCCTGGCCGTATTTGCAGGCGTTCTCGATCAGGTTTTCGAAAACCTGGACAAGCTCGTCGCGATCGCCCAGCACCTCCACCTTGCCTTCGGGCAGATGCGTGCGGATCTCCACGCCAAGATCGTCGGCGAGCGGCACCAATGCATCGCGCACATGGCCGATCAGCGGCTTCAGGTCGATCGTCTGGTCGGGAGCGATATGGGATTTGAGCTCCAGGCGTGACAGCGACATCAGGTCGTCGACAAGACGGCTCATGCGCGTCGCCTGGTCGAACATGATGGCCAGGAACCGTTCATGCGCGGCGGGATCGGAGCGGGCCGGCCCCTGCAGGGTCTCGATGAACCCCCTCAGGGACGCAAGCGGCGTGCGCAGTTCATGGCTGGCATTGGCCACGAAATCCGAGCGCATCCGGTCGATCCGGCGCAATTCGGAAATATCCCGGAATGACAGGAGATAGAGTTTTTGCGCCACTCCATCCAAGCGATGCGGCACCGTCTCGCCGAGATCGATCGGGGCGATGCGCAGGGTATAGACACGCTCGGAGGGCAGGCGCTCGGAATGCTCGATCTGGTTCGGCTCGTCGGTGGCAATGGTTTCCCGCACCATGTCGAGAATGCCCGGCGAACGCAGCCGTGCCGAAAGATGTGATCCAGGCGGCAGGATTCCGAAGGCCTTTTCGGCCGCCTTGTTCTGGTAGAGGACCGTGACATCCTCGCCCAGCACGAAAGCCGGAATATCGAGCGCACCGAGTGTCGCCGCCACCTGCGGCAGCGGCTGAAAGTCCGGCTCCTCTTCCCGGACAGGATCGGGCACCGGTGGCGGAAGGGCGGCGGGCTTGCGCCCGACGACGACCAGAACCAGGAGGAGCCAGCCCACCAGCACGCCCACCCAATCCATCCCGATCACAAACGCGATCATCCCCAGAAGGGTGAGAAGCAGCAACAGAGGCCGTTCCTGGCGGGCCCTCGCAGCGAGCGTGCCCAGACCCCGACGCCATTTCTCCAGTACCGACTCCACAGATCCCACTCGCAGCTTTCACAGGTTGAACACGCGCTCATATATCCCTTGCATGACAGATATACATCGCTTCCGATGGGCTATCGCGAAAATAGGCGCTATCCACATGGTAGCGGAATTTCGAACTTGCTTTACATATCGGATACCGTCCCGCATGGCGGATCGATCGGAGGAAACAGTATCATGGCGGATGAAACCGAAAGCCGGGCAGTCACCATCGACATCAACGGCAAGCTCAGGCGGTTCGATATCGACGACCCGGAACTGCCGGGCTGGATCGAGGAACATGCTCTCGGCTCAGGCGGATATCCCCATGACGACAAGCTGGACAAGGACAAATACGCGAAACATCTGGAGAAGCTGCAGGTCGAACTCGTCAAGGTGCAGTTCTGGCTGAAGGCCACCGGCAAGCGGATGATGGCCCTGTTCGAGGGTCGCGACGCCGCCGGCAAGGGCGGGACGATCTTTTCGATCAATGCCTACCTCAATCCGCGTTCGGCCCGCGTGGTGGCCCTCAACAAGCCGACCGAGACCGAGGCCGGCCAGTGGTATTTCCAGCGCTACATCTCGCATTTCCCGACAGCCGGGGAGATCGTGCTCTTCGACCGCTCCTGGTATAACCGGGCCGGGGTGGAGCCGGTCATGGGTTTCTGCACGCCGGAGCAATACAAGGCGTTCATGAAGGCGGTGCCGCGCTTCGAGGATACGATTTCCGACGAGGGCATCATCTTCTTTAAGTTCTGGCTGGATATCGGCCGCGAGATGCAGCTCAAGCGGTTCCACGACCGGCGGCATGATCCGCTCAAGATCTGGAAACTGTCGCCGATGGACATCGCCGCACTCCACAAGTGGGACGACTACACGGAGAAGCGCGACGCGATGCTCGAAAAGACCCACAACAAAGAGACGCCCTGGGCGGTGGTTCGGGCCAACGACAAGCGCCGCGCCCGCCTCAACGTCATCCGCCATATCCTGCTGTCGCTGGACTACGAGGGCAAGGACAAGGACGCAATCGGCGAAATCGACGACAAGATCTTCGGTTTCGGCCCGAAATTCCTGAAATAGAGCTTATTGACCGGGCAGGATACGCACCGAATAAAGCAGCACCGCCCGGTCGGCGCCGTCGATCCCGCTGTTGAAGACCAGGCGGCCGGGCCGGTTGGGGGCGAGCGAGCGTTCGAAGGTCACCCGGAAGAGCGCCTCCAGCTTTTCCTGGGTTGCCGTGAAGCGGTGACGGCTGCAGCTGCCGAGACTTCCGAAATCGCAGCGCACCGAGAGCTGGACGGAACTGTTCTGCCCAGACTGCAGGGTCAGCGCCACCGTCGAGCTCTTGCCAGCCATTTCGCGCAGGACTTCCGGCGGCACGTCGACCGAAACATCGCCGCCTTCACTTGGCGTAGCGGACACGATGCGGACGGCCTGTCCTTCCGAAGCGGCGACCGCCTCGACCTTTGCCTGGCCGCCGGCTTTCATCTCCGCCGCCTTGGAGGGCACGAAAATCTCCACCCATTCATCCGAGAAACCACGGCGCGGATCGAAGGCGGTCGGCCCCTGCCCCGCCCCCTGGCCGGCGACCGAGCGGTCCGCGGACTTCATCGCCTCCTCGATGATCGACTGCACGAGACCGGATTGATAGAACCACCAGCAGGCCCCGCCGACCACGCCAAGGGTGATGATCCAGGTCAGGAGATGTGACAGGAAACCGCGACGCTTCCGGGGTTTGGCGGCCCGCTCCGGCGGGACGTCCAGTCCGCCGTCGGATGACGAACGGGCGGCCTTGTTTGCTTTGTTCGCCTTGCCCGGCTTTGCCGCTTTTGCCTGGGGTGCCGTCTGGGATTGCTCGGCCTCGATCCGCTCGCCGCGCGCGGGGCTGACGCCGCCGAGATCGCCGGAGGACATAGCCGCAGCCGCGGAAGCGGTAGAACGCATCTCGCCGGAAACGGTATCGATGGCCGGCGCTACGGATGGCGGGGCCGCGGACCGTTGGGGTGCGTCCGGCCGCGGGCGAGCCTCCATGACCGGAGACTCCACCGCCATGGATCCCGCGGCATATGGCAGTTCCGCATCGAGCTCGACGACGGGTTCGGCTGGCGGTTCGGCCAGACGCTGGACCTCCGCCATCTCGATCTCGTGGATCTTCCGCTCCAGGAGCTCATGCTGCTGCATGATGACCAGCCGGTCGCTGACGCCCTGCTTGCGAAGGCCGGCATCCAGCGCCTGGCGCGCCGACTGATAAATACGTGCCCTGATCTCCCGGTCCGCCCGGTTCGAGCGATCCAGTGCGTTCCTGATGGCCGTTTCCAAACCGCTCACTGCCGGTCCTTCTTCATACTCTTTCCCCTGCGCGGGAGTTTACGTTTCGGTAACCTCTCCGCTGCGGAACTGCAAGCACCGCCTTCGACTGCACCATGGCCAAAAATAAGGACAGGATATGTCGGCAGCCTTCGCCGGGCGTCGCGAAGTTCCGCTGCGAAAATCTTTCCACCGGCTTTTCGCGCCGCGGATGATCTGATAGACCGACTTACGTTTGCGTAAAGGTCAATCGGGAGGTTTTTGATCCATGCTTCCAGCAGTCCTCAAGGACAGGCTCCGCCTGCCCGTGGTCGCATCGCCGCTGTTCATCATTTCCCATCCGGAACTGACGCTGGCGCAATGCAAGGCCGGCGTCATCGGCGCTTTCCCTGCCCTCAATGCGCGGCCTGAAAGCCAGCTCGACGAATGGCTGGCCATGATCACCGAGGATCTCGCCGCTCATGACGCCGCCAATCCGGATCGGCCCGCCGCGCCCTTTGCCGTCAACCAGATCGTCCACACCTCCAACAAGCGGCTGGAGCACGACCTGATGATGTGCGTGAAATACAAGGTGCCGATCGTCATCTCCTCGCTCGGGGCTGTGCCGGAGGTGAATGCCGCGGTGCATTCCTATGGGGGCATCGTGCTGCATGACATCATCAACAACCGCCACGCCAATTCGGCGATCCGCAAGGGCGCCGACGGACTGATCGCCGTCGCCGCCGGTGCCGGCGGGCATGCCGGCACGCTGTCACCTTTCGCGCTGGTGCAGGAGATCCGGGAATGGTTCGACGGGCCGCTGCTGCTCGCCGGCGCGATCGCCACCGGCGGCGGCATCCTCGCGGCCCAGGCCATGGGCGCCGACATGGCCTATATCGGCTCGCCCTTCATCGCCACGAGAGAGGCGCGTGCCGTCGAGGGCTACAAGCAGATGATCGTCGATTCGAATGCCGCCGACGTCGTCTATTCCAACTATTTTACCGGCATTCACGGCAACTATCTCAAGGGTTCGATCACCGCCACCGGCATGGACCCGGATGCGCTTCCGGTCGCCGATCCGTCCAAGATGGATTTCGACCAGGCCGTCAGCGGGCCGAAGGCCTGGAAGGAGATCTGGGGCGCAGGCCAGGGTGTCGGGGCGGTCAAGGCGGTGGTTCGGGTCGCAGAACTCGTCGACCGGCTGGAATGCGAATACCGGGCGGCCCGTCAGCGCCTCGCACTTTGAACTAAAGGCCGGATAATAACCGTCTTTTCAGGAAAATTGTCGAGAAGCCAAAAAGCCGGCTTGAAATCGCAGGTCATTGCCTGTATCAGCCGCATCACTCGCAGCCCGGCCAAACCCGTCGCTGCACGTGCCGCTTTAGCTCAGGTGGTAGAGCACATCATTCGTAATGATGGGGTCGCAGGTTCGAGTCCTGCAAGCGGCACCAGTTTTCAGGTAGCACGTGTATTCCAACTCCCACAGCTGGATTGCTATCAGCCGGTGGCAGTGATTACATCTTCACCGTCCTCGATGACCTGGTGTCTGCCTGGTCTTTGATCCAAGCCTCGGTATTCGGCAGACAGATCGGATCTCAAGCGATCGATCGGACGCTAACGCTGAGCGAACAGCTATCATCCGGCCAGCAACCAAGCCGAAACAAATACATTCGCGCGCGCTCTACCTCCTATGCTTGAGCGCGCGCGAATGCCTGGAGCAGCAACTAGAACGAGGCAGAAAGGGTACCCTTCACCCCGAAACTGGTGAAGTCTGCACCGAACAAACCGGTTCGGCTCACTTCCAGGCTGGCGTTGATGCCGTTCTGGCGGGTGGTGATCCCCAAAGTAACATCTGCCGAGAGCACGTCAGCGCGATAGATATCACCCGTTGCCAGGACAACGCTGTCAGGACGTTCATACATCCAGTTTCCATCCATACGAATGAAGGTCGTGATCGGCAGTTCGCCCATCTCCAAGTCGTAAGAGAATTCGGTCGACAGGGTCAGCTTGCCCAGATCGAAATCATTCTTGCCGACCGACAGGCCAGAGCTATCAACATAGGAATCCTGCCACTCCCGGGCGTAGATCGTACGGATTGCAGGGGTGAAGGTCACACTGCCGAGAGCTGCCTCGCCACTCAATCCTGCCGAGACGAACAGTCGGCGGGCATCGATGTCACCTGAGATGGCCCCAGCGTTGCGCGTGAGGTCATAGTCGAGTTTCGAATAGCCGAACGACGCGTCAAAGATCAGATCGTTTGCAATATTGTAGCCAATGTAGGGGGCAATCCCGATTTCAGTCGCGCGAAGCGATCCGTCATTGAAGTCGAGATCGAGTTTCGAACGACTTCCAAGCACCGAAGCGCCCGCAAGGAAATCATCACTGAACTTGTAGTCCCCGCCGACGCTGAAATCCAGGATGTTGCCATCGAACGAACCCCCGGTCACGCTTTGCTCGATACGGCTGAAGCCGATCGACGACCAGACGGAGAATCGATCGGAAGAAACTTCTTGAAGCGCACGGTTGGCAATTGCATTGACCGCGCTGGCAGCCGCATTCAGTGCGAAACCGGAAGTTACCGCCGGCGCATATTGCAACGCGGTCGCTCCGACGGAACTGTCGGAACCCGTGCCTTGAGAGGCGCTTCTGGAGCCGGGTTTCGCAAGCCTATTGCGAACGACGCTGCCAATCTTTTGAGAATGCATTGTCGCCGTTTCCAGCGCGAGCACCGAACCGACGTATTCCATAGCCTTCTGCGGATCAGCCTGAATACTTCCGGCAACCGGCGGCGAACCAGATGTTGTACCCAGGCAGGTCAACGACAGGTTCCTCATAGTGCCAGGACCGGTGTAGTTGGTGTCAAAGATGCCGAGTTTGGGAAGACCTCCAGCCGGAACCGTAAAGCTGTAGGAAAAAGCGCCGGCGGAAATTCCATATTTCGGTGACGAGGGGATTGAGTCCTGCGCCGGCCCGTTCGAAAACTCCCAGGTGGCGTTGGCTGAATCACCCGAGATCGTCACCACGTCGCCCTCATCGAGAGGGGAATTTGTGAGCGAATAATATGGGCCGTACTGGGCGCTCGCCGCCGAGAGACCATTTACTGCTGCGCATCCTGCCGAGATCGCATAGGCCTGAGTGGACAATCCAAGAAATACCGCTCCAGCCAAAGGAGCCAATATCAGATTAAGCTTCATTTTATCTTCCGAAAATGGGGAATCATGACGACATTCCGTCATAACAGTAATATTTTATTGCCATCAACCTATGCGAAACATCTGGATTGACTATTTTTCTCATTAGATTCGCGTTATTTTCTAATCTTATTTCTTATAATATTATGATTTTCGAATCTTTACTGATGGCGGAAAAGAGAAGCGATGAAATCTCAAGTTGAACATCCGATGACGGGCGCATACTCTCGGCCGCCTCCCTGACGACATAGGCGATCTCCCGATCGCCTATGTATAAGCGCGGTAGAGGTGGCTACGGATAGGAAGACGCTCTGCAAATCGCCGGCGACCAAAGGGGCATTGCCGCAACCTGCAGGAACGCGATCTTGCTTGGAACGGAGCGCTTGGAAGCCTAACCGCACTCCCGTCGAGTGCCGTTCAGCCCGCATTTCGAGAAATGTTTAGGGGATTCGGCCGCGAGGCCGGTCACAATATTCAAAGGAAATGAAAATCGGCTAAGATCCGAGCGGCACCCTGCCGCCCGACAACCAGATCGGGAGATGCCGCGGCAGGTCAGCCGGCCACGGCGCTCGTTCCGTCATCGATGCAGCTGTTCTGCAGCTCCATCTGGACCGCGTGCATGAACAGGCCGGCCTGCCGGGAGATTTCCGCATCCGCGACGCCCTGGGATCTCAGGGCTGCCGCAAAACCTGCCATTTCCGACCGCCAGAAGCGGTTGGCCTGTTCACCGTGAAGCCGCAGAAGAGCCTCGGCGCAACGTTTCACATCAGCGGTGCGCCGGTCGGCCGGGAATTGCAGCAGTGTCATGTACTCTCCGTACTGTCAGGCGAATCGCCCAGGAATTGCAACACATTGGCTGCCAGTCCTTCACAAAGACTGAACGGCTGTCGCGATCTTCCCGATGAAGCGAGCCGAACAGCAAAAGGCGACACCATCCCGGCATGGATGGCATCGCCTTTTCTGATGCTGGTCCCCGAAAGGCGGGGTGTTAGCTATTCTTTCGCGGGGTCATCGGGTCGCTGATGCGGGCTGCCTGGAATGCGTCCGGCAGTCGGGTCAGTTCGATCGACGCGACGATCCCGGCGCGATTGAAGGGATCGCCTTCGGCAAAGGCGCGCGCTTCCTCAAGGCTCGCAGCTTCGAGAATACCAAAATTGCCGATCGAGGAACCGCCGTCGTCGACGAGGGCGGAGCCGATCAGAACCGCGGCAAGTCCATCTCCACCCGACTGGACCCAAGCGCGGTGCGACGGGCGATGGGTATCGCGGGCGACGTCCTGGCCTTTGTGGTGCAGGCAGCGCATCAGGAAGAACATCGGGTCAGGCCGCATTTTCCAGCACGACCATGCCGGCGCCCGTCATCGAGGCCGGCGCGTGGTAGTGCTTGTGGACGAGGTTGACGTCGCTGTTCATCGCGGCGCGCATGACGAGCCACATGATCAGCTCGGCGCCTTCGGAACCGAACTGTTCAACATAATCCTCGCGGCTCATGGCGCGGTAGGGTTCCGGATTGTTGGCGATGCCGTCGAGCCAGGCGCGGTCGGCCGCCTGATTGATGAAACCGGCGCGGGCGCCCTGGAGCTGGTGCGACAGGCCGCCGGTGCCGAGAATGACGACGCGCTCGTCGCCGGGCCAGCTTTCGATCGCTTCGCGCAGAACCTTGCCCATGTCCCAGCAGCGCTGCGGGGTCGGGATCGGATACTGGATGGTGTTGACCCAGATCGGCAGGACCTTCACCGGCCATGCATCCGGACGGCCGAAGAACAGTTCCATCGGCACCTGCAGGCCGTGATCCACCTCGATCTCGCGGCAGACCATCGGGTCGAAATGGCGCTCGACCAGCTTGTCGACGAAATGCCAGGAAAAATCCACCGCACCTTCGAATGCCGGGATGGCTCGCGGACCCCAGCCTTCGTCGACCGGATTGTAGGTTTCGGCGACGCCGACGGCGAAGGTCGGCACGCGGTCGAGAAAGAAGGTATTGCCGTGATCGTTGAAGATGACGACCGCGATATCGGGCTTGGCGTCCCGCATCCACTGCTTGCCGGCCTCATAACCGTCGAAGAACGGCTTCCAGTCCGGCGTGTCGCGCAGTCCCTTGTCGAGCGCAGCACCAATCGAAGGAACGTGGCTCGTTCCGAGCCCACCGATGATCTTAGCCATTGCGCTTTTTTCCCAATCTCAGATGCAGGAAGTCTTCGTGTTCCATGCTGGCCTGCGCCGCGCCGATGCGGGTGATCGGGGTGGGGTCGACCGCGGAAATCTTCAGGATGAAGAAGAGATTGCCGCCGAGGCGGACCATCTCGTGCCAGTCGCGGCCCATCACCGCGGATTTTTCCTCGGCGCTCAGCCCGAAACTGTCGAGATAGGCTTCCTCGTCGGCCTTGAAGGCGGCTCGGTTGACGGGCTGACCAAGCGCCATCGCCATCTTGTTGATCCGGTAGCCGCGGATCGAACCCGCCCGGTCGAAAAGCGGGGTATCCGGTATCGTAGCTGCTGCACTCATTGCGTTTCTCCAAATCTGCGCGCCAGCCATTCGGTGATGGCGGCGGTCGTTTCCGCGGGCCGTTCGACGGGAGCGAAATGCCCTGCATTTTCAATAATGACGAGTTCGGCATCAGGTGCCGCGTCGGCGATTTCCTGATGTTGCCCGATTGGGCTCCAGCCATCCTGGCGGGCCGCGACAAGCAGGATCGGGCAGGTAATATCGGCGACGTAGGCGCTGGCATCCGGCCGGCCGATCAGCGCGCGGATATGGCGCTCATGCACCTCCGAGCCTGCGCGCAGTACCATGGCCTGCAGGCTGTCGATCAAGTCTCGGTCACCGACTCGGGCCGGGTCGAGCATCGGCGGCAGCCATTGACGCGCCAGTTCTTCGATGCTGCGGTTGCCGAGATCGATCATCTGCTGACGCTTGACCTCCTCGCCTTCACGCTTCGGATGATGGCCGGTATTCGCCAGCACCAGGCCGCGGATCCGATCCGGCGCAATGTGCGCCATTTCCATGGCAACGCGCCCGCCCATTGAGTGCCCGACGGCAATGATGTCCCCTGGCGTCTCGTCGAGAAGCTTCCGGGCCATTCCGGTAATCGACCTGCCGTCGGAGAGATCGGCGTGCCGAACGGAGGTGAAACCGAAAGCCGCTTCGGCCAGGGGTGCCCAGACGATCGAGTCCGATACAAGCCCGGGTATGAGAACAAGTGTCGCCGCCATGATCTTCCTATCGAGCCGGCCAGGCGTGCGGGGCAGACGCCCCAACCACAAACCGACGCCGTCACTGAATTGAGGAGGAGATCATCGGCCCATCCCGCCGGAAATATCCTCCCACATAAATGTATACATGAAATTTCATTGGGATACAATATCGAGAATTATAGGATATAAATACTCCAATACCGACAATTTAGGATACTAAATTACAATTCTCGTGCACATTATGCCGGTGGCGGGAGACGCAAAAGCCAAAATAAAAGGGCGATTGCCGGCAGCAATCGCCCTTTTATCAGACATCTGATGGAAATCAGGCGGCTTCGCCGAATTCGCGGCGCATGATCTTGGCGCCCTCGACCATCGCCCTCATCTTGCCGAACGCAACCTCGCGCGGCAGATATTTCATGCCGCAATCCGGCGCCACAATGATGTTTTTGGCTTCGACATAAGGCAGTGCGCGGCGGATCCGGTTTGCCACGGTTTCCGGCGTCTCGACATTCATGTCCGACAGGTCGATGACGCCGAGCATCAGCGTCTTGCCGGAAAGGCCGGTCAGCGTCGAGCAATCAAGGTTCGACTGCGCGGTTTCGAGCGACACCTGATGGCAGGAGCAGCCGGAGAGCTGATTGAGGAACGAGTAGCCGGTCGGGCGCTCGTGGATGATCGCCGCATAACCGAAGCAGATATGCACCGCGGTGGTGCCCGTGATGCCGTCCAGCGCGCGGTTGAGCGCGGCAAGGCCGTACTGCTCGGCCTTTTGCGGTCGGGCCTGCATGTAGGGCTCGTCGATCTGCACCACGTCGGCGCCCGCGGAGAAGAGATCGCGGATTTCGGCGTTCACCGCATCGGCGTAATCGTATGCCGCCTCTTCCTCCGACTTGTAGAAGTCGTTCTGGGCCTGTTGCGACATGGTGAAGGGGCCGGGAACCGTGATCTTGATCTTACGGTCCGTGTGGCTGCGCAGGAATTTAACGTCCTCGGCTTCGACGGCGTGCATGCGGCGAATCTTGCCGGTGATGCGCGGCACGGGGTTCGGATGGCCGGAGCGGTCGAGCGCCGAGCCCGGATTGTCGAGATCGACCCCTTCCAGCGCGGTTGCGAAGCGGTTGGAATAGCTCTCGCGGCGAATTTCGCCATCGGTGATGATGTCGAGGCCGGCCTCCTCCTGGGCCTTGATCGCCATGATCGTCGCATCGTTCTGCGCTTCGGCGAGATATTCCTGAGGAATGCGCCAGAGCTCCCTGGCGCGGACGCGTGGCGGGAAACGGCCCGCGAGCTTGGCGCGGTCGATCAGCCATTCAGGCTGCGGATAACTGCCGACAAGTGTCGTTGGAAAAAGCAATGTCTCATCCTCCCATGTGCCATTGTTGAAATCCATTATACCTTGACAGATCGCCGTCATGTCAACAACGACGGCTACGTTGTTTCCTTGACGAACGGAAAGCCGCGAACGAATATCGCCCGCCGCCCGCCAGGACGGCACCTAATATTCGCGAGGAGAATTCATGCCGCTGGACCCCAAGATCATCGAGACGCTGAAAGGCGTCTCCACCGCCACGCTGACCACGGTGCTTTTGAAAAAGGGCCTGCGCAATGTCTGGATGCGCGGAACGAAGCCGCTGAAGCCCGGCCAGGGCCGCGTCGTCGGCCCGGCCTTTACCCTGCGTTTCGTCGCTGCGCGCGAGGACCTCGCGACGCCGGAAAGCTGGGCCTCGCCGATCTCCACGCGCGCGGCGATCGAGGCGATGCCGGAAGGCTGCATCGCGGTCGCGGATGCGCTCGGCGTCACCGATGCCGGCATTTTCGGAGACATTCTCTGCGCACGGATGGCGAAGCGCGGCGTTGCCGGGCTTGTGACCGATGGCGTGATGCGCGACGCCGAAGGCGTGCTTGGCAGCGGCATGAAGGTCTGGTGTGCCGGGATTGCCGCGCCGCCTTCCGTCGCGGGCCTCACCTTCGTCGGCTGGCAGGAGCCGATTACCTGCGGCGGCGTTGCCGTTTTTCCCGATGATATCGTCGTCGTCGACGAGGACGGCGCGGTGCTGATCCCGGCCAAGCTGCTCGATGCGGTCGTCGCCGAAGCGCCGGAACAGGAGCGCATGGAAGGCTGGATCATGACCGAGGTGGACCGAGGCGTGCCCCTGCCCGGCCTCTACCCGATGAACGCAGAAACCAAGGCCCGCTACCAAGCCTGGAAGGATGCCCAGTAATGACATTCGGAATTCAGTCCAAAGGCGTCTACGCCATCGCCACGACGCCGTTCTTCGAAGACGGATCGATCGATTTCGCCTCGATCGACCGGCTGACGGATTTCTACGAGGAGAGCGGCTGCACCGGCATCACCATTCTGGGCATCATGGGGGAAGCACCGAAGATGGAGCCGGACGAAAGCCGGGCCATCATCAAGCGCGTGGTGTCGCGGGCGAAAGTGCCGATCATCGTTGGCGTCTCGGCGCCCGGCTTTGCCGGCATGCGCTCGCTCGCCCGCGATGCGATGGACATGGGGGCAGCCGGCGTGATGATTGCGCCGACCCCGGCGCTGCGTACCGACGACCAGATCGTCAATTATTTTGCCGGCGCCGTGGAAGCGGTCGGCGAGGATGTGCCTTGGGTGCTGCAGGATTATCCGCTGACGCTGACGGTCGTGATGTCGCCGGGCGTGATCGCCAGGATCATCACCAACCACCCGTCCTGCCTGATGCTGAAGCACGAGGATTGGCCTGGGCTTGAGAAGGTCTCGAGGCTGCGCGCCCTGCAGAAGGCGGGCGAACTGCGCCCCTTCTCGATCCTCTGCGGCAATGGCGGCCTGTTCCTCGATTTCGAACCGGAACGCGGTGCCGACGGCGCGATGACCGGTTACGGTTTTCCGGACATGCTGACGGAACTGGTCAATCTCTTCGTGGCAGGCAAGCGCGACGAGGCGCATGATCTGTTCGACGCGCATCTGCCGCTGATGCGCTACGAACAGCAGGCCGGCATCGGCCTTGCGATCCGCAAGCACGTGCTGAAACGGCGCGGCGTCATCACCTCGGATGCGCAGCGCAAGCCGGCGCAGATGCTTTCGGCGACCGCCAAGGCCGAGGTGGACTACTTGCTCGGCCGGCTCGCAAGGCACGACAAGCGCGCGGCATTCTGAGATCGGCGCGCCTCAGAGCGTGAGGCGCGCCACTCTTTCGGCGATCGCCATGGAGGCGGTCAGGCCGGGAGATTCGATGCCATAAAGCGCGGCATAGGCCGGGTGGCCGGTCGTTTCGGGCCCCTGGATAACGAAATCGCCGCCCCCGCCGCCACCCGGGCCGGCCACCTTGGGCCTGACGCCGGAATAGGCGGGCTGCAGGGCGCCGTCCGGCAAGTGCGGCCAATAACGGCGGATGGCTCCGTAGAACGTGTCGGCGCGGCGCGGATCGACGTCGTAGCCGATCGTTTCCACCCATTCGACATCCGGGCCGAAACGGGCCTGCCCCGCAAGATCGAGCGTCAGGTGGACGCCGAGCCCGCCGGGTTCCGGCACCGGGTAGACCAGCCGCTCCGCCGGCGCGCGACCGGTCAGCGAAAAATAGCAGCCTTTCGCATAGTGGCGCTCGGGCATCGTCTTTCGGTCGAGACCGACCATGCCTCCGGAAATCGTCCAGGCATCCAACCCTGCGGCGTTCACGACCAGCCTCGCCTCGATCTCCACGGGATCGAGGCCACCGATTGCAAGCCGCACGGTGTCGCCCAGAAGCTCGCCGGCGAGGACGGGCGAGTTCAGCACGACGCTGCCGCCATGGGATTCGATATCGGCGACATAGGCTTCCATCAGCCGATGGCTGTCGATGATCCCGGTCGAAGGAGAGACGAGCGCGGCAAAGCCGGTGATCTGCGGCTCAAGGCGAAAGAGTTCCGTGCTGCCGATCAGCCGGCAATCGTCGACGCCATTGGCTTCCGCCTGTTTCAGCAGTTTTTCGAGATAGGCGACCTCGGCCTCGTTCGAGGCGACGACCAGTTTGCCGCAACGCTTGTGCGGGATGTGGCGATCGCGGCAATAGTCGTAGAGCTTCTGCTTGCCGGCGACGCAGAGTTCGGCCTTGAGACTGCCGGTCGGATAATAAAGCCCCGCATGAATGACCTCGCTGTTGCGGGAAGACGTGATGCTGCCGGTGAGCGGTTCAGCCTCCAGAAGCACGACCTCACGGCCGGCCATTGCCAGTTCTCGAGCCACCGCGAGCCCCACCACGCCGCCGCCGATGACGACGCAATCAAGGCTCAGCATTTCGCCCAATACCATTCTCCGTTACTTTTGCCTTCCGGATCTCAGGTGGGATGATATACGAGAAATCCATTCCGGCCAGCGTCCAGGTCGGCATGGTTTTGGGGAGGAGTTTCAAATCATGCAGGAATTTTCGCGATGAAGGTTGTATTTCTGGACCGCGACACGATCGGCCCTTCGGTGACGATCACCCGGCCCGCTTTTGCGCATGAATGGATAGAATACGGCAAGACGGCGCCGGAGGATGTGGCTGCCCGCATCGCAGACGCGGATATCGTCATCACCAACAAGGCGCCGGTGCGCGAACAATCCATCGCCAATGCCCCGAAGCTGAAGATGATCGCAGTCGCTGCCACCGGCTATGACGTGATCGATCTCGCCTTTGCCAAGGAACGCGGCATAACCGTCTCCAACGTGCGTGGTTATGCGGTCAACACCGTTCCGGAACATACGTTCGGCCTGATCTTCGCGCTCCGCCGCTCGATCGTCGGCTTCCGTCAGGACGTGATTGCCGGTGAATGGCAGCACGCCAACCAGTTCTGCTTCTTCAACCATCCGATCAAGGACCTAGCCGGTTCGACGCTCGGCATTTTCGGCCGCGGTACGCTCGGCAAGTCGGTGGCGAAGATCGCCGAGGCCTTCGGGATGAAGGTGATCTTTGCGGCCCGCAAGGATGCGGAAGAGGTCGAACCCGGTTACACCGCCTTCGACGAGGTGCTGGAAGCCGCCGACATCATCACCTTCCACATGCCGTTGACGCCGGCGACCCGCAACTTGATCGGCCTGCCCGAATTCCGCAAGATGAAGCGGCGCCCGCTGATCATCAACACCGCCCGTGGCGGGCTGGTCAACGAGGCGGACCTCGTGACCGCGCTCAACGAAGGCCTGATCGGCGGCGCCGGCTTTGACGTGCTGACCAAGGAACCGCCGGCGCCGGACAATCCGTTGCTGACGATCCTCGACCGGCCGAACTTCATCCTCACCCCGCATGTGGCCTGGGCGAGCGACGAAGCGATGCAGACGCTCTGGGCGCAGGTCATCACCCATGTCGAAAATTTCGAAAAGGGTTCGCCGTCCAACGTGCTCTGAAGCGACAAACTCGGGAGAGAGGTCATGACATCCGCCATTTCCCATCGCCGGTTGTCGGAATGCAGCCTGGAAGACGCGGCCGAGGCCTTCACGGTCGGCTTTTCGGGGTATGTGGTGCCGATGAACGTGACAGTTCCGTCGCTGCGGTTGCGCATCGAGCGCGATCATGTCGACCTCGACGAGAGCCGCGTCTATTTCGAGGGCGGAAAACCCGCCGGCATCCTGCTGATCGGCCGCCGGGGTGATGTTTCCCGGGTCGGCGCGATCGGCATGGGGCCGACCATCCGCGGCAAGGGTTTTGGCCGAGGCGTGATGCTGGAGGCCATCACGGCGGCAAAGGCGCGAGGCGATCGCAGGCTTGTTCTTGAAGTGATCAACACCAATGAGCGGGCGCGCGATCTCTACCTGTCGCTCGGCTTCGCCATCACCCGCACACTGGTCGGCTTCGACCGCAGCCTCCGGCGAGCAGCGCCGGATGTGGCGCCCGCGGAGGAATGCGAGGCAACGAGGGCCGCGGCCATGCTCGCGAAGTTCGCGGATGCCGGTCTTTCCTGGCAAACCGATCCGCGCAGCTTCGAAAGACTGGGGCCTCCGCTCAAGGGGTTCGCGCTCGATGGCAAGGCGGCGGCCCTTCTGGACGACACGCTCAAGGATATCCGGATCTTTGGCCTCGCCGTCGACCCCGACCATCGCAGGCAGGGGCTCGGCCGATTGATGACCGATGCGCTCGCCGCCCGCTATCCGGGCCGAAAGCTCTTCATCGTCGAGACCGTGCCCGAGGGCCTGCTCAATGATTTCATGCGGCGGGTCGGCTGGCGGAAGAGGAGACTGACCCAGTCCGAAATGGCGATCGATCTCACCTAGCGGGCGAGTTCGATCCAGGCCGGCGCGTGATCGCTGGCATGCTCGCGGCCGCGGACGTGGCGGTCGACGTCGGCTGCCTGCAACCGGTCCGCTATCGACGGGCTCAGCAACAGGTGGTCGAGCCTGAGGCCCGCATCGCGGCCCCAGGCATTCCGGAAATAGTCCCAGAAGGTGTAGATGCGTTCGCCCGGGTGCAGCTTGCGGACTGCATCCGTCCAGCCTTGCTCCCGCAGCCGGGAAAAGGCCTCCCTTATCTCGGGTCGAAACAAGGCGTCATCCCGCCAGCGTTCCGGCTTGTAGACATCGAGGTCGGTGGGCATGACGTTATAGTCGCCGGCAAGGACAACAGGCACCCCGGTATCCAGCAATGCCTGCGCATGCGTCAGGAACCGCTCATACCAGGCGAGCTTGTAGGCGAACTTCGGGCCGGGAGCGGGGTTGCCGTTCGGGGCATAGAGGCAGGCGATGAGCACACCCTGCACCGCGGCTTCGATGTAGCGGCTGTGAAGGTCCTCCGGGTCGCCCGGCAGGCCGCGGCGCGTTTCGACCGGATCGGCGTCGCGCGCCAGGATGGCGACGCCGTTCCAGCTCTTCTGGCCATGCCAGACCGCACCGTAACCGGCCTTTTCGATTGCGCGGGCAGGAAACTTTTCCTGCGGGGCCTTCAGCTCCTGCAGGCAGACGACATCCGGTCTCGCCTCTTCGAGCCACTCGAGCAGGAGGCCGAGCCGAGCGTTGACGCCGTTCACATTGAAGGTCGCGATCTTCATGGACGCATCAACGCCCGGGCGGGAATTTGGATGCGGTTAAGCTTATGGACAAAAGCCATTTAGAAATTAGCAAAACGTTCAGGGATAGGCCGGAAGATGCCGTTTCAATCGACCGCGCCTCATCCGCGCGGCAAATCTGCTTGTGGAGAGGGCCGGCGATGGCGGAAGCATTCGAAAACAGCGTGCGAGAATTCATTGCCGAGAACTTCCTGTTCCGCGCCGACGCGGAGGTTTCGAACAATCAGTCGCTGCTCGAAAGCGGCGTGATCGATTCCACCGGCGTGCTCGAGCTGATCGCATTCCTGGAACAGACCTACGGCATTACCGTCGCCGACGAGGAGATCGTCCCGGAAAACCTGGACAGTATCGACAACATGACCAACTATCTGTCGACCAAGCTGGCGGCAGCCTGAGGCTGCGCCGATGCGCATAGAGGCAAGGCTGCGCGACAGCGCCAGACGGTTCGGGACGAAGACCGCGCTCATCGCGGGCGACGCCCGGCTGACCTATGCGGAACTCGACATGCTGTCCGACCGGCTGGCGACCAGCCTTGCCCGCGGCGGCGTCAAACCAGGCGACCGGGTGCTGATGGTGCTGGACAACGGCCATCAGGCCGTCATCAGCTTCTTCGGTATCTGGAAGGCGGGCGCCGTGCCCTGCCCGCTCTATCCGTCGATCAAGGCCGAGAAGCTTTCCGGCATCCTGACCAGCACCGGTGCTTCGGTTATCATCACCCAGACCCGTCAGCGGATGACGGTCGACGCCGCGGTTTCGATGTCGGCGGCCCGGCCTCTGGTAATCGTCGCCCAAGCGGATGCCGGTAACGATCTCGGCCGGGCGTTGCGGTTCGAAGACCTGATCGGCTCCGAGGTTCCGGCTGCCTCAAGGACGTTCGAGAATAGCGAAGCGCTGGCACTGCTGCTCCATACGTCGGGTTCCACCGGCCAGCCGAAAGGCGTGATGCTGACCCACGCCAATGTCGAAGCCGCCTGCGGAGCGATCGTCGCCTATCTCGGCAACACGGCCGACGACATCGTGCTCAGCGTCCTGCCTCTCTCCTTCGGCTACGGCATCACCCAGGTGGTCACGATGGTGATGACCGGCGGCACGCTGGTGCTTGAAAAAAGCTTCGCCTTCCCGCGCAAGATCCTCGAACGGCTGGCCGAAGTGAAGGCGACCGGTTTCCCGCTGGTGCCGCCGATGGCGGCTCTGATTACCGGCATCAAGGATCTTGAGCCAGGTTTTCTGCCGCATTTGCGCACCATCACCAGCGCCGCCGCGGCCATGCCGCCGGCCATTGCCGAGCGGCTGCAGCAGCTCTTTCCCGACACACGGCTTTTCCTGATGTACGGCCAGACGGAATGCCTGCGCGCCACCTATCTGCCGCCAGAAGAAGTTTCCCGGCGGCCGCTCTCGGTCGGCCGCGCCATTCCCGGCACAAGGGCTTTCGTGATCGACGAGGACGGGCGTCCCGCCCCGGCAGGCACGATCGGCGAACTGGTCATCGAAGGGCCGCATGTGATGGCCGGCTACTGGGGCAACGCCCTGACCTCGGTCCGCGCGCTTTCGCCCGTCGCGGGCGGACGGCGCCTGCACACCGGCGATCTTTTCCGTACAGACGCCGACGGTTTTCTCTATTTCATCAGCCGCCGCGACGACATCATCAAGACACGCGGCGAAAAGGTCAGTCCGCAGGAAGTCGAGCGCGCGCTCTATGCGCTGCCCGGTATCAGAGAAGCGGCGGTCGGCGGCATCGACGATCCGATCTTCGGCCAGGTGATCCGCGCGTATGTGGTGCTGGAAGATGGCGTGACGCTCACGGAGCGCGAGATCATCCGCCACTGCGCGCAATTGCTCGAAGACTACATGGTACCGAAAAGCGTCGAGTTCCGCGACGCGCTGCCGCGCACGGCGACCGGCAAGATCCGGCTCGGCGCGGATGAAACGAACACCGCCACACAGGGGAATGTCGCATGAACCAGAGCCTGAAGCGCATTCAGAAGACGGAGAAATTTTCGGCCGAAACGCTGAAGCTCGATGCGGAGGCCGAGATCGAACGCATCGGCAGCTGGCTCCGCGAGACGGTGCTCAAGGACCTGCGTAAGCGCGGCGCGGTACTGGGCTTGTCAGGCGGCATCGATTCCAGCGTCACGGCGGCTCTGTGCGCCCGCGCGCTCGGGGCCGGCAAGGTGACGGGCATCTTCATGCCGGAGCATGATTCCGATCCGGACAGCCTGAAGCTCGGCCGGGCGCTTGCCGAAGCGGTCGGCATCGAGACGGTGCTCGAAGACATCGGCCCGGCGCTTGCCGCCGCCGGCTGCTATACCCGCCGCGACGGCTTCATCCGCCAGATCGTTCCTGAATTCGGGGAAGGCTGGGGCTGCAAGGTGGTGCTGGAAAATGCGCTGACCGGCCGCGGCTACAACATTTCCTGGCTGGTTGTCGCCAATCCGGCCGGCGAGCAGAGCCGTCACCGCATGCCACTCGAGGTCTATCTCGGCATGATCGCCGCCGCCAACATGAAGCAGCGCACCCGCAAGCAGATCGAGTACTACCATGCCGACCGGCTGAATTTCGCCGTCGCCGGCACGCCGAACCGGCTCGAATACGACCAGGGCTTCTTCGTCAAGAACGGCGATGGCGCCGCCGACTTCAAGCCGATCGCGCATCTCTACAAGAGCCAGGTCTACCAGCTTGCCGAAGCGCTCGGCGTTCCCGCCGAGATCCGCCGCCGACCGCCCACGACGGACACCTGGTCGCTGCCGCAGGGCCAGGACGAGTATTATTTCTCGCTGCCCTACGACCGGATGGATCTCTGCCTCTACGGTCTCGACAACGGGATTGCGCGGGAAGCGGTCGGCGAGGCTGCCGGGCTGACGCCGGACGAAGTCGATGCCGTCTGGCGCAATATCGCCTCGAAACGCAAAGTGGCGGAATATCTGCATGCCGAGCCGGTGACCATGCTCGGGTGAACGAGGTCCGATTGGGTGGATTCGACTGAAAAAGCTCAGTCGAACCGGTCGCCGATCAGGCGCGTCCAGCTTTCGCCGCCGAGGCCGCTGATCAGGGCCTGGCCGGACCTGACGGGCTCCAGCAAGCTCTTGTCGCGTGCCTGCGCGACATAAAACGAGCGGCCGTAGAACACCGTCTTGCGGCTCATCAGTGCCGGGATCAACCACGGATGCGCCGCGCCGCGGATGCCCGAGCACCCCAATTCGTAAGCATGCGCGAACAGATCGTCGACGAGGTCCGTGGTGGCATTCGGCACCGACAGCGCCTGCAGCAGCCAGCCGATCTCGCCAGGGCTGGCGAAGTAGACGTAGGCGGCCACCGGCCGGCCGTCCGGGGCCGAGCCGACCCGCCATTCGGGATAACCAAAGTTCCGCTTGTTTTCCGCCTGTTCCAGAAACCATGACAACGAGCCGTCGTCCCAGCGCGGACGAAGCGGGTAGTTCGAGGCGAGTATCGGAAGAGCATCGCCGAATTCCGCGCGGGTGACATCGCGGAAGGTGATTTTCGAGGCGCCGCGCTCCATCGGGCGCAAAGGCGTCATGCGGGCAAGGGCGGCTCCTCGATCGGCGATACGACCGAAGGGGCGCAGGAACTTCGCGGGACGAAGCCGTCGCGCCAATACTTCTATCGCGGCGGAAGCGGGGCGCAGGACGCGCAGCCAGTTCATGCTGTAGCCGGGATCGAGCGGATGGCCTGCCTTCTGCCACATGCCGAGCGCGGTTGAATTGGCGGTTTCGGTAAGTGAGATATCCTGCGGACCGGCGAGGAAGGAGCGAAGCAGACGGGCGCCGGCAAGCGGATTTTCCTTGGGGTTCGCGACCATCATCGATCCGGCGAAGGCGGCGCGGAGCGGACGTCCGTCGAGTTCCAGCCGCGAAGGGAAAACGCCGATGAACCCGGAAACCCTTCCATCAGCTTGCGCAAAGACTTTGGAGCGAACCTCCGGATCAGCCCAGGGATGATCGAAGAAGGCTTCCTCCAGATAAGCGATCAACGAAGGAGACGGCGTCTTGGACTTGCGGAACGTCTCCTGGAAAAGCTGCGCCACAGCCTCGATATCGCCGCGCTCGAAATCGCGGACCGTGCCCGCTTCCGTCTTTTCCGCCATCGTCATCCCCTTATCGCGAGGACCTTGCATGAGGAGGATTAAATAAACGAAAAGAGGCCCCGCAAAGCGGAGCCTCCCGAGTGTCGGTGCCTGAACGGTCACATCCAGTAGGGCGGAACGCCGTAATAATCGTAGATCGTCCGGCCCTTGTCGTTGTACCAGTCATCGTCGTCGAGATCGCGATAGCGCGGAGCGCCGGTGATCTGGTCCTTGGTCAGGTCGATGCGATACCCGTCGAGCTGTTCGTCGTAGCGAAGCTTTTCCCAGGGAAGCGGATAATAGTCATCGCCGATGCCGAGAAAACCGCCGAAGCTCAGCACCGCATATCCGACACGGCCGCCGCGTTTCTCGAGGAGCACGCGGGCAATGGAGCCTATATGCTTGCCGTCGGCACCATAAACCTTGGTCCCTTCAACCTTGTCGCTGGCGATCAGCGACGGAGTGTCCTTGACATACGGGTCCTGTCCGGCGCGTGGTTCTTGATGCAACATCTGGCACCTCCTCTGTGAGTCCTCATGCATTTCGTTACGCTTGGAAAACGCCCGACGCTTTGCGATGTTCCGCTCCAGGTCCGAATACACCGGGATATCGGCTTCAGCCTCTCGTTGACGTTTACGTCAAAGTTAGATAGCTGTTTAAATCTGCGATCGTGGCTTGATGCTGCCGCGGCATGGCATAATCTGTTGTTCGCGGGAAGGTGGAGGACCTGGCTCGCACGCGCCGGGAAAGCGCGGGACAACGAGAAAAACGATAGAGGAGGTCCAGCATGAACGAAGTCACCGCACGTACCGGTGCCAATCCGCCCAAGATCTGGCTTGCCTCCTATCCCCCGACGGTGCCGGCCGAAATCCCGCCATTGCAGCATCATTCACTCGGGGAGCTCTTCGAGGAAAGCTGCGCGCGCTACGCCGACCGCCCCGCCTTTTCGAGCATGGGCAAATCGTTGACCTTCCGTCAGCTGGAAGCCGAAAGCCGCAAGATCGGTACCTGGCTGCAAGCCCAGGGTCTTGCGAAAGGTGACCGGGTGGCGGTGATGCTGCCCAACATTCTCCAGAACCCGGTGATCGTCTACGGCATCCTTCGCGTCGGCATGGTGGTCGTCAACGTCAACCCGCTCTACACCCCACGCGAACTGGCCTACCAGCTCAAGGATGCCGGCGCCAAGGCGATCTTCGTGCTCGAAAACTTCGCCCACACCGTGCAGCAGGCTTTGCCGCAGACCGAGATCAAGCACGTGGTCGTCGCCACGATGGGCGACATGCTGGGATTGAAGGGCCATATCGTCAATCTGGTCGTGCGCAAGGTGAAGAAGCTGGTGCCGGAATGGTCGCTGCCATCGGCCCGCAGCTTCAAGCAGGTGATCGCCGAAGGCGCCCGCCAGACGATGAATGCCGTCGAGGTCTCGGCGCGCGATATCGCCTTCCTGCAATATACCGGCGGCACGACCGGCGTCTCCAAGGGAGCCATCCTCACGCATGCGAACCTGCTCGCCAACAAGGAGCAGATGGGCCTGTGGCTGGAAACCGCCTTCCTCAACAAACCGCGCCCGGAGCAGATCCAGTTCCTCTGCGCCCTGCCGCTCTATCACATCTTCGCATTGACGGTGAATTCGCTGATGGGCGTCGCGACCGGCAGCCACAATATCCTGATTGCCAATCCGCGCGACATACCGGCTTTCGTCCAGGAACTGCAGAAATATAAGGTCCATGTCTTCCCCGGCCTCAACACGCTGTTCAATGCGCTGATGAACAATGCCGACTTCCAGAAGCTCGACTTCTCGTCGCTTCTGCTCGTCTTCGGCGGCGGCATGTCGGTGCAGCGGCCGGTCGCCGAGCGCTGGCTGAAGATGACCCATTGCCAGATCACGGAGGGTTACGGCCTGTCGGAAACCTCGCCGGTCGCCACCGCCAACCGGCTGGACGCCACCGAATTCAGTGGCATGATCGGGCTTCCCATCTCGTCGACGGAAATTTCCATCCGCGACGACGACGGTTCGGAGGTGGAACTCGGCGATGTCGGCGAGATCTGCATCCGCGGCCCGCAGGTGATGGCCGGTTACTGGAACCGTCCGGACGAGACCGCCAAGGTAATGACCACGGACGGCTACTTCCGCACCGGCGACATGGGCTATATGGACCGACAGGGCTACACGAAGATCGTCGACCGCAAGAAGGACATGATCCTGGTTTCCGGCTTCAACGTCTATCCGAACGAGGTCGAGGAAGTGGTGGCGACACATCCGGGCGTGCTCGAATGCGCCGCGATCGGCGTGCCGGACGAACACTCGGGCGAGGCGGTGAAGCTCTTCGTGGTCAAGAAGGATCCGAACCTGACGGAGGCCGACGTCAAGGCCCACTGCGTCGCCAACCTGACCGGCTACAAACGCCCGCGCTTCATCGAATTCCGCACGGAACTGCCGAAATCGAATGTCGGCAAGATCCTGAGGCGAGAGCTGCGTGGCTAACCCACCGTTGCATCGCAGCGACAGGGGGCGGCCAAGCGTGCGTCACAAAGGCGAAATTCCGGCGTTAGCGGTGGACGATCCGGCAGTACGCGATTAGCCCTCTCTCAAGGGGCAGGGCAAAGCATGTTGGAGTTCGCTTGGAGAGCCACGCCGGATTTTCGTTTCGCATGATTGCCGTCTTCACGGTGCTGAGCGTCCTTGCGGGCTGTGCGGGGCGTCCCGAAGGCGTGCTCATTCCGACGCAGGCGCAGGCAGCCGGGGCCTCGAAGGTCGATGTGCTGGTGGCGACCACCCGCCGGTCTTCCGAAACCCCGGGCGTCCTCTTCTCCGGCGAGCGCGGCAAGGAACCGCAAATCACGGAAATTGCCGTCTCCATTCCGCCCAGCAAGGCCCGTGAGGTCGGACAGGTGCAGTGGCCTTCGAAGCTGCCTGCCAATCCGGCCAAGGAATTCGCAACGGTTTCCGTGACGCCGCTCGCCACGCCCGCGGCTCAATCCTGGCTCAGGGGCCATCTTGGCAAGAACCGGCGCGTGCTCGTGTTCGTGCATGGCTTCAACAACCGCTACGAGGACGCGGTTTATCGCTTCGCCCAGATCGTTCATGACTCCAATGCCGATGTGGCCCCGGTGCTGTTCACCTGGCCATCGCGGGGCAGCGTCTTCGCCTACAACTACGACAAGGAAAGCACCAACTATTCCCGCGACGCGCTGGAGGATATGCTGCGCCGGCTGGCGAAGGAGCCAAGCGTCGGCGAAGTCACAGTGATGGCCCATTCGATGGGGTCCTGGCTGACCGTCGAGGCGCTGCGCCAGATGGCGATCCGCGACGGCCGTGTGGCGCCGAAGATCCAGAACGTCATCCTCGCCTCCCCCGATCTCGATGTCGACGTCTTCGGCCGGCAGCTCGCCGAGCTTGGAGCGAAGCGGCCGAATTTCACGCTGTTCGTTTCGCGCGACGACCGGGCGCTCAGCCTCTCCCGGCGGATTTCCGGCAATATCGACCGGCTCGGCCAGGTGGATCCGACCGTCGAACCTTATCGCACCGAGTTCGAGAAGGCCGGCATCGCCGTACTTGATCTCACCGCGCTGAAGACCGGCGACCGCCTGAACCACGGCAAATTCGCCGAAAGCCCGGAAGTGGTGAAACTGATCGGCAACCGGCTGATCGCCGGCCAAGCCGTGAGCGATTCGGATGTCGGCCTGGGCGACCGGATCGGCGCTGTCGCATTGGGTGCCGCCCAGACCGTCGGCGGTGCCGCGAGCGTCGCCGTCAGCACACCGATCGCGATCTTCGATCCGGCCACGCGGCGTACCTACAACGAGCAGGTCGACCGGCTCGGCAATGCCGTTGGCAATACGGTGACGACAGCCGCCGGGCAATAAACGCCCATCGGCTTCCGACTGTGCTTGATTTGACATGGAAACGGAATAGGTTCCCGAGCATCCCATTTCGAGTGCCGAGGAATCACCATGCAGGCCATCGTCCAAGACCTGAAATCCGCCGTCGCGAAAGCAAACGCCACGGATATTCGCGCCGCCTTCGCAGCCGATGCCGGCCGTTTCGCGAAATTCAGCGCCGTTTTCGAAGACCTCCTGATGGATTATTCCAAGACGGCCGTGAACGACGAGATCATGATGCTGCTCGAAAAGCTGGCGGATGCCGGCGGCGTCGCGGCCAAGCGCGACGAGATGTTCTCCGGTGTGGCGATCAACTTCACCGAAGGCCGCGCCGTGCTGCACACCGCATTGCGCAACCGCGCCAATACGCCCGTGTTGGTAGACGGCAAGGATGTGATGCCGGATGTCAACGGCGTGCTCGCCGCCATGGGCAGGTTCGCCGACGGCATCCGTTCCGGCACGCTCACGGGCGCGACCGGCAAAAAGATCACCGATGTCGTCAATATCGGCATCGGCGGCTCCGATCTTGGCCCGGTCATGGTCACGCTGGCGCTGGCGCCTTTCCATGACGGTCCGCGGGCGCATTTCGTGTCCAACGTCGATGGCGCCCATATCGCCGACACGCTGAAGCTGCTCGATGCGGAAACGACGCTGTTCATCGTCGCCTCCAAGACCTTCACCACCATCGAGACGATGACCAATGCGGCCTCGGCGCGTGCCTTCATCGCCGACAGGCTCGGGGAAGCGGCCGTCGGGCATCATTTCTGCGCCGTCTCCACAGCGCTCGACAAGGTTGCCGCCTTCGGCATCGAGAGCGAGCGCGTGTTCGGATTCTGGGACTGGGTCGGCGGGCGTTATTCGATCTGGTCGGCGATCGGCCTGCCGCTGATGATCGCCGTCGGGCCTGAGAATTTCGGCAAATTCCTCGACGGCGCGCACGCGATGGACACCCATTTCCGCACCGCGCCGGTGCGCCAGAACCTGCCGATGCTGCTTGGCCTGATCGGCTTCTATCACCGCAACGTGCTCGGTTATCCGTCGCGCGCCATCCTGCCCTACGACCAGCGGCTGCTGCGCTTCCCGGCCTATCTGCAGCAGCTCGACATGGAATCCAACGGCAAGGGTGTGACGATCGACGGCACGCCGGTCGAGGGCAATTCCGGCCCGGTCGTCTGGGGCGAGCCGGGCACCAACGGCCAGCACGCCTTCTACCAGCTCATCCACCAGGGCACGAGCATCATCCCGGCCGAGTTCATGATCGCTGCGAACGGTTTCGAGCCGCATCTGCGCCACCAGCACGAGCTGCTGATAGCCAACGTTCTGGCGCAGTCCGAAGCGCTGATGAAGGGCCGCACTTTCGACGAGGCCAAGAAGCAGCTGACCGACAAGGGCATGGACGACAAGAAGGCCGATTTCATCGCGCCGCACCGCGTCTTCACCGGCAACCGCCCGTCCATCACCTTCGTCTACGACAAGCTGACGCCGTTCGCGCTCGGCAGGCTGATCGCGCTCTACGAACATCGTGTCTTCGTCGAAGGGGTGCTGTTCCGCATCAATTCCTTCGACCAGTGGGGCGTCGAACTCGGCAAGGAACTGGCGACCGGCCTGCTGCCCGTGGTGGAAGGCAAGGAAAGTGCTGCCGGCCACGACGCCTCGACGCAGGGGCTGGTGAAGGCATTGCTCGCCGCCCGAAAATGACGCCTCGGCTCCTCCCGTGAGGCCGAGATATTTCCTTTGCGAGGGAGAGTTTCATGGAAGGCAAGGAACCCAGTCGAACGGCCCGCACAGTCGCGGGCCATCGCGCCGCCCATCAGATTGCCGACAAGGCCTTCGTTTTCCAGGATCCTTATGCCCGGCTGATCCTCGACGACGAGGCGCTGGCCGAGGCCGATACGCGGGCGCTCGACCCATCCGCACGGACGTTCCGGCTGTTCATTGCAGCGCGCAGCCGTTTCGCGGATGATTGTCTGGCGGCCGAGGTCGAACGCGGCGTGAGGCAGGTCGTCGTCCTCGGCGCCGGGCTCGACACGCTCGGGCTGCGCAATCCCTATCGCGATCTGGGTGTGACGGTCTTCGAGGTCGACCATCCGGCAACCCAGGCCTGGAAACGGGAGAGGCTGTCGGCCGCAGGCCTTGCAGCCGACCTGACCTTTGTCCCCGTCGACTTCGAGCGCGAGGATCTCTCCGAACGGCTGGCAGCGGAGGGGTTCCGCCACGACAAGCCCGCTCTTTATATCTGGCTCGGCGTCGTTCCTTATCTCGAGCGGGAGACCGTTTTCTCATTGCTGCGCTTCGTCGCCAGCGGCACCGGAACGGGTGTCGTCTTCGACTATTCCGAGCCGCTTGAAAACTATGCGCCAGAACGGCGCGCACGCGCCGAAGCCATGAAGGCAAAGGTCGCCGCGAGCGGCGAACCCTGGATCACTTTGCTCGATCCCGCCGAACTCTCGGTGGAACTGACGGCAACGGGCTTCCAGTATATCGAGGATCTCGGTCCTTCGGGCATAGCGGCACGTTATTTCGGCGCCGCACCGCAATCGGGCAAGGGCGATGCCGGCCCCCATATCCTGTTTGCGCGCCAGATACCGCCGGTCTGAACCGGCGGCCGCTCATCAAATCAGGGACTCAGAGGCCGATTTCATGGGCGAAGGGCGGATTGGCGCCGGCGCGCGATACGGTGACGGCGGCAGCCTTTGCGCCCAGCGCCAAGGCATTGGCAACCTGAGCCTCGGCGAGATTGGCAACCTGCGGCTTGGTCAGCAACCCCTGCATCCTCAGCGAGGCCAAAATGCCCGCGTCGAACGTGTCGCCGGCGCCGACCGTATCGACCACCGTGACGCGCTCGCTCGGCACCGAGACCTTGAAGTTTTTGGTATAGCCGGTCGCGCCTTCCGCTCCACGCGTGAGAACCACCAGCTTGGCGCCCTGATCCAGCCAATGCGCCGCCAGCGTATCGTGGTCGCCCTGCATGCCGAACCAGTCCAGGTCTTCATCGGAGAACTTGATGATATCGGACATGGCAGCCATCCGGCGGACGCGGTCCATGTGCTTCGGCTTGTCCTTGATGAAGCCCGGGCGGATGTTCGGATCGAACGAGATGACCCGCTTCCCATGTTCGCGGGCCATCAGCGCTTCATAGGTGCCGCCGCACGGTTCGGGGATCAGGCTGATCGCACCGAAATGCATGGCCTCGCAGTCATCGCCGAGCACCGGCAGGTCTGCTTCGGTGATCATCCGGCCGGCGGTGCCTTCGTCGTAGAAGGCATAGGTCGCCTGTCCGTTGACGAGTTTCACGAAGGCGATGGTGGTCGGGCGGGAGGAGACCGCTGCTAGGCTGTAATCCACGCCGCTCTTTGCCAGCGTGTCCCGCAGCACGTCGCCCATCATGTCGTCGGAAATGCCGGTGAAGAACGCGGTCGGCGGGCCAAGCCGGCCGAGCGCGATCGCGGTATTGAAGATCGCGCCCCCGGCATAGGGCGCAAAACCTTTTTCACCCAGCGTGGTGTCACGCGGGAGCATATCGATCAGGGCTTCGCCGCAGCACAAAATCATAAAATCCTCCCGCGCGCTTCTTCAGCAGTTTTCAATCGATTAAGCGAGCTTTTGCCAAAAGGCCAGAGCAAAAAATCACAACGCGATCTCGCTGACGCCGCCATTGCGACCCGACCAGGCCAGCGGCGCATCGAGGAAGGACTCGACTTCCGACAAAGTGTTCTCATCGAAAAGCTTCTGCTCCCGCGCGGCGGCCAGCACGTTGCGCCAGGTGGCGATATGATGGAACTGGACTTTGCCCCTTGCAAACCGTTCCCAGACCTCCGGGTACATATCGTAGAAGAACAACGCCATGCCGTGATCGACGACACCGCCGGCCGCCCGGATGGCATCGATGAAGGTGAACATGCCGCCGCCAACCGTGGTCAGATCCTCGATGACCAGAACACGCGCGCCTTCAGGCATATGGCCCTCGATCTGGGCATTGCGGCCATGGCCCTTCGGCTTCTTGCGGACATAGATCATCGGCAGACCGAGGCGCTCCGACAGGAAGGCAGCAAACGGGATGCCCGCCGTCTCGCCGCCTGCGATACAGTCGAACTTCTCGAAGCCGGCGTCACGCAGGACGGTGGCTGCTGCGAAATCCATGATCGCCGAGCGAATTCGCGGATAGGAGATCAGCTTGCGGCAGTCGATATAGACCGGGCTCATCATCCCGGAGGAGAGCTTGTAGGGCTTGTCGGCGCTGAAATGAACCGCTCCGATCTCCCAGAGCATCTTTGCCATCAGTTCGGCCATTACGCCGCGGTCCGGAAATGTGGTTTGAATCATGCGCCCGCTCCTTTTGTCAAAACCACGCGCCGCAATAGCAGCATGCGGCCGAGTATGCCAGACGACGGAGAAAATAAGAGCGAATCAGGCGATGGTACGCGTTTCGTTCGTATCGACGGGACGCAGGTAACCTGCAACCTCGACCCGATTACGGCCGGCCCGCTTTGCCTCGTAGAGTGCGTTGTCGGCAAGGTTAAGCACGGTTTCAAAAGGCTGGCCCGCAGGGGCACCCACGGCGACGCCGGCGCTGACCGTGCATCTCAGCACCACCTCGCCGATAGAGATTTCCCGGGAGGCGAAGCGACGGGAAATGTCATTGGCGATCCGCTCGGCGCGTCCGGGAAGGACGCCGTCGAGGATCATCACGAATTCCTCGCCGCCCAGTCGGGCAACGGTATTCCGCACTTTCATGCCGCTCAGGAGATCTTCGGCAAACAGTTTCAGCACCTGATCGCCGGCTGCATGGCCGTGCTGGTCGTTGATGGACTTGAACCGGTCGATATCGAAAACGATGATGGCGGTCGATGAATTGAGGTTGCGATGGGCATGCTGCTCGAAGAGAGCGCGACGGTTGAGAAGCCCCGTCAGCGCATCGGTCATCGCCTCGCGACGATGATGGGCCGCCATGCGCCACTGATGAAGCGCCAGCGAAAGCGCACCGATGCCGGTCATGCCGGCAATGCAGACGGCGATATTGAGGTTTTCCGCCCAGTTGTCCGGCGCGTGACCCAGCACCCATTGCTGTCCGTCGATCAGAACAAGAGCGCACAAGACAAACGAAGCGGAGGTGGCGGCATAAAGCACCGCCATTCCGATCAACGGTCCTGGCGCTTCCTCACGGGCACGCCAATATTGGCGGGCCGTTTCGAGAAGCAGTGCCGCCGTCGCGAGGTTCATGACGATGAAACCGAGGCCATCGAGGCCGGTTATCATCAGCGGCAGGCCGAAGGTGACTGCGGCTGCAGTGATGGCAACCGCCGTGATCCAGGGTTGCGTACCGCTGCGAAATTGCACGGATGCCGCATAGATCGTGCTGAACCCGGCCATCAGGAAGGTATAGGCGATCGAGGCTCCGACGGCGCCGGCTTCGACGGTATAGGAACTATAGGCGAAAATGCCGGAAACGGTCAGGCAGAGCGCCACGACGAGGGTGAGCAGGAAGGAATCGGTACGGCGCGAATACCATGTGCCGAACAGCGTCACCATCAGGCACGCCGCCGAGACGCCCAGCGCGAGCAGAAGAGAATGATAGTCCAGCATCATGCCTAGCTTTCTCTTCGGGTAGATCCCGGCGGGAAAATCTTGGGCGCCAAGCTAAACCCGGATCGTCTCCAAAAGGTTACCGGGCCAGTCCAAATACCATCAATCCGATCAGGGCTAGATCTTACTTCTCGGCCACCTGCCAGTGCAGCGGGAACATGGGGTCAAAGACCGTGATCGGCCCCGCGCCACTGTCGCGCTTGCCGGGAAATTTGACCGGCTCGTCATGCTTCTCAAGCGTGATCGTCTCTTCGTTCGGCTTCAGGCCGTACCAGGTCGGGCCGTTGAGGGAGGTAAACGCCTCCAGCTTGTCGAGCGCATTTTCATCCTCGAACACATGGGCGAGGCAGCTCATCGTATTGACAGACGTATAGATGCCGGCGCAGCCGCAGGCGCATTCCTTCAGGGGATCGACATGGGGGGCGGAATCGGTGCCGAGGAAAAAGCGCGCATCGCCTGAAGTCGCCGCCGCCCGGAGCGCCAGGCGATGGTTCTCGCGCTTTGCGACCGGCAGGCAGTAATAATGCGGCCGAATGCCACCGACGAGGATGGCATTGCGGTTGATGATCAGGTGATGGGTGGTGATCGAGCCGGCGAGATTACCCTTCGACGACTTGATGTAGTCGATGCCGTCGGCGGTCGTCACGTGCTCCATGGTGACCTTCAGTTCCGGCAGACGCTTGCGCAGCGGGTCGAGGACGGTTTCGATGAAGACGGCCTCACGGTCGAAAATATCGACCTCCGGGGTGGTAACCTCGCCATGCACGCAGAGCGGCAGACCGATCTTCGCCATGCGCTCCAGGACCGGCATCGCCTTGTTGAAATCGTGCACGCCGCCATGGGAATTAGTCGTCGCACCGGCGGGATAAAGCTTTACGGCCGAGATCAGGCCGCTCTTTGCGCCCTCTTCCACATCGTCCGGATCGGTATGTTCCGTGAGGTAGAGCGTCATCAGCGGCTCGAAGCGGTCGCCGGCCGGAAGGGCTGCGAGAATGCGCTCGCGATAGGCCTTCGCATCGGTGGTCGTCACCACCGGCGGCACCAGGTTGGGCATGATGATCGCACGCGCGAAATGCCGGCTCGTATCGCCGATCACCGCCTT
The DNA here is from genome assembly GCA_900471605.1 of Hyphomicrobiales bacterium. Lineage (GTDB taxonomy): Bacteria > Pseudomonadota > Alphaproteobacteria > Rhizobiales > Rhizobiaceae > Neorhizobium. The sequence continues at coordinate 246,352 of UCEY01000002.1, read as the reverse complement.
CAGGACATCGCCGTCGCGCAGGTGCAGGTGCCAGTCATCAGGGCGGCGAAGCGTGAGCGTTTTCATGAGAGGCTTCCGAACGTGATCGATCCGTCCGCCATAACATCAAAGACGCCGACAAAACAATCCGACGACACCAGGAACCTGAAATTCCGCGGGGCCTGACGGAGACTGGTTTTCACGCAAATGTGCGAGATCCAAAGGCTTCCGGCGCACGAATAGTGTCAGGCGCACGGAACCGGCATCCGCCTGCGGCGTTCGTTAAGCTATCTGAAGAATCAGTAAATCGGAGCGAACAATGAAATCCCGCTTCTCCAAAGTCAACAGGGGTTTTGCGATTGCCACAGGTACTGCCGTCGCGCTCTGCGCGCTGACGGTTTCGCCCGGCGCCGAGGAACGGGCCAACCTCCAGCTCGCCTCGGCGATGCAGACGGAATGCGACCGTCTCGCCGGCAGCCCCTACGATCAGCAGCGTAATGGCGAGTTTGCGCCGGTCGGGATTTCCGACATCGACGGCACCGCAGTCGACGCCTGCCGGGTAGCCTACGGTGCAACGGGAAATCCGCGTTATGCCTACCAGCTTGGCCGCGCTCTGAACAAGATCCAGCAGGCTGACCAGGCCATGAACGCCTACGATATCGCGGTCCAGGCGGGTTATGCCGCGGCCAAGGTCAATTTCGGCATGCTGATGGGCCGGCTCGGCGACGAGCGGTCGGAATTCCAATTCTATACGGAAGCTGCCGACAGCGGCAACGTGCTTGCGGCCTACAATCTCGGCGTCGCCTATCGCGACGGCCTCGGCACTCAGCCTGATGTCCAGCGTGCGCTGACATGGTTCGAAAAAGCGGCGGCGGAAGGCGATGATACCGCCGCCTTCAACATCGGCGCCATCTATGACGAGGGCCAGCTCGTGGAGCAGGACGACCAGACGGCGATTGCCTGGTACGATCTGGCGGCCCAGCGCGGCAATACCGACGCGATGATCAATCTCGGCCTGATGTACGAGGCTGGCGAAGGCATCGAGGCAAATGCCCTGAAGGCCGCAGAAATGTATGGCAAGGCCGCCGAGAAGGGCGACGTTTTCGGCGCATACAAATTCCTGCAGATGCAGGAACTGGGCGTGGTTCCGGGCCCGAGCGATCCGGCGACGACCGAAGGCGTCAATTCGCTGGTGCTGAAGCCGGGCGACATGGAACAGCCGGCCGGCGTCGGCAAGGACATCTGATCTCAGATATCCCCGGCCGACGGTCCCCAGACGTCGGTCATCGCAAAGCCGTCCGACAGCGGGTCGAACGGATCAAGGGCGATCTGATGCAGACCGAAGGTAAAACCACGGCCGGTGATCGTCGGGATGATCGCCGGCTTTCCTGCGACCTCCGTCTCCGATGCCAGTCCCACTTCGAATTGCGAACCGATGATCGAGCGTGACTTGAAAACATCCCCTGTCTTCACCCTGCCGCGCGCATGCAGCGCTGCCAGGTTGGCCGAATTGCCGGTGCCGCAGGGCGAACGGTCCGCCCTCCCCGGCCACATCGTGGTGCAGGTGCGCACGGTGCCGTCGGCTTCGGTATCGCGGAACATCACGTAAGCGACGCCGGAGATTGCCGGGATTTCCGGATGCACGACCTCGACCTGCTTGTTGATCAGGTCCTTCAGCACCATGCCGGCCTGCACAAGTGCGGCGGCATTGCCCTTCTCGATGGTCAGGCCGATCTGGCCGACATCGACCAGTCCGTAAAAAATTCCGCCGTAACAAAGATCCAGCGTTATCTCGCCCCATGACGGGGTCTGAACCTTCACGTCGAGCTGATGCACGAAGGACGGCACCATGGTGAGCTTCACCTTCTCGCAGCGCCCGTCGCGGCAGGTGGCGGTCGCCCTGACCAGGCCGGCCGCGGTTTCGAGTGTCACGACGGTTTCGGGCTCCTTCATCTCGACGATGCCGGATTCCAGAAGCGCGGTTGTCACGCAAATGGAGTTCGAGCCGGAGCTCGCATGGGCCTGGTCGGGCTGCAGGATGATGAAGGCCGCATCGGCATCCGGATGTTTCGGCGGCAGCAGCAGATTGACCGAGCCGATCGGCGCGCCGCGTGGTTCGAGGCAGAGGAAGCGGCGAAGCTCGTTGCCCTTCGGATCGGTATTCAGCCAGTGCAGCTGGGCGGCAACCGTTTCGCCCGGGATCTTCGGCACGCCGCCGATCGCGACCTTGCCAATCTCGCCCTCGCAATGAACGTCCAGCAACTGGATCGTGCGTTTCCATCTCATTCTACATACTCCGATCAGACGTGACGGGTGACGCCGCCATCGACGCGGATGTTCTGGCCGGTGATGTAACCGGCGCCATCCGACAGCAGGAAGGCGGTCGTCTTGGCGATCTCCTTCACCTGGCCAAGGCGCTTCATCGGCACCTTCTCCGCCGTCCCCGGCTTGTGGTCGAGGCTGTCGATGTAGCCCGGCAGAACGCAATTCATGCGGATATTGTCGGCCGCGTAGCGATCCGAATAAAGTTTCGCGAACGCACCCGCGGCGGCACGATAGGTGCAGGAGACCGGGAAGACCAGCGAGGGCTCATAGGCGGCGAACGTGGTGATGTTGACGAAGGCGCCCTTGCCCTGTTTCAACATGACGGGCGTCACCAACCGCGCCATGCGCACCAGCGACAGGACCATCATGTCCGAACCGAGCGTCCAGTCCTCATCGGTGATGTCGAGCAGATCGCCCTTCGGGGGATGGCCCGTGAGATTGACCACCGCATCGATGCGGCCATAGGTCTTCATGGTGAGATCGAAGATCGCCTGGATGTTTTCGGCCTTTTCGGCAACGCCGCGGGAGGCGACGCCGCCGAGCTCGGCGGCCAGTTTCTCGCAGCTTTCCGAGGGTGACATCAGCGCGAGCTTGTAACCCTGCGCATGCAGTTCGCGGGCGATCGCTTCGCCCATGCCGCGACCACCGCCGGTGATCAGCGCGACCTTTTCCGTCTCAGCCATCGGAATCTCCTCTCAATCTCTCTTCGCCCGCGGGGCAGGCTTTGCGAACAGATATATCAGCCCCGCAGCTTTGCCTATCGTCTTTAACGAAGCCAGCGATAACCGAGATTGAGCCGCGTTTTGCCGTCGCCGTAATAATAGGGCAACGACAGGGATTTCACAGGCGATGCGGTCAAAGCGAGCCTGTCGATGGAGGAAAGATCGATGGGCGGCGGCGGTCCCGCCCCGCCCTTGTCATCGGCCCAGATCGCCAGGACCGGACCTTTCATGGCGCCCGGAGCCGGGAAGCCGGCGACCGGCTGTTCGGAATTGATGACCGGGACATCGGCGAACTGCAGCCGCATATTGCCGGCCAGGTGCATGCCAGCCGCGACGATGACCGCCGGCCGGCCTTCGGCCTTCAGCGTTTCGGCGACGGATGCGAAAGGATAATTGATACGGGTGTAGGCACCGGTAAGCCCGCCGGTAAACGTCTTTCCCGCCAGCGGAAGCAGCGTCACACCCATGATGACGACAAAAACGGGGACGAAGCGCTTGAGGTGGGACATGGTATCGACGCCGGCACGTTCCAGTTTCAGGAGCAGATAGAGCGGCAGCGGCAGCAGATAAGGATCCAGCCAGCGTTCGGTGATCTTGGTTGTGCCGGTGAAGAGGATCACCAATACGACGCCCAGCAAGCCTATTGCCATCATCAGTCCCAGGAGACGCGTCCAGCGGTCGCCGGCCTTCAGCGATCGCCGGAAGTCCTTCTTGAAGGCGACCGCGAAGATGATGACGGTCAGCGCGCCGAACGCCAGGCAGGCGAGCGCCAGCGAGCCGAGGGCGCGGGCAACGCGAACCACGCCATGCGGGGCGTTCGACTCGACCATCTTGCTGATCGTGCCTGATGTCGCGAGATCGAGATTGCCCAGAAGCCAGAGGACGTGCGGGAGGACGATCGCCAGGCTGACCAGCGCGGTCAGGAGGACACGCGGATCGAAAAGGCGGGCACGCCACTGCCTGTCGCAGAACACTGCAATGATTGCGGAAGCCGGCAGCAGCACAAAATTGTATTTGGAGATCGTACCGATCCCGATCGCCAGCCCGAGGACCACGTAGCCTTGCCAATCTGGCCGGGTGAGCGTCCGCAAGAGGCCGTAGAGGAACAACGACGTCGCCATCAGAACCGCGACAGTGTGCGTCAGATCCTGTTGCGGCATGTAGGAGAGCTGCGGCAGGCTGAGCAGGCTCAGCATCACCAATGCCGCAAAGCCTGGCCGGGCATCGAGCTCTCGGGCCGCCATGCCGAAAAACACGTAGCACAGCAGCAACATCAGGAATTTCGGCAAGGTCAGCGAGAAGAGCGAGATCCCCATGACGCTGACAAAGGCATTCTGGACCCAATTGTAGAAAGGCGGCTGCGGCCCGTAACCGGCAAGCCAATATTGCGAGAACAGCGCCTGCTCCGCCTCGTCCAGTGTCAGGGCGTTGGGCAGGATGAGGCGGACGACGATGCTCAGCAGGAAATACGCGCCGAGAAAAAGCGTCGCTGGCCAAAGACCGCGGCCAAGAAACGCAGCCAGCCAGCCGGACTTTTTCAACTCTTCGGAACGCACCGCGTCCATGCTCTCACGATCCATTTTCGCTTCTTGCGGAAAACATCATGGGCAGCAGGTGGCACGGCTTGCGGCGCGGATCAATAGAAACGGCTCTCACTCGGGAGATTTCCGATTGATCCAGCGCGCCAGAGACAATGAGCGGTCAATTCGCAGTGCCGTATAAGCCTCGACAAGATCGGCAAGGCCGAAGCTGCGATTGAGACCGCTCGGGTTCGGCAAGATCCACACATTCGCACCGCAAAACCGGGAGGGCTGCGGCCCCCAATCGACCTTGCCGCCTTCGATCGCCTCATAGGCGGCCTTGCCCAGAAACGCGACGGTCTCGGGCCGGAAATGCTCGAGCTTCGCGCGGAACGCTTCTGCGGATTTCCGGAACTCGCGCTGCCGAAGTTCGGCAGCGCTGCGGGTGGCACGCGTGACGGCGGCGGTGATGCCGCAGCCGAATTCCAGCAGGCGCCGGTCTTCGACAGCCGGAATCCTGACCGTCGTAAAACCGGAAAGCTGCAGCACGCGCCAGAAGCGGTTGGATGCCGATCCAAAATTATGGCCGGTAAAGGCCGCTTGCACACTGGGATTTATGCCGCAAAAGACGACCGGCAATCCCGGGGCAAGGATATCGAAGGATGACAGTTCCATGGCCTGCGAAAGATCTGCCTAAAAACCAGTAAGGGTCAGAAGCCCAGATCGCTGAGGCCCGGATGATCGTCGGGCCGCCGGCCGAGTGGCCAATGATAGCGTCGGTCGGTCTCGCGGATAGGAGCGTCGTTGATGGAGGCAAGGCGCCGACGCATCAGGCCGTGTTCGTCAAACTCCCAATTCTCGTTGCCATAGGACCGGAACCAGTTGCCGCTGTCGTCGTGCCATTCGTAGGCAAAGCGCACTGCAATGCGGTTTTCCCGGAAGCTCCAGAGCTCCTTGATGAGCCGGTAATCCAGCTCGCGCTGCCATTTGCGGGTCAGGAACCCGACGATCGCCTCGCGCCCCTCGACAAATTCGGCCCGGTTGCGCCAGAAGCTATCGACCGTATAGGCGAGCGCCACGCGCGCCGGATCGCGACTGTTCCAGCCGTCTTCCGCAAGGCGGACTTTCTCGGCAGCCGTTTCCAACGTGAACGGTGGCAGGGGAGGACGTTGATCGCTCATTGATTGTCTCCTCGGGTGGCAAGACGGACGCGCAGCTCGGCGTTTTCGGATTCGAGTTGGGCAAGACGATCCCTGAGCGGACGGACCGCCTCATTCACTTCTCCCTCGGTGAAACGAGGGGTGATGTGCTGTGGGCAGTTCCAGTCGAAGCTCTCGAGCCGCAACCGGAAGATACGCTCGATCTTGGCCCGGTAGTTGGGATCGGTGACCAGAATAGTCAGATCAGGCTCCGCGTCGAGCGCCACCTCCTCGACATGGGCATAGATCTTCAGCCGGGCGCGACGGGCATAGTCCATCAGGAAGAGGCAGACCCGGTCGTTCGCTGCGACATTGCCGGTGCTGATATATTGGCGATTGCCGCGATAATCCGCGAAAGCCAGCGTGCGGTCGTCGACAAGCTTCAGGAAGCCGCGCGGGCCGCCCCGGTGCTGCACATAGGGCCAGCCCGTCTCCGAAACCGTCGCCATATAGAAGCTGTCGCGGTCGGCGATGAATGCCGCTTCGTTTTCCGTCAGACGGTCGAACTCGCGATCGCCCTTGAAATCCTGCCAGACGTGGTCGACGCCCATCGCCTTTTGCGCCGCACGGACGCTGGGCGTTATAGCGATATCGAGAAAGCCATAGGACATTGATGGACCTCCTTCAGGTCGGAAGCCGCTATCGGCGGGTGACGCGACAATGCCTCTTTTCACAAATCCGCGGAATACCGTAAGATTGAAACTCATCTTACCAGAAAATGGAAAGGCGGATGGATCGTTTCGAGGCCATGTCGATGCTGCTGGAGGTGGTGGACAAGGGCAGCCTGTCTGCCGCGGGTCGCTCGCTTCGGGTTCCCGTTCCGACGCTCAGCCGGAAAATTTCGGAGCTGGAGGCATCGCTCGGAACGCGCCTGCTGATCCGCACCACCCGCAAACTCACGCTCACCGACGCAGGCATCACCTATGTAGCGGCGGCGCGGCGCATTCTCGAACAGGTCGCGGATGCGGAACGCGAGGCGGCCGGCGAGTTCAGCGCACCGAAGGGCGAGCTGGTCGTCACCGCGCCGATCATGTTCGGGCGGCTGCACGTCCTGCCTATCGTCACCGACTTCCTGGCGCTGTTTCCCGAAATCAACATCCGCCTGCTGCTCGCAGACCGCAACGTTCACCTCGTCGACGATCATGTCGATATGGCCGTCCGGATCGGGCCGTTGCCGGACAGCACGATGGTTGCGACGCGGATCGGATCGATGCGGATGGTGATCTGCGCCAGCCCCGCCCTGCTTGCAGCTTACGGCACACCGCAGACACCGGAAGATCTTCGACGGATGCCGTGGGTGACGTTCGAAGGGCCGATGCCATCGTCCGCTCGGGACATGCTGCCGGCGGGATCGAACGCGACCCATGGCGTTATCCCCGCATCCCGCCTTTCGGTTTCGATGGCCGAGGCCGCCGTAGACGCCGCGATGCGCAATGTCGGGGCAACTCGGCTGCTCCATTACCAGGTCGAGGAAGCGGTCAAGGCCGGCGCGCTTCGGATCGTTCTGGACTCCTTCGAACCGGAGCCACCGCCCATCCACCTCGTCCACGCCGCGCGTGGCCAGATGCCGCTCAAGATGCGCAGCTTCCTGGATTTTGCCGCACCCAGGCTGCGCCAGGCGCTCGACCGGATCAGCTCCGTCGCCTGACGTCGCCGCTGACGATCGCGTCGTCCGGCACCGTTTTTGGCATGCCGGAGGAGCTGAAACCGAGACTGCTTGTCATTATGACATCCACCCTATTTTAGAATGGATGTTCGGCCGCGGCCCATTGCACGGGAGCTTGAAAATGGCAGTAATTCAGGAAGAACCCCCGATCGCACTCCCCTCACATCCCGAGGAAATCAAATCCACTTTTGATCTGCGCGTGGGGAAGCACATTACCTTGCAAGGCAGCGCCAGAATAACGCCAGCGGGCGTGATCAGCACGGGAATCGCGATCGCCGCCATGACGCTTGCATTGGGGTATCTCATATCGTCAATGCGGCGTCGGGGGAATTAGGCGGACGCGCACTAACGCCTAAAGCCTATCAGCTCTCGACAGTGTTCAGAGATAATTGGAGGAAATGGCGCACCCGAAGAGATTCGAACTCCTGACCCCCAGATTCGTAGTCTGGTGCTCTATCCAGCTGAGCTACGGGTGCGTCTGCAAGCAGTGCGTTACCGCTTGCGTGGCGATCCTCTAAAACGTCCGCATTCCGATTGCAAGCGATTTTACCGAGGGCAACGTTATTTTGCTGTCACTTCTCGCTCAAACCGTTGAGAAGCAACATTTATTTGCATCAGGCCCGAACCCGGTAGTCCTCCAGCGAGACCGGGCGATCGGGAATTTCGATCCTAAACTGCGTGCCGGGACCCGGTTTTTCCACAAGCGCAATGGTGCCGCCATGGGCCAGGACAAGTTCGCGGGCAATGACGAGGCCAAGGCCGGTGCCGCCCGACCGCGCCGAACCGCGGAAGGCCGAAAACAGGTTCTCCCGGGCCTTTCGCGGCATGCCGGGGCCGGTGTCGTCGATGGTGATGCTGACCACGCTGCCGACCCGGTGCGCGGAGACCGTAACCCGGCGAACCATGGACGCATCCTGCGGATCGAAATTCACCAGTGCCTGGACGGCGTTCCGGCAGAGATTGTGGATGACGCGGAAAATCTGCTCGCCGTCGCAATCCACTTCGAGATCCCCGGCGATCTGGTCCAGAAACTCGATCCCGATTTCCGGATCGATCGCCAGCATGTCCCGCACGTCCTGGGCCAGGGCCGCAAAGCGGATGCGCCGGCGACGGGGCGCTGCCTCGGAGGCCTGGCCGTAAGCCAGGACTTCGCTGGTATAGCCCACCGCGCGGTCGATGGTGCGCAGCAGTTTCGGTGCGAAACTTCTCACCATCGGGTCATCGACATCAGTGAGTCGGTCGGACATCAATTGCGCCGAAGCCAGGATGTTGCGCATGTCATGGTTGATCTTCGATACGGCGAGGCCAAGATCAGCAAGGTTCTTCTGCTGCTTCAGGGTGCGCTGCAATTGCGCCTGCATGGCGGTCAGGTGCCGGCCGGCGACGGCAAGCTCGCCCCGGGAGCGGTCGCCCGTAAAGACGCGGCCGGGATCCTCCGGCTGCTCGGAGAAAAGCTGCATGCTGTGGGTCAGCCGCCGGATCGGCATGATCATCATGCGATTGATGGCGAGGAAAATCAGCACCGCGGTGATCAGCGAGATCAGCAGCGACAGGAGAAACATCGTCTTGGAATATTTCAGCATGTCCTTGCGCAGCGCGTCATCGGTCATGACCAGTTCGATGACCATGTCGCTGTCACCGATCGGACCATAGACACGCATGACGCGGCCACCACCGAAAACGAGCGTGTCGACTGCGTCGCACATTGCGGAGATCAGCGGTGTATTGGCAAGGTCGTATACGTGGTCGATCTGGGGCTGAGTGTCCGTGGCCGCCAGCAGGCGAGACGTGCCGTCCTTGCGGAGCGCGATCACCTTGGTGCCGGTCGCAAGCAGCGTATCGTCCTGGACCGCGCGGGGAAGCTCGGCGGGCTGCAGCCCGTCGATGACGATGCCGGCTGCGGCGGCGGTATCCAGGCGATCGCGCAGCCAGTTCATCCGCATGGTCGCGATGGAGGGGACGAAGATCAGAACTTCGGCCATCATCACGAAGATGACGGTGAGCCAGAGAAGCCTGCCGGAAAGGCCGCGGAAAAGGCGCGGCATGGTTTCCGGTCCTGCGCCTTCCGGCGAGGACCCCGAGCGCCCCGAGGCATGAACCTCGTCGTCCATGCGGACCTCCGTTTCCGAATACCCGGCCCGTCGGACGGGAGCAGGCTCAAGTATGATCGGCCATTTTATAGCTTCAGCTTTTTTTTACCAGTCCCTTTGCCGCAGTGCAAAAGAGAAAGCGGAGAACAGTTACCTGCCTCCGCTTCCTTATTCGATCGACATCCGAAATTGGATCAGAATTCTTCCCAATCTCCGGCAACGGCGGCCGTTGCAGTCGCCGCGGCGGTGGCGGCTCCGCCGAAAGCCCGCGACAGCGCACCCGTCATCGCCTTTACCGGAGAGACCCGCGGCCGGTGAGCGGTCGTCGCCGTAACGACGGGCCGGGCGGTTTTGACCGGCTGGGCAACGCGTTCGCCGTCCTGGCCGATGTCGAAATTGGAGACGAGTGCAAACAGGCTGTCGGCCTCGGAGGACAATGTCTGCGTCGCTGCCGACGTCTCCTCGACCATGGCGGCGTTCTGCTGCGTGACCTGGTCCATCTGGTTGACCGCGGTGCTGACCTCGCCGAGCCCTGTCGACTGTTCGCGCGAGGCGACGGCGATCGAATGGATATGGTCGTTGATGCGCAGCACGCGGGTTTCGATTTCCGACAGCGCCTCGCCGGTCTTCTGGACCAGCATCACGCCTCCGGCGACTTCCTCGCCGGACTTGCTGATCAACCCCTTGATGTCCTTTGCGGCACTTGCCGAGCGCTGGGCGAGTTCGCGGACCTCCTGGGCGACGACGGCGAAACCCTTTCCGGCTTCGCCTGCGCGGGCTGCCTCGACACCGGCGTTCAGAGCCAGAAGATTGGTCTGGAAGGCGATCTCGTCGATGACGTTGGTGATCTGGGCGATCTCGCGGGAGGCTTGTTCGATGCGGCCCATGGCATCGACGGCGCTACGCACCACCTCGCCCGACTGGACCGCGCTCTGCTTGGCCTCTCCGACCATGACGGTCGCCTCGTGCGCCCGTTCCGTCGAGCTCTTGACGACGGCGGTGATTTCGGCGAGCGCGGCGGAGGTTTCTTCGAGTGCCGCGGCCTGCTGTTCGGTGCGGCGGGACAGATCGTTGGTCGCGCGGCTCAGCTCGGCGGCGCTGCCGTTGATGGAGCCGGTCGCGGTGCGGACATTCCGCATCGTGCCGCGCAGCGTATCCATCGTGCCGTTGACATTGTGCTGCAGCTCGGCGAACGCACCCTTGAAAGTGCCCCGCATGCTGTCGGTGAGGTTGCCCTCGGCGAGGCTTTTCACGACGCGCCGGGTTTCCGACACCCCGGCATCGACGCTCTCGACAAGCATGTCCACGTCACGGGCGAAATGGTCGAGGCTCTCCTCACCCCACTGCATGTTGATGCGACGGGTGAAATCCCCCTCGGCCGCGGCTGCGACAACGGCGGCCATCCGTGCCTGCAGATCGTCGCTCTTGCCGCGCATAGTCGCTTCGGACGCATTCATGCGTGCGACTTCGATGCCGTTCCTGCGGAAAATCTCGATCGCAGCCGCCATGTCGCCAATCTCGTCGGCGCGGTTGGCGCCATTTACGATCGTATCGAACTTGCCGTCGGCGATGTGTTTCATCGCCCTGGTCAGGTCGGTGATCGGATGGCTGAGCTGCCGGCGGCCGAGGTAAAGGCCGAAGCCGGCACCAGCCGCAACGCCTGCCAAGGTGACTGCCGAGACGAGGATGAAAAGCGTCTGGGTGAAATTGTTGAGTTCTTCGTTCACGGCCGCGAGAACGGCCTTGTCGGTGGCGACGATCGCGTCGATCTCCACCTGGTAGGCCTTGCGGTTGTTGCGGTTGGCGTCGTTGTTGCCCTGTTCGTTGGCAGCGGCCGGGCTCACCTCCCGGCCAAGACGGGCCGTCTCGGTCCGGAAACCGGTGAACTCCTTGGAGCGGGCGAGCAGCTTGTCGAATGCGGCGCGCTCGTCAGCGGGAACGATCTTGTTCCAGTCATTGAGAAGCTTGCCCATCTCGTCGAGGTAACCGAGGATGCCATCCCCGAATTTTCCACCCTCCTTGGTATCCTTCGACATGTAGACGCCGCGGGATTCCATAACGACGGCAGTGACGAGGCGGTTCAGGTGTTCGCCCTTGTGCGCCCGGTCGGCGGCCAGTTCATATTGAACCATCATCTGGCGATATTCAGCCATGGCGAACAACGCCATTCCGCCGATAAAGCAGGCCACGAGGCTCATCAGACCGACGAGGAGGTTGATTTTCCCTCGAATTTTCATTGCTTTTCCTTCCAGACGCCACTTTACCGTGTGAGAAAGAGCGTGCTCGTAAACGACGCCTCTTCCATTCCATGCTAAAATTAGCCTTTAGAAATTAAAGAAATGCTTAGAGGTGAGGGCGTGGCCTGCCGATAGGACATTGAACTTTTCCTGCAGGAGTTTGAGGCGGTCCGTGCGTGCAAGGCGAAGATCGCATCCGGTGTTTCGCCCCTGAATTCAAAGGGGCCTAGGGAGCGGCGACATTCCAACCACGCGGATATCTGTGGTGATGGCTTTGATCGAAGCTCGAGCGGCCGCGGGCCCGCATGCAAAAAACCCGGCGGCGATTGACTTTTCCGCCGGAGTCCTCCTATAAGCCGCCCACGTTCAGCTCCGGCCGGCTTGCACGCATGCAGCCGCTTGCGCAGATCGTTTTCCGAAGCGCTCTTGCCGTCGTGATGACGGCAAACTCCAAGAAGGGCCGCACACCGCGGTATTAAAATAAATGAAGCGTACCTATCAACCGTCCAAGCTTGTTCGCAAGCGCCGCCACGGATTCCGCACCCGCATGGCCACCAAAGGTGGTCGTCTGGTTCTTTCCGCACGTCGCGCCCGTGGCCGCAAGCGTCTCTCGGCTTAAGGCCTGAGATGCCCGAGACAACCGGGCGATGACGACTGAGAAAAAGAACGAGAAAACTGTCGGGCGGCTTCAGAGCCGGCCGCAGTTCCTTGCCGTCCGCGAGGGCGAAGCCCGCAGGGGCCGGAACTTCCTTCTGGAAGTCCTTGATCGGAACCAGCCGGACGAAGCGCCGCGCGTCGGTTTCACCGTTACAAAAAAACATGGCAACGCGGTCGAACGCAACCGCATGCGACGCCGGCTCCGCGAGGCGGTGAGGCAATCTGCCGGATTTGCAATGAAGAACGGACACGACTATGTGATTGTCGCGCGGCGGGAGGTGCTCAACGCCCCCTTTGCGGATATGACGGCTCAGCTTATCGAGCGTATCGAAAGCAAGCCGAGACCAAAGCGGTCCGAGGAGACCCGTTCCAGGAAAGCATGATGGAAAAGAACCGCAATTACTTCATCGCGATCGCGCTCTCGGTGCTGATCGTTCTTGCCTGGCAGTTCCTCTATATGAATCCGAGGATGGAAGCCCAGCGGCGCGCCGAGGAAGCGCAACGCGCGCTCCAGGGCGAAGCCGCCCAGACGACATCGCCGGAAAGCCCTGGTGCCCAGAGTGGTTCCGGCGTACTGGGGAACCTGCCCGGCGCGACCCCGGCAACTGCTGCGCTTTCCCGCGATCAGGCCATTGCCCGGTCGCAGCGCGTGCAGATCGAGACGCCTGCCCTGATCGGTTCCATCAATCTGACCGGCGCCCGTTTCGACGACCTCAAGCTGCGCGAGTATCACGAGACCGTCGACGACAAGAGCCCGATCATCACGCTGTTTTCGCCGTCCGACACCGCAGACGGCTATTTCACGGAAGTCGGCTACATCCCGAATGAATCGATCGGCACCGCTCCCGGCACCAGCACGCAGTGGACGCTCGCAAGCGGCGAAAAGCTGACCCAGCAGACGCCGGTGACGCTTACCTTCACCAACGACAAGGGCGTGACCTTCACGCGTACGATTTCGGTCGACGACCATTACATGCTGACCGTCGCCGACAAGATCGACAACAAGACGGCCGCCCCGGTGAAGCTGACGCCGTATGGCCGCGTGCTGCGCAACAACAAGCCGGCAACGCCCTCGGTCTGGGTCATCCACGAAGGCTTCATCGGCGTGATGGGCGAGAGCGGCAGCCTGAAAGAGAACACCTACGCCAATATCGAAAAAGAGCAGTTCACCAACGAAAAGGCGACGACCGGCTGGCTCGGCATCACCGACAAGTATTGGGCTGCGACCCTGGTGCCGCCGCAGACGCTGCCTTATGTCGGCCGCTTCTCGCATTTCAGCGGCGGCCAGGCGAGCTATCAGGCGGACTACAAGGGCGACGACCTGACGGTTCAGCCGGGTCAGTCCACCGAGCTCAAGAACCTCGTCTTCGCCGGCGCCAAGGAAGTGCCGCTGATCTCGCGCTACGAGACGGAGTTTGCCGTTCCGCAGTTCAACCGCCTGATCGACTGGGGGTGGTTCTACTTCATCACCAAGCCGATGTTCCAGCTGATGGACTTCTTCTTCCGTCACGTGGGCAATTTCGGCGTGGCGATCCTGCTGACCACCATCGTCGTCAAGGCGCTGTTCTTCCCGCTCGCCAGCAAGCAATACGCTTCGATGGCCAACATGAAGCGCATGCAGCCGAAGATGGAAGAGCTGAAGGCCAAGTTCGGCGACGACCGGATGGGCCTGCAGCAGGCGATGATGGCGCTCTACAAGGAAGAGAAGATCAACCCTATCGCCGGCTGCTGGCCGGTACTGTTGCAGATCCCGGTCTTCTTCGCGCTCTACAAGGTCATCTACGTCACGATCGAAATGCGGCATGCGCCGTTCTTCGGCTGGATCCAGGACCTGTCCGCCCCCGACCCGACCTCGCTGTTCAACCTGTTCGGCCTGCTGCCCTACGACGTGCCACATGCGCTGATGATCGGCGTTTGGCCGCTGGTGATGGGCGTCACCATGTTCCTGCAGATGCGTATGAACCCGACGCCGCCGGATCCGACCCAGGCGATGATCTTCACCTGGATGCCGCTGGTATTCACCTTCATGCTGTCGTCTTTCCCGGCCGGTCTCGTCATCTACTGGGCATGGAACAACACGCTGTCGGTGACGCAACAGGCGATCATCATGAAGCGCCACGGCGCCAAGGTCGAACTTTTCGACAACCTGAAGGGCCTGTTCCGGCGAAAACCGGCGCCGACGAAATAACGCTGCGGCACAAACGAATGAGAAACCCCGGCCAGTCCGGGGTTTTCTTTTGGGAAAAGCGGCTGAAAAGCCCGAAAGCTTGACATTGCCGGCCAAAACCGTGAAGCCGTCCCCTTCGATAAAACAGGACGACCAGAACCGATGCCCGCAGACATGAGCACGGACGACAAGCCGTTATTCGGCCGCCCCTGGATCTTCATCCGGGGCGTACCCTCGATGAAGTTCCTGCCGCCGGAAGGTCCGCTCGAAGTGGCCTTTGCCGGCCGCTCGAATGTCGGCAAGTCGTCGCTGATCAACGCGCTCGTCGGCCAGAAGGGTCTGGCGCGCACGTCCAATACGCCCGGCCGGACCCAGGAGCTCAATTACTTCGTACCGGACGGTTATTCGGGCCAAGGCGGCGACCTGCCGCCGATGGCGTTGGTCGATATGCCGGGCTACGGCTATGCCCAGGCGCCCAAGGAGACGGTCGATGCCTGGACCAAGCTGGTCTTCGACTATCTGCGCGGCCGCGCAACGCTGAAACGCGTCTACGTGCTGATCGACAGCCGCCACGGCATCAAGAAGAACGACGACGAGGTGCTCGACCTGCTCGACAAGGCCGCCGTATCCTACCAGATCGTGCTGACCAAGATCGACAAGATCAAGGAACCGGCCGTGGTGAAGCTGCTGGCCGAGACGCAGGAGAAGATCCGCAAGCGTCCCGCCGCCTTCCCGTTCGTGCTCTCGACCTCGTCGGAAAAAGGCAGGGGCATCGAGGAACTGCGCCAAGCGATCGCCGAAGCGGTCGGCCGGTCGCTCTGACCCAGCCCCAACAGGCAGATCCGGCCGCCCCGAAGAAAGACGACCGGATCCTGGCGTAAGAGCCTAATACGCGAAACCGGCTCTTACATTTTCGGCAAGAGAACCTTGTCGACCACGTGGATGACGCCGTTCGACTGCTTGACGTCGGCGATCGTGACATGTGCCACGCCGCCCATTTCGTCGGTGAGCGTGATCTTGCCCATGCTTTCCTTGGCCTTCAGGACGCAGCCGCCGACGGTCTTGACGTCATGCGTGCCCTTGTCGTCCTTGATCATCTTCTCGATGGCCGTGGACATGGCATCCGCCGCGACCACATGGCAGGTCAGCACCTTGGTGAGCTGTGCCTTGTTTTCCGGCTTCAGCAACGTTTCGACCGTGCCCTTGGGCAGAGCGGCGAAGGCTTCGTTGGTCGGTGCGAAGACCGTGAACGGACCCTTGCCCTGCAGCGTCTCGACCAGGCCGGCCGCCTTGACGGCAGCGACGAGCGTCGTGTGGTCCTTGGAGTTCATGGCGTTTTCGACGATGTTCTTGTTTTCGTACATCGCGGCGCCGCCGACCTTAGGATTGGCGGCGAAGGCTGTCACGGCGGTGGCGGACAGAACGGTCGCGACGGCGAGCGTGCGGAGTGCGGTCTTCAACATGGTGGCTTCCTCTCAACGAAACTGATTGCCCCGGCGCGTATCAGCGCCTCCAAGGCCTGGCGTCCCGACATCGGCGGAGACATCGCAAGAGACGGGAGGCGCGGGAAAAGAGTTTCAGCCGCGATAGGAAAGCAGCCGAAAAACTTTCAAGCCACTGTTTTCGTTGATGGATATTTGACGATCTGGCGGCCGCCAACCCTGTCCGATGCATTTGAGGCGGTATGGTGCCGGGATGCGCCGCTCCAACCAGCCCTCGCCTCTTCGTCGATTGCGCGACAATCTCGCGGACTGATTATTTCCTATGTCAAAAACATGCGCTAAAAGGCCCCACTCAATATTCAGGGGTATCCGATGACGGCTTCCGAAAGCGAACTTCAAGCCAAGCTTCTGGCGCAGGCGCTGCCCTATATGCAGCGTTACGAAAACAAGACGATCGTCGTGAAATACGGCGGTCACGCCATGGGCGATACGGAACTCGGCAAGGCGTTCGCAGCCGATATCGCGCTTCTCAAGCAGTCCGGCGTAAACCCGATCGTCGTTCACGGCGGCGGCCCGCAGATCGGCGCGATGCTCACGAAGATGGGCATCGAATCCAAGTTCGAAGCCGGCCTGCGTGTCACCGACCAGAAGACGGTCGAGATCGTCGAAATGGTTCTCGCCGGCTCGATCAACAAGGAAATCGTCGCGCTGATCAACCAGACGGGCGAATGGGCGATCGGCCTTTGCGGCAAGGACGGCAACATGGTCTTCGCCGAAAAGGCAAAGAAGACCGTGATCGATCCGGACAGCAATATCGAACGGGTCCTCGACCTCGGCTTCGTCGGCGAAGTGGTGGAAGTCGACCGCACGCTGCTCGACCTGCTCGCCAAGTCGGAAATGATCCCGGTCATCGCCCCCGTCGCCCCCGGCCGCGACGGCGCCACCTACAACATCAACGCCGATACTTTCGCCGGTGCGATCGCAGGTGCGCTGAGCGCCACGCGCCTGCTCTTCCTCACCGACGTTCCGGGCGTCCTCGACAAGGACAAGCAGCTGATCAAGGAACTGACCGTCGCCCAGGCCCAGGCCCTCATCAAGGACGGCACGATTTCCGGCGGCATGATCCCGAAGGTCGAGACCTGCATCGACGCGATCAAGGCCGGCGTGCAGGGCGTCGTCATCCTGAACGGCAAGACCGCCCATTCCGTTCTGCTCGAGATCTTCACCGAACACGGCGCCGGCACGCTGATCGTTCCCTGATCGCCTGCGGTTTCAGGACCTAACCGGCAGCGGTGAAAACCGCCGCGGCGTCCTCCTTCAGCTTCGCCATCATCGCCCGATAGGGACCCGGTCCGTAGCTGACGCGGCTGACGCCCAGTTCCCCGAGCCGTTTCGGCGACGGAACGCCTGCGAACATCATGATGTTGACCGGGAGCGGCGAGGCCTTGCATAGCGTCTCGATCAACCCTTCATCCGCCAGGCCCGGCGCGAAGAAGCCGTTGCCGCCGGCCTCGGCATAGGCCTTGGCGCGGCGGATCGCCTCATCAAGAAGTGCGGCATGTTTGCCCTGATCGCCTTCCTGCAGGAAGAGATCGGTACGCGCGTTGATGAAGAACGGCATGTCACGACTGTCCGCCAATGCCCGGATGGCACGAATGCGTTCGGCCTGCTGACCCACCGGATAGATGCCGCTGCCGCCGACGATCTGATCCTCGAAATTGATGCCGATGGCGCCGGCCTCGATGACCTTGGCGACATTCGCCGCGAGTTGGACCGGATCTTCCGCATAGCCGCCTTCGAAATCGGCGGTGAGCGGCAGATCGACGGCGGCAGCGATCGATTTCACCGTCGCGAGCAAAGCGTCAAGCGGCAGGTTTTCGCCATCGGCATACCCTTGCGCTGCGGCCACTGACCAGCTTCCGGTGCCAAGCGCCTTTGCCCCCGCATCTGCAACTGCCTTGGCGGTTCCGGCATCCCAGATGTTGTAGATGATGACCGGATTGCCCTTCCTGTGAAGCGCACCAAATGCAGCTGCCCTGTCGTTCTGAGACATGGATGATCCTCCCGTTGATCGCCCATCCTAGCCGGATTCGAAAACGGATGCCGCCGCAAATCGGGCGCCGATCAGGAAAAGATCAACCCCAGGATGCCACAGACGATCAGCAGGCAGCCGAAGACTTCCATGCGGTTCACCCGCTCGTGGAAAAGAAAATACGAGGCCATGAAGGTGAAGACGAGTTCGATCTGGCCCAGCGCGCGGACATAGGCCACCTGCTGCAAGGTCATCGCAGTAAACCAGCCGGCCGAGCCGACGACGCCGGCGACGCCCACAAGCGCGGACGAACGCCAGGAAAGGATGACCTGGACGATCTCTCGCTTGTCCTTCCAGAACATCCAGACGAGCATGAAGGCTGTCTGGAAGGTCGTGACGCAGGCGAGGGTCACGGCGGCCTCCATGACAGGCCCCGGTCCGCCGAGCGACAGCGAAGCCGTGCGGTACGAAACGGCGGAAATGCCGAAGACCGCGCCCGAGGCGATGCCGATCAGGGCGGTGCGGCTGGTCATTGCAACCAGCATGTTGCGCCAGGACAAAGGCATGCGCGCCATCGAGATGGTCATCACGCCGATGACGCCGACGATGATCGCGGCGACCGAGCCGGGCGTCAGCTTTTCGCCGAGCAGGATGAAGCCGAATATCGCGGCCTGTACCGGCTCGGTCTTGGAATAGGCCGTCCCGACCGCAAAGTTGCGTAGCGAAAAGAGATGGACCAGCATGATGGTCGCAAAGATCTGCGCCAGCCCGCCGATCACCGCCCATAAAGCGAAAGTCCAGTTCGGCACCGGGAACGGATAGCCGGCGAAATAATGCAGGCACAGGACGTACAGGATCGCGATCGGGAAACCGTAGCCGAAGCGCACGAAGCTCGCGCCGCGCGTGCCGAGCGAACCCTGCAGATGCTTCTGCAGGGCCGAGCGCAGGTTCTGCAAGAAGGCTGCGGCAATGGTGATCGGGATCCAGAGTTCCATATGCTGGCGGTATCATGCGTTCCGGCAGATCGCCAAGGCCGGCTTTGCCCTAAAGCGTTCGTCTTTTTCGTTTTCTTTGCCGCCGAGCCGGTGCATAAAGCGACCATGGAAAAAAAGCCGCAGACCCTGCCCGATCCCGCCGATTTCGCCCATGTCCGCGACTGGGTGTTCGATCTCGACAACACGCTTTATCCGCATCACATCAATCTGTTCGCGCAGATCGACAAGAACATGACGGCCTATGTGCAGGAACTGCTGCAGCTGGAGCCGGCGGAAGCGAAGGCGCTGCAGAAGCGATATTACCACGAGCATGGCACGACGCTGCAGGGCCTGATGCTGAACCACGGCATCGATCCGGACGGTTTTCTCGAACAGGCGCATGCGATCGACTATTCGGCGCTCTTGCCGCATCCGGAGCTCGGCGCGGCGATCCGGGCGCTCCCGGGCCGCAAGTTCATCTTCACCAATGGCAGCGTGCGGCACGCGGAGGCGGCAGCCAGGGCGCTCGGCATCCTCGACAATTTCGACGACATATTCGACATCGTCGCGGCCGGCTACGTGCCGAAGCCGGCAGGCGCGACCTACGACAAGTTCGCCAGCCTGCACCGGGTCGATACCAAAAACGCCGCGATGTTCGAGGACCTGCCGCGCAATCTGCAGGTGCCGAAGGTGCTCGGCATGCGCACCATCCTGCTCGTGCCGCGCAATCTCGATGCGGTGCTGATGGAACGTTGGGAAAAGCTGACCGACGAGGACGATCATATCGACTACGTCACCGACGATCTGACGGGTTTCCTTACCGGTCTCGATATCGGCTAAGGTTTTATCGGCATTACGAAAAGTTCATCCACATTACGGATGTTTAAGTGGTTTTGACCGTCGCCGGCTCTATCTTCAGGCTATCGAAACAACCTGAAGGACCACCACGATGACCGCAAGAAAGATCGTTCTGGCGACCCTTGGAGCAGCACTAATCGCGGGCGCAGCCATTCCTGCATTTGCAGCCCCAGGGCGTGATCGTCCCGGCCGCCACGATGGCCCCGGCCGCGCGATGATGCAGGACGTGATGTTCGTCCGTCTCCTGAAGAATGCCGACGCCGACAAGGACGGCAAGGTCTCCAAGGACGAGATGACCGCCTTCCAGGACAAGCTCTTCACGGCCATCGACGCCAACAAGGATGGTTCACTGACGCGCGGCGAGATGCTCGACTATCGCCAGGCGAAGATGGAAGAATTCCGCAAGAACAACCAGCCGGAGGTCGGCAATACCGCCGATAAAAAGGACGATCAGTCCGATCGCGACATGGCCGACCGGCGTGACGACCATCGCCGCGACCGCGATCATTCCGCATGGAACCGCGATGGCGAGGGCCGCCATGGCTGGGGCCGCGAAGATGCCCGTTGGGAACGACCGCATGGGCGCCCGGGCCAGGGCATGTTCCGCATGATCGATGAAGACAAGGATGGCAAGATCACCAAGGCGGAAGCGTCCGCCGCATCCGACAAGCTGTTCGCCCGAATGGACACCAACAAGGATGGAACCATTTCCATCGACGACCTGCCGGACCGCCCCCTCTAGTTCTCCGCCCCCTTGGAACTAGTTCCGACAGTCGTCCCAAGGACCCGCCCCCTTCCCACAGGGGCGGGTTCTTTTATTTTTGAGACTATATTCAGGATGGTCTGTGCTCGACCGCTGTCACCCGGTCGGCAACCTCTTCCACCTTATCCTCGATCCGGACAAGGGATTGTTCGATCGTCGACTGCATGTGAGACAAAGCTCCGCCAAGTTCGATTTTGATCGCGAGCTCCAGATCGTCCCGGATCTCCGCCTGGCGCCGTTCAAGGCGCTTCGAGAATTCATAGGTCTGAATCGTCAGCGTCCTGATTTCCGCGACTTCCTTGCGAAGCGCACGGATTTCGTCATTCGTCCGCTGCCCAAGCTTGGCCAGGAAATTCAGATCTACGACTTCATCGGTCATCGTTATCATCCTCTACCGGCAATTTAATCGCGAACTCCTCTACTTGCAATCAAGCCTTCAATGCTCGTAGAAATCCGAGATGATCTTCCACGCCTGCTCGGCGGTCTCCACAAAATTGATGAGGCCCAGATCATCCGGCGCGATGGTGCCGAACTCGGCGAGCGCGCCAAAATTGATGATGCCGCGCCAGAAGGCTTCGCTGAACAGAATGAGCGGCATGCGCTCCATGCGCTTGGTCTGGATGAGGGTCAGCACCTCGAACATTTCGTCCAGCGTGCCGAACCCGCCCGGGAAAACGACAACGGCCTTGGCCCGCATCATGAAATGCATCTTGCGGATGGCGAAATAGTGGAAGTTGAAGCTGAGCTCGGGGGTCACGAAACGGTTGGGCGCCTGCTCATGCGGCAGCATGATGTTGAGGCCGATGCTCGGGGCGCCGGCATCCGCAGCGCCACGGTTGCCGGCCTCCATGACGCCCGGTCCGCCGCCGGTCACGACCACATATTCCTGGTGATTGTAGCCCGCCGAATGCCTGCCGCACAGAGCGGCGAATTTGCGCGCCTCTTCGTAATAGACGGAAGCCGCTTCGAGATTGTGCCGCTGGGTCTCGTTGCGGGCGGCCCAGGCGCTCTGGCCGGGGGCCGGGATGCGCGCACCGCCGAACAGCACGACGGTCGATCTGATGCCGCGCTCGGCGAGCGCCATTTCCGTTTTCATCAGCTCGAGCTGCAGTCGGACGGGGCGCAGCTCCTCGCGGCTCAGGAATTCGTCATCCGCATAGGCGAGGCGATAGGAGTGCGATTCCGTCTGCGGCGTCTTCGGCTGGACGGCGGCTGCGCTCTTGTCCGCCTTGTTATCCTTCAGCGGATCCCAAACCCCGTCCTTGCGCCGCGGTCCGTCCTTCTTCACCCTTGCCATTCGCATGATCCTTTCGGCGTCAAATGCATTGACGCCAATTCACATTGACGCTTGAGTGGCGGTCGCTTAGATCAAAAGACACCAAATGGCCACCTCTCCCACCATCACGATACCGAGTGACGTTTAAGGATTTCCCATGAGCAGCCCCGACTTCTCTTCCCTTGAAAAGACTATCGAGACCGCCTTCGACAATCGCGACAGCGTCACGGTGTCGACCAAGGGGGAAATCCGCGATGCGGTCGAGGAAGCGCTCAACCTGCTCGACGACGGTAAGGCGCGGGTTGCGAGCCGTGGCGAAGACGGGAGCTGGACGGTGCATCAGTGGCTGAAGAAGGCCGTGCTTTTGTCCTTCCGCCTCAACGACATGGAAGTCGTGAAGAACGGCCCCGGCGCTTCCACCTGGTGGGATAAGGTGCCTTCAAAGTTCGAGAACTGGGGCGAAAACCAGTTCCGCGCCGCCGGCTTCCGCGCCGTGCCGAACGCGGTGGTGCGCCGCTCCGCCCATATCGGCAAGAACGTCATCCTGATGCCCTCCTTCGTCAATCTCGGCGCTTATGTGGACGAAGGCACGATGGTCGATACCTGGGCGACGGTCGGCTCCTGCGCCCAGATCGGCAAGCACGTGCATCTGTCCGGCGGGGTCGGCATCGGCGGCGTGCTGGAGCCGATGCAGGCCGGCCCGACCATCATCGAGGACAATTGCTTCATCGGCGCCCGCTCGGAAGTCGTCGAAGGCTGCATCGTGCGCGAAGGTTCGGTGCTCGGCATGGGCGTGTTCATCGGCAAGTCGACCAAGATCGTCGATCGCGCTACCGGCGAGATCAGCTACGGCGAAGTGCCGCCCTACTCGGTCGTCGTCGCCGGGTCCATGCCGGGCAAGCCTTTCCCGAACGGAGACATGGGACCGGGCCTCTATTGCGCCGTGATCGTCAAGCGCGTCGACGAGCAGACCCGCTCCAAGACCGCCATCAACGAACTGCTGCGCGACTGATCCGATCCGATGCCTGTTGCCGATCCCATCGCCAATCTTCAGACGCTCATCCGCTGCCCATCGGTGACGCCCGCCGAAGGCGGCGCGCTTGCGGCACTCGAGGCCATGCTGCTTCCGCTCGGTTTCAAGGTGGAGCGCATGGTGGCGACGGAGCCCGGCATGCCGGATATCGAGAACCTCTATGCCCGGCTCGGCACTGACGGCCCGCATCTGATGTTTGCGGGGCATACGGACGTGGTGCCGCCGGGCGACGAGACGTCGTGGAGCCAACCGCCGTTTGCCGCCGAGATCGTCGGCGGCGAGCTTTTCGGCCGCGGCGCAGTGGACATGAAGGGCGGCATTGCCTGTTTCGTTGCGGCAGTCGCCCGCAATATCGAGCAGCACGGGGCTCCAAAAGGCTCGATCTCCTTCCTGATCACCGGCGACGAGGAAGGCCCGGCCGTCAACGGCACCGAGAAACTGCTGAAATGGGCCACCGAAAAGGGCGAGACCTGGGATGCCTGCCTGGTCGGCGAGCCGACAAATCCCGATGTGCTCGGCGACATGATCAAGATCGGCCGCCGCGGCTCGGTCTCCGGCAAGGTGACCGTCTTCGGCGTCCAGGGCCACGCGGCCTACCCGCATCTTGCCGACAACCCGGTGCGCGGCCTCTTGCCACTCGCCTCTTCGCTGATGGATCCACCCTTCGACGGGGGTACGCCGGAATTCCCGGCCTCGAACCTGGAAGTGACGTCCATCGATGTCGGCAATCCGGCGACCAACGTCATTCCGGCCAAAGCCAGCTTTGCCTTCAACATCCGTTTCAACGACACCTGGACCGCGGACACGGTGAAGGCTGAGATCGTCCGGCGGCTCAATGAAGCGGCGGTCAAAAGCCCGCTTCGCCCGGACCGCGACCCGGCTCGCTACGAGATCACTTGGGCCGAACGCCCGAGCCACGTGTTCCTGACCCGCAACAATGCGCTGATCGCCTCGCTTTCCGGCGCAGTCGAAAGCGTGACCGGCAAAGTGCCCAAGCTTTCCACGACGGGCGGCACGTCGGACGCACGGTTCATCAAGGATTATTGCCCGGTCGTCGAATTCGGCCTGGTCGGGCAGACCATGCACATGATCGACGAGCGCGTGGCCCTTGCCGATCTGGAGACGCTTACCCAAATCTATGGGACCTTCATCTCCCGCTGGTTCGATAATGCCCTCCTATCATGAAGTCAGGCTCTACCTCGGCGGCATCTGGCTGCTGATCAGAGGCGATGCGCGCGGCTTGCGGCCATTCGACATTTCGGATGAAGGCGTGCTGCGCTCCTTCTGGGCGATTGCCTGGTGCGCGCCGGCACTGATCGTCGGCTGGATATTCCGGAGGATGGAATACCTTCACCATTTCCCCCGGCGCGAAGACTATTCCTTCATCTTTTTCCTGAAGATGCTGGTCATAGAGGCCGCCCAGTGGGCGATGCCGGCCGTGGCGCTTATCGCGCTCGGGTTCATTCTGCAGTTCATGCCGCTGGTGCGGATCCTGATCGTGGTACGCAACTGGTTCACCGTGCCGCTTACCTATGCGACCTATTTCATTCTGGCGCCTGTCACCTTCCTGTCGAACCAACAGGGTGGCTATGCCAAACTTGCCGGCTACAGCTCGATCGTGCTGGCGGCAACCATTCTGATCACTGCGCTCTTTCTCATGTGGTGCATCTTGAGAACGGTCATGGGTGGCCCGGTGATGATCCGAATTGCGACCCTGGGGCTCGTGGTTCTGGCGGAAGTGATGGCTGTCCGCGAACTGGAGGCGGTCATGGGAGTTTCCTTAACCTGATGTGTGGTTTCACCGTTTCGCACGGAGGCCGTCTTGCCCTCCTATCCTGAAGTCAGGTTGTATCTCAGCGGCCTCTGGCTGCTGATCCGCGGCGATGCGCAAGGTTTTCGCCTGCTCGACATTTCCGATCGCGGCATGATGCGCTCCTTCTGGGCATTCGTCTGGTGCCTGCCGGGTGCTTTCATCTCGTGGCTGTGGTGGCGCGACTATCTGCTCGAAGGCATGCCGTCCGGCGCCCGGATCGGCGGGATCTTCTTCGTCCGTATGGCTATGCTGGAAATCTTCAACTGGATCGTGCCGCTCATCCTTGCCGGAGTGCTCTGCTCGCTTCTCGGCATAGCCCGGAAGTTTCCGGCCGTCGTCGTCACCGTCAACTGGCTCTCGGTTCCATTCGCCTACCTCTACGGCCTGCTGAGCCTGCGCTTCCTGCTGCCGTCCAGGCTCGATACCGTGCTGGCCCTGGTCCATTTCGCACTTTTGATCGTCATGATCTTCTCGGTATCGCGGGTGATGCGGATGATCTGCGGGCCGCAGCCGCTGATGATCACCACGCTGGTGCTGGTTCTGATCGTGCCAGGCATGATTTTGACCGAAGCGCTACAGCGTTTCCTCGGCATCTATCCGCTCTGACGGGACCCGAAGCCTGTCGAGAGCTAGACGTCGCCGGGATAGTCCACCTTCATGAAATAGAGCCCGTCCGGCGGGGCGACCGGCCCACAGGCGGAGCGATCCCTGGCATCCAGCGCCGCCCGCACATCCGCCGGCGTCATCTTGCCGTCGCCGGCCAGTTTCAGCGTTCCCGCAAAGGAGCGGATCTGGTTGTGCAGGAAACTCTGGGCGGTGGCGCGGATTTCGATCAGATCGCCCGTGCGCGTCACGTCCAGCCGGTCGAGCGTGCGCATCGGGCTCGTCGCCTGGCAGTGCGCCGAGCGGAAGGTCGTGAAATCGTGGTGGCCGACCAATGTCTGTGCCGCGGCATGCATAGCTTCGTGATCGAGCTCGCGCGCCACCCACCAGGCCCGCCTGGCTTCGAGCGCAAGCGGCGACGGCCGGTTGAGGATGCGATAAAGATAATGTCGGCGCAAAGCCGAGAACCGGGCGTCGAAAGCCTCGTCCACCGCCTGCACGTCCAGAACCGCCACCTTTTCCCCCGCCATCATCAGATGGGCATTGAGAGCATTGCGCAGCTTGTAAGGTTTCCAGTCGCGGGAAAGGTCCGCGTGGATGACCTGCCCCATGGCATGTACGCCGGAATCGGTGCGGCCCGCCCCGCGGATCGAAACGGTCTCGCCCGTCAAAGACAGGATAGCCGCCTGCAACGCGGCCTGCACGGAATGTCCGTTCTCCTGCATCTGCCAGCCAACATAGGGCGTGCCGTCATATTCGACGATCATGCGGAAACGGGGCATCAGGCGAACCTCGTGCCTGCCGTAAAGGGTGTGCCGCGCAGAAACTCGGTGGCCTCAAGCGGCTTGCCGCCAGCCTTCTGAAGCTTAACGAGCCGCACCGCGCCCTCGCTGCAGGCCACTGTCAGCATATCGTCGACCACCGTGCCCGGCTGGCCGCTGGCCTGCCCCAGTTCGGAGGCCAGAACCTTGATCCGCTCCGGCTTGCCGCCGATCTGCGCCTCGAACCAGGCGCCGGGAAAGGGGGACAGGCCGCGGATATGATTGTGGACGTCACGGGACGGCTTCGAAAAATCGATGCGTGTCTCGCCCTTGTCGATCTTGGCGGCATAGAGCACGCCTTCGGCCGGCTGCGGCGTCAGCGGCAGGTCGTTGGCTTCGAGCTTGGCCATCGCTTCGACCATGGCACGGGCGCCGACCAGCATCAGCTTGTCATGCAGCTCCCCGGCGGTCATGTTATCGCCGATTTCGACTTCCTTTGTCAGCGCGACGGGACCGGTATCCAGGCCCTTCTCCATCTGCATGACCATCATGCCGGTTTTCTTATCGCCCGCCATGATCGCACGCTGGATCGGCGCAGCTCCCCGCCAGCGCGGCAGGAGCGACGCATGGCCGTTGTAGCAGCCAAGCCCGGTGCCGGTCAGGATCGCCTCCGGCAACAGAAGGCCATAGGCAACGACCACAGCCACATCGGCATTAAGCGTGCGAAATTTCTCGCGCTCTTCGGGTTCCTTGAAATTGACCGGCGTGAATACGGGAAGGCCGAGCAGCTCGGCGGCTTGGTGTACCGGTGACTTCACGAGATCAAGCCCGCGCCGCCCACCGGGGCGTGGCGGCTGGGTATAGACGGCGACGATCTCGTGGCCGGCGTGCTTGAGGCTTTGCAGCGTCGGCACGGAAAATTCCGGCGTTCCCATGAAGATGATGCGAAGAGACATGGATGTTCCGCGTCCCAAAAAGACCGCGCCTTCTTAACTCGGATCGCCTGAGCGACGGTTCAGACAGCCTTGGCCTTGGCGGCCTTGGTGAATTTCTTGATCACCATCTCACGCTTCAGCCGGGAGATATGATCGATGAAAAGCACGCCATTCAGGTGATCGATCTCATGCTGCAGGCACGTGGCGAGCAGGCCGTCGGCCTCCACCACATATTCCTTGCCGTCGCGGCCGAGATGCTTGACGCTGACGATCGCCGGCCGTTCGACCTCCGCGTAATATTCCGGGATGGAGAGGCAGCCCTCTTCATACACCCCAATTTCGTCGGAGGACCTGACGATCTCCGGATTGATAAAGACCTGCGGCTGTTTTTCCTCGCCTTCGCGAGCCACGTCCACAACGAGAAGGCGCCGCGGCACGCCGATCTGGATCGCTGCCAGGCCGATACCCGGAGCGTCATACATGGTCTCGAGCATGTCGTCCGCGAGCTTCAAAAGCTCGGCGTCGATCCGCTCTATCGGCTTGGAAACCTGGCGCAGGATCGGGTCAGGCAGAATAATCAGAGGCTTGATCGTCATGGCTTCCCATAACCCATCTTTTTTTCCGAAGAAACAGAAATTACGGACC
The DNA here is from genome assembly GCA_900471605.1 of Hyphomicrobiales bacterium. GTDB lineage: Bacteria > Pseudomonadota > Alphaproteobacteria > Rhizobiales > Rhizobiaceae > Neorhizobium. The sequence continues at coordinate 218,655 of UCEY01000002.1, read as the reverse complement.
GGGGAAGTCAAATGTTCACGTTTTGATCTTTTCAAGCGGGAAAATTCTGTTAGCTTCCAGTCATGAATAATCCCGTTGCAAGCCTTTCCCGTTTTTTCGACGATCCGCGCGCTGCCGTCGTGGCGATGGTATGTGGCGCCGCTTTGCTGCTGTTCTGGCTCTTTCTGTCTTGGCGGGCATCGCGTCGCGTCCGGGAAGACGCAGCCTTGCAGGCCATGGAGAGTGAGGCTCGGCTTTCCGAGCTTCTGAGAGCACAGAGCGAGATGCAGGGCCGGCTGTCGGCCATGGCGGAGACGCTTTCGACGCGACAATCGGAGCTCAACCAGTCGGTCAGCCAGCGGCTCGACGGGATGACGCACCGGATCGGGACGACAATCACCGAACAGACCAAATCGACGCATGAGAACCTGCAGCGGCTGCAGGAGCGGCTGGCGGTGATCGATGCCGCCCAGAACAATATCCAGACGCTGGCGAAGGACGTCGTCGGCCTGCAGGCGATCCTCTCGAACAAGCAGACGCGCGGCGCCTTCGGCCAGGGCCGGATGGAAGCGATCGTCGCCGACGGATTGCCGATGGGCGCCTACGGCTTCCAGACCACGCTTTCGAACGGCACGCGTCCGGACTGCACGATCAGGATGCCGAACGGCGCGCCGCCGCTGGTGATCGATGCCAAGTTTCCGCTCGAAGCCTGGAACGCCTTTCGCGAGGCCGCAGCGCCTGAAGCCCGGCGAGCTGCCGCCCAGGCCTTCAAGCGCGATCTCGAAGTGCATATCCGCGATGTCTCGGAAAAATACCTGATCCCGGGCGAAACGCAGGAAATGGCCTTCCTTTTCGTGCCGTCGGAATCGATCTTCGCGGAGATCCACGAGCATTTCGAGACCTCGGTACAGAAAGCGCAGCGTTCCCGGATCGTCATCGTTTCCCCCTCACTGTTGATGCTCTCTATCCAGGTCATTCAGGCTGTGCTGAAGGATCAGCGGATGCGCGAGCAGGCGCATCTCATCCAGGGCGAAGTGGCGCTGCTGATCGAGGATCTTTCGCGGCTTGACGACCGTACCCGCAAGCTGCAGGCGCATTTCTTTGCTGCGCAGAAGGATGTCGAACAGATACTCACCTCCACCGAAAAGCTTAACCGCCGCGGCGCCAAGATCGAGGCTCTCGAACTCGAGGCTCCTGTGGAGGCTGAAGCGGCCCGCGACGTGCCGCAGGCGAAGGTGGTCGAAAGCCGCACCGGCCTTCTCAAGCTGCGGGTGGTTGACGAGGAGTGACGCTCTGGGGCAGTGTCGCGCCACTTTTATCCAGCAGGCGGGCCTCCCCATGATCACTGTTCTCGGCTCCATCAACATGGACCTCGTCGCCACGACCGAGCGTCTTCCCCAACCGGGCGAGACGGTTGCGGGATCGAGTTTCGTGACGGCGGCGGGTGGCAAGGGTGCCAACCAGGCGCTGGCGGCACGCCGTGCCGGAAGCGCCGTACATATGGCGGGCGCCGTCGGTGAAGATGGTTTTGCCGCGCCGGCGCTGGCGCTTCTTGATGACGCCAAGGTCGACCTTTCCGCAGTCGCTCGCGTCGGCGAACCTACGGGCACGGCCCTCATTCTGGTGGGCGGCACGGGCGAAAACATGATCGCCGTGGTGGCCGGTGCCAACGGTACGGTGGATGCAGGGCAGGCCAAGGCGGCAGTCGAGGCCATGAAGACCGGCGACATCCTGATGCTCCAGCTCGAAATCCCGGCCGGGACGGTGGAAGCGGCGCTCAATGCGGCCCGCACCAAGGGCGTCCTGACGATGATCAACACCGCGCCCCTGACCGGCGATGCGGCACGGCTCGCCCGGCTGGCAGATATCGTCGTCGCCAATGAAACGGAATTCGAGTTGCTGGCGGGAGGTTCTATCCCGGACGCTGCGGCACGCCAGGCCACGTTGAAAAAACTGCATGGGAAAACCGGCCAGACATTTGTCGTCACGCTCGGAGGCGACGGCGTGATCGCAATCCGCGACGGAGAGATCGTTACCGCCGAGGGGCTGAAGATCGAGCCGGTCGATACGGTCGGCGCCGGCGACACGTTTTGCGGTTATCTGGCCGCAAGCCTCGAACAGGGGCTCGATTTTGCGAAAGCACTTCGCCGCGCCGCGGTGGCCGGATCGCTCGCCTGCCTCACCCGTGGCGCCCAGCCGTCCATCCCGCCTGCCGAGGCGGTCGACGCCAGGGTCTGAGACGCTCCGATCAGGCACCCGCCTGTCTTTGGTCTCGGCCAGAGCTGGCCCTTACAATTTTAGCTAAAGTTAAGATATCCCTCTTAGGGTCGCGGTCGATATCTCTGCGGGGACAGGATTCGATCGCGTATCCGCCTCGCGGGCAGCTCCATGAAGGGGCCTCACCTCTGTCCGCAATGCGAGGCAATCGATGTTTTCGCCCAAGATCAAGTCGCTTTCGACCAAACTCATACTGGTAACGAGCCTGGTCATCGCCGTCGTTCTGGTTCTCTCCAATTTCTTCCTGATTTCCCAGACCCGCAACCGCGTGTCGACGCTGACGATGGCGCAAGCGCAGGCCGAAGCGCGGTCGATCGCCAACGAAGTGGCCGTCGACATGGGCCAGCTTGCCGGCGCAGCGCGGTCGATCGCAGGCGTGATCGGCCGTGGCCACGCCGCCGGTTATCTCGACCGCAAGGGCGTGACCGACGCTCTCAAGGCCAATCTGGAGCAGAATGCCTTTGCCTATGGCAGCTGGTTTGCGGAAGTACCGGGCGTATTCGACGGCAAGAACACCGAGCTTGTCGGCAACAAGGACATGGGCGCCAACAAGAAGGGTGAACTTGCCCCCTACTGGACCAAGAGCCGTACCGGCGACATCGCCTACAGCGTCTTCGACATCGATACCAAGGCGGAATGGTATTCGCTGGCGGCAACCTCGAAGAAGGGCGCGCTTACCCAGCCCTATACCGAAAGCACGACAGGCGACGCGGTCGCGATGAGCTCGGTTGCCTATCCGGTCATGTCGGGCTCGAAGTTCATCGGCGTGGCCGGTCTCGACGTCTCGCTCGCAACCCTGACGAAGAAACTCCAGGCGATGCGGCCGTTTGGCTCCGGCCGGGTTCTTCTGGTGTCTCAAGGCGGCAACTGGATCGTGCCGATCAAAGCGGACAAGCTGATGAAGCCCGTCGAGGGCGAGAAGGCGAGCCAGCTGCTTTCCGCGCTAAAGTCCAACCAACCCGTCCAGCTCGACAACCTGACTGCCGATGCGGCAGAACCCTATGAACGCGTCGTCTATCCGTTCACGGTTCCGGATCTCAATACCAGCTGGGCGATCGTCCTCGACGTGCCGCAGAGCGTGATCGCCGCGCCGGTTCAGGATCAGACCCTGATGATGGTGCTGGGCGGCATTGTGATCATGGGCGCCTGCATCGCGACCCTCTATTTCGGCAGCACCGTCTTCGTTCGGCGGCCTCTCGCCGCATTGCTCGGCAGCGTCGATACCCTGAGCAAGGGCCGTTTCGAACAGCCGGTCGAGGGGCAGGACCGCACCGACGAGATCGGTTCGCTCGCCGGAGCGCTCGAAGGCTTCCGCCACACGCTGGCTGACGGTCGCAGACTCGAAACGGAAGCCGAGGCGCAGCGTCATGCGGCGGAGCGCGAACGCCACCGTTCGGAAGACGAGCGTGAAGCGAATGCCCAGCAGCAGCAGCGCATTGTCAGCTCGCTTGCCAATGGCCTGGCGGAGCTCTCCAACGGCAATCTTGGCTATCGCATGCAGGACGAGTTCCCGGGCGAATATGCCAAACTGAAGGTCGACTTCAACAAGGCGCTCGAAAGCCTCGAGGACACGATCGCGACGGTGAGCTCTACCGTCCACAACATCGGCAATGGCAGCCGGGAAATCACCACCGGCGCGCAGGACCTGTCGCGCCGGACGGAACAGCAGGCAGCCAGCCTCGAGGAAACCGCAGCCGCGCTTAACGAGCTCACCGCGCAGGTGAATTCAAGCGCCGAAAACGCCAGCTCCGCCGCCGCCACGGTCAACCTCGCCTGCGAGGACGCGGAGAAATCCGGCGAAGTGGTGCAGAAGGCCGTCGCCTCGATGCAGGGCATCGCCCAATCCTCTCAGGAGATTTCGCGCATCATCGGCGTGATCGACGAGATCGCCTTCCAGACCAACCTCTTGGCACTCAACGCCGGTGTCGAAGCAGCCCGCGCCGGCGAGGCCGGCAAGGGCTTTGCGGTCGTCGCCCAGGAAGTTCGCGAACTCGCCCAGCGCTCCGCCAACGCCGCCAAGGAGATCAAGGCGCTCATCAACGCCTCGACCAGCCAGGTCGGTGACGGTGTGGAACTGGTCGGCAAGGCCGGCGACACGCTGCAGAAGATCGCGGTGCAGGTGATGCAGATCAACGGGTTGATCCGTCAGATCTCGGCTTCGGCAAGCGAACAGGCCGTCGGTCTCAAGGAAGTCAACTCGGCCGTCAACCAGATGGACCAGGTGACCCAGCAGAATGCCGCCATGGTGGAAGAGACCACAGCCGCAAGCAGCGTACTGAGCACGGAAGCGGAAACGCTGAAGACGCTGGTCGCCCGGTTCCGCGTCTCCGCGCATGCTGCGGGCCACACCCAAAATGCGCCGCAGGCACTGCGTCAGGTGGCCCAGACCATGCGGGCGCCGCGGGCAAGCCAGCCGGCACCGACTCCGGCCCCGGCTCTGCGTGCCAAGCCGGCGCCAAGGGCTGCGATCTCCCATGGTTCAGCCGCCGTCGCATCCGACGACTGGCAGGAATTCTGATCGCACCTGAAGCCGAAGATATAAAAAGCCGCCGTACCCGGCGGCTTTTTTCTTGCTACTTTTCCGCCTCAGAGGCGGGCGACCCGTTCCGTCAGCAATTCGAAAAAGCCGTCGGCATCGACATCGCGCATCACCCTGGCGTTCGGCTTGCGGCCGGAGACGCGCCACCAATCGACCACCGTCATGCCGACCGTCAGCTCCGACTGCGTCTCGATCTCGACATTGCAGTCGCGGCCCGCGAAAAGCTCCGGCTTGAGAAGGTAAGCGATAACCGTCGGATCATGCAGCGGCCCACCATCCGAGCCGTATTTTTCGATGTCGAAGCGCTCGAAAAAGGCGAGCCAGGCGACCAGCACCTCCGCTGGGCCGGTGCGGAGCGCGGCGATCTTCTCGACACGGGCTTTCGTCGTCAGCAATTGATGCGTGACGTCGAGCGGCATCATGACGATCGGCATGCCTGATGCGAATACGGTCTTCGCCGCCTGCGGATCGACATAGATGTTGAATTCGGCAGCCGGCGTGATGTTGCCGCCCTCGAAAAAGCCGCCGCCCATCATCACCAGCTGCTGGACGCGTGCCGCGATATCCGGTGCCTTCTCGAGGGCGAGCGCGATATTGGTGAGCGGCCCGAGCGTGCAGAGCGTCACCGTCCCTGCCGGCTCCGTGCGCAGGGTCTCGATGATGAAGTCGACCGCATGCGTGGGTTTCACCGGCATGGCCGGCTCAGGAAGTTCGATGCCGTCGAGGCCGGTCCTGCCGTGAACGTGCTCCGCAGTCACCTGTGGCCGCATCGTCGGCTTCAGCGCACCTTCATAGACCGGCACATCCGGCCTGCCGCAGAGTTCGCAGACGATCCGGAGGTTGCGGCTGGTGTAGGAAAGCGGGACGTTTCCGGCGACCGCGCAGAGGCCGAGCACCTCGATCTCGTCGGGACTTGCCAGGGCAAGCATGATCGCCGCGGCATCGTCCTGGCCCGGATCGGTATCGATGATGATTTTCCTGCGCTGCATGAATGCTCCCGTTTCTCCGCGGCTGTTATTTCACAACCTTGCGTTCTGTCAGGTATTGCATGGCCTGCATAGAGCAATCGTGACCATCTGGCCCGGTGCCCGTCCTTGCGGTCGCTGCAGCAACCTCCCATATAACGGCTAGGTTGGCGGGCCGCATGGCGGGCGTCGACATGGTCGCTTGTTGCAAGGACTGGACGATGAGCCGAATGACGCCGTTTGCGAGCCCTTTGTTGCTGGGCTTCGACGCCATGGAGAAAACCCTCGAACGCCTTGCCAAGGCGAATGACGGTTATCCCCCCTATAACATCGAACGTATTCGCGAGGACGCTTCAGGCGCACCTGAACGGCTGCGAATCACGCTGGCCGTCGCCGGCTTTTCCGAGGCCGAGCTGGATGTGACGACGGAAGAAAACCAGCTTGTCATCCGTGGACGCCAGACCGAGCAGGGCGATCGCAACTATCTTTACCGCGGCATTGCGGCGCGGCAGTTCCAGCGCGTGTTCGTGCTCGCCGACGGAATGCAGGTTTCCGGCGCCTGGCTCAAGAACGGCCTGCTCTCCGTTGACCTTATCCGGCCGGAGCCCGCCCGCATGGTGCGAAAAATTAACATTTCCGTCTCAGAGTAGGTCAACGGCGCCAATGCCGTTGCCCCTCAATGCTGGAGGCTGGAATGCTCCTGAAAGAAGCGAATACGCGTTTGACGCTGTCCGAACTTGCTCATCTGGGTGCTGGAGAGGTCGGATATATTCGCAAGATGCGGTCGGACGAAGTGTCCCGCTGCTTCCCCGAAGCCCCGGATATCGATCCCAGTCTCGATCTTTGGGCCCTGTTCGGCGCAGATGGCACGCCGATTCTTCTGACCGACAATCGCTCCAGCACCTTCTTCAAGGCAGCTGAAGACGACCTGAAGACCGTCAGCCTCCACTGACCTTTCAGGTTCTCCTGAACGTCAGATAGGCCGAGGAGCGGCCCTCCCGGCGAGCCTTGTTTTCGTATCGCGTACCGGGCCAGCCGGCGAAGGGCGTCAGCCAGTCCGAGGATTGCTCCGCCTGCCATTGAAAACCGCCATGGTCGCGGCAATGGGTCAGCGTCCAGTTGACATAAGTGTCGATGTCGGATGCGAACAGAAATAGACCGCCCGGCTTCAGCACGCGGTGGAAGCGGTCGAGATTGACCTCAGAGACAAACCGCCTTTTCCAGTGTTTCCGCTTCGGCCAGGGATCCGGATAAAGCAGGTCGATACGATCGAGCGAGGCATCCGGCAGCCAGTCCAGCACCTGCGTGGCGTCGTCGTCATAAACCCGGATGTTCTTCAGTCCCAGTTCGTCCACCCGCGACAGAAGTTTCGCCATGGAATTGACGAAGGGCTCGACGCCGATGAAACCCGTCTGCGGATTTTCCTGGGCACGGTGGACCAGATGCTCGCCGCCGCCGAAGCCGATCTCCAGCCGCAGTTCCTCCACCGGAATGGGAAAAATCTCTGAAAGCGTTGCCGGTGCGGGAGCCTGAAGATCGAGCTTCAGCGCTGGCAGCAGGGTAGCGATGCCTTCCGCCTGGCGCTCGCGGAGCTGCTTGCCCTTGCGGCGTCCGAAAAAGGCTTCGGTGCTGCGGCTCGGGTGCTGCGGTTCGGTCATAGGCTGGTCTCTCACGATAAAAGCGGGCGTCTCCGTCAGGAGGCACCCGCTTTACAGTTTTATGGAGCTATCCGTAAAGGCCGATCAGGCGGCCTTGAGGGTATCTTCCTTCAGGGCGTCCTTGAGCGGCTTCACCAGATCCGTCTTCTCCCAGGAGAAGGAGCCGTCGCGGCCGGACTTGCGGCCGAAGTGACCGTAAGCGGAGGTCTTGGCGTAGATCGGCTTGTTGAGGTCGAGATGGCGGCGGATACCGGTCGGCGACAGGTCCATGACCTTGCGGATAGCGGTTTCCACCTGGTCTTCCGTCGTGCCCTTGCCAGTGCCGTGCAAGTCGACATAGATCGACAGCGGCTGGGCGATGCCGATTGCGTAGGAAATCTGGATCGTGCAGCGGTCGGCAATGCCGGCAGCGACGACGTTCTTCGCCAGGTAGCGGGCAGCATAGGCGGCCGAACGGTCGACCTTGGTCGTGTCCTTGCCGGAGAATGCGCCGCCGCCGTGGGGAGCCGCACCGCCGTAGGTGTCGACGATGATCTTGCGGCCGGTCAGGCCAGCGTCACCATCCGGGCCGCCGATGACGAACTTGCCGGTCGGGTTGATGTACCACTTGCAATCCTTGTCGATCGGCAGGTCACCGAGGGCTTCGCGGATATAGGGCTCAACGACCTGGCGGACCTTCTTGGAATCCCAGCTGCCGTCGAGGTGCTGGGTGGACAGAACGATCGAGTCGACGGCGGCTGGCTTGCCGTTCTCATAGCGTACAGTCACCTGGCTCTTGGCGTCCGGACCGAGCTTGCCGGCATCACCCTCGCCCTTCTTGCGGGCGGTGGCGAGCAGCTGCAGGATCTTGTGGGAATAATAGATCGGCGCCGGCATGAGGTCCGGCGTTTCCTTGCAGGCGTAACCGAACATGATGCCCTGGTCGCCGGCCCCTTCATCGCCCTGCTTGTCGGCAGCGCTGTCGACGCCCTGCGCGATATCTGCGGACTGGGAGTGCAGCAGCACGTCGATCTTGGCGGTCTTCCAGTGGAAACCGTCCTGCTCGTAGCCAATGTCGCGGATCGCCTTACGGGCGGCCGACTTGAACTTCGAGGGATTGATGACGTCGTTGCCGTCCTTGTCCTTCTTCATCAGGCTCGGCGGCAGGCGGACTTCGCCGGCAATGACCACGCGATTCGTGGTCGCGAGCGTCTCGCAGGCAATGCGCACGGTCCAGGGATCGACGCCGGTCTTGGCCGCTTCGCGGTACACAAGATCTACAATTTCATCGGAGATACGATCACAAACCTTGTCCGGATGGCCCTCGGCCACGGACTCGCTGGTGAACAGATAACTTGCGCGCATTACGGGATTCCCCTCAAAGAAACGAACGCACCTTTGTTAGTGATTTCCAGCGAGAAAAACAAGCGTACAACGACATAAATATATCTTTATGTGTGCAATCCGGACATTCCCGCAACACTCCGATCTGTGCAGCAGGCAACAAAAAAGCGGCCCTGAGGCCGCTTCCATGCTGCTATCGAAGGAGCGTTACTCGCCCTCGGCGTCCGCTGCCAGAGCCTTGACGAGATCAACCACACGCCGACGAACTTTCGGATCGGAAATCTTCACGAAAGCCCGATTGAGTTGCAGGCCCTCGGAAGACGAGAGGAAATCGACCACGTAGTTGGAGCTCGAGGCCTCCGCCATGCCGCCCTGGCCGCCGCCCTGATCGCCCGGCGCATCCTCGAAGAAAAAGGACACCGGCACGTTGAGAATGCTGGAAATGTTCTGCAGACGGCTGGCGCCAACGCGGTTGGTGCCCTTCTCGTATTTCTGGATCTGCTGGAACGTAATGCCAAGGCTTTCACCCAGCTTTTCCTGGCTCATTCCGAGCATGGTCCGGCGAAGGCGAATCCGGCTCCCGACATGAATATCGATCGGGTTCGGCTTCTTTTTGTTTTCAATCATAACGATGTCCTGACGACGTTTGTTGTTCAATCCTCACAACCCGGTCTGCGTGTGGAGATACACTTCGTGCGGCTGGTCACAACAGGCTCAACGTTTGAAGCATATGGCGAGACGAAAGGCTGGGACCACTATGCAATTTTAGGGGTTTTTGGTCAATTCGTCCGAAAATTAAAACCAACGCGCGAGACGGCTGCAATCAACAACATGAGCAAAAGAACCAACCAGAAGTGCTGTTCCCGAGCGCGCGCATCCCAATGCGGGATTGAAATACTTCCCAAGGTTGCGTCTATCACGCCTTTTTGATTGTAATCCATAGCGCGTATTAGCCTTCCGAAGGGGTCGACAACCGCTGAAACCCCGGTATTTGCCCCGCGAATCAGTGGCAGGCCGTTTTCGACCGCACGGATTCTGGCCTGCTGGAAGTGTTGGTAAGGCCCTGGCGTCGCTCCAAACCAGCCGTCATTGGTGACGTTCAGCAGTGCGCTCGCACGCTCCACCTCCTGCCCGATTTCGTTCGGGAAGATCGCCTCGTAACAGATCAGCGGATAGAAGGTCCTGCCGCCAGGCAAGGTCAGCATGGCGCGTACCGGCGCGGCACTGAACCCGCCCGGCATGGCGATGGCATCGGGGATTCCGAGATTGCGCAGCAGATCCTCGTAGGGGACGTATTCCCCGAACGGGACGAGATGCACCTTGTCGGACGCCGAGACGATCTGGCCTTCGCTGTCGATCACATAGATGGAATTGTAAAAACGCGGCGCGGAGCCCGCACCTGCATCTTCCGAGCGGACCGCACCGGTGATCAGAACCTGGCCGTCCTGCAGCACCTCGGCGATGCGGGTCAACGCGTCCGGGTTCTGGGTCAGAATGAAGGGCACCGAGGTTTCCGGCCAGACGACTATATCCGGTCGCTTGCCACCGTCTTGCGGCGGCAAGGCAGATAGCGCCAGATGCTCCTCGAAGATTGCCGCGCGTTCGGCATCGTCCAGCTTTCGCGCCTGGTCGATCACCGGCTGCACGATGCGGACGACAGGCTGGCTGTCGGCGGACGGAGCCGGAGCGGCATCGGCGACGCGAAGCCGATAGGCGCCATAACCGAGATGGGCGGCCAACAGCAGGACCGCCAGCGTCAAACCGATCTTCATGCCCTTTCCGGTGGCGATCAGGGCGGGGGCTGAAAACACGAAGACGGCGAGCACGGTCACGCCGAAAATGCCGAGGAAGGCTGCGGACTGCATCATCAGCGGCATGGGCATTGCGCCGTAACCGATCGCATTCCAGGGAAAGCCGGTGGCAACGAAGCCGCGTAGCCATTCGGCAAGGCCGAAACCGAAGGCGAGCGAGGCGATCCGCCCGAAACCGTCGGACCAGAAGATGCGCGCGACCGCCGTCGCGAGGCCATAGAAGAGGGCGAGATAGGCCGGCAGGCCGAGAACCGCGAGCGGCAGGGCCCAGGCGAATTCGTCCGCTTCCACCAGGAGCGCATTGCCGAGCCACCAGAGGCCGGCGACGAAATACCCGAAACCGAAGACCCAACCGATCCAGAAGGCCGAGAGGAACCGCGCAAACCAGCCTCCATCCGGATGGCCGGTCGAACCGTCGATCAGCCAGACAAGCAGCGTGAAGGAGACGAAGAGCGCCGCAAAGAAGCCGAAGGGCGGTAGCGCGAGTGCGCCGAGCGCGCCTGCCAGGAAAGCGACGACGATGCGCGGGAAGCCCCAGAGAAGCATGATCCTGCCCGCCAGCCGCACCATCTATGTTCCCTTCCGCCCCGAATCAGCCGCTGCAGTCTTTCAAAAAAAGGCGGGCTTGTCGTGAGGTCAAAGCGGCGCGGACGCCTGCGGGATCATCATCCGGCCTGATGATTGGGCCGATCGGCATCCTGGGCGGATGGGGCGGGTAGCAAGACGGTGGTCGGTGTCTGATCGGTGAGCAGCATTTCGCCCTCGCCTTTCTGACGGCGGCGGGTGAGTGCCCGCTTGCGCAGGATCCGCACGCGCTTGATGCGGCGAGGGTCGGCTTCCAGGATCTGGAATTCGAAGCCCGGCACCGCCTGCACCACTTCGCCGCGCACCGGAATACGGCCAAGGGCAGAGAAGATCAGGCCGCCCAGCGTATCGACGTCTTCGAGGCGATCGCGAATGTCGAAATCCGGACCGATCGCTTCCGCGATCTCTTCCAGTTCGATACGCGCATCGGCCAGGAACACATCCTCGCTGGTGCGGGAGAACAGGGCTTCCTCGTTGTCATGCTCGTCCTCGACGTCGCCGATCACCATTTCGACGATATCCTCGTGGGTGACGAGACCGTCGGTGCCGCCGTATTCGTCGATGACGAGCGCCAGCTGGGTGCGGGCGGCCTGCATGCTCTGCATCAGGTCGGAGGCAAGCATCGAAGGCGGCACGAACAGGATCTTGCGGATCAGTCCGGCTTCGGCAACCGTCTGTTCGAGATCGACACGGCCGAGATCGAAGGCAGGCCGCGGCGTGCGCACGGTCTTTTCAGCCTTTTCCGGCTTGTCTGCGGCAAGCGGCATCGGCTGCGCGGGTGCCGCACGCCCACTGGTGCGCCGCTTGTTGCGCGCCTGCTTGGCGAGATAGGACAAAAGATCGCGGATATGGACCATGCCGCGCGGGTCGTCGAGCGTATCGCTGTAGACCGGCATGCGCGAGCGGCCGGTTTCCTCGAAATGGATCATCAGCTCGCCGATGGTCATGGTCATATCGACCGCCTCGATATCGGCGCGAGGTACCATGATGTCCTCGACACGGATCTCACGGAAGCGGAGGATGTTGTGCAGCATCGCCCGTTCCTCGGGCGAAAACGCATTGCTGACATTGGCGTCGGTCATCAAAGCATCGGCGAGATCCTCGCGGAGCTTCTCACCCTGCGACGGCCTGAGCAGCCTGACCGCGCGCGACCAGAAAGAGCTTTGGTGTTTTTGGGCTTCCGCTCGAGACGGACTACTGCCCTCTTCCGAGGAGCTCGAGTCGGCGTCCTTGCCCTCGCGGGCGGGATTTGTCGAAAAGTCGTTCATTGGTCCAGACTATACTATCGGGTCTTGCCCCGCATAGGGGTCAGATAGGCCAAGCACGGCCAAAATGCGAGTCTCCAACGCTTCCATTCTTTCCGCTTCGTCCGTTTCCATATGGTCGTAACCGAACAAATGCAGGAAACCGTGGACGAGCAGATGGGTCAGATGATCCTCGAAACTCTTGTCAAGATCAACCGCCTCCCGCTCGACCGTCTCGCGGGCAATGACGATATCGCCGAGCATCGGCCCCGGCATCTTGCCCGGTTCGAGCGGAAATGCGGGGAAAGACAGCACGTTGGTCGGCTTGTCCTTGCCGCGCCACTCGGCGTTGATTTCCTTGATCGCCGCGTCGTCGGTAAAGACCAGCGAGAGTTCCGGGGCGATTTTGGGGAAAGGCTGCTTTTCCTGCCTCGCCAGGAATTCGGCCGCTGCTTCGAGCGTCTTTTCGCTCAAGGCCATAAGGGCCGGCTCTTCGGGCCAGCCCTCGTCTTCAATGCTGATCTGTATGTCGAGTTGGGGCATGAGGTCTGGAGCCGACCGTTACCGGTCGACTTCCTCGCTTTCCTCATGGACGGCATATTGCGCGTCATAGGCCCGGACGATGCGGCCGACCAGCGGATGGCGGACCACGTCGGTATCCTTGAAGCGGATCACCGAGATGCCCTCAACGCCCTTCAGGATCTGCAGCGCTTCCACCAGGCCGGATTTGACGCCGCGCGGCAGATCGACCTGGCTCGGGTCGCCGGTGACGATCATCCGGGCATTTTCGCCGAGACGGGTCAGGAACATCTTCATCTGCATGGACGTGGTGTTCTGCGCCTCGTCGAGAATGACGGCGGCATTCGCGAGCGTACGGCCACGCATGAAGGCAAGCGGCGCGATTTCGATGACGCCGGCGGTAATCGCCCGCTCCACCTTGTCGCCGGGCATCATGTCGTAGAGGGCGTCATAAAGCGGCCGCAGGTAGGGATCGACCTTGTCCTTCATGTCGCCGGGCAGGAAGCCCAGGCGCTCGCCGGCTTCGACGGCCGGGCGCGACAGGATGATTCGATCGACGGCACCGCGTTCCAGAAGCTGGGCAGCGTGCGCAACGGCAAGATAGGTCTTGCCGGTACCGGCAGGACCTACGCCGAAGACAAGCTCCGAGCGCTCAAGCGCCCGCATATAGGCGTCCTGGGTCGGGGTGCGCGCAACGACCGTCTTCTTCTTGGTGGAAATCTGGCTCATGGAGAGCTTGGCTTTTTTCTCGAGCGTCGGCAGCTGCAGCTGGTCGTCCGCCGCCTGCGCCATGCGGATCGCGCCATCGACATCGGAAGTATCGACCGAGCCGCCCTTCTGGATCCGCTCATAGAGGAAATCCAGTGCCCGGCGCGCCTGGTTGGTCGCGACGAGATCGCCGGAGATCGCTACCGAATTGCCGCGTGCCCGGGCATCGATATGAAGCCGCTCTTCGAGAAGTTTGAGATTCTGATCGAACTGACCGAAAAGCTCGCTGGCGAACCTATTGTTCTCGAACGTCAGGACAAAGTGATTGGCGTCGGTAGCGGCGGTGCGGGGGTGGCGCGCGGATGAAGAAACCAATTCATGTCCGTTCAAGTAGGCAAGCTCCTCGATGTTAGCTCAGGCTCCTATTAAACTCCCTGCCGGGTCGGCAAACAAGCTGTTCGGGCCGGTTCCACTGATTCGTACCTGGATAATGTCACCGATTTGCGATGTTTTTGCATCAACATTCACAGACTGGAGCCAGGGAGAACGTCCGATGACCTGTCCCGGCATGCGACCGGGCTTTTCCAGCAACAGGTCGATGACCTTTCCGACGCAGGATTTGGCGAAATCGGCCTGCTGTTTCAAGAGCATGGCTTGCAATCTTTCGAGCCGCTCCGCCTTTACCTCTTCCGCCACCTGATCGGTCAGATCGGCGCCAGGCGTGCCCGGGCGGGTCGAATATTTGAAGGAATAGGCCTGGGCGTAGTTCACGTCCTCGACGAGGCGGAGCGTATCTTCGAAGTCCTTGTCCGTCTCGCCCGGGAAACCGACGATGAAATCGCCGGCGATGGCGATGTCCGGCCGGGCCTCGCGGATGCGCTCGATCAGGCGGAGATATTCGGCGCCGGTGTGGCGGCGGTTCATCGCCTTCAGGATACGGTCGGAACCTGCCTGGACCGGCAGATGCAGGTAGGGCATCAGGGTGCGAAGATCGCGATGAGCCTCGATCAGCCGGTCGTCCATGTCGCGCGGATGACTGGTCGTATAACGCAGACGCGCCAGGCCCGGAATTTCCGCGAGGCGATACAGCAGGTCGCCGAGGCTCCATTCGCCACCATTTGGGCCTTCCGCCCGCCAGGCATTGACGTTCTGACCGAGCAGCGTGATCTCGCGCACGCCGCCGTCAACGAGCCGCCAGGCTTCGTCGACGATCTGCTGGACGGGACGGGAAACTTCCGACCCACGGGTATAGGGCACGACGCAGAACGTGCAGAACTTGTCACAGCCCTCCTGAACGGTGAGGAAGGCGGTGACGCCGCGGGCGCGGATCTTTGCCTTTTCCGTTGCAGGCAGATGCTCGAACTTGTCCTCGACCGCATATTCCGTATCGACCACCGGCTTGCCGCCGCGGGCCTGTTTCAACGCCTGCGGCAGGCGATGATAGGTCTGAGGGCCGATCACCACGTCGACAGCCGGCGCGCGACGGATGATTTCCTCGCCTTCGGCCTGGGCAACACAGCCGGCAACGCCGATCATCAGTTCCCGGCCTTCGGCGGCGCGCGCCTTTTTCATGTCGCGCAGGCGGCCGAGGGCCGAATAGACCTTGTCTGCCGCCTTCTCGCGGATGTGACAGGTGTTGAGGAGGATCAGGTCGGCCTCCCCCATCTCCTCGGTCGGCACGTAACCTTCGCTCGCCAGCGCATCGCTCATGCGGCCTGAATCATAGACATTCATCTGGCAGCCGTAGGTCTTGATGAAGACCTTGCGGGAATTCGGGCGGTGGACCGGCTCGTCGGCAGGCAGGGGCAAGGAGACGTGTTCGTTCATGGCTCGCTCCATACCGCAAGAAGACCCGGAAATGAAGCGTTTCCTAAAGCGCTTCGTAGTCGCGGCCCCGCAGGTGGCGGATCAGCATGAGGCGCATGCGGCTGGTCACCGCCTGACTGAGATGCTTGCGATTGTCTCCCGCACGGAATTCCACCGTCTCGCCGAAGGCCACGTCCACGTCGAGGGCCCCTTCCTTCAGGATGCCGAGCAGATGCGGCATGAGCTCTATATCGCCCGGCCACGCGGCAATCGGGCGGTGATAACGGCCCATAGCCATGCCCTGGATCCGGGTATAGGCGATCGCCACCGGCTGAACATGCACGACACCTTCCGGCGAATGCTGGACGGCCGCGGCGGCCGCGCCGAACAACGACGACTTTACCTCCAGAAGCCGGTTGCCGTCGGATGTGGTGCCTTCGGGAAAGAGGACGACGATCTCGCCGGCCGCCATGCGCTCGGCGATCTCGTTCACCTGGTCGCCGGCGCGGCGCTTCTGTTCGCGGACCACGAAGATGCTCTTCTGCAGCTTGGCAAGCGTGCCGAAGACCGGCCATTCCGAGACTTCCATCTTGGCAATGAAAACGACGTCGGCGATCGCCCCCAGCACGAGAATGTCTTTCCACGATGCATGATTGCAGGCGAGCATCAGCGGCCGGCGGTGCTCCAGCTTGCCGTGGATATGAATACGGATGCCAAGCAGGAAACAGGCGCTCCTGTGCCAGTAGCGCGGGATATACCGGCGGATTTTAAGATCGAGGGCGAGCCCCAGGAGCTGAAACGGCCACAGGATCAGCGTCACCGCGAAAAGAGCGACAATAACGAAGCCGATCCGGGCCCAGGTAATCACTTATCGTCCTTGTCCAGCGGGATACCGTAAAGCTCCAGCCGGTGGCCGACGAGACGGAAGCCGTGCTCGCGGGCAATGCGCTCCTGCAGCGCCTCGATTTCCGCCGAGCGGAACTCGATGACGGTACCGGTGTTGAGATCGATCATATGGTCATGATGCTCCTCGGGCACCGTCTCGTAGCGCGAGCGGCCGTCGCGGAAATCGTGACGCTCGATGATCCCCTCGTCCTCGAAGAGTTTCACCGTGCGGTAGACCGTCGAGATCGAGATGCGCGAATCGACCTTGGACGAACGGCGATAGAGCTCCTCGACATCCGGATGGTCATCGGATTCCTGCAGGATACGCGCGATGACACGGCGTTGATCCGTCATTCGCATACCCTTTTCGGCACACAGCTCCTCCAGGGTTTTGGAAAGGTCTGTCATGTCGTTTTGGCCTCGAAACGTTCGCGTAGAAACTAACGGACTAGCGAAGAACGCGGCTCATGACAAGCGCCGTGGATCGCCTGCCATCCGGCCCGGCATAATAGGCTGGCCTTTCGCCGACTTTCTGGAATCCAAGCTTGCGGTAAAGCTCGACGGCGGGGCGATTGGCTGTCTCCACTTCCAGGAACATGCTCTCCCCGCCCCGTGATGCCGCCTCGCGCAAAGCCGCCTGCATCAGGCGCCAGCCAAGCCCCACACGGCCGAATTTCTCGTTGACGGCGACCGTCAGGATCTCCGCCTCGCCGGCCGCCTCACGCGAGAGAACGAAACCGCCGAGCGGCTTCGAAAAGAACGCATTGGTCTGGCGGGCAACAAAACCGAAGACATTGTGCTGCAGAAGCAGGTTCTGGAATTCGCCATCGCTCCATTGGCGGGGAAATCGCTGGCCATGCAGCTCGGAGATTTCCAGGCAATCGCCGACCTCCATCGGCACGACTTCGAAATACGGCTTCCAGGTCAGGTAATCGTCGAACATCGGCGCAGTCTGTACATTCACGAACGGGCAAGGGCGAAACCGGTCTGCGGTTTCGCATCAGGTCCACGAAGATACAACGGTTTAGGGCGTTGCGCATCCGCAGGTTTTTCGGCGGCGATACGGGCAACGACGGTGATGTCGAAGCGGTCCCGCCCCTCGTACTCAGTCTCTCCCTTGCCAAGGGAATGCTCGGCCCAGGAACCGATCGCCGTTGCGGAAAGAGACTTTGTAAGCTCCGAAGCATCCTCCGGCGAAAGTGCGGCAGGCTGGCTCAACGCCTCGGCGCCGGCAGAAAACGCCTGTGTGTAGACTTCGTTGCGCTTGGCATCCATGGCAACCACGACCGGCCGGCCCGGATGTTCGTCGAGAAATTTGCGCGCCAGAACCTCGAGCGTGGTTACGCCGACCGTTTCGACGCCAAGTGCGAGACCAAGGCCGCGAGCAGCCGCAACGCCGACGCGAATGCCGGTAAACGAACCGGGGCCGATGACGACCGCCACGCGCTCGACGGCTTTCAACGGAAGAGTGGCGGCGGCGAGCGCTTCGTCGATGACGGCCATCAGCCGTTCGGCGTGGCCCTTGCCGATCGTCTCGGTGACGGCCGACAGCACTTTCCCCGCGGCGCTGTCATAGAGCGCTGCGGAGCAATCCACCCCGGCGGTATCGATGGCCAGAACAATCATTCAACGGTGCCGGCGAACTCAGAGCGCTTCGACGGCCTGCACTTCCGGAACGAAATGCTTGAGCAGGTTCTGGACGCCGTGCTTGAGGGTCGCCGTCGACGACGGGCAGCCCGAGCATGCGCCCTTCATGTTGAGGTAGACCGTACCGTCGCGGAACCCCTTGAAGGTGATGTCGCCGCCATCCTGGGCGACCGCCGGGCGGACGCGGGTTTCGAGCAGTTCCTTGATCGTCGCGACGACGGTTTCATCGTCCTCGTCGAAGAACTCGCCCTCCTCGTCAGAGGCTTCGGCCAGCGTGGACGCACCGCCCATGACCGGGGCGCCGGACATGAAATGCTCCATGATCGAACCGAGGATCGCCGGCTTCAGGTGCTGCCATTCGGCGCTTTCCTTGGTGACGGTGATGAAATCGTAGCCGAAATAGACGCCGGTGACGCCGGAAATGCCGAACAGACGCTCGGCCAGCGGAGACGCTTCCGCCTCGCCCGCATTGCGGAAATCGGCGGTGCCCTTGTCCATGACGACTTTACCGGGCAGGAACTTCAGGGTCGCCGGGTTTGGGGTGGCTTCCGTCTGAATGAACATCTCGTCTCTCCTGGGGCGGAGCGCCCCTCGCAAATTTAGAATTCTTCAAAAGAAGATAAGCCGTATCAGCTTTTCGTTCAAGTGCTCCTTTGCCCGCGCAAGATCAAGCCCGCAATCAGGCCAGCGCGTCAATTTCCTCGGCGGTCAGCGTGTCGGGCAACACGGTGACCGGAATCGGGAAGGCAGCAACGGCGGATACCAGGGGTCCGGGCCCTTCCTTGGTGGAGCCGGCCGCCAGGACGAGGACCGCGATGTCACGGTCCTCGTCGACCAGCTGGATGATCTGTTCGCTGGCGTTGCCTTCGCGGATGACGATTTCCGGATCGATACCGATCGTCTCGCGCACCTTCTGGGCGGTTTTCGCCATGACCGCATCGGCTTCCTCGCGAGCCTCGGCGCGCATGATCTGCTCGACGCCCAGCCATTGCTGGAAGTCACCCTCGGGGATAACGAACAGCAGGACGAGGCCGCCGTTGGAATTTTTGGCGCGGCGTCCGGCGTAATGGACCGCCTTTTCGCATTCCGGCGTGCCATCGATGACCGCCATGAACTTGCGCCGGTGCCCCTCAAGCCGCGAAAGCCGTTTCGAAACCATGCCGCCCCTCCTTCGCATGTAGTCGACCGAAGCGGTCGTGATGCGGAACTTATACCAACCGGCAAAAATGAAAACCCGCCACGGATGCCGTGGCGGGTATGCAATCTTTGCGTGGCGTCAGCCGTGCCGGAAGATATCAGCGCAGGAAGCCGACGATATCGAAGACGTCGCCCATGACCTTTTCGGCGCGGGCGCGGGCGCGCTCGCCGCCATCCTTGAGGATGGCATCGATATGGGTCGTGTCGTCCATCAGGCGGCGCATTTCGGACGTGATCGGTGCGAGCACATGCACGGCGAGATCGGCAAGCGCCGGCTTGAAGACCGAGAACTGCTGGCCGCCGTATTCGGCGAGAACGTCGGCCTTGGTCCTGTCGGCAAGGGCCGCATAGATGCCGACGAGGTTGTCGGCTTCCGGCCGGCCCTTCAGGCCTTCGACATCGCTCGGAAGGCCTTCCGGATCGGTCTTGGCCTTGCGGATCTTCTTGGCGATCTCTTCCGGATCGTCCATCAGGTTGATGCGCGACAGGTCCGACGGGTCGGATTTCGACATCTTCTTGGTGCCGTCACGCAGCGACATGACGCGTGGCGCCGGCCCTTCGATCAGGGGCTCGACCAGCGGGAAGAAGCCGTGGATCGGCTCCTCGCCGACGACCATGTCAACACCGGTGCCTGCGGCGCGGATCTTTTCCTGGAAGTCGATATTGAACTTCTGGGCGATGTCGCGGGCAAGTTCCAGATGCTGTTTCTGGTCGTCGCCGACCGGCACGTGGGTGGCACGATAGACGAGAATATCGGCCGCCATCAGGCTCGGATAGGCGAGCAGGCCGAGCGAGGCGTTCTCGCGGTCCTTGCCCGCCTTGTCCTTGAACTGGGTCATGCGGTTCATCCAGCCGATGCGGGCGACGCAATTGAAGACCCAGGCGAGTTCCGCATGCTGCGGCACGGCCGACTGGTTGAAGACGATATGTTTCTTCGGGTCGATGCCCGAAGCGATGAAGGCGGCGGCGATCGAGCGGATCTGGCCCCTCAGGTCGTCGTGGACGAGCTGGGCGGTGATCGCGTGCAGATCGACGACGCAATAGATGCAATCGTTGTTTTCCTGGAGCGCCACGAATTTGCGGATCGCACCGAGGTAGTTGCCGAGATGGAGATTGCCGGTCGGCTGGACGCCGGAAAAGACAAGCGGCTTGAAGCTGTTCATATCGTCCTCAATTAGGCTGGTGGAGGGCCCCAGACCCGAAGGGTCATGTTGCTAACGCGCGGGCTTATGCACGGCCAAGCGCAGAGTATCAAGAGGCTCGGGAAGCGGCGTGCTCAATCAGGTCCCAGGTGTTGCCGTAGGGATCGGCAAACACCGCGACCGAGCCGTAAACCTCGTGCCGCGGCTCCTCCAGGAACCGGACGCCCTTGGCGGTCATGGCGGCATGATCGCGGGCGAAATCGTCGGTCTTCAGGAAGAACCCGACCCGGCCGCCGGTCTGGTTGCCGATGGCTGCTTTCTGGGCGTCAGTGGCGGCCTTGGCCAGCAACAGGGCCGCGCCTTCACCGCCCTTCGGCTTTACCACGACCCAGCGCTTGCCCTCCGGCTGCACGCTGTCCTCAAGGCATTCGAAGCCGAGCACATCGCAATAAAAGTCCTTCGCCCGGTCATAGTCATCGACGATCAGGGCTACGAGAAACAGCGATTGTATGGGCATGCGGAAGCTCCGGATTCGGGTGATTTTGATCGTCTGCAGATCGCCTATTTTGGCGGTTTCGGCGCAGTGCGAAACCCCATTCAGGAGGTCTCGCGAAACACTACAGCGACAAAAGAGCTGCCACCATAACCATTCGAGGTAAGGCCGGGAAACGGCTACCTCATTCGGCGTACAGCTCCTAAGTCAATACGCCTAAAGGCAAAATTTTTCCCCCGGCATCTCCGAATAGATTAACGAATGTTAGTCTTTTAGGCATCCGTATTCCCATTTCCGAGCAAAAGTCTCCTTATTGGCGCCTCTTTTGGAAAAGAAATACCCAAGCGCACCACGGTTAACCGGTCATGAACGACACGGTCTCATCTCGGGGGATTACCATGCGCATCCTATTTCGCGTCGCGCTTACCTGCCTATTGGCGCTAGGCCTCAATGTCACCGCCGAAGCCGGCGAAACTCAAAAACGACGGAGCTCCTCGTTCAAGCACGATTACTCGGCGTATTATACCGTCCAGCGGATCAGCGTTCGCACGAGCTGCTTTCCGGAAAAGCTGGGAGCGATCCTGGCGCATATCGCGCAAAAGACCGGGCATAAGCCGATGGTCACGTCCGGCCACCGACCGCATTCCGGTACATCGCAGCACAGCCATTGTTATGCGGCGGATATCCGGGTTCCCGGCGTTTCAGAACGAACCATTCTCGCGGCGGCGGCCAGCGCGCCTGGCATTGGCGGCATCGGCCGCTATTGCAACGGCATCGTGCACGTGGATGTCGGACCGCAGCGGCAATGGGCCTATTGCGGGCGACGCAAGCGGGGCTAGGTCTTCGGCTTCCGCTTGATGTTCCGGCGCAGCATGCCGATGTCGGCTCCGCCGATCAGGAAGGCGCTGGCGAAATAAACGACCATCGCCAGGACGAGCAGGCAGGCGAGCGCTGCGACCTGTTGGACCAGCAAGGCATCCGGGGTCAGCCACGGCCCGGCATACCGGAGCGCATAGATCAGCGCTGCGGACATGATGCCGGTCGAGACGAGCAGCAGGACCGTGCGTCTCGCCAGTGCCCATTCCCAGGTCAGATGGCCGCGCCAGACGAGCGTCGCGAACAGCAGGACGGTGTTGGTCCAGCCGGCCGCAGCTTCAGCCGTCGCGATGCCACGTTCGGCGATCAGCGGGAAAAGCGAAATTGCCAGGCCCGAATTGATTACCACCGAGACCATGGTGAACCGCATCGGCGTCCTGGTGTCTTCGCGGGCATAAAAACCGGGCTGCAGCGCCTTGATCAGCACGAAGCCCGGCAAGCCGATGCCATAGATCGCCAGTATGGAAGCTACGATCGAGGTATTTTCGGCGGAGAAGGCTCCGCGCTCATAAAGCACGCGGATGATTGCGTCGGACAGTATCCACAGGCCGGCAGCGGCCGGCAGGGTGAGGAACAGCACGAATTCGATCGAGCGGTTCTGGATATTGGCAGCCTCCTTGGCAAAACCGCCCTTCAAGGCGCGGGCGAGCTCCGGCAGGAGTACGACGCCGACGGCGACACCCACGACGCCGAGCGGAAGCTGGTAGATGCGGTCGGCATATTGGAGGGCGGCAATCGCCCCTTCCTTGCCGGACGCAATCGCCTGGCCGATGATCTGGTTGATCTGGGTGATGCCGCCGGTGACGGCGGCCGGCACCGCCAGCACCAGGAGGCGCTTGACGTTCGGCGTCATCTTGGGGCGGCGGAAGCCGATATTGATACCGGCGTGACGCACACCGGCGTAAACGATCGCGAGCTGCAGGATACCCGCCGCCAGCACGCTCCAGGACAGATACCAGGCAATCACCCGCGGCTCCGCTCCGATCCAGAGCCCGTAAAAGAGCGCGGCGATCATCACCACGTTCAGGAAGACCGGAGCGATGGCGGCGGCGAAGAAATGATGCAGCGAGTTGAGCATGCCGCTCAGCATCGCCGTCAGCGACATGCACATCAGATAGGGGAACATCACCGCCGCCATGCGGATGGTGAGCGACGTCTTTTCCGGATCGTCGGCGAAGCCCGGCGCAATGATCCATTCGACCAGCCAGGGCATGGCGAGTTCCATCACGATGGTGATAAGGAGCAGCGCGGAGAAGAGAACGCCGAAAACCTCCTCCGAAAACCGCTTGGCGCCCTCGACGCCAGTCGCCTCGATTTCCTTGGAAAACAGCGGCACGAAAGCGGCATTGAAGGCGCCCTCGGCAAACAGCCGGCGGAAGAGGTTCGGAAAACGGAAGGCCGCATAAAAGACGTCGGCCATCGGGCCGGTGCCAAGCGCCGCCGCCATGAAGGTCTCGCGGGCAAAACCGAAAATGCGGCTGCCGAGTGTCGCTCCGCCGACGGTCGCGAATTTCTTGACGAGGCTCATCGGGCAGGTTCCGGCATATGACTTATGCCGGACAAGCGGGGCTGTGGCCTGTGGCTACCCCCCTCTGGCCTGCCGGCCATCTCCCCCTCAAGGAGGGAGATTGGCAAGGCGCGCCGACATGCCACCAAATGAGCGGCTACATTCTTCATGACTGCAATCTCCGCCGGTTGCAGGAAGCGAGGCGCTTCCGCGATGGGATCTCCCCCCTTGAGGGGGAGATGGCCGGCAGGCCAGAGGGGGGTGAGCCACGGGCGCAGGGAGCGCATCAAACCTGCCTCACGCGCTTGCCTTGGACTTGCGCGGCTGCGGCGCGTGATCCGGATTGGGGGCCGGCGCGATGATGCCGGCCGGCATGCCGCTTCGCAGTTCGTCCTCTTGCTCGGACATCACAGCCTTCAGCCGCGCCGCGATATTGCCCTGGCGGTTCTCGTTCACGACCTTCTGGCCGACCAGATCGGTGACGTAGAACGTGTCGATGACCTTTTCGCCAAACGTCGTGATGCGCGCTGAATGGATGTCGAGCGAGAGATCGGCGAGCACGGCGGTGATATCCGCCAGCAGGCCGGTGCGGTCGAGGCATTCCACCTCGATGACCGTGAACTTGTTCGACAGGCCGTTCGAGAGAATGACGGATGGCGGGATGGTGAAGGTCTTGTTGCGCTTGCGCGACTTGGCGCGCGTCGCAATGACTTCCGGCAGCCGCTTCTTGCCCGACAGCACGTCCTCGATCATCCGGCTGATCGTGCCGGCGCGGCGCAACTCGTCCTCGTCCACCGGGAATTCCCGGTTGACCAGGATCGTATCGAGCGCCCGGCCGTCGGAGGTGGTGAAGATCTGTGCGTCGGCAATGTTGGCGCCGGCCGCAGCGCAGGCGCCGGCGATGATCGACAGCAGGCGCGGATGGTCCGGTGCCAGAACGGTGATCTCGGTAATGGCATGGAAACTGTCCGTCCGCACCATGGTGGCAAGCGCCTGGCCGGCCTTGTCCGTATCGCGGATGAACTTCGAGTGGCGGACCTGGTCGTCCAGCGAGACCGACAGCAGATAGGGCTGGTAGTGGAGTTTCGAATAGGTCCGGCGGTCCTTGGCGCTCCATTCGCCCAGAGCCTTGACGAGCTCCTCTTCGGCCACCTTGGCGCGCTCCTTGCGCGACACTTCGGAAAAACCGCCCGAGAGCAGCAGTTCGGTCTCATAATAGAGCGTACGGAGCAGTTGCCCCTTCCAGCCGTTCCACACGCCCGGACCAACGGCCCGAATATCGCAGATGGTCAGGATCAGGAGCAGCTTCAGCCGGTCCATCGACTGCACCTTTTCGGCGAAATCGGTGATCGTCTTGCGGTCGTGCAGGTCGCGGGTCTGGGCGGTCATCGACATCAGCAGATGCACTTCGATCAGCCAGACGACGAGTTCGGTCTGCTTGGCATTGAGGCCGAGACGCGGGCAGAGTTTTCGCGCGATGCGGGCGCCGGCGATCGAATGATCTTCCTGGCGGCCCTTGGCGACGTCATGCAGCAGCACGGCGACGTAAAGCGCCTCGCGCTCCTCGATGCTCGGCATCACCTTGTTGGCAAGCGGGTGGATATCGGCGGCCTTGCCCTTGTCGACTTCCGACAGGGCTTCGACCGAGCGGATCAGATGCTCGTCGACCGTGTAGTGATGATACATGTTGAACTGCATCATCGCCACGACCTTGCCGAATTCTGGAATGAAGCGGCCGAGCACGCCTGCCTCGTTCATCCGGCGCAGCATGAGAGCCGGGTCACGCCGCGAGGTAAGCATGGAGAGGAACAGCCGGTTCGCCTCCTCGTTCTCGCGCACATCGTTGTCGATCAGCGAAAGCGAGCGGGTCATGCGCTTCAGGGCATCGGGATGAAGTTCCAGCCCGTTGATGTCGGCCACGTGGAAAAAGCGGATGATATTGACCGGATCGCGCTTGAAGACGTTCGGATCGGCAAGCGTGATGCGGCCGCGGTCCACGACGAATTCCACGGTGCCGGGGATCTTGTGAAGACGCTTGGTGAAGCGCGAAATGACGCGGGTGGTGAGGCCGGGGGCCGCCTTCGCTTGCGTTTCCTCCAGCGCCGCGCAGAGAATGCGGGTCAGGTCGCCGACATTCTTCGACACGAGGAAGTAGTGCTTCATGAAGCGCTCGACGGCGGAAAGGCCGGGGCGCGAATGGTAGCCGAGGCTCTCGGCGATCTCGCGCTGGATATCGAAAGACAGACGCTCCTCCGCCTTGCCGGTCAGGAAATGCATCTGGCAGCGCACCGCCCAGAGGAAGTCGTCTGCCTTTTCGAACGAGCGCGCTTCTTCGCGGGAGAGAACCCCGAGCTTCACCAGTTCGGTCGTCTCGCGGACACGGTAGTAATATTTGGCGATCCAGAAGAGGGTGTGGAGGTCGCGCAGGCCACCCTTGCCTTCCTTGACGTTCGGCTCGACCAGATAACGCGTGTCGCCGGCCTTCTCGTGGCGATTGTCGCGTTCGGCCAGCTTGGCGGCGATGAATTCCGGGCCGGTATCGGCAACGATTTCCTTGTCGAAACGGCTCTCGAGCTCCTTCACCAAGGCCTCGCGGCCGCAGATATAGCGGCTTTCGAGAATGGCGGTGCGAATGGTCATGTCGGTCTTCGACAGGCGGATGCATTCCTCGACGGTGCGGGTCGCATGACCGACCTTGAAGCCCATGTCCCACAGCACATAGAGCAGGAACTCGACCGCCTTGCGCATGGTCTCGGTATTGCGCGCCGGCAGCAGGAACAGGAGGTCGATATCCGAACCGGGAGCCAGCGTGTCGCGGCCGTAACCGCCGACCGCCGCCACCGCGATATCGGTACCCTCCGCATAGATGCCATCGGCGATCGTCTCGTAGAGAACGCGGATCAGCTGGTCCTGAAGCCAGGAGATGCGGCGGGCACAATTCAGCCCGCTGCCGTCCCTGGCAAGAAGCTGGCGCGCCTTTTCGCGACCCTCAACGCTTGCCCGCCGCAGCAGCGGCAGCAGCGCCGCGCGCATTTCCAGCTGGGGGCGATCCTTGTCTTTGACGATTGCCCGGCAATCGGCCCGGAGACGGGCCACGTCGAGAAGTTCGGAAAAATCGATGTCGTGTCTGGCCATGTTATCCTGCCGGTGCCGGCCTGCGGAGGGAGGCTATAATCTTTTTGGGGCACCTTGACCAATGATTATCATCATCGGACGTTTCAAAGTTGTTGCTTGGCGCTTCGAAGTTCAAGCCCGCGTTTTCTTCCCACCGCCGTCTTGCGCGGCCCTTGCCTCGCCCCTCCATTGTTTGGGGCTCATGCCCGTGGCACGGCGGAATTCGCGGTTGAAATTCGACTTCGTGGAGAAGCCGACATCCAGCATGATCTGGATCACTGTCCGTTCGGTCTCCCCCAGAAGACGGCAGGCTTCGGCAACGCGGCGGTCGTTGACGAACTGCGAGACATTGAGCCCCGTCGCACGATTGATCACGGCGGAAACCTCGCGAGCGGGAAGCTTCGCCTTGCGGGCAAGCTTCGCGAGGCTCAGGTCCTCACTCCGGTAAAGCTCGCCATCTTCCAGCGCCGCCTTGATGCGGGATAACGCGCCCCCGTCCTCTTCCGTCGGCTCGACCGGGGACGAAGCGGAGAGCGCCTTGGCCGGTGAAAAATCGGGTAGAAAATAATAGACGATCACAGCCGCGATCGCGGCGAGATTCATGATGGTAACGGCCAATGGCACATGGCCGGAGCCATGGATATCGGTGTAGACCGCCAGCGCGGCGTCGCTGACGGCAAAGAACAGCATCAGGCCGGCGGTCAACCGGGCGGCGCGCAGGGCCGGTCCCATGCGCGGAAGCGAGGCTTGCGCCATTACGTCCGCACCGCCTGAGAGCGTCAGGCGCCAGAGCGCGATGCCATAACCGAAGAAGATCACCAGCAACAACGGATCGACGAGATCGCGGAAAAACCCCACAGCGACACCCGCCGCCAGGGGCGGCAGGATATGCAGCCAGGGCCTTTCGAGGCGCTCATCCATCAGAGCCCGGAATGCCAGGAATGCAAGCGGCGGCATCATTGCCGCCGTAACCGGCTGGACCGGCGCGAGCGCCTTGACGCCGTAGCCGAAATGCAGGCCGACGATCACGCCCTGCAGGGCATAAAGAATGAGGAACGCGAAGAAGTAACGATGCGAGCCAGGCGCTTCGACACCCTTCAGATTGCGGTAGAGCGTCAGCGCGAAAACAAGGCCGGCAAGAAAAGGCAAGGGAACGGACAGCACGCGGAGCCCCGGTGAAAGCGGCCTAAATCATGATCGCGAAGGCCTTTATCACGTTCGACGACGAAAGGCATGCGGATCGAAAGGTTGTTGCGAGATATCGACGAGCCCCGCAAGGACAACGCTTCCCTTCCCTTCTCCGCCTTCGCCAAGATCGCAGTGTTTCCCAGGAAAACATCGGCGAAACGTCAGGCCTTGAGCTGTTTCTTCAACATATAGAGGGCGTCGAGCGCTTCGCGGGGCGTCATGTCGTCCGGGTTGATGGCCTTCAGAGCGTCCTCGACCTTGGAAGGCCCCGCGCGTTTCGCCTCCTCGCGGCGGACCGCGACCTGGAAAAGCGGCAGATCGTCGATCAGCTGGCTCGCGGGGTTCTTGCGGTCGGAATCCTCCAGCTTGGTGAGCACGTCCCGGGCGCGGGCGACCACGGAGTCGGGAAGACCGGCAAGCCGCGCGACCTGGATGCCGTAGGAGCGGTCGGCAGCGCCGGGACCGACTTCGTGCAGGAAGATCACCTCGCCGTCCCATTCCTTCACACGCATCGTGGCGTTGGAAAGCCGGTTCAGCTTTTCCGACAGCACGGTCAGCTCATGGAAATGGGTCGCGAAGAGGCCACGGCACCTGTTCGCCTCGTGCAGGTGCTCGACCGCCGCCCAGGCGATCGACAGGCCGTCGAAGGTCGCCGTGCCGCGGCCGATCTCGTCGAGGATGACCAGCGAACGGTCACTCGCCTGATTGAGGATGGCGGCCGTCTCGACCATCTCGACCATGAAGGTGGAGCGGCCCCGCGCCAGATCGTCCGACGCGCCGACGCGCGAGAACAGCCGGTCGACGATGCCGATATGGGCAGAAGTGGCGGGTACGAAGGAACCCATCTGCGCGAGGATCGCGATCAGCGCGTTCTGGCGCAGGAAGGTCGATTTACCACCCATGTTCGGGCCGGTGAGCAGCCAGAGCGCACCGAACTCGCCGCCATTGTTCGGAGAGAGATTGCAATCGTTGGCGATGAACGGGCCGACGGATTGTTTGCGCAGCGCCTGTTCGACCACCGGATGGCGGCCGCCCTCGATCGCGAACATGCGCGAGGCATCCACGATCGGCCGGCGATAGCTCCATTCGTCGGCGAGCATGGCAAGGCCTGCCGCGACATCGATCACCGCCAACGCCCGGGCGCCGGCCTTGATCGCCTCGGCCTCCGATGTCACCGCCGCGACCATCCTATCGAAGGCTTCGAGCTCTATCGTCAGCGCCTTGTCGGCGGCGTTGGCGATACGGCTTTCGAGATCCGCGAGTTCCGTCGTCGTGAAGCGCATGGCGCTTGCCATGGTCTGGCGATGGATGAAGCGCGCCTTGCCTTCCGGCGTGTCGGTCATCGTGCCGGAATTGCCGGCGGTCACCTCGATGAAATAACCGAGCACGTTGTTGTGCTTGATCTTCAGCGACTTGATGCCGGTCTCCTCGGCATATTGGAGCTGAAGCGCGGCGATGACCCGGCGCGACTGGTCACGCAGCGCCCGGACCTCGTCGAGCTCCGAATGAGCGCCTTCGGCGAGGAACCCGCCATCGCGTTTCAGAAGCGGCAGTTCGTCGGCCAGCATGTTGCCGAGCATGGATTCCAGATGCAGCGGCAGAGCCTTCAGGTCGTCGAGCGCCTGCCCCAGTTCCTCGGGCAGCATGGCCTTGTCGAGGAAGGCCACGACACCGCGGGCCGCCTCCAAGCCCTGCAGGATGCTGCCGAGATCGCGCGGGCCACCGCGCTCAAGCGCCAGGCGCGACAGGGCGCGCGGCATGTCCGGCACGTGTTTCAGTCCGGACCGCAGCTCGCTGCAAAGCGACGGCTCTTCGAGGAGGAAGGAGATGGAATCGAGACGCCGGTTGATGCGGTCGGGATCGGTCAGCGGCGACATCAGCCGTTCGGCGAGCAGGCGCGCACCGCCGCCGGTCACTGTGCGGTCGATCGCCTTCAGAAGCGTGCCTTCGCGCTCTCCCGACAAGGTCTTGGTCAGTTCCAGATTGCCGCGGGTCGCCGGGTCGATGAAAAGGGTCGAGGCGCCGCTTTCGCGCTCCGGCCGGCCGAGCGGCGGACGTTCAGCGATCTGGGTCTTTTCCACATAGGCGACGGCGGCGGCGGCAGCGGCGAGTTCGGCACGGGAAAAGTTGCCGAAGCCGTCCAGCGTGCCGACGCCGAAATAACGGGTAATGCGGCTTTCCGCACTCGCACTGTCGAAGAGCACGGACGGCTGCGGCACCGCGACCTTGCCGAGCACATCGAAGACAGGCTTCAGCTCGGCATCGTGAAACATCGTGTCCGGCAGGATCAGTTCACGCGGATCGATCCGCAGGATATCGGCGAGAAGCCGCGATTGATCGGTTTCGGCAAGCCGGAAGACGCCGGTCGAAATATCGATCCAGGCAAGCGCGAGCAACGGTTCGGCCGCCCCCTTGATGCGGGCGAGCGCCATCAGGTAGTTCGATTCGGAGGGCGAGAGCAGTTTTTCCTCGGTGATCGTGCCGGGCGTCACCAGCCGCACGACGTCGCGTTTCACCACCGATTTCGAGCCGCGCTTCTTGGCTTCGGCCGGATCTTCCACCTGTTCGCAGACGGCGACGCGGAAACCGAGCGAGATAAGCTTCTGCAGGTAGTCGTCGGCGGCATGCACCGGCACGCCGCACATGGGGATTTCGCGCCCGAGATGCTGGCCGCGTTTGGTGAGCGTGATGCCGAGCGCCCGCGACGCATCGACCGCGTCCTCGAAGAACAGCTCATAGAAATCGCCCATGCGGTAGAAGAGCAGCGAACCCGGGTTGTTCGCCTTGATCTCGATATATTGCTCCATCATCGGCGTGGCAGATGCACGGCTTTCCTCCGAGGCGAGCTCGGCGACGTTCAAGGCGTCGATGGCGAATCTTTCAAACTGTGTCACGGAACCGATTTTTTGTTGCGCGCTGGAACTTGCGACACTATCGATGAAGGCACCTGAAAGACAACATCTGCCGCGGCCTAGAGGACGGCTGCCCACAAAAAGCTGGAGGAGACATGCCTGCCAAGGACAAGGCCACGGAGAAGGCCGCACGTTCGCGCGCTTCCGTCACCGAACAGGAAGCACTGGATTTCCATTCGGAAGGCCGCCCCGGTAAACTCGAAGTGGTTCCCACCAAGCCGATGGCGACCCAGCGCGACCTGTCGCTTGCCTATTCGCCGGGCGTCGCGGTGCCGGTCTTGGCAATCGCCGCAAACCCGGCAACCGCCTATGACTACACGACGCGCGGCAACATGGTGGCCGTCATCTCCAACGGTACGGCGATCCTCGGCCTCGGCAATCTCGGGGCGCTTGCCTCGAAGCCGGTCATGGAAGGCAAGTCCGTTCTCTTCAAGCGCTTCGCCGACGTCGATTCGATCGACCTTGAAGTCGATACCGAAAACGTCGACGAATTCATCAACTGCGTACGTTTCCTCGGCCCCTCCTTCGGCGGCATCAACCTCGAGGATATCAAGGCGCCGGAATGTTTCATCATCGAAAGCCGCCTGCGCGAGCTGATGGACATCCCGGTCTTCCATGACGACCAGCACGGCACCGCAATCATCGCCGCCGCCGGCCTGATCAACGCGCTGGAGCTGACAGGCCGCGACCTCAAGACCACCAAGCTCGTCTGCAACGGCGCGGGTGCGGCAGCGATCGCCTGTATCGAACTCATCAAGGCGATGGGGTTCAGTGCGGAAAACATCATCCTGGTCGATACCAAGGGCGTGATCTACCAGGGCCGTACCGAAGGCATGAACCAGTGGAAGTCCGCCCATGCGGCAAAAACCACCAAACGCACCCTGGAAGAGGCTATGAAGGGTGCCGACGTCGTGTTCGGCCTGTCGCAGAAAGGCGCCTTCACCGAAGCGATGATCCGATCCATGGCCGACAAGCCGATCATCTTCGCGATGGCCAATCCCGATCCGGAAATCACGCCGGAGGAAGTGGCGCGCATCCGCGACGACGCGATCATGGCCACCGGCCGTTCGGACTACCCGAACCAGGTCAACAACGTGCTCGGCTTCCCCTACATCTTCCGCGGTGCGCTCGACGTACGGGCCAGCCAGATCAACGACGCGATGAAGATCGCCGCCGTCAAAGCACTCGCCAATCTCGCCCGCGAAGACGTGCCGGACGATGTTGCCGCCGCCTACCAGGGCAACCGCCCTCGTTTCGGCGCGCAATACATCATCCCCGTCCCGTTCGACCCGCGCCTCATCTCGGCGATCCCGGTCGCCGTCGCCGAGGCGGCGATGGAAAGCGGCGTCGCCCGCAAGAACATTACCGATCTCGCCGCCTATGGCCGCGAGCTTTCCGCCCGGCGCGACCCGATCGCCGCGACGACCCAGGGCATCTACGAACGCGTCCGCCGCTTTCCCAAGCGGGTCGTGTTCGCCGAGGCCGAGGAAGAGCAGGTCATGCGCGCTGCGATTTCCTTCACCAGCCAGAAGCTTGGCACCGCCATCCTTCTCGGCCGCGACGACGTCATCCGCGCGACGGCGGAAAAGGCCGGCATCGATCTCGACCGTCCCGGCATCGAGATCCTCAACGCCCGTCTTTCGAACCGTGTCGATGCCTATATCGATCATCTCTATGCGCGCCTGCAGCGCGAAGGTTTCCTCCATCGCGACGTCCAGCGCCTGATCCACAACGACCGCAACCATTTTGCCGCAACCATGGTGGCGATCGGCGATGCGGACGCGATGGTGACCGGCACGACCCGCAACTACGCGACTGCCCTTCAGGATGTCCGCCGCTGCATCGATCCGAAGCCGGGACACAAGGT
The DNA here is from genome assembly GCA_900471605.1 of Hyphomicrobiales bacterium. Taxonomy (GTDB): domain Bacteria; phylum Pseudomonadota; class Alphaproteobacteria; order Rhizobiales; family Rhizobiaceae; genus Neorhizobium. Next base: position 186,413 of record UCEY01000002.1, on the reverse strand, counting down.
GATCGGTGTTTCGCTGGTGATCGCGCGCGGCCGGACGATCTTCGTTGCCGACACGGCCGTCCATGACATGCCGAACGCGGAAGATCTTGCCGATATCGCCGTCGAAGCCGCCCGTGTCGCCAAGCGCATGGGTTATGAGCCGCGCGTCGCCATGCTCGCCTATTCCACCTTCGGGCAGCCGATCGGCGAGCGTTCGGAGCGGGTCCGCGAGGCGGTCAAGATCCTCGACCAGCGGCGCGTCGATTTCGAATATGACGGGGAGATGGCTGCGGACGTGGCGCTCAACCCGCACCGGATGGAGCAGTATCCGTTCTGCCGGCTCTCTGGAACAGCCAATGTGCTCGTCATGCCGGCGATCCACTCCGCGTCGATCTCCACCCGCATGCTGCAGGAACTCGGCGCCTCGACCGTGATCGGCCCGCTGCTCGTCGGCCTCGACAAGTCCGTGCAGATCACATCGATGGGCGCCAAGGACAGCGATATCGTCAATATGGCCGCTATCGCGGCCTACAATGCCGGAACGTGAATTCGACTGGGAGCGGGCCTCAGGTGAAACTCAGGCCCGCCCGAAACGCTTCAGCTCGCAAACCGTCCGGCGTCGGCGCCAAAGTGGCTGATGTAGCGATCAGAGATCGAGGCGATCGGCAGGACGATCAGCACGTCGGTGGTGTTGAAAGCGTGGTCGATGACCGCACCGTCGCCCACCATAGCGCCGAGGCGCAGATATCCCTTGATCAGCGGCGGCAACAGGGAGAGCGCCTTGCGGGCGTTGAGACCCTCCATCGGCATCAGATCCATCGAGCGATAGAGTTCCGGCAGCGCCGAAACCGCCCAATCACCCTTGGTCAGGACAGAATGGTGCAGGAAGGAGAGCGCCATCGCGTGCTCTTCGGGCAAAACGCCCGGGAAGGACGCGCAGCCGAACATGGCGTTCATGCCGTGTTTCAGCGAGTAGGCCCAATTGCCCTGCCAGAGCAGTTCGACGGTGCGCTTGGTGCGATAGTCGGGCAGCACGCAGGAACGGCCGAGCTCCATGAACTGCTTGTCGGGATGACGGGCAAGCAGCGGCTCGATGTCAAATTCGGATGCCGAATAGAAGCCATTATTGGCCAGCGCCACTTCCTGGCGCAGCAGACGATATGTACCGACGATCTGGTCTTCGATATCGCCCTCGATTGCGTTGTCGACCACCAGAAGATGGTCGCAGATCGCGTCGAAGGCATCGACGTCGCGGCGGCTGCGCATGGCTTCCGGGCTCAAGGTCGCATGCATTTCCTCGACGAAAACGCGATAACGCACCGCCTGCGCGGCATCGATCTCGCGCTCGCTGCGGGCAAGCCGCGTTTCGAGCGTGCCAATGCGGCCGAAGACATCGCCGCTTACCGGAGCAGAGGCCGGCGCCTGGGTTGTTTCAGGTATCACTTCACGGTTCAGGAGTTCAATTGCCAAGGTGATTCTCCCCGTCCCGGTTTGATCACCGCCTTAAATCACTTCTCTGCGACAAGAACGTGACATTCACTGTCACAATAGGTTCCAGGAATGATCGCGTCAACGCGCCTGTTGGCGCTCGGCGGAGAGAACTCCCAAAATTCGCACTTCCTCAAGAAGCGCCAGCGGATCGGCGGGCTTTGCCAGGACGCGGCTGGCGCCGTTCAGAAGCGCTTCCCGATGTGTCGCTTCGCGGCTCTCTCCCGTCAGCACAATGACCGGGACCGGCGACCGGACACCGTTCTCTTCGTCGGCGCGCAGGGCCGCCAGAAGGCTGAACACATCTCCTCCGGGCATATGCATGTCGGAAATGATGAGATCGAGCGGCATGTCCCGGTCGAGCGCAGCCTTGATCAGAGTGGGAAAATCCTCGATCAGGCGGACGCGGTGGCCTGCCTTCGTGAGGACCGAACGGATGATCAGCGCATTGACGGGATCATCCTCGCCAAGCAGCACGTCGAGCCCTTCCGGATGTTTTTCAATGACGGGCGGCGGCGGCATGGCCTGATTATCGTTCAGCGCATCCCGCGTGCCAAAGCCGCGAAGGCGCCCGCTCAATACGTCGATCAGGGATTTCTCCCGGAGCGGGCGGATGAGCCAGGCATCGAAGAAATCCTGCGGCTGCGATGCACGCTCCTCGGGATTGACGAGCAGAATGCGATGGACAGGCGCATGCGCCTTCTCATTGGCATAGTTAGATGCCAGCCGATGATCGACGATCAGGTCGGTATAGGGCATCGGCCCCGCTTCGGCGCGGTCGATCAACACCTGGGCATCGGCTGTATTGGCGATATGCCGGCAGCGGCCGCCAAGCGTTTCGATCGTCGCAACCGTCGCTTTTGCCGCAGGCCCTTCCGGCGCCAGAAGCAGAACCCGCGACATGGCGAGCAACTGTCCACGCTCGCCGGCACCCGACTGGGCGGTTTCCGCAAAGCGGAGAGGAAAGCGGATCGTAAACGTGCTGCCGGCGCCCTTCTGGCTGGTGACGGAAAGGGAACCGCCGAACTCCGTCAGGATGCGGGACGCAATGCCGAGCCCGAGACCGGTGCCGCCGCTGCGAGCCTCGGCAGAGCCCGCCTGCTCGAATTCGCCGAAAACCCGCGCCAGTTCCTCGGACCCCATTCCGGGACCGGTATCGATGACGGCGATGGCGACATTGCCCTCCTCCACCAGGGCTCTGACCAGGACGCCGCCATGAGCCGTGAACTTCACCGCATTGCCGATGACGTTGAAAAGCACCTGCCGGATGCGCCCCGGATCGAAATCGAGGAGATCGGGCAGATCTGCAGCCATCGTGGCGGCGATCTCGATGCGCTTTTCATGCGCGCGCGGGGCCAGCATCTCGACGACGTTTTCGATCAGGTGGCGAAGGTTCTCCGCCCGGTTGTTGAGCCGGAAACGACCGGCCTCCAGCGTCGAATAATCGAGCAGATCCTCGACGAGCTGTACCAGCGCGTAACCGGACTGGCGGATACCGCTCAGATAGTTCTGCTGCTCCGCCGTCAGCTTGGTCTGGCCGAGAAGATGGCTCATGCCGAGAATGCCGTTGAGCGGCGTGCGGATCTCATGGACGACGGTGGCAATCTGCCGGGATTTCGCGGCGCTGGCCGCCTCGGCATTCTTCAAGGCATGCTGGAGCCGGGGCACGGTGCGCTGGCGGCGCCATTCGGAGATCCGTGAAAACAGCGAGGCGAATGCGTTGCGCGGTGCCTTGCCTTCGTCGCCCTGCCGCAATCCCAGCGCCGGCACGACCTGTTCCGCCACCGGTTCGGCAATATCGGCCGCGGCGGAGGAAGAGAACGCCTTGGAGATACGTTCATGTATGTCGGCGATATCTCGCATTGGGAAAGACTAACGAGGTTTCTTTCCCAATCCATAGAGCAATCAGGTAAAATTTTACTGATCAGCCTTTTTCGGCCCGAACAGCTCGTCGAGGATCACCAGGCCGGCCCCGACGGTGATGAAACTGTCCGCCAAATTGAAGACGGCAAAGGACCAAGTCTCGGTGTGGACCAGGATATAGTCGATCACGTGGCCATAGGCGAAGCCGTCAATCAGATTGCCGATCGCGCCGGCGATGATCAAGGCGAAGCCTGAATGGGCGAAAGGACGGTCCTTCGGCGTGCGGCGCCAGAGCCACACCACGAAAGCGACGATCAACACACGCATGCCGACGATAAATTCCCTCTCCATGCCCGACAGCAACGAAAAAGCGACGCCGAGATTGTAGGTGCGGTAAAGCGCCAGAACCGGCAGGAGCGGTACCGCCTCCTGCATCGGAAGATAATTCTCGACAGCGATCTTTATTGCCTGATCGAGAATGACCGCGACGACGATGACGATCAGTGCCACCGGAGGCCGGGAAAGCAGGGCTATGCGTGTCGTCATTTCTTCTCGTCCAGGGTCAGCAGATGGCGCCGGGCTTCAAAAAGCATCACGGCCGAGGCGACGGCGAGGTTGAGCGAATCGGCCCTTCCCTGCTGGGGAATGCGAACTGTGCGATCTGCGGCCCTGGCAAGATTGTCGGGCAGGCCGGACTGCTCGTTGCCCATCAGCAGCACCGCCGGCTTCTTCGTATAATCCACGGTGCGGTAGTCGACCGCGCCGGCGAGATGGGTGGCCACGACCTGGACGCCGGAGCGCTTCTGCCAGTTCAGGAACTCCTCGGCCGAACACTTGACCACCGGTACCGCGAAAACCGAACCCATCGTGGCGCGCACGGTTTCCAGCGAAAAGGGATCGGTGCATTCGCCGATCAGGATCACGCCGGAAGCGCCGGCCGCGTCTGCCGTGCGGATGATGGTGCCGAGGTTGCCGGGGTCGCGCACGCGGTCGAGCGCCACCAGCGTCTCGTCCCTGCCCGGCCTCAGATCGTCGAGCTTTTTCCAGCGCTGTTCGAAAATGCCGACAACCATCTGCGGATTGTCGCGGCGGGTGATCGACGAGAGCACCTTCTCGCTGACCTCCAGCACCAATCCGCCATGAGCGACAGTTTTTGCCGCCACCTGCCCGACCAACGGTTTGCCCTTCGCCGCCTTGGCATAAACGAGCGTCCGGATCGACCAGCCGAGTTCGAGCGCGTCGATCACCAGCTTCAGGCCTTCGGCCATGAAGGTGCCGCTCTCTTCGCGATCCTTCTTGTTGGTGAGCGCCTTGATGTCCTTGATGATGGGGTTGGAAAGCGAGGTGACTTCCTTCACCTGGCCGACCCGTCGTGGTCCGGATTTCTGATATTCGTCGGTCATGCCGGCACCCAGCGACTGAAAAGAGAGGTGGAAAGCGCGCGGCCCGGCGTCTTGCCGTCCAGCCCCGCCTCGCGGATGACGAGTTCGCCCGATTCCACGGCGCCGCCCGCACCGCGCATCGTCTCGCGCATCAGTTCGTGGATGGAATAAAAGCTGGCGCGGATCGAATAGGCGGTCAGCACCAGGCCGATCGCCTTCGGCGACAGCAGTTCCCGGCAGATGTCGAGCATCAGCGGCAGGTGATCAAAAAGCTGCCAGACTTCGCCATTCGGGCCTCGGCCGAATTTCGGCGGGTCGGTGAGGATGATATCGAAGCGGTTGCCGCGCCGCTCCTCGCGCAGGATGAACTTCATGGCATCCTCGCATATCCAGCGGATCGGCGCCTTGTCGAGGCGGGCAAGCGCCTGGTTCTCGCGTGCCCAGCCGATGGCCTTCTTCGAAGCGTCCACATGAGTCACTTCCGCGCCGGCGGCAGCCGCCACCAGCGATGCGACGCCGGTATAGCCGAACAGGTTCAGCACCTTCACCGGCCGTTTCGCTTCCTCGATGCGGTTCTTCATCCACTTCCAGTGGACGATCTGTTCCGGGAAAACGCCGACATGGCGAAAGGAGGTGAAGCGGCCGAGGAAATCGATGCCGAGCAGCGACAACGGCCAGGTTTCGCCGAGCGCCTCGGAAAATCTCCAGCGCCCCATGCCGTCCTCGTCCGTGTCGCCGGTAAAGACCGCATCGGCCTTTTCCCAGACATGGGCGGCAAGCGACGGCTGCCAGAGCGCCTGGGCTTCCGGCCGGACGATGCGATAAGGGCCGTACTGCTCCAGTTTCAGCGCATTGCCGCTGTCGATCAGGTGGAAATCACCGGCGCCGGACGATTCGAGAATGACGGGCACGCGTTCCGGCGGGCGCTCGCCGCTGCGGGGCAAAAGCGCGCGGGTTTCCGCGGGCGCTGTGGCCGGCGCCTGTTTTATCGTCTTTTCCTGAGAACGGCCCGTTTGCCTGGCAGGTTCTGATTTCGTGGCGGCGTGCCCCCGCGAGGGTCGGCTGTCCGCCCCGCTCCGGGTCTTCTGGACCGGCCGCCTTTCCTTGTTCTTCAATGCGTTCATCCGCCTGGTTCTTGTCCTTCGCAGCAGATAACATCTGCCAACCATTCTTCAAAGCGGCCACTCTCGAAGAATTCTGCCGATCACCATTGTTCGACGGATCTTACTCGAGCCGCTGTCCCTCCCTTTGTCCTACTTGGCAAACAACCGGTACCTTGCAATAACGCCTGGGAACCACATTTTGGGAGGATCATCACATGGATATGGGCGGCGAAGAACGTATTGCGGCACCTCGCGAAGTCGTCTGGGCTGCGCTGAACGACCCGGAAATCCTTCGCCAGTGCATTCCCGGTTGCCAAACGCTCGAGCAGAAGTCTCCGACCGAGCTTGCCGCAACCGTCAAACTGAAGGTCGGCCCGGTCTCCGCGAGCTTCTCCGGAGAAGTGACCCTCTCCGACATCAATCCTCCGGAAAGCTATACGATCTCGGGAGAAGGCAAGGGCGGCATTGCGGGCTTCGCCAAGGGTTCGGCAACGGTCATGCTCGTCGAAGACGGCAGCGACACGCTGCTTCGCTACTCCACCAAAGCGCAGGTTGGCGGCAAGCTCGCGCAGCTCGGCTCGCGGCTGATCGATTCCACCTCGCAGAAGCTCGCCGGCCAGTTCTTCGCGGACTTCAACAAGGCCGTGGTCGCCAAGGCCGCCCAGGTCTGATCTGGATCTATTTCGAAGGAAGCTGTGCCGAAGCCGGCCGTCCGGCGACGGCAGCCTTGTGCTCGTTCTGCCAGCGAACCGCTTCGCGCGCCTCAACGCGCGCCTGCTTGCGGTGCTTGCCTTGGCTCCACCAAGTCACGAACGAGCCGATGAACATGCCGATCAGCACGGCCAGGAACAGGAAGAGGAAAAAGGGCGCGCTCACCGCCAGCATGCCGTCTTCCGGCCTGAAGGGATTGAGCGCCAGGGTGACCACCTGACGATTCGCGACAGCGAGCACGATCAGCACGATGCCAAGCGGCACGAAGACCACGAGCGAGACGATCCTTTTGAACTTATCCATGTGAATGCTCCGGCAACCGACTGCGTGCTGTTTTACCAGCGTCTGTTGCAGAATAGGCGCGCTTTATGGGGTTTCAAGGGCGGCCGAAAGCCGCGCAGGCAGATCAATCGTCTTCGTCATCCAGGCCCGGGTTCAGGCGCTCGCGCAGTTCCTTGCCCGTCTTGAAGAAAGGAACCCATTTCTCCTCGACGAAAACGCTCTCGCCGGTACGCGGATTGCGGCCGGACCGGGAGGGACGATTCTTCACCGAAAACGCGCCGAAGCCTCGCAGTTCGACGCGATTTCCGCCTGCCAGGGCATCTGTGATCTCGTCGAGCACGGCATTGACGATGTTCTCGACGTCGCGATGGTAGAGATGCGGATTGCGAGCTGCAACGATCTGCACCAGTTCTGACTTGATCACGGTTGCCCCCTGAAAAATTTGGATTTTTAACCGCGCCCAACCTGCCAAACGGAGACAAGACCGTCAAGAAACAACTTGTCTGCCCCGAAGGTGCGAAGGGCGTCCGGAGTGATCGCCTGGCCGAAACCGGAGAGCCTGAAGAACTCGCTGACGGCGCTCGCGAACCAGAAGGACGACGAGGTGTTGCGCTCCTTCCAATCGACGACCGGCAGGTCCTTCGAAACGCCGCGCGATTCCAGATAGGCGCGAATGTCCTCCTCGCCGCCGAGCTTGTCGACCAGCTTGACGCTGAGCGCCTGTCGGCCGGTGAAGATGGTGCCGTCCGCAAGCTTCAGGACCTCGTCGCGCGGCATCTTGCGGCGGTCGGCAACCAGATCGACGAACCAGGTATAGCTGTCCATCACCATGTTGCGGATCATCGTCTTGGCTTCCTCGCTCGCCGGATGGAAGGGCGACGGTTCCGCCTTCAGCGGCGCCGACTTGATCTCTTCGAGCGAGACGCCGATCTTCTTCATCACCTCGTCGATCTGCGGATACTGGAAGATCACCCCGATCGAACCGGTGATCGAACTTTCTCCCGCGACGATCTGGTCGCCGGCGGTTGCGATCATGTATCCGGCGGATGCCGCCAGCGTGCGGATATCGGAAACGACCGGCTTCTTTTCGGAGACCTTACGGATCGCCTTGAAGATGCGCTCTCCGCCATAGGTCGTGCCGCCCGGCGAGGAGATCGAGACGATCAGCGCCTTGGCCTGGCTGCTTTTAGCGATCCTGTCCAAGCGTTCCAGCAATTCCTTGTCGTCGGTGATCATCCCGGAAATTTCGACGCGGGCGACGTGGGGCACGGCGGAGCCGGCGCTCTCGCCGGCAACGACCCGGTAAAGCGCAAAGCCGATGCCGACCAGGAAAACGAGGGCGACGACCCGCCAGAAACTCAGCTTGCGGCGCAGCGAACGCCGGTCCGCAATTGCCATTTGATCCATGAAATCACCCTTCGAGATGCGCAGCCGTTGCTAAATAGGCTCTCTAGCGCGTTTTGCAGCGGCTCACATCACGTTTTTATGTTGTCCGTTATTGTTTGTTGATGAATAAAAACCATATTGGCGGACAAAGCAAAGCTCCCACCCGTCTCGGCTCTATTACGAGACGAGGACGGAGACGGGCTATTAAGGAACTATCCGGCACCTATGCTGCAGCATATTCGAAAAACGGCAGGCTTTGCGGCTGCCCTGGAACCGCGTGCGGATGCCTATCAGGTGGCGCTTGCGCATTCCGCTCTCGTGCGCAAACTCAAGATATTGCTGCCGATCCTGGCCGGCGTGATTTCGGCCGCCTTCATCGGCGTCTCGATCATCCGCGCCTACCTGCCGGAGAACCTTTCGATCGAGAACGCCCGCATCGAAAACGGCAAGATCGTCATGGAGCGGCCGGCGATCTCGGGCCGCAACAAGGACGGCATCAGCTACTCGATGACGGCCAACCGCGCATTGCAGGATATCAAGAACTCGAACATGATCACACTCGAGGACGTCAAGGCCGCCGTGCCGGTCAATGACGACGTGATCGCACGGGTCACCGCGACCGTCGCCAACTTCGATCGCGGCACCGACATGCTCGATCTCGACTCGCCGTTCGACGTCAATCTGAGCAACGGCATCACCGCCCGTTTCAAGTCCGCCCATCTCGATATCAACGCCGGTGTGATGAATTCGCCCGAGCACGTCGATATCTCCATGAAAGAAGGCTCTATTGTTGCAGAGTCTTTAAAGATAACGGATAAGGGACACACCATCACCTTCAAAGGCCAGGTTCGCGTCCATCTCGACCCAGCCACCATCCGCAACCAAGGCAAGTAGAGCCCGGCCGTCATGACCCATCGCCGCCTTCCTATACGCAATACCGCAGTTCTGATCGCGGCAGGGGTGGTCTCCTGTCTGACAGCGACCGCACAAGCCCAGACGACCACCAGCCAGATGGAAGGCCTGAAACTTTCCGGCGACCAGCCCATTCAGATCCAGAGCGACCAACTCGAGATCAAGGAGCAGGAAAAGAAGGCGTTCTTCACAGGCAACGTCCAGGTCGTGCAGGGCACGACCACGGTGAAGGCCGGCAAGATGACGGTCCTCTATACCGGCGAAGGCTCGTCGGTTACCTCGGGCAATGCCAATATCGACAAGATCTTTCTCGACGACACGGTATTCCTGACCTCCGGGACGCAGCAGGCGACCGCCGAAAAGGGCGAGTTCGACATGGCCTCCCAGACCTTCGTGCTTTCGGGCAAGCAGGTCGTGCTCTCCGAAGGCCCCAACGTCTTCAAGGGTTGCAAGCTCACCGTGCTGATGGAAACCGGCCAGGCCAAGCTCGATGCCTGCGGCGGCCGTGTCGAGATCCTGCTCGATCCAAAATCCCGGCCGAAGCAATAATAGACATCTGACGTGAAAATACCGTTCCTCTCCAGTCTGTCGGCCAGCAAGCCGCCCGCCCCAGAACCTTTCGTCGTACGCGATAAAGCGCGCTACGAGGGTACGCTGGTCGCGCACGGGCTTTCGAAGACCTACGATACGCGCCGTGTCGTCAACGGCGTGTCGCTGGTCGTGCGCCGTGGCGAGGCCGTCGGGCTGCTCGGACCGAACGGTGCGGGCAAGACGACCTGTTTCTACATGATCACCGGCCTGGTGCCGGTGGACGAAGGCATGATCGCGATCAACGGCAACGAAGTCACCCACATGCCGATGTATCGCCGCGCCCGCCTGGGCGTGGGCTATTTGCCGCAGGAAGCCTCGATCTTCCGCGGCCTGACGGTCGAGGAAAACATTCGCGCGGTGCTGGAAGTACACCAGCCCGACCGGGACAAGCGAGAAAGCAAGCTCGACGAACTGCTGGAAGAGTTCCACATCAGCCAGTTGCGGAAATCCGCGGCCGTGGCGCTTTCCGGCGGCGAGCGGCGGCGCCTTGAAATTGCCCGGGCGCTTGCGACCGACCCGGCCTTCATGCTGCTGGACGAACCTTTTGCCGGCGTCGATCCTATTTCGGTCTCCGATATCCAGAACCTCGTACGCCACTTGACGGCGCGCGGCATCGGCGTTCTGATAACGGATCACAACGTCCGCGAGACGCTGGGCCTGATCGACCGGGCCTATATCATCCATGCGGGCGAAGTGCTGACCCATGGCCGGGCGGACGATATCGTCAACAACCCGGATGTTCGCCGCCTCTATCTTGGCGACAAATTCAGCCTCTAGGCGTTGTTCCGGCCACTGCGGGACGGAAATTTACTTTCCCGCACTGCAACGCTTGACCAAATCCCTCAAAAAAGCAATTCTTGTGCCAGATGCAAATTTGGCCTCGTGGGGGCTCGGCCGAAAGCGGGCTTCCACCACTCCATGACCGGGTGGTTCAAGGGGATTGCAGGGGAGTTTCGCGTCCGCCATGGGTTTATCCGCTAATCTTTTCCTACGCCAAACCCAATCGCTGGTGATGACGCCGCAGCTGATGCAATCCATTCAGCTGCTCCAGATGACGCATTTCGAACTCAACCAGTTCATCGCCCAGGAAGTCGAAAAGAACCCGCTGCTCGAAATTGCGTCAGGCGGGGGCGAAAACGACGCGGAAACAGGCTTCGATGCCGGCGACGACTTTGCTCCGACCGAAGACCGCGAGGCTTCGGCAGCAACCGAGGTCGATAGCGGCTGGTACGAAGGCTCTTCTTCCATCAGTGCGGAAAGGCTCGGCGAAGGGCTCGACACCGGTTTCGAGAACGTGTTTCCCGACGATGGTCCGGCGCGGCGCGCCGATGCGCCGGAGCTGCTCAGCCAATGGAAATCCATGCCGGGCGGAGAATCCGGAGAAGATTACGACCTCAATGATTTCGTCGCCGGCCAGGTGACGCTGCGCGACCACCTGAACCAGCAGATTCCCTTCCTGATGACCGACGCGGCCAGCCGCCTGATTGCGCAACATCTCGTCGATCAGCTCGACGAGGCGGGTTACATGCTCGGTGACATAGAGGAACTGGCAGCCCGCCTCGGGGCGAGCCTCGAAAAGGTGGAAGCCATTCTGCGATCGCTGCAGACGCTCGATCCACCGGGCGTGTTTGCCCGTTCGCTCAGCGAATGCCTGGCGATCCAGCTTCGGCAGAAGGACCGGCTCGACCCGGCCATGGATGCACTCCTCAACAATCTCGAGCTGCTCGGCAAGCGCGACTTTGCTTCCCTCCGGAAAATCTGCAGCGTGGACGACGAAGACCTGATCGACATGCTGGCGGAAATTCGCGGCCTCAACCCCAAGCCGGGCGCCAGTTTCGAGCATGGCATGTCGGAGACGATTTCACCGGACATCGTCGTGCGGGCGGCACCCGACGCCAGCTGGCTGGTCGAACTCAATCCGGATACCCTGCCGCGCGTTCTGGTGAACCACACCTATTTCCAGACGGTATCCAAACACTGCCCGAAAAACGGGGACGACCATAACTTCCTTTCCGAATGCATGCAGAACGCCAACTGGCTGACGCGCAGCCTCGACCAGCGGGCCAAGACGATCATGAAAGTCGCTGCCGAAATCGTGCGCCAGCAGGATGCCTTCCTGATGCACGGCGTCGATCATCTGCGGCCGCTCAATCTCAAGACGGTCGCGGAAGCGATCAAGATGCACGAATCGACGGTCAGCCGCGTCACCTCCAACAAATACATGCTGACGCCGCGCGGCCTGTTCGAGCTCAAATATTTCTTCACGGTGTCGATCGGTTCGGCGGAAGAGGGCGGCGACAGCCATTCGGCGGAGTCCGTACGCCACCGGATCAGGCTGCTGATCGCCCAGGAGACGCCGGACGCGGTACTGTCGGACGACGATATCGTCATCAGCCTGAAACGCGGCGGAGTGGAACTTGCTCGCCGGACGGTTGCGAAATACCGGGAGGCGATGAACATCCCCTCCTCCGTCCAGCGCCGGCGCGAAAAGCGGGCGATCGCCGGGGTGGCGGCGTTCTGATACGCCACTGGAACGCCCGGTTTCCACAGGCCTACGTAGAAATCCCGAGGCTCGCCGCCGTTGACATTTAAAACATCGGGCGCTAGAAGCCCGCCGCAACTGCACGGGACATGGCACGAAACGTATCCCATCATCCAGACAGGCACCGCTTGCAGCATTTTAGCCCAGTCGTGCGCGAACGGCTTGGATGAGGAGACGGCTTGGCGTAGACTGGAACACGCAAGTCACGACAAGAAGGAAGAACTCCATGAGTGTGCGTGTATCCGGTAAGCATATGGAAATTGGCGATTCGTTCCGTCAAAGGATCGAGGACCAAATCGGAGAAGCGGTTACAAAATACTTCGACGGAGGCTATTCAGGCCAAGTCATCGTGGAAAAGGCTGGTTCGCGCTTTTCTGCCGACTGCAAGGTGCATCTCGATACCGGGATCGTCCTGCATGCGGCCGGCGAGGCGAACGATCCGCAGATCAGTTTCGATGCCGCCGCACAGCGGATCGAAAAACGTCTGCGTCGCTACAAGCGGCGGCTCAAGGATCATCATGCCGGAAACCATATGAATGGTTATGCGGAAGTTGCCTACACTGTTATGGACAGCGTACCGGATGAAGGGGAGGAAGTGCCGGAGGATTTCGCGCCGACCATCGTCGCGGAAAGCTCGAAGCAGTTGAAGACGATGACGGTCGCAAGCGCCGTCATGGCACTTGATATGACAGACGAGCCTGTTCTCCTGTTCCGCAGCCCCGGCAAGGAACATCTGAACATTGTGTACCGCCGCACTGACGGCAATATTGGCTGGATCGATTCCACCAATATCAAGAACTAAAACTTGGGGAGAGCGTCGGAAACGACGCTCCCCTTCGCCTAGGGCACAAGCTCTTGCGGCACGAAGGATGATGAGAAATGGCATTGGCAGATTTGCTGCAGCAAGATGCGATTATTCCTGCCCTGAAGGTAAATTCCAAAAAGCAGCTGTTGCAGGAGCTGGCAGCCAAGGCTTCCAAGCTGACGGGCGTGGGCGAACGAGAAATCTTCGACATCATCCTGCAGCGCGAAAGGCTCGGCTCCACCGGCGTCGGCCACGGTATCGCCATCCCGCACGGCAAGTTGAGCAGCATCTCTTCCATCAAGGGCATTTTCGCGCGTCTTGAAGCACCGGTCGATTTCGAAGCGCTCGACGACGAGCCGGTCGACCTGGTATTCCTGCTGCTCGCTCCCGAGGGGGCAGGCGCCGACCACCTGAAGGCCCTGTCGCGGATCGCCCGCGTACTGCGCGACCAGGACCTCGTCGCCAAGCTGCGCAAGACCGATTCCGCCTCGGCGATCTATGCCTTCCTCAACGAGGAGCAGGCAAACCACGCCGCCTGACGGCACATGCATTTCGTGGGGACGAAACGAACCGCGCGGCCGCTGATAAAGCGCCGCGCGGTTTTGTTTTCAGCGGTTGTTGAGCATCGGGCGTAGGCGAAAAGCGGGCCGACACCCGATTTTCAAAGGCTCAGGCGTTGTTGCCGCCGGCGGCTTCTGCCGGAGCTTCCGCCTTCGGCCCGCCCTTGGCAACACCCACCATGGCCGGGCGCAGGACGCGTTCGCCGATCGTGAAGCCTGCCTGGACCACCTGGACGACCGTGTTGTTCGGTACGGCAGGGTTCGGGATCTCGAACATCGCCTGATGGAAGTTCGGGTCGAACTTCTGGCCCTCCGCATCGATCTTCTTGACGCCGTGGCGTTCCAGCGCCGACAGCATGGAGCGTTCGGTCATCTCTACACCCTCGAGGAGCGTCGTCAGCGAGGCATCGGCAGCAGCGCGCATTTCGGTCGGAACGGCGTCCAGCGCCCGGCGGAGGTTATCCGAGACTGCGAGCATGTCGCGCGCAAAACCGGCGGCGGCATAGGACTTCGCGTCCTTGATCTCGCGTTCGGTGCGGCGGCGCAGGTTATCCATCTCAGCGGCCAGCCGCAGGAAACGATCGCGCAGTTCGTTATTCTCGGCCTTCAGCAATTCCAGCGGATCCGGTTCGGCGGCAGGCGCCTCGGCATTCTTCTGGCTGGCCGCGTCCTCAAGAGCAGATGCAACAGCTTCCGCCGTATTCTCCGCGGCAGCTGCGTCAGGTCCGTTCTTGTTGGTTTCGTCGGTCATGACGGTCTCCGGTTATTCTTGGCTTGATTTAAGGGCTTCGATTTGTGCCCGATATCGAGGTTAAAGGTGAAAAAATCAAGGCTTGCGGGGAAACTTGGGGCCTGCTCGTCGCGAATTCAGCGCGACAGCCTTGCAAGGAGCTGGGCGGTATAGTCCACCATGGGCACGATGCGCGAATAGTTGAGCCGCGTCGGGCCGATAACACCGACGGCACCGACGATCCGATCCTCGCCGTCGCGATAGGGCGCGACTATCAGCGACGAGCCGGAGAGGGAAAACAGCTTGTTTTCCGAGCCGATGAAAATCCGGACGCCCGGCCCCTTTTCGGCAAGGTCGAGAATCTCGATCAGGCTGTCCTTCTTTTCGAGATCGTCGAAAAGCAGCCGCAAGCGATCCAGATCGGCAACGTCCGCCAGGCCTTCGAGCAGATTGGCGCGCCCGCGCACTATGAGCTGGGTCGGCTTGCCCTCCTCGCTGTCGCCCGACCAGACCGCAAGACCGCGTTCCACCAGCTCCTGGGAGAGCGCATGAAGCTCGCCCTGAACCTGGTCCTTGAGGGTCTTCAACTGGCCGCGCAGCTCCGGCAGCGTCTGGCCGCTCAGATGGGCATTGAGGAAATTGGCCGCCTCGGTCAATTGCGACGACGTCACGCCGGCCGGCAGTTCGATGATCCTGTTTTCCACCTGGTTATGATCGCCGACCAGCACTGCGAGCGCCTTGGTCGGCTCCAGGCGAATGAATTCGACATGCTTGAGGACCGGGTCGCTCTTGGTGGTGATGACGATGCCGGCGCCGCGCGAGACGCCTGAGAGCATCCGGGTTGCTTCCGCCATCAGGCTCTCGATCGGCTGATCGCGATCCGCGGGCCGGATCTGCCGATCGATACTGGCGCGCTCTTCGGCGGACAGGTCCCCGACCTGCATGAAGGCATCGACGAAAAAGCGCAGCCCCGACTGGGTCGGAAGGCGGCCGGCGCTGATATGCGGGGAGTAGATGAGACCGAGTTCCTCGAGGTCGCTCATCACGTTGCGCACGGAAGCCGGCGACAGCGATATGGGTAGCAGGCGGGAAAGATTGCGGGAGCCGAGCGGCTCTCCCGTTTCCAGATAGCTTTCCACGATGCGACGGAAAATTTCGCGCGAACGATCGTCGAGCACAGAGCCGCTGTCCCTACCCGTCGATGCCGAAAATCCCATCTAAACCTTCACCTTTCCATTGATCCTTCCGGAAAATATAGTCATTCCCCGCGCCTTAGCCAAAGGGAAAATCGCCGCCGCCACAGTCAGTCGCCCCGCAAGCTCTTGCCGGCCTTTTTCTTTGCAAAAGCTTGGCCGGGGCCTTAGAAGGCGGAAACAGAAATCCAGGGAGTGAAGCATGCGGCCTTCAGGCAGACAGTTGAACCAGATGCGCAAGGTCTCGTTCGAGCGCAATTTCTCCAAACATGCGGAAGGCTCCTGCCTCGTGAAGTTCGGCGATACGCATGTGCTCTGCACCGCGAGCCTGGAAGAAAAGACGCCGCCGTGGCTGCGCAACAGCGGCAAGGGCTGGGTGACCGCCGAATACGGCATGCTGCCACGCGCCACCGGCGACCGCATGAAGCGCGAAGCCGCTGCCGGCAAGCAGGGCGGCCGCACCCAGGAGATCCAGCGCCTGATCGGCCGCTCGCTCCGCGCCGTCGTCGATCTCGAAGCGCTCGGCGAAAAACAGATTACCGTCGACTGCGACGTCATCCAGGCAGACGGCGGCACGCGCACGGCCTCGATCACCGGCGGCTGGATCGCGCTCTACGACTGCTTGAAATGGATGGAAGCCCGCTCGATGATCAAAGTCGAGAAGGTGCTGAAGGATCACGTCGCAGCGATATCCTGTGGTATCTTTGCCAACCAGCCGGTGATCGACCTCGATTATATCGAAGACTCCGCCGCCGAAACGGACGCCAATTTCGTGATGACCGGCTCCGGTGGCATCGTCGAGGTGCAGGGAACCGCTGAGGGCAAGCCCTTCAGCCAGGAAGAATTCCTGAAGCTGCTGGCTCTCGCTCAAGACGGTACGCAGGAACTGGTGGCGATGCAGAAGCAGGCGATCGGCTAAGGCCGAAGGGAGTGCGGCTTGATCGAAGGCATTCTCGAAACTGCGCTCTACACCGACGATCTCGATGCCGCCGAGGCGTTCTACGGCGGCATTCTCGGCCTGGAAAAGGTTCTTCGCGCAGCTAACCGGCATGTGTTCTTCCGCTGCGGTCCGGGCATCCTTCTGATCTTCAATCCGGCGGAGACGGTAAAGCCGCATCCGCCCGGAGGTTTGCCCGTCCCGCCCCACGGAACGACCGGACCGGGACATATCTGCTTTCGCATGACCGGCGAAGCGATTGACTTGATCAAGGAAAAGCTCAACAAGGCAGGTATTGCGATCGAAAGCGATTTCCGCTGGCCGAACGGTGCCCGCTCAATCTATTTTCGCGATCCGGCCGGCAACAGCCTGGAATGCGCAGAGCCGAGGCTCTGGGATATCGAATAGGAAATGTCATGCGCAAGCTCGATACCAAGACGATCGTCGTGGCCAGCCACAATGCCGGCAAGATCCGCGAGATCGCCGAACTGATCGGCCCCTTCGGCTTCTCGGCGAAATCCGCGGCCGAACTGAAATTCGAAGAGCCCGAGGAGACGGGCACCACATTCGCGGAAAATGCCGCGATCAAGGCGCTTGCGTCCGCCAGGGCCTCCGGCCTGCCGGCGCTGTCGGACGATTCCGGTATCATTATCGATGCTCTCGACGGGGCTCCAGGCGTTTATACCGCCAACTGGGCTGAGCGCGAGGACGGCAGCCGCGACTTCCAGATGGCGATGGAAAAGGTCGAGAAGGCGCTGCAGGAGCGCGGTGCTACGAGGCCGGAGCAACGGACCTGTCGTTTCGTCAGCGTACTGTGCCTCGCATGGCCGGATGGGCACACGGAAATGTTCCGCGGCGAGGTGGAAGGGACGGTGGCATGGCCGCCGCGCGGCAGCGAGGGTTTTGGTTATGATCCGGTCTTCCAGCCGGCGGGCTATGATATTACATTCGGGGAAATGAGCAGCGATCAGAAACATGGCTGGAAACCCGGCGAGCCCGAGGCGCTGTCGCATCGCGCCCGTGCCTTCAAGCGTTTCGTCGAAACCTGCCTGGAGGCTTGAGGCGCCTTGAATTCAGCCGCTCCTCTTCTGCGCGATACCCTTCTGCCCGATACAGGCGAGCCGGGCTTCGGCGTCTATGTGCATTGGCCGTTCTGCGCGGCCAAGTGCCCCTATTGCGACTTCAACAGTCATGTGCGCCACCAGCCGGTGGATCAGCCGCGCTTCACCGCCGCTTTCCTCAAGGAAATGGAGGTGATGCGGCGCATGAGCGGGCCGAAGACCGTCACCAGCATCTTCCTCGGCGGCGGCACGCCTTCGCTCATGGACCCCGCGACGGTTTCGGCGATCCTCGACGGCATCGCCAGGCACTGGCATGTGCCCGATGGTATCGAGATCACCATGGAGGCCAATCCGTCCAGCGTCGAGGCGACACGCTTCCGCGGTTATCGTGACGCTGGCGTCAACCGCGTTTCGCTCGGTGTACAGGCGCTCAACGACGCGGACCTCAAGTTCCTCGGTCGGCTGCATGATGTCGCTGATGCGCTGAAGGCAATCAGGCTGGCGCGGGAGATCTTTCCGCGCATGTCCTTCGACCTCATCTATGCCCGGCCCAAACAGACGGTCGAGGCCTGGGAAGCGGAGCTGACGGAAGCGGTCTCCTATGCCGTCGATCACCTGTCGCTCTACCAGCTGACCATCGAGGAAGGCACGCCCTTCTATGGCCTGCACAAGGCCGGCAAGCTGATCGTGCCGGACGACGACCAGTCGGCGGCGCTCTACGAGGCGACGCAGGAGATTACCGAGCGGTTCGGCATGCCGGCCTATGAGGTTTCCAACCATGCGCGGCCGGGTGCCGAAAGCCGCCACAACCTGACCTATTGGCGTTACGGCGACTATGCGGGCATTGGCCCTGGCGCCCATGGCCGCCTGACGCGCGGTAGAACCAAGATTGCGACCTCTACCGAGCGGCGCCCGGAAACCTGGCTGGAGCAGGTGGAACGCATCGGCCACGGCATGCTGGACGAGGAAATCCTCGGCTACGAGGAACAGGCCGACGAATTGCTGCTGATGGGCCTGCGTCTGCGGGAAGGCGTGGATCTCGCCCGCTGGCAGCAGCTTTCCGGCCGCGATCCGGACCCGGTCCGCGAAGAGCGGCTGCTCGAGCACGGCTTCATCGAACGGCTTGGCAATTCGCGGCTGCGCTGCACGCCGGCCGGCATGCTGATTCTCGACGCTGTGGTGGCCGATCTCGCCTGCTGAGAGGCCTCAGGCCTTTACCGCAAGAACGTGCAGCCAGTCGGTCGGCTTGTTGTCGTAGCCGCTGCCCTGCTCTTCGTCGATATCGACAGAGGTCCAGGCGAAAACCCCGTAAGCGGCACTTATCCAGTCCCTGGACGGATAGTTGTAATAGCGCCCAAGGCCGTCATGACCTTCGGCCTCGCCAGCCTTGAAGCTGGCGTAAAACACCCCGCCCGACCGCAAGGCCTCATGGACGCGGCCGAGGATGCCGCCAAGCTCCGCGCGCGGCGCATGCAGCAGGCACGCATTGGCCCATATGCCGTCGAAAGCCGAGACCGCATCGATATCCCCGAAACGCAGCACATCGACTGGCCTGCCCAGGTTTTTCGACGCCTCTTCCGCCATCTCTGGAGTGCCGTCGGTCGGCATAACGTCGAAGCCCCGCGCGATCATGACGGCGCTATCGCCCCCGCTGCCGCAGCCGAGTTCGAGGATCACGGCGCCGGGCGCGAGCTTCGAGAGGAAGATATCGAGGCGGCGCATGTTCGGGGCAGAACTTGCCGCGTAGGTCACTGCGTTTTGGCTATAAAAGCTGCCTGTCGGATCTTTCGAGGCGGCCATTCATGATCCTCAGCGCTGCGACATCAGCAGCTTGGTGCCGAAGCCGACAAAGACCATGCCGACGCCGAGATCGATCCTCTTCTTGGCTTTGAGATAGGCTGCCGCCACCTTGCGGTGAGTGATCAGCGCGACCAGGAAAGTGTAGTAGATCGTCGAAACCGTGACCATGACGGCGATTGCCGCAAGGCCATAGAGGAAGGGCGTGCCGGCTGGCATTGTCGCGGCAAAAAGGCTGGCCACGAAGAGCGCCGATTTCGGATTGGCGAGGTTGGTCGCCAGCCCCATGCGATAGGCGGTCTTCAGCGGAACTTCGATACGCGCCGCCGCGATGTCAGCCGACTGACGCGATTTCCGCGCATCGAGGAATATCTTCAATCCGAGCCAGACGAGATAGAGGCCGCCCACGACCTTGAGCGCCACATAGGCAAAGGGTGCAGCCTGGAAGAGGACATTGATCCCCAACCAGCCGGCAAGACCCCAGCAAAACGTGCCCGTGATCGTTCCCATCGCCGCCACGATCGGCACGCGCCGCGGGGCAGTCAGCGCATAACGCATGACCAGAAGCGTATTGGGCCCCGGCGTTATGCACGCCACGGCCCAGATCGTCGCTACCGAGAGGAGAAACATGGATGTTTAAGCGTTGTTCTCGTTGATCAGCCGTTTCAGCAGTTCTACCTCGTGGCTGAGCTTCGTGTCACCCGAAATCAATTCCTCGATCTTGCGGACCGCATGCAGGACGGTGGTATGGTCCCTGCCGCCGAAACGGCGGCCGATCTCGGGGAAAGAGCGCGGCGTCAGCGTCTTCGACAGATACATGGCGATCTGGCGCGGCTTGACGATGACCCGGGTGCGGCGGTTCGAGACCAGTTCCTGCCGCGACACATTATAGTGACGCGCCACGATGCGCTGGATGTCCTCGATGCGGACGCGCTTGGCCTCGCCCGCACCCACCAGATGGGCGAGCAGTTCATCGACGCGCTCGATCGACAGGGAAGGCTCGAAAGACCGACGGAACAGAAGCTGGTTGAACGCGCCTTCCAGCTCGCGACCGCTGGCGGTCACATTCCGGGCCACGTGGCTCAGGATGTCGGCGGGGATATCGAGCGACGGATCGTCCTGCCGTGCTGTCTCCAGACGGCCCTTGATCATCTCGAGGCGCATTTCATAGTCCGGCGCCTCGACTTCGATCGCCACACCACCCTGCAGACGGGAGCGGACGCGCGGATCAAGCGATTCCAGCTCCCACGGCGCGCGGTCGGCAGCAACCACTACCTGTTTGGCACTGTCGAGCAGCATGTTCAGGAGATGGCAGAACTCGTTCTGGATCATCTTGCCCTGCAGGAACTGCATGTCGTCAATGATCAGCAGATCGATATTGCGCAGCGAGTCCTTGAGCGTCAGCGCGTCGTTGTCGCGGATCGCCGTCGCAAAACGCCACATGAAATATTCCGCAGTCAGATAGACGACCCGCGGCATGCGCTCGCTGCCGACCGCCGCATTGGCAATCGCCTGCAGAAGATGCGTCTTGCCGAGGCCAACGCCCGAATGAATGAAGAGCGGATTGAACCGAACCGCACTGGCGCCGGCTTCCGCGATCGTTTTTGCAGCGGCGAGCGCTACCCGGTTCGACGGGCCTTCCACGAAGGTCTCGAAGGTGAAGCGGCTATCGAGCGGCGAGCCGAACAGCGGGCCCGGAGCCTGGGCCGAACGCGCAGGAGAAGCCGCCGGGGTCGGGAAAGCAGCAATCTTACCAATCTCGCGGGGTGCCTGAGGACGCGGAAAAGAGGCAGCGACGGCCGGTTCCGGCGCAAGAGAGCGCTCTTCGCCTGCTACAGCTGTCTTGGTGCTGCGGCTTGCGCTGCGCACCAGGATTTCCACCTTCAGGATTTCCGCATCTTCCGCCTGGAAGATAGTGGTGATCAGATCGAGATAGCGGTTATTGATCCAGGATTTCAGAAAGGTGGTCGGCACCGTGAGCCGAACAACACTCTTCGAGACGGAATGCAGCTTCAAACGTCCGAACCAGCTTGCATAAACATCCTGGCCGACCTGCGCCTTAAGACGTGCGCTGAACCGCTCAAAAAGAGCATCATGCTTCATTTCCGTCGTTTCCCCTGCCGCCTGGGAGCAACTTGGATCAAATGCCTGCCGCGCGTGGTCCCCATTACCTGCACGGGCCGAGATAGTATTCATATGCATAATTCGCCGCCTTCCAAATCTCGTAGCCTGGCGGTTCTCGTTAACGCCGCCAGAACAAACTTCGTTTCAAGGCATAGCAAACCATTCCCAATCATTGAGAACCGTCGCCGCCCGTCCCCTTTTTTCAAAAACTCTCTCTCGTCCTCGCAGCCGATCAAAAGTCCCGCCCAGCCCGCCTCGTAACGGTCTGCGCTTGCAGGAGCCACCCCACATATATGAACGCCCTCACCCTCATCGTGAGCCGTCCAAACTTCTTCCACCTCCTTCATCCGGGTGCCGAACCGGATTACGTTGACAAAAATCGACCGTTTCCGGAAAATGCCAATTTCCGGACCGCAACCGATGGTTATCAGGAAAACGGGCGAGTTGATCCCGTTGCAAAGGGCAAAAGTCTGCTCGCCGTCGTACACTTGACGGTTACCGGCAGCCCTTTGAAGTAATCCCCGCGCCCCTTGCTGAAGGCCATTTAGGCAGGATCAAATGCCAAGATCAATGATGAATTTTACGCAAAATTAAGAGCCGGGCGTTGACTCCGCGAGCGTGATTTGAATGTCACAGAGGCCTTCATGGAGAATCGCTGTTGAATCAATGGGATTCAAAAATGACATACATTCTGAGCGATTGTTCACAGAAAAAATAAAAATGTTCTTGACTCGATCTGAGGGCTTTTGGCCATCGCCAAAGTCACCCACAGACTCATAGACCTCTCACAAGTTATTGATTTATATCAATATTTTCTGTCACGCCGGTGACACGAAATTGTTAATGAGCCGGATAAATATAAGGAGGCCTGAGAGAATCACAAAAAGCCCGGTCGGGAGGACCAGGCTTCATTATGATACAGTTTGTGAAATTTCTTAGGCCGAAAGGGCCTTCACACGTGCAGCAAGACGGGACACTTTGCGGGATGCCGTATTGCTGTGAAGCACGCCCTTGGAAGCGGCGCGCTGGATCTCCGGCTGGGCAGCCTTGAGAGCTTCGGCGGCAACGGCCACGTCACCCGTAGCAATCGCTTCCTCGACCTTGCGGATGAAGCCGCGAACGCGCGAGCGGCGGGACTTGTTGACTGCGGTACGGCGTGCGATCTTGCGGGTCGCCTTTTTCGCCGAAGTTGTATTGGCCATTTCATGCCTCTCTACGAATTCGAACCAAACTCCGCCGTTGCCGCGCCGGTCCTTGCGACCATCAATCCAGCAATTCGGGAGCAATAGAGGAAGCCATGATCAGGCTTTCCCAACTGTGGGCGGGCATATAACCGGAATACCCGCCCCAGTCAACGCGCATTTTGGCGGATGGCCCACCCCTTTTGCGATCTAGCGGTTCGAGAACTGCGGTTTGCGCTTTTCCACGAAGGCCGCCATGCCTTCCTTCTGGTCTGCAGTTGCAAACAACGAATGGAAGAGCCGGCGTTCGAAACGCAGGCCTTCGGCAAGCGTGCCCTCGAAAGAACGGCCCACCGCCTCCTTGGCCATCAGCACCGCAGCACGCGGGAAGGAGGCGATCTTCGCCGCCGCCTCGACCGCCTCGTCGATCAGCCGATCCGGCGAAACGATGCGCGACACGAGCCCCGCCCGCTCCGCTTCCGCCACATCCATCATCCGGCCGGTCATGACCATGTCCATCGCCTTTGCCTTGCCGACGGCGCGGGTCAGCCGCTGCGAGCCGCCCATGCCGGGAATGACGCCAAGCGTGATCTCCGGCTGGCCGAACTTGGCGGTTTCCGAGGCGATGATGAAATCGCACATCATGGCGAGTTCGCAGCCGCCGCCGAGCGCGAAGCCGGAGACGGCGGCGATCATCGGCTTGCGGGTGGCGGCGATCGCCTCCCACCCGGAAATGAAGTCGTTCACATAGGCTTCGACGAAATCGATGCCTTGCATTTCCTTGATATCGGCGCCGGCGGCAAAGGCCTTTTCCGAGCCGGTGAGCACAATCGCACCGATCGCCTCGTCCTTGCCGAATGCGGAGAGTGCTTCAGTCAGCTCCGCCATCACGGTCGAGTTAAGCGCATTCAGCGCCTTCGGGCGATTGAGGGTGATGAGCGCGACTGCGCCCCGGATCTCGGTCAGCAGGGTTTCGTAGCTCATCTGGTGTCTCCTCTTTATGGTTCCGGTACCGGTATTGTGGCAGCCGCTATTTCTGGCAGACGGGGCAATAGAAGGTGGAGCGGCCCGCCTGAGTGATGCGCGCGACGGTACCGCCGCAGCCGGGCGTGCGGCAAGCCCCGCCTTCCCGGTCGTAAACGGAGAAGGCGTGCTGGAAATAACCGAGCGAGCCATCCGTCTGGATATGGTCTCTCAGCGACGATCCTCCGGCAGCGATCGCATCGGCGATGACGTCGCGGATCGACTGATTGAGCAGGACCAGTTCCTTGTTCGGCCTGCCAGTCTTCGTCACCACGCTTCCCGCGGCCCGCGTCGGCAGGAGGTGCGAGCGCCACAGCGCCTCGCAGACATAGATATTGCCAAGGCCGGCGATCACCGTCTGGTCGAGCAGCGCGCCCTTCAGCGGCTGGCTCTTGCCCGCCAGCCGAGCCGCCAGATAGTCGGCATCGAGCGCATTGCCGGTCGGTTCCGGCCCGAGTTCGGCGAAAGCCGGATAGAGATCGAGCTCGCTGCGCTTCCACAACTGCATGAATCCGAACCGGCGCGGGTCGTTGTAGATGACGCGGAGCGGTCTTTCGTCGCGCTTCAGATGGAACACGACGTGGTCGTGCTTCTGATCCTTCGAACGGGGATGGTGAAATTCGCCAAGCGCCTCATTCTCGATCCGGAACGACCCCGACATGCCGAGATGGCTGATCACCGTCAGATCATCCTCCAGGTCGATCAGCAGGTATTTGGCGCGCCGGCCGAGCGAGACGATGCGGCGCCCCCCGACGGCATCGGCAAAATTTTCCGGCAGCGGAAAGCGCAGGTCCGGACGATTGAGCTCCAGCCTGGCAACCACGGCGCCTTCCATTGCCGGAGCAAGACCGCGCCGGACGGTTTCCACCTCTGGCAATTCGGGCATGATTGACTAACTTCCTGTTTCAACGATATCGCGCCTGGTCTATAGACCGGACCGGATGTCGCACCCATCTTATGAATACGTGCCACAGATAGCGCGGGTTGAGCGACTTCGCTATGGTCGCCGACCAGAAGAGAGACGTTAGGAGTTCACCGATGACCGAAGCCCGCACCAGCGCCGCCCGTATAAGCGCCGAGGGTGGCATGGAAACATCCTATGGCTTCCGCAAGGTGGGGGACGGCGAGAAGCAAGGGCTCGTCAACGACGTCTTCCACAAGGTCGCCAAGCGCTACGACGTGATGAACGACGTGATGTCGGCCGGCATGCACCGTGTCTGGAAGGACGCGCTGATCGCTTCGCTCAACCCGAGAAAAGATGTCGGCTACAAAACCCTGGATGTGGCGGGCGGCACCGGTGATGTCGCGTTCCGGATCGTCGAGGCATCCGATCGCAAGGCGCATGTGACCGTGCTCGACATCAACGGCTCGATGCTGGCGGTCGGCGCCGAGCGGGCCGAAAAGAAGCGCCTTTCGGAAAACCTCACCTTTGTCGAGGCCAACGCCGAGTCCCTGCCTCTCGAGGCGAATTCTTTCGATGCCTATACGATCGCCTTCGGCATTCGCAACGTGCCGCATATCGACGTGGCGCTGAAGGAGGCCTACCGGGTGCTCAAACGCGGCGGACGGCTGCTGGTGCTGGAATTTTCCGAAGTCGAGATGCCGCTTCTCGAACGGTTCTACGAGGAATGGTCGTTCAAGGCGATCCCGCGTTTCGGCCGGATGATCACCGGCGATGCCGAGCCCTACCAGTATCTGGTGGAATCGATCCGGAAATTCCCGAACCAGGAGAATTTCGCGGCGATGATCCGCAATGCGGGTTTTTCGCGGGTTACCTACACGAACTATACCGGCGGCATCGCAGCGCTGCATTCCGGCTGGAAACTCTGAACGCATGAGCACGATCGGCGCTTATTTCCGGCTTGCCCGTGTCGGCTGGGTCCTGGTGCGTGAGGGCGTGGTCTCGGCTCTGCCGACCCAGGACATGCCTCCCTCCGTCGGCCTCGTCAAAGCGCTGGTCGAGCCCCTGGCGCGGTTCCGCTCCAAGACGCAGGCGCGCAGCGAGCGCCTGACCCGCGCGGTCGACCGGCTCGGCCCCTCCTATGTCAAGATCGGCCAGTTCCTTGCGACCCGCCCGGACGTGGTCGGCGTCGACTGGGCCGTCGATCTTGCCATGCTGCAGGACCAGATGGCCTTCTTTCCGACCGAGACGGCCAAGTCCGCGGTCGAGGCGTCGCTCGGCCGGCCGATCGGCGACCTCTATGCCTCCTTCGGCGAACCGATTGCCGCCGCTTCCATCGCCCAGGTCCACCCTTGTATCGTCAACGACCGCAAGGTGGCGGTGAAAGTGGTGCGTCCCGGTGTGCGCCAGCGTTTCGCGCACGATATCGAGAGCATGTATCTGTTGTCGCGGATGCAGGAACGCTTCATGCGCTCCAGCCGCCGGTTGCGACCCGTCGAGGTGACGCGGACGCTCGAACAGACGACCAAGGTGGAGATGGACCTGCGCCTGGAGGCGGCGGCACTTTCGGAGATCGCCGAAAACACCAAGGACGACCAGGGTTTCCGTGTGCCGCTGGTCGATTGGGAACGCACCGGTCGCGACGTGATCACCATGGAGTGGATCGACGGCGTCAAGATGTCCGATGTGGCAGGGCTTCGTGCCGCCGGCCACGACCTCGAAAAGCTTGCCGAAGTGCTGATCCAGTCCTTCCTGCGCCATACGCTTAGGGACGGCTTCTTCCATGCGGACATGCATCCCGGCAACCTGTTCGTCGATTCCGCCGGCACCATCGTTGCCGTCGACATGGGCATCGTCGGGCGGCTCGGCAAGAAGGAGCGCCGCTTCCTTGCGGAAATCCTCTACGGCTTCATCACCCGCGACTATCTGCGCGTCGCGGAAGTGCATTTCGAGGCGGGTTACGTGCCCGCCCACCACGATGTCGCAAGCTTTGCCCAGGCGATCCGGGCGATCGGCGAACCGATCCACGGCCAGCCGGCCGAGACGATCTCCATGGCGCGGCTGCTGGCGCTGCTTTTCGAGGTCACCGACCTTTTCGAGATGCAGACCCGCACCGAACTGATCCTTTTGCAGAAGACCATGGTCGTGGTCGAAGGCGTGTCGCGGATGCTCGATCCGCGCTTCAACATGTGGAAGGCGTCGGAGCCGGTCGTCGGTCAGTGGATCCGTGACAATCTCGGCCCGAAACGGATCGTCTCCGACCTGCGGGACGGGGTCAAAGCCGCCGTCAAGCTCGCCGAGGCGCTGCCGGAGATCGCAGCCAAGACGGAACAGCTGCATCAGGGGCTCGTGCATATGAGCGAGCATGGCCTGCGCTTCGACCCGGAAACGGCCGAGGCGATCGGCAAGTCGGAAGCCCGCCACAACCGCTCGGGGCGCGTGGCGCTGTGGATCATCGCACTATCGCTGCTCTACCTCGCCTTCACCCTCGGCTGACGGCCGACGCGCCTCCGCCTGGTTCCCCGACGACCGAGAAACCCTGCTTCGCAGGGGCTTTCGCCATGCTGCAACTCTAAAGCGGCCTTTATTCCGCCGGGTTCTCATTCTCTGT
Source organism: Hyphomicrobiales bacterium (assembly GCA_900471605.1). Lineage (GTDB taxonomy): Bacteria > Pseudomonadota > Alphaproteobacteria > Rhizobiales > Rhizobiaceae > Neorhizobium. The sequence goes on along the minus strand of UCEY01000002.1, from coordinate 159,251 downwards.
TAAGGAATACATTCCTTTTGGAAGGGCTTTCCGGAGATAATTCATGGCGCTAGCCGCAACTCGACGCCTGCATGACGGCGTCGCCGCTGTCGAGACGATGACCCGTTTTGCGCTCGCCGTGTTGGCGCTTGCCTCAGGCGTCTACACCTATCTCGGCGCACGCAGCATTCTCGACGGATCACCGACAGCGGTATTTTTTGCAGCGGTGATCTATTCTGCCTCGGTCTCGGTCGGCATCTATGCCTTCTGGTCCTATATGGCCCGGTTCTATCCGCATGTGACGACCCGTGCCGGCCGCACGGCCATGCTCGGCGTCATGGCGGTCGGCGCGGCGATGATCCTTGCGATGTCCAGCTGGCTGAACGCGGCAGCACTTGCCGGTTCCGCGGCCGTCGAACAGCATCTTTCCGAAACCGTGGAAGACTATACCGCCGATCTCGACCGCGCCCATCAGAATGCGCTGGCCGCGCAGAGCCTGCTGCCGGACATCCAGCGCGCTTCCGAGCGCTTTTCGCAGCTCGCCGGCGTCGAACGGCAGTCTGGTTCGCTGACCGGCACCACGGGTTCAGGCAGCGTCGTGCAGCTCCTCAGCCAGATGTCGGCGCAGATGAAGTCGCTTGCAGCCAATATCAACGCCTCCCGCGAGCAGGTGGACGATCTTTTCGCTCAAGGCCAGAAGCGGCTTGAGACGATGCGCTCGCTGGTTTCCGCGCCGGGCACGATCGAGCCGCGTGCCGACCAGTTTTCCACCGAGGCCGTGGCGCTGACCGGTGTCATCACCTCGCTGGCGCAGACCTCGATTGCGCCCTCCATCCGCCGCGCGGCGGACGACCTCTCGCTCGGCTTCATCGCGCCGGTCCCGGATGGCGGCGCGGCAGATCTTGTCAACCGCCAGAGCCAGGTGATGGACACCGTCCGCGCCTCGGTCAGCGCCCAGTCCAGGGCGCTTGCCAAGGCGGCCGACGAAATCCTCAGCCGCCCACCTGTTCAAGAACGCCGCTTCGTGCCGCTCTCGTCCGCCGAAGCCGTGCTGCATTATGCGCAGGATTTCATTCCGGCCTGGGCCGGTGCGATCTCCATCGACCTCCTGCCCGGCGTGATGGTGTTCATCCTCGCCGTCGTGCATGGCGCCATCCGCCGCCAGGAGGAGAACCTGCCGTTCGCCGAGCGGATCACCGCCGCCGAGCTTCTGCGGGCGCTGGAAGTGCAACGCGCCGTTACCGCCGGCGGCGTGAACATCGAACAGGCCGTCGCCAAGGCAAAGCCGCAAAGCGAAGCACCGGCGACGGTGCCCGAGCCAGGCCCCGGCTCGACGCCGGAGCAAGAACCGAACAACATCACGGCCATCGACCTCAAATCGCGCAGCCGGGACCGGTCGCATGAGGATCGGTGAGGCGATCAGGAAGCTCGATGAGGGCGTGCTGATGCGCGGCGCCTTCTATCTGCTGCTCTCGGCGGCAGCGATTTTCCTCGTCGTCGATATTCGCGATATGACGGCAATGAACGCCGCCCTTCCCGGCTTCGATCCGATGCACGAAGACCAGCCCGTGCTGCCGCCGGCCTTGACCGAGGGCGTGCCGGCCGCTCCGCCGGTGCAGCCGGCCAGTCCGAAGGAAGTGCTGCGCAAGCCTATGACATTCGAGCTCACTTCGGGCGGCGTTCTGCTTGCAGAAGGAACGATCGACCTCGGCGCCGCCGCCCGCTTCGCCAAAGAGATCGAGACGCGCGGCGAATATGTGAAGACGGTCGCGCTCAATTCCCCCGGCGGCTCGGTGGACGACGCGCTCGCCATGTCGAAGCTGATCCGCGACAGGAAGCTCGATACCCGGGTCTCATCGAAAGCCCTCTGCGCCTCATCCTGCCCGGTCGTATTTGCCGGCGGCATCGGCCGCCTGGCGGAGAAGGATGCGGTGATCGGCGTTCACCAGGTGTTCAATGGAGCCAAGAACAGGCCGTCTGCGGAACAGGCCATGTCTGCCGCACAGGCGACCACTGCGAGGGTCGCCCGGCATCTGGAGCAGATGGGGATAGGTGCGGGCCTCTGGATCCATGCGCTTGAGACGCCGCCGGACAGGCTCTACTATCTGACGGCGAAGGAAATGGCCGATTTCAAGCTGACGACCGAGCCGCTCGCCGCTGCCAGGAAGAAAATCTAGCGTCTCGATGGGATGCCCTTCCTGCAATGCGAGGACCAGCGAGAGAAACGGCATGACGTCGGTTAGCGCGCGACCGCCAAACATCCGCCGATCGCGCGCAATATGCCAGTCTTGCCTGATCAAGGCTGCGGCTTGATCTCCCGTTCGCAGAAGGTGATACGGTTGTTAAACGGGTCGATGACCGTCACCTCCAGACCCCAATCGGCCTGTTCGAGCCCCGGCTTCATATATGGGTAGTTCTTGCCGATCAGCTCCTGCTGGAAGGCCCGCGCTCCCGTCATCGGTACGAAGACCCTCGCTCCCGGCGAGGCATCGCCCGCGTGTTCGGAAAGATGCATCAGCATGCCGCTTCTCGAAATCTGGCAATAGAGCGGGAAATTCTCGCCGAAGCGATGCTCCCAATCCACGGTAAAGCCCAGGAAATCACGGTAAAACTCCATCGCCTTGTCGACGGAGAAGATCCGGAAGATCGGAATGGCCGGCTGGATCGAAACCGCGTCCGGTTTCTTTTGCTGCGGTTCTGCCGCGTCTATCTTTGCAGCAAGAACGTTCCAATTGTCGTAACCGAACTGTGCCGCAACCAGCTCCAGGACCTGACCATGCGTTAGTTCAACCTTACGCTCGGCCAGCGCCTGACGCAGGCTTTTGGCCATCAGTTTTGCATCGCGGAAATCGCGCATCTCATCTTCCTTTCAACAGACGAACAGGACCCTCGGGTCCGTCAATCAGCGCCCGCATTACTGATCCGTTCGTCATCGTTGGCCGGATTGGCAAAGGATGAGAGGCGGTGGGATGCGTTCACCTTGGCGCCTGGGCGCCGCGGGCGGCTGGCCGCATCCGGCCGCCAACAGGATTAGCGCAGGCCGGAAATCGGCGCAAGATGCGCGCATTACTTCGCTTCAGTGCGTGACCGGCTCCTGGAAAATGCGCCCCGCCTTGGCCTTCGCACTTGCCTGGAAGAGAGGACGTATCGGACTGGTGACGACATCCGTGGCGGCAGCGGTTGCGCTCTCGATCGCCTCGCCGGCGACGCCTGCGGCAAGCGCCCGTTTACGGCCTTTGGTCTTGCTGGGCTTACGGATATCGGCGCGGTCATCGGTCAGGACGGCGGCTGCGGCATTGGCTGCGGCGACGAGCGCGTTGGCCAGCATCTGCCGGCCGGCGTGGCTCGCCAGCATGTTGCGCAGCAACGACGACTTGCGCACGGACTTGGGTACCTTGAACCCCGCGACCTTTTTCGGAACGATCTTCTTTCTCATGACGGCTCTCCTTTGCCGCTCAACTCGCATCCGCTGCATCGGTTCCGAAGACACCGGCGACGCGGAAGGCAATTGCAACTTGGCGACCGAAAGCTTAGCTTCCGGCCACTATGGCCTTCCGGCCATTATGGCATCGGGTAACGGTATGGAACTTTCCGGCAAGCGCATCCTTCTGATCATCTCCGGCGGCATCGCGGCCTACAAGAGCCTCGACCTGATCCGCCGGCTTCGCGAGCGGGGCGCCTCCGTGCGGCCGGTGATGACCAAGGCGGCGCAGGAATTCATCACGCCGCTTGCAGTCGGCGCGCTTTCCGCCAGCCACGTTTATATCGACCTGTTTTCCCGCGAGGACGAGCAGGATGTCGGCCATATCAGGCTTGCCCGCGACAACGACCTCGTGATCGTCGCACCCGCCAGTGCCGACCTCCTGGCCAAGATGGCGCATGGACTGGCGGACGATCTTGCCAGCGCCGTGCTACTCGCGACCGATCGGCCGGTGCTGGTCGCGCCCGCCATGAACCCGAAAATGTGGACGGCACCTGCGACCGGGCGCAATGTCGAGACCCTGAAAGCAGACGGCATCCATTTCATCGGGCCGATGGCGGGCGAGATGGCAGAAAGCAACGAGGCCGGCATGGGCCGCATGGCCGAGCCGCTGGAAATCGTCGCCGCAGCGGTCAAACTGCTGGACGGCGCACCAAAGCCGCTTGCCGGTAAAACGGCGATCGTCACATCCGGCCCGACGCATGAGCCGATCGATCCCGTGCGTTATATCGCCAACCGCTCCTCCGGGCGGCAGGGCCATGCGATTGCGGCGGCACTCGCAGAACTCGGCGCGGACGTGACGCTCGTTTCCGGACCGGTGACCATTGCCGACCCGGCCGGCGTCAACACCGTGCATGTGGAGCGCGCCGAGGAAATGCTGGAAGCGGTGATTTCACGTCTGCCGGCGGATATCGCGGTGATGGTGGCAGCTGTCGCCGACTGGCGCGTCGCCTCCTCGGCCGACCAGAAGATCAAGAAGCAGCCGGGTGCAGCACCACCTCCCCTGCTGCTGACCGAAAACCCCGACATCCTGAAAACCGTCGGCCATCACGAAAAGCGGCCGAAGCTCGTGGTCGGTTTTGCCGCCGAGACCCAGGACGTCGAGAAGAACGGCCGCTCGAAACTGGAGCGCAAGGGCGCCGACATGATCGTCGCCAACGATGTGTCGCCCGAGACCGGCATCATGGGCGGCACGCGCAACCGGGTGAAGATCATCAGCGCAAAGGGCGTCGACGAATGGCCGGATCTCGGCAAGGACGAGGTGGCGGAACGCCTTGCGGCGCTGATTGCCTCGAAGCTCGGATAAATTTCAGGCCGCTTCGGAGAGCGCCTTCGGCCGGAAGAGCGAGGTCTGCATCCCCTCGGCGCCGATCATGACGGAGCTTCCGTCCGGGATTTCCGCCCAGGTATCGACGTCGTCGTTCAGCGGTTCGGATACAAGGCAATAGCCTGTCTTACCGCCCATCGGCGCCGCATAAAGCGTCGGAGGCTTGTGGTCGGTGGCATAACGCACCGCATAGAGCTCGCGACCGTTGGAATAGGCGGCGGTGAAACGCACCAGGGCCTCGCCTGATTTTTCGAACGACAGATCCTCGACAGTGGCGATCGCTTTCTCCATGGCTTTCAAGGGATCGGCATCAAGACCGAATTCCAGCGCGAGCAGGAAGAGAAGCTCCGAATCCGTCGTGCCGGTTCGGGCTTCGAACAGCGCATCGGAGAGCATGCCCTCCATGGATCGGCGGATGCGCTCGAAGCCGGAGATCTGGCCGTTATGCATGAAGGACCAGTGGCCCTGCACGAAAGGATGGCAGTTGTCACGCCGCGTCGCGCCATGGGTTGCCGCGCGCACATGCGCGAGGAAGAGCGGCGAGCGGATCTGCCGCGCCAGGCTCTTGAGATTGCAGTCGGACCAGGCCGGCAGGATATCGCGATAACGGCCGGGCTCCGGCCGGTCGCCATACCAGGCGATGCCGAAACCATCGCCATTCGTCGCGGTCTTGGCACGGGTTGCGCAATGGGACTGTTCGATCAGGGAATGGGCGGGCGAAGATACGAGCTCTTCGAGATAAAGCGGTTCGCCGCGATAGGCTGCCCAACGACACATGGGTCTTTCTGCTCCCGACATTGCCGCCCGTCCGCGGCCTGAAAATCCAACAAGTTCAGCGTCTCGACAAACGCTTAACGAAACATGAATTCGATAGCTTCATGACGGTTTTTTGGCAAAGCCGGTATCACTTTTTGCGACAGGCTGTGGTCTTTCGAGGTTGCCGCCGCGTTTTCGCGGCCTAGATAGGCCCCCATGTCGCGTAAAGAACAGTCGAGCCCGGACACGGCAGAAGTGCTCCCGTCGGGCGATCCCATTCTTGCCGGACTCGCGCTCGAACCGGAGCGGTGGGCCCTGTTTCTCGATATCGACGGCACCTTGATCGATCTTGCCGGGACCCCGGACGGGATCCGTATCCCACCGGATCTTCCGGAAAACCTGCATCGTCTTTCCGTGAAGCTCGGCGGCGCGCTGGCGCTGGTTACGGGCCGTGCGCTTGTCTATGCGGACCAGCTTTTCACGCCGTACAAATTTCCCGTTGCAGGCCTGCACGGCGCCGAGCGCCGCGACCCCACCGGCACGATCAACAGGATCGAAGTGGATGCCGCCTTCGGGGATCTGAAGGCGGCACTGGCCCGCGAGGCGCGACAATGGCCGGGTGTCCTGGTGGAGGACAAGGGCGCCGCGGTTGCCGCTCATTACCGGCAGGCGCCGGAACAGCGGGAAGCGGTGGAGGCTGCCATGCCGCATTACCTCGCCATGGCAGGACCGCGGTTTACGCTCCAGCATGGCAAGATGGTGATGGAGATCCGGCCTGCCCAGGCCAGCAAGGGCCACGCCCTGCGGGCCTTCCTCGATCAGCCACCGTTCAGGGGCCGCGCGCCGATCGCCATCGGCGACGACGTCACCGACGAGGCGATGTTCCGCGCCGCCAACGAGCTTGGCGGCCATTCCATCCGCATTGCCGAAACCGCGGCAGAGACCCTGGCAAAATCCACCCTGCCCTCTGCTGCAGCTTTGCGCGCAGCGATCACCGCCCTGGCGAGTGGCATAAAACCCGCCTCCGCCTGAGTTGAAAGGACAATATCTTGAGCCGACTTGTCGTCGTTTCGAACCGTGTCTCCCTTCCGCAAAAGAGCGGCGAGGCTCCCGCCGGCGGACTGGCCGTCGCGCTGCAGGCCGCACTGGAGGAGCACGGCGGCATCTGGATGGGATGGTCCGGCAAATCCAGCGGAGCGAAGGAGCCGGCGCCGCTCGATATGCAGCAGCATGGCAACATCACCTATGCGCTGACCGATCTCACCAAGACGGATGTCGAGGAGTACTACCACGGCTTCGCCAACCGGGTGCTCTGGCCGATCTGTCATTACCGGATGGACCTGGCGGAATACGGGCGCAAGGAAATGGCGGGATATTTCCGCGTCAACCGTTTCTTCGCCCACCGGCTGGCGCCGCTCATCCAGGAAGACGACGTCATCTGGATCCATGACTATCACCTGATCCCGCTTGCCGCGGAACTGCGCCAGATGGGCCTCAAGAACAGGATCGGCTTCTTCCTGCATATCCCCTGGCCGCCGGCCGACGTGCTGTTCACCATGCCGGTTCACGAGGAGATCATGAGGGGGTTGTCGTATTACGATCTCGTCGGATTCCAGACAGACCACGACCTTGCCAATTTCGTCGGAGGGCTCGTGCGCGAAGGCATCGGCGATGCCCTGGAAGGGGGCAAGCTGAGCTCCTACGGGCGCACATTCAAGGGCGGCTTCTATTCGATCGGCATCGAGACCGCCGCGTTTGCCGAATATGCGAAGAAAGCGGCCAGCAATATCATCGTGCGAAAAGCCAAACAGAGCATCGAAGGCCGCGACCTGATCATCGGCGTCGACCGGCTGGATTATTCCAAGGGCATCACCCAGCGCATCGACGCTTTCGAACACTTCGTCAAATCCAATCCGGCCCACCATAACCGTGTCACCTACCTGCAGATCACCCCGAAATCCCGCTCGGAAGTGCCGGAATACGAGCAGATGCAGCGCATGGTCGCCGAACAGGCCGGCCGGGTGAACGGTGCGATCGGCACCGTGGACTGGGTCCCGATCCGCTACATCAACCGCTCGATCGGCAGGCCGGTTCTGGCGGGTCTCTATCGGCTCGCAAGAATCGGGCTCGTCACGCCGCTGCGCGACGGCATGAACCTCGTCGCCAAGGAATATGTCGCGGCACAGGACCCGGAAAACCCGGGCGTTCTGGTGCTGTCGCGGTTTGCGGGCGCCGCGCGCGAACTGCGCGGGGCGCTGCTGGTCAATCCCTATGACATAGAAGGCACCGCGAATGCGATTGCACGCGGCATCAACATGCCGATCGAAGAACGCAAGGAACGCTGGAGCCGGATGATGGAACATCTCCTCGAACATGACGTGACGCGCTGGTGCGACGATTTCCTCAAGGACCTCACCGCGGCGTAAACGGATATCCTGAACGGCAAAATCGACGAGGCCGCGGCGCCACCGAGGGCGCCGCGAAGAGACATATGCGCGTCGATATCGGTCGTTACGCGGCCTGCTTCAGGGATCCGAGCGCTTCTTGAAGGCTCACGTGGCCGAGAAACCGGCCACTCGTCTGCGCCTCTTCCTGATGCTCGATGGCCCAGGCGAACCGCACCGCCGCGTCCTGCTGCAGGCGTTCGTAAAGCGCGTTGAGCGCCGGAAACTGCCGACGGTCAACGACCTGGTGGAAATCGTTCCAGCGGGCGATGCCGGCGAAATAGGCGTCTGCGAAACTCTTCTCGTCGCCGACAAGCCACTCCCGACCGGCGAGAAGCTTTTCGAGATGCGAATGCGCCTTCTCCACCTTGGCGATGCCGTAAGCGCGAAGGGCCTCCTTGGCCTGCGGCTCCATCTCGTGCTCGACAGCGTGCCAGAGCGGGCCGAAGGCATTGAAGAAACCGGTATTCAGGAAAGCCAGCATCTGATTCAACCGGTCGAATTTCTCCGACTTCGGATCGAAGCCCCAGCCCTTGCCGACGGTACGGGCAGCGATGTGGTTGAGGATCGCCATGCTCTCGCTGATCAACCGACCGTCCGGCAGCATCAGCGACGGCGTCTCGCCGACCGGATTGACCGGCTTGTAGGTATCGCTCGAAACCACCGCCGGCATTTCGATGCGGCACAGCCGATAGGGCGCGCCGGTCCATTCGAGGGCGACGATCGAGCCGAAGGAACATCCTTCCGGCACGCCATAAAACAGGATCGGTGTCATTTGCTTGCTCCATGATTGAAACTTGGGGACGCCGGCAATATGATTCCATGGACGATGATGCGGTAGTCTTCCATTCTCCGCCTTTAAGTCCACATGTATGGAAGCTGAGATGACGCTGCCGAACCTCAACGATCTCTATTTCTTCGTCCAGGCCGTGGAACATGGCGGTTTTTCCGCCGCCGGTCGCCGGCTCGGCGTGCCGAAATCCACGGTCAGCAAACGAGTGGCGGAACTCGAAGACCGGCTCGGTGTACGGCTGATCCAGCGGACATCCCGCAGTTTCTCGCTGACCGATCTCGGTCGGGATTTCTACCGGCATGCGCAGGCGTCGGTCATCGAGGCGGAGATGGCGCAAACGATCGTGCGCACCCATCTCGGCGAGCCGAGCGGCATCGTGCGGATGACGGCCGCGGTACCGACCGCGCAATTCGTGCTCGCCGATCACCTTGCCGAGCTGTCGATGCTTTACCCGAAGCTGCACTTGTCGCTGCATGTCAGCGACAGGTTCGTCGATATCGTGCAGGAGGGGTTCGATATCGCGGTGCGCAGCCATCAGGCGCCGCTGCCGGATTCGACGTTGCTGCAGAAGAAGCTCGCGACACACCCGTTCTTCGTGGTCGCTTCGCCGGACTATGTTCGCATTCATGGCGAGCCCTTGCGGCCGGAGGACCTGGATGCGCACAGGGCCGTGACCGCCGGCCAGACGGACAATACATGGCGCCTCGCATCCGGAGCTGGCGAAGAGGTGGCGGCAAATCCGAAACCGGTCTTTTCCGCCGACGAGCCTATGGTGATGATGAAGGCGGCGCTGGCGGGGCTCGGCCTCACCTGCCTGCCCATATCGGTCTGCCGGGGTGCGCTCGCCGAGGGCAGGCTCGTGCGCCTGCTGCCGGACTGGACCGCAGGCAGCATCACCACCACGATCCTGATGCCCCACCGGCGCGGGCAGCTTCCCGCGGTGCGTGCCGTGGTCGATTTTCTCAGCGAACGGATCGGCGGCTGAAGGGTCTTTCATTTCGGCGCTTTGCCGGATACCCATGACCGTTCCATTCCCAAGAGGCCATCATGTCGATCGAAAATACCGTCACGCCCGAACGTATCGCGGAAACCGAAAAGCTCATCCGCCCGCATATCCGCCGCACGCCGCTCATGAGCGTCGACATGCGGGATTTCGGCGCAACGCCGCTTCCGGTCGACCTGAAGCTCGAACTGCTGCAGCATTCCGGTTCGTTCAAGGCCCGCGGCGCCTTCACCAATCTGCTGACGCGAAAGGTTGAGGCTGCGGGCGTTGTTGCCGCGTCCGGGGGCAATCATGGCGCTGCGGTCGCCTATGCAGCGATGCGGCTCGGCGTGCCGGCGCATATTTTCGTACCGAGCGTGGCCTCGCAGGCGAAAATCGATCTCATCCGCTCCTACGGGGCGGAACTGGTGGTCGGCGGCGATCGCTACAACGATGCTCTGGCTGCGAGCCAGGCCTATGTCGCAACGAGCGGGGCGATCGCCGTGCATGCCTATGACCAGGAGGAGACCCTGCTCGGCCAGGGCACGCTCGGCAAGGAGATCGAGGACGACCTGCCCGAGATGACGACCCTGCTGGTCGCGGTCGGCGGCGGCGGATTGATCGGCGGCATCGCCTCCTGGTTCCGCGGTCGGGTGAAGATCGTCGCCGTGGAATCCGACGGGGCGCCCACCCTTTACGAAGCCTTCAAGGCCGGTCACCCGGTGGACGCGCCAGCCGGCGGCATCGCTGCGGATTCGCTTGCCCCGAAACAGGTGGGCGAACTGATGTTCCCCGTTGCCCGGAAATTCGTTCAGCCACCGGTCCTGGTGACGGATGACGAGATCCTTGCCGCTCAGAAGGCTCTGTGGGCCGGCGCGCGCGTGGTCGCCGAGCCGGGCGGCGCAGCGGCGTTCGCCGCCCTTTTGTCCGGCAAATATGTTCCCGGCCCGCAGGAACGCGTTTGCGTGCTCGTCTGCGGTTCCAACACGACCGCGGTCAAGTTCGGCTAAAGCGGCGGAAGGATATCACGCCGCCTTGGCGACGTGATATTCCTTGATCGCGACCATCTTGATCGCCGGGTAACGCTCCGACTCGTAGCGCAGCGAGAAGCTGTCCTGAGCCAGGAAAACCGGATCGCCATCGAGATCGCGGGCAATATCGCCGCGCTTGACCGTGAGGAACTTGTCGAGATCGGCTTGATGATCCGCAGAGACCCAGCGGCAGACCGAGAAGCGCGACATTTCGAAGGACACCGGCAGGCCGTATTCGCCCTGCAGCCGTTCCTTCAGGACATCGAGCTGCAGCGCGCCGACGACGCCGACAATGGCCGGCGAGCCGTCCTCCGGCGAGAAGAGCTGCACGACGCCCTCTTCAGCCATCTGCTGCAGGGCTTCCTTGAGCTTCTTCGCCTTCATGGCGTCTTCCAGCCGCACGCGGCGGAGGATCTCCGGCGAGAAGTTCGGCACGCCCTGGAATACCAGCTGTTCGCCCTCGGTCAGCGTATCGCCGATGCGCAGCGTGCCGTGGTTCGGGATGCCGACCACATCGCCCGCATAGGCGGTATCCGCCAGCTGGCGTTGTGACGCGAAGAAGAATTGCGGCGCCGTCAGCCCCAGCTGCTTGCCGGTGCGCGATAGCCGCGCCTTCATGCCGCGCTCCAGCTTGCCGGAGCAGATGCGCGCAAACGCGATACGGTCGCGGTGGTTCGGATCCATGTTCGCCTGGATCTTGAAGACGAAAGCCGTCATCTTGTCGTCGGTCGCATGCACCGTGCGGATGTCCGCCACCTGGTCGCGCGGCGGCGGGGCGAAATCGCCCAGCGCATCGATGAGATCGCGGACACCGAAATTCCTGAGCGCCGAGCCGAAGAAGACCGGCGTCATGTGACCTTCGAGAAAAGCCTTGCGGTCGAACGGGCGGCAGGCCTCGATCGCCAGCTCGGTTTCCTCGACGAAGGCGGCGCGTTCGTTTTCCGGCAGGCGGTCGGCGACGCTCTGCGGGCCGTTGACCGGCGTGACCTTCACCTCGGTATCGGATCCGCGCACCGTATTTTCGGCGAGATGATAGGAGCCGCAGAAAGTCTTCGAGCGGCCGATCGGCCAGGTGATCGGGGCGGTGTCGAGGGCCAGCTTCTCCTCGACTTCGTCGAGAATCTCGAAGGGATCGCGGCTTTCGCGGTCCATCTTGTTGATGAAGGTGATGATCGGAATGTCGCGCATGCGGCAGACTTCGAACAGTTTCAGCGTCCGCGGCTCGATACCCTTGGCCGCGTCGATGACCATGACCGCCGCATCCACCGCCGTCAGCGTGCGGTAGGTATCGTCGGCGAAGTCTTCGTGGCCGGGCGTATCGAGGATATTGAAGACGTTGCCGTCATATTCGAAGGTCATCACCGAGGTGACGACCGAGATGCCACGTTCGCGCTCGATCTTCATCCAGTCCGAGCGGGTCTGGATACGGTCCTTCTTCGCCTTGACTTCGCCGGCGAGCTGGATGGCGCCGCCGAACAGCAGCAGTTTTTCCGTGAGCGTGGTCTTGCCCGCGTCCGGGTGGGCAATAATTGCGAATGTGCGACGGCGGGAAACCGCCTCGGCAATCGTTTCGGGCATTTTTTCCAGATCCTTTACGTTGCCGCGTATCTAACGTCTCCGTGGATAACTTTCAATTCGTGTTTGACCGGAGCGACCGTGGGTCGGCTAATGACGTCATGAACATCCACGCCCCATCCTCGCCGAAGCTGAACCTCATCCGTCTCGCGCATGGCGCCGGCCTCGACCTGCCGGCCTATGAAACCGCAGGCGCCGCCGGCATGGACCTGCGCGCGGCGGTCGAGGACGAGGCACCGCTGACGATCGAGCCCGGCAAACGGGCGCTGGTGCCGACCGGCTTCATCTTCGAGATCCCGGACGGGTTCGAGGCACAGATCCGGCCGCGTTCCGGGCTTGCCTTCAAGAACGGCGTCACGTGCCTCAACACGCCCGGCACGATCGACAGCGATTACCGCGGCGAGGTGAAGGTGCTGCTGATCAATCTCGGCGACGCGGATTTCATCATCACGCGCGGCATGCGCATCGCCCAGATGGTGATCGCGCCCGTTACCCAGGTGCGGGTCACCGAGATAGCGGAAGCGTCAGCTACTGTCCGCGGCGCGGGCGGTTTCGGCTCCACCGGCCTTTGACGCAACGGCATTTTCATCCTCGACCACTTCCGGGAACAAAATTTCCATTTCGCCTGCTGTCGGGTTCGGCCTTGCTGGCATTCGTGGGGAACACGCCCTAACTTCTCTTCACATCTCAGGGAGAAGCACCATGGCAGAGACCAGGAAGCCGGGCCGCGGCAGAATCTATTCCTCGATCACCGAAACCATTGGCGACACGCCGATCGTGCGCCTCGACAAGCTGGCGAAGGAAAAAGGCGTGAAAGCCAACCTGCTGGCCAAGCTGGAATTCTTCAACCCGATCGCCTCGGTGAAGGACCGCATCGGCGTGGCAATGATCGAAAGCCTGGAAGCCGAGGGCAGGATTACCCCCGGCAAGACGACGCTGGTCGAGCCGACATCCGGCAATACCGGCATCGCGCTCGCCTTTGCCGCGGCCGCCAAGGGCTACAAGCTGATCCTCACCATGCCGGAGACGATGTCGATCGAGCGCCGCAAGATGCTCGCCCTGCTCGGCGCCGAACTGGTGCTGACCGAAGGCCCGAAAGGTATGAAGGGCGCGATCGCCAAGGCGGAAGAGCTCGCCGCCTCGCTGCCGGACGCGATCATCCCGCAGCAGTTCGAAAACCCGGCCAACCCGGAAATCCACCGCAAGACGACGGCCGAGGAAATCTGGAACGATACCGAGGGCAAGATCGACATCTTCGTCTCCGGCATCGGCACGGGCGGCACGATCACCGGCGCCGGGCAGGTGCTGAAGCAGCGCAACCCGGCGCTCAAGGTCATCGCCGTCGAGCCGGAAGAATCGCCGGTGCTGTCCGGCGGGCAGCCGGGGCCGCACAAGATCCAGGGCATCGGCGCCGGCTTTGCGCCAAAGATCCTCGACACCCACATCTATGACGAGATCGTCACCGTCAACAGCGGCGAAGCCATGGAAACGGCCCGGCTGGTGGCCAAGCTCGAAGGCGTGCCGGTCGGCATCTCCTCCGGCGCGGCACTGACCGCCGCCATCGAAGTCGGCAGCCGCGAGGAGAACGCCGGCAAGACGATCGTCGTCATCATCCCGTCCTTCGCCGAGCGCTATCTCTCGACCGCGCTGTTCGAGGGGTTGGGTAGTTAGCTGCACTTCTTCAGGTCGTCATCCTCGGGCTCGACCCGAGGATCCACGGCCAAGCCCACCGGGGTTGACTACGTTAGAGTGCGTCGCCAGGCGGATGGATCCTCGGGTCAAGCCGGAGGATGCCGACGGAAGGGTATGCTATCCGCGTCTGCCTAAGTTGCGGTCCTAAGTGGAGCTTGGTCATCTGTGACCACCTGCCCTGGCTGCAGCGCAAATTCATCGCCACCTCCCGGCCCTCGCAAACCCCACCCGAACCTTCGCTTCATGCCGCCGCCGTCGCCAGCCGCTCCCCCACCATGCGGTAGGAAATCGCCTCGGCAAGATGGATACGGCCAACCGTGTCCTTGCCGTCGAGATCGGCAAGCGTGCGGGCGACCTTCAATATGCGATGGTATCCGCGCGCGGAGAACTTGAGTTTTTCCGCCGCATCCCGCAGCAGCTGAAGTCCGCCCGGGTCGGGTTCGGCGATCTTCTCAATCAATGCCGTCGAGCAGCGGGCATTGGTGAGTACGCGCGGGAAACCGGCCTGTTCGAAACGCTCGCGCTGCCTTTCACGCGCTGCCGCCACGCGCCTGGCAACATCCGCACTCCGCTCCGCCGGCATCGGGCGAATGAGATCGGCGGCGGACACGGCCGGTACGTCGATGCGGATATCGATCCTATCCATCAGCGGGCCTGAAATGCGGCCCTGGTAATCCGACATACATTTCGGCCCGCGGGCGCAGGAATGGCCGGGCTCACCCGCCATGCCGCAGCGGCACGGGTTCATGGCGGCGACGAGCTGGATGCTGGCAGGATAGGAGACCCGATGATTGGCGCGGGCGATGATGCATTCGCCGGTCTCCAGGGGCTGGCGGAGCGCATCCAATACCTGCGGCGAGAATTCCGGGAATTCGTCGAGGAACAGCACGCCGTGATGGGCAAGCGACGCTTCGCCGGGCCTGGCGCGCAGGCCGCCGCCGACGAGTGCCGCCATGGTCGCCGAATGATGCGGCGTGCGGTAAGGCCGGCGATCGGAAAGCTTGCCGCCGGAAAGCTGGCCGGCGATCGAATGGATCATCGACACTTCCAGCAGCTCGGCGGCCGACAACGGCGGCAGGATCGAAGGCAGCCGCGCCGCCAGCATGGATTTGCCCGAGCCCGGAGGACCGACCATCAGGAGATTGTGCCCGCCGGCGGCCGCGACCTCCAACGCCCGCTTGGCGCTTTCCTGCCCCTTGATATCGACGAGATCCGGCAGATTGGCGGGCAGCGCACGGATTGCCGGCTGCGGGCGCGATATGACCTGGGTTCCCCGGAAATGGTTTGCGAGCGCGATCAGGCTGCGCGGCGCAATGATATTGATATCGGCGCCGGCCCAGGCAGCCTCCGCGCCGCTGTCGGCCGGGCAGATCAGGCCTTTGCCCAAGGCATTGGCTGCAATTGCCGCAGGAAGCGCCCCGGCAACCGGCGCAAGCGTGCCGTCGAGATTGAGTTCTCCGATCACCACATAACCGGCGAGCGCATCTGCGGGCACGGCACCGAGCGCTGCCATCAGCGCCAGCGCGATCGGCAGGTCGAAATGCGAACCTTCTTTCGGGAGGTCGGCGGGCGCCAGATTGACGGTGATCTTCTTCGGCGGCATGGCAAGGCCGGAGGCGTGCAGCGCGGCCTGCACCCGTTCGCGGCTCTCGGCCACCGCCTTGTCGGGCAGGCCGACGATATGCATGTTGATCTTGCCCGGCCCGACCATGACCTGCACGTCGACCGGAACTCCTTCTATGCCCTGGAATGCAACCGTGCTGACACGCGCAACCATATCCACCCCGCCCCTAACACCATGTCCGGGACGTCAGCGATACACGCTTTCCGAGCCAGCAATTGCAATCTGGCATAGAAAAAGGAATAAAACAAGAACATTAATCGAACAGTTTCGCGCACCCGCTGCAATCAGGTTGCAGACGGTTGTATCGCGTGAACAAAGGCGAACCGTATGAGAAACGCCGGCTGCCCCGGCAGCCTGCATCAGGCGCGTTTGGCCTCGATTGCGTCCCAGAGGAGCCCGGCGACGTCAGCGCCGCCGAACTTTCTGACCTCGCGAATACCCGTCGGGGATGTGACGTTGATCTCGGTCATGTAGTCGCCGATGACATCGATACCGACGAAGATGAAGCCTCGTTCGCGCAAAGCGGGTCCTATCCGGGCGCAGATTTCCTTTTCGCGCGGGGTGATCTCCGTTGCTTCCGCACGGCCGCCGACATGCATGTTCGACCGGCTGTCATGTTCGGCGGGAACACGGTTGATCGCGCCGACCGGCTCGCCGTCCACCAGGAGGATGCGCTTGTCGCCCTTGCGCACGGCCGGCAGATAGGCCTGGGCGATATAGGGTTCGCCGCGATACATCTGGCCGAACATTTCGAGAAGCGAGGTGAAATTGCGGTCGTCGCGCGCGGAATGGAACACGCCGGCACCGCCATTGCCGTAAAGCGGCTTCAGGATGATATCGCCCATCTCTTCGCGGAAACGGGCGATTTCGCCCGGGTCGCGGCTGATCAGCGTTGCCGGCATGAGGTCGGCGAATTCGGTGACGAAGATCTTTTCCGGCGAGTTTCGCACCCAGGCCGGATCGTTGACGACAAGCGTCTTCGGGTGAATGCGCTCGAGCATATGCGTGGAGGTGATATAGCCCATGTCGAAGGGCGGATCCTGGCGCAGATGCACCACGTCCATCTCCGAGAGGTCGACGCGTTCCTTTTCGCCGAGCGTGAAATGATCGCCCTTGACGTCGCGCACCTGAAGCGGCTCGACGGCGGCAAAGATCCTGCCGTCGCGCATGGTCAGGCGGTCGGGCGTGTAATGAAAGAGCTCGAAGCCGCGCGCCTGCGCTTCCAGCGCCATGGCGAAGGTGGAATCGCCGGCAATGTTGATGCCGGAGATATGGTCCATCTGGAACGCGACCTTGCGGATTTTCGCCATGACTTCAGCCCCCTAGGATTGGCCCGCCTGATGTAGGATGGCGAGCCCCCAAAGGCAACTGCAATCAGGCCAATATCACGCGGAGATGCCGACCCGCCTCTTTGCCAGCAACAGGTTGCGCAGGCGGAAAAGCATGGCAATCGGCTTCGGGAAAGGCCTACGGATGAAGGCGACCTTCTTCAGATAGGTGTCGATACGCCAGGTGGCCCAGGTTCGACCCTTGAAATAGGCGACGTCGCCCGCCGTCAGCGTGCGCTGCGTGCCGTCGTCGGCCGTCACATGCACTTCGCCTTCGAGGATCACCACCGTTTCATCCCAGTGGAAATACCAGCGGAACTCGCCGGCCGTGCATTCCCACACGCCGGTCGTGGCGCAATCGTCTTCCGCCGTGGAATGGGAGGCGGCGCGTGCCTGCGGATCGCCGGCGAGTACCCATGTGGGCTCGATCGGCATCGGCTTCATCTCCAGAGAATGCGGGCAGGCGCCGATAAACGCCTTAACCTTCGGCCTCTCGGGCGTATCGGACTTGTATCGAAATGCGATAGCCGCTGCGGTCGCGGCGAGGACGTGCCAACTCATCTTTCCCCCGGAAGCTGTCAACTCCCGGGGACGTTAGCCGCAAACAGTAAGCCGGCTGTTCAGACCGGTGTTAGAATTTTAACGATTGGCCTGAATTTCCCGACAACCGCCTTCAGAGAACCGGTTCGGCCGGTGCGAGCTTTGCCTCGGCCGGAACGTTGCCCGGCAGGCGTTTGCCCGTATCGATCGAGAAGAAATGCAGGCGCTTGGCATCGATGGCGATGCGCATGTCCGGAGAGAGCGCAATCTCCGGAGAAACGGCGGCGGTGATCTGCTGGTCGCCGACGGTGCCGTGGATCAGGCGCTGGGCACCCAGTTCCTCGGTATATTCTAGGCGGAAGGGCAGAGCCTCTTCGTCCTCGCGGGCAATGCGCAGATCCTCGGCGCGCACGCCGATGGTGACGGCGCCGGACGTCGGCGCAAAACCGTTGAGGGCGATCATCGCCGGGCCAATCGCCAGCTTGTCGCCATGCAGCTCGCCCTTGACGAGGTTCATGGCCGGCGAGCCGATGAAGCTTGCGACGAAGGTGGAGGCCGGCGCGTGGTAGACTTCCAGCGGCGCGCCGATCTGCTCGATCCTGCCGCCGTTCAGAACGACGAGGCGGTCGGCGAGCGTCATGGCTTCGAGCTGGTCGTGGGTAACGTAGATCGACGTGGTGCCGAGGCGACGCTGCAGGCGCTTGATCTCGCCGCGCATGGAAACGCGCAGCTTCGCATCGAGATTGGAGAGCGGTTCGTCGAACAGGAAGGCGGCCGGCTTACGGACGATGGCGCGGCCCATGGCGACACGCTGGCGCTGACCGCCGGAAAGCGCGCGCGGCTTGCGTTCCAGATACTGGGTGATTTCCAGCATGCGGGCGGCTTCGGCAACGCGCGCGTCGATCTCCGCCTTCGGCGTGCCACGGTTTTTGAGGCCGTAGGCGAGGTTGTTGTAGACGGTCATATGCGGATAGAGCGCATAGTTCTGGAAGACCATGGCAATGTCGCGGTCGGCCGGTTCAACCTCGTTGACCACCCTCGCGCCGATCTTCACCTCACCTTCGGAAATGGTTTCCAGGCCGGCGATCATGCGCAGAAGCGTGGACTTGCCGCAGCCGGACGGGCCAACCAGCACGATGAACTCGCCATCGGCGATGTTCAGCCTGATATCGCTGACCGCGCGCACTCCGCCGGTGTAAACCTTGCCGACGCTTTCGACATCGATGGAAGCCATTGTTATTTCTCCGTTTCAACCAGGCCTTTGACGAACAGGCGCTGCATGAAGATGATGACGAGGACGGGCGGCAGGCCCGCCAGGATAACGCCGGCCATCACCAGGTTCCATTGATTGTCGCCATCCAGCACGTTGGCGAGGCGTTTGATGCCCATGACGACGGTGTAATAATGCGGTTCGGTGGTGATCAGCATCGGCCAGAGGTATTGGTTCCAGCCGTAGATGAACATGATGATGAAGAGCGCGGCGATATTGGTGCGCGACAGCGGCAGAAGAATATCGCGGAAGAATTTCATCGGACCGGCGCCATCGACGCGGGCCGCTTCCATCATCTCCTCCGGCACCGTCAGGAAGAACTGACGGAACAGGAAGGTCGCGGTCGCAGAGGCGATGACCGGAATGACGAGGCCGGAATAGGAATTCAGCATGCCGAGATCGGCGACGACCTTGTAGGTCGGCAGAATGCGCACTTCCACCGGCAGCATCAGCGTCATGAAGATCAGCCAGAAGGCCGGCACCCGCAGCGGAAAGCGGAAATAGACGATCGCGAAGGCGGAGATGATCGAGATGGCGATCTTGCCGACTGCGATCATGATCGCCATCGCCAGGCTGTTTCCGAGCATCAGCAGAAAAGGCGGGGCACCGGCAGTCGATTCCCCGGTCCCGAGGAGATAGCCGTAATTCGCCGAAAACTGGTCGCCGGGCAGCAGCGGAACGATGCCGCTCATGAAGTCGGTCGGGCCATGGGTCGAGGCGATGAAGGCGAGATAGACCGGGAAGACCACCATCAGCACCCCGAGAATGAGGACCAGGTGGGTCAGGAAATTCAGGAAAGGGCGGTTCTCGACCATCGGTAAACCTCAATACTGCACTTTGCGCTCGATCCAGCGGAACTGGACGACGGTGAGGACAACCACGATCAGCATCAGGATGACCGACTGGGCGGCGGAGGGTCCGAGGTTCAGGCCGATGAAACCATCCGCATAGACCTTGTAGACAAGGATATTGGTTGACTGCGACGGCCCGCCGGACGTGGTGGCGTCGACAATGCCGAAGGTGTCGAACATCGCGTAGGTGATGTTGATCACCGCAAGGAAGAAGGTCGTCGGCGACAGCAGCGGGAAAACCACGGTCCAGAAACGCTTGAACGGGCCGGCGCCGTCGATGGCGGCGGCTTCGGACAGAGACTGCGGCACGGACTGAAGGCCCGCCACGAAGAACAGGAAATTATAGGAAATCTGCTTCCAGGCGGCCGCGATGATGATCAGCACCATGGCATCGCCGGTGTGGAGACGATGGTTCCATTCGTATCCGAAGGAACTCAGGAGATAAGGAATGATGCCGACGCTGGGGTTGAACATGAACCACCAGAGCAGGCCGGCAGCCGCCGGCGCCACGGCGTAGGGCCAGACCAGCAATGTCGTGTAGAACCGGCCCGAGCGCAGCACGCGGTTGACCGCGACGGCGAACATCAGGGACAGGCCCATAGACAGAACCGTGACGCCGACCGAAAAAACGAAGGTCGCGCCGAGCGCATTCAGATAATCGGGATCGTCCAGCAGACGCGTGTAATTCGCGAACCAGACGAAGGTCGCCTTCAGGCCAAACGGGTCCTGGCGCAGGAACGACTGCCAGATCGCTTGCGCGGCGGGCCATACGAAAAAGATGAGCGTGATGATCAGCTGCGGCGCCAGCAGGAAATAAGGCAGGACGCGACTTTGAAAAACGGTGCGCTTGGTTTGCATGGCGAGATGTGCCCAAGGAAATGCCCTCCCCGGGGATCGGGAAGGGCTTGAGGTTTAAGGCGATGCTTAGTTGGAATTCGAAGCTTCGAATTCGCGCAGGACAGCGTTGCCAGCCTTGGCAGCATCGTCGAGAGCCTGCTGGCCGGTCTTCTTGCCGGACAGGACGGTTTCGAACTGCTGGTCGATCAGGTCGCGGATCTGGGTGAGGTTGCCGAAGCGGACGCCCCTGGAGTTGTCCGACGGCGTGCCGCGGGTGATCTGCTTGATGGCGATATCGGAACCCGGGGTCTTTTCATAATAGCCCTGCTTCTGACCAAGCTCGTAAGCAGCGTTGGTGATCGGCAGGTAACCGGTGAACTGGTGCCAATCGGCCTGGACTTCCGGCTTGGAGAGGTAGGTGAAGAACTTGGCGACGCCCTTGTAGACGTCGGGGTTCTTCTGGCCGTTCAGGGTCCAGAGCGTGGCGCCGCCGATGATCGAGTTCTTCGGCTCCTTGGTGACGGTGTCGTCATAAGGCATCGGCGCGAAGCCGACCTTGAAGCCCTTGGCATTGTTGATGACGCCGGCGCGCGAAGCGGAGGAGCCCATGTAGATGGCGCACTGCTGTGCATAGAACATCGGAGCCGTTTCGGCACCGCCGCCCGGGCCGCCGTACTTGAAGACCTTGGCATCCTGCTGCTTCTTCAGGTTATCCCAGAACGCAGCCTGTTCCTTGCCGTTGAACTTGAACTCGGTCTTCAGGCCGCCGAAGCCGTTCTGAAGCGTGCCGTAGGGCAGGTTCTGGATGGCCGAGTAGTTTTCGAGGCCGACCCAGGTCGCAGCGTAAGACAGCGTGAAGCCGCAGGCAGCAGCGCCGGAATCGACGATCTTCTTGCCCATGGCGGCAAGTTCGGCCCAGGTCTTCGGGGCGACTTCCGGATCAAGGCCAGCCTTCTGGAAGACGTCCTTGTTGTAGTACATGATCGGGGTCGAGGAATTGAAGGGCATCGACAGGATGTTGCCCTGGGCGTCCGAATAGTAACCTACGACCGGGGCGAGGAAGCCCTTCGGATCCCAAGGCTCCTTGTTGTCGGCCATCAGCTTATAGACCGGATAAACAGCGCCCTTGGCGGCCATCATCGTGCCGGTACCGACTTCGAAGACCTGAACGATGGCCGGCTGCTGGCCAGCGCGGAAGGCGGCGATAGCGGCGGTCAGGGTTTCCGGATAGGTGCCCTTGAAGACCGGGACGACCTTGTAGTCGCTCTGGCTGTCGTTGAACTTCTGAGCGATCTCTTCGAGCTTCTTGCCGAGCTCGCCACCCATGGCGTGCCACCAGGTGACTTCGGTCGCGGCGAGCGACGAGGTCGCGGACAGGGCGACCGCGATCGCGGCCATCGAAAGTTTTTTGAACATTTTAACGTCCTCTCCACCGTTGTTGGGGTGAGGATCGCAATAGGGCCCGGCTGTGACAGGCCCTTAACAGTTTCGTGTCAGAAATATTACATTGCACAGCCATGCAAAAATTTCACATGAGCGTCAGAAAGCGTTCGCAAAATGCCGCGGCAGGCGGCCGGGAAGAACCGCGACCACATCGTAACGCCGTGACAATCTTGCGGCATCCTTCCGTTTGGAAAGCCAGAGGTCACTTGCCGCGCGAATGCGCTTCTGGGTCGTGAAACCGACGGCATCGACAGCCGCCTGTTCCCCAACCCGCGCCTTGACCTCGACAAAGGCCACCAGATCGCCCTTTCGGACGATGAGATCGATTTCGCCGAGCCTGGTGCGGTAGCGGATCGCAAGAACCCTGTAGCCTTTGGCCAAGAGATAAAGTGCTGCAAGATATTCCGAGACATGGCCCCATCGCTGAGCCTTCCGCCTTTCGGCAGCTTGCCGGTCGGGCCGGCGGCGTTTCAGGCCTCGGTCACTCTCCGTCACCCGCCTCGCCTTTCAGGTCCAGGAGCCGCTGGTAAAGATCCTTGCGCGGAAGTCCCGTGATGCGAGCAGCCTCGGCGGCGGCCTTGGCGGTCGGCATAGTGGCCGAAAGCTGCCGCAGCAGCGCGTCCACCTCGACCTCGCCGGGCGGCTCCTCGGCTTCGGGCGGCGCCAGAAGCAACACGATCTCGCCCTTCACGACGCGATCGTCATTATAATAGGCGGCAAGCTCCTCCAGCGTACCGCGGCGGAACTCTTCAAACGTCTTGGTCAATTCGCGGCAGACCGTCGCGCGCCGGCGAGCTCCCAGCACTGCTGCGGCGGCGGCGAGCGTGGCGCCGATGCGATGCGGTGACTCAAAAAAAATCAAGGTCGCCGGCACTTTCGAAAGCTCCGCCAGCCGGTCGCGGCGGCCCTTGTCCTTGACGGGCAGGAAGCCCGCGAACAGGAACGCATCGGAGGGCATGCCGGAACCGACGAGGGCTGCGAGCGGCGCGGAGGCGCCGGGGATGGGCACGACCTTGTGACCGGCTTCGATCGCCATCTGACCAAGCCGGTAGCCGGGATCGGAGACCAGAGGCGTGCCGGCGTCGGAGACCAGTGCCACGGACTTCCCCTCCTCCAGCGCGGCGATGAGCTTCGGGCCGACTTCGTCGGAATTGTGCTCGTGATAGGCATAGGGCCGGTTGACGATGCCGTAGCGGTCGAGCAGCACGCGGGTGACGCGGGTATCCTCGCAGGCCAGCACATCGGCGCCGGACAGGGTTTCGAGTGCCCGCAGCGTGATGTCGCCGAGATTGCCGATCGGGGTTGCGACCAGATAAAGCGCCGGCTCCAGCGGCCGCGCGGCTACGAAAGTATTGGCGACGCGGTAGCCGCGCTGGCTGCTCTTCAGGTCATCGGTCAAGGGATGTCACGCGCAAAAGGATGGTCATGCGCCTTTATGGGCAAGCCGGCCGGCTTCGGCAAGTAAAGCGCAACCTGTTGAGAACGCATATTTTCTGTGTGCAGTGCATGGGACATATATGAAATGGCTTGCTAACGCCTTGTTCACCTCTTGCTTTTCGAACGTGTTGTCTGCCATTTTGCCGGTCCACATCATCCGGCTGGTCCCAAGCCGGCAGAATATCAGGGGTCCGGCCCTGCCGGATCGCCACGGTCGAAAGCGATAGCGTCCATGCGTATTACTCTTGAGCGGTCAAACCTTCTGAAGTCGCTGAACCACGTGCATCGCGTGGTGGAGCGTCGGAACACGATCCCGATCCTCTCCAACGTGCTGATGCGCGCGTCGGGCGCCAGTCTCGACCTGAAGGCGACCGATCTCGATCTTGAAATCACCGAAGCCCTGCCGGCCATGGTCGAGACTGCCGGTGCCACGACGGTTCCCGCACACCTGCTTTACGAAATCGTCCGCAAGCTGCCGGACGGGTCGGAAGTGCTGCTTGCCACCAATCCGGACGGCGGGTCGATGACGGTGCAGTCCGGCCGCTCCAAATTCTCGCTGCAATGCCTGCCGGAATCCGACTTCCCGGATCTCACCGCCGGCAGCTTCACGCATACGTTCAAGCTGAAGGCGACCGATCTGAAAATGCTGATCGACCGCACCCAGTTCGCGATCTCCACCGAGGAGACCCGTTATTACCTGAACGGCATCTTCTTCCACACGATCGAAGCCGGCGGAGACCTCAAGCTTCGCGCGGTCGCGACCGACGGTCACCGCCTGGCGCGCGCCGATGTGCAGGCGCCCTCAGGCTCGGAAGGAATGCCGGGCATCATCATTCCCCGCAAGACGGTCGGCGAGCTGCAGAAACTGGTCGACGATCCGGAAGCGGTCGTCACTGTCGAAGTCTCGGATGCAAAGATCCGCATAACGCTCGGCACCGTCGTCATGACGTCCAAGCTGATCGACGGCACTTTTCCCGATTACCAGCGCGTCATTCCCTCGGGCAACGACAAGGAAATGCGTGTCGATTGCCAGAGCTTCACCAAGGCAGTCGATCGCGTGTCGACCATCTCCTCCGAGCGTGGCCGCGCGGTCAAACTGTCGCTGACCGACGGCCAGCTGATGCTGACGGTCAACAATCCGGATTCGGGAAGTGCTACGGAAGAAGTTGCGGTCGGTTACGACAATGATCCGATGGAGATCGGCTTCAACGCCAAATATCTGCTGGATATCACCGCCCAGCTTTCGGGGGACGATGCGATCTTCATGCTGGCGGATGCCGGTTCTCCGACATTGGTACGCGACACGGCAGGCGACGACGCGCTTTACGTATTGATGCCGATGCGCGTTTAAATCATCGGAGGCGGCTGGAAAATCCAGCCGCCTTTTTCATGCGGTTTTCCCGGTGCGACATTTTTCCTTGCTTTTGCGGCATGAAGGTCCACATGGGACGAAAGGAGAGGATAAAAAATGGAACTGCGCCTGAAGGAGCGGCTTGGCCGCAAGTTCGACGATGAGATCCGGTTCTTCAAGGGCTGGATCGACGGCCCGAAACGGGTCGGCGCGATCTGCCCCACCTCCTCCGTCACCGCCAAACGCATGGCAAGCATCATCGACACGGCCTCCGGCCTGCCCGTCCTCGAACTCGGACCCGGCACGGGCATCATCACCAAGGCAATCCTGAAGCACGGCATTTCGGCGGAAAACCTGGTCTCGATCGAATATTCGACCGATTTCTTCCAGCATCTTGTACGCACCTATCCCGGCGTCAACTTCGTCAATGGCGACGCTTTCGATCTCAATCGCACCTTGGGTGCCTGGAAGGACAAGACCTTCGACAGCGTGATTTCGGCGATCCCGCTTTTGAGCTTCCCGATGGAGCGCCGCATCGCGCTGCTGGAAGACCTGCTCGACCGCATTCCCGCCGGCCGACCCGTGATGCAGATCACCTACGGCCCCGTCTCGCCGATCATCGCCCAGCCCGACCGCTACCGGATCAAGCACTACGACTTCGTCGTCCGCAACATTCCGCCGGCGCAGCTCTGGACCTACACGCGCGGCTGACCATGGCGTTCGGTCTCTACATCACCCATCCGCAGGTGCGCATAGACCCCGATGTCCCGGTGCCGCGATGGGGGCTTTCGGATCTCGGCGCCGCCCGAGCCCGTGAGGCCGCGCAATCCGCCTGGGCACGAAAACTCGGCCGGATCATTTCCAGCGACGAGGTGAAGGCGATCGAAACTGCGGAAATCCTTGGCTCCGCGACGGGGATTTCGGTCGAGATCGCCGAGGACACCCATGAGAACGACCGTTCGGCGACCGGCTTCCTGCCGCCGCCGCAGTTCGAGGACGCGGCAAACTGGTTTTTCGCCCATCCCGAGGATAGTTTCCAAGGCTGGGAGCGCGCCGTGGATGCGCAGAAACGCATCGTGACCGCCGTCACGAGAATTCTCGCCGATCACGATCATCGCGTGCCGATCGCCTTCGTCGGCCATGGCGGCGTGGGCACGCTTCTGAAATGCCATCTCTCCCGCAAGCCTATCGCCCGCGACCGGGACCAGCCGGGCGGCGGCGGAAATCTCTTCTGCTTCGCCCTTGCGGATCGGACTGTCTCATGCGACTGGACGCCCATCGAAAAATGGGAAGGGTTCCAGGCATGAACGCACGCGACCGCCTCATCGTAGGCCTCGACATCCCGACGATCGGCGAAGCCGAAAAGATGGTTTCCGCGCTCGGCGACACCGTTTCCTTCTACAAGATCGGCTACCAGCTCGTGTTTGCCGGCGGTCTCGAATTCGCCCGCGACCTCGTGAAAGACGGCAAGCAGGTCTTTCTCGACATGAAGCTGCTCGACATCGACAACACGGTGGCGAAGGGCGTGGAGAACATCGTCAAGATGGGCGTGACCATGCTCACTCTGCATGCCTATCCGAAGGCGATGCGCGCCGCCGTCGAGGCCGCCAGGGGCTCGGACCTGTGCCTGCTCGCGGTGACCGTGCTGACCTCGATGGATGAGACGGATCTCGTCGATGCCGGTTACGAATACGACCCGCATACGCTGGTTCTGCGCCGCTCCGAACAGGCGCTGGCATCGGGCATGGGCGGTATCGTCTGCTCGGCCGAGGAGTCCGCCGCGGTGCGCAAGATCGTCGGCCCCGACATGGCGATCGTCACGCCCGGCATCCGCCCGGCAGGCTCCGAGGCCGGCGACCAGAAACGAGTGATGACGCCAGCCGATGCGCTCAACGCCGGATCAAGCCATCTTGTCGTCGGACGCCCGATCGTCAAAGCGCCCGATCCGAAGGCCTCGGCGCAAGCGATCCTTGCCGAAATGCAGGGCGTGCTCTGACGCGAACGATGCGGGAGTGCCGACATGGCGGCCTCCGTTCATATTGACTCGCCGGGGAATTTGCCTGAAGTCATCCGAACCGAAAAACGCATTGGAGGAGATACCATGGCCAAGGGATATTGGGTCGCCCGCGTCGATGTCCGCGATCCGGAACGCTACAAGGATTACATCGCAGCGGCCACGCCCGCCTTCGAGAAATACGGCGCCAATTTCCTCGCCCGTGGCGGTGCGATGGCGGCGATGGAAGGCAAGTCCCGCGCCCGCAACGTGATCATCGAGTTTCCCTCGATGCAGGCCGCGATCGACTGCTACAATTCGCCGGAATACGCGATCGCCATCAAAATCCGCCAGGAAGTCGCGGATGGTGAAATCGTCGTCCTCGACGGTCTTTGAGATCCGCTTATCGCGTGCGGTGCGGCAGTGGAGACACTTCCACCCGTGCCGCGATTCGGTTAAACACCTCTCATCTCTTCCCCTAGGCTCCCGGAGCACGCCATGACCGTCAACAACCTTCCGCCACTCGTTACCGTCTTCGGAGGATCGGGTTTCGTCGGCAGGCATGTGGTGCGGGCGCTTGCAAAGCGCGGTTATCGCGTCCGGGTCGCCGTTCGCCGCCCGGATCTCGCCGGCTTCCTGCTGCCGGCCGGCTATGTCGGCCAGATCTCGCTGATCCAGGCGAACCTGCGTTACCGCCAGTCGGTTCTGCGCGCTGTCGAAGGCGCTTCGCATGTGGTCAACTGCGTCGGCATCATGTTCGAGAGCGGCCGCAACACGTTCGACGCGGTCCAGGATTTTGGCGCCCGCGCGGTCGTGGAGGCAGCACGTGCAGCCGGTGCCAAGCTCACCCATATTTCGGCCATCGGTGCCGATGCCAATTCGGAATCTTCCTATGCCCGCAGCAAAGGCCGTGCCGAGGCGACGATCCTCTCGACGCTGCCGGACGCCGTGATCCTGCGACCGTCGATCATGTTCGGCGCGGAAGACAGTTTCTTCAACAAATTCGCGTCCATGGCCCGCACTTTCCCTGCTCTGCCGCTGATCGGCGGCGGCAAGACGAAGTTCCAGCCGGTCTATGTCGAGGATGTCGCCGAAACGGTCGCCCGTTCCGTTGACGGCACGATCGCGCCCGGCCAGATCTATGAACTCGGCGGCGGCGAAGTCATGACTTTCCGCCAGTGTCTCGAGACGATGCTGCGCGTCACCAACCGCAGCAATGCGCTGGTCTCGCTGCCCTTCGGCATCGCATCGCTGATCGGCAGCATCGCGTCGCTCGTCCCCTTCATCCAGCCGCCGATCACCAGCGATCAGGTAAAGCTGCTGAAGACCGACAATGTCGTCTCCGACGCTGCCGCCACGGAAGGCCGCACTTTGTCGGGGATAGGCATCCGGCCGACGCTCGTTTCCTCCGTCCTGCCATCCTACCTTGTACAGTATCGTCCGCAGGGCCAGTACACCGGTTCGGGCCGCGCGGCCTGATATCATTAACCATATCCGGCGATTTGTTTCGCCTCGACACGGCAGCACTGTCCCGCTGAAAAATCGGGCAGCCCTTTGTTGTCGCTCATGTTTCGGGCAAGGATAGTGGCACAAAGGTCGCAGTTGCCGAAGCAGTGGCGTTAACGGCCGGTTCAGCAAAATCCTTTATTGAATTCTTCTAATCCAACCCATAAATCCACCCTCACGAGACAAGCGGCGCAACCGTGACGATAAAATCATCCATCGAAAGGCATTCCTCCATGGGCAAGCCCATCGCCCTCTTTTTTGCGTGTGCAGCACTGATCATCCTCGCGGGCTCTTTCATGGCCCCGACGACGGGAGCCGCCGGCAAGAGCGAATGCACGCCCGCATATGGCGTCGATCCGTGCAGCACGGCATCCATCCGTCACTGAGCGTTCAACACGCAAAAAAAAGGCCGCTTCTCAGCGGCCTTTTTCTTGCCGAAGCTAAAACGATCCTCACTTTACCAGTGCGGGACGCAGGGCAGTATCGGCAGGCGCCCCAGCGCTTGAGACCACCGCATTCTGGCCACCGTGCTGCGGGACCGACCCCAGGGCGATCAGGCCAAGAAGCAAAAATCCAAGAATGATTCTGTAGATCGCAAAAACGGTAAAGCGGTTACTGCGGATATAAGTCAGCAGCCATTTCACTGCGACGAAGGCAACGATCGTCGATACGACGAAAGCCACGCCGAGAGACGTCCAATCCTCGTGCCCGGCGCTGCCGTCCTTGAGCGTCTTCACCAGCTCGTAGCCACTTGCCGCATACATGGTCGGAATGCCCACGAGAAACGCGAACTCCGTGGCCGCAGCCCGGCTTCCCGTACCGGCCAACATGGCGATGAAGATCGTGGCGCCTGAACGCGATGTTCCGGGGAAGACGCCGGCAACGACCTGGGCAATACCGACCAGGATGGCGACGAGCCAGGTTATCCGGGTGGAAGCCGGCCTGCGTGCGGCCGCCCATTCGGCAAAAATCATCCAGATGCCGCCGATGATCAGCGCCCAGGCAATCGGTGCCGCGTCGTTGGGAAGCGCGAATCCGAGCTTCTTTACGATCAGCCCGAGAACTGCGGTGATCAGGAAAGCGACGATCAGCTTGGCGGCATAATCGCGGTTTTCCGGTTCGCGCCAGCCCAGCAGCAGATTGAGCAGGCGGCGCCAGTAGATGATGGTCACGGCGATGATGGCGCCTGCCTGGATGACGATGTTGAACGTATCAGACCGGTGGCCCAGCCATTGCTCTGCGATGATGAGATGGCCAGTGCTGGAGATCGGCAAAAACTCGGTAATACCCTCGATCACACCGAGGATGAGCGCACTGATGATGGACTGATCCGCCATTCTTAATCCTTTATTGAGTAGATAGGGGCAGTTTTAAGCACTTTATGAGGCCTTGCTTGTCTTGGGCCTACCAAATCCATATAGCTGCCATATGTCAGGCGGGCGCGTGAGGCGCCCCTACCCCTCCTATACGAAGTTCGTGAAGTTCAAGTATCCATGCCCACGCTCTATCATCATTCCATGTCTTCGGCCTCGCGGTTCGTCCGGCTGATCCTTGCCGAATACGGCTTCCAGGCGGATCTGGTTGAGGAGCAGCCGTGGGAAAAGCGCCGGGAATTCCTGACGCTCAATCCGGCGGGCACGCTTCCGGTCTATGTCGACGACAGCATGAGAGTGCTTTGTGGCCCTTCCGTGCTCCTGGAATTTCTCGACGAAACGCATGGCGTGCTGAAGCGCGACCGCCGGCTGCTTGCAGAGGACCCGTGGCAGCGGGCCGAGATCCGGCGCCTGACGGAATGGTTCCTGCAGAAGATGGAGCAGGACGTTACCCGGCCGCTGACCCGCGAACGGGTCTTCAAGCTGCAGATGACGACGGCTCAAGGCGGGGGAGCGCCTGATTCGAAGGTACTGCGCACATCCCGCGCCAATATCCGCCAGCATATGAAATATCTCTCCTGGCTTGCGGGTTCGCGGCCCTGGCTTGCGGGTGACCGCTTGAGCTATGCCGACCTTGCCGCCGCCGCCTCGATTTCGATCCTCGACTATCTTGGAGAGATCGACTGGTCGGAGACGCCGGTCGCCAAGGACTGGTATCAGCGGCTGAAATCCCGCCCTTCCTTCCGGCCGATGCTTGCCGAGCGCATCCGCGGCCTTACCCCGGTATCCCACTATGCGGACCTTGATTTCTGACGCGCCCGCGCGCGAGGAAGAAAAGGCGCTTCGGCGGCGGGAGAAGCTGACCGCCTTCATCCGCGAGGAAGCGGCGGCCCAGGGATTCGATCTTTGCCGCATCACCGGCCCGGACAGCATTCCGCAGGCGCCTGAGCGGCTGGAGATCTTTCTGGCCGACGGACACCACGGCAGCATGGACTGGATGGCGGAGACGAGGCTGCGCCGCGCCGATCCAAAAGTGCTGTGGGATCAGGTGCGTTCGATCGTCATGTTCGGGCTCAACTACGGCCCGGACGAAGACCCGCGCGGCATTCTGGAAAAACCGGACAAGGCGGCCATCTCCGTCTATGCGCGCAATCGCGATTATCACGATGTGATCAAGGGGCGTCTCAAGGAGATCGCCACACGTTTTGCCGCGCGTGCCGGCGAGGACGTCAAGGTTTTCGTCGATACCGCGCCGGTGATGGAAAAGCCGCTGGCGGCGGCGGCCGGACTTGGCTGGCAGGGCAAGCACACCAATCTCGTCAGCCGCACCCATGGGTCCTGGCTGTTCCTGGGCAGCCTGTTCACCACGGCGGACCTTATTTTGGATGAGGCCGAGACAGACCATTGCGGTTCCTGCCGCGCCTGTCTCGATGCCTGTCCGACGGCTGCCTTTCCGGCGCCCTATCGGCTCGATGCCCGCCGCTGCATCTCCTACCTGACGATCGAGCACAAGGGGCCGATCGACCCGGAGTTCCGGCCCCTGATCGGCAACCGCGTCTATGGCTGCGACGACTGTCTTGCCGCCTGCCCCTGGAACAAGTTCGCCGCCAGCGCCTCGGAAATGAAGCTGCAGGCACGCGAGGACCTCAAGGAACCGTCGATCGCGTTTCTGCTGACCCTTGACGACGCGACCTTTCGGACTTTCTTCAGCGGCTCGCCGGTCAAGCGCATCGGGCGGGACCGTTTCATCCGCAATGTGCTGATCGCCGCCGGCAATTCCGATGATGCCGGGTTCATCGGGCAATGTCTCGTCCTTGCGGGCGACCCCTCGCCCGTGGTGCGCGGCATGGCTATATGGGCTCTGAAGCGGCTGATGACAGAGGACGATTTTACGCGGTTCGCCAAGGCACGCGGTGCGGAAGACGATCCGGAGGTACGGGAAGAATGGCGACTGGCGGGAGCGGCATGATGAATGTGATGATCTTCGGGTGCGGTTATTCGGGCCAGGCGATCGCCGAAGCTTTTGGATCCGAAGGCCATCCGGTCTCCGGCACGGTCAGGACGGCCCACAAGGCGCTGGAGCTCGCGGCCCAGGACGTCAAGGCATTCGTGTTCGACGGCAGCCCGTTCAGCGACGAACTTCTGGCGGAACTGCGGGCGATCACGCATCTGGTGCAGTCGATTCCGCCGGGCACGGAGGGCGATCCGCTGCTGAAGCTCGTCTCCGGTCGGCTGCGGGAACTCTGCCCGAAACTCGAATGGATCGGCTATCTCTCGACGGTCGGCGTCTACGGCGATCACGGCGGCGGATGGGTCACCGAGGAAACACCGGGCAGTCCGATCCAGGGCCGTTCGATCGAGCGGGTGGATACCGAGGAAGCATGGGCTGCCGAAGGCAAAGCCGCAGGCATTCCCGTCGCCAGCCTTCGTCTCTCCGGCATCTACGGACCGGGCCGCAATGCCTTCGTCAATCTCGCACGCGGCACGGCGCGGCGTATTATAAAGAGAGACCAGGTCTTCAACCGGATCCGCGTCGAAGACATCGGCGGCGCGGCGCTCTTCCTCGCGAAGGGCAATATGGGCGGCATATATAATGTCACCGACGACGAGCCGGGTCCGCCGCAGGATGTCATCGTCGAAGCGGCGCGGCTGATGGGCGTCGAACCGCCGCCGGAACTGGATTTCGAGACCGCCGACATGACGCCGATGGCGCGCTCCTTCTATGGCGCCAACAAGCGCGTTTCGAACGCCAAGATCCGCGCCGCGGGCTTCGACTTCCGCTTCCCGAACTACCGGATGTCGCTCCCGGAGATGTGGCACTCGGACCGCTGGCGAGGGTGAAATTCCCATTTTGAAACGGTGGAAATTTCCATCCTGATCGGTCGATCTAGTTATTATTTCTTAAGACTTACGGCTGAGCGTCACAAAATTTGCCCAAATGAGGCATTAAATCTCACCTCGCGATAAATTTTTTTCTGCGATTTTCGTGATCGGCAGCTCGCCGCGAGTCATGCTGAAACAGCATTCCGCTTTCTGACTGTTTTTAAAGGTTTTCTTCCGCAGAAGGTTAGCTGGCTTCTTAAAAAGATTCGCCAAATTATAATCACGAATGTTACAGCCTGTAACGTTCCGTGATCGAAAGACCCACTTTTTCGCCACTTTTCGCCCCGCTTAGCCGTTTTGCACGCAACGTGCAGGGACAAAACGAACGGGGACGACCGACTTGACAACAATTCGACGCTCGACTTTCGCCGCGGCCTCCATTGCTGCTTTTGCAACTCTCGGCGCCGCGCAGGCCAATGCTGCGCCCGGATGCGGCCACGCATCCTGGTATGCCCTCGGATCCAAGACCGCATCCGGGGAACGAATGAACGCCTCTCTCATGACGGCGGCACACCGGACGCTGCCGTTCGGCACCAGGGTGATGGTGACGAACAAGCGCAACGGCAAAAGCGTTGTCGTGCGCATCAACGACCGTGGCCCCTTCATCCGCGGCCGGGTCCTCGACGTCTCCAAGGCCGCAGCCAAGGACATCGGCATGATCAGTTCGGGCACCGCCCAGGTCTGTTATCAGATCGTCGACGCCGCCGACCAGAAGGTCCCGGGCAAGGGCCAGAAAGCGATCGACGGCTGAGGCCGCTCGGAGAGACCGTTTAGGCCGACCCCTTGCCCTGTCGCGCAATCGCGGTTACGACCCCTGCCATACGGGTGCAACCGACACGGAGTGTGACATGCGATTGGGCGGACGAATTGCCGGCGCCATAGAAGTGCTGGCCGACATCGAGACGCGCAAGCGCCCTGTCGCCGATGCCCTCAAGGACTGGGGCCTCGCCCATCGTTTCGCCGGTTCCGGCGATCGTGCCGCGATCGGCAACATCGTCTACGACGCGCTGCGCATGCGTCTTTCGCACGCCTGGCTCATGGACGACGACAGCCCGACCGCCCTGGCTTATGCGGTCCTCATCCGGCAATGGGGCCTTACGCCCGAGGCTCTTCAGGCCGAATTTGCCGACGACCGCTTCGCGCCGCCGGCCTTGACCGAGGCGAACCTCTCGTCGCTCGCCTCCCGCAATCTCGACGACGCGCCCCTCCATGTTCAGGGCGACATCCCGGACTGGATCGAGCCATCCTTCGAAGCCAATTTCGGCGAGGACTGGCTGATCGAGGCCAAGGCTTTGGCCGGCCGTCCGACCCTCGATCTGCGCGCCAACACGTTGAAGGCGTCTCGCGAGAAGGTCGTCAAGGCGCTGGAACGCTCGGCCGCGAAACCTTCGCGCATCGCCCGCAACGGCATCCGGATTGCCGCCGGCGAGGGAGCGTCCCGCCTGCCCAACGTCACCGCCGAGCTTTCGTTCCAGAAAGGCTGGTTCGAAGTTCAGGACGAAGGCTCGCAGATCGTCGCCGACCTGGTGCAGCCGGGCGAGCACCATCAGGTCCTCGACTATTGCGCCGGCGGCGGCGGCAAGACGCTCGCCATGTCGGCCGCCATGCACAACAAGGGCCAGATCCACGCCTATGATGCCGACCGCAAGCGGCTGGCGCCGATCATCGAACGGCTGCGCCGTGCCGGCACCCGCAATGTGCAGGTGCACGACGATGCGCGGCAGCTCAACGGCCTGAAGGGCAAGCTCGACGCCGTTCTGGTCGATGCGCCCTGCACCGGTACAGGCACCTGGCGCCGTCGCCCGGACACCAAATGGCGGCTGACGCCGAAAAACCTCGACGAACGCATCGCCCAGCAGCAGGAGGCGCTTTCCGAAGCCGCCGTCTTCGTGAAGCCGGGCGGCGCCCTGCTCTATGTTACCTGCTCCATCCTGCCGGAGGAGAACGATGCCCAGGTTTCCCGCTTCTGTGCCGAGAACCCGGAATTTTCGATTGCGCCTGCCGCAGAACACTGGGGCGGTATTTTCGGGAAAGACGCCCCGCAGCCTCGCTCAAAAGATGCGCTGACGGTGACGCTGACGCCCGCAAGTACCGATACGGACGGATTCTTTTTCTGCCGGATGCAACGTAAAGCTTGAGTGCGTCAGGGGCAAAGTCAAAGTCGAGTTCTACTTTCAAATTATTCTAAACTAGATAGTTTGACACCAGTTTCCAATTGCGCGATGAACCCTTTGACGGCCGGGGAGAGATCCGGGCCGTGAAGGAGAGGGACATGATCCGCAAGACCGTTCTTGGCGCCGCCCTGGCGCTTTTCGCAGCTTCCGCGGCGTTCGTCGTGACAGAGGCTGAGGCCGCCACCACATCCGCCGCCGTTCTCAAGCATTATGCCGAACTGGCGCATGCGAAATACGAGGATTCGCTGACGACCGCGCAGACGCTCGACAAGGCCGTCAATGCGCTGATCGCCAAGCCCAGCGAAGAGACGCTGAAGGCTGCCAAGGACGCCTGGATCGCCGCCCGCGTTCCTTATCAGCAGACGGAAGTCTACCGGTTCGGCAACCCGATCGTCGACGATTGGGAAGGCAAGGTGAACGCCTGGCCGCTCGATGAAGGCCTGATCGACTATGTCGATGCCTCCTACGGCACCGAGAGCGACGAGAACGCGCTTTATACCGCCAATGTCATCGCCAACCCGAAGATCAAGGTCAACGGCAAGACGCTCAATCTTTCGAAGTTCGACGCCAAGACCCTGCGCGGCCTGAACGAGGCCGGCGAGATCGAAGCGAATGTCGCGACCGGCTACCATGTCATCGAATTTCTGCTCTGGGGCCAGGACCTGAACGGCACCGGACCGGGCGCCGGCAAGCGCTCCTATACGGATTACGACAAGGCCAATTGCACCAATGGCCATTGCGACCGCCGCGCCGAATACCTGAAAGCCGCGTCCGCCCTGCTCGTCTCCGACCTCAAGGACATGGTGGTCGCTTGGGCACCGAAGGGCAAGGCCGCCAAGAACGTGCAGGCCAATTCCAAGAAGGGCCTGACCGCCATCCTGACAGGCATGGGCTCGCTCTCCTACGGCGAGCTTGCCGGCGAACGCATGAAGCTCGGCCTCCTGCTGCACGATCCGGAGGAGGAGCATGACTGCTTCTCCGACAACACCTACAACTCGCATCTCAACGACGCGATCGGCATCAAGTCGGCCTATACGGGCGAATACACCCGCGTCGATGGCACCAAGATGACCGGTCCGTCGCTTTCCGAGCTGGTTGCGGCGACCGACAAGGCGCTCGACACCGAAATGCTCGGCAAGCTCGACGCGACGCTTACCGCCATGAACGCCATGGCCGACCGCGCCAAGAAGGTCGAAGCCTATGACCAGATGATCGGCGAAGGCAATAAAGAGGGCAATGCGGTCGTCCAGAAGGCGATCGACGGCCTGATCGACCAGAGCAAGAGCGTCGAGCGCGTCATTGCGTCGCTGAAGCTTGGCAAAGTAGAGCTTGAAGGTTCCGACAGCCTCGATAATCCTGACGCCGTCTTCAAATAAGCAATGAAAAGGCGGGCCGCGGCTGACCTTCAGCCTGCGGCCCGATTTCCCATGAGAAAGCCCAAGTCTTTCGTCTTCCTGTTGCCGTTGCTTTCGGGCGCCCTGCTTCTCACGCCGCTGATGGCGATCGGTGGCGATGCTCTTTTCCCGAACACCCGCACGGATCTCAATCCGAAGGACCAGAAACGCGTCGAGAGCGTGACCCGCCCGACGACGGATTTCTCCAAACCCGAGCCGTTCGAGACCATGTCCGGCGGGGCTGCGACCAGCCGCGCCGACGTCAATGGCGATGCCTTCTCGCATTTCTCCGCCAACATCACCTTCGAGGAAGAAGGGACGTTCAAGCTCGGCAATGCGCTGTTCACGAAACTCTGGGTCTCGGCACCCTCCTCCACGCAGGCGTCCGACGGGCTCGGTCCCCTCTTCAATGCGCGCGCCTGCCAGAGCTGCCACCTGAAGGACGGCCGGGGGCATCCTCCCGAGGGCGGTGCCGACGCGACGTCGATGTTCCTCCGCCTCGCCCGCCCTGCCCGCACCGACAACGAGCGCGAGGCCATCGCCGACTACCGGAAACTCAATTTCCCTGACGCGACCTATGGCGAGCAGTTGCAGGACCTCGCGGTACCGGGCCTTGCAGCCGAAGGCCGGATGAAGATTTCCTACGAGGAAATCCCGGTCAAGCTCGGCGACGGCGAAATCGTCAACCTGCGCAAGCCGACCTATTCGGTCGCCGACCTCGGTTACGGCGCGATGGAGGGCGACGTGACGCTGTCGCCGCGCATCGCGCCGCCGATGATCGGCATGGGCCTCATCCAGGCGATCCACGACGCCGATATCCTTCGCCTGGCCGATCCCGAGGACAAGGACGGTGACGGGATTTCCGGCAAGCCGGCCATGGTGCGCGACCACAAGACCGGCGAGCTGAAGCTCGGCCGCTTCGGCTTCAAGGCGCAGAACGCCTCTGTCCGCGATCAAAGCTCCTCTGCCTTCGCCGGCGACCTTGGCATCTCCACGCCCGACAACCCGTTCGACCACGGCGATTGCACCAAGGCGGAGGCCGCATGCCTCGCGATGCCGACCGGCGTGCAGGAACGGCTCGGTCCTGTCGAGGCACCGGATCCGGTTCTGCCCCTCGTCACCTTCTATTCCGAAAACCTCGCAGTGCCGGCCCGGCGCGACATCGCCGACAAGACGGTGCTGAAAGGCAAGGAACTCTTCTACCAGTCCGGCTGCACCGCCTGCCACGCGCCGAAATTCGTGACCAGCCGCGACGCTGGGAACAAGGCACATGTTTTCCAGCTCATCTGGCCCTATTCGGACTTCCTTCTGCATGACATGGGCGAAGGGCTGGCCGACAACCAGCCGGTGGGTGTCGCTACCGGCAGCGAATGGCGCACCCAACCGCTCTGGGGCATCGGGTTGACCGAAACCGTCAACGCCCACACGTTCTTCCTGCATGACGGGCGGGCGCGAAACCTCACCGAAGCCGTTCTCTGGCATGGCGGGGAGGCGCAGAAGGCCCGCGATGCCTTCGCCGCACTTTCCAGGCAGGATCGTGCCGCCCTGGTCAAATTCCTGGAGTCGCTCTGATGCGCAAGATTGTCTTAGCCGGACTCGTCTCATTGCTTCCCGCCGCCGCCTTGGCGCAGGAGGGCGATGCCGCCCCTTCCGTGGACCTGCCGATGGCTGAGGTCACCAAGGTGATGACAGCCGCGGTCGATGGGTTCATCCGGCCGGGTTACGACGCCTTTCACGAGGCTTCCGGCAAGATGACGACCGCGATGAAGGCGCTCTGCGAGGCGCCCTCCAGGACGAGTTACGATGCCGCGAAAAGCGCCTTCCGCGATGCGGCGGTGAGCTGGGCGCATATCGAAGTGGTCCGCGTCGGGCCGGTCATCGAGCAGAACCGCTTCGAACGCATCCTCTTTTATCCCGACCGCAAGAGCACAGGGCTGAAGCAGGTGCAGTCCGTATTGTCCAAAGCGGACGAGACTGCCACCGATCCTGCGACACTCGGCACCAAAAGCGTCGCCATGCAAGGATTTGGCGCGCTGGAATATGTGCTTGCCGGCACCGGCTCTGAGGAGCTCCTGAAAACCAAGAACGGTTACCGCTGCCGCTATGGTGCCGCGATAGCCGGCAATATCGCCAATGTCGCGAAGGAACTGTCCGATATCTGGGACGCACCGGACGGCATCCAGAAGGCGTGGGAGCAACCGGGGCCGGACAATCCCAGCTTCCGCACCGGCGGTGAGGCGATCACGGCGCTGCTCGGCATTCTGGTGCATGGCGCCGAAGCGGTGCGCGACCAGCGGATCGAGACTTTCTACAAGGGCGAAGACAAGGCGAAGTTTCCGAAACAGGCGCTGTTCTGGCGCTCGGAAAACACCTGGCCGACCATAAGGGGCAATCTCGAAGGCCTTTCGACCCTGCTGGAAAAATCCGGCATGGTCGCGCTGCTGCAGGAAAAGGACCGGCCGATCGTCGCCGCTACCCAGGCGCAGCTGAAATCGATGATCGAGCTTTCGGCCAAGATCGCGCCCGACCTCGAAAAGGCAGTCGAAAACGCCGCCGAGCGCAGGAAGCTCGACAAGCTGCTGGCCGACGGCAAGGAGGTCATCGCCAAGCTGAACGACGGTTACGGCGGCGCGATCGGCCTCAGCTCCGGCTTTTCCTTTTCGGATGGCGACTGAGGCCATGTGGCGCGGCGAGGCCATCGACCGGCGCGGCTTCCTGAAGGCGGCGGGGATCGCCTTTACCGCCGCCCTTTCGCCGCGCTCGCTGATGGCGCTGGAACGGGCCGATGCCGTTTATGCTTCCGGTTTTCGCGCCCCGGACGGCTCTTTCGGGGTCGCCACGGTCTCGGAACGCGGGGAGATCATCGACCGCGTGGCGCTTCCCGCCCGCGCCCATGGCATGGCCTATAGCGCCGCCACCGGCCGGACCGTGGCCTTCGCCCGGCGGCCCGGCACCTTCGCCATGGTGTTCGATCCGTCGCGGCAGGCCGAACCGGTGATGATCACCTCGCCGGAAGGACGGCATTTCTACGGCCACGGCCATTTCTCGCCGGATGGAAGCCGGCTTTATGCCAGCGAGAACGATTTCGACGGCAATCGTGGCATGATCGGTGTCTACGATGCGCGTGACAAATTCCGCCGCGTCGGCGAGTTCGACGCCCATGGCATCGGCACCCATGACATGACCGTGTCCGACGACGGCGAGCTGCTCGTCATCGCCAATGGCGGCATCGAGACCCATCCGGATTTCGGGCGCGCCAAGCTGAATGTCGATCGCATGGAGCCGTCGCTGGTCCTGCTTGACGCGAAGACCGGCGCGCTCATCCAAAGGCATAGCCTGTCCGCTTCGCTGAAACAGCTCTCCACCCGCCATCTCGACATTGCCGAGGATGGCCGCATCTGGTTCGCCTGCCAGTGGGAAGGCGAACGCAACGCTCTGCCGCCGCTCGCCGGCTGGTTTTCGAAGGGCGACGACCTGTCCTTCGCCAAGCTGCCGGAGGAGACCACCATCCGGCTCGGCAATTACGTCGGCGCGATTGCCGTCAACCGCCGCGACGGCGTCGTCGGCCTTACCTCGCCGGTTGGCGGGGCCGCGGTCACGCTCGATGCGAAAACCGGCACGGTGGTGAAGGAAGAGGCCGTCCGTGAGGCTGCGGGCGTCGCGCCCGCCGCACATGGCATCGCCGTCTCCTCCTATGACGGACGGTTCAACGATACCCGCAGCAAGGTCGCCTGGGACCAGCATATCATTCGGCTGGGCTGATCTGGCCGGCGCAACAGTCCGCGCTATCTGCGGCGGCATGATCAAGATCCTCGTCACGATAGTCTTCATCGTCGCCTGCGTCGCACTCGGAGCCTTGAGCGGCGCGAGCAATGTACCCGGCGAATGGTACCAGTCGCTCGACAAGCCATTCTTCAATCCGCCGGGCTGCATCTTCGCGCCGGTATGGACGGTCCTCTACGTGATGATCGGCGTCGCGCTTTCCGCCATCTGGTTTGAGGAGGACAATCGCCGGCTCCTTGTTCTCTTTGCCA
The DNA here is from genome assembly GCA_900471605.1 of Hyphomicrobiales bacterium. GTDB lineage: Bacteria > Pseudomonadota > Alphaproteobacteria > Rhizobiales > Rhizobiaceae > Neorhizobium. The sequence goes on along the minus strand of UCEY01000002.1, from coordinate 119,153 downwards.
TCCAGGCGGCGCTCAACCTTCTGTGGTCGCCGGCCTTCTTCGGCCTGCACAGCCCGGTTCTCGGCCTGGTGATCATCGTGCCATTGCTCGTCACGATATTGATGTTCATCGCCGCAGGCTGGCAGAAAAACCGGACCGCGGCCTGGCTTTTCGTGCCTTATGCGCTCTGGGTCGCCTTCGCAACCGTCCTCAACCTGTCGATCGTGCTCCTGAATTAAGTACGTGCCATCCGATGGCTTGCCGAACATCGCCCGGCATGCCAATTTCGCAACTGCGAAAGGGATGGGACATGAACGGGAAAGATACGGGCGACTTCCGCGAGCGGGTGCGCCAAAGTTTCGGCCGCCAGGGCGCGATGGCGATGCTCGGTGCCGAGCTGACGCGCGTCGAACAGGCGATGGTCGAGATCGAACTTCCGTTCGACGTCAAACTGACCCAGCAGCATGGCTTCCTGCATGCCGGCGTGATTTCCGCGGCGCTCGATGCCGCCTGCAGCTACGCCGCCTATACGGTGATCGAACCGGAAGCCTCGATCCTGACCATCGAATTCAAGGTGAACCTGATGTCACCCGGCCGCGGCGAACGGTTTCTGTTCCGCGGCGAGATCACCAAGCCGGGCTCGACGATCATCGTCGCCGACGGCCGCGCCTATGCGATCGGCGACGGGCCTGCCAAACTCATCGCTTCCATGACCGGCACCATGATGGTGATCCGCGGCCGAGAGGACGTAACCGGATGACTTCTTCCCTTCCGCTCGGCGAGCCGAGCCTCGCGGGCGGCAAATCCATTCTTTTCGTGATGGCGGTCGATGCCGAATACGGCCCGGCGCTGCAATCCCGCATCAAGCCGCTGATGACGGGTGTCGGCCCGGTCGAGGCGGCCGTGGTGCTTTCCCATGCGCTGACGAGGCTGGAAGCGACGGGCGACCTGCCCGATCTCGTCGTCTCGCTCGGTTCAGCCGGCTCCCGCAACCTCGAGCAGACGGAAGTCTATCAAGCCTCGTCGGTCGCCTATCGCGACATGGACGCCTCGCCGCTCGGGTTCGAGAAAGGCCGCACGCCCTTCCTTGACCATCCGGCGGTCATGCCGCTGCCCTTGCGCATTCCCGGCGTCAGGCAAGCGTCGCTCTCGACCGGCGGCAATATCGTTTCCGGCGCGGCCTATGATCTCGTCGGCGCCGACATGGTCGATATGGAGACCTTTGCAGTGCTGCGCTGCTGCCAGCTTTTCGATCTGCCGCTGATAGGCCTGCGCGGCATTTCCGACGGCAAGGAAGAGCTGAAGCATGTCGGCGACTGGACCGAATATCTTCATGTGATCGACCGGAAGCTGGCGGATGCGGTCGATGCTCTGTTCGAGGGGCTGGAGGACGGCGAGATCGCGCTCTGAGCGCATGATTTTCGCCTTATTCCCCGTTGCCAGAAACGGGAAGTTTCTTTAAAGGCTCGGCATGACCCAGATAGCTCATCCCGACAGCATTCTCATCATCGATTTCGGCAGCCAGGTGACGCAGCTCATCGCGCGCCGCATCCGTGAAGCCGGCGTATACTGCGAAATCCACCCCTTCCAGAACGCGGCCGCTGCGTTCGAAAAACTTCATCCCAAGGGCGTGATCTTTTCCGGCGGCCCGGCATCGGTGACCACCGAAGGCAGCCCCCGCGCACCGCAGGCAGTATTCGACAGCGGCGTCCCGATCCTCGGCATCTGCTACGGGCAACAGACGCTCGCGACCCAGCTCGGCGGTGTCGTCGAAGGCGGGCACGCAGCTGAATTCGGCCGCGCCGACGTGGAGATCAAGGCAAGGAGCCCGCTGTTCGAGGGGTTCTGGGAAGTCGGCGGCCGGTATCCGGTCTGGATGAGCCACGGCGACCGGGTCACCAAGCTTCCTGAAGGTTTCGAGGTCATCGCGACGTCCGAGAACGCACCTTTCGCGATCGCTGCCGACGAGAGCCGTCACTACTATACGACCATGTTCCACCCGGAAGTGGTGCATACGCCCGACGGCGCCAAGCTGCTCTCCAATTTCGTGCACAAGATCGTCGGCCTGAAGTCCGACTGGACGATGTCCGCCTATCGTGCAGAGATGATCCGCAAGATCCGCGAGCAGGTCGGCAAGGAACGGGTGATCTGCGGCCTGTCCGGCGGCGTCGATTCCTCCGTCGCGGCCGTGCTGATCCACGAAGCGGTCGGCGACCAGCTGACCTGCATCTATGTCGATCACGGCCTGATGCGGATGGGCGAAACCGAGCAGGTCGTCGGCATGTTCCGCGACCACTACAACATCCCGCTCGTGCATGTGGATGCGTCCGATCTGTTCCTCGGCCAGCTTGAGGGCGTTTCCGACCCCGAAGTGAAGCGCAAGACGATCGGCCGGCTGTTCATCGAGGTCTTCGAGGCGGAAGCCGCCAAGATCGCCGCGGACGGCAAGGGTTCTCCGGCCTTCCTCGCGCAGGGCACGCTTTATCCGGATGTGATCGAAAGCGTCTCCTTCTCCGGCGGACCTTCGGTCACCATCAAGAGCCACCACAATGTCGGTGGCCTGCCGGAGCGGATGAACATGAAACTCGTCGAGCCGCTGCGCGAACTCTTCAAGGACGAAGTGCGCGCGCTTGGCCGCGAACTCGGCCTGCCGGACAGCTTCATCGGCCGCCATCCCTTCCCGGGTCCGGGACTTGCGATCCGCTGCCCCGGCGGCGTCACCCGCGAAAAGCTCGACATCCTGCGCAAGGCGGATGCGATCTATCTCGACGAAATCCGCAAGGCCGGTCTCTACGACACGATCTGGCAGGCCTTCGCCGTGCTCCTGCCGGTGCAGACCGTCGGCGTCATGGGCGACTACCGCACCTACGATTTCGTCTGCGCGCTGCGCGCCGTCACCTCGGTCGATGGCATGACGGCGGATTTCTATCCCTACGACATGAACTTCCTCGGCCGGACCGCGACCCGCATCATCAACGAAGTCCGCGGCATCAACCGCGTCGTCTACGATGTGACCTCGAAGCCGCCCGGCACGATCGAGTGGGAATAACCAAGCGCTTCCGGCGGCCGCAGTTTCCCTGCGACCGCCGAACCTCTGGTCACTACGGGATTCCCACCCATGCTCCGCAGCCTCTACAACTGGACGATGGCGCTCAGCGCCCGTAAATCCGCGGCGGTATGGCTTGCCGTGATCGCCTTCGTCGAAAGCTCGGTCTTCCTGGTGCCGGCCGACGTGCTGTTCCTGCCGATGGCGCTCGCCCGGCCGCAGCGCGCCTGGCGTTATGCGCTGATAGCCACCGTCTTTTCCGTGCTCGGCGGCATCGCCGGATGGGGCATCGGGTATTTCGCCTTCGATGCGCTTGCGGAACCGATCCTGCGTTTCTGGGGCAAGCTCGATACTTTCAACGAACTCAAGGCCGGCATCACCTATGAAACGGTCGTGCTGCTGCTGGTCACGTCAGGTTTTGCGCACCTGCCGCCGATCAAGGTGGTGACGATCCTGTCCGGCGTGGCGCATGTCAATCTCGGCCTGTTCGTTATATCGGCGATCGTCACCCGCGGGGCGCGGTTCTTCCTGCTCGCCTGGCTGCTGCGCCGATATGGCGAGGACATCCGCCATTTCATCGAAAAGCGGCTGGGGCTCATCACCATGGCAGTGGCGGCGCTGCTGATCGTCGCCTATGTCGCCTATAAATTCCTGACATACTGAGCGGATCAGAACCCGAGCGATTGCTGCGCAGGCTCGGGCGGCGTCAGGCGCACGCCCTCGAGTTCCAGCATGCGGGCCTTGGACGTGGATCCGCCGGGCGCTGAAAAGCCGCCGATCTTGCCGCCGGCGGCGAGCACGCGGTGGCAGGGAATGATCAGCGCCACGGGGTTCTTCGCCATCGCCTGACCGACATCCCGGGCGGCCTCGGGACCGGCGCCAAGCTCCCTGGCGATCGCGCCATAGGTCGTCGTGTGCCCCCATCCGATCCGGCGGGCGGCGGCGTAGATCCGCCTGAAGAATTCATCCTGGCCTTCAAGGTCGAGCTTCACCTTCGAGAAATCGACCTCCTCGCCGGCAAAATAACGCTTCACGACGTCCACGGCTTCGCGCACCTCGGCAGATGGAGCGCCGGGCTCGGCCTCCGGCAGCCGGCGCAGCAACAGCTTTTCGGTCGAATCCGCGCTCCTGGTCGGCAGCTGGAAACGGGTGATTCCGACATCATTCCAGGCTATGCCGCAGAAGCCGCCCGGAGTTTCGAAAATCAGGTATTGATGCGTTGTCATGAGGAAACCTCCGCATTTGGATCGACTATAGAATCGGGCCTCGGCTTCAAGGATTCAACCCGTTTCTTGCCGCAATGAGCGCTGCTCTCTCAGAACTGTTGGCCGACGTCGCCGTCCATCGCTTCTTTGACCAAGCTATCCCTTGAAATCGTTAGAGAATTCACTTTCGGATTAACCATGATATCAATTGTTCCGCGTTTGTTCTTTACACATGTTCGCAGTGCCGCTAGGCTTCATTCAACGGCATGAGGTCGCATTACTATGACGGTAGCAAGATGAGCTTGCGCAAGCACGCCGGCCAGCCTTCGCTCCCCTTTGGCGAAGGCTGGCTTCCCACACCGGCCCGGCCTGTTCGCTCAAAGAGCAAGCTGATGTTCGTGCTGAAGCCGTCCACCCCTATGGGTCTGATCATGCACGGCGACGCCATGCATCACGCGGCGAACCAGAATACCCGCGATGCCTATCCCGCCCATCTTCTGCATATGAGCCTGCTGTGCATGGAACAGTTCGACGAACCGCCCATGGCACTGATCGAGGCAACCAGAATGGTCGCGGCCACTCTCCATGCGAGGCCGGTTCCGGTCACACTCGACAGCAGCGGCCTGTTTGGAGGCAAGCGGCATCTCGCCCTTTACCGAGCCAAAGGCAATCCGGTGGTCAACCAGTTCGCGCAGATGCTGCGGAGCGCCCTTTCCCGCCATAATTTGCCGAGCTACCGGATGGCCGATGCAACTCCGCACGTGACGCTGATCTACGGCTGCGGGCGCATAGAAACCATGCCCGTCGAACGGAACTACGCATGGATCGCGGGGGAATTCATGCTGGTCTATAGCCATTATGGCGAGACGCGGCACGAGGAATTCGGGAGATGGAGCTTCGATCCGAACGCCCCTGCCTATCCAGCGCTGCCGCAACAGCTCCGGATGCCGATCTGACCGAAAAGAACTTCAGACCTTGATCGCGAGACGCAGCCCGCCCCAGTGACGCCCGTTGACGGTGATCGGAGCGGAAATATCTTTCATCAGCACGAACTGGCCGCCGCCCATGTCGCGGCGGTAGGTCTGCAGCAGGAAGGGTTCCTTGTTGCGGCCCGCCGCGAGGCCTACGCGGTCGTTGAAGATACGCCGGTTGCGGCAGTTGGCCGTGTTCCATGTCACGTCGCCGGGACGCTGGCGCTGCGAGAACTTTCGATTGTGGGTGGGCAGGTAGCCATTCTCGTCGACGGCAGCGCAGAAGGCGACCCGAGCGTCGCTTTCTGCGGCGCGCTCCTGGATCGGTGGCAGGACGTTGTCGGTGAATTCCGTAAAGCGCGTCATGTACTGGACGGGATCGCTGCCCGGGATCGGAGCGTACTGCCGGTCGAACAAAGCGCCAAGGTCGATGCGGCCGGATTTCACGCCTGCCTCGAAGGCCGACGAAACCTCGGCGGCATAGGCCATCACCGCACTGATATAGGGACTGTCCGGGGTCTCGATGCCGGCACTCGCCGTCGTCTGGATCATCCGCTCGGAAATCGTCACGACTTCGCCGACACGGGACGAGGTCTGCTGCAGCTGGTCGTTGGATTTCAGGATCGCGCTTGCCGCGGATGCGATTGAAGAGGCGAACTCGCCGCATTGCCGGTCGACGGTTTCGGTCGTCCCGGCAAGTGAGGACGCGTTGTCGAGGATCTGGGTCATGACGCCTTCGACGCCCTTGAATGAACCCTGGACCTTCATCGCGGTCGTCTTGACCCCCTCGGCCGACTGGCTGGCACCTTCACCAGCCTTCACCAACCGGTCGATGCGACTGTTGAGCTGATCGAGCGTGGCCTGGATCGAACTGGTGGTCTGGGAAGTCTGCAACGACAGGGCGCGCACTTCCGCGGCGACCACGGCAAAGCCCTTGCCCGCCTCACCGGCACGCGCCGCTTCGATCGCGGCATTGAGGGCCAGAAGGTTGGTCTGCCGCGCGATCATGCCGATCGCGTCCGCCAAACGTCCCACGTCGCCAAGCGCCGTGGAGAACAGCTTGATCTCGGCGCCGATTTCCTGGGACGCATGCACCATGTTATCGATCGCGGTGATCGAGCCGGAAAGCTGCTCCGCCTGCTCGCCGAGCACCTTGCGCGCGTTCGCCGTCAGCTTGTCGGATTCCTGAAGGGAGCGGGCAACGTGGCCGTTGGCGTCCGCAATCGACTGAGCGGACTGGGTAAGACGGCCCAGCAGTGTTGCATGTGCGGAGGACTGCGACGCGGTATCCTGGATGGCACCGGCAATATCAACCAGATGCAGGCCAAGCGCCGAAGCCTCGCTCGCCAGCTTGGCGACGGAACGCTTCAGCACTTCGCCGTCGACAGGCACAGGCCCCGACGGCGCTTCTTCCTTGATGACCAGCGCAACCAAATCCACACCTCCCGGAATATTAGGAGACTATAGGATAGCCATGGTTAACGGTCAGTTTACGCGAGTATCCCGCGAAGACTTATACTTAAGGCTGAGATAGCCACCCGATCCCGGCCGGGTAAGGCCGGGAAAAACAAATCAGCCCAGACGATCGAAAGCTTTGGGATCGATACCCAGCGTGTTCAGATCGCGGTGGCTCGGACGACGATGGTTTTCGACGGCTGCCGAAACCGAAATTGCAGCGCCCATGACTGCGAACGCGCGGCTGATGATACCACGACGGCTCTTGCTCTGTACGGACATGTGAACTCTCCTTTTTGGTTCTGCTAAAATATGAGGTTTGTGCTGTTTTTGTGCAATGCACAACAGAACAGGGTAGCCATGCAACTGTCACATAACAACGGTTAACCACGCCGGGGCGGCTTGCATGGCGAGGGTTGCACTTGGTATCGGTCAGGTCTGGAAATGAAGAGGCTTCGATGGCAATCACGATCTACGGCATCAAGAACTGCGATACGATGAAGAAGGCGCGCGACTGGCTCGACCGCAAAGGCGTCACCTATGCCTTCCATGACTACAAGGCCGAGGGGATCGACCGAGCGCATCTGGATACCTGGACGGACCGGGCCGGCTGGGAGATCGTGCTCAACCGCGCCGGCACAACGTTCAAAAAGCTCGAGGAAGCCGACAAGGCTGACCTCGATCGGGAAAAGGCGATCACGCTGATGCTCGCTCAGCCCTCGATGATCAAGCGGCCGGTCCTGGAGGCGGACGGAAAGCTGATCGTCGGCTTCAAGCCGGAGATTTACGAAGAGGCTTTTGCTGAAATCTGAACCAGGATTCGCCTATGTCCAAGACAACCCGTGCTACCCAGATGCTCGAAAAGGCAGGCGTCGCCTTTGTCACCGTCACCTATGACTACGATCCGAATGCGGATCGGATCGGGATGCAGGCGGCGGAGGCGATCGGGGAGGAACCGCGCCGTGTTTTGAAGACGCTGATGGCGGAAGTGGATGGCAAGGCGGTCTGCGTGGTGGTGCCGTCCGATCACGAGGTTTCGATGAAGAAGCTCGCGGCGGCGTTCAAGGGCAAGTCGGCGAACATGATGAAGCCCGCCGATGCCGAACGGGCGACCGGCTACCATGTCGGCGGCATCAGCCCGTTCGGCCAGAAGAAGCTTGTGCCGACGGCAATCGAGATCACCGCGCTCGACGAGCCGCATGTCTTCATCAACGGCGGTCAGCGGGGGCTTCAGGTGAAGCTTGATCCCAGGGCCGCCCGGGATGCATTGAAGGCGGTCGCCGCGCCGCTGGTGGCGTGATGCGATCATGCGTGAAATGACTGCGACCCTTCGAATTCTCGAACCCCATCCCGGCATCTTCGCCTATTACGACGGCCGGGTGCCCGGCAGACGGCTGCATGCGAAAAGCGCGAACTGGCTGGATGACGGCGCCTATTCGCTTGGCGTTGCGTCCTATGCGATCGTCGATCAAGGCGAGGCGCTGGTCTATGATACGCATATCTCGCTCGGCCATGCGAAAGCGATCCGCACGCATCTGGAAGCGTTGGGCGTCGCGAAAATCCGCGTCGTGCTCAGCCACTGGCACAAGGATCATATCGCCGGAAATGCGATCTTTTCCGATTGCGAGATTATCGCGCTCACGCTGACGGCCGAGAAATTGAAAGAGAACCGCGAGAGGATCGAAAGCGCCAATCCGCCGATCTCGCCTCTCGTTCTGCCGACCACACTGTTTGACGGCAGGCTTGATCTGACAGTCGGGCGCCGCAGGGTCGAACTGCACCATTTCGCCATCCACAGCGCCGATGGCAACGTGATCTGGCTGCCGGAAGAACGGCTTCTGCTCGCTGGCGATACGCTGGAAGATACCGTCACCTATATCTCGGAAGCCGCTGAGATCGGCACGCATATCGCCGAGCTCGCCCGGATGCGCACCTGGCCGATCGCCAAGATCCTGCCGGCGCATGGCGACGCGGAACGCATCGCGTCAGGCGGTTACGGGTCGAGCCTGATCGATGCCAACCGCGCCTATCTGCGCCGCATGGCAGGTTCAATCGCCGCCGGACACGACATCGACCCTTCGTTGAAATCGTTTGCGGCGGAAGAAATCGCCTCCGGTGTCGCGCTTTATTTCGCGCCTTACGAAGATGTTCATGCCAGCAACATTGCCGCAGTGAAGGCGGCGCTGCAGCGTTGACCGGCCAAATGCGGGTCAGGTCAAACCATCATGGCCACTTCGCCGACCATTGCTTGAGAGCGGCCAGCGCGGGCGCGGGCCATCTGCGGATCGCCGGGCGCAGGATGATCTTCTTGCCCGCAGGCTTCCAGGCAAGATAAAGCTTTCTCGCCGAAATATCGGCGGCAATCAGCGCCTCGGCCTCGGTGCACATATGCGGCCTGCAGGCTTGGCCGATATAAAAGCCGTTCCTGAACGCTCCGGTGCCGGGTCCGGTGATGGAGCTCTCGAATTCCTGCCGATGCTCGCCGAGCATCGTATTTGCCGTATCGGCGATCGGGCCTATGCCGAGAAGTTCCGATGGGTGGCCCACCTTCTTCATGTCATCCCAACCCATCGTCGCATTCGGCTGGAAAGCGACCTTGTCGGCCTCGGCGAAACCTTTTCCGGGCGTCCAGGTCCAGCGCAGGCTTGGCTGACCGGGAATGGCTTCGGTCGCAAGCAGAAGGTGGTCGCCCTCCACGACAATCGAGGCGGCGCCGCGGCAATCGTCCATCGGCTCGTCGACGCGCGGCTCCGCGCCTTGCGGAAACGAGACGACCAGAGGCGAACCCGGACATGCGTTGCCGCCGTCCGAACTCACCACCACGACGAACGGCACGCCCGCCACCAGGCCGACATTATCGATCAGCAGAAACCGGTTGGAATGAACCTGCCTGCCGTCGATCGTCAGTTTCTCCTCGTTGTCACGGGATGCGATGGCCACCTGATGATCGAACATGGTCGCCGCAAAGTCAGCCGGGAAACAAGGCGAGGCCGAAGCGCCAAACAGAACGGCGCATAGGGTCAAGGCGGTTTTCATGAACATGGATCCCTGAGCTTCAATTTTGCCCCAAACCTCTTTAAGTCTCTTCGATGACAGAAATCAGGTGAGGTCTACCATGACAATCGTGCCGAATTTTCAAACCGTCGTCGATCCTCAAAAGCTCGAAAAGCTGGCGGAAGTGGCCATCAAGGTGGGCCTGCGCCTCGAGAAGGGCCAGGATCTGGTGATCACGGCACCGATCGCCGCCCTGCCGCTCGTGCGCCTGATCACCAAACACGCCTATATGGCCGGCGCCGGCATCGTCACGACCTTCTATTCCGACGAGGAAACGACGCTGGCACGTTACGAACATGCGCCCGACGGCAGCTTCGACAAGGCGTCGGACTGGCTTTACGAAGGCATGGCCAAGGCCTATGCCAACGGCGCCGCGCGGCTTGCCATCTCCGGCGACAACCCGATGATGCTGTCTGCCCAAGACCCTTCCAAGGTGGCGCGGGCCAACAAGGCCAATTCCGTGGCCTACAAGCCGGCGCTCGAAAAGATCGCCAATTTCGACATCAACTGGAACATCGTCTCCTATCCCAACCCTTCCTGGGCGCGCCAGGTCTTCCCTGACGTTCCGCAAGACGTCGCCGTCGGCAAGCTGGCGGACGCGATCTTTGCCGCTTCGCGCGTCGATCTTGCAGATCCGATCTCGGCCTGGGCCGAGCACAACGGCAATCTCAAGAAGCGCTCCACCTGGCTGAACGGAGAGCGTTTTGCCGCGTTGCATTTCACCGGCCCGGGGACGGACCTGACGGTCGGTCTCGCCGACGGTCACGAATGGCATGGCGGCGCCTCAACCGCCAAGAACGGCATTACCTGCAACCCGAACATCCCGACCGAAGAGGTCTTCACCACCCCGCATGCGCTGAGGGTCGAAGGTCATGTCTCCAGCACCAAGCCGCTGTCGCACCAGGGCACGCTGATCGACAATATCCAGGTGAAATTCGAGGGCGGCCGGATCGTCGAGGCCAAGGCTTCGAAAGGCGAGGAAGTGCTGAACAAGGTTCTGGATACGGACGAAGGCGCCCGCCGGCTCGGCGAAGTGGCGCTGGTGCCGCATTCCTCGCCGATCTCGAAAAGCGGCATCCTGTTCTATAACACCCTGTTCGACGAAAACGCCTCCTGCCACATCGCGCTCGGCCAGTGCTATTCGAAATGCTTCCTCGACGGCGCATCGCTCAGCCAGGACCAGATCAAGGCGCAGGGCGGCAATTCCAGCCTGATCCACATCGACTGGATGATCGGCTCCGACAAGGTGGATATCGACGGTATCAGCGCCGACGGATCGAAGGTGCCGGTGATGCGCAAGGGCGAGTGGGCCTGATCGACAGGTTGCCGATTGACCATATGTAGTTTTTAAACTACATATGGTCGGTGTTCCAGCTCAAGCAGACCTAAACCTTTCGCAAGTGGCGCCTGCGCCTGAAAGACGAGCGCGCCCGCGCGGTAATCGCCTCGCGGCTGGACCGCCTCGCCTTCGGGCATGCCGGCGATGTGGCGCCAGTCGGCGACGGCGTAAGCGAACTGCGCATACACGCCGGGCCTGGATACCGCATTTATTTCCAACAGCGCGGTGATGTCCTGATTGTTCTTCTGTGCGGCGGCGACAAGGGTAGCCAGGTCCGGGATATCAAGCTGGCTAAGCGGCTCGCCAAGGAATGGTATGAATAATGGCTGAGGAACTTTCAAATTACGACCCTGCCGAGGACTTCGGCTCTGACGATGCGATCGCGACCTTCATGGCGGAAGCTTTCGAAACGGAAGATGCCGCCTATATTGCCCATGCCCTGGGCGTGGTCGCCCGGGCCAAGGGCATGACACAGATCGCCAAGGACACCGGCCTATCCCGCGAGCAGCTCTATCGTTCATTCAGCGCGACCGGCAATCCAACACTTAAAACAACGATCGCTGTGATGAAGTCCCTTGGTATAGAGCTTACCACCAAAATTCACTCCTGAAGTCGCCCTCTGTATCAGTGCCGGCCCCCTTAAAACCGCAGGAGCGCGGCCTCGACGCGCTCCAGATGCCGCCTGCGCTTCTCGTCCGTGGCGCGGTCCATGTCGTGCAGGGCCAGCATGCGGAAATCGACGTTTTTGCTGCAGAAGATCGCGATACCACGCTTGAGCTGCCGGCGGACCGGATCGCCCATATAGAACTTCACCACCCACCACGGCGAGCCGGTTGTCGTGAAAGCCCAGAAATGGCGGATGTTGGTCAGCAGCGGGATGATCCTTCCGCCTGCCTTGTCGTGACGGAAAGCGACGCCCGGCGCAAAGACCCGGTCGAAGAAACCCTTCAGAACCGCCGGCAGGTTGAACCACCATTGCGGAAAGACCAGCACCAGCGCCTCGGCCTTCTGCAGCCGCGCGACGAGATCCCCGACTGCGGATGTGTCGTAAGGATCGTCGAAATAGCCACGCCGCTCCTTTTCCGTCAGCCGAGGATCGAAATCCTCCGCATAGAGATCGAGAAGGTCGACGCTATGACCCTGCCCTTCCAGTCTCTCGCGAACGGTGCGCGCGACCGAATGCGCAAAGCTTTCCGGCAGCGGATGGGCGAGCACCAGGAGGACATGCATCAAAAGAGGGTGCCCTGTTTCGGAGCCTCGGCGCTCGGCTCCGGTTTCGCCGGCCTCCTCTTCGGCTGAGACGGCGCAACGGGAGGATCGGCGCTCTCGCCGCCCTCGCCCGTTACGGCGGCAATGCGGCCGTCGGCGAATTCCACCGAGATCGCCAGCCCTTCTCCGATGCCGGCGGCGCGTGTCAGCGGCCGGTCATCTTCGCCGCGCACCACCGCAAAGCCCCGCTTCAGCACGTTCTTGTAGGAGAGCGACTGCAGCACGCGGTCCTGCGCGGTGATCGCCGCGCGGCTGCGGACCAGCGTGTGCGAGATCGCCGTGTCGGCGTGGCGGGCCATAGAGGTGAGATGCTGGCGTTCGCGCTGCAACTGGCCGAGCAGCCGCGCGGGCAGCGCCGAAAGCGACGCTGCCGCCCTGGCAACCCGGTTGTTCTCCTTCAGCAGCTGCCGCTCCAGGCAGCGGTCGCTGCGCGTCAGCCGCTCGGCCAGCAATTGCCGCTGCTGGGCAAGCCGGTTGGTCAGGAGTTCCAGCCGCAGCCCGGACGAAGCCCGCTCGAAGCTGCGGCGCTTGACCACCGTCGTGCGTTCCAACCCACGGCCGAGGCCGGCCGCCGCTTCGTCGAAACGCCGGCGCGGCAGGGCAAGCAACTGGTCGAGCGACGGTAGCGCACGAACCAACGCACGCACGGATTGGCGACGAAAATCCATCTGGCGGCTGGCGGCACCCCGCAGGCGCGCGGTGAGGTTTGCGAGTTGCGCTTCGAGATCCGCCTTGACCGGAACGGCCATTTCGGCGGCCCCGGTCGGGGTTGGCGCGCGAACATCGGCGGCGTGGTCGATCAGCGTCCAGTCGGTTTCGTGGCCGACCGCCGATATCAGCGGGATCTGGCTTTCCGCCGCGGCGCGGACCACCGCTTCGTCATTGAAGCTCCAGAGGTCTTCAAGGCTGCCGCCGCCGCGCGCGACGATCAGCACGTCGGGCCGCCTGATGGTACCGCCCGGTGCCATTGCATTGAAGCCGCGGATCGCGGCCGCCACCTCGTCGCCAGATCCTTCGCCCTGCACCTTGACCGGCCAGACGATGACATGCACCGGAAAACGGTCGGCGATACGGTGCAGGATATCGCGGATGACGGCGCCGGTCGGCGAGGTCACGACGCCGATCACCTGCGGCAGGAAGGGCAGAGGCCGCTTGCGGTTCTGGTCGAACAGACCTTCTGCGCCCAGCCGGCGCCGACGTTCCTCCAGCAGCGCCATCAGCGCGCCGGCGCCTGCCGGTTCCAGGTTCTCGATGACGATCTGGTATTTCGAAGAACCGGGGAAGGTGGTGATCTTGCCGGTGGCGATCACTTCCATTCCTTCTTCCGGGCGGAACTTGATCCGCGGGAAGGTGCCCTTCCAGATCACGGCATCGATCCGGGCACGGTCGTCCTTCAGCGAGAAATAGGCGTGGCCGGAGGAATGCTGGCCGCGATAACCGGAAATTTCGCCGCGGACGCGCACGTGGTCGAACGCGTTTTCCACCGTGCGCTTGATCGAGCCGGACAGTTCCGACACCGAAAATTCGGTGAGGTTGGTGGGCGAATCGTTGTCGAGCAAACTGGTCATCCTTCCCTTCTAAAGGAAGAGAGCGGCGATTTCACCAGTTCCAAGCAGCCGAAACGGGGACGATGCAGGCAGCAAAAGAGCCGGTTCGACACGCTCTCTGGGCGATAGACCGGGTTCTCTCCATTCGCGCTTTCCGCGTCCAAGCATTTGACGCTGCACCTTTTCTTTTGTCGCACGCGCCACATTTCCTTTTCTGGAGAGACGGGGAATTTCCTGCATCGCGCTTTTTTTAAAGCCCCGCATTTCCCCGCCGGAGAGAGGAGAGCGACAATGACGGCGAGCGATATTCAAGGAGATTTCGTCCATGCCCGACCGTTTCGCCAATACCCAGGCCTCGCTTTCCGGACCCGCCTCTTCCGGTTTCGCGATCACGCCCAGCGACAGCGCCGACCTGCCGGAGACGACGCGCGCCCTCTATGTGGGAACAGGCGGCCATCTTTCGGTCCGCATGCTGTCCGGCGAAACGCTGACGCTTTCGAACGTACCGGCCGGCGGCCTGCTTCCGCTGCGGGTAAACCGCGTGCTTGCCACCGGCACGACGGCGATGGCGATTACCGGGCTCGTCTGAGGGAATTGGCGGACAGCGATGCGGCGTGAACCTTTGCTGTTGCGCTTCGAAGACCGGCGGCAAGCGATATCCGTGCTTGGCGAGATCGGCATAGCGTTCGACGCCGTCTCGGGAGACGGCATCATCCGCAAACCGACCGGGGAAACAGCCGAGTTCGAGGGCGAGGTCGTCGCCCTCACCTGTGCCGTCTCGGGCTACCATGTCAGGCTTGTCTGGCGAGGAGAACTGCCGTGCTCCTTGGCGCCATATCTTGTGGATCGTGGCGCTTTCGGCCAAGACCAGAGCCACTAAGGGTGGCGAAGCCGCGTCGAATCAGGTCGTATCGTAGCCATCGCGTGGCGCACGAATGCCCGCCTGCCGGAACGAAAGCATTTATTAGCACGTTGCTCATACGCTCGTTTCCTTGAAGGCCGATGAGGAGATATCGGGTTGCTTTTCCTGACCGCCGTATCGATAGGCATTTGCGTCGGCATGATGCGGTCGGCGTTTTCGATCGCCTTCGTCGCCGTCATGATTGCCGCAACATTCGCGCTTGCGACCGCCGTTTCGCCCGGCCCGGCATCCTATTTCAATCTTCTGATCGCGATCCTCGGCTACAATGCCGGACTGATAACGTTCCTTGGCGCTCTTTTCGCCCTGCACAGCCGCCGGGCGGCATAACCCGGCTCATCCCGTTCACTTCCCGTCCGGCAGCACCTTGTAGAGGTGGAAGCCGTTCTTGCTTGGCTGCCCGAACGGCTGGAGATAATCGGGTACATTGCCCCGGGCGAGGTTAGCGTAGAGACCGTCCGGCTTGCGCCTGATCAGCGCGTCGGTCTGCGGGTCGGTCTTGCAGAAGGCAAGCGCCGTCACGCCGGCCCCTCTCAGGAAGGCTTTTGCTTCGCCGGGCTGGGCCAGGCCGATATAGAGTTCGGTCAGCATGCCCTTCTGGTTGCGATGGTAAGGCGCCGTCAGGACCCGGTGCGGGGTCCAGCGCAGGATATCCGCCCCGCTGTTGGAGGGCGCAGCTATGATGCCCGTTGCCAGCGTGTTCAATGCGGCCATGTCCGTCTGGTCACCGCATTCGCCCACTTCGCCATTGGAAAAGCCGGCGCTCGAAAGCGTCCGCATCTCGGCTGCCTGTTTCCAGCCATGCACAGCAATGACGCCGCCCAGAGCCCAGACGACGGGCACGGACATCAGTACCGTGCTGATATAAGCGAAGGCCGCGCTTGGATTTTCAGGATCGGCCGCAGAGGTGCGCCGCAGATCGGCGATCAGCAGTGATAGTGGCAAGATGGCCAGCATGTTGGAGAAGAAGGCGCCGCGCACCTGCAGCAGCGCGATGCCCCACGACGCCCCTATGAGCGCCAGAAGCACCAGATAAAGTTCCCTCTCCTCGCGCCTCAGGCTGCGGACAAGGCAGACCACGATTGCAAAGAGCCCGACGGCATAGAAACCGCCCACCATTTCCGGCTCGAACTGAGCTTCTGCCAGAAACGAACGGGCCTCGGTCACCCCGTTCAGCCAGAGCTCGACCAGCAGCGGATCGAGCGTGCCCAACGGATCGCCCAGGCATTGCGGGGCGATGATGCGGGCCGTCAGAAGAAGTAATCCGCCGGTGACACCGGCCAGGCCGACGCGGACGAGACGGCCTGGTTGTGTGGGCAGGCTCGCCAGCAGGAACAGCGCCGCCCCACCGAGTGCCGAAAGGGCGTAGAAGCCGAGCGAAAAGTTGTCGCAGGTGACGACCGCATAGGCCCGCGGCGGGATCGTCAGGAAAAAGGCGGCGGAGACGGAAAGCGCCAGCGACAGGCCGAAGAACCGGGCCGGCCGGGAAAACGACTGGCCGTGCCAGACCCACTGAAGTGCGACGCAGACGCAGACGACGGCAACAAATGGTGTGGTTTCGACGCCGATCGCCAACGCCAGCGCACAGGCGATGCCGGCGACGATATAGCTCGAAGCCCGCCTCTCAGGATCGACCAGCATGGCCGAGATCCACATGACGAGCGTGAGCTGAACGTTGTGATGGTCGATGGAACCCGGCTTGAAACGGACGCAGCCGAGAACGAAGAGTGCGCCAAGGCCAAGCGCGATATGCATGGGCGCAACGCCGGCCAATCGGCGAACGGCGAGGCCGAGCGGCAGGAGCAGAAGCGGCACCAGAAGGAGGGGCCAGATGGTGACGACGACGGCCTCGGCCCTGTCCGGCGCCAGAAAGAGGGAGAACAGCCGGATCAGGGTCGCGATCGGCAGATCGATCAACCGCGACCAATGCATCAGCGTGCCGCCGTCGAGACCGAGCCGATATTGGATGAGATCGAACCAGTTCTGGCCGCCCAGGAAATCCCTGACCTCGACGAGCCGCATGACGTCGTCATTATCGGCTCCGACGTAATCCGTAGCTCCGGGCAGGAAGAAGGCGAGGGCTACAGCGGCGGCAACAACTGAATAAAGCACCACCGCGGGCAGGAGCCGCGATAGAAGCGGCTCGGCGGTCTGGCCTGTGTCCCTCGGAAAGGATCTGTCTGCCATGTTTTCCGTCATCTTCGTCCGGACTTTTCGCCTGTTTCGAGGGTGGAGGAAACCTAGCCTTAACCTTCCCAAGAAATAGTAAAGTCCGCGGCACGGGAGACTTCCCGCGTTCGGTTTTCCGTGTATCGAGTGAAAAACATGACCGATGCCCTGACCGGCCATTTCGACATCGCGATCCTGCTGCCCTGCTATAACGAAGCGATGACGATCGCGGGCGTGGTGCGCGGTTTCCGCGAGGCGCTGCCGGGCGCGCGGGTCTATGTCTACGACAACAATTCCACGGACGGCACCGCATTGCAGGCCATGCTGGCCGGCGCCCTCGTCATGCGCGAGCGCCGGCAGGGCAAGGGCCATGTGGTGCGGCGCATGTTCGCCGACATCGAGGCGGACGTCTATATCATGGCAGACGGCGACGGAACCTATGCGCCGCAGGATGCGGAAGAGCTCGTCCGCACGCTTTTGACCGAGCGCGCCGACATGGTGGTCGGCACCCGCCGCGGTGTGCATGCGGATGCCGGCAGGCAGGGCCACGCAGCCGGCAACCGGCTGTTCAACTTCCTCTACCGTACGATGTTCGCCCCTGATTTCACCGACATCTTCTCCGGCTACCGCGCCTTCTCGCGCCGGTTCGTGAAGAGCTTTCCGGCCGTTTCCGGCGGCTTCGAGATCGAGACCGAAATGTCGGTGCATGCCTCGCTGCTCAAGCTTCCGGTCTGCGAGATCGAGCTCGACTACGGAAGACGCCCGGAAGGCTCGCATTCCAAGCTCTCGACCTTCAAGGATGGCGCCAGGATCCTATGGATGTTCGCCATGCTGATGAAGGAGACGCGGCCGTTCGCGTTCTTCGGCCTGATCAGCAGCGCCTTCATGGCGACAAGCCTGGTCTTCATGGCACCGGTGCTGGTCGCCTATTTCCAGACCGGCCTCGTGGAACGGATGCCCACCTGGGTCTTCTCGCTGGTGCTGATGCTGGTTTCACTGTTGATCTTCACCGCCGGGCTGATCCTCGATTCCGTCTCCCGCGCCCGGGCCGAACAGCTCCGCATCCACTACATGAGCCTGCCGGCAAGCGCCCATGCGGCAGAACCCGCGCAGGTTCCCGCCCGGCCCGTCAAGACCGAGAGGCGCAGGACCAAAGCGGCATGAACAGGGAAACCACCAACCGCATCCGCTTCGTCATCGAGGACCTGCTGCCGCCAATCCTTCGGGATTCGCCGCTTTTCCTGTGGCTCGCCAAGCGCGTCTGGGGCGATCATATCAGCCACCTCGCCAGCTTCCGCGAACGGGCGCCGTTCCTGACGGCCGAGGAATATGCGGATCTCTACCGAAATCATCCGCGTGTCCACGAAGGCACGGACAATTCGGCGGCCTGCATCCGGCGCATCAATTCCATGATCGCCGGGGCGAGCGTCTGCGACGTCGGCTGCGGCACCGGCGCCCTGCTCACCCATATCCGCGCCGCGCATCCCGAACTCACGCGTCTCGTCGGCGTCGATTTCGTCATCAATGACGCGGCCGATATCGAGGGCGTCGAATATGTGGCCGCCAGGATCGAGGATCTGCCGTTTGCCGACGGCGAATTCGACACCGTGGTCTGCACCCACGTCATCGAGCACGTGCTGGAATATCAAAAGGCGATCGCGGAACTGCGGCGCATCGCGAGAAAGCGGCTGATCATCGTCGTGCCGCGCGAGCGGGAATCCCGCTACACGTTCAATCCGCATTTCAACTTCTTCGCCTACACGCATTCCTTCCTGCGCGCCGCGCATCCGGTGCCTGAAGTCCATGTCTGCGAGGATATCGGCCGCGACATCTTCTACAGCGAAGACCAGCCGGGCTGAGGAGGTCTGATGTTCGCCTCGCTTTCACCCGTCACCTGGCTTGGCCTTCTCGGAACGCCGCTGCTGATCGCCATGGGACAGGTCCTGTTCAAGATGACCAGTTCCACAGCCGGCGATTTCTCGCTGCGCGGGCTGCTGGCGCTCGCCGCCAATCCGGTGCTGATCGCAGCCCTGGCGCTCTACGGGTTCGGCACGATCGTCTGGATCTACGTGCTGAAGTCCGTGCCCCTGACGCTTGCCTATTCGTTCATGGGGCTGACATTCTGCTTCGTGCCGCTCCTGGCGCAATTGTTCTTCGGCGA
Source organism: Hyphomicrobiales bacterium (assembly GCA_900471605.1). Classification (GTDB taxonomy): domain Bacteria; phylum Pseudomonadota; class Alphaproteobacteria; order Rhizobiales; family Rhizobiaceae; genus Neorhizobium. The sequence continues at coordinate 100,039 of UCEY01000002.1, read as the reverse complement.
GCCGCTGACGTTTCGATATGCGCTCGGAACCCTGCTGATCTTCGCCGGTCTGCTGGCCATCAACGGCTGAGGGCGTGATGAACCGCCGCGCCCGGTTTGCCCTTCTCCTCGCGCTGCTGATCCTCGTCGATGCAATTTCGCTGCGGATGCTGACGACGATGATCGAGGCGGGCACGCTTGTGGACCGGCTGCTGTCGCTCGGGGCGGGTCTCATTGCCGCGTCGATCCTGCACCAGGTAATTCCCGCCGCCGGGAATCAGGCACGCCAGCCGGGGTTCTGGCCGCTCGCCGTGATCGGCCTCGTCCTCAATTACGGGATTTTCGCAGCACTGGCGTCGCGCGCGCCGCAGGTGCAGCCGCTCGTGCATCTCGGCTTTTCCTGGATCTGCACGCTGTTCTTCGGCGGCTTCGGGCTCTATCGCATCCGCCGCTGGCGCAGCTAGATGTTTTCCCAGCCGTCATGGCCGGCGGCGCGATAGATCGCGTCGATGAACCTCTGGTTCTTCAGCGAGTTCTCGAGCGTGACGACTTCGACCGTCTCACCCTTGGCCGCCTTCGCGAAGGCTTCGGCCTGGCGTTTGTACTGGCGGCTGTCCGGGAAGCGGAATATCTGCGACACCGCATGGTTCTGGTTGGTGAGTTCGATCTCCTCGGCACCCCATCGGCCGGCGTTGAAGGGCGACTTGACCTCGATGTAACCTTCCGTGCCGTGGAAAACCATCAGCTGGCGGGCGGCCATCTGGGTGGCGATATAGAAGGTCATTTCGAACGAACCGAAATCCGCCTTGACGCTGGAATAGATGTCCGTGCCGAAACCGGGATCGCGATCCACCCGCGCCTGCACCCGCTGCGGCTCCTGTCCGGTGACGAAACGGGTCGTGATCGTCGGGTAGACGCCGATGTCCGGAAGAGCCCCGCCGCCGAGTTCCGGGATGTTGCGCATGTTGGACGGGTCACGGTTGAAATAGGTGAACGAGCCCTGCACATGCTTCAATTCGCCGATTGCCTTCTGGCTCAGGAGTTCGCGCACCTTCAGCCAGACCGGCGCGTAAGTGACCATGAAGGCTTCACAGATCAGCATGCCGGTGCGGTCGCGCACCTTGATCAGATCCTCGATCTCGCTTGCCTTGATGGCGATGGGCTTTTCGGAAAGCACATGCTTGCCGGCTTCGGCCGCCTTGATCGACCATTCGACATGCTGGCTGGACGGCAGCGGGATGTAGACGGCGTCGATGACGTCGGATGCCAGCATCTCGTCATATGAGCCGAAGGCATGCGGAGCGCCGAAACGGTCGGCGAGCGCCCGGGCTTTGGCGAGGTCCCGGCTGGCGAATGCGGTGACGACGCAATTCTCCGCGTCCTGGATCGCCGGCACCACCTGCTCATGACCGATCCTGGCGGTTGACAGAATTCCGAAACGCAGCATGCGAGCCTCCCTATGGTGTTGTTGCCGCACCTTATTGGCCTGTCGGCAGCCACGCAACGGCACGCCGTACGCGGCGCTTGAAAAAGTGATCGCCCGCCCAAAATAGGGAGTGGCCGGCAGCGGAACATCGGCTAATCTCAGGCTCCTTTCCAAAGCTCATCCACTCACCTAAAAAAATTTCGGAGGAATATCATGGAGCTGCGCGCACTCGGCCGGACCGGCCTTTCCATTTCGCCTGTCGTCCTCGGCTGCAACGTGTTCGGCTGGACCGCCGACGAGCAGACCTCCTTCGACGTTCTCGACCGTTTCTTCGGCGCCGGTTTCAATACGCTGGATACGGCCGATTCCTACAATCGCTGGGTGCCGGGCCATGTGGGCGGCGAATCCGAGGCGATCATCGGCAAATGGCTGAAGAGCCGCGGCATGTCCCGCGACAAGGCCGTCATCGTCACCAAGGTCGGTTCGGACATGGGCCAGGGAAAGAAGGACCTGTCGGCCAAGTGGATTCTCGAAGAAGTCGAAAATTCGCTGCGCCGCCTGCAGAGCGACTATATCGACCTCTACCTCGCCCACTGGCCGGACGACACGGTCAGCCACGAGGAGACGCTCGGCGCCTTCGCCAAGCTGAAGGAACAGGGCAAAATCCGTGCGATCGGCTGCTCCAACTACGACGCCGCGCTGCTGCAGCAATCTTTCGACGCTGCCGGGAAGGCCGGCCTGCCCCGCTACGACGTGCTGCAGCCGCAATACAATCTCTATGACCGCGACACGTTCGAAGGTCCGCTTGCCGATCTGTGCGTCAAGGAAGATATCGGCGTCATCAACTATTACGGCCTCGCCTCCGGCTTCCTCACCGGCAAGTACCGCGACAAGGCCGATACCGAAGGCAAGGCGCGCGGCGGCCGGGCGCTCGGCTATCTCAACGACAAGGGCCTGCGCATTCTTGCCGCCCTGGACGAGGTTTCGGTCGAAACCAATGCCGAGCCCGCCTCGATTGCACTCGCCTGGCTGATCCAGACCCGGGGCGTCACCGCGCCGATCGCCAGCGCCACCAGCGCCCGCCAGCTCGACGCGATCATCGCTGCCGGTAACCTGACGCTGTCTGCCGACCAGATGACACTGCTGAACGAAGCCGGCGCCTGATTCATCCGGCGGGCGCCACGGAACGCCCGCCGCCTTTCCTCACGATCTGAAAGGGGAGTCCCATGAAAATGAGGAAGCTCGGAAAAGAACTGACCGTCTCTGCCGTCGGCCTCGGCTGCATGGGCATGAGCCATGGCTATGGCGGCCAGGACGAACAGGAAGCGATCAGGACGCTGCACCGCGCCGTCGATCTCGGCGTCAACTTCTTCGATACGGCCGAAGTCTACGGTCCTTTCAAGAACGAGGAACTGGTTGGCAAGGGTCTGAAGCCTTTCCGCGACAAGGTCGTCATCGCCACCAAGTTCGGCTTCAGGATCGATCCGCACGCGTCCGATTCCAAAGCGATGTCCGGTCTCGACAGCCGTCCGGAACATGTGCGCGAAGTGGCGGAAGCCTCGCTGAAACGCCTGGGCGTAGAAGTGATCGACCTCCTCTACCAGCATCGCGTCGACCCGAACGTGCCGATCGAGGATACGGTGGGCGCGATGGCGGAGCTCGTCAAGGAAGGCAAGGTGCGTGCGCTCGGACTTTCGGAAGCCGGCGCGGCGATCATCCGCCGTGCCCATGCGGTGCATCCGATCACCGCGCTGCAGAGCGAATATTCGCTCTGGACCCGCGAGCCGGAAGGCGAGATCCTCGATACCTGCCGAGAGCTCGGGATCGGCTTCGTGCCGTTCAGCCCGCTCGGGCGCGGCTTTTTGACCGGGAAGATCCAGAAACCGGAGGATTTCGGTCCGGACGATTTCCGCAACACGCTGCCGCGCTTCAGCGCCGAAAACATGGCCGCAAATGCCTCACTCGTGAAGCTTTTGGAAGAGATGGCGACTGAGAAGGGTGTCACCGCCGCGCAGCTGGCTCTAGCCTGGGTTCTCGCCCAGGGCGATTTCATCGTGCCGATCCCTGGCGCCAGAAAGATCCCGCACCTGGAGCAGAACGTCGCCGCCACCGAGATTTCGCTATCGGTAGACGAGCTGAAGACCCTTGGCGACATGCTGGCGCCCGAGAAATTCTCCGGCACCCGCTACGCGGCACAGGCGATGGCGTGGACGAACCGTTAAATTTCCACTTGCTAAGGTAACCTTGCGCTTCCATCTTCCGTGTTGGCATGTCGGAGCTGACACGGGAGAAGGTCGATGTCCGAAGAGCGAGCCGTTCAGGCGGTGATCCATCTCTATGTTGACGGAATGACGTTTGCGCATGAGGCGGCGCTGCGGAAGGCATTTCATCCGAAGGCGTGTATCATCGGCAATTACGATGGCGCCGTCGAGTGGCTGTCGCTCGACGATTTCATCGGAGCGGTTACCTCGGAAGGTGCGGCACCCGCCGGGACGCAGCCCCTGATCCAGATCGAGGCGCTGGACGTTACCGGCGATGCGGCGACGGTGAAGGTCGTCGATCAATTCGCCGGCATGCGGTTTTCGGACTATCTCTCGCTTCTGAAGATCGACGGGCGCTGGATGATCGTCAACAAGCTCTATCACCTGCATTCCTGAGCAGGCTCAGCGCCGCAGTTGCGGAAACCCGACGTAATGTTCGGAATGGTCGCCTTCGTTGTTGGCCATGCCGATCTTGGTGAGAACGCCCCGCGGTTCGGCGAAGCTGCGGATCCGGCGGGCCGGCTTTTCGTGCCACTGGATGTTCATCGCCCAAAGTTTCGGGAAGACCATTATCGACGAGTAGGGCAGATGATCGTGGATCCACCAGGCGAGCTTCCGCCAGTCGCCTTCCCGCTCATGATTGTCGATCAGCCAGGGCACGACCACGCAGGCGGTGGCGCCCATGAACCCCTGGGCGTCGCGCCGGTCCCAGATGTGATCGGCGGCGGTGTTGGCGTTCGACGAGCAATTGAGGTTGTTCCGGTTGCCGAATTCGTTGACCTTAGCGCAGCGATACCCGGAGCGCAGATGCAGCCGCCCGAAGGTCGCCTGCAGCGGCTCCAGCAGTTCCTCGCAGAGGTGCCGACCGGCTTCGATCGCGAGGTCCGGGTCTTCCGGCATGTTGGGGATCGCGTAGAAATTGGCGATTTCCGAAAACAGGAAATCGCGGAAGAAGAAGTTCTTCGACAGCCGCACACGGCCGAGTTCCTCAAGCCCCTTCATCGATCCCGGTATGCGCATCGTTCCTCCAACAAAAAAGCCTGCCTCACATCATCCGTGAGGCAGGCTATCCTTGGGAGGTGATTCAGGCCACCCGTTTCAGGCCCGGAGAACCCCGCCCGTGGTCTTTTCGACATTGGCAACGATCTTGCCGGTCAGGGCGTCGAAATCCTCGTCGGTCAGCGTACGCTCGACCGGCTGGATCAGCACTTCGACGGCAATCGACTTCCGCCCATCGCCGAGCGATGCGCCTTCGAACACGTCGAACACGTTGACGCCGGTGATCAGCTTGCGGTCGGCGCTCGACGCCGCCTTGACGATCGCGCCAGCCTCGACGTCGCTGGAAACCACGAAGGCGAAATCGCGCTTGACCACCTGGAAAGGCGAAAGCTCGAGCGGCGGCTTGGTGCGGGTCGCCTTCTTCTTCGGCTCGGGCATGGCATCGAGGAAGATCTCGAAACCGCAAAGCGCGCCGGACACATCGAGAGCTCCCAGCGTCTTCGGGTGGAATTCACCGAAATAACCGAGCACGACCTTCGGGCCCATCTTGATCGTGCCGGAGCGGCCCGGATGATACCAGGCGGGGGCGCCCTTCTCGATCTGGACATTGCCCATCGGCAGGCCGCAGGCTTCGAGCACCGCCAGCGCATCGGCCTTGGCGTCGAAGACATCAACCGGCTTGCCGCCGCCCTTGGCATTGTTCGACCAGAGACGGCCGGCGCCAATGATCGAGGCGGTGCCGCGGCGGATGCCGCCCGCAACCCGGCGCTGGCCTTCCGGTCGATCGCTTTCGTAGGTGCCGGAAACCTCGAAGATCGCCACGTCGCCAAAACCCTTGTCGGCGTTGCGCTGTGCCGCAGACAGCAGGCCGGGCAGCAGCGACGGCCGCATGTCGGACATGTCGGCTGCGATCGGGTTGGCGAGCTTCAACGCCCGGGCACCCCCGCCGAAAAGCTTTGCCTGATCTTCCGGAATGAAAGACCAGGTGACGGCTTCCAGCATGCCGCGCGAGGCGAGTGCACGCTTGGCGGTGCGGGTGCGGATCTGCAGCGTGGTCAGAATCTTCGCGTTGACGCTCGACAGTTTCTCGATCGGCTCCGGCTTGATCTGGTCGACGCCGTGGATGCGCATCACCTCTTCGACGAGATCGGCCTTGCCGTCCACATCCGGCCGCCAGGAGGGAACGGTCACCGAGACGCGCTCGCCGGACCCTTCGACCACGAAACCGAGGCGCGTCAGGATATGGCGGCTTTCCTCGGTCGATACTTCGAGACCGGTCAGGCGCTTCACTTCCGAATAGGGGAAATCGACGATCTTCGGTTCGTGGCCCTTGTAACCGACGACTTTCGCTTCCGCAGCCGTGCCGCCGCAGAGTTCCAGTACCAGCTGGGTGGTGCGGTCGAGCCCGGGAACCATGTATTCCGGATCGACGCCGCGCTCGAACCGGTAACGGGCATCGGTGATGATGCCGAGCGCACGGCCGGACTTGGCGATGTTGATCGGGTCCCAGAGCGCCGACTCGATCAGCACGTCGACGGTATTTTCGTCGCAGCCCGAATGTTCGCCGCCCATGATGCCGCCGATCGATTCCACGCCGTTGTCATCGGCAATCACGACATTGCTGGGATTGAGCTTGTATTCGCGCGTATCGAGCGCCAGCACCGTCTCGCCGTCCAATGCGCGGCGCACCGTCAGGTCACCCTTCACCTTGGCCGCGTCGAAGACGTGCATCGGCCGGCCGTGGTCGAAGGTCATGAAATTGGTGATGTCGACCAGCGCGTTGATCGGACGCAGGCCGATCGCCTTCAGCCGCTGCTGCATCCAGGCAGGGCTCGGGCCGTTCCTGACGCCGCGCACGAGGCGCAGGCCGAAACCTGGGCAGAGCCGTTCGTCATCGAGGACGATCTTCAGACCGGTCGAGGTCTTTCCTTCGGTCCTGAAGTCCGGCTTTGCCTGCGGCTTCAGCGTGCCGAGACCGGACGCCGCGAGATCGCGGGCGATGCCGTGGATCGAGGTGCAATCCGGGCGGTTTGGCGTGAGGTTGATCTCGATGACCGGATCGTCGAGGCCGGCATAAGAGGCGAACGGCGTGCCGACCGGCGCATTTTCGGGCAGATCGATGATGCCGTCGTGATTGTCCGACATGTCGAGCTCTTTTTCCGAGCACATCATGCCGTGGCTTTCGACGCCGCGGATATTGCCGACGGCAAGCGTCACGTCGATACCGGGAACGTAGGTGCCCGGCTTCGCAAAGGCGCCGACCAGACCAGCCCGCGCATTCGGCGCGCCGCAGACGACCTGCACCAGCTTGCCGTCACCGGCATCCACCATCAGCACCTTGAGGCGATCCGCAGACGGGTGCTTTTCGGCAGACAGGACCTTGGCGATGACGAACGGCTTGTAGGCCGCCTTGTCATCGACATCCTCGACTTCGAGGCCGATCGCCGTCAGGCGTTCGCAGATTTCATTGAGGGTCGCATCCGTTTCCAGATGATCCTTCAGCCAGGAGAGTGTGAATTTCATGGGTCTTATCTCACTTTAAGCGATCGGCACGATTGCTCGTATTTCGTCTATCGATAGCTTGGTTTCCTCAAAGCAATCTGCTCTCATTGCCTTGCATATCTCAGCAACGAGGCGCCGTACTTCGGAGCCATCGCGATTGAAGCGGTCACCGTTTGTTGAAGCGTAAAAATTGGAGAGACGACCCACCGCCTGAATAACGGAGTCAGATCCTACAACCAATAATTCAACTTCCGCCTGATAATATTTCCGGCGAATATCCTCGACCCGATCTGGGCTATCGGACATTGCAATGAAAGAACTGAGATAATTTCTATATGCAGTTCTTCTCATTTCAACCAAAGCAGATCTTCGATCTATTCTCTTTTGGTTGGCGTAGGTGGCCATCGCTCCTATCAAAGATAGCACCGCAATCAAAAATGGCGACCATTCTGCAATAGTCATTGGCTAATCACGCTGCCTTTTCCGGTGCCCTGGCACCGGGTGCCTTTATGCCCAGGAACATGCTTTTCACCGAAATGCCCTCATCGACAGCGGTCCACCAGATTCCTTCGTACATCAATTCGATGTCGTTCAGCTGGTTGTCGGTCAGCTTCGACAGGAACGGATACCACCAGAGAGGCGTCGCGATGACGCGACCGTCGGCGAGCGCCACGTGAACTTCACCGTCGGCGCACCAGGCCCGAACAGGGCGCATCTCGTCAGTTTCAAAGGCCAAAGAAGTCATGCCAAACGCCCAGCCATTCATCACGATGTTCCGAGGCTACCTTCAGCAGCCTCGCAATTTCCTGGTCAGTATACCCGTTATTCTGCGCGACTTCCAAATTCCTCAGCCAGACCTTAAGGGATTTTGAATCCTTGACGATATGGACATGCGGCGGTTCGCCCACATCCAAAGCGTAGAACCGGAACTTGTATCCATGCCAGATCAGCAGGGTCGGCATTTGTCAGGCTCTCTGGCTCAGGCGCTCAACCCGCCGAACAGCGTCGGCATGTCGAGCGGGCGGAAACCGTAATGGTTCATCCAGCGGACGTCCGCGTTGAAGAAGTCGCGCAGGTCCGGCATGCCGTATTTCAGCATGGCGATGCGGTCGAGGCCCATGCCCCAGGCAAAGCCCTGGAACTCGTCCGGATCGAGCCCGCCGGCGCGCAGCACGTTCGGGTGCACCATGCCGCAGCCCAAGATTTCCATCCAGTCGGTGCCCTCGCCGAACTTGACGATCGGGCCGGAGCGGTCGCACTGGATGTCCACTTCGAAGCTCGGTTCGGTGAACGGGAAGAAGGACGGGCGGAAGCGCATGGTGACGCTGTCGACCTCGAAAAAGGCCTTGCAGAACTCTTCGAGGATCCAGCGCATGTTGCCGACATGCGACTTGCGGTCGACGACAAGGCCTTCGACCTGGTGGAACATCGGCGAATGGGTGGCGTCGCTGTCCTGACGATAGGTCTTGCCGGGGATGATGATGCGGATCGGCGGCTTCTGCGATTCCATGGTGCGCACCTGCACCGGTGAGGTATGGGTACGCAGGACCTTGCGCTCGCCATTCTCGTCCGGCTGGAAAAAGAAGGTGTCATGCATCTCGCGGGCCGGATGGCCTTCCGGGAAATTGAGCGCCGTGAAGTTGTAATAGTCGGTCTCGACATCCGGGCCTTCAGCGATCGAAAAGCCCATGTCGCCGAAGATGGCGGTGATCTCGTCGACGATCTGGCTGATCGGATGGATGCGGCCGCGCTCGGCGGGCGAGGAGCGCACGGGCAGCGAGACGTCCACCGTCTCGGCCTTGAGGCGAGCCTCGATCGCCGCGTCCTTCAGCACCGTCTTGCGTTCGGCGATGGCGTCGGTGATCTCGTTCTTCAGCGCGTTGATCGCCGCGCCGCGGGTCTGGCGCTCTTCCGCCGACATCGAGCCCAGCGTCTTCAGGAGCTCGGAGACGGAGCCTTTCTTGCCAAGCGCACCAACGCGCACGGCCTCGATCGCCGCCTCGTCGCCGGTGCCGGCGATTTCCGCCAGAAGCGAAGTTTTCAGGTTTTCCAGATCGGACATGGTTTCTTCCGTTTGATGCTCGGCGAGATGTATTGCGAGGTCGTGACGGCTGTTTGTCGGAATGACGTGCGGGGATGCCAAAAGAAAAACCCGCGCCAGCCGTAACCAGCGCGGGTTTCCCAAAATCAGTAAAGCTCAATAAGCTTGGGAAGCGCTGGTTAACGAACCGCGCTTTCAAACTCGTTGGTGGTGCCGGCTTCCTTGAGATACTCAAGTGCCTTCTTCGAAGCCGCAACCAGAGCACCGAATGCTTCCGGCTCATGGATTGCCATGTCGGAGAGAACCTTGCGGTCGACTTCGATGCCAGCCTTGTTGAGGCCATCGATGAAGCGGCCGTAGGTCAGGCCGAATTCGCGGACGGCAGCGTTGATACGCTGGATCCACAGAGCGCGGAAATTGCGCTTCTTGACGCGACGGTCGCGCGTGGCGAACTGACGCGAACGATCGACGGCAGCCTTTGCTGCGCGGATCGTATTCTTGCGGCGGCCGTAGAAACCCTTGGCTGCCTTCAAAGTCTTGGTGTGCTTGGCGCGGGAAGTGACGCCCCGTTTTACGCGTGCCATGTCATGATCTCCTTAACTGATCCAAAAAGTGACGAGGGTCTCAGAGACCGTTCGGCAGGTAGTTCTTGATAACCTTCTTGCCATCGGGTTCGGCAAGGATCATCGTTCCGCGCGCATCGCGGATGAACTTATTGGACCGCTTGATCATGCCGTGGCGCTTGCCAGCGGCGGCAGCAACGACTTTGCCGGTCGCGGTGATCTTGAACCGCTTCTTGGCAGCCGATTTCGTCTTCATCTTGGGCATTTTGCTACTCCAGTTTTGTATCGAAACCGCAGACGAGGCTGGTTTCAAGCATTTAGAACAGCCACGGCATGCCCTGCCGGACCGTTCGGAACGCGCGCTTATAACCGCAGTCGGTGGAAAGCGCAATGGGAAAGAAAAACGCGGCAAAAGCCCGGCCGAAATGCCGGCAGATCCGCGAAAAGCAGGAAGTGCGGCGCTTATTTCGGCGCCAGCACCATCATCATCTGGCGGCCTTCGAGCTTCGGCTCGGCTTCCACCTTGGCAATTTCCGTGGTGTCGTCCTTCACCTGAAGCAGAAGCTTCATGCCGAGTTCCTGGTGGGCCATTTCACGGCCACGGAACTTCAGCGTCACCTTGACCTTGTCGCCGTCTTCGAAGAAGCGGTTCATCGCCTTCATCTTCACGTCATAATCATGCGTGTCGATGTTCGGGCGCATCTTGATTTCTTTGATTTCGACGATCTTCTGCTTCTTGCGGGCCTCGGCGGCCTTTTTCTGGTTCGCGTATTTCAGCTTGCCGAGATCGAGGATCTTGCACACCGGCGGTTCGGTGTTCGGCGAGATCTCGACAAGGTCAAGGCCGGCGTCCTCGGCCATCTTGAGGGCCTGCTCGGTCGGAACGATGCCAAGGTTGACGCCTTCGGCATCGATAAGCTGGACCTTCGGGATACGAATTTCCCGGTTAGAGCGCGGCCCGTCCTTAACAGGGGCATCGGTTTTGAATGGTCTGCGGATGGTCGTATTCTCCTAGATTGTTTCGGACCGCAGCGACACATCGAGAGCGCCCGGCTTGCGGCCGACGGCAATGTCGTGATCGCTACGGCGAAGTCAATAGCACAGCCCATCGAAAAAATCACCTGCTGTCCGCATGTCGCGAATCTGTTTTATAAGCGCTGCCAAGCGCAAGGATTCCGCCATGACAGACGCCGCCGACATCACCCAGAAAACGACCACCGTCGGCTCCGGATCCTCCGCGCGGGAGATCGCGATCATCCATCGGGCGGCGCGCAGGAAGAAGCCCGGGCCGGCCTTCGTCTGGCTCGGCGGCTACCGGTCGGGCATGGCGGGCACCAAGGCGGTCGAGCTCGATGCATTTGCAGGCGAACTCGGGCTTGCCGCCATCCGGTTCGACTATTCCGGCCACGGCATTTCCGGCGGCGTCTTTCGCGAGGGCACGATCTCGCGCTGGCTGGAAGAGGCGATCGCCGTTCTCGACGACATCAAGCCGAAGCGCGTGATCCTGGTCGGCTCCTCGATGGGCGGCTGGATCGCACTGCGCCTTGTGCAGGAATTAAGGAAGCGCAAAAAGGCCGCGAAGATCGACGGCATCGTGCTGATCGCGCCGGCGCCGGACTTCACGGCGGAACTCATCGAGCCCAGCCTCACCGACAAGGAACGGCAGTCGCTTGCCGAACGCGGCTATTTCGAGGAGCACTCCGAATACAGTCCCGAACCCAATATCTATACGCGCGACCTCATCGAGGACGGCCGTCGGAACCTGGTGATGACGGGCATTATAGAGACCGGCTGCCCGGTTCACATCCTGCAGGGCATGAAGGACCCGGACGTGCCTTATGCGCATGCGCTAAAGCTCGTCGAATTCCTGCCGGCCGACGATGTCGTCCTGACACTCATCCGGGACGGGGATCATCGGCTTTCCAGGCCGCAAGACATCGAAAAGTTGAAAACTGCCGTCTCGGGACTAATACTTAATGATTAAATTTTGGGCTGATACAAAAATGTTGCAGCCTTAACCATAATGCCAACGGCGACCCGTTAACAAAAGTCGCCGATTGACTCTTTCTCCCGTCCGCCCTTAACCTTTCATTAGGATTTGAAGGGACGGGTCCATGAAGATAGCCTTGCAGGCACGGCGTTTCGCCGTGATCCTAGTTAGCGTACTTGTACCAGTGAGTGCTGCAGTTCCGGCTCCAAGGCCAATGGCCGCGATGGTCACCGGCGCAGTTACATCCCAGCCGATCGGCCACTACGAATTCTGCCAGAGATATGCGGCGGAATGTTCGATCAAGAGCCGCTCCGCTCCTTCCCCCAAGATCAGCGCAAAAGGCTGGGCGACCGTCCGTCAGATCAACCGGGCCGTGAATGCCCGCTACATCGCCAAGACCGACAAGGAAGTCTACGGCCGCGAAGAGGTCTGGAGCTACCCGACGAATTTCGCCGACTGCGAAGATTATGCGCTCGAAAAGCGCAAGGAACTGGCGGCGCAGGGCTTTGCCCTTTCCGACCTGCTGATGACCGTCGTCCGCAAGCCGGACGGCGAAGGCCATGCGGTCCTGACGCTCCGCACCTCCGAAGGCGACTTCATCCTGGACAACCTCGATAACGAGGTGAAGCCCTGGTATGCGACGCCATACACTTTCCTGAAACGTCAGGCCTCGTTCAATACGGGCCGCTGGGTCACCATCGAGAACGGCCGCGACCTCCTGGTCGGCGCGCTGAAATAAATCGCACCATTCAGTATCAGTTAATATTCGCCCGCAACCATTGAGATTGCGGGCGAATGTTTTTAGTATCGCCTTATGGAAGACATTTCCTCAATGGGTCCAACCTGCTAGGAGGAAATCTCTGAAACCGGAGCGGGTTGTGCGTGACGAGGTGATGACAGGTTTGCCACGCGCGGCCCGTGCGACCAGGCCCACCCTCCCGATCTTGCTGACCGGCGGCTTCCTCGTTGTCCTGCTGGTGGTCGCCGGCCTCATTGTCCTCGAGAACTATCGAAATGCCCTGAAAGAGGGCGAAGCGCGTGCGCTCTCGTCCGCACATGTGGTCGCTGCTCATCTGGAATGGATGATCGAGGCAAGCGATCAGGCCCTGCGGCGCGTCGAAACCGCGATGGACGGCCGGCCGGTCGATGGCTCGCCCGCTCTTGCAGCCGACCTGTCGCGGGCTGTCGGACAGTTACCGGCGGGTTTCCAGTATTCGCTTCTGGATGCCGCCGGCATGGTCCGCTTTTCCAATACCGGCAACAATACCGCTGCAAACGTATCCGACAATCATAGCGAACGCGCCTATTTCGAGAGGTTGAGGGATAGCCAGGAGCTGACCTTCACCCGGCTGCTCGACAACGAGCGTGCCGGAAAACCCTCCTTCACCATCGCACGACGGATCGACCGAGACGGGATTTTCCAGGGCGTCGCCAGCATTACCATCCCGAACGAGAGCCTGGACGTGTTCTGGGCCTCGATGGGGCTGGGGCCGAACTCCACGATCTTGATCATCAGGGATGACGGCTGGCTGATGGCCCGGCGCCCGGCGACAACGCGCGCCATCGATCTCAGCACCACCCCCTGGTATCCGATGACCCGTCAAATGTCCTCGGGCTTCTACCACAACCCGGTCTCGCCGATCGACGGCCATGCCCGCATCGTCGCCTTCTGGAAGGTCTCCGGCTGGCCACTGATCGCCCTTGCGGCGATCGACCGGCAGGAAGTTCTCGACCAGTTCTGGCGTAATCTCATGTCGGACGCATTGATCATGCTGCCGTTGATGGCGCTGCTGGTCGTCGGGGCTTTCTGGATCAACCGCCTTCTTTATCGCACCGCAGCGCGCAACGAGGATCTGGAGCAGGCGGTGGAGCGCAACCGCTTCCTGCTGCGGGAGATCCATCACCGGGTGAAGAACAATCTCCAGGCGGTGCTGGCGCTGGTTCGGCTGCAGGCGCTGCCCGTCGAAGCGCGCGACGACATGGCGAGACGCATCGCAGCCATGATCGCCGTGCACGAACAGATCTACCAGAACGACCAGTTCGAGCAGGTCGAGGTGGCGCCCTATGCCACCAAGCTGATCACCGACATCGCATCGAGCTACGAGACGCCTGTCGCGCTCGACCTCAGGCTGCAGGCGCTTACCGTCGATCGCGAACAGGCCCTGCCGCTTGGAATGATCATCAACGAGGTCGTGTCCAACTCGTTCAAATATGCCTTTGCCGGCCGTCAAAGCGGCATGCTTTCCGTTGAGCTGCGCGAAGACGGCGACAATCTGAGCCTGGTCATCCGCGACGACGGGCCGGGCATCGAAGCCTTCAGCCGGGCGGGAGGCATGGGCAGCAAACTGATCGCCAATTTCGTCAAGCAGCTCGGCGGGCATTTCACCACCCGCAACGACGGCGGGGCGGTGTTTTCGCTCGAGGTGCCACGGACACGGGTGCCGCAGGCAGCGGCTTGAGAAACGTTTTGAGCGTTTCAACAATAGACTTCTGGCTACTCGTTCAAGCCCAGGGAATTTGCCGCACCGTATCCCGACCCTTCGCTCAAGCTCAGGGCGTTCAGCGCTCAAAACGCTCCACTGGAGCGTTTTGCCGGCTTGCAGCCGTCGCGCTTCACCCATTCCCGATCAGAATGCCGGCGGCAAGCACCAGCGAACCGCCGACCACCACCTGGAAGACAGCCCGCAGAAACGGCGTTTCCATATAGCGGTTCTGGATGAAGGCGATGGCCCAGAGTTCGAAGAAAACGATGATCGCGGCAACGATGGTCGCGGTCCAGAAATGCGGAATGAGGTAGGGCAACGTGTGACCGAGGCCGCCGAGTGCCGTCATGATGCCGGAAGCAAACCCGCGCTTGATCGGCGAACCGCGTCCGGAAATCTTGCCGTCGTCATGGGCGGCTTCGGTAAAGCCCATGGAAATGCCCGCGCCCACCGAGGCCGAGAGACCGATCAGGAAGGTCGACCAGGTGTCACCGGTGGCGAAGGCGGCCGCAAAGATCGGCGCCAATGTCGAAACCGAACCGTCCATCAGCCCGGCGAGGCCCGGCTGCACATAGGTGAGGATGAACTGGCGGCGGGCGGTCTCGTCCTCCTCCGTCTTCGCGTCGTCCGTCACGTGCTTGTCGCCGAGCATGCGGGCGATATCCTCATGGCCCTGTTCGGCGATCGCCAGATCGCCCAGCAATTGCCGCGTCGAGGCATCGGAGACCTGCTTTGCCGCTTCGGTATAAAAACGGAAAGCCTGTTGCTCCATGGCTTCCGCCTGTTCCCGGATATTGTCGAGCGGCAGGTTGCGGGTCAGCCAATCCGGCTTGCGTTCGTAGAAACCGCGTACATGCTCGCGGCGGATCAGCGGGATGCGCTCGCCGAAGCGCGAACGGAACATGTCGATCAGCATGTTCTTATGGGTCTGCTCGACCTCCGCCATGTCCTCGAACACCTTCGCGGATGCCGGAAACTGGTCCTTGAGGTTGTCCGCATAGGCAAGATAGATGCGCGCGTCCTCCTCTTCGGAAGCGATGGCGAGCGCCAGAATTTCCTTCTCGTCGAGAGAGGCGAATGGGCGCTTGGAGCTGGAGAGAAGACGGGCGAGCATGAAAAACCTCTTATTAGAATAATTCTAAACTAAGGCCTGGCCGGAAAACTTCAAGGGAATTCTGCCCTCCCGTCGATTGAAAAACGGGAGGACCGGCAACGCAATATCCGGAAAGCTTTGCTGCAGCGCAGCGTAATCTTCTGGATTTTTTTCTTGCTGTTCCCGAAATGAAAGGATTATGAGCGGCCCGCGCGGGCACAAATCCGGGCACCTCCCAAAGTTTAGAAGGCATAATCCCATGAACCGCAGAAACTTTTTCCGGCAGGCAGCGACCGCCGGCGTGGGCGCCGCTGCCGCGACCGCGCTTGCAGCACCGGCCATCGCCCAGGAATCCCCGAAGATCACCTGGCGGATGACCTCGTCGTTCACCAAGAACACCGACATCCTCTGGTCCGCCACCACCGACATCGCCGAAAGCGTCAAGGAAGCCTCGGACGGCAACTTTACGATCCACACCTTCGCCGCCGGCGAAGTGGTGCCGGCTCTCCAGGCGGCAGATGCCGTTTCCAACGGCACGGTCGAAATGGCTCATACCTGCGCCTATTACTATATCGGCAAGGACCCGACGTTTGCGCTCGGCACCGCCGTTCCGTTCGGTCTCAACGCCCGCCAGACCAATGCATGGTTCTCGGTCGGCGGCGGCAACGAGCTCCTCAACGAATTCCTCGGCAGCTACAATCTCTTCGCTCTGCCGGCCGGCAATACCGGTGCCCAGATGGGCGGCTGGTACCGCAAGGAAATCAACACGATCGAAGACCTGAAGGGCCTGAAGATGCGCATTGCCGGCCTCGCGGGCCAGGTGATGCAGAAGCTCGGCGTCACGCCGCAGCAGATCGCCGGCGGCGACGTCTATGCCGCTCTCGAAAAGGGCACGATCGACGCCACGGAATTCGTCGGCCCCTATGACGACCAGAAGCTCGGCTTCGTGAAGGTCGCGAAGTACTACTATTATCCGGCATGGTGGGAAGGCGGCCCGGCTGTCCACGCCTTCATGAACAAGGAAAAGTTCAACGCCCTGCCGAAGAGCTACCAGCGCATGATCAAGGATGCATGCGCCAATGCCAACCAGAACATGCTCTCCCGCTACGACACCAGCAACGCCAAGGCGCTGCGTCAGCTCGTTTCGGAAGGCGCGGTCCTGAAGCCGTTCAGCCCGGAAATCCTCGAAGCCAGCTACAAGG
This sequence comes from Hyphomicrobiales bacterium, assembly GCA_900471605.1. Lineage (GTDB taxonomy): Bacteria > Pseudomonadota > Alphaproteobacteria > Rhizobiales > Rhizobiaceae > Neorhizobium. Next base: position 83,500 of record UCEY01000002.1, on the reverse strand, counting down.
CTTCGCAGGAAGTCTATGCCGAGCTCAACGCCAAGAACGCGGCCTTCAAGAAGATCTACGACAGCCAGCAGGCCTTCAAGAAGGAAGGCTATCTCTGGAACCAGATCGCCGAATACAGCTACGACACCTTCATGATGGTGCAGCAGCGCAAGGGCACGCTGTAATCAGCGCCCGTTCGTGACGTCAAAAGCCCGGAGCATCGCTTCGGGCTTTTTTTTGTTTGTCAGCCTTCGACAAGTTCGGCGTCGCCGGCCATCCTGTCCCGCAGGCGCCCGACATCGCGGGCCGGCGAGGCCCCGAACTGGCGGGAATATTCGCGGCTGAACTGGGTGACGCTTTCGTAACCGACCGAAAAGGCGACCCGCGCCGTATCGCCCGCCTCGGCCAGCAGACGGCGGCGAGCTTCGTGCAGGCGGATGCTCTTCTGGTACTGGATCGGGCTCATGGCGGTCACCTCCTTGAAATGGCGATGAAACACCGAGGCGCTCATGCCCGCAAGCCGCGCCAGTTCGTCGACCCTGAGCGGCGCATCGAAATGTGTGCGGATATGGCCGATCGCCCGGCGGACATGGCCGAGCCGGCTTTCCGGCCGCGCCAGCTGGCGGATCGCCGCGCCCTGCGGCCCCTGCAGCAGCCGATAGAGGATTTCCCGCTCGATCAGCGGGCCGAGCACACGAACATCCTGCGGCCGCTCGATCAGCCGGGCAAGGCGCAGGAAGGCATCGGCCAGTTCCGGCGTTACGGGACTTGTTCCGAAACAAGCGCCGTAGCAGACGACAGCGTCATCTGGCATATCGATGAGGATTTCGGTGATCGCCGCCATGTCGAGCGTCAGGCTGAGCGCAAGATAGGGCTGTTCCGGGCTCGCATCGACAATCTGCCCGGAAGCCGGCACCTCCACGGAGGAGACGAAATAGCTCGCACTGTCGTAGTGCATCGCCTGGTCGCCGATCACCACGCATTTCGATCCCTGCAGAACGAGGCAGAGCATCGGCTCGTAAACGCTTGGCAGCATGCCGGTCGGGTTGTCGCCCTTCATGATGACAAGCCGGGGCACCGGCGTTTCGGTGCGGCGGCCGACAGCGCGTCGGGAAACAAGATCGCGGATTTCGTCCATGGGCTTGGTCATGCCCATGAAATGCCGATTGGCCGGCGCTCGCGCAAGAGGCCGAGCCGTTTCGACGCTGCGGTCGGGAGGATTAGGCAAGAAATCGGCAGTTCTTGGCTCACGCCCCGGGGCTGCGCGCTGCCATCTGTGGCCGGCAACCACAGGAGTTTTGCACATGACCAAACAGAAGACAGCACTGATTACCGGCGCCAACCGGAGCATCGGCTACGAAATCGCAAGGCGGCTGGCGACAGAGGGTTACCGCGTCTGGCTCGGCAGCCGCGACGTCGGCCGGGGCGAAGAAGCCGCGAAAAAACTGCGCGACCAGGGGCTCGACGTGCATGTCCTGCAACTCGACGTCACCAGCGATCAAAGCGTCGCCTCGGCGATCGCCGAACTCAGCCGCCAGACCGATCATCTCGATGCCCTCGTCAACAATGCCGGCATTGCCGAAAGCTTCACGCACCAGCCCTTCGACGAACCGATCGAGGTCGTCAAAGCGGTCTACGAGGTAAATACGTTCGGGCCGATCCGCCTCACCCAGGCCGCGCTTCCCTTGCTCAAGGCATCCGGCGCCGGGCGCGTGGTGATGCTGAGCAGCGAGCTCGGTTCGCTGAATTCCCTGCTAGATCCCGAAAACCAGTTCTATGGCATCAACGCGCTCGGCTACAATTCGTCAAAGACGGCGCTCAATGCGGTTACCGTCTCGCTCGCCAAGGCCGCAGAGCCCTTCGGCATCAAGATCAATGCAGCCGATCCGGGCTATACCGCCACGGACATGAACGGCCATACGGGCTATCGCACCGTCGAACAGGCGGCAGAAGCGCCGGTGCGGCTTGCCACGCTCGGCCCGGACGGCCCGACAGCGGGCTATTTCTTCGACGACCAGACACTTCCCTGGTGAATGCCGCAGCCCGGTCGGCCCGAGGGTGGGCCGGGTACCGGTGCGAGATTTTGGAATTTCCTTGCCGTTGCCGAAATGAAAGGATTATGAGCGAAGCCGGCAGGGCCGGTATGGCAGCACACACTTCGTTTCGAGGAGGATTTTCATGGACCGCAGACATTTCTTCAAGCAGGCGGCCACGGCCGGGGTCGGAGCAGCAGCGGCAACCGCATTGGCTGCTCCGGCGGTCGCGCAGGAAAGCCCACGCATCAGCTGGCGCCTGACATCGTCCTTCCCGAAAAGCCTCGACATCATCTTCAACGCCGCCAACCAGATCGCCGACAGCGTCAAAAACGCGACGGACGGCAAGTTCACCATCCAGACTTTCGGGGCGGGCGAAATCGTGCCGCCGCTGCAGGCGGCCGATGCGGTCGCCAACGGCACGGTCGAGATGGCGCATACCTGCTCCTATTATTACATCGGCCAGGATCCGGCCTTCGCGCTCGGCACTGCCATTCCGTTCGGCCTCAACGCACGCATGACCAATGCCTGGTTCGCCAATGGCGGCAACGACCTGATCAACGAATTCCTGGCGCCGCGTAAACTCTACGCCCTGCCCGCCGGCAACAGCGGCACCCAGATGGGTGGCTGGTTCCGCAAGGAAATCAATACGGTCGAAGACCTCAAGGGCTTGAAGATGCGCATCGCCGGCCTCGCAGGCCAGGTCATGCAGAAGGTCGGTATCACCCCGCAGCAGATCGCTGCCGGCGATGTCTACGCCGCGCTCGAAAAGGGCACGATCGACGCGACCGAATTCGTCGGCCCTTACGACGATCAGAAGCTCGGCTTCGTGAAGGTCGCGAAATATTACTATTATCCGGCCTGGTGGGAAGGCGGCCCGGCCATGCATGCCTTCTTCAACCTCGAGAAATTCAAGGGCCTGCCAAAGAGCTACCAGCAGATCCTGACCGATGCCTGCGCGGCCGCCAACATGAGCATGCTCGCCAATTACGACGCGCATAACGCCACCGCGCTCAAGAAGCTGGTCGCCGAAGGTGCGGTCCTGAAACCCTTCAGCCGCGAGATCATGGATGTCTGCTTCAAGGCGGCCATGGAAACCTATGCCGACCTCTCGGCCAAGAGCCCGGCCTTCAAGAAGATCTACGACAGCCAGCAGGCCTTCAAGAAGGATGCCTATCTCTGGGCGCAGATCGCCGAATATTCCTACGACACCTACATGATGACGCAGCAGCGCGCCGGCACGCTCTGACCGTCGCCGCAAAGACATGCAAAGCCCGGAGCGACCCTCCGGGCTTTTTGTTTAGAAGGCCGCTCGTTGCACCTCTGATCCGTGCGCGAAGCCGGGCGCTCCGGCTGCGCCGAGAGGTCGCGCCGACAATATTACATTGTGAAATCAGGCCATTGAGCGAGAAAATCCGCCATGCCTGCAAGCCTCCGGAAAATTAAATCGCCGCGGGAGCATTGATTATCAGCGCACGAAGCCTATATTGACGTTATCGAAAATTGCTTGCGACCTTTGCATCCGGGCCAGGTGCCCAGTCAGATTTCCTATCAAATATCGATTAAAGCGGGCGAAATACTGTCCGCAATCTCTGGCGTTGAAAGGAAATCGTCATGAATACTGGGACCGTGAAGTGGTTCAATAGTACCAAGGGCTTCGGCTTCATTCAGCCTGATGACGGTGCAACGGATGTTTTCGTTCACGTTTCGGCTGTCGAACGCGCCGGCATGTCTTCGCTGACGGAAGGTCAGAAGATCTCCTACGAGATCGTCCGCGACCGTAAATCCGGCAAGAATTCGGCCGACAACCTTCGGGCCGCATAAGGATGTCATTCGCCTCTGCTGACCACGGATGTACTGGCGGCGACGGCTTGAATGACGGGAAGAGGTCGGGGTAGCGCCCGGCCTTTTTGTTTTGCTCCGGCCTTCGGCCGGTCCAGGCAAGCAGTTCGGCCCCGCGATTTGACGCGGGATCCACTCGCAATAGAAAGGATATAGTTTGCAGGTTCTAGTCCGAGACAACAATGTCGAGCAGGCACTCCGGGTGCTGAAGAAGAAGATGCAGCGCGAAGGCGTGTTCCGCGAGATGAAGGCGCGCAGCGCCTACGAAAAGCCCTCCGAAAAGCGGGCGCGCGAAAAGGCCGAGGCCGTGCGGCGTTACCGCAAGCTGGCCCGCAAGAAGATGCAGCGCGAAGGCCTGCTGCCGGCTCCCAAGAAAGTGGTCCGCCCCGCGCGCTGATCGCTCTGACCGCACGGACATCCCACCAGGAAGGAGGATATTATGGCCGCCACCAAGGACGAATTCTTCAATCCCACCAAGCTTTCCGCGCGTGACAAAGCTGCCGCGACAGATCATACCGCGCGCTCCATCATTTCGGCGGAAGCGACCCAGCGGGAAAAGAAAACCGAGAAATTGCGTCAGCTTCGCCTCGAACGCGAAGCTGCCGAGCCGACCCCGGCTCCGGTTCGAGCCAAGGGCCGCAAGGCTCCGGCCGAGCACTGAACGTCAAAAAGAGCCCGGGATTTTCCGGGCTCTTTTTGTTTTCGGGCTGCGCATGTCCGAACGGCTCAGGCGGGCTGAAGCTGTGCCGGCTGGCGCGGCAGCGGCGGAAAGGCGAGAGCGATCGCCACGGCCCCGAGGCCGACCAGCGCCGACCCAAAAAACAGCCAGTCGTAATTGGCGAAATGGTCGAAGGCCCAGCCGCCGGCAAGAGGCCCGAAGGCCATGCCGATGCTCGACAGCATGGTTGCTGCACCAAACACGGTGCCCATGATCTTCGGCCCGAAATAGTCCCGCGCCAGCACCGCATAAAGCGGCATGACACCGCCATAGGTGCCGCCGAAAATCACCGCCAGCATGTAGAACTGGCTGAGATCGCTCGCCATCGTGTAAGCCGCTATGACCGCAGCCTGGATCATCAGCCCGCCGATCAGCACCGGCTTGACGCCCAACCGGTCGGCCAGCACGCCGAAGAGGATGCGACCGCCGAGGCCTGCCGCCCCTTCGACGCTGTAGATGCTGACCGCCGCCATCGGCGCCACGCCGCAGAACATCGCATAGCTCACCATATGGAAGATCGGCCCGGAATGGGCCGCGCAGCAGGCAAAGAAGGTAAATCCGAGCACCAGGAACTGCGGCGAGCGGAACACCCTCGCCAGCGGCATGCCGGCGCCTTCAGCGCCAGGCTCCGAAACCGTGCCCTCCGCGACGGTCAGGACCGGTGGATTGCGGACGAAGAAAGCGGTCGGCAGGAGCAGGATCCAGGCGCCGATGCCGATGAAGAGCATGGCCAGACGCCAGTCGTCGTAGGCGGTAATCAGCCAGCGGGCGAAAGGCGAGACGGTCATCGGCGCCATGCCCATGCCGGCCGATACCAGCGAGACCGCCAGACTGCGATGTTCGTCGAACCAGGACATGGTGACGGCGATCATCGGTGCGAAAAAGGCGCTGGCGGCAAGCCCGACGAGGCAGCCGTAGATCAACTGAAAGGCGATCAGGCTTTGCGTCTGACTGGCGAGTACCAGCGCCAGACCGAGAAGTACCGCCCCGATCAGCACAACGATCCGTGCGCCGAAGCGGTCGCTCAACGTGCCCCACATGAAGCCGCCGAGGCCCATGACGACGAAATTCAGCGTCATCGCGCTTGAAATGCCGGCATGCGACCAACCGGTCGCCCTGGCGATCGGCTCCAGAAAAATGGCAAGCGAAAACATCGTGCCGACGGCAACGCAGCCCATCAGGGCGCCGGCTGCGACGATGACCCAACGATAATTGCTACTCATGTCTACTCCCCATTGTCACAGGTTCCGAGATCAGGACGGATGGCGCGACATCGCAATGCCATCCTTGAACCCAGGACGCGTGAGCGCCTCCCCTCCCGACAGACGCAACCGATTTTTTTTCGCAACCGGATTTGGGGATCATACAACAAAAAGCCCCGCACGCGGCGGGGCTCTTCAAATCTCCTGATCCTGGTGACGTCTAGCTGCTGCCCGTGTTGGGACGGTTCTTGCCGACATTGGTGTTCGTCGACGCCGTCTTGCCGTCGGGGTTCTGGCCATAATAGGTGCCGCCGAGGTGGCCTCCGGAACTGGTGTTCTCGACCTGTCGCTCGGCGCGTTTGACGGCCTGTTCTACGTCACTCTTGCTCATGTCTGCCTCCAGCTTTTGGGTTGGTGACAGAGGCGTAACCGCTCGGTGGCCGAAGTGTTCCCACCCATTTTTCGACCGGGTGCAAATGCCGACACCGAGGCTTCGCACGCGGTAACCAGGCTTTGCTCTTGACGAAGAGCAAACATGCTTCTATTGGGGAACGACCGTTTCCAAATTAAGCCGCCATCATGGATATCAATGCTACGACGCGCCCGCCGGGTCGTCCCCGCGAATTCGAGATCGAAGAGGCCCTCGACAAGGCGATCGTCGTCTTTTCCGAGAGGGGCTATCATGCGGCCTCGATTTCCGAACTCAAGGACGCCATGGGGCTTGCCGCCGGCAGCCTCTACAAGGCGTTCAAGGACAAGAAGGCGATCTTTCTCGCGAGCTTCGACCGTTACAAGCAAGTCCGCAACGCCGTCCTCGATGAGGAACTGGCCGGCGGCGAGAACGGCCGCGACAAGGTTTCCCGCATGCTGCGCTTTTACGCCGAAGCCTCGCATGGAGAGAACGGCCGGCGCGGCTGTCTGGTCGTCGGAACGGCGATCGAGCTTGCGGTCTACGATGCCGAGGCCGCCGAGCGGGTCGATCGCTCCATGGCCCGCAGCGAAGCCCTGTTCGAGACCCTGATCCGCGAGGGCCATGCGGATGGCTCCATTCCGACAACAACCGATCCGGCCGCCACCGCCCGCCTTCTGCTGTCGGTAACCCAGGGGCTCAGGGTGCTGGGCAAGACCGGCCCGAGCCGTGAGCGGGCCCTTTCCGTGGTCGACACGGCCATGAGACTTCTCGACTGATTTTATCCGATCCTTCCTCCCAAGGAGCTTTCCATGACTACCAATACCGCAACGATGGCCACGCCGGCGGCCACTTCAGGACTGTCCGCCGCCATGACCTTCGTGATGGCCGCAGCCTGCGGGCTCGTCGCCGCCAATCTCTATTATTCCCAGCCGCTCGCAGGCCCGATCGCTGCCTCGATCGGCCTGCCGGCACATGCCACCGGCCTCATCGTCACCCTGACGCAGATCGGTTACGGCCTTGGCCTGCTGCTGGTCGTGCCGCTTGGCGACCTTCTCGAAAACCGCCGGCTGATCCTCACCATGATCGGCGTCGTCACGCTGGCGCTGCTCGGTGCCGGCCTGTCGACCGCGTCGGTGCCGTTCCTTGCCGCGTCGCTCGCAATCGGCATCGGCTCCACCGCCGTGCAGATGATCGTGCCGTTCGCTGCCAGCCTCACCAACGACGCCAATCGCGGGCGGGTGGTCGGCAATGTCATGAGCGGTCTGATGATCGGCATCATGATGGCCCGCCCGGTTTCAAGTTTCGTTGCCGAAATCTCCTCCTGGCACGCCGTCTTCTTCGTGTCGGCGGCGGTGATGATCCTGCTCGGTTTCGTGCTTGCCGCCCGCTTGCCGAAGCGCGTGCCGCAAACGAAGCTCTCCTATGCCGCTCTGCTCGCCTCGATGGGGAGCATCTACGCCAGCCAACCGGTCCTGCGCCGCCGGGCCTTTTACCAGGCCTGCCAGTTCGCCACGTTCAGCCTGTTCTGGACGGTGACGCCTTTGGTTCTCGCCGGTCCCGCCTTCCATCTCAGCCAGGCCGGTATCGCGCTGTTTGCGCTCGCCGGCGTTGCCGGCGCCATCGCCTCGCCGATCGCCGGACGCCTTGCCGACCGCGATCTCGGCCGGCCCGCGACGGTCTTTGGCATCGCCGCCGTCGCCGTCGCCTTCCTGATCACGCACATCGCGCCGGAGGGCTCGGTCGTCGCGCTTGCGCTTCTGACCCTTGCCGCCATCCTGCTCGATTTCGGCGTGACGATGACGATGGTGATCGGCCAGCGGTCGATCTACAATCTCGGCGCGGACCTGAGGAGCCGGCTCAACGGCCTCTATATGGCGACCTTCTTCTGCGGCGGCGCAATCGGCTCGGCCGTCGGCGCCTGGGCCTTTGCCGAGGGCGGCTGGCTGCTCGCCTCCTCGATCGGCCTTGCCCTGCCTGTTGTGGCCTTCCTTTATTTCCTGACGGAAAAGCGCACCCGGATCTGAGCCGATAGGACAAGATCACGTTTAAGGACGACCTCGAACGTGATCGAGGTCGTCAACCTGCCCTCCCCCTGCCAGGGATCAGCCTTCTTTTCCCAGATCGAAAGAGGCTTCCATGCGACCCACCCTCCATCTTGTTGCCCTTGTGCTTGCGGGTATCGGCAGTTCGCCCCTTCTTGCCGCCGATCCGGTCGGTGTCCGGAAAATCAGCGTGGTTTCGCCCGAGCACGACCGGGCACTTGCGGTCACCGTCTGGTACCCGTCAAAGGGTGACGGCGAAAAGACTTTCGTCGGCGACAACCGGATTTTCGAGGGATCGCCTGCTTCCAAGAACGCGTCCCTCGAAAGCGGCCGCTTTCCACTCGTGCTCCTGTCCCATGGCTCCGGTTCCCGCGCCGAAGGCATGACCTGGATTGCCACCAAGCTTGCCGAAGCGGGTTTCATCGTCGCCGGCCCCAATCATCCCGGCACCACGAGCGGCGATTCCACGCCGGCCGCCACGCCCAAGATCTGGGAACGCACCCAGGACCTCTCCGACGTCATCACCGCCTTGACCGGAGAAGCCCCCTGGAAGACGGCAATCGACGCGAAGCATATCGGCGTTCTCGGGTTCTCGCTCGGCGGCAGTACGGCGACTGAGCTTGCCGGCGCCCGTGCCGATCTCGATGCCTACAAACGATATTGCGACGACTATCCGGCCATGATGGATTGCACCTGGTTCCGAGGCGGGCGCGGTTTTGCCGATGGCGAACAGGTCGCGGTCGAGACATTCGATCTCAAAACCGTCGACAGGACACGCTTCGAAAGATCGAACCGCGATCCGCGCATCACCGCGGCCGTCATCGTCGATCCCGGCCTTGCGATGGCTTTCACGGCAGCCAGCGTGAGTGCCATCGATATTCCGGTGACCTTTATCAATCTCGGCGGCGCCGGCAAGATTCCGGCTGCCGTATACGCCCGACCATTGGCCGGCCAGGCACCTGACGCCGCTTACGCGCAGGTCGAGAATGCCGACCATTTCAGCTTCCTGCCCGTCTGCAAACCGGATGCGGCGGAATTCCTGAAATCTATCGGCGAGCAGGATCCTATCTGCGATGAAACCGGCCGGCAGCGTGCCGAAATCCACCGGGAACTGACCGGGCTGATCGTCACCGCATTCGACAAGGCGCTGAAATCCGGCGATTGAGCGAGAGGCTAATTTGACGGTTTGGGAATACCGGAAAGTGCCGTGCCATCCTTGGCCCGGCTCGTAAGATGCAGGAAGGTGCCGTCCCGAAACTCGAAGAAATGCGCACCCTTGGGACCCTCCTCATTGAGTACGCCGGAGAAGACGATGAGCCGGCTATCCTTCCGGTAATAGAACGGATCGCCCTCGCCCCAGCAACAGACGGAATAGGGAAGAAAGACGACCTTACCGCTGCGGGCATCGATCACCGCGCCGCCGAGACATTCCGCCCCGCAGCCCCAGGTGGCGAGGATATAGTGGCCGGCGAAATTCACCGGCTGGGTGGCCGCCTGCTTCAGCCGCGTCGCGAAAGCCCGATCGTCCTTGGTGGCCAGTCTTACCGGCGCATGCGGACCCGCATAGACCTCTTCGGCGAACTGGAGGAATTTCGGAGCGTCCTGCGCCGCTGAGGCGAAGGAGAAACCCAGCCAGATAAAAGCGATCGATGCAAATCTGAGAAAACCACGCGTCATCTTTCCGATACCTCCCGGCTCTGGAGAACCACGTCCTGAAAGCGGTGCATTGGCAGCATGGGATGTTGCTCGAAACGGCGATCGCCGCTTTGCGAGAGCCCCCGGTTTCCCGGGAATAGCGGGACTGGCCGATGGCCGATCCACTGGCTTGCGGAACTTCATTCGACCAGATTGATTTCCTCGGTCTCTCCGCCTTCGCAGACGTAGCAGCAATCTTCGCAGACTTCCTTGTTGCCCGGGCCCGTGCCCCAATAGGTCTGCTTGTCGCCGGAGACCCAGGCGCCGTAGCAGATGTTCTCGCCCTGCTGGCAGGACAGATGGATCTGCTTGGTTTCGCCGTCATCCAGATAATAGACCTGGTTGCCACCGGGCCAGACATGCTTGCGGTCCTGGCTGTAGAGCTCGACTTCGACGGCGTTCGGATGCTCGTTGCGCATCATGAAGCTCACGTCGGCAGACAGCGCCTGTCCGGCAGCGGAGCAGATGGTTGCGGTAAGAACAGCCATCAAGGCTGCGCGGCGCATCGCCGGCAGCGAATTAAAAATCAGCATAACGTCCCCCATGAAAGCGCCTGATCGATCGGCGCAGGTTCATATGCCCTGATTTGCAAGAATAAATCGAGCTGGATGGACTTCTCTTGCCGGATTTTTTCTTCGCGGCCTCAAGCAACGCGCTTGTAGAACAGCGTGGTCCCGCAGAAACCGCCTTGCGGCCACATGGCATAATCCGGGATAACGCCGACCCGCTCCCAACCGAAGCGCGGATAGATCTTTTCCGCGTCGCTGCCGGTCGCAGTATCGAGCACCAGAAGCGTGCGGCCGCGCCGCGCCGCCTCCGCTTCCACCGCGTCCATCAGCTTGCGCGACAGGCCGAGCCCGCGAGCGGAGCGATGCACCAGGAGTTTCATCAGGTCGCCGCGATGCGGCTGGTTCGGCTTGGCGGCAAGGCCCACCTGCACGGTGCCGACAACCCTTCCCTCCACTTCAGCCGCTGCGAGGATGATGCCGCCTTTTTCGACCGCATCGGCAATCTCCTGCCAGTAGCTGACCGCGTCCTGTGGCCCGAAGGGCAGCATGAAGCCGAGCGAAGCGCCGCCATTGACGCAGTCGGACAAGGTCTCGGAGAGATCGGCTATCGCGGCGCGGGTTTCGCCGGCATCGAGGATGCGGATGGTGACGTTCATCTTGAAAAGGCTCCTGGCATCTTAAAAATCCCCTGATGAAAAGTGTTCAGCGGCCCCGGTCGAGAACGACGGCGTAACGGGCTGGCTGGTCGGATGGATTGTGGAAATCGAAGGCGTCGCCGATATCCATGTAGAGGCAGTCGCCGGGATGGAGTGTGTGGACCGTCTCGCCGACGATCATCTCCAGCACCCCTTCAAAGAGCCAGACATGCTGGGTCATCACCCGGCTTTGCTCGCGCGGCGGGAAACTCACCCGCGCATGCGCTGGGAAGTCCACCTCGACGATATCGACGCGCGATGGCGTGCCCGGCGGTGAAACCGAGCGGCGCAGATAACCCGTATGCGGATCGCGCCAGAGCTTCTGTTCCGCCCTGCGGATGAGCGGCGAATTGCGGGTGTCGTCGTCGGCGAAGAAGGCGGAAAGAGAAAGCCCGAGCGCTTCCGAAAGCCTCGCCAGCAACGCCGCAGTCGGGCTCGCCTCCGCCCGCTCGATCCTGGAAATCATCGCACGGCTGACGCCGGAACGGTTCGCCAGCTCGTCGAGCGTCAACCCGGCGCGGGCGCGCAGGCTCTTCAGCCGGTCGCTGATGGCGTTTTCGATGTCATGATCCGTCTGTTCCATGATCTGAGAATTGCATTCTCCTATCATGGAATCAAGTGGGACGATGGTGGAAAGGCGAATTTTACCGGCAATGGCGCTTCCGCGATAGCTCCTGTCATGTTCCATCGGCTATGGAGCAGTATCAGGCTTCAAGTCGGCGGAAATCGCCGACGCCTGCGCCTCCGGAGAAACGAGATGAACGGCCAGACAATCGAGACGGCGTCGCCCCTGTCGATCGCGAGCATCGTCGTCTCGATGACGATCGCCGCCATCGGCAGCGGCATCATGTCCGCTTACGTTCCTTTCGTGCTGACGCAGACGGGCGACACCTGGGCCGCCGGCGCCGCCGTCCCGACGCTCGCCTTCGGCGGCCTCATCGGCTGCATCGTCGGCGGGCCGCTGATCCGCCGGGTCGGCCATGCCCGCCTGTTTCCATGCTCGATGGCGATGGTCATCATCGCTGCCGTGCTGATCGCCATCAACCCGCCGCCGATCTGGTGGGTCTTGGCGCGCGGCGTCTATGGAGCGGCCTCCAACGTCAATTTCATCATCGCCCAGAGCTGGCTCAACCACGCCGCTTCGAACGAATGGCGCGGCCGGGCGATGTCCTTCTTCTACATGGCCTTCGTGCTCGGCCTCGGCGCCGGTGCCTGGATCTTCGGCCGCATTCCGACAGACGGCAACCTCGCGCCGCTTGCCGTCGTCTTCGTCACCGCGCTTTCGATCCTGCCGATCGGGCTCACCCGCCTGCCCAACCCGCCCGCACCTGCCAATGTCAATGTCGACATCAAAATGGCCTGGCGGATCTCTCCGGTCGGGCTGATCGGCGTGCTCGCTTCGGGCGGGCTGTCGATGGTGGTGCAGGGCTTCGTGCCGATCTACGCCACCACCAATCACGTGGCGCAGGCGGACGTCGCGCTTTTGATGCTGGTGATGCAGACCGGGCTGCTGTTCGTGCAATATCCGCTCGGCATGCTGTCGGACCGTATCGACCGCCGTTTCGTGCTCCTGATCACCTGCGGGCTGATCATCGCGGCCGGGTTGGCGGCGCTGTTCGTGTCCTTCTCGATGATGATCCTGCTGATGCTCGTCTTCCTCGTCTTCGGCGGCGCGGTCGAGACCGTCTATTCGGTCGCCAATGCGCATGCCAACGACCGGGCCGATCCCGGCGATTTCGTGCCGCTCTCCTCGACGCTTCTGGTCGCCTGGTCGACGGCGGCCACCATCGTGCCGCTCGGGGTGACGCTGCTCACCCCCGTTTTCGGCCAGCACACGTTCATCTATGCGGTGATCCTGGTGGCGATCGCCTATGGGGCTTACGTGATCTGGCGCCTCAAGGAGCGCGAGGGCGTGCCTTCCGACGAGCGGGAGAATTTCGGACTGCGCAGCGCCCAGCTTCCGAACGCCTCGGTCATGACCGGTCCGGAGGCGGAAAAGCCCGGCAAATAGCCTAAGCCGAAGGGCTTTATCCTCAACGAAAGGTTATCTTTCCGCTTTGCGGCAGGGATTCGCGCTGCTATATGCGCGAGCCATGAGCACCAATTCCACCCGCACTCCGCTTGACCATATCCGCAATTTCTCGATCGTGGCGCATATCGACCACGGCAAGTCGACGCTCGCCGACCGGCTGATCCAGACGACCGGCGGTCTTGCCGAGCGCGACATGTCGGAACAGGTGCTGGATTCGATGGATATCGAGCGCGAGCGCGGCATCACCATCAAGGCCCAGACCGTGCGCCTGCACTACAAGGCGAACAACGGCGAGACCTATATCCTGAACCTCATCGACACGCCCGGCCATGTCGACTTCGCCTATGAAGTGTCGCGGTCGCTGTCGGCCTGCGAAGGTTCTCTTCTCGTCGTAGACGCGTCTCAGGGCGTCGAGGCGCAAACGCTCGCCAACGTCTACCAGGCGATCGACAACAACCACGAGATCGTCACCGTCCTCAACAAGATCGACCTGCCCGCCGCAGAACCCGAGCGGATCAAGGAGCAGATCGAGGAAGTGATCGGCATCGACGCCTCGCAGGCCGTGCTGATCTCGGCTAAGACCGGGCTTGGCATTCCCGACGTGCTCGAAGCGATCGTCCACCAGCTGCCGCCGCCGAAAAGCGAGCTCGGCGAAAAGGGCCCGCTCAAGGCGCTCTTGGTCGACAGCTGGTACGACACCTATCTCGGCGTCATGGTTCTGGTGCGCATCATCGATGGCGTGCTCGCCAAGGGCCAGACCATCCGCATGATGGGTACCGACGCCAAGTACCAGGTCGAGCGCGTCGGCGTGCTCACCCCGAAGATGCTGGCCGTCGATAGCCTCGGCCCCGGCGAGATCGGTTTCTTCACCGGTTCGATCAAGGAAGTGGCCGATACCCGCGTTGGTGATACGATCACCGAAGACAAGCGCCCGACCGCCAAGGCGCTCCCGGGCTTCAAGCCGGCCCAGCCGGTGGTGTTCTGCGGCCTCTTCCCCGTCGATGCGGCCGATTTCGAGGACCTGCGCGCCGCGATGGGCAAGCTGCGCCTCAACGACGCCTCCTTCTCGTTTGAAATGGAAAGCTCGGCGGCGCTCGGCTTCGGCTTCCGCTGCGGCTTCCTCGGCTTGCTTCATCTGGAAATCATCCAGGAGCGCCTGGAGCGCGAGTTCGACCTCGACCTCATCGCCACGGCGCCTTCGGTCGTCTACCAGCTGACGATGACCGACGGCACCGAGCGCGAACTGCATAATCCGGCCGACATGCCCGACGTGGTCAAGATCGAGGAAATCCGCGAGCCGTGGATCAAGGCGACGATCCTGACCCCGGACGACTATCTCGGCGGCATCCTGAAGCTTTGCCAGGATCGGCGCGGCATCCAGACCGAGCTGACCTATGTCGGCAAGCGCGCCATGCTCACCTACGAGCTGCCGCTCAACGAAGTGGTGTTCGATTTCTACGACCGCCTCAAGTCGATCTCCAAGGGCTACGCCTCGTTCGACTACCATCTGCACGGCTATCGCGAGGGCAACCTCGTGAAGATGTCGATCATGGTCAATGGCGAGCCGGTCGATGCGCTGTCCATGCTCGTCCATCGTTCTGCGGCGGAGAAGCGCGGCCGCGACATGTGCGAGAAGCTGAAGGACCTGATCCCGCGGCACATGTTCAAGATCCCCATCCAGGCGGCGATCGGCGGCAACGTGATTGCCCGCGAAACGATCTCGGCCATGCGCAAGGACGTGACCGCCAAATGCTACGGCGGCGACGCCACCCGCAAGCGCAAACTTCTGGACAAACAGAAGGAAGGCAAGAAGCGCATGCGCCAGTTCGGCAAGGTCGACATCCCGCAGGAAGCGTTCATCGCGGCCTTGAAGATGAAGGACGATTGAGCTTTCTATCCAGAGTTCATGCGCATACCATTTTCGCATCAACTCTGGAGACTGGCATGTCGCCATCCGCTCGTAGATCAACTCGGCTTTTGCTGAACAGCGGCCTTGTTTCTGAAGCCCGCGCGCTGAAGATCGACATTCCTCGGGCGGCTGAGGATGGCATAGCTATGGCTATTAAGGCCGAGCGTGGACGACTTTGGCGGCTGGAGAATGCCGAGGCAATCCAGTTCGACAATGAGTATGTCGCGAAACACGGCTTGCCGCTGGCAAAGTACCGGCCGTTCTGATGAGTATCATTTCCTACTTTAAGCAGATCAAAGAGGGCCTTCGTTTTAAATATGGCCCTAAGCTAGCTAAATGGCTCATTGCTGATGCCATTCGCCTCGCTGAACAAAAAATCAAGCGAGGCGGCAGAATCTCGATTCTCGTTGATAATACGGTGTTAGGCCACGCCACCGTGTTCAAGACGGGTTGGGTATCAACTGGCGTAAAGAAGTGGGGAGACGAGTCGATTAGCACGGGTTACGCAGCCCGTATGCCTACCTATGCCCCAGATCAATCTGAATTATATCGAAACATTTGCTTTCTCCCAGGCATCGCGGAATTAGCTAAAACCGATGCTATTCAAATGTTCTCTTCAGCTGAACTCAAAGACGAAACCTATAGGCAACCTTCGGGGCGCTTTATAGGCTACGGTTATTACGACTTTAATATTTTTAGTGATTTAGATATTCCAAGCATAGATGGATATCATATCTCTCATCTTGCATCCTTTGGCACTCCTTTTCTAAAAGAAGCACCCGAGAATTTACAGCGAGACCGGCTTAGAAATGTTGCCGACCCCGCATATGAGATCCTTGTGAAACTAATGGGTGCAAGGAATAGCCAAGATGCCTTTCATCTACTTACAGCCGAAAGACACCAGTTGTTCTGCTTTCTTACGATGGATTTCAAATTTCGCAGGACATGGGAGAGTGCTCGGAAGAATAAAGCCTATCCTCTGACCACGCCCGTAATGACGCCTCAGGAATTCGGGCTTAGTTTCGGGATTAAGCCAGTGCATCCACATATCTTAAGGTATACTCAGGCCAGCTTTCCAGTGAGACCTGATCTCCTCGCGCCAGGAAAGCCGGGCAAATAACGGGATGCTCGACCGGGCAGCCACCCCAAAAAATCCGCCAATCATTAAAACCTTAATAAATCCTGCAAATGCTTTGAAATCTCGCTCCTGCACAGTGATTGCAGGTGATGAGTTCGTGCGCCGACGCGGCGACGGCTCGAAGGCATGATGCCGATCTTCACTGCCTGAGCCCGTAACGTGTCCTTCCCACCTGCGAGACGCTTCATGAGCAGCATTTCTTATAATCCGTCGGCCGCCGCTGCCCTGCTGTTGCTGACCGGCTCCGCCAAGGCGCTGGAGCGCAACACTGTCCAGGTGGCAACCGGGCGCAACGTCAATACGGCGTCCGACAACGCCGCCTATTGGTCGATCGCCACCTCCATGCGTTCTACGGGCACGTCCCTCTCGGCAGTGGATGACGCCTCCGGTCTTGCCGCCGCGATGACGGACACGGCTTCGCTCGGCATCGAGGCCGCAACCGGCCTGGTCTCCGAGATCAAGGCGAAACTCATCCTGGCACGGTCGCCGGGCGTGGACCGCGACGCCATCAACGCCGAAATCACCCAGCTCAAGGATCAGCTGGGCACGGTCGCCGAATCCTCGTCCTTCAACGGAGAAAACTGGCTGAGTTCCGCCGGGGCACCGGGCGTCAAGTCGCTGCTTGCGTCCGCGTCGACCAACCCCGACGGCAGCACGGCGCTTAACACGATCGATTTCGATACCGCTTCGACGACGCTGACCAGCAGCGGCGATGCCGCCAACGGCCTTCTGACCAAGGCTTATTCCGGCACCACCGCCAACGGCACTGCCTACGAATATTACCTGCTCGATACGGGATCTCAGGCCTCGGCAACCGCCGGCGAAATCAAGATCTCGAACGCGACGACAGAAGACGAACTGGACGGCATGATCTCCGCCACCGACAGCATGCTTTCGAGCCTCACCTCCGCCGGCGCCAAGCTCGGTTCCACGTCGAGCCGCATCAATGCCAATACGGAGTTCCTCTCCAAGCTGCATGATGCGATCGACCGTGGTGTCGGGCGTCTCGTCGATGCCAACATGGAAGAGAGCGCCGTCAGGCTCAATGCAGCGAAAGTGCAGCAGCAGCTCCAGACGATCGGTCTGAGCATCGTCAACGAGCAGTCGAAGCGCATTCTCGACCTTTTCCGCTGATACCTCCCGGCTTATCCGGCCCTTGAGCATGCTCGGGGGCCGGATACCGCCCTTTCCTCACGCTCCTCCGCAGCCGACGAGCGGCACGGATCCCGGTGCATGCCAGTCCTTCTTGCTCCGTAGTGCCGGGGTTAGCACAGCTAGTGCCGAGCAGGATGCTGGGGGCGCGGCAGATCGGCAGGCGTGATCCAGACGCGGCCATCGAACGCCACGTCACCGACATCAAGCTTGCGGCTGGCGATCTCCTCGATGAGAGAGAGCTTCGAGCTCACATCGCCGATCTTGCCGTCGTTGAGGACGCAGACCGCCTGGCAAATCGCGCCGTCTCGCATCACCAGAAGCGTATGATGGCTGTTTCTCAGAATCTTGTTTGGCAACGTCACGAGCGTCATGCTCTTCTCCCTGCTGTAACCGGCCTACACACGTGATGTGTGGGAAGCAAGGCTCGGAAAATATGGTCAACAAAAGGTTAACAGCGGGCGATTGCGATACACGGCATGTCCGGCGACGGAGTAGGAGAGGCCTCGATAGTGCCGGATTCCGGGAGGAAAAGACATGAAGGGGGAGACAAAATGCCCACCTATAAAAATTCCGGGCGGACGCTGAAAACGCTGTTGGCGGCGATCGCCATATCCGCAATGACCACGGGAGCCGCCATGTCCGAGAACGGGGAAAGCCGGTTGATCGAAGCGGCGGAGCGCGGTGACGTGCGGACAATCGGTTCTCTGCTTTCCGGCGGCGTCAAGATCGATGCCCGCAACGCGCGCGGCGAGACGGCGCTTCTCGCGGCAACCCATGCCAATAATATCGAGGCGGCAAAGCGGCTCATCGAGGCCGGTGCCGACGTCAATGCCAGGGACAATATTCAGGACAGTCCCTATCTCTACGCCGGTGCCCGCGGCCACCTGGAAATCCTGCGCCTGACGCTTGCGCATGGCGCGGATCTCAAGAGCACCAACCGCTATGGCGGAACGGCCCTGATCCCGGCCTCGGAGCGCGGCCATGTCGAGACGGTGAAAACTCTGATCGAGGCCGGCGTCGATGTGGACCACGTCAACAATCTCGGATGGACGGCCTTGCTCGAAGCCGTCATCCTCGGCGACGGCGGAGCCCGCCATGTGCAGATCGTCCGGCTGCTCGTCGAAGCCGGCGCCGCTATCGGCATCCCCGACAAGGACGGCGTAACGGCGCTGCAGCATGCCAGATCACGCGGCTTTGCCGAGATCGCAGCCATTTTGGAAACCGCAAAACGGTAGTGACAAGCGACCGCCGAAAGCGGGTCAAGTGGCCGGCTTGGCCTTAGCCGTAACCGACGTTTCGCGCAGCGGCGCCCGGCTCAGTTCGTTGCCGGCGGCGATCGCCTTGCGCAGAAGCCGCAGCAGCTCATCCGCCTCCTCTGCCGTCAGGCCGCGCAACATCAGCTCCTGCGCCGCCTCCACCGCCGGCGCTATTCCGTCCAGGGTTTTTCGGCCCTCGTCAGTGATCTGCAACTCGCGGGCGCGCCTGTCCTTGGTGCTGGCATTGCGCACCAGCAGGCCCTTCTGCACCAGCCGGTCGACCACCCCGGTAATCGTGGTGCGGTCGTAGGCGATGAGCCCCGCCAGGGTGATCTGATCGACCCCGGGATTGGTGCTGATCGCGGCGAGCGCCGCGTATTGAACAGGTGTCAGATCGTAACCGGCTTCATCGACCTCGGCATGGAAGACCGCCACGGCGATCTGCTGGAACCGGCGGGCCAGATGCCCCGGCATGTCATTGTTGTCTTTCACCAAACTCTCCAAAGTCGTCGCAATCTTGACACGTATACTGATAATCAGCATACTGATCAATATTGGATCCGCCGAATCCGTTCGGCGGACGCCTTCAAGAAACATGCGGAGGAAATTGGTTCCATGCAATTCCATCTGAACGGGTTCGAGCCCGGCGACCCGGAAATCTTTCATCCGGAGGATCGATACACGGCCCCCGCCGACACGAAGGCGCTTCCCACGGAAGTCGATGTCCTGATCGTCGGCTGCGGCCCGGCGGGCCTGACGCTTGCCGCGCAGATTTCCGCCTTTCCCGACATCAGGACCTGCATCGTCGACCAGAGACCCGGCCCGCTGCTGCGCGGCCAGGCCGACGGCATTGCCTGCCGCACGATGGAAATGTTCCACGCCTTCGGTTTCGCCGAGCGGGTGCTGAAGGAATCCTACTGGGTCAACGAGACCTCGTTCTGGAAACCTGAAGAGCCAGGGCGAGAAAACATCATCCGCAGCGGCAGGATCGACGATACCGAGGAGGGGCTTTCCGAATTCCCGCATGTCATCCTCAATCAGGCGCGGGTGCAGGATTTCTTCCTGGATGTGATGCGCAAATCACCGGCCCGGCTCGAACCGCATTATTCGCGGCGCCTGATCGATCTTGAGATCGACCCCTCGGCCACCGACTGTCCGGTGACGGCAAGGCTTGAACGCCTCGATCCCTCCCACGAAGGCGAGGTCGAGACCGTCAAGGCCCGCTACGCCGTCGGCTGCGACGGCGCACGCAGCACGGTGCGCAAGTCGATCGGCCGGGCACTGCACGGCGATTCCGCCAACCACGCCTGGGGCGTCATGGACGTGCTCGCGGTCACCGATTTTCCCGATATTCGCCTGAAGGCGCTGATCCAGTCCGCCGAGGAGGGCAGTATCGTGCTGATCCCGCGCGAAGGCGGCTATATGGTCCGCATCTATGTGGAGATGGACAAGCTCAACGAAAACGAGCGGGTGGCAAGCCGGAACATCACCGTCGACAAGCTGATCGCGGCCGTGCAGCGGATCCTGCATCCCCACACATTCGAGGTGAAGGAGGTTGCCTGGTGGTCGGTCTACGAGATCGGCCAGCGCCTCACCGACAAGTTCGACGACGTGCCGGAAGACGCTCCGGGGGACCGCCTTCCGCACGTCTTCATCGCCGGCGACGCCTGCCATACGCATAGCCCGAAAGCCGGCCAGGGCATGAACGTCTCGATGCAGGACGGTTTCAACCTCGGCTGGAAGCTGGCCGCCGTCCTGCAGGGGCGGAGCGGGCCGGAGCTGCTGCACAGCTATTCCGCCGAACGCCAGACCATCGCCAAGGAATTGATCGACTTCGACCGCGAATGGTCGGCCATGCTGAGCGCGCCGCTGAAATCGCCGGATAATCCCGACGGTATCGAACCTGCGGAAGTCCAGAAATACTTCGTGCGGTCCGGGCGTTATACAGCAGGCACGGCGACCCGTTACACGCCGTCGGTGCTGACCGGCGAGGCGACCCATCAACATCTCGCCAAGGGGCTGACGATCGGTACGCGGTTCCATTCGGCGCCGGTAATCCGGCTGGCCGATGCCAGGCCGATGCAGCTTGGCCATGCTGCATCGGCTGACGGCCGCTGGCGCATCTATGCCTTTGCCGGAGCGGAGGACCGCGCCCAGCCCTCCTCGCGGCTTCGGGCGCTTTGCGATTTTCTGGCGGATGACCCTCAGTCGCCGGTGAAAAGGCATACGCCCGGCGGTCAGGACATGGACTCGGTGATCGATTTCCGCGCCGTTTTCCAACAGGCCCACCGGACGCTCGCCGTCGATGCCATGCCTGCCCTCCTTCTGCCGAGCAAAGGCCGTTACGGGCTCCGCGACTACGAGAAAATGTTCTGCCCCGACTTCAAGAACGCCCAGGACATTTTCGACATGCGCGGTATCGACCGCGAACAGGGCTGCACGGTCATCGTCCGGCCCGACCAATATGTCGCGCATGTGCTGCCGCTCGATGGCCAAGCGGAGCTGTCGGCCTTTTTCGACGGGTTCATGGCGCGTCGGAACCAGCCGCTTCATGCCGAGAGATCGGAGACCAAGCGCCAATTTTGACCGGGATCACCTTCATCTTTCGTGGCGCCATTTTTTGTTGACGCCCAATTTGTACAACTGTACAAATTGGGCGGACAATTGACTATGGATTCTCATGCGCCCGAACCTGAGGGAAGCCTTGCTTCGAAACGCCGTGACCCTGTTTTCCCGCAGCGGCTACAATGCCGTTTCGCTGCGCGACATTGCCAAGGCATCCGGAGCCAATGTCGGCAGCCTCACCTACCATTTCGGCTCGAAGGCGAAATTGCTGCGGGAGGTCTATGAGCGCCACACGGTGCCGATGAACGCCCGCCGCCGCGAACTCTTGGGCGAAGCCCTTCGGATCAGCGATGCGGACCAGCGGCTGATGGCGATCCTGCGGGCCTATGTCGTTCCGGCCTTCGTCTCGTCCTCGGAAGGCGACGGCGGTGGCGCGGAATTCACCCGGATGCGCGCCGTCCTTTCGGCGGAAGGAAATCCCGACGCGCAGGCGATCATCGCGGACGCCTTCGACGAGACGAGCCGTGCCTTCATCAAGGCGCTTTCTGATTGCGTGCCGGGCGCGCCGCTCGCGGGGCTCGTCTGGCGCAGCCAGTTCCTGCTCGGCTCGCTCTACTACGCGCTGATCAATCCGGAGCGCGTGACGCGTCTTTCGGGCGGCACGGTCGATGGAAACGATCGGGAGGCCGCCGTGAACCAGATCGTCGAGGCGAGCTATGCCAGCTTTCGAAGCCTCGCCCTCGAAACCAGGCGATCGGAGCGTGCCTGACTTACATGAAGGAAGAGACATGAACGAACCTCGCCAGGAGAGCGGTCACGGGGCCGGCGGCGCACGGCGGAAACCGAACTTCCTGCTGCCTGCCGGCAGCTGCGACGCCCATTGCCACGTGTTCGGTCCGGGACACGTTTTCCCCTACGCACCCAACCGCAGCTATACGCCGGAGGATGCACCGAAAGAGGCGCTGGCGAAACTCCACGACCGGCTTGGCATCGAGCGCGCCGTCATCGTTCAGGCGAGCTGCCATGGGACAGACAACCGCGCCATGCTCGACGCGATCGCCTGGCGTCCGGATCGTTACCGCGGCGTCGCCATCGTCGACGACAGTTTCGACGACCGGGCCTACCAGACGCTCGACGACGGCGGCGTGCGTGGCGTGCGGTTCAACTTCGTCCGCCATCTCGGCGGGGCGCCGGACATGGATGTCTTCAACCGGGTGATCGACCGCATCAAGGGCCGCGGCTGGCATGTGGTGCTGCATCTCGATGCCGCCGACATTGTTCCGCTTTCCGACATGATCGCCCGCCTGCCGGTCCCGTTCGTCATCGATCACATGGGCCGTGTCGACACCAGCCTCGGCACCGACCAGCCGGCGTTTCAGGCGCTGCTGGAACTGGTGGGCCAAGAAAACTGCTGGATCAAGGTCTGCGGGTCGGAGCGGATTTCGCGTTTTCCGTTCGATACGGCCGTGCCTTTTGCGAAGGCGCTGATCGAAGCGAGCCCCGAGCGAAGCCTGTGGGGCACCGATTTTCCGCACCCGAACCTCAAGGAGCCGGTCGACGAAGCCGATCTCGTGGATCTCGTGCCCAGGTTCGCACTGACGGAGGGCGATCGGCAACGGCTGCTCGTCGACAATCCAGCACGTTTATACGATTTCGCCGCCTGAGCGGCCTTATAAGGAGGAGGAAAGAATGGATTGCACAACTACGGGGAGCTCAGCGGGCCGGCTTCGACGGCCGTCGCGATGGATGAAGTCCCTGGCGGTCGCCCTGACCCTGATGCTGCCGACCGGCGCCATTGCGCAGGACGCCTATCCTTCAAGGGACATCACGCTGGTCCTGCCTTTCGGCCCGGGCGGGATCGCCGATATCACCGCACGCCTGGTTGCCGAGTCGCTCGGCAAGAAGCTCGGCCGGCAGATCGTGATCATGAACCAGCCGGGTGCGGGCGGCTCCGTTGCGGCGCGGGCGGCGCTGAACGCTCCGGCGGACGGTTACACGCTGGCGCTGCTCTCGAACGGAACCGCGATCAGCGTGCCGCTGTTCAAGAACCTGCAATTCGATCCGGTCGCCGATTTCGTGCCGGTCTCCAGCCTTGCCTATTTCGATTTCGTGTTCGTCACCAAGTCGGGTGGCAAATTCAAATCCCTCAAGGATGTTCTGGACGCCGCCAAGGCCAAGCCCGGGGCGCTGAACGTCGGAACCATCAATGTCGGCAGCAGCCAGAACCTTGCCGCGGAACTTTTCAAATCGACTTCCGGGATCGATTTCACCATCGTGCCCTACAAGGCCACGCCGGATCTTCAGGTTGCCCTGCTCGGCGGCGAGCTCGACGTCATCATCGACAGCCAGACCGCGCTGAAAGCCGCCCTGCAGCAGAACCAGGCGATCGCCATCGCTTCATCCGGCCCGACGCGCTCCACCCTCTCGCCGAATGTCCCGACCGCCGCTGAAGAAGGCGTCAAGGGTTTCGACGTCACCTCCTGGAATGCCATCTTCGCGCCCAAGGGCACGCCGCCGGAAGCGGTCAAGAAGCTGAACGCGACGCTGATCGAAGTGCTGGCCGATCCTGCCCTTCAGAAGCGGTTTGCGGATCTCGGTGTCGAAGCCCGATCCAGCACGCCGGAAGAGATCGGCGGCCGCCTGAAAGCCGACATCCAGAAATGGTCGGACGTGATCCAGAAGGCCGGAATCCCCAAACAGTAATATCCGGCTCAACACCCGACGTGGCCCGGCTAATCCTTGCCTGCCTTGGGCGCCGCCCAGGGCATCGGCCGGCGGTTCAGGAAGGCATCGATGCCGGCATGGCCTTCGGCGCTTTCCCAACGATCGGCAAGCAGACCGGTGCTATACGCGACCGGGTCTTCGATCGTCTGGCGGGCAAGGCTCTGAACAAGGCTCTTGGCGCTGGCGACGGCGCCCGGAGCGCAATCGAGGAAAGCGGCAACTTCTTCCTCGACCGCCAAGTCGAGCTCGTCGGCCGGGCGGACGACGGAAACAAGGCCTATTTCGCGAGCCGCGCCAGCATCGAGGCGGCGGGCATTGAGGAACAGGCGGCGAGCATGGCCCTCGCCAATGCGTCGTACGACATAGGGGCCGATCGTCGCGGGAATAAGCCCCAGCCGAGTTTCGGTAAGCGCGAACCGGGCACTTTCGGCCGCGACGACGATGTCGCAGACGGACATCAGGCCGATGCCGCCGCCAAAGGCATTGCCCTGCACCCGGCCGATCAGCGGCTTCGGCAGATCGTCCAGCGCCTTCAGCATCAGGGCGAGCTCCGTGGCCCCCTCGATCTTGCCGGCCCGATCCCTCGCCGCCTGATCCCGCATCCACTGCAGGTCGCCGCCGGCGCAGAAAGTGGGGCCGGCAGATGCGAGAACCACGACACGGACAGCCTCGTCGGCCGCAAGCCTGCCGGCCGCGTCCGTCAGGTCGGCAATCATCTGCGCATTCATGGCGTTGTGCTTTTCAGGCCGGGCGAGCGACAGCGTCACTACCCCGCGAACGTCGCGTTCCAAGGTCAGCGTCTCGTAAGCGCCCATCAGCGCGCTCCTCTCAAACCTCGGGCAAAGGTCTCGGCCTCGTCCAGCCGGTCGCGGTCGATACGGGTCTCGAAACCCAGCGCATGCAGATGATCGACGGTCTTGCCGGTTGCGACATTGCCCTCCGCGCCCGGCGCATAGGGGCAACCGCCAAGACCGCCTGCGGCGGCATCGAACACACGCAGTCCCTTTTCGAGCGAGACCGTGATGTTGTCGAGCGCCCGGCCGTTGGTGTCGTGAAAATGCCCGGCGAGAGAGGCGGCCGGCATGCGCTCCAGCACCGCGTCGAGCATGGCCGCGACCCGATCCGGCGTGCCCCTGCCGATCGTATCCGCCAGTGCGACCTCCCTGCATCCGAGCGCATGGAGTTGCGCCGCGACCCTTGCCACCTGGACGGGCGGCGTCGGGCCGTCAAAGGGACAATCGATGGCGCAGGAGACATAGGCGCGGACCGGAATGCCGTCGCGGCGGGCGCTATCGACCAGCGGCGCAAAACGCTCAAAGCTCTCCGCGATGCTGCAATTGATATTGCGATGGCTGAAACCTTCGGAGGCAGAGGCAAAGACGGCAACCTCATCCGCGCTCGCCGCGACGGCCGCCTCATAACCGCGCATGTTTGGGGTCAGCACCGTATAGAGCGTGCCCGGCCGGCGCGCGATGCCCGCCATGACCTCGGCACCGTCGGCCATCTGCGGCACCCAGTCGGCACGCACGAAGCTCGCCACCTCGATCTTTTCGAAACCGCAGGCGGAAAGCAGATCGACGAGCCGGATCTTGTCGACGGTCGGGATGATGCGTTTCTCGTTCTGCAGGCCGTCGCGAGGTCCCATTTCGTGGATGCGGACGAAGTCAGCCATCTTCCGGCTCCCCGTATTCAGGCTGCCCATCTTCCGGCTCCAGCGTCAGCAGCATGGCTCCCTCGACCACTTGTTCGCCTTGGGCAACCAGGACCTCGGCAATCGTCCCGTCGCGGGGGGCGGCAAGCGTCAGCTCCATCTTCATCGCCTCCATGATCGCCAGGGTCTCGCCCTTCGCAACCGCCGCTCCGGGCACCGCGCGCAGGAGTTTGACCAGGCCCGGCATCGGCGCGACTATGCGGTCGCCGCCGCCGCCGGCCTCATCCTCGCCGGCGAGGGGGTCGAGGAGGCCAAAGTGCCAGTTTTCGCCATCGCCGAAGATCGTCACGTCACGTTGGCCGGACACCAGATGAACGCGACGTTTGCTGCCCTCGACCTCCAGAAGACAGGCGCCGTCGCCTGATCGGGAAAGGCTGAAATCAACCCGCTTGCCGTCGACCGTGGCGGCATAGGCCCCATCTCCGGTCGATGCGAACGAGACCGGCACATGGTGGCCGCGGTCATCCAGTTCGACGAAATCGGACGCTTGCGACCACAACCGGAATCCGGACAAGCCGCCCCAGGGATCGTTCGCGGTCTTCGGCTGGAGCGTGCCGGAAAGCTCCAGTGCGGCAAGCGCCATGGCCTCGCGAGACGGAGCCCTGTGAAATGTGAGTTCCGACAGATGCCGGTCGATGAGGCCGGTATCGGGCTTGCCCTCGACGAAGTCGGTCTGCGTCGTTAGCCGGCGAATGAATGTTGCATTGGTGGTGATGCCGGTGGCGCGAACCTCGGACAGAGCGGACGAAAGAAGCGAGAGCGCCGTCTGCCGATCCGGCCCGCGGGTGATGATCTTGGCAATCATCGGATCGTAGAAAGGCGAAATGCGGTCGCCGGCGCGCACGCCGCTGTCCACGCGGGCAAGCTCCTCCGGCAGATCGAGATGGACGAGCTGGCCGGTGGCCGGCAGAAACCCCCGCTCGGCATCCTCCGCATAAAGCCGGGCCTCGAAAGCCCAGCCGCTGATAAAAAGCTCGTCCTGCAGGCGCGGCAGAGGCTCGCCGGACGCGACGCGCAACTGCCATTCGACGAGATCGACGCCGGTGATCGCCTCGGTCACGGGATGCTCCACCTGCAGGCGGGTGTTCATCTCCATGAACCAGAAACGGTCGGGTTTCAGCCCTTCGGAAGCGTCGGCGATAAACTCGATCGTGCCGGCGCCGGAATAGGAAATCGCCATCGCCGCCTTGACGGCCGCTTCGCCCATCGCGCGGCGCATGTCCTCCGGCATGCCCGGGGCCGGCGCCTCCTCGATGACCTTCTGGTGGCGGCGCTGCAGCGAGCAGTCGCGTTCGAAGAGGTGCACGACATTGCCGTGATCGTCGCCAAACACCTGGATCTCGATATGGCGCGGGTGGGCGATGTATTTTTCGATCAGACATGACGCATCGCCGAATGCGGCCGAAGCTTCGCGTTGCGCAGAGGCGAGCGCTTCCCTGAAAGCCTCGGCATTCTCGACCCGCCGCATGCCCTTGCCGCCGCCGCCCGCACGCGCCTTGATCAGCACCGGGAAACCGATGCGCTCGGCCTCATCCAGCAAGAAATCCGGGTCTTGTTCGGCGCCGTGATAACCCGGGACGACGGGCACGCCGGCTTTTTCCATCAGCGCCTTGGCGGCGTCCTTGAGGCCCATGGCACGGATGGCATCGGAGGACGGGCCGATGAAGCGGAGACCGGCGGATGTTGCCGCCCAGGCAAAATCCGGGTTTTCCGAGAGAAAACCGTAGCCGGGATGGATTGCATCGGCGCCTGTCCGCAATGCTGCGTCGATGATCGCGTCGCCGCGCAGGTAACTTTCGGCCGCGGGGGACGGGCCGACATGGACCGCCTCGCCGGCCAGCGACACATGCAGAGCGTCCCGATCGGCATCGGAATAGACGGCAACGGTGGCGACGCCCAGCCTGTGACAGGTGCGGATGATACGGCAGGCGATCTCGCCGCGATTGGCGATGAGGACTTTTCTTAGCATGGGGCTGTCCCCGCAATGGGCGAGCGCTGCGGCAAGCTCCCGATCTCCCTCCTTGTGGAGGAGATTTGCATGCCGCGCCATTCTCTCGGCGCATTATGGCCGCGAGGAGGGAGAGGTCTAAGGATGTTTATGAAATTCGACATCCGCCCCTCACATCCGGAACACGCCGAAGCGTGTGTCTTCAATCGGGGCGTTGAGGGCGGCGGAAAGGCTGAGGGCGAGGACCTGGCGGGTGCTGGCCGGGTGGATGACGCCGTCGTCCCACAGGCGGGCGGAGGCATAAAGCGGATGGCTCTGTTCCTCGAACTGGTCGAGTATCGGCTGCTTGAAGGCCGCCTCCTCGGCCGTACCCCAAGTCTTGCCGCCGCGTTCGATCGCGTCGCGCCGGACGGTTGCAAGCACGCCGGCCGCCTGCGGCCCGCCCATCACCGAGATGCGGCTGTTCGGCCAGGTCCACAGGAAGCGCGGTGAATAAGCGCGGCCGGCCATGCCGTAATTGCCGGCGCCGAAGGAACCGCCGACCAATATCGTAACCTTGGGCACCGAGGTGGTGGCAACCGCCGTCACCAGCTTGGCGCCGTGCTTGGCGATACCTTCCGCCTCGTATTTGCGGCCGACCATGAAGCCGGTGATGTTCTGCAGGAAGACCAGCGGGATCTTGCGCTGCGAGCAGAGTTCGATGAAATGCGCCCCCTTCTGGGCGCTTTCGGAAAACAGCACGCCGTTGTTGGCGATGATGCCGACGGGAATGCCGAAGACATGGGCGAAACCGCAGACCAGCGTCACCCCGAAGCGAGCCTTGAATTCGTCGAACCGCGAGCCATCGACCACGCGGGCGATCACTTCGCGGATATCGTAGGGCGTGCTGAGCGAGGAAGGGACGATCGCGGCGATCTCTTGCGGATCGTAAAGCGGCTCTTCGGGTGTCGCCAGCGTGACCGTTTCGGGCTTGCGGGTGTTCAAGCCGGCGACGGCGCGGCGAACCAGCGCCAGGGCATGGGCATCGTCGCGGGCAAGATGATCGGCGACGCCGGAAAGTCTTGTATGTACATCGCCGCCGCCGAGATCCTCGGCCGAGACTTCCTCGCCTGTCGCGGCCTTCACCAGCGGCGGCCCGGCGAGGAAAATGGTGCCCTGATCCTTGACGATGATAGCCTCGTCGGACATGGCCGGCACATAGGCGCCGCCCGCCGTGCAGGAGCCCATGACGGCGGCGATCTGGGCGATGCCCTTGGCGGACATGCGCGCCTGGTTGAAGAAGATGCGGCCGAAATGGTCGCGGTCGGGAAATACCTCGTCCTGGTTCGGCAGGTTGGCGCCGCCGGAATCGACCAGATAAACACAAGGCAGGCGGTTTTCCTCGGCGATCTCCTGGGCACGCAGGTGTTTCTTGACCGTCATCGGGTAATAGGTGCCGCCTTTGACGGTGGCATCGTTGGCGACGATCATCACCTCGCGACCTTCGACCCGGCCGATGCCGGTGACGATGCCGGCGGACGGGCTTGCGCCGCCGTAAAGCCCGTGGGCAGCGGTGGCGCCGACTTCGAGAAAGGGCGAGCCGTGATCGAGCAGCCGGGCGATGCGCTCGCGCGGAAGCAGCTTGCCACGCTTCACATGCCGCGCCCGTGCCTCCTCTCCGCCGCCAGCCTCAGCCAGCGCCACGGCCGCCTCGACCTCGGCAATCTTCGCCTGCATGGCGGCCCGGTTGGCTTCGGCGGCTTCGCTTCGGAGATTGACCTGCGACCGGATGACAGCCATCAGGCGGTTTCCTTGAAGAGCTCGCGGCCGATCAGCATGCGGCGGATTTCCGAGGTTCCGGCACCGATCTCCATCAGCTTGGCGTCGCGCAGCAGCCGGCCGGTCGGATTGTCGTTGATATAACCATTGCCGCCGAGGATCTGGATCGCCTGCAGCGCCTGCTGGGTCGCCTGTTCGGAGGCGTAGAGGCAGCAGGCGGCGGCATCCTGTCTGGTCACCGCGCCGCGATCACAGGCGGCGGCCACCGCATAGACATAGGCGCGGGCCGAATTCATCGCCGTGTACATGTCGGCGACCTTGGCCTGGATGAGCTGGAACTCGCCGATCGGCTGGCCGAACTGTTTTCGCTCATGGACATACGGCATGACCACATCGAGGCAGGCGTGCATGATTCCGATCCCGATCGCGGAAAGTACCACGCGCTCGTAATCGAGACCCGACATCAGCACGCGCACGCCGCCGCCCTCGGCACCCATGACGTTTTCGGCCGGCACCTCGCAATCCTCAAACACCAGTTCGCAGGTGTTGGAGCCGCGCATGCCGAGCTTGTCGAGCTTCTGGGCGGTCGAGAAACCCTTGAAACCCTTTTCGATCAGGAAGGCGGTGATGCCTTTCGGGCCTGCTGTCGGATCGGTCTTGGCATATACTACCAGGACGTCGGCATCAGGGCCGTTGGTGATCCACATCTTGCTGCCGTTGAGGATATAGCGATCTCCGCGCTTCTCTGCGCGGAGCTTCATCGACACGACGTCGGAACCCGCACCCGGCTCGGACATGGCGAGCGCGCCGACATGCTCGCCGGAGCAGAGTTTCGGCAGGTAGCGCGCCTTCTGCTCGGCGTTGCCGTTGCGGTTGATCTGGTTGACGCAGAGATTGGAATGCGCGCCGTAGCTGAGTGAGGTCGAGGCCGAAGCGCGGGCCAGTTCCTCGACGGCGACCACATGGGCGAGGTAACCGAGGCCGGAGCCGCCGAAATCCGGATCGGCGGTGATGCCGAGCAGGCCGAGCGCGCCCAGTTCCGGCCAGAGATCGCGGGCAAATTCGTTGCTGCGGTCGATCTCCTCGGCACGGGGGCCCAGTTTTTCCTGCGCGAAACGGTGGACCGTGTCGCGAACGGCTTCGACCTCCTCGCCGAGCGCGAAATTCATGCTTGCGTGGAACACCTTCTATCCTCCCGGTGCGCCAAGATTTGTATATCAGAAAGTAGTGGGGCAGCGGCGGCAGGTCGTCAATGGGCGGAAGCGCTCTTGCGCCACATCGCAAGATAAGGTCTTCGGGTGCGCCACGTTTGTACGATGATTACCCTATTCGGGCAGGTGACGCGGGTTGAGGCCGGGCACCCATTCGTTGTTGGGCATGCGGGTGCCGGTATAGGTCACGCCGCTTTGCGTCTTGCAGCGATAGATCCGGGTCGGCATGACGTCGCCATAAAGAATGTCGAAGCCGCCCCGGGCTCGATAGACATTCTCGATATCGGTCGTGCAGTCATAGGCCTGTTTCTTCGCCTGTTCCTCCTGCGGCACGACGCCGGGCAGGTTACGGAAATAGGTCTGCGTATCCTGCGGGAAGGCCTGCCGCTCGGCAGCGAACACCTCGACCGGAACGAGCGCGGCGACAAGCAGCGCCACGAGCATAACGGCCGGCAGTATCCATGCACCTTTGAGCATCAATCGACTCCTCATCCACGACACCTGCGGACGGATAAAAGATATGGACGGCAGAGTTCCCGATCCATGGGGCAAGGACCACGTTTGCGTGATCATCGGCGGTTATCCAAGCGACGATAGCCGGTGGGCTGCTGGTAGAGCCAGCCGATCCGTTCGACGGCCGCCGCGAAATTTTCGCGGGCGACGCTCATCGTATGGCCGTTGGCGTGGAGAAGCGTCTCGGCATTCTCCATGATGCCGACATGTCCTTCCCAGAAAACGAGATCGCCGCGGCGAAGTTCCATGCGGGTGATCTCTTTGCCGAGCGAGGCCTGCATGTCGGAATCACGCGGCGCGGACTGCCCGGTCATCATCAGGGCCAGTTGCACCAGCGACGAGCAATCCAGGCCGAATCCGGAACGACCGCCCCAGAGATAGGGCGTCTCGATGAATTTTCCGGCGACCGCGACATAGTCGTCGCCGAGCGTCTCGGCGATGGGCAGGCAGTGGCGTGCGATCACTGCCCCGCCATTCGCCAGGATGAAATAGCGGGTGCCGCGGGTTTCCGCCTCGCCGACGACGGTGATGCGGCTGCCCATGGACAGGGCGGCGACCGGCGGCTTGCGGAGCTCGGCTTCCGGATAAAGGAAGGTGCGCGGCACGGCGATGCGATGGGTCGGCTCGTCCGGGCCTGCGAGCATCGTTTCCGGCAGATAGCCGACATAGCCGTCCTGGTCGGCCTGCACCCAGGCAAAACCATCGGCGCGGTCGAAAACCCGGACGGTTTCACCCCAAAGCAGTTCGGTATCGACGCCGCGGGCAAGATCCGGCGCCGGGCGCAGCTGAGCGACGGATACCGCAATGCGCGCCGGCTCGCCACGGACGAACTGGCCTGCCTCGACACTGCCCTTCAGCATTTCGTCGGCGAGATCGGGGCGGAAAGCATGCAGGCGTCTGTCGAGCGGCTTGGTCATCAGTTAATCCCTTCAGGCGTCCTATCGCCAACCCATCACTGGCGGCCTTCCCGGATGATCAGGTCGCCCAGCTTTTCCAGATAGAGCGCGCCGGCCACCGTACGCTTGATCACCACGTTGCGGCGGTCGCGCTCGTCGCGCTCGCGGTCCACCAGACCCATCTCGCCCATCGTATCGAGCGCGCGGGTGATGACCGGCTTGGTGACGCCAAGCGTAGCGGCCAGCCCGCGCACCGTGTGCGGCGGCGGCACGAGGTAAATATGCAGCAGAATGGACATCTGGCGCAATGTCAGATCGCGGCCGTCGCGCCGGACCTGCTCCAGCGACACCCGGTGCCAGAGGCCCAGCGCTTCCGTGGCGGTCAGTTCAACCGGCATCACGACCCTCGGTTCAAAATCGGCCTTGGTTCAATACCGGGCGGATTTTAAGCCGAAGGTCTTACCGGTTTGTTTCGGAACCGTTTTATTTCTCAGTCCAGTTATTTCACCGCCATGTCGCGGATCGTGCGGTAGAGCGCGCGGATGGCGAAGGCCTCGCCCCCGACCGGCGCATGCGGCTTGTCGGCCGCGACCCAGGCATAGATATCGAAATGTACCCAGCTTTTGGTGGCGGTAACGAAACGCTTGAGGAAAAGCGCCGCGGTGATTGCGCCGGCCATGCCGCCCGAGGGCGAATTGGTGATGTCGGCTGCGCGGGAGCGGATGTCCTTGTCATAGCCCATCCAGAGCGGCAGGCGCCACATCGGATCGGCTTCCGCGCGGCCCGCTTCCATCAGCTTGCCGGCAAGCCCTTCGTCATCGGTGAAATAGGGGGCGAGTTCGGTGCCGAGCGCGACGCGGGCAGCCCCCGTCAGCGTCGACATATCGATCATCAGGTCCGGCGGGTTTTCGTCCGCATAGGCGAGCGCATCCGCAAGGACCAGCCGGCCTTCCGCATCGGTATTGTCGATCTGGACGGTGATGCCCTTGCGGCTCCTGTAGATGTCGCCCGGCCGGAAGGCATTGCCGGAAATCGAGTTCTCGACGGCCGGTACCAGAACCTGCAGGTCCACCTTGAGGCCCGCATCCATGATCATCAGGGCAAGGCCCATGACATTGGCGGCACCACCCATATCCTTCTTCATCAGCGCCATGTTGGCGGCGCCCTTGATGTCGAGGCCGCCGGTATCGAAGCAGACGCCCTTGCCGACCAGGGTGACGCGCGGATGGCCCTTCTCGCCCCAGCGCATTTCGAGCAGCCGCGGCGCCGAAACGCTGGCGCGGCCGACCGTGTGGACGAGCGGAAAGTTTTGGCGGAGCAGGTCCTCGCCGACGATCGACGTGACCGTCGCGCCGTAATGTTCGCCGAGCGCCCGGAAAGCCGCTTCGAGCTCGACCGGTCCCATCTCGTTGGTCGGGATGTTCACCAGGTCGCGCGCCAGGAAGACGCCGGCAAGCTGGCGCTCGACATCGGCGGCATCGACCGCGCCCGGGAACGAAAGCCGGACATCCTTCGGCTTTTCGGACTTGTAGCGGCTGAAGCCATAGGTGCCGAGGCCGTAACCGAGGGCGAGATGCGCGTGGCCGAGCGCCGAGGTCTCGACATGCCAGTCGCCGGCGGGCAGGAGTTTAGAGAGCTTTCCGGCGATGAAGGGCGCTTCGGCGGGATCATTGCCGAGGCCGAACAGGGCGCTGCCCACCTCACCACCTGCCGCTGGCACCAGAAGCAGCGCGCCGGCTTCCGCCTTGAAGCCCGCCGCCTTCGCCCAGGCGAGCGCGGCCGCATCGAGCTTGCCCGCATCGAGGTCGGCAGGCGTCACGGCATGGACCGGCCTGGTCGCCGCCCCTTTCGCGCCGAATGGAGAGGGACGTTCGATATACTGATAGGGGGTCATGGGCGGGCCTTCGGAAGCTGCTGGAATCGTTCGTCTTAACGATCTGTTAGGGTTAACAGTTTATTGCTGGAGTGGAAATGCGCTATCTGCCCGCTCCCTATTCGCAAGGCGCGGCACCGGACCGAACGAGACCGCACCCCATGACCGCTTCCGCAGCCCTGACGCCTCGCAAGACCCGCCTCGCCCAGACCGCCGCCTTCGCGCTTCTTGCCGCACTCTCGGTCACCGGCTGCGCGACCAAGCGCGATGTCGCGACGACGGGCTCGATCCCGAGGACCTCGCCCGCCTCCATGGACGGCATGAACGCGGGCGACCTCGCGAGCACCGAGAAATCGGTCGGCGACAGCTATGCCCGCGATCCCAAGAACAAGGAAATCGGGCTGCGCTATGCAACCGTGCTCGGCATGACGGGCAAGAACGCGCAGGCACTTGCGGTGATGCAGCAGGTGGCGATCGCCCATCCCGCCGACCGCGACGTGCTGGCGGCCTATGGCAAGGCGCAGGCAGGCGCAGGCCAGCTCGAACAGGCGCTTGCCACGATCAACCGCGCCCAGACACCTGACCATCCCGACTGGCGGCTTTATTCCGCCGAAGGCGCCGTGCTCGATCAGCTCGGCCGTTCGGCCGAGGCCCGCCAGAAATATCGCATGGCGCTCGATGCCCAGCCGAACGAACCGAGCGTGATGTCCAATCTCGGAATGTCCTACGTGCTTTCCGGTGATCTGAAGACGGCGGAAACCTACATGCGCAATGCCGCCGGGCAGCCGGCCGCCGACAGCCGCGTCCGGCAGAACCTCGCTCTCGTGGTCGGCCTGCAGGGCCGTTTCGCGGAAGCCGAGCAGATCGCCCGCCGGGAACTCTCGCAGCAGCAGGCGGACGCCAACGTCACCTATCTTCGCTCGATGCTGTCCCAGCAGAACTCCTGGGCAAAGCTCGCCGACAAGGATGGCAAGGGCAAGCCCGGCAATACGAACTGATCGGCGCTCCCGTCATTCCAACAAAAAACCGGCCATGCGCCGGTTTTCCTGTTTCCGGGACTGTCCTTTCGATGCCTTTAAATCAGACGCGAAACGACGGTGATGATGCCACCGATCAGGACGAGATTTATGCAAAGCCGTGTCAGCACCCTATGATCCTCCGAATATGTTTCGCTCGCCGGCCGGTTCGTCTTGAAAGGGCGGTCGTCCGAGCTGATGGGGAGGATATTGGGCCGGTCACGCTGAACCCCGTCTGAAACGGGAGTTCATGTCACGTTCAACAATCGGCACAGGTCCCGGTTCCATCCGAAACCGGGCGTCGGCGAGACGTCGTCCTAGTGGAACTTGTCGGCGACCTGGATGCCGGCCGGGCCGAGAATGACGGCGATCAGCACTGGCAGGAAGAACAGGATCATCGGCACGGTCAGCTTCGGCGGCAGGGCGGCGGCTTTCTTCTCCGCCTCGTTCATACGCTCGTCCCGGCCTTCCTGGGCGAGCACGCGCAACGCCGAGGCGATCGGAGTACCGTAACGCTCCGCCTGGATCAGCGCCTGGGTGACGGCCCGGACGATTTCGAGCTGGGTGCGGATGCCGAGATTTTCGAGTGCGGTGCGGCGGTCCTGCAGGAAGGAGAGCTCGGCCGTCGTCAGCACCATTTCTTCGGCGAGCGGCGGCGAGGCCTGCGCCATTTCCTCGGCAACGCGGCGCATCGCCGCTTCCATGGAAATCCCCGATTCGACGCAGATCAGCATCAGGTCGAGCGCATCGGGCCAGGCCCGCTTGATCGAGGCCTGGCGCTTTTTCACGAGGTTCGAAACGTAGATATTGGGCGCGTAGAAACCGATATAGGCGACGACGATCGCCGCCAGCATCCGGATCGGGAACGGCCGCGTGGCAAGGTTGCCGAGCACGAAGATCCAGACGACGGCGGCCGCGAGGAAAACGAAAGGCAACAGGAAACGCGCCAGCAGGAACATGTTGAGGGCGTTCTGCGACCTCAAGCCCGCGGCACGCAGCCTGTTGACGGTATTGTCGTCCACCAGCGCCTTGCGCAGATTGAACCGCTCGACGATCTGGCGGACCGACTGGTTGTTCTGCGCACGCAGCGACGTCTTCGACTGTTCGGAGTTCATGCGGGCACGTTCGCGGGCGCGGATCTGTTCGCGCTCGGTGGAGACGGCCTTCATTCGCTTGTCGAGATCCCCCTTTTCAAGGAAAGGGCTCGCCAGCGTGTAGAGGGTGGCAAAAACCGCCACTGCCACCAGGATGGCAAGAAGCGTGGTCGGATCGGTCAGCGTTGTTGCCAGTCCCATCGCTCTATCCCCTCAGATATCGAAATTGATCATGTTGCGCATGACAAAGATGCCGATCGACATCCAGACGCCGGAAATCAGAAGGATCAGATGTCCGCGCGGATCGGTGAAGATGATCGAGATATATTGGGGGGACGTCAGGTAGACGAGCAGCGAAACAATGAAGGGCAGCGCCCCGATGATCGCGGCCGAGGCTTTTGCTTCCATCGAGAGAGCGCTCACCTTGGCCTTCATCTTCTTGCGCTCGCGCAGCACTTTGGAAAGGTTGCCGATTGCCTCGGACAGATTGCCGCCGGCCTGGCCCTGAATGGTGATGACGATCGCGAAGAAATTCACTTCCGGCAGCGGCATGGTCATCATCATGCGCGTGCAGGCCTCCGGAATGCTCAGGCCGACCTGCTGCGATTCGATCACCCGGCGGAATTCGGTCTTTACCGGCTCCTGTCCGTCGGAAGCGATCAGGCGCATCGCATCGTTGAGCGGCAGACCGGATTTGATCGAGCGAACCATGACGTCGAGCGCGTTCGGAAATTCCTCCAGGAACTTCTTCTGCCGGCGCTTGACCAGGAAACCGACAATCCAGCGCGGCAGGCCGACCGCGCTGACGAAGGCGGCGCCAACGGCCGCCAAGAGCGGCAGACCGGCGATCAAGGTCACGAGGAAGACGAAGACACCGAAGAGGATGCTGAACATGGAGAAGCGGCCCATCGTCAGGGACAGGCCGGTCTGGGCAAGCTTGGACTTCAAGCTGCCGTCGCCCATCTTCCTGTTCTTCTCTTCCTGCTTCTTCTCCAGGTCCTTGATGGAGTCCTGCATGGACTTGCGGCGCTTGGAGAGCTCCTGCACGCGGTCGCGGGCCGCCTTGACCTTGTTCAGGTCGGTTTCGGCCGACTTGACCCGGCTCAGCCGGCTATCGGCCTTCTTTTCGACTTCCATGCGGGAGAACAACAGCCCGTAGCAGACCGCAGCCGCGGCGACCGCCACGAGGGCGATGATCGCCACGACATTGATATCCAGCCCGAACATGGAACCCTGCTCCTCAGTCCTTGGTTTTTTCCATCGCGTCGAGGGCGGCGGAAAGGCGCTTTTCCTCGTTGTAATACCGGGCGCGATCCCAGAAATACGGCTTCACGATGCCGGTCGACATGTGCCTGCCGATCAGGCGGCCATTCGCATCCTCGCCGTCGATCTCGTAGCGCATCAGGTCCTGGGTGACGATCACGTCGCCTTCCATGCCGACCACTTCGGTGATCTGGGTGATGCGGCGCGAACCGTCGCGCAGGCGGGCCGCCTGGATGATGACGTCGATCGAGCCGGTGATGATCTCGCGCACCGTCTTGGCCGGTAGCGAATAACCGCCCATGGCGATCATCGATTCCATACGGCTCAGGCATTCGCGCGGCGTGTTGGCGTGGATCGTCCCCATCGAGCCGTCGTGGCCGGTGTTCATCGCCTGCAGAAGGTCGAAGACCTCAGGTCCGCGCACTTCGCCGACGATGATGCGTTCAGGGCGCATACGCAGGCAGTTCTTGACGAGATCGCGCATGGTGATCTCGCCTTCGCCTTCGATGTTGGGAGGGCGGGTTTCAAGGCGGACCACATGCGGCTGCTGCAGCTGCAGTTCGGCGGTATCCTCGCAGGTGATGACCCGCTCTTCCTTGTCGATATAGTTGGTCAGGCAGTTCAGAAGCGTCGTCTTGCCCGAGCCGGTACCGCCCGAGATGACGATGTTGCAACGGACGCGGCCGATGATCTGCAGGAGCGTCGCCCCTTCCGGGGTGATCGCACCGAACTTGACGAGCTGGTCGAGGTTCAGCTTGTCCTTCTTGAACTTACGAATGGTCAGTGCCGGCCCGTCGATCGCAAGCGGCGGCGCGATGACGTTGACACGCGAACCGTCGGGCAGGCGCGCGTCGCAGATCGGCGAGGATTCATCGACGCGGCGGCCGACCTGGCTGACGATGCGCTGGCAGACCGACAGGAGCTGGGCATTGTCGCGGAAGCGGATATCGGATTCGATCGTCTTGCCGCCGACTTCGATGAAGGTCTGGCCGGCGCCGTTGACCATGATGTCGGCGATGTCGTCACGCGCGAGCAGCGGCTCCAGCGGACCGTAGCCCAGAACGTCGTTGCAGATATCCTCGAGCAGTTCCTCCTGCTCGGAGATCGACATCGCGAAGTTCTTGATGGTGATGATATCGTTGACGATATCGCGGATTTCCTCGCGCGCGCTCTCGGCATCGAGCTTGGCGAGCTGGGACAGGTCGATCGTGTCGATCAGCGCCGAGAAGACCTGGCTCTTGGTATCGTAATAGAGTTCCGTGCGCGCCGGCCGCTTGCGGGCCGGTGACTGCGGCGCGAGCGGCGGCGGCGAAGCGACCTGCTGGCGCTGGGTGGCGGGATCGCGCATCGGCTCGGCAAGGATTTCCGGAGCGGCCGGCCGCGCCACGACAGGCGCCGCCGAAGCGGACGCAGCAGCCGGTGGCGGCGAAGCCAAGCCGCCGCTCTTCCCAAATCCCTCGTTTCCGCGTTTTCCAAACATGCCGGTTTCCTGGTGTTATGCCTTCTTGCGCCCGAGCATGCCGAGCACCTTGCCGAGACCACCCTTCTTCACTTTCTTCATGGCAACGCGCCCCGTGACGACATGGGCGATCTGCGAGAAAGTTTCGGCGGCTGGCGACTTGGCGTCGATTTCGGAGATCATCCGGCCGCTATTGGCGGCATTGCCGAACAGCTGCACGTCGAAGGGCAGGATGGCGATCGGCTCGATCTCCAACGGCTCGATGAAATCGTTCGGGGCGATCTCCGGACGCTTCGGCATCCCGACCTGGTTGAGGATCAGGTGTGGTGCGCGGTCGTTCGGCCGGAGCTTCTTCAACGCGTCGATGATGTTCTTGGTGTTGCGCAGGTTGGCTAGATCGGGGACCGCGCAGATCACCACCTCGTCGACCTCTGACAGAACCGCGCGCGTCCATTCCGTCCAGCCATGCGGGACATCGAGGACCGCCATCGGCGCGCTGCGCTGCAGGAGCTCGATGATCGGCGTGAATGCGCTGCGATCGAAGTCATAGGCGCGGTCAAGCAGCGAGGGAGCGGCCAGCAGCGACAGATGCTCGGAACACTTGGTCAGAAGGCGGTCGAGGAAGACTTCGTCCAAACGTTCCGGCGCAAAAACGGCTTCCGCGATGCCCTGGGCCGGATCCTGATCGAAATCGATATTGGCCGTGCCGAAGGGAAGATCGAGGTCGGCGAGGATGGTCTCGGTCGAAAACAGGCTGGAAATGCCAAATGCGCAGTTGTGCGCAATGGTCGAGGAGCCGACGCCGCCCTTGGCACCGATGAAGGCCACCGATTTGCCGAGCGGTTCCGCTTCAGGATCCACGAAGATCGCCGAAATCGACGCCAACATGTCCGGCATCTGCACGGGACCGACGAGATATTCGGAAATGCCGTTGCGGATCAGCTCGCGATAGAGCGAGATATCGTTATAGCGGCCGACGACGATGACCCTGGTCGAGGGATCGCAGACTTCCGCAAGCGGCGTGAGCTCATCGAGAAGGTTCTTCGGTTCGGCATCCGTTTCCAGGATGATCAGGTTCGGTGTCGGCGTGGAGGAGAACATGTTGGCGGCAGCGCTGGTGCCACCGATCGTCACACGCAGGTTGACCTTGGCCATACGGCGATCGCGCGCCATGCGGTCCATCATCCGCTGCATCGCCTCGCTTTCGCAGAAAGCGTGGATCGAGATGCGCGGCAACGGGCGCAGCGCATCGAAATCGCCCGGACGATCGACGTCCTCGGTGAAACCTTCACCCTGGCCGGGAGTGCGGATTTCGTAGTTGATCGCGCTCATCGTGTTCTCCGGTTAAGGCGTCGTGGTACCGCTGCTCTCGCCGCGGTAGTCGCTGATGACCTTGGCGCGCTGCGCCGCATCGATCGGCGTGACCGCGCGCGGTGCGATGAGATCGGTGGGGTTGGCGACCTGGGCCGCAAGATTGTTCTGGCTGGCACAGCCGAAATTGTACCAGTTCTTGTTCCCGAACGTGTTGTCCGAGAGGTCTGCCGGCCATTCGCCGCACTGGCCGGTCATCGCCTTGGTCGTCACGTAAGAAAGCCGGATCGGCGCTGCGTCACCGTTCGGCGAGGCGGCGTAGCTGCTCATCAGGATCCGCTGCGGCCTGATGCCGGACCGGGTCAGTTCGCGGCGGATATCACCCGCCAGATGCTGGGCGGCACCGGAATTATAGGAGCCGTAAGGCACCTGGATCTGTATCACGCCGGCCGGCGATGCCGTGAAATTCTGGGCAAATCCCTTGACGGTATCCTTCATGCCGGTTGTCAGGCGGACATCACCCGAGGCGACCGGAATATCGAGCGTCGACTGACCTTCCGCTAGTACGATCGGATGTCGGGTGCGATAGTCGTCGGGGATGGAGCCGGTCGTGAGCTGGCTGTTGCCGCAGGCCGACAGGAGCAGGCCGGATGCCACGAGCGCCAAGGCCGCGGCCATCCTGCTGCGGCGGGACCTGGTTTTCCCCTTGGTCATGACATCCTGTCCTTCGACGGTGATTTTCTTGGTTTCAATGTCCATGGCCGCTCACTTGTAGATAAAGCCGACGGCGCCGTGATACTGGCCCGCCGCGACGGGCTCCTTGCGGCCGTAGATCTTGTTGACGCGGTTCAGGAAGAATGTCGCGGCATCGTTTTCCGGGTTGAAGTTGTCGTC
Organism: Hyphomicrobiales bacterium; assembly: GCA_900471605.1. Taxonomy (GTDB): domain Bacteria; phylum Pseudomonadota; class Alphaproteobacteria; order Rhizobiales; family Rhizobiaceae; genus Neorhizobium. The sequence continues at coordinate 42,647 of UCEY01000002.1, read as the reverse complement.
CGGCCGCGCGATCTCGTTGCGAGCAACGGGACGGACCAGATAAGGCGTCGCGATGATCACGAGTTCGGTTTCGTTGCGGACGAAGTCCTTGCTGCGGAAAAGCGTCCCGAACACCGGTACCTTCGAAATTCCCGGAAGGCCGGACATCGCCTGGCGGACGTTGTCCTGCACCAGGCCGGCGATGACGATGGAGCCGCCGGAGGGCAGTTCGACCGTGGTCGAAGCCTCACGCTTGCGGATCGCCATGTAGGTATTGCCGGGGATCCGCAACGAGGCGCCATTGCCGGTCGCGACCGACCCCTCGTAGGTCGGCTCCGAGACATTGGTTTCGATCACCAGGCTGATACGTCCGGGAGACAGGACGACCGGCTTGAAATTCAGTTCGATGCCGTAGTCGACGGTATCGACCGACTGGGTGACAGTCCCTTCCTTGTTATCGACTTCCTGCTGTCCCGGCAGGCGGAATGTGCCGCCGACATAGAATTTCGCCTGCTGGCCGGAAATGGCGGTCAGGCTCGGTTCGGCGAGCGTGCGCATGACGCCAGCCTGTTCCATGGCGTTCATATACGTCGAAAGACCGACATTGCCGATATTGCCGGACATGATGCCCTGGGCCGCCAGACCGACGGCATTCCCCAGATTGGCGGGATTGGCAAAGGAGATCGAGCCTTTGGGACCGGCGACGGAGCCATTGAACCCGAGCTGCTTCAATACCTGCCGGCTGACTTCCGCGACAGTTACCTTCAGCGTGACCTGGTCCTCGCCCTCGATCGTCAGCAGGTTGACGATCTGGGACTTCTGCCGGTTTTCTGCGAAGATGTCCGCGTCACCGTTATTGCCCTGGGCGGTGATATTGCGGGTGGTCGCCTCACCGCCCTTCAGGAAGGCCGTGGTGAGCTTTTCCGCCTGCGCCGAATCCTGCGGCGTCCGCACGCTGCCGGACAGCACGATGTTGTCGGAGATGATCTCGACCTTGATGTTCGAATCCGGCAGGAACCGGCGAAGGTTCTGCTCGAGACCGGAAATATCACGCTCGATGGCCACGTCGAGGCTGACGATCTCCTCGCCGTTCGGTCCGAAGACGAAGATGTTGGTCTGGCCGACGGTCTTGCCGAAAAGATAGATGCGGCGGGAGGTGCGCGTCACCGCGTCAGCCATGCTCGGATCGGCGACAAGAATGTCATGGGCGTCGGAAGGCAGGTCGACAACCAGAGCCTTGTTGAGGCCGAGCTGCAGCCGCTTGCGGACGCCGGGCCCCCCGTCGGTGATGCGCACCACGCTGTTGTCGGCCGCCAGGGCCTGTGCCGGCTTCAGGCTGATCGGGGCGATATTCAGGGAAACGCCGGAAAAGGCGAGGCAAAAAGCCATGCCTGCCGCTGCCGAGCTACGAATCTTGTGTTTCAGACTGCTCACTTGAACGCTCCGTTCATTTCGCCTGCACCGCCGCCGTGCTCTTGACGATCGCCCCCGATTTGATGACCTGGATATCCGTCTTGCCATCGCCCCCGTGCAGCAAATAGTCCGGGGCTACCGTGTCGGCCTCCTGAGAGTCCGCGACGGAGCGCAGCGCAAGCGTCAGCCGCTGGGCCAGCTGCTGGGCGACGGCAATGACCTTCGCCTGGTCCGGCGTCAGTTCCAGCGTCGCCGTCGTGCCGACGACGGATTTCTTGCCGTCCTCGCTTTCCTGGACCTGCTGGTCGATCGCGAGGACGCGAACGTTGCTGAGGATGGTTTCGGTGATGTAGTTGCCGCTGTCCTTGTTCTCCCGCACCATGATGATGTCGACGCGATCGTTCGGCAGCACGAAGCCGCCGGCGCCCGTTGCAACGGAGATCTCGGTGGCAACCGCCCGTTTTCCGGACGGCAGCAGCGAGGACATGATCCGGCTGGAGGAGTCGGCGATCTTCTCGGCCCGCATCGGCTCGCCCTTGAACATCGGCATGCGGACCACGACGCCCTGAAGCTCGGTGATGGCGTTCGGCCGCGTCGAATCGGTGATGAACCCATCGACGATGCCGCTCGACGGCCAGGACATCCACTGCATCGACTTGTCGTTCAGGCGGCTGCCCACGGGCAGGTTCTCGGCCGAAACCAGCACCTTGACCGTCGGCTCCTTCTGGATGACGGTTTCCACCAGTTCGGGCGCTTTCGTGCCGGAAAGGCGGACCGCGAGCATGCCGGCAAGGCCCGCCGCCACCACGGCAACCGCGAGAATAATGATACGGGTGGGCTTCATGGCCATTCCTTGAAGGAACACTAATTCCCCCGGAGAATGGCCTCCAATGGTGTAATTATAGTTAATGAGACGCTTACAATTCTGGTTAACGCGATCTTTCCGTCGCGAAAACTCTTATTGAAACGCCTTCATCGCCAGGAGATGGATCGGCGCCTGCTCGAAGGTCAGGAAGCCGGCAATCGCAATGGCGATTCCATAAGGAATCTTCTTGGCATTGACGAGGGAGGACGGGAGCGGAATGCCCATGGCCATGACCGAATTCGCCTGCGACCGCAGAAGCAGGAAAACGAGCGTCACGGCACCGCCGACATAACCGACGGTAACCAGCAAAACGAGAAGCGAGTGATTGAAGCCAAACCAGATGGCAGTTGCGGTCAGGAGCTTTGCATCGCCCCCGCCCATCACGTTCAAGGCAAACAGAGCGAAGCAAGCGCTAAATACGGCAAGACCCGCGACAAGGTTCATGCCGATCTCGGGCCATGCGAGACCAGAAAATGGCGCCAGTATCAGGAAGGAGACAAGAATAAGCGCCGACACCCGATTCGGGATCGTCATGCTGACGAGATCGGAGAGCGCTGCAAGCACCAGGCAAAGCGGTAGGATTGTGAGAATGGCCAGAGTGATCACGCTCATAGCTGAACCACCGCCTCAATTAGGATTGACACAACAGGATGCGCAAAGTCGCAATCCTTTTTGGATATAAAACAAACGAAGCCGCCCCGATTAAGATCGAGCCGGCTCCAGTAATTTGTCACGACTGCAAATCAGCAGGTCATGCCGCCCTTGGTGCAGGCACCGGTCATTTTGCCAGAAATGGCGTTGAACGTGTTGTTCAGCGTGGTGCCGAGCGTGGTAGCACCGGCGATCAGAGCCACGGAGATGAGAGCTGCGATAAGACCATACTCGATGGCGGTCGCACCAGACTCATCTTTCATAAAACGAGCGAAAATCTTCGACATGGAACTCTCCTACTCCAATATTGTTGTTCAGCACTTCCCGACAACTGTTTCCGTTGTTCGGCTGACTGCAACCTACAGCCGGACGATTGCTATCGGCTTAAAGAACATCGTTACCGAGCTGTTAATGGAGGATTGCAGGTTGCGTGGTAAACGAATGGGTAAGAAAAATAGTGGCTTTCGATCGATCGCCATCTCCCTCTCATAATCCTCTAATCTACGTTTTTTTACAGCACGTTAATTTACGTGAGCCCATGCGCAAACTCATCCTGCCTCACGGATTTCCGGTTGACCGGCAATGGTTAAGACGGGATCAAGAACGGCCTTTCGTGCCGCTTAACCCTTCGTTCACCAATCACATCCATCCTTGGTGGATAACAAACCGCACCTAAGGTCGCCCTCAATGCTGTTCCGTCGCGTCATGATCCGGCTCCTGGCCATCTGCGGTGTCGTCTTCACCGGCGCAGGACAGCTGGCCGCGCAGGATCAGCCGGATCTTCTGCGCGTATTCATGAATCACGCGCGCGTGCTGAAACTCGACAGGCCGGTCAGCAAGGTCATCGTCGGCAATTCGAGCGTCGCCGACGCAACCGTCGCGGATCCCACCACGATCGTCCTCACGGGCCGCAGTTTCGGTACGACCAATCTCGTGCTGTTGGACGCCCAGGGCAATGCGATTGCCGACGAACGGGTCCTCGTTTCCATTGACGAAGGGAACACGGTGCGCGTCTTCCGGCAAACGGAGCGTTCTATTCTGTCCTGCACGCCAAATTGCGAAAAGCACGCCGAGCTCAAGAACACCGGTACAGGTTCGCCCTGATCGGGGACAGATGGTTAAACTGCAGGCGGTGGCTGCAACGGAATCTCAATAATCGAACCCTAGGATCGGCACGCTCAAACCGGGCTGTCGGACGGGAACCATGTGCCAGGATCATGACGAGTCGAAAAGCGGTACCCCTGTACCAGCAAGGGGTAAAGGGGCATGGCGACGGATCATCCGATCCAGGGAGGGAGCAGCCGCGATCGAATTCGCCCTGCTGGCCATTCCCTATTTCCTGATCGTCTTTGCCATCGTCGAGACCTTCATCGCCTATACCGGCGAGCAGCTTGTCGCCAACGCCGTCGATACCATGGCCCGCAAGCTCAGGACCGGCAACATTACCTATGGACTCAATCGCAGCACCGACAAGACCCAGGCGGAATTCCGCCGCGCCTTCTGCGGCGAAGTGTCGATCCTGATCACCTGCAGCGAGGACGAAATCGCGACCCCGAACAAGCTCCTGCTCGACGTCCGCTCGTTTGCGACCTTCGCGCTGATCCCGACGACGATCCCGACCTCCGGCGGTGCTTACGGGGAGCTCGATACGTCCTCATTCGCCTATGCGCCGGGTCCCGCAAAAAGCATCAACATGCTGCGCGCCTATTATCGCTGGGATATCGTCACCGATCTGATCCGGCCCTATATCAGCAACGTCCGGCCCGCGGACGGCGGGCGCCCGAGCTATTTCCTGATCGTCGAAACATCCGCCTTCCGAGCCGAGGACTATCCGTGATGGAAGAGCAAACGCTCCAGCCGCAGAACCGGCCCGCTGGCCTGCTTATCCGCATCAAGCAATTCGTCACCGACACGCGCGGCGTCGGCGCGGTCGAATTCGCGCTGATCGCGCCGCTGCTTCTCAGCCTCTACATCACGTCGTTCGAAATCACCATCGGCCTCAGCGTCTCCAAGCGCGTGACGCGAAGCGCCAGCACGATCGCCGACCTCGTGACCCGGGAGACGAGCGTCGACAAGACATTGCTCGCGACGATGAAGGACGTGACCGCAAGTCTCTTTGCGCCCTACACGCCCAATACGCTGAGCATCAAGGTCACCGGAGTGACGCTCGATGCCACCGGCACCCCGACCGTCGCCTGGTCGTGGGATCAGAACAACGGCAGGCCCTATGTTGTCGGTTCTGCCGTCCAGGTGCCGGCCGACATGCATACCGCCAATTCATTTCTTGTCCGGGCCGAAGTATCGGTGCATCACGAACTCCTGATGTTCATGCCCGGTCTTTTGCCGAACAGCGTCCAGGACCTCACCATCGCGCGGGAATATTTCTACCGCCAGCGTCTCGGAAACAGCGTCAGCTGTACCAATTGCTGAAGCGCACCGACCGTTATCCCCTTTGCTAATACATGCCCACGGCTATATGAATCTCGATTCGGGCCGGCTAAGAGAGCTGCCGGGCGGGCAATATTCAAATTTCCGGGTGACCGATGGCGCGTGCCTTCCTGTTCGTTCTTGATTCCTTCGGCGTGGGCGGTGCCCCGGATGCGGACGAGTATGGTGATCTGGGGGCTAACACGCTCGGGCATATCGCGGAATTCTGCGCCGCCGGCGTCGGCGACCGGGCTGGACTGAGGGAAGGTCCGTTGCATCTGCCGAACATGTCGTCGCTCGGGCTTCTGGAAATTGCCAAACTCGCCAGCGGCGACTATCCCGTCGGCATGCCGATGCCGGAGCGGATCTTCGGCCTGCACGGCGCAGCCAACGAGATTTCCCGCGGCAAGGATACTCCGTCCGGGCATTGGGAAATCGCCGGCACGCCGGTCTTGTTCGATTGGGGTTATTTCCCGGCAGAAGGCGACGCGTTCCCTCCCGAGCTGGTGGAAGCGATCTGCCGCGAAGGCGGCGTCCCCGGCATTCTCGGCAATTGTCACGCATCCGGAACCGAGATCATCGCCCGGCTCGGGGAGGAGCATATCCGCACCGGAAAACCGATCTGCTACACATCCACCGACTCGGTCTTCCAGATCGCCGCCCACGAAACCTTTTTCGGCCTCGACCGGCTGCTCAGGCTCTGCGAAACCGTCCGGGTGCTGCTTGATCCGATGAATATCGGCCGGGTGATCGCAAGGCCCTTCGTGGGCGAAACCGCGGATACGTTCCAGCGCACCGGCAATCGCCGCGACTTCTCCGTGCCGCCCCCCGAAGCGACATTGCTCGACCGGCTGATCCGCGGCGGCAGGTCGGTGCATGCGATCGGCAAGATCGGCGACATCTTCGCGCATCAGGGCGTCTCGCGCGTCATCAAGGCGAACGGCAATGCGGCGCTGATGGAAGCGACGCTCGCTGCCATGGATGAGGCGACCGTCGGCGATCTCGTCTTCACCAATTTCGTCGATTTCGACATGCTTTACGGCCATCGCCGCGACGTGCCGGGTTATGCGGCGGCGCTCGAAGCCTTCGACCGCGCCCTGCCGGACGTCCACCGGCGGCTGCAGCCCGGCGACCTCGTCATCCTGACCGCCGACCACGGCTGCGATCCGACCTGGCGCGGCACCGACCACACGCGTGAGCGGGTGCCGGTCATGGCGTTCGGACCGGGCATCCGCTCCCGTTCGATCGGGATCAGATCGACCTATTCGGACATTGCCGAAACCATTGCCGCGCATCTGTCGATCCCGCCCGGCCCCAACGGATGGAGCTTCCTTTGACCAGACACCTCCTCAAGGCGGAGATCCACTGCCATATCGAAGGTGCCACGCCGCCGGCGCTGGCGGCAATTCAGGCGGAAAAATACGGTATCGATACGGGAAAGGTGCTGCGCGACGGCGCCTATGTCTGGTCCGACTTTTCCGAATTCATCGTCTGCTACGATGCGGTCGCCTCGCTGTTCAAAACCGCCGGCGACTATGCGCTGCTGACTGAAACCTATCTTCTGGAACTTGCGGCCGCCAACACGATCTACAGCGAGATCATCGTCTCGCCCGATCACGGAGATCGGATCGGGCTCGGGGCCGATGCCTATCTCGCCGGCATCTGCGACGGCATTCACGCGGCGCGCGAAAAGACCGGTATCGAAGCGCGCATCATCGTGACCGGCGAACGGCATTTCGGGCCGGACCGGGTGGTCTCGGCCGCCGAATACGCGGCGCGGGCGAAAAACCCGCTGGTGACCGGCTTCAACATGGCCGGCGAGGAACGCATGGGCCGGGTCGCCGACTATGCCCGTGCCTTCGATATCGCCCGCGACGCGGGGCTTGGCCTTACAATCCACGCTGGCGAGGTCTGCGGCGCTTTCAGCGTTTCCGACGCGCTCGAGTTGGTGAAGCCGTCTCGGATCGGCCACGGCGTGCGTGCGATCGAGGATCCGGCCCTCGTCGAGCGGCTTGCCGAACTCGGCATCGTGCTGGAGGTCTGCCCGGGTTCGAACATCGCGCTGAACGTGTTTCCGGATTTCGACAGCCATCCGCTGAAACGCCTCAAGGCCGCCGGCGTGCGCATCTGCATCAATTCCGACGACCCGCCGTTCTTCCACACTTCCCTTGCGCGCGAATACGACATCGCGTCGGTGATCATGGGGATGCCCGACGAGGAGATCGACGCGATGACGCGCACGGCGATCGAGGCGGCCTTCGTGGACGAAGCAACGCGCGCAAGGCTCATCGCCCGGCTTGACGCGCAGAGCGTCAAGCCAAGCCGATCAGAGACTGGGGATGAGGCGGCAAGCCGCGCCTGACGGGTTGCGGAACCAGCCTTTTTCCTGAAAGAAGAGACAGGCAAACAACAAGGGGAAGCTCCATGGACGGCGTCACTGTCATCGATCATCCGCTGGTGCAGCACAAGCTGACGATCATGCGCAAGAAGGAAACCTCAACGGCCGGCTTCCGGCGGCTGCTGCGGGAAATCTCGATGCTGCTCTGCTACGAGGTGACCCGCGACCTCGAACTGACCATGGAAACGATCGAGACGCCGCTTGTCGAAATGCAGGCGCCGGTCGTCGAAGGCAAAAAGCTGGTCTTCGCCTCGATCCTGCGGGCCGGCAACGGGCTGCTCGAAGGCATGCTGGAACTGGTGCCTTCGGCCCGCGTCTCGCATATCGGCGTCTACCGCGACCACGAGACGCTGCAGCCGGTCGAATATTACTTCAAGGCGCCGGACGACATCGCCGAACGGCTGATCATCGTCGTCGACCCGATGCTGGCGACCGGCAACTCCTCGATCGCCGCCGTGGACAAGCTCAAGGAACGGGGCGCCCACAATATCCGCTTCCTCTGCCTGCTTGCGGCCCCCGAGGGCATCGCAAACTTCCGCGCGGCGCATCCGGACGTGAAGATCTACACGGCCTCGATCGACAGCCATCTCAACGAGAAGGGTTATATCGTGCCCGGTCTCGGCGATGCCGGCGACCGCATGTACGGCACCAAGTAAGTAATTTAGAATTTGCTTACCAATCTTTGAAATGAACGGCCTGCGGAGATTTCGCAGGCCGTTTTCTTATGATTTCTCCGCTATGCAGGGAGCGGATATCCGGTTCATGCCGAGAGGGTTTTTCATGCTCCTGCGCACCGTCATTTTTGCTGCAGTTACGGCGCTCGTGGCGACACAGATCCCCGCGCTGATCCAGCGTGCCGATCATCCGTCTGCGGCGGCCGTGGCGGTCGAGGCGCCGGCCAGGGCGACGCCCGTTTCGGTGGCGTCGGGCAGCGTGACGCTGGAAGCCGATGGGCGCGGACACTTCAACGGCACGTTCCGGATGAACGGCAAACCCGTCGACGGCCTCGTCGACACGGGTGCGTCGCTGGTGGCGATCAACGAGAGCACGGCCCGCAAGCTGGGCTACAGCGCCAACGGCCTGGATTTCCGCTACACGGTCAATACCGCCAATGGCGGCACCGAGGCTGCCCACGTGGTTCTCGACCGCATCGAGATCGGCGGCGTGCGGGTCAAGGACGTCGATGCCTTCGTGCTGCGCGACAAGGCGCTTGCCGGCACGCTGGTCGGCATGAGTTTCCTGAAGAAACTGAAATCCTTCCAGGTGGAAGGCGGCAACCTGAAACTCGTGCAGTGATCAGCCGATACGCTTGAGGATCACCGGCGCGGCTGCGGGCGGAACCTCGGAAATCCTGTAGAAACGCGCGATATCCTCGGCGATCCGCCTGGCATCCCCCTCGGTTTTCGCGTGGACGGTGGCGATCGGTTCGCCTTCCGATACCTGCGTCCCGAGCGGCGGCAATTCGCTGATGCCGACGCGATGGTCGATCGCATCCGCGGCCCGTTTACGACCTCCGCCGAGCTCGACGACGGCCAGACCAAGGGCTCGGGTTTCGCAGGCTGCGAGATAGCCATCGCGCGGCGCCGGCACGCGCAGCCTCACCGGCGCACGCTCCAGATAGGCATCCGGCCGCTCGCAGAAATCCGCCGGGCCGCCGAGCGCATGGACCATGCGGGCGAAACGCTCCATCGCCTCGCCGGAGCTCAGAGCCAGCCGGGCATTCTCCTCGGCACTTGTCAAATCAGCGACGACGCCTGCCTGGACCAGCATTTCAGACGCCTCGGCCAGGACGACGGCTTCCAGTCGTGTACCGGCCTTCAGTCCTGCCAGGAAGTCCAGGCAGTTGACGATTTCGAGCGCATTGCCGGCTGCATCCGCAAGCGGCTGGTTCATGTCGGTGAGAAGTGCCGCGGTCCTGACGCCCGCCCCATTCGCCACCTCAACCAGCGAGCGGGCCAGCGTCTCCGCCTCCTCCAGGCTTTCCATGAAGGCGCCGTTGCCGACCTTCACGTCGAGCACGAGGCTTCCGAGCCCGGCAGCAAGCTTCTTCGAAAGGATGGAGGCAGTGATCAACGGCACGGATTCGACGGTGGCAGTCACGTCGCGGATGCCGTAGAGCCGGCGGTCGGCCGGAGCGAGATCGCTCGTCTGTCCGATAATGGCACAGCCGACCTCGGCGACGACCTTCCGGAACAATGCCTCGTCCGGCATCACGTTGTAGCCGGGGATCGACTGCAGCTTGTCGAGCGTGCCGCCGGTATGGCCGAGGCCGCGGCCGGAAATCATCGGAACCGCAAGGCCGCAGGCCGCCACGATGGGTGCCAACATCAGCGAGACATTGTCGCCGACGCCGCCAGTCGAATGCTTGTCCGCAATCGGTCGGACAAGGCCGTCCCAATTCAGCACAGTCCCAGAATCGCGCATCGCGAGGGTGAGCGCCACCGTCTCATCGCGGGACATGCCCCGAAAAAAGACAGCCATCGCGAAGGCAGCTACCTGTCCCTCGGAGATTTCCTCTTTTACCAGGGCCGCAATGAAGGCTGCTATCTCTTCGCCGGCGAGGACCTTTCCGTCGCGTTTGCGGCGGATGATTTCCTGCGGGATCATCGTATCAATAGCCGCTCGACGCGCGGACAGCGGTGCTGCCGCTCAACACGCCGAGGATATCGTCGAGCAGGCCCGAGGCGCCGAAGCGGAAGGTGGAGGGCATGATCCAGTTGGGAGCCATGATCGTTTCCGCGAGCCGGAAGTAAAGATCTGCATCCGCAACAGTCGAGATCCCGCCGGCAGGCTTGAAGCCGACCCGCTTCTTCGAATCCCGGATCGCCTGGAGCATGATGTCGGCAGCTTCGAGCGTCGCATTTACGGCGACCTTGCCGGTCGAGGTCTTGATGAAATCGGCACCGGCGGCGATCGCCAGCTCGGAAGCACGACGGATCAGTGCGCTGTCCTTGAGTTCACCCGTCTCCAGGATCACCTTCAAGGTGGCGTTCGGGCAAGCAGCCCGGACCGCCTCCACCATTTCGGTCACCGCCGCCTCGTCGCCCGCCAACAGCTTGCGATAGGGGATGACCATGTCGATCTCGTCGGCACCGTCCTCAATCGCTTTGCGCGTCTCTTCGATCACGGTGGCAACAGCCAGATCTCCGGAAGGGAAATTCACGACGGTGGCGATGCGAACCGGATGCTCGGAGCCCAAGATCTGGCGGGCATGGGCGACGAAACGCGGCCAGATGCAGATCGCCGCCGTATTGCCATAAGGCGTCTGCGCCCGCAGGCAGAGTTTTTCGATCGCGGCGTTGTCGCAGTCGTCACGCAGGTTCGTCAGGTCGAGAAGCGATAGCGCGAAGGCTGCCGCCTCACGCGGGCTCAGGAGTTCCATGTCGAGTGCCTCCCCGGCTTGCTTACCGCACCGTGCGCCAGTGGCGCGCCGGGGACGCGGTAAATTCAAAGGCGACGCAGGTCCGGTCGAAATCTGTTCGATTTCTGGGTCATGCGCACGCCCATATTTATCGTTCAAACGATTAGATGCAAGCCACACCGGGGCGGCACATGCCCCAACGGGACTTATCCGGTTGAAATATATCGTGTAATCAGGCCAACATTTCTTTCAGGATAGCCGCCAGGCGCTGCCCGCCTATCGGAGCCATGTCCTTGGTTTCCGCGTGGCTGAGCTCCGCACCGGTCATGCCCGCGCCAAAATTGGTGATCACCGAGGCCGCCGCGACCTTGAGCCCGAAATAGCGCGCGAGGATGACTTCCGGCACGGTCGACATGCCGACCGCATCGGCGCCCAGGGTTCGCGCCATGCGGATCTCCGCCGGCGTCTCGAAGCTCGGGCCGGAGAACCACATATAGACGCCCGAGAACAGCGGGACCCCGCAACGGATTGCCGCATTGCGCATGTCGAGCGCGAGGTCCGCATCATAAGCGGTGGTCATGCCGACGAAACGCCGGTCACCCTCCTCGCCAATCAGCGGGTTCATGCCGGAATAGTTGATGTGGTCGGAAATCTGCATCACCGAGCCCGGCGGCATGTCTTCCCTGAGCGATCCGGCGGAATTCGTCAGGATCAGCGACTGGACGCCAAGGCCCTTCATCACCTCGATCGGAAAGCGCATCACCTTCGCATCGCCGTGCTCGTAATAGTGCGCGCGGCCGGAGAGCATGATGACCGGCTCCGCTCCAAGATAACCGGCGACGATCTCACCCGCGTGGCCGGTGACGCCGCTTACCGGAAAGCCCTCCAGCGCGCCATAAGGGATACGGACAGCCTCCGTCACCTCGTTCACCAGCGAACCGAGGCCGGAGCCGAGCACGATCGCGTGGCGCGGCACCAGGCCATTCAGGCGATTGACGAGCAGATCGATGACTTGCCTCATGTCCGTCACCTCAGCCGATCACATCCGTTTCGAAAGCGTATGGAAGAAGCTCCGCCATGGTGACGGTCTTCTGCACCCCGAGATCGTCGCAGAGATAGACGCGCGTATCGGCGGAGGCGAATTCCGCGATCTTCTGCCGGCAGCCGCCGCAGGGCGAGCAGAGCGCCAGCTTTTCGGCGATGACGGCCAGTTCAACGATCTTCCTGCCGCCGCCCATCACCATCGCGCCGATCGCCGTCGGTTCGGCGCACCAGCCTTGGGGGAAAGAGATGTTCTCGATATTGGCACCGAGATAGACCTTTCCGTCATCGGCGCGGATCGCCACGCCCACCGGGAACTTCGAATAGGGGGCATGTGCCCTGGCCATCGCCCCGCGTGCGGCCTCGAACAAATCGTGAGACATCGGTCAGCGCTCCTTGGTATAGGGCACGCCGCCGGCCTTGGGCGGACGGGCGGTGCCGATGAAGCCGGCGAGCAATACGCAGGTGAGGATATAGGGCAGCGCCTGGAAGATCTGTACCGGCACTTCGCCGATCAGCGGCAATGATTTGCCCTGCATGAAGTTCGCGAATGCATCGAGGAAACCGAAGAGCAGGCAGGCCAGCATGACCGGCACCGGCTTCCACTTGGCGAAGATCAGCGCCGCCAGCGCGATATAGCCCTTGCCGGCCGACATGTTGTTGATGAAGGCGGCAGACTGGGCGATCGAGAGATAGGTGCCCGCAAAACCGCAGAGGAAACCGGCGACGATCAGCGCGCGATAACGCATCCAGGCGACCGAGATGCCTGCCGTGTCGACCGCACCCGGATTTTCGCCGACGGCGCGCAGGCGCAGGCCGAAACGGGTACGATAAAGAACCCACCAGGAGACCGGCACCATCAGGAAGGCGATATAGGTGAGGATGTTGTTGCCGGAGATGACATTGGCATAAAGCGGGCCGATGATCGGTATGTCGCGCATCATGTCGGCGCCCGGCAGGATGATGGAGGAGAACCGTCCTTCGGGTGGCACCTGGCCCGTGCGCCCGCCCTGCCGGAACCAGGCCTGGCCGAGCACGATCGTCAGGCCGGCGGCGACGAAGTTGAGCGCTACGCCTGACACGATCTGGTTGCCGCGATTGGTGATCGAGGCAAAACCGTGCATGAAGGAAAAGGCGATCGACACGCCGATGCCGCCGATGAGGCCGAACCAGGCATTGCCGGTCCAGTAAGCGACGCAGGCTGCGGCAAAGGCGGATGCCAGCATCTTGCCTTCCAGCCCGATATCGAAAATGCCCGCACGTTCCGAAAACAGTCCGGCAAGCGCGGTGAACAGCAGCGGGATCGAAAGACGGATCGCCGAGCCGAGAATGCTGATGAAAATATCGAAATAATCCATGAGCCTATTTCCCGGTGAGCTGCTGGTAAAGCCGGACGACAGCCGGGCGGAGCATGTATTCCAGAGCACCCGCGAACAGGATGACCATGCCCTGGATGACGACGATCATGTCGCGGGTGATGCTCGGCATGTCGAAGGAGAGTTCCGCCCCTCCCTGGTAGAGAATACCGAAAAGCAGCGCCGCCAGAACGATGCCGGCCGGATGGTTGCGGCCCATCAGCGAGACGGCGATACCGACGAAGCCGGCGCCGCCGACGAATTCGATCTGCAGGCGGGCGGAGGCCCCCATGACCGGGTTAAGCGCCATCATGCCCGCGAGACCGCCCGAGATCAGCATGGTGATCATGACGATCTTCGAATAGCGGATGCCGGCGTAGCTCGCAGCCGTCGGGCTGATGCCGAGCGTGCGCATCTCGTATCCAAGCTTGGTGCGCCAGATCAGCACCCAGACCAGGAAACACATGATCAGCGCGATCAGGAAGGAGAAGTTGAGCGGGGCGGCCCCGATCTTGCCGCCGAACATGGCGATCAGCCAGTCAAGCTTGGGGAGCTGGCCGCCGGGCAGGAAAGTGCGGGTTTCGGGCGCCATCTTGCCGGGCACGATCAGCACGCGCACCAGCACGTAATTCATCAGCGACGAGACGATGAAATTGAACATGATGGTGGTGATGACGATATGGCTGCCGCGCTTGGCCTGCAGCCAGGCGGGGATCGCGGCACAGGCCGCGCCGAACAGGGCCGCACCGATGACCGCGAACGGCATGGTGACGTACCAGGGCACGTAACTGTCCATCGCCAATGCAACAAGCGCGGCACCAAGGCCGCCAAGATAAGCCTGGCCTTCCGAGCCGATGTTGAACAGGCCGGCATGGATGGCGACCGCCACCGACAGGCCGGTGAAGATGAAACTCGTCGTGTAGAACAGCGTGAAACCGATGCCTTCGCCGCGGCCGAGCGCACCGATCAGCAGCAGCTGCAGCGCCTCGAACGGGTTCTCGCCGATCCCCCAGACGACAAGGCCGGAAAAGAAGAAGGCCAGGATGAGGTTGAGCAGCGGGATGAGGCCGTAATTGATCCAGGCCGGAAGCGGTACGGATACGGTGCTCATGCCCCTGCCCTCGTCCGCCCTGCCGCCGCAGCAAGCTTAATCATTCCATGCTCCAGATGGGTCATTGCTTCAAGCATCGTTGCTGTCAGCGTCATGCGGCGATCCCGGCCATCATCAGGCCCAGCGTCTGTTCGCCCGCCTCGCCCGATTTCTCGCCGACGACCTTGCCGGCGAACATCACCAGAATACGGTCGGAGAGCGAGCGGATCTCATCCAGTTCCACCGAGACCAGTAGCACCGCCTTGCCGGCATCGCGCATCTCTATGATCCGCTTGTGGATGAATTCGATCGCGCCGATATCGACGCCGCGGGTCGGCTGGCCGATGATCAGCATTTTGGGGTCACGCTCGATCTCGCGCGCCACGACGATCTTCTGCTGGTTGCCGCCGGAGAAATTGGCGGTGCGCAGCCGCGGGTTCGGCGGGCGGATGTCGTATTTGGCGATCTTCTCCTCGGCATCCTTGCGCATCGCGTCGAGATCCAGAAACGGACCGCGGCCGTATTTCGCATCGTGGTGATAACCGAGGATCGAGTTCTCGTATTCCTCGAACTTCAGGACCAGCCCCATGTGGTGGCGGTCTTCCGGGATGTGCGCAAGCCCGAGATCACGCAGGCCAGCCGGATCGAGGCCCGCGACCGGCTTGCCGTCTATGAGGATCTCGCCGGACGAAGGCTTGCGGATGCCGGCGATCGCCTCGAGAAGCTCCGACTGGCCGTTGCCGGCGACGCCCGCGATGCCGACGATCTCGCCGGCGCGCACGTCGAAGGAGACATTGTCGACCATGGTGACGCCGCGGCTGTCCTTGACCGTCAGGTTGCGGACCGACATCAGGACGGCGCCCGGATTGGCGGCACCCTTTTCGACGCGCAGCAGGACGCGGCGGCCGACCATGAGTTCGGCCAGCTCTTCGACGGTGGTTTCGGCGGTCTTGCGGGTCGCGACCATTTCGCCGCGGCGCATGACCGAGACCGTATCGGTGATCGCCATGATCTCGCGCAGCTTGTGGGTGATGAGGATGATCGTCTTGCCCTGATCGCGCAGGACGCGCAGGACCTTGAAAAGATGGTCGGCTTCCGCCGGCGTCAGCACCCCGGTCGGCTCGTCGAGGATGAGGATTTCGGCGCCGCGATAGAGCGCCTTCAGGATTTCGACGCGCTGCTGATTGCCGACCGGCAGTTCCTCGATGACCGCGTCCGGATCGACCTCGAGGCCGTAATCGTCCTCCAGCCGCTTCAGTTCCTTGCGGGCGCTCGCGACGCCCTTGGCGAGAAGCTGGCCGCCCTCCGCACCGAGCATCACGTTTTCCAGAACGGTGAAATTCTCGACCAGCATGAAGTGCTGATGCACCATGCCGATTCCCGCGGCGATCGCCGTCTGGCTGTCGCGGATCGTCACCGGCTTACCCGAAATGCGGATCTCGCCGTGGTCGGCCTGGTAGAAGCCGTAGAGGATCGACATCAGTGTCGACTTGCCGGCGCCGTTTTCCCCGATGATACCGTGGATCGAGCCTTTGGCGACCGTCAGATTGATGTTCTTGTTCGCGTGTACCGTGCCGAACTTCTTGTCGATGCCGACAAGCTCGATCGCGGGCTCCTTCGGAGAATCGAGGCTCAATGGTCCGCCCTTCCGCCTGATATGCAAAAAGGGCGCATGGCGATCATCGTCGCCCTGCGCCCCCTCAAAACCCGCCTTACTTGTTGCAGGCGTTGTCCGACATGTAGTCGTGCACCTTGACGGTGCCGGCGATGATGTCGGCCTTGGCCTTTTCGACGGCAGTCTTCATTTCAGGCGTGATCAGCGCCTTGTTGTTGTCGTCGAGCGCATAGGCAACGCCGTCTTCCTTGACGCCGAGGGCAAGGATGCCGGCCGTGAACTTGTCTTCCTTGGTGTCCTTGAAGGCGTTGTAGACGGCCAGATCGACGCGCTTGACCATGGAGGTCAGGACCGAGCCCGGATGCAGGTGGTTCTGGTTGGAATCGACACCGATCGACAGCTTCTTGTTGTCGGCGGCGGTCTGCAACACGCCGAGACCGGTCGCGCCGGCAGCCGCGTAAACGACGTCGGCGCCCTGGTCGATCTGGTTCTTGGTGAGCTCGCCGCCGCGAACCGGGTCGTTCCAGGCAGCACCGGTCGTGCCGGTCATGTTCTGGAACACCTGCGCATCAGCCTTGGCCGCCTTGACGCCCTGCACATATCCGCAGGCGAACTTGCGGATCAGCGGGATGTCCATGCCGCCGACGAAACCGACCTTGCCGGTCTTCGACGCCATGCCGGCGAGAACACCGACGAGGTAGGAACCTTCCTCTTCCTTGTAGAGGACGGAGCGGACGTTCTTCAGCTTGACGACCGAATCGACGATCACGAACTTGGTGTCGGGAAATTCAGCCGCGACCTTTTCCATGGCCGAGGTCCAGGCAAACGATACGGCGACCACCGGGTTGAAACCGCGGCTCGCGAAGTTGCGGATGGCCTGCTCGCCCTGGGTGTCGTTGGTGGGCTCGAAATCCCGGAATTCGATCCCCGTTTCCTTCTTGAACTTTTCGGCGCCGTTGGCGGCGGCCTCGTTGAAGGATTTGTCGAACTTGCCGCCCGTGCCATAAACCAGCGCCGGCTTGATATCCGCGGCAAGCGCGGTTGCCGACATGGCAGCCATGGCAATGAGGCTCAAAAGGGTTTTCTTCATCGTTCAGCCCTGTTTTTAGCTGTTAGGTCCTCCCGCAATCCCCGTTCCCCGGGCATGTCTGCGGCCACCTGCCCTTTTTCTTCAAGGGTCTGGCTTCGGGCACTCTTGCACGGGTTTCGGAAAAATTCACGAGATTTTTTTCAACTGGTAAAAAACATCCAGGCTGCCAAAAACTTCGACAATGCTGTGGAAAAGCTGCTCAAAAGGAGAGCTTGAAACACGATTCTGCCCGCAAGCTGAGCAGGCGTGGAGCGCCTGCATCGTGCAATCCGTGATGGCAGCGAAGTTGCCCGGCGATACGATCGGCAGTGGTCTTCAGGGCAAAACCCCAAGCCCAAAAGATTCGGCTGGCTCAGGCTGAAAAGCGCCCGGCGAAATGCGGCCTGCTATATCCGGCCATCCAGAAGATCAGGGCGATCGCCAGAAACACCGCGAATGCAGGCTGCGCCAGCACCGGGGCCACGAAAGGCCGCCAGATCTCCTGGCTGACATAAGTGCTGACGGCGAATTCCGCGAGCGTCAGGCTTTCGGGATCGAGATTGAGCCAGGCATTGCCCAGACTGGTCAGCACCACCGACGAGGCGGAGACGGACTGGATCGAATCCAGAGTGCCGGCAACGATCGCAGCAACCAGCGCAAGCGCGCTGAGCAGATGGAAAACGAACCGTATGACTGCCATTCCGAACAAGCCCCGCGTCGTTGATCGCGGCCGCGCCGCCTCCAGCACGACGGCCTTTGTGGCGGAAGAAATAGCCCTGGCGCCAGGGCTTGGCAACGCGCCCGTGGAGGTTTTCCCGCCCACTGTCAAAAAACGTTCAGATTCGGGTTGATCCCGGGGAGTTGATCGGTATATATCGCGGCCGTTCCAACGTTTTGCTTCTCAGACGACGCAAAGCAACCAAGGACAGGTGGCCGAGTGGTTTAAGGCGCACGCCTGGAACGCGTGTGTACGTGAAAGCGTACCGTGGGTTCGAATCCCACCTTGTCCGCCATTCCCAGGCTTCGGTCAGACAATCAGCAATGGTGCCGTGTAACCGGACTACGGGGTTCACGCCCGTCCGTGCCGATTCGGATCAGTCCTGCTTCGTTAACCATGTACCTTAGCACACGCTTAAGCTTTGAGCGGTGTACTCCGTGCCGGGGGCAAAGGAGGAAACGCCGATGCCATACGGATTGCTGTTGATTGCCGGTCTCGTCGCATGCGTTCTGAGCATTGCTGTCATGGATGACGATGCCACGGACGAGCCGCTCGTCAGAGATACCCATGTCGACGCGCCTTCCGTTCCGTGAACGCAAGTCTGCTCGCGAACACCGTCCGTCAGGCCTGTTCATTGCCGGATATGAACGTAGCTGTCAGCGTTCGTTCATTTTCCATCGCCTAACCTCGCAGAAACCGCCAATCCAGCGGCCAATCTGAAGGAGGATAAGATGAAGAAGTTCATTGCCGCCTGCATCATCGGGCTTGGATGTCTCACCACGACCGCGGCACCGACCCTTGCCGACAGTTTCAGCGTGACCATCGGCGATCGAGGTTATCGTCCGTCCGGACATTATTATCGGCCGGGTTACCATCGTTACCATCGCCCCTACTACCGGCAATATTCCAGACACCACTACCGCCCTCACTGCAGGGTCAGAAGCGTCCAGTACCGCCATCACGGGCGGTGGGTCACCAGGACCACGCGCGTCTGCCGATAACCCATCTCAAGGCGACCAGACCCCGACATCGCTGACGGGGTCGATTGGTCCGCGGCGCGTACCATAGGTCATTGCGAGGTGGAAAAGCTGACCTGATGCCAGCGGTGCAGCTGCGGATCGAACGCGACCACAAGTTCGAAATCCCTGCGATCAAGGCCTTTGCCGGTGTTGACGTCGGCATAACCGCCCATGGAAAACCGGCAATCGGCGATCCAGCGGAAGTCGCTCCAGGCGACATCGACGATATCGGGGCGCCCTTCGACGAGCTGGCGGGATTTTTCGAACGCGAGGCTTCCCGGGCATGTTTCATCCTCGGTCGGCTCGCCCATGGCCATAAGGAGCGCCAGACCGGCGATGGGCACCACGAAGGCGATGCTCTTGACGATATTCGCTCCCATGACGGCTCTCCCAAACTTCGAACCCGAAGCAGCCGATAACCTATCGACATCAGAATACCCGGCCATTTCGGACGAGGGCTGACTGTCAAAGAGGATACCATCAATCCGCCCGAATGGCCAAGCTTTGCGACAAGCGGGACCTTGCCACCACCAAAGACCATACCAGCGGAGAACGAACGACCGCCGATTTGGGGTATTGCCAGTTTCAGCTTTATTTTCATAGGAAATGAACTAGGACGATCAGGGCTGGAATCTCCTGGTGGGTATCGCATGAAATTCGGAACGAGCGGTCTTCGGGGCCTTGTGACAGACCTGGAGGGGCGGGCTTCGTCGCTCTACACCCGGGCCTTTGCCCGACACCTCCTGGAAACGGGCGCAGCCAAGCCCGGCGATGCGGTGCTCGTCGGCCGCGATTTCCGTCCGTCGAGCCCCGGCATTGCCGCGACCTGCATCGGTGCGCTCAGGCAAGCCGGCCTTTCCCCCCTCGATTGCGGCGCGCTGCCGACACCGGCGCTCGCGCTCTACGGGCTTCAGCTCAAGGCCGCATCGCTGATGATCACCGGCTCGCATATCCCGGCGGACCGCAACGGCATCAAGTTCTACCGGCCCGACGGCGAGATCGACAAGCAGGACGAAACGCGGATAACCGCGATCGCCGCCGAACTCGACCGAGGCGAGATCGATGCGACGCCCGGCGAGGCGCCGGATCATTCCACAACAACCGAAGCGCTGTTCCTCGCCCGCAATGCGGCAATGCTGCCTGAAGGGGCTCTCGCCGGCCTCAAGGTCGGCGTCTACCAGCATTCGACGGTCGCCCGCGACCTAATGGTGCGGGTTCTGGAGGATTATGGCGCAGATGTCGTGCCGCTCGGCCGCTCCGAAGATTTCATTCCGGTCGATACCGAAGCGGTCTCGACGGAGACGATCCGCCTCCTCAAGGGCTGGGCGCGAGAACACGGGCTCGACGCCATCGTCTCCGCCGATGGCGACGGCGACCGGCCGCTGGTTTCCGACGAGACCGGAGAGCCGTTGCGCGGCGACCTTCTTGGCCTGATCGCAGCAAAGTTTCTGGAAGCGCAGGTCGTCGTGACGCCGGTCACCTCCAATTCGGGCATCGAGACGGCCGGGGATTTCGAAGTCGTCCGCACCAAGGTAGGGTCGCCTTTCGTGATCGCCGGCATGCTCGCGGCACTCGAAGCCGGCAAGACGGGCGTCGTCGGCTTCGAGGCGAATGGCGGTTTTCTGACCGCTTCGCCTTTCGACACCGGGACAGGCGTCCTCTTGCCACTTCCGACCCGCGACAGCTTCCTGCCAGTGCTGGCGACGCTGGTGCTCGCTGCCCGGGAAAAGAAGTCCCTGTCCCAGGTCGCCGCCGGCTTCCGCCTGCCGTTTGCGGCGGCCGACCGGCTGGAGAATTTCCCGGTCGAAACCAGCGCCGCGCTGATGGCGCATCTCAGGCAATCCGACGCCAATCTTGCAGCCTTCCTCGCGCCGATTTCGACAGTTGCCGCCAAAAGCGATATCGATGGCCTGCGGGTGACGCTTGAAGACCGGCGAATCGTGCATTTCCGGCCATCGGGCAACGCACCGGAAATGCGCTGTTACGTCGAAGCCGGGACGGAAAACGAGGCGACAGCCCTGCTGCAAGCGGGGCTCGGCCTCATTCGCACCTGGGCCGCAAAGCCTGAATAATTAAACTGGACGAGAAATGCCGGAGATATTGGAATGAATAGCAGGATCATCCCCGTCATCATGGCCGGCGGCAAGGGAACGCGGCTGTGGCCGCTGTCGCGCGCCAGCGCGCCAAAACAGTTCATCCAGTTCATCGGCGACAAGACGCTGTTCCAGGCGACGCTGTCGCGCGTTTCCGACGCCAAGCTCTACGAGGCTCCGGTCGTCATCACCAACGAGGATTTCCGGTTCCTGGTGGCCGAGCAGGCCCGCGAGCTCGGCATCAAGCTTTCCGGCATCCTGCTCGAGCCCGTCGCCCGCAACACCGCCCCGGCGGTGGCCGCTGCCGCCGCCTTTGTCGAGGGCCGTTTCGGCGAGGACGCCATCCTGCAGGTGCTCGCCTCGGATCATGAGATCACCGCCGATGCCGGTTATTTCGATGCGATCCGCATCGCCAGGGAGACCGCCCTGTCCGGCAAGCTGGTCACCTTCGGCATCGCGCCGACCGAGCCCGCCACCGGTTACGGTTATATCGAGATCGGCGATGCGCTGCCTTCCGGCGCCTGCAAGGTCAAGCGTTTCGTCGAGAAGCCGGTCCTGGCCGAGGCAGAGAAGATGCTTGTCGCCGGCGGCTTTGCCTGGAACTCCGGTATCTTCATGTTCAAGGCCGGCCAGGTGCTGAGCGAACTCGGCACCTTCGCGCCCGAGGTCGAGGCGGCTGCCCGCGCGGCGCTTGCCAAGGCGTCGAGCGATCTCGACTTCACCCGCCTCGATGCACAGGAATTCGCTGCAAGCCCGGATATCTCGGTCGACTACGCGCTGATGGAGAAGACCTCCAACGCGGCGGTCGTGCCCTCCTCGTTCACCTGGTCCGATCTCGGAAGCTGGGACGCCGTCTGGAAGCTCGGCACCCGCGACGAGGCCGGCAATGTCGCTTCGGGCAATGCGACGCTGATCAACACGAAAAATTCGCTCGTCATGTCGCGCACCAGCCACCTCGCCGTGCAGGGGCTGGATGGCGTCGCCGTCATCGCCAGCGAGGATGCGGTCTATATCGGCCGGCTGGAAGACAGCCAGGATGTCGGCAAGATCGTCAAGCAGCTGGCCGCCGCCAAGGCGACCGCGGCGCTGACCGAAACCCATCCGACCTCATACCGGCCCTGGGGCGGCTATACCTCCGTGCTCAACGGCGACCGTTTCCAGGTCAAGCGGCTGTTCGTGACGCCCGGCAAGAAGCTTTCGCTGCAGAAACATCACCACCGTTCGGAGCACTGGATCTGCGTCAAGGGCACCGCGGAAGTGACGGTCGGCGAGGAAACCCGGGTCGTCAGGGAAAACGAGTCCGTCTATATCCCGCAGGGCGAAGTGCATCGGCTCGCCAATCCGGGCAAGATCATGCTCGAGATGATCGAGGTGCAGACCGGATCCTATCTCGGTGAGGACGATATCATCCGGATCGTCGACGAGTTCGGGCGCGGCTGAGGCGCCAGGCGCACTCAGTCGATCTCGTGGCGGTGGTCGAGATACCACTGGACGAAGGCCTTGACGCCTTCCTCCAGGCCGATCTCCGGCTTGCGGCCGGTCAGCGCCACAAGAAGATCGGGGCTGGCGAAGGTGCGCGGCACATCGCCCTTCTGCATCGGCAGCATCTTGCGCTTTGCCGGTTTTCCCATGATCCGTTCGATGGTCTCGACGAAATCGATCAAGCCCGACGGCTGACCGCCGCCGATATTGACGACGCGGAACGGTGCCTGGTGGGAGAGCGTATCGATGCCGGCGACGCGGTTGTCCTCGCCGGGATAGACCTTGGAGAGGTCGATGATCGAGTTCACCAGGTCGTCGATATAGGTGAAGTCACGGCTCATCTTGCCTTCGCCGTAGATCTCGATCTCGCGATCCTCGATCATCGCCTTGACGAACTTGAAAAGCGCCATGTCCGGCCGGCCCCAGGGGCCGTAAACCGTGAAAAAGCGGAAGCCGGTGATCGGCAGCTTGTAGAGATGCGAATAACTGTGCGCCATCAGTTCCATGGCCTTCTTGCTCGCCGCGTAGAAGGTCAGCGGCTCGTCGGCCCGGTCGGTTTCCCGGAAGGGGATATCCGGATTGGCGCCGTAGACCGACGATGTCGACGCGAGCATCAGATGGCCGACGCCGTAGTTACGGGCGATCTCGAGGATGTTCCAGGAGCCGATGAGATTGGAGTCGAGATAGGCCTTGGGATTCTCGAGACTGTAGCGGACGCCTGCCTGGGCGGCGAGGTGGATCATGACATCAGGCTTGAAGTCCTCGACGGACTTGTCGAGTAGAGACTTGTCCTCCAGCATGCCGATGACGGGACGGAAGGCCGGGAACTGCGCAAGCGCGGCGTTGCGAGCCTCCTTGAGGCGCAGGCTGTAATAGGGCGTCATCCCGTCGAAGCCGAGAACCTCGTGGCCATCCTCCAACAGGCGCCGTGCCAGGTGGAAACCAATGAAGCCTGCCGTTCCGGTGATGAAATAACGCATGTATGACCCGCTGTCGCTCTGGGGCCGATCCCATAGCGCGGATATCCGGCCCTGTCATCCAAGGTCGGAAGTTATTTCAGCGGTGAGATGCGGACCGCTTCAATGGAAGAGCCGCAACCGTGCCGGCGGCGTGCCCGGCCGGCCATTCTTGCGGTCGACGGCAAATTGGATGAGGTCCATCGATGCCTGGTCGGTCATCGGCTTGGCCATCACACCCAAGACGCCAGAGACGCCTGCTGCCACCAGCCCCGGATTGCCGGTGATCATGATCACCACGATGCCGTATTCCGCCAGGGTCTTGGCGATTTCGGGGCCGGTCTCGCCATCGGCAAGGCGCACGTCCACAAAGGCGATATCCGTATCGCGCGTGTAATTCAGCGCCACCGTCATGTCCGGCGCTATACCGACGACATCGTGGCCGCTCCGATGGATGGCGTCCTCGATATCCATCGCGACCAGCAGGCTGTCTTCGACGATCAGGAAACGATATTCCAAAGGTAGATCCTCCCAGACTGAAGAAGGCAAATAGACTCCGATCGCGACTTGGCAATAGGATCCGAGGCCGGTTATCGATTTTTTGATCTAGACCGGCCATCGCTCGAAGCCGCGAGGCGCGGGATCGGACCGGACACGTGCTCCGGTGAGCCTCGAACGTCGCGACCGGTTGCCCCGTTTTCTCCCCGGTAGTTCCTCGCCCAAGATTTCAGCCGCTTACGAAAGGTGACTGGCAGCCAGGAACCAGTCGGAAATTGAAAGGTTGTCCGTCGGGAAGTCCAACGAAAAGGAGAAGACCCATGAAGAAGATCATCCTGGCGTCCTGCGCCATTCTCGCCGCTTCCTTCGCAACCCAGGCCGGCGCACAGCAAGGCACCGTCAACGGCGCTGCCGGCGGCGCGGTGACCGGCGCGATCGTCGGCGGCCCGGTCGGCGCTGCGGTGGGTGGCGTCGTCGGCGCCGTTGCCGGCACTGCCATCGATCCGCCGCCGCGCGAGGTCGTCACCTATGTTCAAGAACAGCCTGCCCCGACCACATCCGTGGTGGTCGAACAGCCGATCGCTGTCGGCAAGCCGATCCCGCAGGGTGTTGTCGTGACCCCTGTTCCGAGCAATCCGAAATATGCCTATACGGTGGTCAACAATCAGCGCGTGATCGTCGATCCGCAGACCCATACCGTGGTCCAGGTCATCCGATAAGCCACGGATCAGGGGCCAGCCAACCAACAACAGCAGGCTCCGCCTAATTCCGGCGGGGCCTGTTGCCGTTAGAGCGTTTCAATCAGACCAGGACGACCTGGTCGACGCGGTCTTCCTGACCGAAAAACTTCAGGTAACGTTCGACCTCGGCCGGCTCGCCGGTCGCCTTGCGCGGATTGTCCGAGAGTTTCACCGCCGGACGGCCGTTCGCCTCGCTCACCTTGCAGACGATCGAGATCGGCATCAGCCCGGCAATCTCATGCGGCGCGCAGCCGGCGAAATCGTTGGTGAGGTTGGTGCCCCAGCCGAAGCTCATCCGCACGCGGCCTTCGAAATGCCGGTAGGTATCGATGATCGCATCGACATCGAGCCCGTCTGAAAAGATCAGCAGCTTTTCCCTGGGGTTGCGGCCCATCTTCTTCCACCAGGCAATGATCTTTTCACCGCCTTCGATCGGCGGGGCGCTGTCGGGACGGAAACCGGTCCAGTCCGCCACCCAGTCCGGCGCGTCTCGCAGGAAGGCCGCCGTACCGAAGGCGTCCGGCAGCACGATCAGCAGGTTGCCGCCGTAGAGCCGGTTCCAGTCCTTCAGGACCTGATAGGGCGAGGCGCGCAGCTGCTCGTCGGTTTCGGCGAGCGCGGCCGCCACCATGGGCAGTTCGTGGGCATTGGTCCCCACGGCTTCGAGATCGGAGTCCATCGCCAGCAGAACGTTGCTGGTACCGGTGAAGGCCGGGCCGATGCCCTCCTTCAGCGCCTCGACGCACCAGCGCTGCCACAGGAAACTATGACGGCGCCGCGTTCCGAAATCGGAGATACGCAGGCCCGGCAAGGCCTGCAGGCGCTCGACCTTTTCCCACATCTTGGCCTTGGCCCGGGCATAAAGAACGTCCAGCGTGAAGAAGCCGAGCGAGCGCATGGCGGAACGGGAGCGCAGTTCGTTGATGATCGCGAGTGCCGGAATTTCCCAAAGCGTCGTTTCCATCCACTTGCCGTGGAAGGTCAGCTCGTACTGGCCGTCACGCTTCGAAAGCTCGTATTCCGGCAGTTTGTAGGTGGACAGCCAGTTCAAAAATTCCGGCTCGAAGATCTGCTTGCGGCCATAGAACGTATTACCCGCGAGCCAGATCATCTCCTTCTTGGAGAGACCGACGGTGCGGGCGTGATCGAGCTGTTCCCGCAGCGCGCCCTCGTCGATCTCCTCCGCCAGCTTGACGCTGGTCGTGCGGTTGATCAGCGAGAAGGTGGCGTCGACATCCGGATAAAGCTTCCAGATCATCTGCAGCATCAGGAGTTTGTAGAAATCCGTATCGATCAGACTGCGGATGATCGGGTCGAGCTTCCAGGTGTGGTTATAAACCCTGCTGGCGATATCGGTCTTTGTCATGCCTGCCCCTGCCCGGCCCTCCCGGGCCGGCTCCGCCGATTCGATGCATATGGAGGCAGCGGCTGATCAACCTCCGGGCATTTTTATCGAAAAAAATGCAGAACAAGTCCAGACGCAATTCGGCCGCGAAAGGTCGCGGCCGAAGAAATCAGGGATGCCGGTTAGTTACCGGTCTGCGAATTGGTTGCCGGCGGAGTGGCAGCAGGCGGTGTGGAGGGATTGGCGGTCGGCGGCGCATTCGGGTTCTGGGGCGCCGTGCTGCCGGCCGGCGGTGTCGCCGTCCGCTCCGCCGGAGGTGCGGTGCTTTCACCCCACCACTCGGCGCCGGCCCAGGCGATCATCGCAAGGATGAGACCTGCGACCAGCACCTTCAGCACCGGCGCACCCCAGCTTCCCTGACGGGCTTCCGTGGCGGTCTCCACCACGGGCGGCGACCCGACCGGGTCCGGCTGACGGGGTTCGGCTCCCTTGGGATCGAAATGGGTGTTCATTGATTTCGCTCCTTGTACGGGCCGGAATACTCCGGCGCATGGACAAGAAACCGTCAGCAGATATGAATGTTCCCGCTGCGATCAGTAGCCGGCCTTGCGGTCCACGACATGCTGCAGAGACGCACCGGCTTCGTAACGGTCCATCTGAGCTTCCGCGTTGCGAAACAGCGCCCGGACATCGGACGCCGAAGCCGCATGCGGCGTGATGACGACGTTGTCCATCGCCCAAAGCGGACTATCCGCGGCCAGTGGCTCCTTCTCGAAGACATCCAGCGAGGCCCCGCCGAGAATGCCTTTATCGAGTGCGGCAACGAGATCGGCCTCCACCTGGCTGCCGCCACGTCCGGCATTGATGAAGATCGGCTTGCCCAGGGCACCGCCCCGGCGAAGTTTGGCAAACAGCGAGGCATCGAAGATGCCGCGCGTATCCGGCGTCAGCGGCAGGAGGCCGACCAGAATGTCCGTGCGGGCGAGGAAAGCACCGAGCTCGCCGCCATCGAAGGTTTCGACGCCTTCGATCGTCTTTTTGCTGCGCGACCAGCCGATCACATCGAAGCCCATGATCTTCAGCTTCCTGACCGAATCCAGGCCGAGCACGCCAAGGCCCATGACGCCGACCGTCAGGTCCTTTGCTTCCGGCTGGGAGAGTTCGCGCCACTGGCGTTCGCGCTGCTGCTTCAGATAGGCGGGCGCCTGCCGCAGATGGCTCAAGGCCTGCAGCACCACCCATTCGCTCATCCGCGTGGTGAGGCTTTCGTCGACGAAACGGACAATCGGAATGTCAGGCAGGCCGGACATGGTGAGGATGTAATCGACGCCTGCGCCGCCGGAAAACAGGACCTCCAGCTTCGGCGCCCGCTGGAACAGGTTCGGATCCGGCTTCCAGATCACCGCGTATCGGGCTTGCGAAAGATCGACACCCGGATCGGACGCATGCAGCACCTTTCGACCGGCAAAAGCATTGGCGAGCGCGGCATCGACCTCGCGGCGTTCGAACTTGAGGTCGATGACGACCGGATGTTTGGCGGACATGGACTGACGAACCTTGATTGTCGGGACTACTGATTGATGGCTTCGGTTTCGACCGTTTCGAGATGGAAGGCCGCCGCCATCAGCGCGCGGGTATAATCCTCTCTCGGCGCCTGGAAGATCTGGTCGGCGGGACCTTCTTCCACCACCTTGCCGAGCCGCATGACGATGACATGGTTGGCGAGCGCCTTCACGACCTTCAGATCGTGGCTGATGAAGAGATAGGCGAGATCGTGCTTCTTCTGCAGGTCGCGCAGGAGATCGACGACCTGCGCCTGCACCGTCATGTCGAGCGCCGAGGTCGGCTCGTCGAGCATCACGAAACGCGGTTTCAGCACCATGGCGCGGGCGATGGCTATGCGCTGCCGCTGGCCGCCGGAGAATTCGTGCGGATAACGCCAGCGCGTCGCCGGGTCGAGGCCAACTTCCTCCAGCGCCCAGGCGACGCGCTCGTCGCGCCCGTCGGCGGAGAGCGACCGCTCATGCACCTTCAACCCCTCGGCGACGATATCGCCGACCGACATGCGGGGGCTGAGCGATCCGTAGGGATCCTGGAAGACGACCTGAAGACGGTCGCGGAACGGGCGCATCTCCTTGAAGGAAAACTTGTCTATGTCCTTGCCGATGAAGGCGATGCGGCCCTGGGAGGAGATGAGCCGGGCAAGCGCCAGACCGAGCGTCGTCTTGCCGGAGCCGGATTCGCCGACGACGCCAAGCGTCTCGCCGGCGCGCAGCTTGAGATCGACGCCATCGACCGCTTTTACGTGATCGACCACCTTGCGCAGAAAACCCGCCTTGATCGGGAACCAGACTCGGATGTCCCTTCCCTCCATCACCACCGGCTTGGAGGGATCGGCGAGCGGCGGCTCCCCTCGCGGCTCGGAGGCGAGCAGGTGGCGCGTATAGGCATGCTGCGGATTGGTGAAGACGTCTTCCACCGTGCCGGTCTCGACGATCTTGCCCTTGGTCATGACGCAGACGCGATCGGCGAATTTGCGGACGATGCCGAGGTCATGAGTGATGAACAGCATGGACATGCCGTGCTCGCCCTTGAGGCTGCGCAGGAGATCCAGAATCTGCGCCTGCACCGTGACGTCGAGCGCAGTGGTCGGCTCGTCGGCGATCAGCAGCTTCGGGCGGTTGGCGAGTGCCATGGCGATCATCACGCGCTGGCGCTGGCCACCGGAAAGCTCGTGCGGGTAGGCCTTCAGCCGCTTTTCCGGCTCGCGGATGCCGACCTGGTTCAGGAGCTCGAGCGTGCGGGTTCGCACGGCCTGACCGTTTATTCCGTGATGAAGCTCGAGGATCTCGCCGATCTGCGTTTCGATCGAATGAAGCGGATTGAGCGAGGTCATCGGCTCCTGGAAGATCATCGTGACATCGTTGCCGCGCACATGGCGCAGCTCCGGCTCCGACGCCTTCAACATGTCCTTGCCGTCGAACAGGATCTGGCCCGAAGGATGGCTGGCGGAGGGATAGGGCAACAGCTTGAGGATGGAATTGGCCGTCACCGACTTGCCGGAGCCGGATTCCCCTACCAGCGCCATCACCTCGCCTGGCATGATGTCGAAAGAAACCCTGTCGACGGCGATCGAGGTGTCGCGGCCCTGGTGGAAGGCGACGGAGAGATCGCGGACGGAAAGAAGCGGCTCTGTCATCGGCTCACCCGAACGTCTTTCTGGGATCGAAGGCGTCGCGCACCGCTTCGCCGATGAAGATCAGCAGCGACAGCATGATCGACATGGTGAAGAAGGCGGTGAAGCCCAGCCATGGCGCCTGCAGGTTGTTCTTGCCCTGCGAGATCATCTCGCCGAGCGACGGCGAGCCCGGCGGCAGGCCGAAGCCGAGGAAGTCCAGCGAGGTCAGCGTCGCGATCGAGCCCGACAGGATGAAGGGCAGGAAGGTCAGCGTCGCGACCATGGCGTTCGGCAGGAGGTGCCGGGACATGATCGTCCAGTTGCCGACGCCGAGGGCGCGGGCGGCCCGGACATATTCGAAATTGCGGGCCCGCAGGAATTCGGCGCGCACCACGCCGACGAAGCCGACCCAGGAGAACAGCAGGAGGATTCCGAGCAGGACGAAGAAGCCCGGAGGCAGGATCGAGGCGATGATCAGGAGGATGTAGAGAACCGGCATGGACGACCAGATCTCGATGAAACGCTGCATCAGCAGATCCGTCCAGCCGCCGAAATAACCCTGCACCGCGCCAGCCGTCACGCCGATCACCGCCGAACAGATCGTCAGCACCAGGCCGAACAGGACCGAGATGCGGAAGCCGTAGATCATGCGGGCAACGACGTCGCGCGCCTGGTCGTCGGTGCCGAGCCAGTTGAGGTTGCCGAGGATGCAGTTGGGGTCCTGGTCCTTCTGGGGATAGGCGGCGCAGCGATCGGCCTTTTCCATCAGCCAGAAGGGCTCGGTCGGGGCCGAATGGGGGATGTTGGAATTGACCGTCTGGTAGGAATAGCGGATCGGCGGCCAGATCATCCAGCCGTTCGCCTCGATTTCCTGCTGGATGTAGTCGGAGCGATAATCTGTCGTCGCCAGGAAGCCGCCGAACTTTTCCTCCGGGTAATCGACCAGGACCGGGTAGAGGATCTCCCCCTTGTAGGAGGCGACGATCGGACGGTCGTTCGCGATGAATTCGGCAAACAGGCTGAGCACGAACAGAACCATGAACAGCCAGAAGGACCAGTAACCGCGCCGGTTGGCACGGAAATTGGCGAGCCTGCGACGGTTGGTCGGCGAGATCCACGGCCGCTTCCGCGCCGGCGCCGGCTGCACGGCAGTCTTTGCGGCGGTCGCCTCCATCAGACATCCCTCCGCTCGAAATCGATGCGCGGATCGATCCAGGTATAGATCAGGTCGGAAATCAGGCTGACGAACAGCCCCATCAGCGAGAAGATGTAGAGCGTGCCGAAAACGATCGGATAGTCGCGGTTGACGATCGAGAGGTAACCGAGGCGTCCCAGCCCATCCAGCGAGAAGATGTTCTCGATCAGCAGCGAGCCGGTGAAGAAGGCGGAGATGAAGGCGCCCGGGAAACCGGCGATGACGATCAGCATGGCGTTGCGGAAGACGTGGCCATAGAGAACCTGCCGCTCATTGAGGCCCTTGGCGCGCGCCGTCGTCACATACTGCTTCTTGATCTCGTCGATGAACGAGTTCTTGGTCAAAAGCGTGGTGGTGGCGAAGGCGGAAAGCGACATGGCGATCAGCGGTAATGTCAGGTGCCAGAAATAATCGACGATCTTCTGCCACCAGGGGAGCTCGGAGAAATTGTCGGAGACGAGGCCGCGCAGCGGGAACCAGTCGAAAAATGAGCCGCCTGCAAAAAGCACGATCAGCAGGATGCCGAACAGGAAGCTCGGCACCGCATAACCGATGACGATCGCCCCCGACGTCCAGACGTCGAAGGTCGATCCGTCCTTGACCGCCTTGCGGATGCCCAGTGGAATCGAGATCAGGTAGGAGACGATCAGGATCCAGAAGCCGAGCGAGATCGACACCGGCATCTTGTCGATGATGAGGTCCAGAACCGGCGTATTGCGAAAGAAGCTCTCGCCGAAATCGAAACGGATGTAATTCCACATCATGTCGAGGAAGCGGGTCAGCGGCGGCTTGTCGAAACCGAACTGCTTCTCGAGCTTCTTGATGAATTCCGGATCCAGCCCCTGGGCACCGCGATAGCGGCTTTCCTCGCCGCCCCCCCGCTGCAACGTGTCGCCGCCCCCGCCGGAAAGCCGGTCGCCACTATCCTGCCCCTGGATCTGGGCGATCACCTGCTCGACGGGCCCGCCCGGCGCAAACTGTACCACGAGGAACGAAATCGCCATGATGCCGACGATCGTCGGTATCATCAGCAGGAGACGGCGGAGAATATAGGCGCCCATCAGAGCTTCCTGCCTGCCGGGCCGGCGTTTGTCTCAGCGCATATCCCGATGCCGATCAAATGGCTCTTTCCTCTTTTCCGGTGCGAATCATGTGGGTCCATTTGGAACAGCTGCCGGTCGGCGGCGCAAGTCCGCGCTCGATGCTTCACTTCGCGGGGCTTTTGGCCGACCAGGTGTCGGGGAAACCGAGGCTGTATTCCGGCAGTCTCTGCGGATGCGTGATGCGGTTCCAGTAGGCGATCCTCGCTTCGCCGGAATAAAACATCGGAACGACGTAATGATTGGCGAGCAGCACGCGGTCCATCGCCTTGATGGCCGCCACCTGATCCTCCCGGTTCGAGGCGAAGGTGATCATGTTGATCAGCTGATCCACGGCCGGATCCGCGATGCCGGCATAGTTGCGGGATCCGGGCCGGTTGACGGAGGCCGATCCCCAATAGTCCCCCTGCTCATTGCCGGGGTTCATCGTCTGCGCCCAGACCCCATACATCATGTCGTAGTCGAAGCTGCGGATGCGATTGATATATTGCGATGCGTCGACGATCCGGAGCCTGGCATCGATGCCGATTTTCTTGAGGCTCGTCACATAGGGCATCACGGTGCGCTCCTGCGACTGGCTGTTCAGGAGAATTTCGAAGCTCAAGGGCTGCCCGGTCTTGGCATTGACCATCCGGTTACCCTTCAGCTCCCAGCCTGCGTCCTTGAGCAGGCTGACGGCCGTGCGCAGGTTGTCACGCACCTTGTTCGGGTCACCGCCGACAGGGTTGGTGTAGGGGGTGGTAAAGACCCGCGCCGGAACCTTGTCCTTCAATCCGTTGAGGATTTCCAATTCCTTTCCCTGCGGCAGGCCGGACGAAGCAAGTTCGGTGCCCCAGAAGAAACTGTCGACCCGCTTGAGGCCACCATAGGCAAGGTTCTTGTTGAGATCCTCGAAGTCGTAAGCGTAGTTCAGGGCTTCGCGGACCCGTGCATCCTTGAACATGTCGCGTCGCATGTTCGGCACGAAAGCCTGCATGATGCCGGTTGCCTTGAACGGATTGGTCAGCGCTTCCTTGGTTACCCGCCCATCCTTCACCGCGTCGAAATCGTACCGCGTAATCCAGCGGCTCGAGCTGTTCTCCTGGCGGTAATCGATCGTACCGGCCCGGAACGCTTCGAATTCGACGTCGGCATCCGCGAAATAGGTATAGCTGATCGTCCGGAAGTTATACTGGCCGAGATTGATCGGCAGGGCCTTGCCCCAATAATCGTCACGCAATTCGTAACGGATCATGGAGCCGGGCTGAACGGCGCCGATCTTATAGGGGCCGGACCCCATCGGCGGCTCCAGCGTGGTGCGGGAAATGTCGCGCTGCTTGCCCTGCGCATCCTTGCCTTCCCACCAGTGCTTCGGCAGGACCGGAAAATCGCCGACGATCGAGGGCAGTTCGCGATTGTTCTTCTCGTCGAAGCGGAAGGTCACGTCGCGATCGCCGGTCTTTTCGGCACCCGTGACGTGCCGATAATAGCCGGAATAGAGGGCACTGTGTTCCTTGAGTTTCTCCAGACTGAAGATCACGTCCTCCGGGGTGACCGGCTGACCGTCCGCCCATTTCGCCTCCGGCCTCAACCGGAAGGTCACCGAAGACATGTCGTCGGGATAGGATACGGCTTCGGCCAAGAGGCCGTAGGTTCCGAAAACCTCGTCCTCAGACCGCTTCATGAGCGTGTCATAGATAATACCGGCACCCGCGGCTACGGTGCCCCTGTCGATCACCGGATTGAGATTGTCAAACGTGCCCTCCTCGCCGAGACGCAGCTCGCCGGCCTTCGGCGCGTTCACATCGACATAAGGGAGCTGCTTGAAATCCTCCGGCAGCTTCAGGTCACCGACGACGGCCATGCCGTGCCGCCATTTCGGCTCCTGGGCGGTCGCCGTCGATACCGCCAGGGACGTTCCAGTGAGCGCGATCACGAAGGCTATCTTCAGCCGGGCCAAGAGCATGCATTACCCCATTTCGAGTTTCTTTGTTGCAATGAAGCATAAGGCAAAAGGCGGCGAAAAACAGGAGTTCCCCGCTCACATCCGTTTTATCCGGCGTTATCTTCCGGAAATCGGCCAGCCTCCCACCATCTCCATTTCACCAAAATCCTGTTTCACGGTAGTTTGGAAGCGATCAGGTGATTTGCGGCGGATAGGCATGAGATCGATTTCGGGTACAATTCTGCGACTGACGATGGCCGCGGTCCTATGCGGCAGCTTCACTGCCTCGGCGGCGGCCCAGGAAGGCACGCCGGCGAAACAGCTTTTCGGGGGCATGAAGCTCCCGAGCAAGGCGGAGGCGGAACCGCTCGGTTTCTATGCCAAGGGCTGCATGTCGGGTGCCGTGGCGCTGCCGACCGACGGGCCGACCTGGCAGGCGATGCGCCTTTCGCGCAACCGCCGCTGGGGCAATCCGGAGATGATCGCGCTGCTCGAACGGTTCTCCGGCGATGCCGCAAGGCTCGGCTGGGGTTCCGGCATTCTCGTCGGCGACATCTCGCAGCCGCGCGGCGGCCCGATGATCAACGGCCATTCCTCGCACCAGATCGGCCTCGATGCGGATGTCTGGTTCACCCCGAAGCCCGCCCAGCCTTTGACGGTGCAGCAGCGCGAAAGCCTGCCGTTCACCTCCATGCTCGACAAGAGCAAGTTCCTGACCGTCGATTCAAGCCGCTGGACCAGCACCCACGCCAAGCTGATCATGCAGGCGGCGAGCTATCCGCAGGTGGAGCGCGTCTTCGTCAACCCGGCCATCAAGAAGAAGCTCTGCGAGACCTGGACCGGCGACCGCAACCTGCTCGGCAAGGTGCGGCCGATCTATGGCCATGACGAACATTTCCATATCCGCATCTCCTGCCCGCCGGGTTCCACGACCTGCCAGAAACAGGCCGCGGTGCCGGCCGGGGACGACTGCAACAGCAAGGGGTTTGCCTGGTGGTTCACCAAGGAACCGTGGGCGCCACCGCCCAAGCCTGATCCGAACAAGAAGCCGGTCAAGCCGCGCCAGGTGATGCTCTCCGACCTGCCGAAAGCCTGCGCGGCCGTGATCGCCGCGCCCGCACGCTCCGAAGAAGACGCGACTTACGGGGGCAGCGCGATGGCCTACACGGCGCAGCCGGCGGCATCGGCACCGGCCAGGAATATCGACGCGATCATCAACGATCCGCCACCCGCATCCGACGACGTGCCGGTTCCGACGCCCCGCCCGCTGCAATAGTTTCGAATAAGGCCGGCAATCGAAATGACCGGCCGCCTCGCGACCTTCCCAAGACCGAAGCGGCACGCTAGAACGCATCACAAATCGATTGAAAAAACGTTCTGGCGAGGACAACCCCATCATGTCGGCCAAGCCCTGCATCGCGTTGATCGCGCACGACCAGAAGAAGAATGACATGGCGGATTTCGCCCGCCATCACCAGGCCGCGCTATCGCGCTTCCGGATCGTCGCCACGGGTACGACCGGCGGCCGCGTCCAGGATGCCTGTCCGGGCCTTGAGGTGACGCGGCTGAAAAGCGGGCCGCTCGGCGGTGACCAGCAGATCGGCGCGATGATCGCCACCGGCGAGGTCCATATGCTGGTTTTCTTCATCGACCCGTTGAGCGCGCTTCCCCATGACGTCGACGTCAAGGCGCTGACCCGTCTCGCAACCGTCTACGATATTCCGATGGCGCTCAACCGCGCCACAGCCGAAAAACTCATCGACTTTCAGAAGGACTAAGCTTCCCGATGGCCGATACCATGAAGACCGACAAGCTGCCCTTTCCGATCCTGATCGGCGATATCGGCGGCACCAATGCCCGCTTCTCCATTCTTCTCGACGCCTATGCGGAACCGAAACCGTTCCCGAACGTGCGTACCGCGGACTATCCGACCATCGACGATGCGATCCAGAAGATCGTGCTCGATACGAGTTCGGTACAGCCGCGCTCGGCAATCCTCGCCATCGCCGGGCCGATCGACGGCGACGAGATCGACCTCACCAATTGCGACTGGGTGGTGCGCCCCAAAGGCATGATCGCCGATCTCGGCTTCGAGGACGTGCTTGTTGTCAACGATTTCGAAGCGCAGGCGCTTGCGGTGGCGGCTCTCTCGGACGAATACCGCGAGGCGCTCGGCACCAGTAACGAACCGCATATGGCGTCACGCGTCGTGCTCGGCCCTGGAACCGGGCTCGGCGTCGCCGGCCTCGTCTATGCTCGGCACATGTGGTTTCCGGTTCCCGGCGAAGGCGGACATGTGGATGTCGGCCCGCGCTCGGAGCGGGATTTCCAGATTTTTCCGCATCTCAAGCGCATCGAGGGACGCGTTTCCGCAGAAGAGATCCTGAGCGGGCGCGGCGTCGTCAATATCTACCAGGCCGTCTGCGCGGCCGACGGCGTGCAGCCTGCGTTTTCCGATCCGGCGGATATCACCGCCCACGGGCTGAACGGCACGAATCCCCAGGCCGTCGAAACGCTTTCGCTGTTTGCCACCTATCTCGGCCGGGTCGCCGGCGACATGGCACTGATCTTCATGGCGCGCGGCGGCGTCTATCTCGCCGGCGGCATTTCGCAGAAGATCATTCCGGCGCTGAAAGGCCCCGAGTTCCGCGGAGCCTTCGAGGACAAGGCGCCGCATACGGAACTGATGGGCACGATCCCCACCTTCGTGGTGACCCATCCGCAGGCGGCGCTGGCCGGGCTGGCAAGCTTTGCCCGCACCCCTTCGGCCTATGGGATTTCAACCGACGGCCGCCGCTGGCGCGGTTAGGCTCTTGCGCTTTTTCAATTCCTGATGGAAATAGGGCCCTCATTGAGTGAGGGGCATATTTTCATGTTTTCTAATATTTTCCGTGGCTTAGCGATTTCCGCGCTCTGCATTGGCCTGACAGGCTGCCTGACGGAGGACAATTATGAAGCGGCAGCCGAAGCATTGAAGGGAAGTGCGTCTCTCCGCGAGAAGTTTGTCGTGAAATGCGTCGGAGAAGGCCACGACTGGAACGCCCGATCGCGTGAAGCCTTCTCTTGGTATGTCAGCACAGCAGACGCCAAAAATCCTCGCCTGCTTTGCCAGCGCATCGTCAATTCAATCGCTTCCGGCAAGCTGAAGTACAAGGATTGGCAGTCTTTCAATGAAGACGAACTCACCAAGGGTGCCATCGCAGCCTTGCGAGGTAAGTAAACTTGGCCCGCCGCATATCAATCGGAATCGAACCATGCTGATCCTTTCTTATCGGATGCTGGCGGTCGCCATCGTCGCGGCGGCGCTTGCAAGCTGTGCGACGCAGGCGACGCCTGAGAGATACAAGGCCGCCTCCACCGCACTCGAAGGCAGCGCCGCCTTGCGTGCCAAGACAATAGCCCATTGCGTCCAGCATAAGTGGCGCAAGGAGACGATCGAAAACCTGGCGCTTCTGCTGGACGTCTCCGAAAGCAAGGCCCCGGCTCTTGGCTGCCAGCGCGTGATCAACGGAGTGGCGTCCGGCAGATTGACCTATGAGGACTTCGAAAAGACGCGACGGGGCGATATTACCGCGAAAGTCGTCAAGGTTCTGCAGGGGCGCTGATACGACACCGGGAAGCGTCTCCCTGCATCACGCGGCAAGCCGGGAAGGCGTGGCTCCGCATTGGAGGCCATATTCCGGCTAGCGGTTCGGCAAAAATACGCCCCGTGCTCGGTACTTGCACTGGATCGTGACGGGCTCTAGGTTCGTCGCGAAATTCGCAATCGCCGACAGACATTCCAAACAGCCAAGGACTGCGCCGCCCATGACCACAAATGACATGAAACTCGTGGTGGTCGGCGCAGCGGGTCGCATGGGTCAGGCCCTGATCCGGGTCATCCACGAAACCGAAGGCGTGACGCTGCACGCGGCCGTCCAGCGCGAGGGTTCGCCGTTCATCGGCAAGGATGCGGGCGAACTCGCGGGTGTCGGAACGCTCGGCATTCCAGTAACCGCCGATCCGCTGCAAGCCTTTCTCGATGCCGAGGGCGTTCTCGATTTCACGACGCCGGCGACCAGCGTCACCTTCTCGGTGCTCGCCGCGCAGGCACGGATCGTCCATGTGATCGGCACCACGGGATGCTCGGTCGAGGACGAGGAGAAGTTCAAGGCAGCCGGCCGACATGCGCGCGTCGTCAAATCCGGCAATATGAGCCTTGGCGTCAACCTGCTCGGCGTGCTCGTCGCGCAGGCTGCGAAGGCGCTTCCCGCAGCGGGCTGGGATATCGAGGTTGTCGAAATGCATCACAAGCACAAGGTCGATGCGCCTTCGGGCACGGCGCTGCTGCTCGGCGAAGCGGCCGCGCAAGGCCGCGGCATCGATCTCGCAAGCCAGTCCGTCCGTGTGCGCGACGGCCATACGGGAGCGCGACCGACCGGCACGATCGGGTTCGCGACGCTGCGCGGCGGTTCGGTCGTCGGCGACCATTCGGTCATCCTTGCCGGCGAAGGCGAACTCGTGACGCTCTCGCACAGCGCGCGCGACCGCTCGATCTTCGCGCGGGGCGCGGTTGCCGCAGCGCTATGGGCGCGCGACAAGAAGCCCGGCCACTATTCCATGCTCGACGTGCTCGGGCTTTCCTGAAAATCTCCCCGGAAGGAAATCATCTCATGAGCGGTACTCTCGTCCTCGTTCGCCACGGTCAGAGCGAATGGAACCTCAAGAACCTGTTCACCGGCTGGCGCGATCCCGACCTCACCCCGCTCGGCATCCAGGAAGCCGAGACCGGCGGCGTGGCGCTGGCCGAGACCGGCATCAAGTTCGACATCGCCTTCACCTCGGACCTGAAGCGCGCCCAGAACACGCTGAAGATCGTCCTCGACAAGGTCGGTCAGCCGGATCTGGAAACGATCCGCAACCTTGCGCTCAACGAGCGCGATTACGGCGACCTCTCCGGCCTCAACAAGGACGATGCCCGTGCCAAGTGGGGCGAGGAGCAGGTGCATATCTGGCGCCGTTCCTATGACGTGCCGCCGCCGGGCGGTGAATCGCTGCGCGACACCGGCGCCCGCGTCTGGCCCTATTACATGACGGAAATCCTGCCCCGCGTGCTGCGCGGCGAAAAGGTGCTGGTCGCCGCCCACGGCAATTCGCTGCGTGCGCTGGTGATGGTGCTCGACCGGCTGAGCCAGGAAGAGATCCTCAAGCTCAACCTCGCGACCGGCGTGCCGATGGTCTACACGCTGAAGGCAGACTCGACCGTGGCATCCAAGGACATCCTCGGCGACATGTCCGGCGCGCACTGAGCGCCGGGCACAATCAGGTCCGTTTCTGGGATTTCAGCGACGCCAGCATTTCGCGACGTAGAATGGCGTTCATGCGGGCCTGATACCCTTTGCCTTGGGACTTGAGCCAGTCAACTACATCGGCATCCACTCTGGCCGTGATCTGCTGTTTCAAGGGGCGATAAAATCGCCCCCTTCCTGCATTCTGAAGCTGCTCTTCGCTCAGGCCCGGAATGTCGCTGAAATCTATCTGCTCGTCCGGAAGCTCCGACAGAGCCGCCAGCTCGGCTTTCTGCTTGTCGGTCAGAGGCGGCAGACTATCCTTGTCGACCTCGTATCGAACGATATCAGCGCTCTTCTTCATAACGTCGTCTTTCCTTCGGATCGGCCTTTCGTGCGGAAATGATGCGGATCACTTCGGAGGTCTGACCGTCATCCTCCTCGTCATCATAGACGGTGTGAGCCACGAGCAGGATGGCGAGACCATCAACAGAACCCAGTGCCTGCCAACGCTGCTCTCCACCTTCGATGCGATCCTGCTCAATCAGGACGAAAGGGTCGGCAAAAACACGAGCAGCGGTCTCGAAGCTGATGCCGTGCTTCTTGACGTTCGTTGCCGCCTTTGCGCGATCCCATTCAAAACGCATCAGGTTCATTGCAAAAATATAATTATAGTTTCGCAACTACACAAGTAGATCTCGATACTCAATTCTCGATCGTGAACTGCACCATGTCGGCCGGAAATCGGCTGATTGCATATTGCACCGGCACGCCGTCCGGATCGGTGTTGAGCGCGCGGGCGACGAGGATGATGGCTCCGGGCGACAGCTGCAGGTCGGCGAGATCCGCCCCGTCCGCATGGATCGCCGTCACTTCCGTGGAAACGCGCAGATAGTCCGCAAGCCCAAGCTTCCGGAACGCAGCCGTGATCGAGCCGGTCTTTTCGTAAGCTTCCTCGATGCCGCCGAAACGCTCGGCCGGAAACCAGGTGGTCGAACGGGAGACCGGGCGACGGTCGGCCTTCCTCAGCGTTTCCAGCCGGATTACCGGCGCACCTTCAGCAATGTGGAGGCGGGCCGAAAGATCGGCTGACGCCGGCTCCCGCGCCGAATGGAGCAGCAGGCCTTCCTTTTCGCGGGCCTGATCGCCGATGCCTTCGCTGAACCGGGTGCGCCGGGTGATCGGGAAGTTCAGCCGCTCCTTGCGCTCGATCAGCGTGCCGCGCCCCTGTACCGAACGGACGATTCCTTCCTGGGCGAGCGCCGCGAGCGCGCTTCTGACCGTATGGCGATTGACGCCGAACTGCGCGGCGAGCGTGAATTCCGGGGGCACCTTGCCGCTCGCGTCATAATCGCCGTTGGCGATCGAAGCGCGGATCCGGTCGGCGATCTGCCGCCAGAGCGCCACGCCGTTTTGCCGGTGAACGTTTGCCTGCCCCGTATCCATGTCACACGCTTGTTATATCGAGAAGTTAGGAGTACATATGATTTGTATGGTTGTCTATATTAATAGACATTTAGGAACTTGGCAATGGACCCGGCAAAACAAATCGCACCGAATGCAGAACTCGCCCCGCGCCGCCGTGCTGCCGGCCTGCTCGCGCGGGCGACGGCGAACGAACTGCGTGCCGCCTGGGACGGGCTTCCAGAAAAACCCGAGGTAAAGCCCGTGCGCGGGCCGGAGACCGGGCTGGTGATGGTCCGCGGCCGCATCGGCGGAGGCGGCGCGCCCTTCAATCTCGGCGAGGCGACCGTGACGCGGGCGACCGTGCTCCTGGCCTCGGGCACTGCCGGCCATGCGCAGGCGCTCGGCACGTCCAAGGACAATGTCCGGCTCGCGGCCATTTTCGACGCACTGTGGCAGGAGGCGGCCACGCGCGATTTCGTGGAGACCACGTTGCTTGGGCCGATCGAGGCCCGCATCGCGGCGGAGGACAGACAAAAGGCGGAGGAGACGGCAGCGACCCGCGTCGATTTCTTCACCATGGTTCGGGGAGAGGACTGATGAACATCAAGGCGCAAGCGCTTTCCGGCGGGTTCGGCGAGCCGGTTTTCGAATCCCAGGGCGTGTTCCGCATGCTCATGGACGGCATGGCCCGTCCGGGAACGATCCGCACCGTCGGACCGGATGTCGGTCAGCCCGAGCCGCTTGGGGGAGCGGCGGGTGCGATCGCCATCACCCTGTGCGACCATGAAACGCCCGTATGGCTGAGCGCCGGCCTTTTCAAATCGGCCACCGGTGAATGGATCGGCTTCCATACCGGAGCGCCGATCACCCGCGAAAAGGCAGAGGCCCGTTTCGCCTTCGTGGAGGCCGGCGCGACGCTTGCCTCGTTCGGCCTGTTTTCGGCCGGCACCCAGGAATATCCGGACCGTTCGACGACGCTGGTGATCGAGGTCGCGGCGCTTGGCGAAGGCCAGCCGCTGACGCTGACCGGCCCCGGCATTCCGCATGCGACGACCGTGATGGTGAAGGGGCTGCCGGAAGTCTTCCCGCGGCTCTGGGCCGACAATAGGGCGCTCTTTCCGCGCGGCGTCGATGTCATCCTGACGGCGGGCAAGAACCTGTTGTGCCTGCCGCGGACGGCGCGGATCGCAACGCAATGAACCGATGCCTGACTTTTACCCTTTGGGCAGAGTGACCAACCCTTCCCGCATCTTCGATGGGATGCCGGTGATGGCCAGGAGAATGAACCATGTATGTTGCCGTCAAGGGTGGCGAAGCCGCCATCAACAACGCCCACAGGCTGCTGGCCGACCGGCGTCGGGGTGATCGTTCGCTTCCTTCCGTTACCATCGAGCAGATTGTCGAGCAGCTCGGCCTTGCCGTCGATCGCGTGATGGCCGAGGCCTCGCTCTATGACCGGGCGCTGGCGGCACTCGCCGTCCGCCAGGCGCGTGGCGACATGATCGAAGCGATCTTCCTGCTTCGCGCCTATCGCACCACGCTGCCGCGCTTCGGCTCTTCCGTCCCGGTCGACACGGCGGCGATGAAGGTCGAGCGGCGGGTTTCGGCGACCTACAAGGACCTGCCGGGCGGCCAGCTTCTCGGCCCGACCTTCGACTATACCCACCGCCTGCTGGACCCTTCGCTGCTGACCGACGAACCGGTCGACGAGCCGGAACGCCGCGACACGCCGCAAGAGCACATCATGCGGGTCTCCGACATTCTCGCCCATGAGGGCCTGATCGAGGCGGACGGCGAATTTTCCGAGGACCATCAGGCCGGAGACCTGACCCGCGAGCCGATGGAATTCCCGATGAGCCGCGATTTGCGCCTGCAGGCGCTTGCCCGCGGCGACGAGGGTTTCCTCCTGGCGCTCGGTTATTCCACCCAGCGCGGTTACGGCCGCAACCATCCCTTCGTCGGCGAGGTCCGGATCGGCGAGGTGGAGGTCGAGCTGGAGGTGCCTGAGCTCGGCTTCGCCGTCTCGCTCGGCCGCATCCGCGTCACCGAATGCCAGATGGTCAACCAGTTCAAGGGTTCGTCCAAGGCGCCGCCGCAGTTTACCCGCGGTTACGGCCTGGTGTTCGGCCAGAGCGAACGCAAAGCGATGTCGATGTCGCTGGTCGACAGGGCGCTGCGCGCCGAAGAACTTGGCGAGGACATTACCGCGCCGGCGCAGGACGAGGAATTCGTGATCTCGCATTCGGACAACGTGCAGGCGACAGGCTTCGTCGAACACCTGAAGCTGCCGCATTACGTCGATTTCCAGGCCGAGCTTGCGCTGGTGCGCAGGATGCGCTCGGATATCGAGACGGCGCGCAATGGCGTCAAGGGCGGCCTGCAGGAGGCCGCCGAATGACTGCGATGCCGGCCCGGCCGCAGTTCAGGGGCGGATCAATCGCCCCCGCCGCCTCCCCCGTCA
>UCEY01000097.1 GCA_900471605.1 Hyphomicrobiales bacterium | reverse complement strand
GCAGGGCGGATGAGGGGCAATCGCTCCCTTTACTTGATCAACCCGACTTCCTTGTAATACCGCTCGGCGCCCGGATGCAGCGGCACGGGCATGCCCTCCAGCGCCTTCTTCACGTCGATCGCCTTGGCGGCCGCGTGGGCTGCGGAAAGCTTCGGCAGGTTGGAGAACAGCAGCTTGGTCATCTGGTAGACCGTCTCGTCCGAGACGCCTGAATGGGTGATCAGGAAATTGCCGACGGCGGCGGTCTCGACATCCGCGGTCTGGCCCTCATAGGTGCCGGCCGGGATTTTGACGGAGACATAGGGCGCGCCGATCTTGGCGACTTCGGCGGCCGGGATCGCCACGACGTTTATCTTCAGCGAGGTCGCAAGGTCGCGGATCGAGGCAACGCCGAGGCCGGCCGATTGCAGCGTCGCATCAAGCTGGCGGTTCTTGATCAGTTCGACCGATTCGGCGAACGGCAGGTACTCGGTCTTGCCCAGATCCTTGTAGGACATGCCGGCGGCGGTGAAGATCGCCCGGGCGTTGAGCTCGGTGCCGGAGGCAGGGGCGCCGACCGACAGGCTCTTGCCCTTGAGGTCGGCAAGCGTCTTCACGCCGGATTCGGCGCTCGCCACCACCTGGATATAGTTCGGATAGATGGCGGCGATGCCGCGCAGCTTGTCGAGCTTGGCGGGGAAGCCCGCTTCCTTGTTGCCCTTCCAGCCTTCCTGCACGGAATCACCGAGCGAGAAGGCGATCTCGCCGCGTCCTGCCTGCAGCAGGTTGAGGTTTTCGACGGAGGCCTTCGTCGCCTGCACNNGCTGTCCTTGATCCCCTGTCCGTAGATTTCCGCAAGCGCGACGCCGAGCGGATAATAGACGCCCGACGTGCCGCCGGTCAGCACGTTGATAAATTCCGCAGCCTTCGCGCCGGCGGCTGAAAACGCCGTCGAAACGGCGAGCGTCGCCGCGAACATGAGATTGATTTTGCTGGCCTTCACGCCGAAATTCATAATGGTCTCCTCCCAAAACAACCATAAGATGGAGGCCATCATGGGGAGGCACTTCCGGTGCGTCAATCGGTTTATGACGCATTCCGTGCGAAGGTCGTAAGACTTTGGTTTAGGCGGGGAAGCTCACTCGCCGTCGAGCGGCTCGACGCCCTGCGGCTTGCCGGCGCGGTCGAGGCGGATCTTTTCGATGCGGTTTTCGGCGGCCGTCAGCAGTTTCTCGCAGTGTTTCTTCAGCGCTTCGCCGCGCTCGTAGATGGCGATCGACTCGTCGAGCGCCACGTCGCCGCGCTCCAGCCGCGCCACGATGCTTTCGAGTTCGGCGACGGCTTTTTCGAAGGAATAGCCGCTCACATCGAGGCTCTCGGTGTTTTCGGTCATCGTCTATCCCTTCATCAGTCTGCAGATGTGCATGCCCGCCGATTCGGCGAGCCCTTCGAGATCATATCCGCCCTCGAGCAGGCTGACGACCCGGTTGTTGGCATACTTCCCCGCCATTTCCATCAGCCGCCCGGTCGCCCAGTCGAAATCGTCGCCGACAAGGTTGATCTGCGCCAGTGGATCGCGGTGATGCGCGTCGAAGCCGGCCGAAATGATGATGAAATCCGGCCGGAAATTGTCGAGCGCCGGCAGCACGCGGCTCTTGAAGGCTTCGCGAAAATGTTCGCTGCCGGTATCGGGCGAAAGCGGGGCGTTGACGACGTTAT
This sequence comes from Hyphomicrobiales bacterium, assembly GCA_900471605.1. Classification (GTDB taxonomy): domain Bacteria; phylum Pseudomonadota; class Alphaproteobacteria; order Rhizobiales; family Rhizobiaceae; genus Neorhizobium. Next base: position 2,433 of record UCEY01000097.1, on the reverse strand, counting down.
TCCTGGTGCCGGTCTCGTCCTTGGCGCCGGTGCCGGGATAAAGCGGCATCTGGTGGGTCGAGCAGAACAGAACCGACGGATCGTCCCAGAAGATGTCCTGGGTGCCGTTGCCGTGATGCACGTCCCAGTCGACGATCGCGACGCGCTCGATGCCGTATTTCCTCTGTGCATGCCGGGCTGCGATCGCGGCGTTGTTGAACAGGCAGAAACCCATCGCCTTGTCTTTTTCGGCGTGATGGCCGGGCGGTCTTGCCGCCACGAAGGCATTGTCCACCTTGCCGGTCGCCACGTCGTCGATCGCCGCCATCGCGCCGCCGATCCCGGTCAGCGCCGCCTGCAGGCTTTTCGGCCCCACATAGGTGTCGGCCTCGATCTGGCGGATCGTGTCCTCCTCGGGAATTTCGCGCATCACGGCCCGCAGGTGCTCTTCCGGATGGGCAAGCAGAACGGCGTCCTCGTTCGCCTGTGGCGCGTCCTTGCGGTCGAGCCGGGCGAAATTCGGATGCTCCAGCGCGATCGCCAGCGATCGAAGCCGGTCCGCCCTTTCGGGATGTCCTTCGGGCGTACGGTGTTCGAGGAAGATCTTGTGTTCGTAAAGGCGCGTGGTCATGCGGCGGCCTCGTGAGGGTCAGTCCGGTCTGGACCTCTCCGACATGGCGCAGAAAGCGGACTTTTTCAAGCTGCAACCCCTTGCTCTCGCACTTGTTTAGCTTGAAAGAATGGTCTTACATGAGTGGGTGCAACCCAGAGGGCATCGTGGCGAAAGAGTCAGTCAAGTCTCAGGAATTCCGGGTTCCCTTCCGGGATGTCGACATGAACGGAGAGATGTTCCGGTCATCCTATGTCGTGCGGGCGGAAGAAGCCGTCACGGAATTCTGGCGTCGCCGCAAGCCGCAGAAGGACGATCCGTTCTTCAGCATCGGCAAGATCACCTGCACGTTCCATTCGGCCCTGAAACTCGGCGATATCGTCCACACCCATATCGGCGTCAGCAAGATCGGCGGAAAGTCCGCCGGTTTTCTGGTGCATATGCTGCGGGGCAACGAGGCCGTCGCGGAGGCCGAGATCGTCTGGATAACCTGCGATCCCGAGAGCAAGGAGCCGATCCCGCTTCCAGAAGACCTGCGCGACTGGCTCTATCAGTTCTTGGATTGATAAAAGGCTGTGATCAGGCCCGTTGCGGCAGCAGCGGATACCCGACCATCACGGCGCGCCCCGCAAGTGCCGCGATCATCGCCTTCAGCACATCGCCCGGAATGAAGGAGAGATCGCCGATGAAGGCCGTCGAAAGCCCGGTTCCTGTGACATAGGCGAGGTAGATGACCCCGAGCGCATGGTCGATGACCACGCCGCCGAGCAGCGCCGCGAGGAAAAATCCGGTGATTTGCACGATCCCGGTCTGTGACCGATCGACGAAACGCTCGGAACAATAACCGGTGACGACGGCCGNNGACGAGATAACCGGCCGTCGGCGAGGCGAAGGTGGCAAGGCCGCCGCGTCCGCCCGACAGCACCGGCAGGCCGATTGCGACGAGCAGCAGGACCAGAAGCACCGCGAAACCGCCGCGCTTGGCGCCGAGGATCACGCCCGCCAGCATGACGCCCAGCGACTGCGCCGTGATCGGCACCGGAATGAACCCGAGCATGATCGGCGGCACGAGACCGAGCGCCACGATAATGGCGGCGAAAAGGGCGGCCAGAACGAGATCACGGGTGGTCATGCGATGCGAATCCTCAGGTCTTTACGTGCCGTTATTTCTGCGCCCGGATGCCGCGTGCGTCAATGGCAGCGGCAATCTCGTCGGCATTTTTGAGCGTCAGGATGATGAGTGGCACGGCAAGCGTCAGCGGTTTCGGCTTGAGACCTCGGGCGCGATGGGCGTCGCGGATGGCCTGGTAGCGGCTGAGGATTTCCGGCACGAAACGGATGACGAGACCGATCGAAAGCCCGATATCGGCGGCCTTGACGACCCCCAGACGTTCGAGCGGCATGGCAAGACGTGTGATCTCGTCGATGAAATCGCCGGTGCTGGTGGTCGCCGTTACGACCGCGGCGAAGAAGGCAAGCGCCGTCAGCCGGGTCGCCGCAACCAGCGCGTCATGAGGGCCGTTGAAAGCGAGCGTGAACAGCGCAACGATCGCGATGGTCAGCACGATCGGCCGCAGCCGTAGCCAGGATTGCCGCCACCCGAGCCGGAGCGACGCGTAGACGAAACCGCCGAGAATGGCCGCGCCTGACAGAACGGCGGGCGAATGGATCAGAAAGAGGGTGAGGCTGACCGCCGCGAGGCCGAGAAGTTTCGGGCGCGGTGAAAGCCGGTGCAGAAACGTGTCGCCCTCCACATAGAGCGTTTTCATGCCGCAAGCTCATGGTAGCGGGCGATGACTTCGGCCGGCACGCCGTCCTGGGCAAGGCGGCCTTCGTGGAAAAGC
>UCEY01000011.1 GCA_900471605.1 Hyphomicrobiales bacterium | reverse complement strand
ATCCTGCCCCCGCAACCAAAGCCCAAAAAATCTCCTCCGTAAAATACAAGAAATCCTCTGCAAATCTCCAAATCCAAACTGGCCACCGCAACGAAGCCGTAAGCAAAAGTCGTTGCCTCGCCTCGTCGGGCCCGGTAAGAACGCAAGCCGCTACGGAAAGCACCCGGCTGCGGTCGCGGTCATCGCCATGCATGTTCTCATATCATCGACGTGGCCCGCGAATTTTTGCACAAGTCCTTTGGATCGACGAATGGCGATAACGGCCCTGCAGATAGCGGACAGCGCGCTGATCCTTCCCCTGATCAAGCAGCAGTCGGTGACGATGCTGGAGGCCTACAGCGCCAATCCGCGGCTGAGTTCCGTTTTTGCGACACAGCAGCGCTGGCTGCTTGGCCATATGGCATTGGGCCTTCATTTCCGAGCCGCCGCGCAGGGCGAGCTGACGACGCTCTCCCGTTTCCTGACAAGCGTCACCGAGCACGCGGTCTCCAGCCGCAACACCGGCGACGCCTTCATCAAGGAAATGATCCATTACGGTTACGCCAGCCTGGTGGATGCAGCTAACGACCGACGCTCGCGGCCCATATCCATCTCGACCGTCGCACTGGAAGCGATCCATACCTGGGCCGCGATACATCTGGTCACGCTCGACCGTTTCGACAACGGCCGTCGTCTGGAAGTATTTCAGGCTGCGGAAGGCGCCATCGCCCGTCTGCAGCCGGAAATCGCCGACGGCCTGCTGACGGACCCCGTCATTCGCCAGCCCCAGAAAACGTTTTCGCTGTTCACCTGGCTCAACAACGGCGGAGTGATCATGGAATGGCTCTTCGCGGGGCTCGGCGAGATCAGTTCCGACGGCCGGCGCTATCCGACACCGGTCGCTTCGCTGGCCGACATGGCAGGATGGCTGAAGCTCTCGCGCACCCATCTCGACCGCAAGCTGCGCGAGGCTGAGGCCATGGGAAGCCTGGGATGGGCGGGCCGGCGGGGCAATTCCGCCATGTGGGTCTCAGCCGGCTTCGTGCGGGAGATGATCGAGGCACAGGCGGCAAAACTCGCTGTCATCGATGCCGCTTTCGAGCGTTGTTTTTCCCGTTGATCCTCTACCGGCGTTCCAGATTTCGCATGTTCCGACGCGGCCGGATGGCGAAGGATTGACGAGCGGTGTTTTCAGGAGCGCATCGGGGCGACATCGATGACGGTGCGCCGGCCGGCACCGGTTCTCCGGGCGAGCTGCGAAGGTTACCGGGGGCGGCGCACGGCCCGCACCTTGCCGCTGGTCCCGCCGCCGCAGAAGAATTGATCCGCGCCATCGGATTCAAGGCCGGAGACGCCCACGCCCAGCGGCATTTCGAGCATTTCCAGCACGGTTCCGGTCTCGGGGTCGATACGCCTCACTTCGCCTTCGTCGCCTTCCCAGACGCCGTGCCAGAGTTCGCCGTCGACCCAGGTCACGCCGGTGACGACGCGATTGGATTCGATGGTGCGGAGGATCCTGCCCGTATCGGGATCGACCTGATGGATCTTGCGGCCGCGATATTCGCCGACCCAGAGCGCGCCCTCCGCCCAGGCGAGACCGGAATCGCCGCCATTCCCGGGCGCGGGGATCGTCGCGACGACGGTGCCCGTCTTCGGATCGATCTTATGGATGCGATCTTCGGCGATCTGAAACAGATGCCTGCCGTCGAAGGCCGTTCCCGCATGCGAGGCGACATCGATGGAACGCACCGTTTCGCCGCTTGCCGGATCGAAGGCGTTCAGCTTGTCTCCGGAGGCGAACCAGACGTGCTGGCCGTCGAAGGTGACGCCATTCACGCGATCGGCCCCCGGGAAGGGTCCATATTCTCGGATGATTTCGGCTTGAGATTTTTTCATGTGCTCATCCTAGTCGTTCGGGAGCGGACCGGGGAGTAACAAGATTGTCGGGAAACCCGGCACGGACGGGGTCATCCACCGGCGTGCGCGTCCCTGACCGAACCATTGCACCTTGCCGGCGTCCGAAAGCTGTTCCAGCGCCCGCTGCACGGTGCGGGCGCTCGCCCCAAGCGCAATCGCCAGCGCCGAGCTCGACCACGCCTCGCCATCGGCAAGGAAGGCGAGCACCGCCGCATGCTGTTCTTCGACCGGCGGCGCCAGCACGATGACGTCGTGGTTGCCGCATGGCGTCAGAGCAAAGCCTCTCCTTGTCGCCGTAACGTCCGCCAGTCCCCGGAGTTCGGCCCGCAGCCGCCCGATTTCCACCCGCAGCCGGGCGCGATGCGATTCGTCCGCGTGACGGGCCCGAAAGGCGCGGTAAAGCAGCGCGCTTCTCGGCACGTCGCCCGGCCAGCTCTCGCCCAGCGCGCGGGCCAGCGCGAACAATATCGGGCGAGACGCAAGAGATACCTGCGTGTCTCCGCGCCGCACGCAATTGCGGCATGCATCCACCACCAGCACCCCCGCGGCGAGGACCGTTTCGACCTCTTCAAGCAGGAGCAGGCGTTCCTGGCCTTGTGCGATCACCCGTGCCGCAGGCGTCTTCAGGACAAGGGATGCGCTTTCGACCTCCGCCGTCAGCGCGGGAATGCCGGCTTCCCGCGCGGCTTCCTCGGCGCGGCCGAGTGCTCTGCGCGCCGCCTTCGTCTGCAGGCGGCGGATCGCCACCCCTGCCACGACCAGTTCATAAGCAGCTTTCGATGCAGGCGGAAGCGGAGGTGGGTCGAAGGCGGCGAGAATGCGCTCGGCCGCGTCGAGGCGCCCGATCAGCAACAGGCGCCGGACCTCCAGATTGACCGCGTGTGCCGCGTTCACCCGGTCACCATGCGCTTCAAGCACGGCCCGAGCCTGGTCGAGTGCCTTTACCGGCCACGCAAGATCGCGGGAGACCAGTGCGATCTCCGCCTCGGCGACGACGCATCGTGCGCGGGCCATCGCCTCTTTCGGGCCGAACGCGCGGGCGGCACTTTTGAGCAGGGCCTTTGCCCGGGCGAGATCGCCGAGCTGCGCCATGGCGATGCCTCTGAGCGCAAGTGCGGGCGCATCGTCGCGCAGCGCCACCCGCTTCAATGCCCCCAGAGGATCACCCGAGGCGAGCGCCCGCGCCGCGGCCGTGATCAGCGAGTCCATCGGAATCCCGTCACACTTGTCACTCTCACCATTCGATATCCGGCCCTAGTCTATCTCGTGACCACCAACCTGCATCTCAACAAACAGGAGGTTCATATGCGAAATCAAGTCGTTTCGCCGGAAGAATGGCTGGAGGCCCGCCTTGAGTTGCTCGCCGCGGAGAAGGAGTTCACCCGCCAACGGGATGCGCTGACGCGCCGCCGCATGGCGATGCCCTGGGAGCGGGTGGAGAAATCCTACCGGTTCGAAGGGCCGGATGGCGCGCTTTCCCTGGCGGATCTCTTCGACGGCCGCTCGCAGCTGATCGTTTATCACTTCATGTTCGGGCCCGATTGGGAGGAAGCGTGCAAGTCGTGCTCGTTCTGGGCGGACAATTTCAACGGCATCCCGATCCACCTCAACCATCGCGACGTGACGTTCGTTGCCATTTCGCGGGCACCGCTTGCCAGCATCGAGGCTTACAAAAAACGCATGGGCTGGAGCTTCCCGTGGTTTTCCTCGAACGGCAGCGATTTCAATTTCGACTATCAGGTCTCGGTGAAGCCGGAGGATCTCGCCACGGGCCAAGCCTATTACAACTACAAGGTTCAGCCGAGCAACGCATCCGAGGAAGTCGGCATCAGCGTCTTCAGCAGGAATGAAGGCGGCGAGGTGTTCCACACCTATTCCTGCTATTCGCGCGGCGTCGACATGCTCAACGGCGCCTACCATTTCCTGGATCTCGTGCCGAAGGGCCGCGACGAGGACGACCTCCGGTTCCCGATGGCCTGGCTGCGCCGTCACGACCAGTATTGAGGCCTCAGGCCTTTTCCGGGTGTTCGACGGGTGGCGGCAATCGACGCAACTCTCGGCCTGACGTCCGGCAAACAATGCCATCCCTGCCATCAAATCCGGAGACATGACATGAGCAAGTCCTATATCGGCGGATGCGCCTGCGGCGCCATTCACTACGACATCTCTGCGGAGCCGCTGGTGATGAACGATTGCCAATGCCGTCAATGCCAGCGCGACAGCGGCACCGGGCACGGATCCTACCTGACCTTCCCGCGCGCCGCGGTGACGGTTCACGGGCAGGCGAATACCTGGGATCTCGTCGGCGACAACGGTTACGTGAAGTCGCGCGGTTTCTGCGCCAATTGCGGGACACTGGTCTATCTGACCTTGCCGGCCGTCCCGGACATCTTTGTGGTCTATGCCGGCCGCCTGGAGGATCCGAGCCGCTACAAGCCGCAATTCGTCTGCTGGACGGCCGCCGGCCATCAATGGGACCACATGGACCCGGACCTGCCGAGGTTCGAGAAGATGCCGCCCGCCTAGCCGGCAAGGGTCAAATCCCCGACAGGTCGCGGCCGGGGTCGAACCGACGGCGGACGCCATCGCGGGATCTGTGGTCTGGAGGCAGGTGGCTCACGCCGAGTTTTGCGACGGGCGTCTTGTTTTTTGATACCGGCGTTCTCTATAGATCAGAGGCGGCTGGATTTGTTCGAATGCAAAACAATGAGATTGCAGCTCTGATCAATCGCGTGGCGATCGGCGATCGCAAAGCGTTCGCGGCGTTGTATAATGCGACGAGCCCGAAACTATTTTCGATCTGCCTGCGTATCTTGAAAGACAGGGCCGACGCGGAAGAAGCGCTTCAGGAAATCTATGTCAGGGTCTGGCAGCGCTCCAGGACTTTTGCCGTCGATACCGGTTCGCCCCTGGCCTGGCTGGCAGCGATCGCGCGCAATCATGCGATCGACATCCTGCGGGCCAGGAAACCTGTCGCCGAAGACCTGGATGATGCCTACGATCTTGCCGATGACGGCATTCTCAACCCGGAGCAGCAGGTCGCCATGGCTGATGAAGGCCGCCGCATCGATAATTGCATGCAGGAGCTCGATTCCGTGCATGCGGGTGCGGTTCGACGTGCCTATGTGGAAGGTTTGAGTTATCTTGAACTGGCGGAAGAACTGAAGGTGCCTTTGAACACGGTGCGCACGTGGCTGCGCCGGAGCCTTCTCAAACTGAGAGAGTGCATGCAGCGATGACGTCGGGCGAACAAAGTCAGGGCAGGCGGCCGCAGGACGAGATCCTGGCGGGCGAATATGTGCTTGGCGTTCTGTCGCTGGAGGCGCGTCACGCCGTCGAGCAGCGGATGGCGAGCGATCGTGCCTTTGCCCGGATCGTTGAACGTTGGCAGGCGGACCTTGCCTCCCTCAATGACGAGTATGAGGACGTCGCACCGCGCCCGGTGGTCTTCAGCCGGATTGAAACGCGGCTCTTCGGCCCCACGCGTGCTGTCGCACCCTCGTCCGGCCTGTGGAATTCCGCGCAGTTCTGGCGGTGGCTCTCGCTTGGCACGTCGGCGGTAGCTGTCGCCGCCATTGTCTATGCGTCCGGCGCCGGCCCGAAGCCTCAAAGATCGGCTCCGCTGGTGGCGGAACTTTCTTCGACCAACAGCCAGATCAGCCTGCTGGCCTTCTACGATGCCGGAAACGGCCGTTTGCGGATCGTGCCTGTTGCCGCCGGCGGCCGCGAAGAAAAGTCGCTCGAGCTCTGGCTGGTGCCCGGAAGCGGCAATCCGCGGTCTCTTGGCGTCTTCCAGCCGGACCGCGCGGGGGAACTCGTCATTCCCGCCGATCTTCGCGGCAACATCGCCGAAGGCGCGACGCTTGCCGTCAGCCTCGAACCATTCGGCGGCTCGCCGACAGGTGTGGCGACCGGCCCCGTGGTGGCGAGCGGCGTTGCCCGCAGGCCCTGACGATTTTCCCGGCATGACGGTTTGCAGCGACATCGTGACTGTATGTTTGCACACGCGTCACAAAAGTTTAGCAGGGAATAAATAAGGTGGCCTGAGTTTCACTTCGAGGCTTACCTGATGATCTCCCTTCTCCGTGCTTCCCGCACGGCAATGGCCGTTTGCGCTATTGCCGCAGCTTCCGTTTTGCCCGCCATGGCCCAGAGCCGTCCGGACCTCACCGTCGCCGTTGCCGACATTCCGCCGACGCTGGAACCGGCGCAGGAGCTTTCCAACGTCGGTACCCGCGTCACCTATTCGATGTTCGACACGCTGATCCGCCGCGATTTCCTGTCCTCGCCGAAGGGCGACGGGTCGAAACTTGTGCCCTCGCTCGCCGAAAGCTGGAAGCGCATCGACGGCCGCACGCTGGAGGTCAAGCTGCGGCCGAACGTCAAGTTCCACAACGGCGAGATCATGACGGCCGACGACGTGGTCTTCACCTTCTCGCCGGAGCGTCTCAGCGGCAAGAACGCCGTCATGAAGCAGGGTCCGGGCTTTTTCGGCGGACTTGAAAAAGTCGAAGCGATCGATCCCGCGACCGTTCGTTTTGTCACCAAAAGCGTCGATCCGATCCTCGAGCAGCGTCTGGCGTCCTGGGCTTCGTGGATCGTCAACAAAAAGGACTGGATGGCCAACGCCAACGGCAAGTTCCCGAAATTCCCGGTCGGCACCGGCCCGTTCAAGCTCAGCGAATACAAGCCGAACGAATCCATCAAGCTGGCCGCCTTTGACGATTATTTCGGCGGCAAGCCGACCGTCCAGTCGGTCATCTTCCGCGTCGTGCCGGAACAGGCGACCCGTATCGCCGGTCTCGTTTCCGGCGAGTTCGACATCATCGCCAATGTCTCGCCGGACCAGATCCAGCAGATCAACAGCTATCCGGATATCGAAGCGCGCAGCGTCGTCCTCGCGAACGCCCACGTGCTCGTCTACAACACCGAAAATCCAGTGATCAAGGACAAGCGTGTCCGCCAGGCGATGAACCTCGCCATCGACCGCAACCTGCTCGTCGAGGCGCTGTGGAACGGCCAGGCCGTGGTGCCGAAGAGCCACCAGTTCCCCGAATTCGGCGCCCTTTACGACGACAAGCGCGCCGGCCTCGCCTACAATCCGGAAAAGGCCAGGCAGCTTCTGAAGGAGGCCGGCTACAAGGGCGAGGAAATCCACTACGCGACCCGCGCCAACTATTACCTGAACGCCGTTCCTGCTGCCCAGGCGATCATGGAAATGTGGAAGGCCGTCGGGATCAACGGCAAGCTCGACATCGTCGAAAACACCGACACGATTACCGGCGATCTCAAGATGGTCCGTAACTGGTCGAACTCGATCCGCTATCCTGACCCCGCCGGCGGTCTGTGGAACCTCTGGGGCCCATATAACGGTCCCCAGCAGAACAAGGAATGGACGCCTGTCGAGTTCAACAAGCTCGGCGAGGAACTGGACCAGAGCTCCGATCTCGCCAAGCGTCGCGACGTTTTCCAGAAAATGCTCGACGCATGGGAAGACGATGCTCCAGGCACCATTCTCTACCAGCCGCTCGAAACCTACGGCGCGCGCAAGGCCGTGAACTGGAAGCCCTATAACTTCTACTACATGGACCTGCGTCCCTATAACCTTACCGTCGAGGCCAAACGTTCGTGACGGTTCTCGAAGCTGATCGTCTCTCCGCCGATTCCAATCGGCGGAGAGACCCCATCTCAAGCCGTGGTGCAGCCAGAGCGGACACCGTTCTTGCGGTGGAAGGCCTGACAGTGGGCACGGGCCGCGCCGATCTGGTGATCGACGTTTCGCTCGACGTGCGCGCCGGTGAAACGCTCTGTCTGGTCGGCGAGAGCGGCTGCGGCAAGAGCCTGACCTGTCTCGCCGCCATGGGCCTGACCTCCGAGCCGCTGATCCGCAAATCCGGCCGGATTTCCTTTCTCGGACAGGATCTTTCCCTTCTTCGCGAAAACCAGCTCGCCGAGATCCGCGGCCGCGACATGGCGATGATCTTTCAGGATGCGACGGCGGCGCTCAATCCGGTGCGCCGGGTCGGCATGCAGATCGCCGAAGTGCTGGTCGTGCATCGCGGGCTCACCTGGAGCCAGGCGATGAAACAGGCGGTGGAGCTGCTCGCTTCGGTCGGCATTCCCGATCCGGCCGGCCGCGCCAACGCCTATCCGCACCAGCTTTCCGGCGGCATGAACCAGCGCGTGATGATCGCCATGGCGCTCGCCTGCCGGCCGAAACTTTTGATCGCCGACGAGGCGACGACCGCGCTCGACGTCACGACGCAGGTGCAGATCCTGAAGCTGATGAAGGAGCTGCAGGCGGAGACCGGTGCGGCGATGATCTTCGTCACCCACGATCTCGGCGTCGTGGCCGAAATCGCCGATCGCGTCGCGGTCATGTATTCCGGCCGGGTGGTCGAGACCGCTACCGTCGACGATCTTTTCGAGCGGCCGCTGCATCCCTATACGCGCGGGCTGATGGCCTGCCGGCTGCATGCGACGACCACGAGCCATGGTCGTATCGCCGCGATCGAGGGTACGGTGCCGAGCCCGTCAAAGCGGCCTGAAGGGTGCAGTTTCCGGCCACGCTGTCCCTATGCGAGCGATGAATGTATGGCGCTGCCTGCGCTTCGCCCGATCGCCGGCATATATGGTGCCGATCAGCATCGGGCCGCATGCCATTTTGCCGAGGACTTCGCGAGGGCGGGTTCATGAGCGGGAAAGGCAGGCTGATCCTCGACGATATCGTCCGCGTCTATCGCTCCGGCGGCAGCCTGTTCGGTGGCAAGACGGTCGTGCGTGCCGTCGACGGGGTCAGCATCACGCTCGAACCCGGCGAGACGCTCGGCATCGTCGGTGAAAGCGGCAGCGGCAAGTCGACGCTCGGGCGCATCGCCGCCGGCATCGAAGCCCCCACATCAGGCCATGTCACGCTCGATGGCAAACCCTATGCCCGCATCGGTTCCGCCGCCTGGCGGCGTGAGCGGCGCGGCGTGCAGATGATCTTCCAGAATCCGTCTAAGGCGCTCGATCCGCGCATGGCGATCGGCGGCCAGATCGAAGAAGCCATGCAGGCCCATGGGATGTTCGACGCCGCAGGCCGCAAGCAGCGCATGGGCGAGATGCTGGCGCTGGTCGGCCTGCCGGGCATGGGCGCGCGCTTTTCGCATCAGCTTTCCGGTGGCCAGCAGCAGCGGGCGGTGATTGCCCGTGCCCTGGTGCTCGACCCGAAAGTGGTGATCTGCGACGAGGCGGTGAGTGCGCTCGATGTTTCGGTGCAGGCCCAGATCATCAATCTGCTCAACGATCTCAAGGCTCGTTTCGGGATCGGTTATCTGTTCATCTCGCATGATCTCGGCGTCGTTCGCCATATCAGCGACCGGATTGCGGTGATGCGGAAGGGCGTCATCGTCGAGGCCGGGCCTGCCGCCGAAATCTTCGCCAATCCCCAGCATGAATATACGCGATCGCTGCTGGCCGCCGTGCCGGCGGCAACGCCCGCGGAGCGCCGCGCCCGCGAGCGTCTGATCGCTTGAACAGCCAGGAAAAAGCCATGTCGTCTCTGCCCGCCATCATCGCCCATCGCGGTTATTCCACCCTCTATCGGGAAAATTCGCCTGCAGCCTGGATCGGGGCGATCGAGGCGAAGGCGGACTATATCGAGGTGGACGTGCGGGTGACGCGCGACGGCGGGATCGTCTGCTGCCACGACAAGGACCTGCAGCGCCTCGTCGGCCGGGACGATGCGATCGCCGATATGGCAAGCGCGGAGCTGGCGGCGATCGAGGCGGACGGCTTTCCCGCCGCGCCGCCGCTTGCCCTGCTCTTCGAGACGGTGCCGGAAGGCCGGCCGATCCTGTTCGACGTGAAGGACGAGTTGCCGGGTTCGCTGGATATCCTGCTGGCGGCGCTTGCAAAGGTACCGAACCGCGCTCTCACGCTCGGCCTGCATTCGTCAGGCTCCGTCAGTCATATGCGGGACGGCGGCTGGACGCGGCCGATCCTCGGGCTGATCAAGGGTTTCGACGAGGAAGCCTTTTTCGCGGCCGGCGGCGATATCCTGCGCATCTGGGAATGGGACACGGCGCCGGGGCGCATCGCCGGTCACGTCGAGCGCGGCCGGCCGGTCTGGATCACTGCCGGCGAAGGCGCCACCGGCCGCAGGGTCGGGGACTTTGCCGACGCGGAGCTTTTGCGCATGACGCGCGAAGGCGCTTCGGGTTTCCTGGTCAACGACCCGGTTGCCGCCCGCAATGTGTTGGAAGAAGCGCCGGGGACGCGGTCATGAGACTGCAATTCATCCTCGTCAAACTCGTGCGCGGGCTGCTGACGATGCTGCTTGCGGTGACCTTCGTGTTCGTCGTGCTGCGCCTGTCGGGCGATCCGGTGACGATGATGCTGCCGGACGATACGCCGGCGGCGGTCATCGCCGAATACCGGGCGATGTGGGGTCTCGACAGGTCGCTGCCCGAACAATATGTCCGCTACATCCTCTCTGCGGCACAAGGTGATCTCGGTTATTCCTTCCGTGACGACCGGCCGGCGCTGGCGGTGGTGCTGGAGCGGGTGCCGATGACGCTGCTGCTCGGTCTTTCCGGCTTCGCGATCACCGTGGTGATCGGTCTGTTCGCCGGTATCGCGGCAGCGTTGAAGCGCGGCACGGGCATCGACCATGCCGCCATGGCGTTTTCGATCTTCGGCCACAGCATGCCGAACTTTTTCCTCGCCATCCTGATGATCCTGCTGTTCTCGATGACCTTGCGGGTGCTGCCGAGTTCGGGCGGTTCGACCTGGTGGCATCTCATTCTGCCGGCGGTGACGCTCGGCATCATCAATGCCGGCACAGTGGCGCGCTTTACCCGCTCCTCGATGCTGGAAGTGCTGCACCAGCCCTATATGCGCACCGCCCGCGCCAAGGGCCTCAAGCTGACAAGGCGGGTGACGTCCCACGCCATCCCAAACGCGGCGATCCCGGTCGTCACCATTCTCGGCCTTCGCCTCGGCGCGCTGATCGCCGGGGCGATCGTTATCGAGTCGGTCTTCGCCTGGCCGGGCATCGGCCTGATGCTGGTCAATGCGGTGGGCCAACGCGATCTTCCGGTCGTCCAGACGATCGTGCTCCTCGTCGCGCTCACCATGGTCGTCACCAATTTCATCGTCGATATCGCCTATGGCTGGCTCGATCCACGCATCGAAACCCGCGAGGCCAAGGAAAGCTGATGAGCATCGAACAATCGGCGCCGGCTGCAAAGGCCGGCTGGTTGAGGGTCGGGATGGCCGGCAGGCCGCGCCTCGTCATCATCCTCTGCATGGCGTGGCTGGCCTTCGTGCTGATCGTCGCGATCGGCGCGGATCATCTGGCGCCCTACAGCTACACGGCGCAGAGCCTGCTCAGCCGCCTGAAGGCGCCGGCCGTGCTCGGCGGCGACCCGCGGTTCCTGCTCGGTTCCGACGGGCTTGGTCGCGATGTGCTTAGCCGGCTCATTTATGCCACCCGGATGAGCGTTCTGATCGCGATCGTCGGCTCTCTGATCGGTGCGACCTTCGGCACGCTGATGGGGTTCCTGGCGGCACATTTCCGCGGGATCGTCGAAGACGTCATCATGGTCTTCGTCGATTTCCAGGCGAGCATGCCGTTCCTGATCATCGCGCTCGCGGTGCTGGCCTTTTTCGGCAACAATTTCGAGCTCTTCCTGGTGGTGGTCGGACTTTACGGCTGGGAGATCTATGCGCGGCTGACCCGCAGCCTGGTGCTGCAGGCGAAGGGCCAGGGTTATGCGTTTGCAATCAGCACGCTCGGCGTCCATCCGGTGCGCATCTATGCGCGGCACATCCTGCCGAACATCCTGAGCGTGCTGATCGTTCAGGTAACGCTCAACTTTCCGGAGCTGATCCTTTTGGAAACCTCGCTCAGCTTCCTCGGCCTCGGCATCCAGCCGCCGCAGACCAGCCTCGGCCTGATGCTGGGTGAAGGGCGCAACTACCTCGCCACCGCCTGGTGGACCGGCGTGCCGGCCGGCATCGTGATCTTCCTGACGACGCTGTCGATCAGCCTCTGCGGCGATTGGCTGCGCGACAAGCTCGATCCGACGCTGAAAGTGGCTGAAAGCTGAAGGTCAGGCCTCGGCCTCGCCGATATCCCAATAGAGCCCGGCCATCATCGCGAGGCCTTCGCGGACGATCGAGATCGGCAGGTGCTCGTTCGGCGCGTGCTGCAGGCATCCGGGATAGGAATGCGGGATCCAGATGGTCGGCAGACCGAGCAGGTCGGAAAAGATGTTGTTCGGCAGCGAGCCGCCGAGATTGGGCAGGATCGCCGGAGGGACGCCGAGTGTCTTGCCGATCGAGGCGACAACCCGTCTGACCCACGGATGATCCGGGTCGAGGCGGCTGGCGAGGAAGATAGCGTCGGTCGGGTCCTTCACCACGACCCGGTCGTAACCGGCATCGATCAGCGCCTTGCGGACGGCCGGGACCACAGCATCCGGATCAACACCGACCGGGAAGCGGAGCTGCACGCGGGCGCGAGCCTTGGGCGGGATGGCGTAGAGCGGTTGGGCGAGGTTGCCGCATTCCATCTCCATCACCTCGAAGGAGCTCCAGGCGAACACCTTTTCCTCCGGCGTGAGCCCCGGTTCGCCCCACCAGGGCTCGATCGGCGGGTCGCCGGCGGCGGGCGTGATGTGGCAATCCTTCAAAGCGATGCGGACATTTTCCAGGATCGAACCCGGTGTCATCTCAGGCACCTTGATCTGCCCGGTGCGGCCGACCAGCGCGGTGATCGCGTGGCAGAGCTCGATGCCTGGATTGGAAAGGATGCCGCCCCAGTTTCCGGAATGCTGAAAGCTTTCCCGGGCGTTGATTTCCAGGTGGAAGGACATGCCGCCGCGGGCGCCGAGAAAAATGGTCGGGCGGTCGAGGGCAAGGCGCGGGCCGTCCGAGGCGATGAAGACGTCCGCCTTCAGTTCGTCCCTGTGGGCGGCGCACATTTCTTCCAGCCCCAGCGAGCCGGATTCCTCGCCCATCTCGATCAGGTATTTGAGATTGAAGCCGAGTGAGCCCTTGACCGCAAGCAGCGCCTCGACCGCGGCGAGGTTCACGGCATGCTGGCCCTTGTTGTCGGCCGTGCCGCGGCCATACCAGGCGCCGTTCCGTTCGGTCATCTCGAAGGGTGTGAGGCCTTCTTCCCACTGGCCGTCCAGCCCGGCGACGACATCGCCATGGCCGTATTGCAGGACGGTGGTGAAGCGTGGATCTTCGATGCGTTCGGCGAGCAGAAACGGGCCGGGCGCCGTATCGTTTTCGTAGATCTTCGTCGTGAAGCCGAGCCGCTTGAAAAAGGGCTGCATGTCGTCGGTGATATAACGCCAGAGATCCGGCTTGTTGGCGGCGACGCGGCTGGCGGATGGGATCGCCACGCGTTTGCGCAAGGTTTCTTCGAAGGAACCGTCATCGAGATAGCCCACGGCCTTGTCGATCGTTGCTTGGCGGGAGGCTATCGTCATCCGGGCATCCTTGAAATCAGGCGGTCTTGACCTTGGCGGGCGGTGGAAAGACCGAGGCGTTCGAGA
Source organism: Hyphomicrobiales bacterium (assembly GCA_900471605.1). Classification (GTDB taxonomy): domain Bacteria; phylum Pseudomonadota; class Alphaproteobacteria; order Rhizobiales; family Rhizobiaceae; genus Neorhizobium. The sequence continues at coordinate 97,994 of UCEY01000011.1, read as the reverse complement.
GGTCGAGATCGAAATGGCAGCGGAACATGCCGCCGGTCTCGGTCGTCTTCTGCGGCGGCACCGTATTACGACAGATATCCTGCGCAAAGGGGCAGCGGGTATGGAAACGGCAGCCGGACGGCGGAAAGGCGGGATTCGGCAACTCGCCGGCGATCGGATGCAGCGAGCGGTCGCTGGTATCCATGTCCGGTGCCGCGTCGATCAGCAGGCGGGTATAGGGATGGCGCGGCTTGCGGAACAGTTCTTCCGATGTTGCCTCCTCCACCAGTTCGCCGAGATACATGACCCCGATCCGATCGGCCATGATGCGCACGACCGAGAGGTTGTGGGTGATGAACAGGCTGGTGAGGTGGAGGTTCTTCTGCAGGTCGCGCAGCAGGTTGAGGATTTGCGCCTGCACCGAAACATCGAGCGCGGACGTGGGTTCGTCAAGGATCAGGAATTCCGGTTCGCCGGCGAGCGCCCGGGCGATGCAGATGCGCTGCCGCTGGCCGCCCGAAAACTCCTGCGGGTATTTTTCCGCGTCGGCTGCCGAGAGGCCGACCTGAACCAGCAGTTCATCGACGCGGGCGCGGATGGCGGCACGGCCCTGGCGCAGCTTATGCACGCGGATCGGTTCGGCGATGATGTCCTCGATCGTCCAGCGGCCGTTGAGCGAGGAATAGGGGTCCTGGAAAATCATCTGCAGGCGCGGCTTGTTGCCCGCGGCATTCGGCGGAAAGTTGATTTCGCCCGATGTCGGCGCCATCAGGCCGGATACCAGCCGCGCCAGCGTGGACTTGCCGCAGCCGCTTTCGCCGACCAGGCCCATGGTCTCGCCATGGCGAACGGTGAGGCTGACATCGCTGACGGCCCTGGTGCCGCCGGCCTCCCCCTTTTTCAGCCTTTCCAGAAGGCTCTGGTTGCGGCGGTAGACCTTGCTGACATGATTGAGGATGAGGAAATCGGAAGCGCTCATGCGGTCACCCTTTCCAGCGGATGGAAACAGGAAAAGGCGGAGCTTTCCGCGTGATAGAGCGGCGGAATGGTGGCGCGGCAATCGCTTTGCGCCTTGAAACAGCGCGGATTGAAGGCGCAGCCGGGCGGAACCGCGCCGAGCCCCGGCATGGCGCCGGGGATCTGGTCGAGCCGCATCTCGCCGGTGGCCGACGGCATCGGCGTCGCGCGGATCAGGCCGCGCGTATAGGGGTGTTTCGGCGCGTTGAAGAGCTCGCCGACCGGGCTGATCTCGGCGACGCGTCCGGCATAAAGCACCGCGACGCGATCGGCCATCTTGGCGATGACGCCGAGATCGTGGGTGATCAGCATCATGCTGACATTGCTTTCCCGGTGCAGGTCGCGCAGCAGTTCGAGGATATGGGCCTGGACGGAGACATCGAGCGCTGTGGTCGGTTCGTCGGCGATAACGAGCATGGGATCGGCGCAGAGCGCCAGTGCGATCACCACCCGCTGCCGCATGCCGCCGGAGAGCTGATGCGGGTAACGCTTGAACTGCACATCCGGATTGGGCAGACCGACACGGTCGAGCCAATCCAGCGCCTTCTTTTTCGCCTGACTGCCGCTGAGCTTCAAGTGTGCCTGGATGGTGTCGCAGAGCTGCTGGCCAATGGTGATGACCGGGTTGAGGCTGGTCATCGGGTCCTGGAAGACGAAGCCGATCCGGCCGCCGCGCACGCTGCGCATGGCTTTCGGCGAAAGCTGGTCCAGCCGCTCGCCGGCAAGGGTGATGGTACCGCCGGTGCGCTTCAGCGGCGGTACGAGGAGGTCGATGATCGCAGCGCCGGTGATCGACTTGCCGGCGCCGGACTCGCCGACGATGCCGAGCACTTCGCTGGGATTGATGAAAAAGGACACCTTATCCAGTGCGGTGACCAGTCCTCCCTCGCGGTTGATGGTGACGGTGAGATCGCGGACGTCGAGGAGCGGAGCGGTTGACGTGATCATGAGCGGCCCCGCAGGCGCGGATTGTAGACGTCGCGCAGATGGTCGCCGAGGATGTTCACCGACACGACGAAGAGGACAAGCGTCAGGCACGGCCAGACCGAGATCCACCATTCGCCTGATTGCAGGAAGTTGTTGCCGTTGCGGATCAGCGTGCCGAGCGACGGCGAGGTGACCGGGATACCGATGCCGAGGAAACTCAGGGTCGCCTCGGTGATGATGGCGATGCCGAGATTGATGGTGGCGATGACGAGGACCGGCGCCATGACGTTCGGCAGGATATGCAGGACGATGATCGACAGGTTGCTGCGGCCGGTGATGCGGGCGGCCGAGACATAGTCCTGGTCGCGCTCGATCATCACCGAGGAGCGAATGGTACGGGCATACTGGACCCAGAAGGCGATGCCGATGGACATCACGACGATGGCGATCGCGGTGCCGACGCTGCGCTCGGCGCCGAGCACGGCGCGCGCGGCGCCATCGATGATCATCGCCAGCAGCAGGGCGGGATAGGCGAGCTGCACGTCGGCGACGCGCATGATGAAGGCATCCACCTTGCCGCCGACGAAACCGGCGATCAGGCCGAGGCTGCCGCCGAGGACGAGGCCGATGGTAACCGACAGAAAACCGACGATGATCGAGGTGCGCATGCCATAGGCCATGGCGGTGATCAGGTTGCGGCCCTGGTCGTCGGTGCCGAGCGGGAAGTCGGGAGAGCCGTCCGCCATCCATGCGGGCGGAATGAAGCTGTCCAGCACCGACATGCCGGAGAATTCGAACGGGTTCAGCGAGAACAGCGGCACGACGAAGGCGTAGATCAGCAGCGCGAAGATCACCAATGCACAGAGAGTGGGGCCGGGCGCTCTGCGCATCGCGCGCAGAAGCTTGCCGCCTCTGCTGCGGCGGGCGGGACCGGCCGTGGGAGTGTTGACGACAGGCGTCATGATTGCCTCCTCAACACGCGGGCGTCGATCAGCGGATAGAGCAGTTCGACGACCAGATTGATGACCATGAAGACCAGGCCGACGAAGATCAGGTAGATGGCGATGACCGGGATGTCGGCGCCCTGGATCGATTGCAGGAAAAGCGAGCCGAGGCCCGGCCAGGCGAAGACGTTTTCCGTCACCACCGAGAAGGCGATGATGTTGCCGAGCTGCAGGCCGAGCATGGTGATGACCGGCAGAAGCGTGTTCTTGATGGCATAGACATACCAGATGCGGGCTTCCGACAGGCCGCGGGCGCGGGCGAAGCGGATGTGTTCGCTCTGGCCGACTTCCATCAGCTGGGTGCGCAGCATGCGGATGATGAAGGCAACCTGGAAGGTGGAAAGGGTCGCGGCCGGCAGGAGGATCGCCCGCCAGCCGGAGACGCTCAGAAGCCCTGTCTTCCAGAAACCGAGATCGACAACCGTGCCGCGCCCGAACGAGGGAAGCAGGCCGAGCTGCACCGAAAACACCGCGATCAACAGGATGCCGACGACGAAATTCGGTAGCGTGATGCCGGCGGTCGAGATCAGCATGATGAAACGGCCGAACAGCGAGTTGGGGTGAACGCCGCAATAGATGCCGGCCGGCACGCCGACCGCGATGGTGATCAGCAGGCTGACGAAGGCGAGCTCGACGGTGGCGGGCAGGCGCTCGGCGATCAGGTTCGCAACCGGATCCTGGGTGCGATAGGAAAAGCCGAAATCGCCCTGCAGCATGTTGCCGATGAAATGCAGGAAGCGCGTCCAGAGGGGCTGGTCGAGGCCGAGCTTGGCGATCAGTTCCAGCCGCTCGTTGACGGTCGCATCGGCCGAGAGAAGCGCCGCCAGCGGGTCGCCGATATTGGCGACCAGCAGGAAGGCGATGAAGCTGATCACCAGCAGGACGATAAGCGTCTGCACGATCCGTGACGCGGCGTAATTCAGCACGACAAATTCCTCAGCAGCAGCTATCCCCGAGCTTGTCGAGGAAGGCGGTGCATTTTTCGAGCTCGGAAATGGCGACCGACTCGTCCGGCTGATGGGCATCGGCGATATCGCCCGGACCGATGACGACCGAAGGGACGCCGGCGATCTGGAAAATGCCCGCTTCCGTGCCATAGGAAACATAGCGGGGTTCGCTGCGGCCGAGAAGGCCCAGCAGTTCCGCGTCGAGTGCCGGGTCGTTATTGGGTTTGAGGCCGGGGATGCTGGCCTGGACATCGAAGATGATGCCGCAGGACGGATCGATCGCCTTCATCGCCGGCTCGAGCTTCTCAGTGGCAAAACGCTTCATGTGGTCCAGCACCTCATAGGTGCTCTGACCGGGGATGAGGCGCATTTCCCAGAAGAACTCGCAGTTTTCGGAGACGATATTGCCGTGCAGGCCGCCTCTGATGACGGTCACCTGGGTCGTTGAATAGGGCGGGTCGAGCCCTTCGAATTGCGGGCCGTTGCGCATGTCCTCGCGGATGCGGTTGATCTCGGCGATCATGTCGCCGGCCACCATGACTGCGTTGACATAGCGGTCCGGTTGCGAGGAATGACCGGGCTTGCCCTTGATGCGGCACCAGCCGATGAGGCCGCCCTTGTGGGCCGCGATCATGTCCATGCTGGTCGCTTCGCCGATCACGGCAAGGCGCGGCTTCAGGTCGCTTGCGCCAACCCATTCGGCCATCGAGCCGACGCCGGTGCAGCCGACTTCCTCGTCGTAGGAGAAGGCGAGATGGATCGGCTTCTTGAGGTTCTTGGCGGCAATGCCGGGCACGGCTGCGAGACAGCAGGCGAGAAAGCCCTTCATGTCGGTGGCGCCGCGGCCGATCAGGCGGCCGTTCGCTTCCCTCAGCGTCCAGGGATCGCCGGTCCAGGCCTGCCCCTCGGTCGGCACCACATCGGTGTGGCCGCTGAAGATGATGCCGCCGGGCGCTTCCGGGCCGATCGTGATCAGCACGTTGGCCTTGTCGCCCTCCGGACTTAGAAAACGCCGGACACGCCCCCCGAAGGGGGCGGTCTGGTCTTCGACATACTGGATCAGCTCCAGGTTCGAAACGGCGCTGACGGTGGGGTAGGAAACGAGGCCGGCAAGCTGCCTGGAGATGTCGGACGCAATCGTCATTACTTCACCGTGAAATAACGCAGCGGGTAGGCAAGGTCGGCCGGCTGGACGACGGTGACGTTGTCCTTGACGCCCCAGAGAATGTTCAGCTGGTGAAGCGGGATGAAGGCGACGTCGGCTTTCATGATCTTGAAGGCCTGGGTGATATACCCGGTGCGCTTGGCCTGGTCGGTTTCCTTGCCGATCAGGTCGATCAGCTTGTCGACTTCCGGATTGGAATAACCGCCGATGTTGAAGGCGCCGAGACCGCTCTTGGCGTCGCGGGTGGCGGCGATCGAGGTCAGGAAGATGTGGGCGTCATAGGTGGCCGGCGAATAACCGAGCATCGCCATGCTGGTATTGTATTCGGGCGGGTTGACCTGGGTCGCCCACTTGGCGGTCGGCTGGGCACGCGGATCGACCTTGATATTGATGCGGGCAAGCGAGGCGGCGACGGCAAGGCAGGTCGCCTCGTCGTTCATGAAGCGGTCGCTGGTGCAATCCAGTGTCACGGAGAAACCGTTTTCATAGCCGGCTTCCTTCATCAGCGCCTTGGCCTTGTCGACATCCGGCTTGACCGGTGCGCCGAGCGCCGCATCGAAACCATTGACCTCCTTGCCGATCGGCAGGCCGACCGGGACCGAGAAATTGCGCATGATGCGTTTCTGGATCGCGCCGGTATCGATCGCCAGTTCCATCGCCTGGCGGACCTTCAGCTCCTTGAAGGGGTTCTTGGTCTTTTCGCTGCCGAAGATCAGGCTGTCGCGGGCAACGTCCGGCTGGATGTAGATGGTGCGAAGATCCGGGCCGGCCTGCATGTGCAGTTTCGGATCGTTCTCGATGCGCTCGGCATCCTGCGGCGGCACGCCGTCGATCATGTCGACTTCGCCGGAGATGAGGGCCGAGACGCGGGTCGACGGGTTGGGGATCACGAAGAACGTCGCATTGTCGACATTGCCGGTCTTCTTGTCCCACCAGCCCGGGTTCGGTGCAAAGACCGTCTTCACGCCCGGATCACGTTCCTTGATGACATAGGGGCCGGTGCCCATGGCGTTACGGTTTGCGAAAGTTTCGGTGGCGTTGTTGGCGGCGCCCGGCTGTACCGTGTTGTTCGCTTCGGCCCATTCCTTGTCCATGATGTACCAGTTGGTGATCTGGTTCGGCAGGATCGGGTTGATGGCGCGGGTCTTGATGCGGACCTTGTAGTCGTCGACCTTCTCGATCGAGGCAATCGAATTCAGGTTCGCCTTGATGCCGCCGGCCTGGCCGCGGGTCAGCGAGAAGACTACGTCATCGGCGGTAAAGGCGTTGCCGTTCGAAAATTTCACGTCCTTGCGGAGGCTGAATTCCCAGGTCGTGCCGTCGACCTGTTTCCATTCGGTCGCAAGCGCCCCTTCGATCTTCTGCTCGGCGTTACGGCGCACGAGCGGTTCGTAGACATTGGCAAGGACGGCGAAGATCAGCGTGTTGGAAACCGCATGCGGATCGAGCGTATAGGCATCGAGCGGGCCGGCGAACTTGAAGTCCGCCGCTTCCGCCATGCCGCCAAGCGGTGCGGCCAGGGCAGCCGCGGCGATCGTGCCCAGCAGCATCTTGCGTTTGAATGCGGAAAACGAAAAAGACATCATGATCTCCTAAGCGCGCCACGAGACAGTCGGGATACGGGACAGGGATGCGGCAGATATTTTATGGCTAAAATATCTCGACGGAGTGAGCTCGGAAAGTGTGAGCATGCGGCCGTTCCCTGTCGTTGTTTTTGGTGCCTACTTGCGAGGCTTGGGCAAACAATAGGCGATTTAAGGAAACATGCAAGCATGTTTGATCAAATGAGCGTAACTCTTTTGGGTGGGCAAAACACCGGCGTGCGCAGGCGCTTCCGAAGCGCCAAGCGTGTCGGAACATTGCAGATATTTCAATAGATTAGCTGTTTCCGCCGCCTTGAGGCGGTCAGGTTCCCGCGAACATCGGGCCGCCCTTGTGGGCCGGAAAACCGTAGCCGTTGATCATCACCAGATCGATATCGCTGGCTCGCGCGGCAATTCCTTCCGCCAGCAGCGCCGCACCTTCCCCAGCCATCGCCCCCAGCATTCTTTCGAGAATTTCGTTCTTCGAGAACGCGCGTGGCGCGATGCCCTTTTTGGCGCGGGCAGCTTCTATGATGGCGGTGACCTCCGGATCGATGGTGCGCTTGCCCTCCGGATAGGCATACCAGCCCCGTCCGGCCTTCTGGCCCAGACGACCCGCCTCGCAGAGCGTGTCGGCGATCTCGACATAACGCGCCGAAGGATCGCGGGTCGCCGCCTGTCGCTTCCGGCGCGCCCAGGCGATTTCAAGGCCGGCCATATCGTAGACGGCGAACAGGCCCATCGGGAAACCGTAGTCCTCCAGCGCGGCGTCGATCTCGTGCGGCAGGGCGCCGTCTTCCAGCAGGAATTCGGCTTCGCGGCGATAGGCGGAGAAGATGCGGTTGCCGATGAAACCTTCGGTGACGCCGGTAACGACCGGCAGTTTGCGCAGTTTCTTGGCAACCGCCAGACCTGTCGCCAGCACATCCGGTGCCGTCTCTGCGCAGCGCACGACTTCCAGGAGCCGCATCACATTGGCAGGCGAGAAGAAATGCAGGCCGAGCACCCGCTGCGGATGAGCAGTCGCGGCGGCAATCTCGTCCGGGTTCAGGTAGCTGGTATTGGTCGCCAGCACCGCATCCGGGCGGATGACCTTGTCGAGACGCTGGAAGAGATCAGTCTTGACGGCGAGATCGTCGAACACGGCTTCGACGACGAGATCGCAGGGCGCGAGATCGGCGTCCGTCGCCGTCACGGAAAGCCGTGCCTTCTGGGCTTCGAAGCCGGTCTGATCGAGGCGGCCCGAGGCGACGTTGCGTTCCAGCAGGCCGACGATGCGCTCTTTGCCCTTTTCGGCGGCTTCGGCGGTCTGGTCGAGGCCGATCACCGAATAACCGGCACCAAGGGCCGCAACGGCGATGCCGCTGCCCATAAGGCCCAGGCCGCAAATGCCGATCGTCCTGACCGGACGAGGTTCTACGCCTTCCAGACCTTCGACCTTGGAGGACTCCCGTTCCGCGAAAAAGACATGGCGAAGAGCCGCGGCCTCGCGGCTGTCGCGGAGTGCGAGGAATGTGGCGCGTTCGTCCGCCAGGCCTTCCGCAAAGGGGCGGTTGGACGACGTGACCAACCGGACCGCTTCGGCCGGCGCCTTCTGGCCGCGTGCCCTGGCAAGGATCCTGGCCGAGGTTTTTTCGATCTCGGCCGCATCGGAGAGCGCGATCGTGAGTTCGCCCGTGCGGCGGAGTGGTTTTCCGGCCAGTGCCGACACTGCGGATGTTGCGGCTTCGACGAGATCGCCTGCGGCCAGTTCATCGACGATCCCGAGTTTCAGGGCTTCCTCGGCCTTCACCGAACGCCCCGACGTGATCAGGTCGAGCGCCGCCGGGATGCCGATCAGCCGTGGCAGGCGTTGCGTGCCGCCGGCGCCGGGTACGATCCCGAGTTTGACTTCGGGCATGCCGACCTGCGCAGCCGGCGCGGCGACGCGAGAGTGGCAGGCAAGTGCGACTTCGAGACCGCCGCCGAGTGCTGCGCCGTTCAGGGCAGCGACGACGGGCTTCGACAGGCCTTCGATCTTCTCGATGACGGAAGGCAAGGTCGGGTCCGTGGCCGGCTTGCCGAATTCCTTGATGTCGGCGCCGCCGATAAATGTCTTGCCGGCGCCGGTGACAACGACGCCGGTCACATCGGCTGCCGTTTCCGCGTGCGCAAGCGCTTTGGCAAGACCACCGCGGACATCGACGGACGTGGCGTTGACCGGCGGATTGTCGATCGTGACGACCAGAACTCCGTTGCGGGTCGTGGCGGAAACCGTGGCGGAAAATTCGATCGTCTCGTTCATGATAGCCTCAGGCCGGAATGACGGCGGTCGCCTGGATTTCGATCTTGGCGCGGTCTTCCACCAGCGCCACCACCTGCATGGCGGCCATGGCGGGGAAATGCTTGCCGATGATTTCGCGATAGGCCTGGCCGATACCCTTGAGGTTGCCCAGATATTCGGCCTTGTCGGTAAAATACCAGGTCATGGTGGTGATGTGCTCGGGTCCTGCGCCGGCTTCGGCCAGCACGGCGACCACATTCTGCAGCGTCTGCTTCACCTGCCCGACGAAATCGTCTGTCTCGAACTGGCATTGGCCGTTCCAGCCGATCTGCCCGCCAACGAAGATCTGGCGGCCGCTGGCGGCAACGCCGTTGGCGTAACCGATCGGTTTTGCCCAGCCTTCAGGCTGCAGAATCGTGTGCATCATCGTTCTCCAAATGCTGTGTCAGCGCTGCGCGCATATCGTCCGGCCAGGGAAGGGCCTTGTGGGTTTCGTGCGAGGTGGCGACGAGACGCTGCTTCGCCGTCCAGAGCAGCCGGTCGCCGGACCGCACCTCGTATTCGAGATCGGCAGAACTGTTGCCGACCCGGATGACCCTGATGGAGAAATCCATCATGTCGCCGTGGTAACCGGGGCTCTTGAACGCGACGTCCAGAGTTACTGTCGGCACGCCGATCTTGCGGTCGTTGATCATCTCCGGCCATGGCGCGCCGATCGCGCCGAAAAACTCCTCGCAAACCCCGACCATGATGTTCAGGTAGGAGGGGAAATAGGCGATGCCGGAGGGGTCGCAATCTCCGAAGTTCAGGCGGCGGGAGGTCGTGTAAGCCATGATCACCCTCAGGCCTTCAAAAGTTCGCGGGCGATGATGAGCTTCTGGACCTCGGTCGCACCTTCGTAGATGCGCAACGCGCGGATCTCGCGGTAAAGGCTCTCGGTGATCTCGCCGCTCTTGACGCCGCGGCCGCCGAAGATCTGCACGGCGCGGTCGATGACGCTTTGCGCATTCTCGGTCGCGACCATCTTGGCCATTGCGGCCTCCTTGGTGGTCGGCAGGCCCTGCACATCGCGGCGCCAGGCGGCGCGGTAGGTGAGGAGCGCGCCGGCATCGATCTCGGCCGCCATGTCGCCGAAGGCAGCCTGGGTCAGCTGCAGGTCGGAAAGGTGGTTGCCGAACATCGGCCGGGCCTTGGCATAGGCAACCGCCTCGTCCAGCGCGCGCTTGGCAAAACCGAGCGCCGCCGCCGCGACGGAGGCGCGAAAGATGTCGAGTGTCCGCATGGCGATCTTGAAGCCTTCGCCGGGCGACCCGAGCAGGCGCGAAGCCGGAATGCGGCAGTTTTCGAAGCGGATCGTCGCCAGCGGATGCGGGGCGATCACGTCGATGCGCTCGGCGATCGAGAAGCCCGGATCGTCGGCGAAGACCACGAAGGCGGAAATGCCGCGCGTGCCGGGCGCTTCGCCGGTACGGACGAAGACCGTGTAGACATCGGCGATGCCGCCGTTGGAAATCCAGGTTTTTTCGCCGTCGAGGATATAGTAGTCACCGTCCTTGCGGGCGGCGCAGGCCATGGCGGCGACGTCCGAGCCGGCTTCCTTTTCCGACAGCGCGAAGGCGGAAATCCATTCGCCGGCCTGTGCTTTCGGCAGAACCGTGCGGCGGAGCTCTTCGGAGCCGGACAGGCCGATCGCGCCGGTGCCGAGGCCCTGCATGGCGAAGGCGAAATCGGCAAGCCCGTCATGCCAGGCGAGCGTCTCACGGGTCAGGCAGGCGGCGCGGCTGTCGATCGGCTGGCTGCCGCCGGCGCCGGTCGCGGCATCCAGAAGGCCTGCCTGCCCGAGCGCCCTGACGATCGCACGGCAGGCGCCGTCGGTATCGGAATGGTCGATATGACTGAGAGCGCCGGAAGCCGCAAAGGCGTCCAGTTTTTCGGCGAGCGCCTTGTGGCTCCCGTCGAAGAACGGCCAGTCGAGGAAATCGCGGGCCGGGCCTTTGAGCGTCGTCGGGGCGGCCATCAGTTGCCCTCGAAGACCGGCTTGCGTTTTTCGGCGAAGGCCTCGAAGGCGCGGCGGAAATCCTTGGTGGCCATGCAGATCGCCTGGGCCTGCGCTTCGGATTCGATCATCTCGTCGATGCCCATCGCCCATTCCTGGTTCAGCATGGTCTTGGTCATCGTGTGGGCGAACCACGGCCCATCGGCCAGTGAATGAGCGAGCTTCACGGCTTCGGCTTCCAGAACGTCGCCGGGATGGATGGTGTTGAAGAAGCCCCAGGCTTCGCCTTCGCGGGCGTTCATCGTGCGGCCGGTGAACAGGAGTTCGGCGGCGCGGCCCTGGCCGATGATACGCGGCAGGATCCCGCAGGCGCCCATGTCGGCGCCGGCGAGGCCGACGCGGGTGAAGAGGAAGGCTGTCTTGGCTTCAGGCGTGGCCAGCCGGATGTCGGAGGCCATGGCGAGGATCGCGCCGGCACCCATGCAGATGCCGTCGACGGCAGCAACAATCGGCTGCGGGCATTTCTTCATGGCCTTGACGACGTCGCCGGTCATGCGGGTGAAGGCGAGCAGATCCGGCATCGCCATGTGCGTCAGCGGCTCGATAATCTCGAAGACGTCGCCGCCGGAGGAGAAATTGCCGCCGGCGCCGGTCAGAACGATCGAGCGGATGTCGGAGGCGTAGACGAGATCGCGGAAAAGGTCCCGCAGTTCCGCATAACTTTCGAAAGTCAGCGGATTCTTGCGTTCCGCCCGGTTCAGGCGAATGGTCGCGACACGGCCGTTTTCGCTGACTTCCCAGAGAAAATGCTTCGGCTGATAATCCTTGAACGGGCGGAGATGTCCCGCCATCGATGCCTGTTCGCTCATCCTGCCAATACCTCCCCACCGGCAACCGCGATTGCCTGTCCGTTGATCGATGCAGCACCGGGCGATGCCAGCCACAGAACTGTGTCTGCGACTTCCTCCGGCTTCACCAGCCGCCCCTGCGGATTGCTCTTCGTGAATTCCTTGAGCGCCTGCTCTTCCGTCCGTCCGGTCTTTTCGACGATCGTTTCGATCGAGCGGGCGATCAGCGGCGTATCAGTAAAGCCCGGGCAGACGGCATTGACGGTGATGCCGGTCTTGGCCAGTTCGAGCGCCAGAGAGCGGGTGAGGCCGACGACGCCGTGCTTGGCGGCCACATAGGCCGAGACATAGGCGTAACCGGTCAGCCCCGCGGTCGAGGCGATATTGATGATGCGGGCGCCTGTTCCGAAAGCCTTGAGATCCGGCAGCACGGCCTGGGTCACCAGGAACACGCCGGTGAGATCCACCGTCATGACCCGGTTCCACATATCCAGCGAGGTCTTTTCGAAAGGCGCGCTCGGGCCTTCGCCGGCATTGTTGACGAGGATATCGACCGGGCCGAAAGCGGAATGCGCCGCCTTCAGGCCGTTGTCGATCGCCATTTTGTCGGTCACGTCGAAACCATCGGCGACGCAGACCCTATCCTTGCCGAGCTTGTCAGCCAGCGCCTCCAGCGGCTCCGCCCGGCGGCCGGCGAGCGTCACCCGTGCGCCGGCTTCCACCAGCGCCGTCGCGATCGCCGCGCCTATCCCCGAGCCCGCGCCGGTGACAAGGGCGTGGCGGTTGGCAAGCCTGGCGGAGGTCGCTTCGCTCATGACGCGATCCTTATTTCGCCGCCGTCGGGCCGACGGCCGGAGGAGCAATGGCGGCCGCAGCGCGCGCGAGGTTGGTCTCGTATTGTGCCTTGCCGGAATAATACTGTTTCGGCCACGGAATGTTCGTCAGGCCGATCTTTGCCGCTTCGTGCAGAACCCACGCAGGGTCGGCCAAATGCGGGCGGGCGACGGCGCAGAGATCGGCGCGGCCGGCGGCGATGATCGAGTTGGCATGGTCGGCTTCCGAGATCGCGCCGACGGCGATCGTGGGAATGCCGATCTCGTTGCGGATCTTGTCGGAGAAGGGCGTCTGGAAGAGGCGGCCATAGACCGGCTTTTCTTCCTTCCAGACCTGGCCGGACGAGCAGTCGATCAGGTCGGCGCCGGCATCCTTGAACATCTGCGCGTAGATCGCCGCGTCTTCCGGCGTGTTGCCGCCCTCGAACCAGTCGTGGCAGGAGAGGCGGACGGAGATCGGCTTGTCGGCCGGCCAGACCTCACGGATCGCCTTGAAGACTTCCAGAGGATAACGCGCGCGGTTCTCGTGGCTGCCGCCATATTCGTCGGTGCGGATATTGGTGAGCGGCGACAGGAAGCTCGACAGAAGATAACCGTGGGCGCAATGCAGTTCCAGCCAGTCGGCACCGGCTTCCGCCGCATATTTCGCGGCGCGGACGTGGTCGGCCTTGACCCGGTCCATATCGGCGCGGTCCATCGCCTTCGGAACCTGGCTGGTCTTGAGGTATGGCAGCGCCGATGCGGAGATCAGATCCCAGCCGCCTTGCTCGACCGGCTGGTCGATGCCTTCCCAGGCGACCTTGGTCGAGCCCTTACGCCCCGCATGGCCGAGCTGGATGCCGACCTTGGTGGCGGAATTGTCGTGCACGAAGGTTACGAAGCGTTTCCACGCAGCGGCCTGCTCGTCGTTCCAGAGGCCGAGGCAGCCGGGGGTGATGCGCGCATCCGGTGAGACGCAGGTCATTTCCCCAAACACGAGGCCGGCGCCGCCAAGCGCACGGGAGCCGAGATGGACCAGATGGAAATCGTCGAGCATGCCGTCCTTGGCGGAATACATCGCCATCGGCGACATGACGATGCGGTTCGGCAGATGGGTTTCGCGCAGTGAATAGGGTGTGAACATCGGCGGCAGGGTGCGGCCGTTGCCCGAAACGTCGATGCCGTTTTTCTTCGCGAACCAGCGCTCGTAACCTTCCAGCCACTTGGGATCGCGCAAGCGAAGGTTCTCGTGGCTGATGCGCTGCGAGCGGGTCAGCATCGAATACATGAACTGTTCCGGCTCCAGCGTGTCGGCATAACGCTGTCCGACCACTTCGAACCATTCCATGGCGTTGCGCGCCGCATTCTGGATGCGGGCGACGTCGACGCGGCGGATTTCCTCGTAGGTTTCGAGGACCGCCGGGATCTTGTCCTTGTCGTGGCCGAGCTTGTTGAACTGGTTGGTGAGCTCGATCGCGTCGTCGATGGCGAGCTTGGTGCCGGAGCCGATCGCGAAATGGGCGGTATGGGCGGCGTCGCCCATCAGCACGACATGTGAATTGCCGTTGAAATGGCTCCATTTGCCGCAGATCAGGCGGTTGAAGTTCAGCCAGGCGGAGCCGCGCAGGTGGCGCGCATTGGTCATCAGCTCGGAGCCTTCGAGCACTTCCGAGAACAGGTCCTGGCAGAAATCGATCGAACCCTGCTGGTCCATCTGGCCGAGACCGTGCTTTTCGTAGGCCTCCTCGGTCGTCTCGACGATGAAGGTCGAGGTCTTGTCGTCGAACTTGTAGATATGCGCCTGGAACCAGCCATGATCCGTCTTGCGGAAATCGAAGGTGAAGGCGTCGAACAGCTTGTTGGTGCCGAGCCAGATATAACGGTTCGGACGGACCACGAGGTCCGGCTCGAAGACTTCCGGATAACGGTTGCGGATCTTCGAGTTGAAGCCGTCGGAAGCGATGATCAGGTCCGCGTGCGGATAGTCGATATCGCCACTGGAATCGGTCTCGAAGACCAGTTCGACGCCGAGCGCCTCGCAGCGGCGCTGCAGGATGTTGAGGAGTTTCTTGCGGCCGATGCCGACGAAACCGTGGCCGGAGGTGCGCTGGCGCGTGCCCTTGAAGAGCAGCTCGATATCGTCCCAATGGTTGAACGCATCCTCGATCTCGGCGGCGCTTTCCGGGTCCCAGGCCTTCATCGAAACCATGGTGGCGTCGGAGAAAACCACGCCCCAGCCGAACGTGTCATAGGGCTTGTTGCGCTCGATGACGGAGATCGAGTGCTCCGGGTGCTGCTTCTTCATCAGGAGCGCGAAATAGAGACCGGCCGGGCCGCCACCGATACAGACGATGCGCATATCCAAGTCCTCCTGGGGTCAACCGTTCATTATTTTAAGTTTAAAGTATATGGCGTCTGGTCAAACCGTCAAGCGGATAATTCCTTCCATGGCATTTATCGGGGCGGCCTGTTCAGGCCTCGGTTTTCCGCTCCAGCCAGCCCGGATCGTATTCGGGGAGCGGAATCGCATCGAGAAGCGCGCGGGTATAGGCCGCCGAAGGGGCGGCAAAAACCTGCTCGCAGGGGCCTTGTTCGACGATCCGGCCGAGCCGCAACACATAGACATGGTCGCAGATGGCGCGGATGACGGAGAGATCGTGGCTGATGAAGGCCATGGCTAGACCGAGTTCCCGCGAAAGCTCTTTCAGCAGCTTCAGGGCCTGCGCCTGGGTGGAGACGTCGAGGCCCGAGACGATCTCGTCGGCGAGCACGAAATCCGGCTCCATCAGCACGGCGCGGGCGATGCCGATGCGCTGGCGCTGGCCGCCGGAAAGCTCGTGCGGGTAGCGATCGAGGCAGGCGGCGGGCAGGGAGACGCGGTCGAGCACGGCCTTGACCCGCGCCAGTGCCTCGGCGGTATCGCCGGCGATGCCGTGCAGCAGAAGCGGGCCGGTCAGGATGCGCCGGATCGTATGGCGCGGGTTGAGCGAGGCCATGGGGTCCTGGAAGATCATCTGCATGCGGCGCCGCTGCGGCCGCATCTCGTTTTCCGGGATATGGGTGATGTCCTTGCCGTCGAAGGTTATGTTGCCGGCGGAGACGTCGACAAGGCGCAGCAGCGCGCGGCCGAGGGTCGTCTTGCCGGAGCCGGATTCGCCGACGATGCCGATCGTCTGGCCACGGGCGATGCGGATATCGACGCCATGCAGCACCGGAGCAACCGGCTGGCCGGTGCCGAACAGGCCGGCGCGCTTGCCGTAGGTGACTTCGATGCCGGTCGCGACGAGGAGGTTTCTGTCCATCAGCGAATCCCGATCTCCTGGCGGAGCGCATGGAGGATTTCCTCCGGCACCGGTTCCAGGCCGGCATCCGGCCGGTCGTAGCGTGGGCCGGCGGCGATCAGCGCCCTGGTGTAGGCATGCTGCGGGTTTTCGAGCACCGAGCGCACCGGGCCCTCCTCGATGACCTTGCCGGCATAAAGAAGCGTGACGCTGTCGCAGATCTGCGCGACGATGCCGAGATCGTGGGTGACGAACAGCACGCCGGTGCCGTGTGCCTCCTGCATGCGGCGGATGAGGCGGAGGATTTCCTTCTGGACGGTCACGTCGAGCGCTGTCGTCGGTTCGTCGGCGACGACCAGTTCCGGATCGACGGCGAAAGCCGCGGCGATCAGTACGCGCTGGCGCATGCCGCCCGAAAGCTGGTGGGGAAAGCTGGCCATCACGCGGTCGGGATCGCGGATCTGCACATCTGCCAGCAGCTGCAGGGCGCGTGCCTCGGCCGCTTTCGCTGACATGCCGCGTTTGAGCCGAAGCCCGTCGGCGAGCTGGGCGCCGATGCGGCGGCCCGGATTGAGTGCCGTTTGCGGGTCCTGGGGGATCAGCGCGATTTCCGAGCCCATGATACTGCGCAGTTCCTGCGGCTTCATGGCCAGAAGGTCGCGGTTCTTGAAATTGATCCAGCCGCCGGTGACGCGGACGGTGCGCGGCAATATGCTGAGGATCGCCTTGGCTATGGTCGACTTGCCGGCGCCGCTTTCCCCGACGAGGCCACGGACCTCGCCTTTCTTCAGGGAAAGGCTGACATCGCGCAGGACCGGCAGACCGCCTTCGCGATCGGAGACGGCCGAGAGGCCGGTGACGTTGAGAAGCATGTCTGTCATCGTCTCATCACCGGATCGAATGCCCGGCGCAGGCCGCCGCCAAGCTGGTTGAAGGCGAGGACGGTGGCGAACAGCACGGCAAGCGGCGCGACAAGCAGCCACCAGGCGTGATGGATCAACTGGCGCCCTTGGGCGATCATGCCGCCCCATGTCGGTGTGTCCGACGAGACCGACAGGCCGACGAAGGAGAGGATCGCCTCGACCACCACGGCGATGCCCATTTCCAAGCTGACGAGCGCGATCAGCACCGGAACGATGTTGGGGAAGATTTCGCGCGTCAGGATTTTCATACGTGGGAAACCGACGGTGCGGGCGGCGGTAATATAGTCGAGCTGCGCCTGGGCCAGCGTCTCGGCGCGCACCACCCGGCAGAAGCGGGTCCAATCGATGATGACGATCGCGGCGATGACCGAATGCACGCCGGAGCCGAAGACGGCGACCAGCAGGATCGACAGAAGCACCGGCGGAAAGGCCATCCAGATATCGACGATCCTTGAAATGATCCGGTCCGTCCAGCCGCCGTACCAGCCGGCGAGCAGGCCGAGCACGGTGCCGATCAGCGCCGCGAGGCTGGCCGAGCTAACGGCGACGAAAAGCGCGATGCGGCTGCCGTAGAGAAGCCGGGAGAGGACGTCGCGGCCGAGATCGTCGGTTCCGAGGTAATAACCGGGCTCGGCGCCGTCGAGCCAGGCCGGCGGCAGCGAGCCCAGCATCAGGTCCTGTTCGAGCGGGTCTTTGGGCGCGATCAACGGCGCGAGGATGGCAATCACTAGGAGCAGCAGAATGAAGCCCCCGCCGAATAGGACTTTCGGCTCGGTGAGCAGGGTTTTGAACCGCGAGGGCGGCTTGGTCGGGGCCGTGGGCGCGGTGATGGTGATCGGTTCAGCCATGACGGAGCCTCGGGTTAAGGGCTGCGGCCAGAAGATCGACTCCGAGATTGATGACGATAAAGATCGCGCCGAAGACCAGCACCAGTCCCTGGATCAGCGGCAGGTCGCGGTTGATCACCGCGTCGATCGCCATGTTGCCGATGCCGGGATAGGAAAAGATGCGCTCGACGATGACTGTGCCGCCGACCAGGAAGGTGAACTGCACGCCTGTCAGCGACAGGGCCGGGCCGATGGCGTTGCGCAAGGCTTCCTGCAGTACCAGCCGCACTTCCGACATGCCCTTGAGGCGGGCCAGAAGCACGTAATCCTGCACCATGGCCTCAAGCAGCGCCTCCTTGAGAATACGGGTGATGACGGTGGCAAGCGGCAGGGCGAGCGCCAGCACCGGCATGACCATATGGGCGGCGATATCGAGGAAGATGTCAAAGCGCAGGCGGACGAGGCTTTCGGCGAGATAGAACGGCGTCGCGAAATCGATCGACAGCGTCGGGTCGATCCGGCCGGAGAGCGGGAAGATCGGAAAAAGCACGCCGAGCAGGAGAACCAGCGCCAGCGCCCAGACGAAATCGGGCACCGCCAGCAGCACGCCGTTGGTGGCGTCGATTGCCGGTTCCAGCGGTGTGCGGCGAGACAAAGTGCCGATGACCGCCACCGCTCCGCCGATCAGCACGGCGACGACCAGAGCCGCGAAGGCGAGTTCGAGCGTTGCCGGCAGGCGTCCCAGCAGCAGTTCCAGCACGTCGCGGCGCAGCGATATCGAGGTGCCGAAATCGCCGATCACCACCGCCTGCAGCCAGACGCCGAATTGCGCCGGCAGGCTGAGATCGAGGCCATATCTGGCGCGCAGCGCCAGGATATCGGCAGGGCTTGCGCCCGGTGCGATCATCATCGCGATCGGATCGCCCGGTACGACGCGCAGCAGCACGAAGACGATCAATGCGACGCCGAACAGCGTCACGGCTGCCATGATCAGTCTGTTGAGGATGGATATGGCGATCATATGTCGAGAAGTCCCTTGCCCCTCACCCTAGCCCTCTCCCCGCCTGCGGGGAGAGGGGACTTGCCCCACGTGACCTTGATGCATGGCTAGGCAGCGCGGCATATCCCTTCTCCCCGCGGGCGGGGAGAAGGTGGCGGCAGCCGGATGAGGGGCTGAGTTGCCCTTGCGGCGTTCGTCAACCTAGGCCTTCGACACCAAGGTCGGCTGCAGCGCGCCCGAAACGTTCGGCACGACCTTCAGCTTGTCCTTGTAGACGATCGGCTGGACATATTGCAGGAGCGGGATGACGTAGCCCTGTTCGGCGATATATTTGCTCACCGCCTTCCAGCCGGCGATGCGCTTCTTCTCGTCCTTTTCGCCCCAGAGCGGCATGATCATGTTGTCGAGATCGTCGGTGTTCCAGACGGAATGCGGTGAGGGACCGAACATGGCAAAGCCGGTCGAGGTGGTCGGATCGGCGATCGCGTTGCCCCAGTTGTAGAAAGCGGCGGGGGCGAGCTGGTCGGCGGCGCGCAGTTCGTAATGCTTGGCGATCTCGTAGACTTCGATTTCCGCTTCGATGCCGACGCGGCGCCACATGCCGACGATCGCCTGGATCATTTCGTAATCCTTCGGCTTGAAGCCGCGCGTCGTCTGGATCTTGAACTTCACCGGCTTGTCGGTCGAATAGCCCGAGGCCTTCAGGAGTTCCTTCGCCTTGTTCTGGTCGTAGCCAACCTTGATCGAGGCGTCGTAGGCATCGTATTCCGGCGCTTCCAGCGTATCGATCGGCACGCCGTAACCCTTCAGCAGCCGGTCGACGATCGCCTTCTTGTCGATCGCGTGATGGGCGGCAAGGCGCACGTTCTTGTCGAGCATGGCGTCTATATTGTTGAGGAAGATCATGCCGATATCCGAGATCGGCTTGGCTGCACCCTTCAGGCCCTTCTTGTCCTTCAGGCGGTCGTATTCCTCGTAAGGGATTTCGAGCGTGATATCGGAGGAGCCGGATTCGATTTCGGCGACGCGGCTCGTCGCATCCGGCACGAACTTGAAGACGACCGTGTCGAAGGCCGGCTTGCCGCCGTAATAGTTCGGGTTGGCCTTCAAGCGCAGGAAGGCGTTGCCCTCATAGGCATCGACCATATACGGCCCGGTGCCGATCGGCTTCTTTTCGAAACCTTCGGCCCCGACCTTTTCATAATAGGCCTTCGGCATCACGTAGCCGGTGAGGAAGGCCATCCATTTGAAGAAGGTGGGGTCGTATTGCTTGACGTCGCCGGTGATGCGCTTGCCGTCGATCTTATAGTTGGAGACGCCGCCCCAGACGAACTGGATCGGATTGCCGGTCTCGGGCTTCGCGGCGCGCTCCAACGACCAGACGATGTCGGCCGGGGTGAAATCGGAGCCGTCATGCCATTTGACGCCCTCGCGGACATCCATCCAGACCTTGGTCTTGTCGTCGTTCCAGCCCCAGGCGGTCAGCAGGCCCGGCTGGAAGGAAAGATCGGGACCCTGACCGATGAACTGGTCGAAGATCGAGCGATAGATCGCCTGGATCGTCGGGTTGACGGCGGAGGGACCGACCGTCGGGTCGAAGGAGGGCAGGTTGACGTTATAGGCGATGGTCAGCGTCGAGCTGTCCTGCGCGAAAACTGCATTACGTCGGGAAAATACGCCTGTCAGAAAAGTGGCCGCGCCAAGGCTTAATGCCTGGCGCCGGGAGAGCGTCGTCATGATCTAACTCCATTGTTCCCTGGCGGCCAAACTTGCGGACAGGCTGTCCGTGTCGGGCTCATTCGTGTGAATGGTTGAACGTTAAAATAAGTGCGAAACGGCGGCAAGGACTATTTGCAACCGAACGCTTGCGATTTTCATGCAAAACGATCAAATAATATGCATTAGCATATATAATGGTTCTTGTCGGCGCCCGGCATCATGCGATGAACGCTTGGAATAGCGTGTAGTATCTCCACGGCAATTGTGAATTGACAAATGCCCGCTGTAGAAAATATGCTTTTGCAAATGATTATCGAATGAAGCCGACAAGGCGAAGGGGAACTGCCATGGCCGAGCGATCTTTTGCGCGCGAAGTCGAGGATCTCAAACTTGGAGAAGGCGAGATTTTCCGCGGTGAAGGCATTCTCGCCATCACCAAGGCACTGCTGCAATCCGGCGTTTCCTATGTCGGCGGTTACCAGGGCTCGCCGATCTCGCACCTGATGGACGTGCTGGCCGACGCCAAGGATATCATGGAGGATCTCGGGGTCCATTTCGAGACCTCCGCCTCGGAAGCGGCAGCGGCGGCGATGTTGTCCGCCTCGGTGATGTATCCGGTGCGCGGTGCCGTGACATGGAAATCGACGGCCGGCACCAACGTTGCCTCGGACGCGCTCTCCAACCTCTCCTCCGGCGGCGTCAACGGCGGCGCGCTGATCATCCTCGGCGAGGATTTCGGCGAAGGCTCTTCGATCATGCAGGAACGCAGTCATGCGTTCGCGATGAAGTCGCAGATGTGGCTCCTGGACCCGCGTCCCAACCTGCCGGCTATGGTTCAGGCCGTTGAAGACGGCTTCCAGCTTTCGGAAGCCTCCAATACCCCTGTCATGCTGGAAGTGCGCATCCGCGCCTGCCATGTGCATGGCCAGTTCGTCGCGAAGAACAACAAGCGGCCCGATTTCACGCTGAAGCAGGCGCTGGAAAACCCGGTCCGCGATGTCAATCGTATCGTCCTGCCGCCGGCGAATTTCGCGCAGGACAAGGACAAGCTGGAGCGCCGCTGGCCGGCCGCCGTCAACTTCATCAAGGAGAAGAAGCTCAACGAGCATTTTGGCCCCGAGGAAGGCGAGATCGGCATCATCACGCTCGGCGGTCTCTACAACGGCGTCATGCGCGGCCTGCAGCAGCTTGGCCTGGCGGATGTCTACGGCAATTCCTCGATCCCGATCTATGTGATGAACGTCGCCTACCCGATGATCGACGACGAAGTGGTCGATTTCTGCCTTGGCAAGAAGGCCGTGATCATGGTGGAAGAGGGCGCTCCGGAATATATCGAGCAGTCGCTGCACACGCTGATGCGCCGCCGCGACATACAGACCCGCCTGCACGGCAAGGACATCCTCCCGCTCGGCGGGGAATATACCGCGCCCGTGATGATGAAGGGGCTGAAGACCTTCATCGAGATGTACGATCGGCTGCTGCTCGGCAACCAGCCGCCGGTGCCGGATCCGACGCCCATCCTCAACGACCCCAAGGTCAAGGCGCTGGCCGAAGTCGTGCCGGCACGTCCGGCGGGTTTTTGCACCGGCTGTCCGGAGCGGCCGATCTTTGCGGCCATGAAGCTCGTCGAGAAGGAACTCGGCGAACATCACGTCTCGGCCGATATCGGCTGCCACCTTTTCTCGATCCTGCCGCCGTTCAATATCGGCGGCACGACGATGGGTTATGGCCTCGGGCCAGCGTCGGCTTCCGCATTCAACGTCGAAGCCGACAAGCGCTCGATCGCGGTCATGGGCGATGGCGGCTTCTGGCACAACGGTCTTGCGACCTCGGTCGGCAATGCAGTCTTCAACAAGCAGGACGGTGTCATCCTCGTCGTCGACAATTTCTATTCGGCGGCAACCGGCGGGCAGGACATCCTGTCGTCGCGGGCCATCAATCCGAACCGCAAGACCAACAACTCGATCGTCAATGCGGTGAAGGGCATCGGCGCCACCTGGGTGCGCCAGATCGACCGCACCTATGATGTCGGAAAGATGCGGGACACGCTGAAGGAGGCGCTGACCAGCAAGGAAAAAGGCCCGAAGATCATCGTCGCCTCTTCCGAATGCATGCTGAACAAGCAGCGCCGGGTGAAACCGCAATTCAATAAGGCGGTCAAGGACGGCAAGCGCATGGTGAAGGAGCGCTTCGGCGTGGACGAGGACGTCTGCACGGGCGATCACGCCTGCATTCGGCTTTCCGGCTGCCCGTCGCTGTCGGTGAAGCACACGGACGATCCGTTGAAGGACGATCCGGTTGCGGCGATCGACAATAGCTGCGTCGGCTGCGGCAATTGCGGCGAGGTTTCGGAAGCCGCCGTTCTCTGTCCTTCGTTCTATCGCGCCGACGTCATTCACAATCCTACCGGCTGGGACAGGTTCCTCTCGAAATTCCGTAGCTCGGTGATCGGCTGGCTGCAGGCCCGCCGTGCCGCCGGCCGCGTCGTGTTCGCGGAGGCTTGATCCATGAATGAGACGGTAAACCCCAAGACGCTGCACGCTTCCGACAAGCCCCTGACACTTGCCATCATGGCCATGGGCGGCCAGGGCGGCGGCGTGCTGGCCGACTGGATCGTCGGCCTTGCCGAAGAGCAGGGCTGGATGGCGCAGTCGACCTCGGTGCCGGGCGTTGCCCAGCGTACCGGCGCGACGATCTATTATATCGAGATGCTGCCGGCCCGTGACGGCGTGTCGCCGATCTTTTCGCTGATGCCGACGCCGGGCGATGTCGATGTCGTGCTCGCCGCCGAATTGATGGAGGCCGGCCGCTCCGTGCTGCGCGGCCTCGTGACGCCGGACAAGACAACGCTGATCGCCTCGACGCACCGTTCTTTCGCGGTTGGCGAAAAGGAAAAGCCGGGCGACGGCATCGGCGATCCGACCGTGGTTGTCGGCGCCACCGATTTCGCCGCCAGGCGCACCATCGCCTTCGATATGGATACGCTGGCGCTGAAAAACGGCAGCGTGATCTCCGCCTCGATGTTCGGCGCGCTTGCCGCGGCCGACGTGCTGCCCTTCTCCAAGGAAGCCTTCGAGGCGACGATCCGCGGCGGCGGCAAGGGCGTCGAGCCCAGCCTGCGCGCCTTCAACGCCGCCTATGAGCGGACCAGGGCCAAACCGCGGGACGAAATCACCGCTTCGGCGCCGAAGCGTTTCGATGTCATGCCGGAAACAGCCGGACATCCGGAGCTCGATCGCCTCGTCCATCGCCTGCGGGCCGAATTCCCCGAGGTCGCCTGGCCGCTGCTGTTTGCTGGCGTCAAGAAGCTCACGGATTTCCAGGATCCGGCCTATGCCGGCGAATATCTCGACCGGGTCGGCAAGCTTCACGCGCTCGACCGCGCCAATGATGGCGAGGATCGCGACTATGCCTTCACCGTCCAGTCGGCGAAATACGTCGCCGTCGCCATGGCCTATGACGATGTGATCCGCGTCGCCGACCTGAAAACCCGCGGCTCGCGTTTCGATCGTGTCCGCAAGGAAGTCGGCGTCAAGCAGGACCAGCTTCTCTACATGACCGAATACATGCATCCGCGCATGGAAGAAGTCGTCGGGACCATGCCGAAGACATTGGGCCTGTGGGTCGAAAGCCGTCCGAAGGTTTTCGCATGGCTCGACCGTCGCATCAACAAGGGCCGCCGGGTGCAGACCGGCACGCTCTTCTGGTTCCTGACGCTCTACACGCTGGCGGCACTCCGCCGCATCCGCCGTGGCACGCTGCGGCACGCGCGGGAAATCGAGCATCGCGAAGCCTGGCTCCAGACGGCGACGTCGCTGCTTTCGCGGAACTACGACCTCGCGGTAGAGGTGATCAACAATCGCCGGCTGGTGAAGGGTTATTCCGACACCCATGCACGCGGGCTTTCAAAGTTTGATCGGGTGATGTCGGCGTTGGGGACCCTGGCGGACCGTGAAGACGGTGCGGCCTGGATGAAGCGCCTGCGTCAGGCGGCATTGCTGGATGAAAACGGCATTGCGCTGGACGGCGCGTTGAAGACGGTTTCCACGCTTTGAAGCGAGAGCCGTCGCGTTCTCGCGGCGGCATGCCAATCCGCTTCGCATACCAGTCGGTCGCCGCAATGATCATCCCCGGCTGGAAGCCGCCAGGGCGGTGTTCAGAACCTTGCTGCAGAAGTTCATATTCAGCAATGGGTTAAGAGATGTGGGCCCGCGGGTCGGGTCCTGTCCGCTGATACAGGCAACCACCAGTGCCGACAGCGTGGCCTGGCGCGGATTTATGGCGCCGGTCGGGGTGGCAACCGGCTTGCCGTCCGGCCCAATGACGGGGCGGCCGACCAGAGCGACCAGAAGATTGCCGTATTGGCTGAGAATGATGGAATAGGCATCATGGCCGATGAAGCCGTTGGCATAGGCCTCGCAGGCTCTATACAGGCCGTCGCGCAGCGCCAGCACCGCACCGGCGCGACCCTCTCCCTCCTCGATACTCTCATCCGTCTTGGCATCCGGCGCGACTTCGGTCGTGGTCCCGGTCGAACTGGTGATCTTGACCGTCGCTTTGGCGGATTTGTCGAAGGCAACCGTGTAGTCCGGGCTGGGTTCGCTGCAAATGATCGAATAACCCAGTCGTTTGCGTTCGGTGATGAGCCTGAAATTGCCGGTCATGACCAGAGATTTGGTGCCGCCGATTTCGGCTTGCTGCACCTTTTCATTCGCGGAGGTACAACCTACCAATGCCGCCGCGAGCGCGGCAGCGCAGATCTTGTCAAACATGTCCCCGATCCCCCTGCAGCAACTTGCTGCCAGCGTCGGCATCTCCACTCTTAACCGGTGGGCCCTGGATGCCTCGGATGGTTAATGTGCGTTAAGAAATCATGTTTTGCAATCAAAAGTTATAATGTATTTATAAAACACGCACCCGCCGGATGAGTTCTTCTTGAACAGGGTGGGTTTGAGCACGGCTGGCTGCACGCAGAACACGCTCAAGGCGGCGGTCATGTTCCGGTTTTAAGCATACAGACACATTATAGCCGCGATCCCGTTGCTTTTGCTGCGCATCTGTCCAAAAACTAGATGCGAAGTTCTTCAGCACCGGCAGCTCACATGGAATCCACGGATCGTCAGCCAAGTCGCTTTCGAGACATCCTTGAGACGTATCGTCCTTACCTCATCGCCGCGGCGGCGTTGGCGGTTTTCGCGTTCACGACTTTTGCGATCTACAACCTCACGAACGAGGTCAGCTATGACGACGTTATCGAGGCTCTCGCCAATACGCGCTGGTCTTCGATCGGCCTTGCGGTGTTCTTCACGGCACTGAGTTTCGCGGCCCTGGTCGGATACGACGTGAATGCGATCACCTATATCGGCCGGTCGCTGCCTTTCGTGCCTGTCGCGATAACGGCGTTCAGCGCCTATGCCGTGGGCAATACGGCCGGATTTGGCGCGCTCAGCGGCGGCGCCATCCGGTTCCGCGCCTATTCGCGCCTGGGGCTTTCGCCGGACGATATCGGGCGCGTCATCGCGTTCGTGACGCTCGCCTTCGGCATCGGGCTTCTGGCGGTCACCGCGCTTGCGTCGCTGGTCACGGCGCCGAGGATCGGTGCCATTCTCGACATCGACGGGGATTGGGTGCGCGCCGGCGCGGTGGTGATCATCATCGTGCTGACCGCCGTCGTGATCCTTGGGCGAGACGGGCGGACGGTTTCGGTCGGAAGCCTGAGCATCCGCCTGCCGGATACCCGTACGTCCTCGCAGCAGTTCCTGATCACCGCACTCGATATCGCCGCCTCGGCTTCCGTCCTCTACGTGCTTCTGCCGCAGACGGAAATCGGCTGGCCTTCCTTTCTGGCTATCTATGCGACGGCCGTCGGCCTCGGCGTCCTGAGCCATGTACCCGCCGGTCTGGGCGTCTTCGAAACGGTGATCGTTGCCGCACTTGGCAACAGGGTCAGCCTTGACGAAGTGCTCGGCAGCCTCGTTCTCTACCGCGTCATCTATCACGTCCTGCCGCTGCTGATTGCCACGCTGGTGGTGATCGGCGTCGAGATCAGGCAGCTTGCGCATCACCCCGTCGCCTCGACGCTCCGCAAGCTCGAATTCCGCCTCGCGCCGCCGCTTCTGGCAACTTTCTCGATGATCGCCGGGGCCATGCTGATCTTCTCGAGCGTGACCCCGACGCCGGATTCCGACATCAATTTCCTTGGCAACTACCTGCCGCTGCCGGTGTTCGAAGGCGCGCATTTCCTGTCCAGCATTCTCGGCCTGCTGCTGTTCGTCGCGGCGCGCGGCATCGGCCAGCGGCTGGATGGCGCGTGGTGGACCGGCATGGTCTGCACTGCCTTGGCGCTGGTTCTCGCCTTCATGCGGGCACTCGCGCTTTTCGAGGCGACGTTCCTGATCATCCTGCTGATCGGCCTGTTTCTCAGCGCCAAGCAGTTCAAGCGCCGGGCATCGCTGTTCGGACATGTGCTGACGCCAAGCTGGATCGCGGCCATGTTCATCGTCGTCGCTGCGGCGATCACGGTCCTGCTGTTCGTCTATCGCGAGGTGGACTACAGCCGGGAGCTCTGGTGGCAGTTCGAGTTCTCCGGGGAAGCGCCGCGCGGATTGCGCGCCGTCCTCGGCTTGGCGATTTTTGCGGCGACGATCTCCGTGTTCAGCCTCCTGCGGCCGGCGGCTCGACGTTCGGCATTGTCGACGCCGGGCGACCTCGAGCGGGCAGTGCAGCTCGTCATGGCGCAGGACAACGCCGACGCCAATCTTGTGCGGATGGGCGACAAGCGGCTGATGTTCTCCGAAAGCGGCAATGCCTTTATCATGTACGGTATCCAGGGCCGTTCCTGGATCGCGCTTTTCGATCCGGTCGGACCGCAGGATGAGAAGGCTGATCTCGTCTGGCGTTTCGTGGAAGAGGCTCGCGCCCAGGGGGGCCGTGCCGTGCTCTATCAGATTTCTCCGGGCCTCCTTTCACATTGCGTCGATGCGGGTCTCAGGGCTTTCAAGCTGGGTGAACTGGCGATCGTCGATCTGTCGCATTTCGACCTCAAGGGCAGCCGGCTTGCTGCGCTTCGCCAGGCCATCAACAAGGGCGTCCGGGAAGGTTTGGAGTTTTCGGTCATCGAGCAGCCGGATGTGATGACCCATGTCGAAGAACTCAGGCGCGTGTCGGATGCCTGGCTCGAAGATCACAACACGCGCGAGAAGACATTCTCGCTCGGCGCTTTCCGGGATGACTATGTCAGCGCCCAGCCGGTCGCGATCCTCAGGAAGGACGGCAGGATCGTCGCCTTCGCGACGCTGTCGCTCACCGATACGAAGTATGAAGGTACCGTCGATCTGATGCGCTTCATGCCGGGTGCGCCGAAAGGCTCCATGGATTTCCTGTTCGTGAAGATCATGGAATATCTTCGCGATGCCGGTTATGGACATTTCAATCTCGGCATGGCCCCACTTTCGGGCATGTCGACGCGCGAGGCTGCGCTCGCTTGGGACCGGATCGGCAGCGTCGTTTTCGAACACGGCGAACGGTTCTACAATTTCAAAGGGTTGAAAGCTTTCAAGTCGAAGTTCCAGCCCGCCTGGGAGCCGCGTTATCTGGCTGTGGCAGGGGGTGTCAGCCCCGCCATCGTGATGATGGACGCAACGCTTCTGATCGGCGGCGGCTTGAGAGGAGTGGTCGGTAAATGATGTTTCTACGTTCTCTTTCGATGGCGCTTGCCGCCCTGACGTTCGGCGCCCTGACGGCTGCTGCCCAGGATCAGCAGGATTATCACACGGGCCTGATCCCGCAGCCGCGCATCCTTGTGCCGAACAATGGCAGCGATCTTGAAGGCATCGTGTTCCTGATTTCCGGCAGTCGGGGCTGGGGCGCGCCGGAGGATGCCGAGGCGCAGAAGCTGCTCGCCGCCGGCGCGGCCGTGGTCGGCATCGATTTCCCGTCCTATGTCAAATCGCTCAACGCCGATGACGGCGAGTGCATCTACATGGTGTCCGATATCGAGGACGTCTCCCAGCAGGTGCAGCGGCGGATCGGAAACCCGCAATACCGCCACCCGATCGTTGCCGGCATCGGCGAAGGCGGCGCGCTGGCGCTTGCGATGATCTCCCAGAGCCCGGCCGCGACGATCGAGGAGGCAATCGCCGTCGATCCGCTGGCGGGCATCCCGCTGGCCAAGGAACTCTGTACCCCGGCATCCAAACAGAAGGCCGGCGATCGCACGATCTACGGTTTTGACGACGGCGCGTTGCCGGCGGCGGTGGCGATTGTTTCCACGCCTTCCGCCGATGCCGGCGGCAAGGCGCATGGACAGCGCCTGAAGCAGGACCACCCGGAGGTGGAGTTGATCAATTCCGGCGAGACGCCGGATGTGGCGCTGTCGCAGGTGCTCGCCACCCGTATCGCGGCGGCCGGGCGGATCAACCAGCCGCTCGACCTTCCCCTGACCATTCTCCAGGCCAAGCCGGCCATGAACACGATGGCGGTGATCTTTTCCGGCGATGGCGGCTGGCGCGACCTCGACAGCGAGGTGGGCGGCTATCTTCAATCGCAGGGCATTCCGACGGTCGGACTGGATTCGTTGCGTTACTTCTGGTCCGAACGCACGCCGCAGGCGACGGCGGATGATCTGTCAAAGATCATCGAACACTATCGCCGGCAATGGGGTGTCCAGAACGTCCTGCTGATCGGTTACTCGTTCGGCGCGGACGTGCTGCCCGCGACCTACAATTCCCTGCCGGCCGCGGACCGTGCACGGGTCAAGCAGATCACGCTACTCGGCCTCTCGCGTGACGTGGACTACGAGATTTCGGTCACCGGCTGGCTTGGCGTCGCAGGCGCCGGCAAGGGTGGCGATACGATGAAGGACGTCGTCAAGATCGATCCGAAGATCCTTCAATGCGTCTACGGCACGGATGAGGACGACGACCCCTGCCCGACGCTGAAGGACAAGGGCGTGGAAGTCGTGCCGATCGAGGGCGGTCATCATTTCGACGAGAACTATCAGGCGCTCGGCAAGCGCATCCGGGACAGCCTGCAGACACGGCTGTCGAAATAGCCCCGATCAGATCTCGTGCTTGCGGATGTTGAGGAGGATCTTGTGCAACGTGCCCGTGAAGGCGCGATATTCCTCCTCGTCGATGCCGTCGAACATCCGCACCAGTGAATCATACATGGTCGGCCAGAAGCGGCCGAAGGCGGTGCGGCCCTCCTCCGTGATGGTCACGTCGCGGATGCGCATGTCTTCTGCGCGGGGCGTGCGGCGGATATAGCCCTGTTCCTCGAGGGAATCGAGCGTGCGGCTCATGGTCGACTGCTCGATGACGGCAAAGATCGAAAGCTCGTTGATGGTAAGCGAAGCGGAGACGCTGAGGACCGCGAGCGTGCGCATCTTGGCGGTCGAGAGCTCGTACTCGCGCAATTCCTCCGCCATGTTGGAATTCCAGCGGGAGATGATGCGGTTCATCAGATACGGCGCGAAATGGTTGAGGCCGATCTCGCCCATGGTCGGCCGATTTTCCTGATCGCCTTC
The DNA here is from genome assembly GCA_900471605.1 of Hyphomicrobiales bacterium. GTDB lineage: Bacteria > Pseudomonadota > Alphaproteobacteria > Rhizobiales > Rhizobiaceae > Neorhizobium. Next base: position 68,177 of record UCEY01000011.1, on the reverse strand, counting down.
CTGGTGCCAGCGCAGCACCACGCCCGAAAACCGTTCTGCCATGAAATCCATCTCTCCTAAGCCGCCTCGCTTCAACGCAGCGACGATGCGAGCAGAAAGCCCGAGCCGCCCGACAGCCCCGGTCCCGGATGGGTCGAGGCGCCGATATGATAGAGGCCCGGCACGTGGGTGCGGTGGTTAACAGACGACTTGAAGGGTCGCCAGAGGAAAAACTGGTCGAGTCCGCAGAAACCGCCATAGGGATCGCCGCCGACGAGGTTCATGTTCAATGCTTCCAGGTCAGCAGGCGAATAGGCGCGGCGGGCGAGCTTGATCTCGGCGAAGTTCTCGATGTGGAAGGAAAGCAGTGCTTCGATGCGGTCGGCGTAACGTTCGCGCAACTCCTCGGTCCAGCGGCCGTCGGCGGGCGTGGCGATCTCGCCGGCCGCGTCGCCCTTGATGAAGCGCGGCGCTTCGGGAAGCTGCAGCCAGAGAACGGATTTGCCATCCGGCGCGCGTGAAGGGTCGAAGCTGGCGGGCTGGCCGACACAGACGGTCGGTTCGGCGGGCAGCAGGCCGCGTTCGCATTCGTTGGTGGCGCGGGAGACGCCATCGAGCCCGGGCGTCAGGTGCAGCAATGCCACCTTGGCGAGATCGGGATCCCCCTTCCAGCGCGGCGGTGCGGAGAGGGCATAGTGGATCTGCATATTGCCCTTGCCGTATCGATAACGGGCCACGCCTTCCTGAATCTCGGTCGGCGCCGGTTGCGGCCAGTCCCTGAGCAGCCGGTCGTAGATCTGGTTCGGCGTCGTCGAGCACACGACGCCGGACGTGGCGTTGATCGTTTCGCCGCCAACCAGCCGAACGCCGGCGGCCTTGCTGCCCGGGCCGGGAAGGATGCGTTCGACATCCGCACCGGTGCGGATCGCGCCGCCCTGATCGGCGATCAGTCGCTCGAAAGCCCTGACGAGGTTCGCAGCGCCTCCCTTGACGATCGGGCAGCCGGCAAGTTCGATCGCAAAACCGATGACCTTGACCATCTCGGCCGAATAGGCGCTTTCCGGCGCCAGGCCGCAATGCAGGACCCAGGGCGCCCAGAGGGCGTGGGCGGCTTCGGACCTGTAGGTGGTTTCGAGGTAGCCGCGTGCGGGCGTCAGGGCATCGCCGAACCAGGCGGCAAGCTGGCGCAGGCCCTTGCCCCAGCCCTGTTTCGCGACTGTCTTCAGCGTGGTACCGGACCAGAGTGCGCCGCCGAGCAGCGAAAACAGGAAGGCGGCATCGGCGCCGAGGGCGTTCATTTCCTTGTCGAAGGTCTTGCCGTCGCCAACCGCGAGCGCCTCGAAGGTGGCGATATTGCGCTGGCGATCTTTCGAGAGGATGACGGAAGAACCGTCAGGGCGCAGCACGCCGGTCGGCAGGTCGGCATGGGCGAATTCAAGGCCGCGGGCTTCGAGATCCTTGCCGAGCGCGCCATAGGCGGGCGAGGTCAGGAACAGCACCATGGTGGTGGCCATCACGTCATGGGTAAAGCCCGGCGCCGTCACCTCCTCCGTGCACAGGCAGCCGCCGACGCGGTCGCTACGCTCCAGGACGAGAACCTTCTTGCCTTTCTTGCCGAGCATGGCGGCGGCAACCAGTGCGTTGATACCGCTGCCGACGATGATGTAGTCGAAATCCGCCATGCCGCCCGCCTTTCCGCTGGATACAGAAAGGGCCGGAACCTTCCGGTCCGGCCCTTCGATTGGATCAGGCGATCAGCGCCAGCGCGCGAACCGGCGAGCCGGTGCCCTTGACGAGCTTCAGCGGTGCGGCGATCAGCACGGCGCCCTTCGGCGGCAGCTGGTCGAGGTTCGACAAGGATGCGAGGCCGTATTTGCCGGCTCCATGCATGAGGTTATGGGCCGGGAAGGGCGGGTTCATGCCGCCGGCCGAGCCGGCATCGGTGCCGATGGTTTCCTGGCCCCAGCCGATGATGTTTTTCGAGATCAGGTATTGGATCGCTTCGGCGGTCGGGCCGGGGGAATGCGGGCCGTTCTCGTCGGCATTCAGGAAGGTTTCGGTGGAGCCGTTGCGCTTGTACCAGTCGGAGCGCATCAGCACCCAGCTGCCGGCTTCGATCGCGCCATGCTCGGCTTCCCATTCCTTGATGCTGTCGACGGTCAGCAGATAGTCCGGGTTTTCGGCGGCTTCTTTGGAACGGTCGATGACATTGACCGGCGCGACGAAATTCTGCGGCGGGATGGTGTCGGTCGTGTTGTTTTCCTTGTCCTTGCCGGTGATCCAGTGACAGGGCGCATCGAAATGGGTGCCGGTGTGCTCGCCGAGCTCCAGCCAGTTCCAGGCCCAGAACGGACCGTCCTCGTTATATTCGGAGATGGTATGGACGGCGACCTTCGGGGTGTTCTTGCCGAACTGCGGCGGCAGGTAGAGAACGGGGGTATCCGGCCCGAGCGGCGCCGTCAGGTCGACGACCTTGACCGAGCCGGAAAGAAGAGCGGAAGCGAGACTGGTGAGCGTGGTGGAAGACATGGTGCCGGGTTCCCCTTGAATGACCGGTTTCGTGAGCCGGGCGGCAGGCCGGTTTCCTCTCCGGCCGCCGCTAACCGATGAGCGAGCCTATTGCAGAAAATATGAGGATGCAAGCAATCGGCTAGGGCTGCGCCGCGCAAATTTGCGTGGTCGTTTTGTATGAGAAATACCCGGGATTTTCATGCGGAATGGCACTTCGCTGTCTCGATCAAGGGCGGGTACAGCCCGCCCTCGGCTTCTCGACCGGTTGCCCGCCCTTGATGCCGTTTCCAGAAAATGTATGCATATGGATAAATAATGGGAACAGGGGACGGGACGATGACGGCTTATGACGCGGTGGTGATCGGAGCGGGCCATAACGGGCTTGCGAGTGCCATCCACCTGGCCGCAAAGGGCTGGTCGGTGGCTGTCGTCGAGGGCAAACCGGATCCGGGCGGTGCGGTGAAGACACGCGAGTTTACGCTGCCGGGCTTCCGGCACGATCTTGCTGCCATGAACCTGTCGATGTTTGCCGGCTCGCCGTTCTTTGCCACCTACAAGGATGAATTGATCGCCCATGGTCTCGGGTTTGTACCGGCCAGACACTGCTTCGCCAGCGTGTTTCGGGATGGGACGCATCTGGGCGTCTCGACCGATCTCGAAGAAACGGCCGGAGCGATCGCGGCGATCTCTCCGGAGGATGCGGCGGCATGGCGAAAGATGTTCGCAGAATTTGGCTCCGACGCTCCGCATATTTTCGGGCTGCTTGGTTCGCCGATGCCGTCGCTTGCCGCTGCGAAAGTGGTCTGGAAGGCGTGGCGGGAGAAGGGCAGCGGCTGGCTTTACGATACGGTGCGCATGCTGCTCGCCTCGCCCCGCGACTTCCTCGATGCTCGGTTCCGCAACGACAAGGTCAAGGCGATGATGAGCGCCTGGGGACTGCATCTCGATTTCGCGCCGGATGTGGCGGGCGGCGCACTTTTTCCCTACCTCGAAAGCATGGCGAACCAGGCTTTCGGCATGGTGATCGGCCAGGGCGGTGCCGATACGATCGTCAAGGCGATGACCGGGCTTTTGAAGGCGAAGGGCGGTGAACTGATGCTCGGCACGCCGGTCGAGCGGGTCGAGACGACCGGCGGCACGGCGACCGGCGTCAGGCTTGCCGACGGACGGGTGGTCACGGCCCGCAAGGCGGTCATCTCGAACGCTCATCCCCAGCTGTTGTTCGGAAAGCTCGTCGATACCGACCCCGTCCGGGAAGCATTCGATCGCAAGGTCGAAAGGTTCCGCGCCGGACCGGGCACGATGATGATCCATCTGGCGATGGACGGCCTCCCCGATTGGAGAGCCGGCGAGGCGCTGAAAGACTATGCCTATGTGCATGTGGCGCCGGATCTGGTGATGATGTCCAGGGTCTATTCGGAGGCGATGGGCGGCCTGTTGCCCGCCGAACCGGCGTTGGTCGTCGGCCAGCCGACGGCGCTCGACCCGTCGCGCGCGCCGAAAGGCAAACATGTGCTTTGGGTCCAGGTGCGGGTCCTGCCGGCGGAGATCCGTGGCGACGCGGCCGGGACCATCGCGGGTACGGATTGGGATGCGGTGAAGGATGCCTATGCCGACCGGGTGCTCGACATTCTCGAGACCTATGCGCCGGGGACGAAAGCGAAAATCCTCGGCCGCGCGGTATTCTCTCCGGCCGATCTGGAGCGGGAGAACCCGAACCTGATCGGCGGCGACAATCTTTCCGGCAGCCACCATCTCGACCAGAATTTCCTGTTCCGGCCCGTGGCGGGTTATTCGCGCTACAAGACCCCGGTGAGGGCGCTCTATCTCTGCGGCGCGTCCACCTGGCCCGGCGCCGGCACGGGGGCGGGCTCCGGCTTCATGCTGGCAAAAATGCTGGCCGGGAAAGGCTGAGCGCGAACCTTTGACATTTCAAATATCTGCTTCTAGACCTTGGATCGGTTACAGAGGCAGCATTCGGAATGGCAGAAGCGGAAGCGACCAACGTCGATCTGGAGATCATCGTTCAAGGCGTCCAAGGGCGGTCGAAGCCCGAGCTGCGCCTGTGGTTGCGCATGCTATCGACGACCAAGCTGATCAGCCAGGAAATCCGCCGGCGTCTGCGCGCAGAGTTCGGCGCGACGCTGCCGCAGTTCGATTTGATGGCGCAACTCTATCGCGAGAAGGACGGGCTGCGGCTCGGCGAGCTTTCCAGGCGCACGATGGTCACCAACGGCAATGTCACCGGCCTTGTCGAGCGGCTGGAAGCGGACGGCTATGTGCAGCGGCTGACGCCGGACGGCGACCGGCGCGTGACTGTCGCAAAGCTCACCGATGCCGGCACGATGCTGTTTGCGGCGATGGCCGCGGCGCATGAGGGCTGGCTGCAGGACATGATGGCGGATGTCGATCCGCGCATGGTCGGCGCCCTGTGGTTGGAGATCGGTTCGGTCAAGAGTTCCGCGAGCAATCATCTCTCCGGTGCGGCCTTCGAATAACCGCGTTGCCGGGAATCTCAGCGCTTCTTTTCCTTGTTGAACTTCTGTTCGAGAAGATTGACCAGCCGCACCATCGGCCAGAGGAAGGCGATGTAGATCAGCGCGGCGCCGATCAGCGGCGTCGGATTGGCGTAAAGCGCCTGCGCGTCCGTCGCCTCCTTCAGGAGTTCCGGCAGAGCGACCGTCGAGGCAAGCGAGGTATCCTTGAACATCGAAACGCAATTGTTGGTCATCGGCGGAATGACGATGCGGATCGCCTGCGGCAGCACGACCTTGCGCAGGGTGACGAAGAAGGGCAGGCCGAGGGCATCGGCCGCCTCGAACTGGCCGCGCGGAATGCCCTCGATGCCGGAGCGGAAGATTTCCGCCGAATAGGCGGCCATGACGATCGAGAAGGCGAGGCCCGCGGACGTCCAGGACGACAGGCGGATGCCGACGAAGGGCAGGGCGTAATAGATGAGTATCAGCACCACCAGCATCGGCGCCGCGCGAAAGATGTCAATGTAGAGCACCGTCAGGTAGCGCACCGGCTTCGGCCCGTAGAGGCGCAGGAGCGCGATCACCAGCCCGCAAGGGATGCCGAAACCGATGCCGGCGACGCCGAGCAGGAAGGTGTTGATCAGCCCGCGCAGCAGCGCCGGAAACGCGTCGCCGAGAACCCCGAGATTGAAGAAAGTGTCGAGGAGGGTCATTTCCTGGTGCCTCTGTTCTCACGAAAATGCCGGCCGTCGCCGGCCGGCATGACTGGGATTTGCAGAATCGATAGCCGGCTTATGGCTTTGGCAGGGGCTGTTCGACGGCGGATGCCGAACCGGCGGCCGGATCCGAACCGAACCACTTCTTGTGGATCGCGGCCAGCGTACCGTCCTTCTTCATGGCGGTGATCGCGTCGTTCGCCTTGGCGAGCAGCGGATGGTCCTTGGTCATCATCAGGCCGTATTGCTCTCCGGTCTTGATGCGCACCTTGACGGCGAGGTCCTTCATCTTGAGGAAGGCGTATTCCATGCCCGGAACGTCGCTGACGGCCACGTCGGCGCGGCCGGCCGAGAGATCCATCAAAAGATCCTGCTGGGCGTTGTAGCTCTTGATGTCGCTGATGCCGTATTTTGCCTTGTTGTCCTTGGCCCACTTGTCGCCGGTGGAGCCTGCCAGAACGCCGACGACCTTGCCCTTCAGATCCTCGATCTTGGAAACGGTCGCTTCCTTGCGGGTAGCGATGCCCATGTCGGCATCATAATAGGGCTGCGTGAAGGACTGGCTGCCAAGGCGCTCCTTGGTGATGGTGATCGAGGAGATCGCGACATCGATGCGCTTGGAGGATGTGGCGGCGAACAGAGCCTGGAAACCGAGGTCGGAAATCTCGACCGTCATGCCGAGGCGTTTTGCCACTTCATTGACGATATCGACCTCGAAACCTTCGAACGTGCCCGTGGCCGTCTTGTATTCGAAGGGCGGGTTGCTCGGATAGGAGCCGACGACGAGCGCGGCGGCCGAGGCAAAGCCGGCACTTGCGACGGACAGGGCGGCGGCACCCGCGAGGCCGAAAAAGGCGCGGCGGAAAAGGGTCATGGTCATGATTTCGTTCCCTCTGTTTTCGTGACCGGCGGGCATTCTCCTCTGCCGGATCGGATAGGATTCTTCTTGGTTGTTGGTCAATGCGGCGGCCGGGCACAAGCTCTCCCCCAAGAGCAATCCAGCGCCCTCTCAACCCCTCTTTCCACGCGCGATCGGAGCGGATCGTGATCGAAAATCCAGCAAGTTTCAAGCGGAAAGATTGAAGCTTAAATCAAGTCCGAGAGGTCCGTTCGGAGGGATAAATCATGGGGCGTGAATAGTTTAGGTTTAAACTTGTTTTTTCGTGTCGCCGGTTCGATAGTGGGCGCGACAGGGGAACAGAGGCCGCCGGCAACCGTTGCGGCTTCACAGAAAAGCAGGAACCAAGCCATGCGTTTTGCCTATTTCGCCTTTTTCGAAAACACCGATGGCAGCGAACTTGCCGTGAGCAAGGCGGATGTCGAGACCGTCGCCGAGATCGTCAAGCTGACGCCCGGCCTCACTTCGGCCAATCTCTATACGCCCGAAGTCACCAAGGACATGTACAACAAGGACGAGCAGTCGCCGATCTTCGGCATGCAGCTCTATTTCAACGATCTGACGGATCTGGAAGACGCAATGGCGCCGGCCGGCCACCTGCATCAGCTTGCCGCTTCCGGCGTGCTTTCGAGCATTCGCGGTGGGAAGGGCACGCAGCAGGCCATGTATGCGCGGCATTTCCCGGTCGACGATGTCAGGCTCGATATCGAGAAAAACGGCAATCCCTGTTCCTACGTGGTGCATTATACCGGTCCGGCTCAGGACCTGAACGTCTGGATGCACCACTATGTCAGCCACCATCCGCAGGTGATGCGCACCTTTCCGGGCATCCGCAAGATCGAGGTCCTGTCGCGGATCGACTGGTGCGGTTTCCTTCCCTGGGAGCGGGTCAACCACATGCAGCGCAACCGGGTGATGTTCGACAGTCCGGCCGCGCTTCAGGCAGCGCTGCAATCACCGGCGCGCATCGCCATGCGCGAGGATTTCAAGACCTTCCCGCCCTTTGAAGGCGGCAATTCCCATTTCCCGATGGAAACCAGGATCATCGTCCCCTGAGGGACGATGAGGCTGTTCAGAGCTTGATATGGTCGCGGTCGAGATCCGCGACCGAGCGGCAGCCGAGAAGCGCCAAGGTGCGGCGGGTCTCTTCTTCGAGGATGGCGATGGCGCGAGCCGCACCCGCTTCGCCGCCGGCTGCCAGACCATAGAGTGTTGCCCGGCCGGTCATGACCGCATCGGCGCCGAGCGCCAGGGCCTTGACGATATCGGTGCCGCGGCGAAAGCCGCTGTCGGCGAGGACGGTGATCCTGCCTTTCAGCTTGCCGGCGATTTTTGGCAGGACTGTCATCGGCGAGGGGGCGCCGTCGAGCTGGCGGCCGCCGTGATTGCTGATAACGATGCCGTCGGCGCCCGCATCCACGGCCAGTTCCGCATCGCGCATCGTCATGACGCCCTTGATGATCAGCGGGCGTTTCCAGATTTTTCGCAGATGGCGGATGTGGTTCCAGTGAAGGTCCGGCTCCACCTGCTCGCGTGACCAGATGGCGGTGCGGGCAAAGGTCTGCTGGTCGGCAGGCAGGAAATCGAGGAGGTTGCCGAAGGGCGGGATGCCGCGCGCCATCACCGACAGCGCCCAGCGGGGGTGGCAGAGAATATCCAGCTTGTGGCGCAACGTCGGGTCCATGCCGGAGCGATAATTGCGGCGGTCCCATTCGCGGTTGCCGAATGTCGCCGCGTCGGTCGTCACCATCAGCGCCTGGCAGCCGGCACGTTCGGCGCGGCCGACCAGTTCGTCCATGAAGGTCTGGGAGCGGAAGACATAAAGCTGCATCCAGTGGGAGAGGTTCGGGATGCCGGAAAGCTCCTCGATCCGCAGGTTGGAGACGGTGCTCTGGGTAAAGGTGACACCAGCCCCAGCCGCCGCTTTGGCCAGCAGCCGATCGCCTTCATATTGGAAGAGGCCATTGAAGCCGGTCGGTGCGACGATCAAGGGAAGTCGCATCTTCCGGCCGAAGATCGTCGTCGAAAGATCCGGCACGCCGACGCCTGAGAGCGTCGAGGGGCGGAATTCGATTTCCGAGAAAACTTCGCGGTTGCGGCGGAGTGTCCATTCGTCCTCGGCGCCGCCCTCGAGATATTCCAGCACGAAGGCCGGCAGGCGGTTGCGCGCCATGGCCTGGAGGTCGGCGATGGTGACGGCTCGGTTCACATTCCTGCCGCTGTAATACTTCCGCCCGGCGAGCGCCATTACTCCACCTGATAGCCGGCTTCCGCCAGTACCGGCGACCATTCGGCGTTGACATCGTCCGGCGGCACCGCAGCGAGCAGGCTGCGGGTATAGGCATGCTGCGGATTGGCAAACACCGTCTCGGTCCTCCCGCTTTCCACCACTTCGCCACGATACATGACCATCACCCGGTCGCACAGATAACGGACGACGGAAAGGTCGTGGCTGATGAAAAGCATCGAGAAGCCGTGCTCGTCGCGCAGTTTCAGCAGCAGGTCGAGAAGCTGGGCCTGAACCGAGACGTCGAGGCCGGAGACGATCTCGTCGGCGACGAGGATGCGCGGCAGGGTACAAAGCGCGCGGGCGATGTTGACGCGCTGCTTCTGGCCGCCTGAGAGCTGGGAGGGGAAGCGCATCGCGGCATCCGGCGGCAGGCCGATTTCCTTCAACAGTTCGGCGGCGCGGTCCATGCGCTCGCGGGTGCTGTTGTGCAGGCCGCTTGCCTCGTTCGCCTGGGTGACGATGCTGCCGATCCGCCGGCGCGGGTTGAGCGCCGATTGCGGGTCCTGGAAGACCATCTGGATATATTCGCGGCGATAGGCCTTTTCCGCATTGCCGTTAGCGGTGACATCGCGCCCGGCGAGCGTGATCCTGCCGTCGGTCGGCGTATCGAGGCCGACGACGAGGCGAGCGAGCGAGCTCTTGCCGCTGCCGCTTTCTCCGACGATGCCGACGAACTCACCCTCGCCGAGGGTGAAATCGACGCTGTTGACGGCCTTGAAGGCGTTGCGCTTGGCGAACGGGCTCCAGGCGGTCGTATAGGCCTTGGTCAGTTTTTCGCCGTTGAGATGGATCCTGGTCGAGGCGATCTCGCGGCCGGGCGCCAGTGGCGGCGGCACGATGTCCGGCGTCTTTTCGGTGCGGATGCAGGCGGCGATATGGTTGGGACCGATATCGGCGAGCGGCGGTTCGATCTCCGTGCAGGCCTCGATCGCGTTCGGACAGCGGGAGGCGAAACGGCAGCCCTTCAGTTCCTTCAGCACCCGCAGGCCCGGCATGCGTTCCGGCAGGATGAAGAGGCCGCGGCGCGGGCCCGATATGTTCGGGTTGGCGAGCTGCAGGCAGCGCGTATAGGGATGTGCCGGTGCCGAGAAGAGCTGTTTTGCCGGACCGCGTTCGGCCGGGCGGCCGGCATAGAGCACCATGATCTCGTCGCTGATCTGCGAGGCGAGGCGCAGGTCGTGGGTGATGAAGATCACCGCCGTGCCGTCGCGCTTCTGCATTTCGGCGATCAGCTTGACGATGCGGGCCTGGATGGTGACGTCGAGCGCGGTGGTCGGCTCGTCGGCGATCAGCAGGCGCGGGCGGCTGGCAAAGGCCATGGCGATCAGGATGCGCTGGCACATGCCGCCGGAAAGCTGGTGCGGATATTTTTCCAGAAGCGCTGCGCCATGCGGCAGATGGACAGCCTCGAATTCCTTGAGAGCCCGCTCGCGCCAATGCTCCCCGGGGGCAAGACCGATGCGCAGAAGGTGTTCCTTCATCTGCTGGCCGACTGTCAGAACCGGGTTGAGGCCGGAAAGCGGCTCCTGCGGAATGAAGGCGATGTCACGGCCGAGAAGGTTGCGCCGGCGTTCCGCCGCCATCGACACCAGGTCTTCGCCATCGAAGGAAAGGGTGCCCTTGGTAACGGCAAAACCCTTCGGCAGATATTGCGAGATGGTGCGGCCGATCATCGACTTGCCAGCGCCGGATTCGCCGACCAGGCCGAGGATCTTGCCGGGTTCCAGCGAGAAGTTGAGATCGGTCAGGACCGGAAAACTTTCCTTGGCTCCGAGCGATTCAACGCAAAGATTTTTCGCTGAAAGAATGGGATTTTTGGCTGAAGGAATGGCCATGTCAGGTGCGCTCCGTCTGGGTCAGGCGCGTATCGAGCGTGCGGCGCAGGCCGTCGCCCAGGATATTGAAACCGAAGACCGCGAAGAAGATCGCGAAGATCGGCGCGATCAGGTTGAACGGCGCGTCGTAGATGTTCTGGCGCGCATCGGCGATCATCTGGCCCCAGGCAGCGGTTTCCGAGCCAACGCTCATGCCGACGAAGGACAGGATCGCTTCGACGATGACCGCGACGCCCATTTCGAGGCTCATCAGGGTGATCAGCAGCGGCAGGGTGCCGGGCAGGATTTCGCGGGTGATGGTGCGCCAGTGCGAGAAGCCGACAAGCTGGGCGGCCGAAACATAGTCGCGGCGGCGCAGCACGATCACCTCGCTTCGCAGCACCCGGCAGAAGCGCGTCCAGTCGACCAGGACGATGGCCAGCACGACGTTGCGCAGGCCGGTTCCAAGGCCCACCATCAGGATGAGCGACAGGATGACCGGCGGGAAGGACAGCCAGATCTCGACGACGCGGCCGATCAGCCAGTCGACCCAGCCGCCGAAATAACCGGCGACGTGAGCAAAGAAGGCGCCGATGATCATCGCACCGATCGAGGCGCTGAACGCGACGGTGAGCGCGACGCGGGCGCCGAAAATCAGGCGGGAGAGGACGCAGCGGCCAAGGCTGTCGGTGCCGAGCGGAAACATCGCGTCGCCGCCATCGGCCCAGATCGGCGGGGTCAGGATCGACAGGAGGTTCTGCTCGTTCGGATCGTTGGGCGCCAGATAGGGCGCGAAGATCGCGCAGACGGCCAGAATGAAGATGATCACCAGGCCTGTCTGGACGCGGCCGGATTTCAGCCAGAGCGGAAGCGGTCGCCCCTTCGCATATTGTAGCATGTCAGCGTACCCTCAGTTTCGGGTTGAGGATCAGGTAGAGGCTGTCGACCACGATGCTGATCACCAGAACGGCGATGCAATAGGTGAGCCCGGCGCCCTGGATGATCGGCAGATCCGCGTTGCGGATCGCATCGACCATAAGATTGCCCATGCCCGGATAGGAATAGATGATCTCGACCAGCAAGGTGCCGCCGAACAGGAAGCCGAACTGCACGCCCATCAGGCTCAGCGTCGGCAGGATGGCGTTCTTCAGGCCGTGACGGATGAGAATGCGCTTTTCGGAAAGCCCGCGAAGCCGCGCCTGCTGGATATAGTCGTCCTGATAGGCATCGAGCAGGCTCGAGCGCAGCACGCGCATCAGCGACGGCGACAGCGCGATGCCGAGCGCCAGACAGGGCAGGATCATATGTTCCAGAGCGTTGAGGAAGGTCGAGATATTGCCGGTGATCAGGCTGTCGAGCAGCAGGAAGCCGGTCACGACCGGGCGCTCGAAACCGGGACTGAGGCGGCCGGTGAAGGGCAGGACTTCGAAAAAGACGCCGAAGATCAGAAGCAGGAACAGGCTCCAGAGGAATTCCGGAAGCGACAGCAGCAGGATGGAGAGGAAGTCCATCACCGCTTCGGCGCGGGTGCCGCGGACATAAAAGAGGAAGAGGCCGCCGGCCAGGCCGAAGACGGTGGCGACACCCATGGCGATGACGGCGAGCTCGATGGTGGCCGGCAGGGTCGAGCCGATCAGGCTCGTCACGTCCTGGCGGAAGTGGATGGAGCGGCCGATATCGCCATGGAAGAGCTTGTTCAACCAGATGCCGTATTGCTGGTAGAGCGGCAGGTTGAGCCCCATTTCGGTGCGCATTGCCTCGACTTCCTGAACCGTCGCATTGGGCGGCAGGGACATGGCTGCCGGATCGACCGGCAAAATGCGCAGGATGCAGAAGAGAAGCGCGGAAACTATCAGCAGGATTGGTATCGCGGTCAGCACGCGCTTTACCAAAAGCTTGGCAATGGTCGCAAACATGCGCATGCCCCGTATTACGATGTCAGGGAAGGGGTCCGGATTGGCTCCGGACCCGATAAACAGATCGGTCAGATCTTCACTTACGACCAGGACATGGTGCTGCCCAGAACCCAGGCATTGCCATACTTGACGTAGTTGAGGCTCTTCTTCCGGACCAGCGTCTGGACGCTCTGCAGGATCGGGATGTTGGCGCCGGTCTCGACGGCTTCCTGCGCGACCGCCTTGTAACCCGCGATGCGCTTTTCATAGACCGGTTCAACGAACAGCTTGAGGATCTTGTCGCCGATTTCCTGACCCTTCCAGGCGCCGAACGGCATCTTGGGGTTCATCAGATAGCCGGAGAAGATTTCCGGGTCGCCGGTGGCGTTGTCGAAGCTGTAGAGCGTCGCTTCCGGCAGCTTGCCGCCACGGTTGAGCTCGAAATATTTCGAATATTCGATCTGTTCGAGTTCAACCTTGAGGCCGACCTTCTGCCACATCTGCACCAGGGCGCGGGCAATATCGAAATCGCTCGGGAACTGGCCGTTGGTCGCGGCAAGCTTGAAGGTTGCCGGCTTGTCCGCAGTGTAACCGGCGTCGGCGAGCAGCTTCTTCGACAGTTCCGGGTCGTAGGCAAACTTGTAATCGGGCAGGTAACCCGGCGTGCCGGGCGTTGCCGGTATCGAGAGCGGCACGGCGGCGCCGCCATAGAACGCCTTGGAAAGTGCTGCCTTGTCGATCGCGTGGTGGGCGGCGAGACGGACGGCCTTGTCGGTAAAGCCCATGTCGTTTCGCATTTGCAGAAGGATCAGGCGGGTGAAAGGGTTGATCTCGGCGGTCAGGCCTTCGGTCTTGCCGAGCCGCTCAGCTTCGCGGACCGGGATGTTGACGGTCAGGTCCACCTGGCCGGACTGGATGGCGGCGGTGCGGGCCGACGGATCCTTGATGATGTCGATCGTGACGCGCTTGATCTTCGGCTTGGTGCCGAAATAGTCGTCGTTACGCTCCAGCACGATGCGGGAATTCATCTGGTAGTCGACGAGCTTATAGGGGCCGGTGCCGACCGGCTTCTTGGCGAATTCTTCCGGGCCGACGGATTCGACATATTTCTTCGGCACGAGGTAGCTGCCGAGGAATGCAAGCCATTGCGGCGCGGTCGGGGTCGGGGCGGAGAACTTCATTACGCCCGAGGTCGGCGAAAGGATCTCGATGTCGGTGAGCGTGCGCCAGGAATTGGCGATATCGAGCTTCAGGCCGGACTTGATGCGATCGACGAAGGTGTACTTGAAGTCCTCCATCGTCATCGGATCGCCGTTGTGGAACTTCACGTCGCTGCGGATCTCGAAGGGCATCGAAAGGCCATCCGGCTTCAATTCCCATTTGGTGATGAGATTGGCGATCAGCTTCAGGTCCGGTGACTGGTCGAGCGGCTGGTCGAAGACCATCTTGAAGAGCGGCTGCGCATCCGGAACGAAGCGGAGGTTAGGGTCCCAGGACGGCACGTCGGACGGCCAGCCGATGGTGACGTTGTCGGTATCTGCGGCAAAAGCGATTGTGGCCTGTGACAGCACGGAGCCGCTGACCGCGGCGAGGCCGAGCATCTGCAGGAGATTTCTGCGGTCGATTTCAAAAGTCATGACGATCCCTCTGGTTTGCCCGTCGATCGCGACCGACGGACCTGCGGCGGTTGGTGAAACGCAAGCCTGCAATCCTGCCAGGGGCTTCGATTTTTTTCTTTTTGAGCCGCTTTTCGCGGTCGTCCCCTTAACAATTGAGGGGATCGTAGAACGAGGTATAAATTACTTCAAGCCTAAAATTTCCGATCGTGAGAAATTGAGAATGCGATCGACCTTTGCGTGTGGGAGGCCGAAAATGCAGGGTTTTTATCAGCCTGCAGGTTGAGAACGGGGTAAAGACGATCGCCAAATTGGTGACCAGAAACCGATGTCGTAAAAATCCGTTGACGTCCTTTCCAATTATTTTATGCTTAAAATGTCTTTTAGGGAAATGACGCCTCAGCGCGGCTGAAAGAGGGACGTTCATGATCGATCCGCATTGTCATTCCAGTAGCATCATGGTGGAGCGCCCGGCGGCAGTCGCCTTCGAACTGATGTCGGACGGGCTGAAGCAGGGGCAATGGGCCTGGGGCAGCCTCAACCGTACCGAGGTGGAGCCCGGCCTCTTCTGCGGCACCTCGACCTTCACGGGAAAGCAGACTTTCGTGCGGCTGAATGTCGACCGGGCGCGCTTCCAGGTGGATTACGAGGTCGGCGCCGCCAAGGAAGCCATGCAGTTCCGCAACATGTCGCGCGTCATCCCGGGCGAACTCCTGCGGATGGGGCCGGACAAGTGCGTTGTGACGCTGCTGACCTGGCGGTTGGAGACGCAGACGGATGCGGAGTGGATCCAGTTCGGGACGATCCACGAGGCCGAGATGTTCCTGATCAAGGGCATCCTGGAACGGGCATAAGGACAGAACCATGCATTCTCCCTACCTCCTCTTCGAGAACCAGGCGCTGAAAAACCCGGATGCGCCGATGCTGATCGCGCCGGCCAGCGCCAGGCTGGCTTATGCGCCCGAGGGTTTTCGCCATAGCTATGGCCAGGTTTTCGCGCGCGTCGGCCTTCTTAAACAGAAGTTCGCGGCGGCGGGGTATGGGATCGGATCCCGCGTGGCCCTCCTCCTCGAAAACCGTCCGGAATTCTTCGACTACTGGCTGGCGCTCAACGCGATCGGCGTCTCGATCGTGCCGATCAATCCCGATCTGCGCCGCGATGAACTGCTGTTCCAGATCGACATGGCCGAGGCGCCGCTGATGGTGGTCATCCGCGAGCGGCTGGATGATCTGTGCAACGTCGCGCCGGGTAAGGTGACGGTGATCGCCGCCGGTGACGACATTCCGTCCTTGCCGCAAACGCGCGAGGCAAGGCCCGGCGGTCCGGAAGCGGAATGCGCCCTGCTCTTCACCTCCGGCAGCACCGGCAAGCCCAAGGGCTGCATTCTCTCGAACATCTACTTCATCGGCATCGCCGAATGGTACACCACGCAGGGCGGCATCGCCGCGATGGGCGAGGGAGCCGAAGTGGCGCTGACGCCGCTGCCGATGTTCCACATGAATGCGCTGGGCTGCACGGCGGTCGGCATGATCATGAAGGGCGGTGCGATCGTGCCGCTCGACCGCTTCCACTCCAGCAGCTGGTGGGCGTCGATCGCCGATTCCGGCGCGACGATCATTCACTGTCTCGGCGTCATCCCCGCGATCCTGCTGCAGCTGCCGGCCGTCGAAGCCGAGCGCGCGCACAAGGTGAAATTCGCGCTGGGACCGGGCGTCGATGCCCGCCATAAGATCGAATTCGAGGCGCGCTACGGCATCCCGATCGTCGAGGCCTGGGCGATGACCGAAACCGGCGGGCGGGCCGTGACCACCACCGCGGCGGACGATTACACGCCCGGCCTTCGCTGCATCGGTCGCCCGCGTGCCGGCATGGATTTCCGCATTGTCGACGATGCGGGCATGGATGCGGAAATCGGCAAGCCGGGCGAATTGCTGGTGCGTGCCAAAGGCACCAACCCGCGCGACGGTTTCTTCAGCGGCTATCTCAACGACGAAAAGGCGACCGAAGAGGCGTGGGAAGGCGGCTGGTTCCACACCGGCGACGTCGTTTATGCCGACGAGAAGGGGCTCCTCTATTTCTTCGACCGCAAGAAGAGCATCGTGCGGCGCAGCGGCGAGAACATCGCCGTGCTGGAAGTGGAAGCCGCACTTGCCAAGGATCCGGCGGTCAAGGCTTCGGCGGTAACGCCCGTGCCGGACGATCTGCGCGGCGAGGAGGTTTTTGCCTTCATCGTCGAAGGCGATGTCGCGGGAGCGGGCGAGCCGACTGAGAAGGCGAAGCGGATCATCGAGGCCGCCGGCGCGCATATCGCCTATCACAAACTGCCCGGCTACGTGGTTTTCATCGACAGGCTGCCGGTGAGTTCGACGCAGAAGCTGCAGCGCGGCGAGATCAAGACGATGGCGGCCAAGGCCGTCGCAGATGGTTCGGCGATCGATCTC
This sequence comes from Hyphomicrobiales bacterium, assembly GCA_900471605.1. Taxonomy (GTDB): domain Bacteria; phylum Pseudomonadota; class Alphaproteobacteria; order Rhizobiales; family Rhizobiaceae; genus Neorhizobium. Next base: position 51,539 of record UCEY01000011.1, on the reverse strand, counting down.
AGGAAGCTGAAGGCATCGATCCGCAAGGCGGGATGAACTCATTTACGGTCCATCACCGCTTCTGATATACTGTAAATCACAGCTTAAATCCTGATATGGAGGCTTGCATGACCCCGGAAAAGATCCTCTACGAGACGTCCGTTACCGCGCATGGTGGTCGGGAAGGAAAAGCGCAGAGCACCGACGGCAGCTTTGCCGTCAATCTGTCGGTGCCGAAAGGGCTTGGTGGCCCCGGGGGCGAGGGGACCAATCCGGAGCAGCTTTTCGCAGCCGGTTATGCGGCCTGCTTCCTCGGTGCGGTGAAGCTCGTGGCGCGCACCAGCAAGATCGCGCTGCCGGACGACGTTTCGATCACCGCAAAGGTCGGCATCGGTCCGGTGCCGGTCGGTTACGCGCTGGCGGTCGAGCTCGTGGCTTCCTTGCCCGGCATCGAGCGTGCGGTCGCGGAAGAGATCGTCGCCGGCGCGCATGAGCGCTGCCCCTATTCCAACGCGACGCGCGGCAATGTCGACGTCAAGCTGACGGTGGCCTGATGGTCTTTTCCCGCGCGCGGCAATCCTATGACGGCGTGGTTCTGGCGGTGCCGGTGACGGTGCCCTACCAGCGCTATTCCATCGAGACCGCGCATTGGTGGATGGGCAAGGCGCTGAGGGCTCTGGCCGATGGCGCCGGCATCAGCCACCGGGATTTCGACGGTTTTTCGGTCGCGAGCTTCACCATGGGGCCGGATGTGGCTGTCGCTCTGACGCAGCATTTCGGGTTGTCGCCGCGCCATATAGACCACGTGCCGATGGGCGGGGCGGCGGGCATCGTCTCGCTCCGCAGGGCGGCACGGGCAGTGCAGGCGGGTGATGCGGATATTGTCGCCTGCGTGGCGGCCGACACCAACCGGGTCGACAGTTTCCGCAGCCTGCTGGCGGGCTTCTCCCGGTTTTCCCAGGATGCCGTCTATCCCTATGGGGCCGGTGGCGCCAACGGCAGTTTTGCGCTGATCGCCCGCTACTACATGGATCGCTACGGCGCGACCCGCGAGGATTTCGGCAAGCTCTGCGTCGCCCAGCGCGACAACGCGCTGCGCAATCCCGATGCGCTGATGAAGAAGCCGCTGACGCTGGAGCAGTACATGTCGGCGCGGGCGATCGCCGAGCCCTTCCATCTGTTCGATTGCGTCATGCCCTGCGCCGGTGCGGAGGCCTTTCTGGTGATGCGTGAGGAGACGGCCACTTCGCTCAAGCTTCCCTTCGTCCGGCTGCTGTCTGCCATCGAACGGCATAATGCGTTTGCCGAGGATCCGGTGCAGGTGCGCGGCGGCTGGGTGGTCGATCGCGACGAGCTTTACGGCATGGCAGGTTCGGCGCCCGGCGACATGGATTTTGTTCAGACCTATGACGATTATGCGGTGATCTCGATGATGCAGTTCGAGGATCTGGGTTTCTGCGCCAAGGGCGAGGGGCCGGATTTCGTGCGCCAGCACACCTTCACGGTGGACGGATCCTTCCCACACAACACCTCCGGCGGCCAGCTCTCGGTTGGTCAGGCGGGGGCGGCCGGCGGGCATCTCGGCATTACCGAAGCGATACGCCAGCTTCTGGGGACAGCGGAAGGCAGGCAGGTGAAGGATGCGAAACTCGGGCTGGTTTCGGGCTTCGGCATGATCAACTACGACCGCGGGCTCGCCTCTGCGGCCGCTATTCTGGCGAGGGCGTCATGACCGAACCTCTCCCCAGGCCAAAACGCAAGAACCCGCTTTCCCGCACCACCCAGCCGCTGCTGCCGCCCTCGGCCCGCAGCCGCAAGGCGCATGGGTTTACGCTCGCGGCCGCGACCGGCCGCTTCATGCTGCAATGCTGCGGCGAATGCGGGCGCTATACCTATCCGGCGCGCGAAGCCTGCCCGAACTGCCTTTCGTCCGACCTGACGTTCAAGGACGCGCCGACCGGTGGTGCGCTGCTGTCGGAAACCCGGATCGAGGTCACCAGCGATCCCTATTTCCGTGAACACACGCCCTGGCGCACGGGGATGGTTCAGCTCGACTGCGGACCGGTTGCCGTCGTGCATCTGCATGGCGATTGCGGCGGGCCCGGTAGCCGGCTCAAGCTGTCCCTGCAGCTGGATCGGGCCGGGCAGGCCGTGTTCTCCGCCAAACCCGTTTCGGAGGTGCCGCATATGGAAGACGATCCGCAATGGCGCGAGATGACCGCCGATCCGAAGCACCGCCGGATTTTGATCACCGACGGGCGCGGCCCGCTTGCATTGCCGCTGGCGCAGGCTCTCAAGAAGGCGGGGGCGGCCAGGATCTTCGTCGGCGTGGCCGACCGCTGGAAGCCATTTGATCAGCAGGCGCCGCTGGAGGCAATCGAGGGGGTCGAATTCGTCGATCTGGACCTGACGAGCGAGCGTTCCGTGCAGAATCTGGCGATGGATATCGGCGCCAAGGTCGAGATCCTGATCAACACCGCCGATCATGTCCGGCCGGCGCATCTCTTCGACGCGGGCGCGGCCAATTCGGCACGCGAGGCGATGGATCACACCGTGATGGCACTGATGCGCCTTGCCCAGGCTTTTGGTCCGGTGATGCGCTCGCGCGGCGCAGATGGCGCGACCGGTGCCGTTGCCTGGGTCAACGTGCTCTCGGTGCACGGTCTCAGCAATGCACCGCAATTCGGCATCCACTCTGCCGCACACGCGGCCTGCCTGTCGTTGTCGCAATGGCTGCGTACCGAGCTTCGGCCGGGTGGTATCCGGGTCATCAACGCCTTCGCCGGGCCGCTCGATACTGAATGGTTCCAGACCGTGCCGCCGCCGAAGGTGGCGCCAAAGGCCTTGGCTGACGCCGTTCTCGACGGGTTGAAGCGCGGTCTGGAAGATATTTACGTCGGCGATGTCGCCAAGGATATCGAGGCGCGGCTGTTCGACAATCCGAAAGCCGTCGAGCGGGAGGCCGGCCAATGAGCGACGATATTCTGGGCAAATTCGCCGGAGCCTTGGCGAGCGGTGCGGTCCGCGTCGTCGATCTTACCCACACGCTGTCGCCGGATTTTCCGGTCATCGTCATGCCGCCGGAACTGGGGCAATCCGCCCCGTTCCGCATGGAGAGGATTTCTCGCTACGATGGCGGCGGGCCGGCCTGGTACTGGAACAACCTCTCGTTCGGCGAGCACACGGGCACGCATTTCGATGCCCCGATCCATTGGTATACGGGACGCGATCTGCCGCTCAATTCCGTCGATACGCTGCCGCCGGCCGATATGATCGCGCCGGCCTGCGTGATCGATTGTTCGGCCGACGCGGCTAAGGACGCGGATTTCCTGCTGACCGTTTCGGATGTCGTCAAATGGGAAGAAGAGCACGGCCGCATTCTACCGCGCTCATGGGTCCTGCTTCGTACCGACTGGTCGAAGAAGTCAGGCGTCGCCTATGCCAACCTCCTCGCCGACGGTGCCCATACCCCGGGGCCGGACGCGGACGTCATGCGCTGGCTGGTGGCGGAACGGGACATTATCGGCTTCGGGACGGAAACGATCGGCACGGATGCCGGGCAGGCCGGGCATTTTTCACCGCCTTATCCGGCGCATCATTACCTTCATGGTGCCGGCCGCTACGGGCTGCAATGCCTTACCAATCTCGACCGTTTGCCGCCGAAAGGCGCGATGATCGTCGCGGCGCCGCTGAAGATCCAGAACGGCTCGGGCAGTCCGTTGCGCGTGCTCGCGCTCGTTCAGGAGCGCTCGACCGGATGAGAGCCGCTCGCCACGCGCCGGGCGGCCGTGTCGTAGAAGCTTGTCAGCAGTTCCAGCATTTCCGTCGCGTCGCCAAGCCCCTGTTCCGCATGGTCCATCTTCTGGATCAGCGAAATCAGCAGATGTCGGCGCAGGGCGCGGTAATCATGGGCGAGCTTGGTGCCCTTGCGGGTCGGCGTGTAGAGCGTGTCCTTGCGCGAACGGCCCTTGACGCGTTCGATCAGCTGCAGGGTCTGCAGCTTCTTGATGGCGTATTGAATGTTGGCGGTGTCGTCGCGGCCGAGAAGCCTGGAGATTTCGCCAAGCCCTTTTGGCTTGTTGCGATAGCGGATCGTGTGCAGGATGGCGGTGTCGAGACCGCTCAGACCCGCGCCGGCCAGTTCGCTCGAGCATTCAGCCTGCCAGCGCAGGAAGGCGGCCGAAATCCGCCACAGCGACCATTCGAATTCCGTCAGCGCGGCTTCCGACATCTCGACGGTCGTATCGCTCAGCGGGTTTTCGGGCGTGATCGGCGAATTCATGCGGCTCTCCGGGCGGTTTCTGCAACGAGAGTAAAGCCTTAAATTGGTGTTTTGACGAGCACGAAATCGCAACCGGCAAGCGAACGAAACGAGGGGAACAATGCGCATCTTCTGGCAAAGCTTCATCGATGCCACTTCAAGTGCCGCCTATATGAAGCGGCTCTCCAGCTATCTGAACAAGATCGCCGAGCCGGGCACAACGGTGGATGTTTTCGGCATCAGCCCGCCGGACCGGCATTTCGGGCGGCTCGCGGAATTCCGCTGCGCGGCGATCGCGATCGACAACGGGCTGGAGGCGGCGAGCCGCGGCTACGACGCAGTCGTCATCGGGCATTTCCAGGACCCCGGGCTCTACGAACTCAAGTCGGCGCTGACCATTCCGGTGATCGGTGCGGGCGAGGTCTGCATGCACTATGCCGCACGGCTCGGGCGGCGCATGGCGCTCGTCACGCTCGATGACGTCTTTCAGGTCTGGCACTACGAGCAGGCCGATCTCTACGGCCTCGGAGGCCGGGTCAAGCACGTGGTCGGCATGAACTGCGAGCCTTCGGATTTCAGCGCCGCCTTTGCGGGCGACGACGAGGCGCGGTGGCGGATGCTTGAAAACTTCACCGCCTGCGCTGAGCCGCTGGTGCGCGACGGCGCCGATGTCATTGTGCCTGCAGGCGTGCTTCCCGGCCTGCTGGTCGGCGGCGAATATGGGTTCAAGGTCCTGCATGCGCCGGTCGTCAACACGGCGGCGGTGGCGCTGAAGAGCGCCGAGATGGACGTGCGTCTACAGAAGATCAACGGTATCGAAGTGAGCCGCGGGCCGTTTTGCGCGCTCGCCAACGAGCACGCGATCGAGGATTTCCGGACGTTCGTGGCCAAGGGCCGCCAGGCGCCGCTGTTTCCAAGCGACACCTGAAAACGTCACATCGTCAGCATCAGGCGTCCGCGCGAAATGGCGCCTTTTTCCATCAGGCGATGGGCTTCGGCGGCTTCGGACAGGGGCATGGTGCGGGCGACCTGGGGTTTCAATATGCCGGCGCCGGCGAGATCCATCATCGCCTGAAGCGCCGATTTGTCGTCGGTGATCATGGCGCGGGTAACCTTGACGCCGAATTCCTCGCCCCGGTCCCGGATCGGGTCGGCGACAAGCCAGACCATATGGCCGCCCTTTTTCAGCACCTTGTAGGACTTGTCGTGGACTTCGCCGCCCATGAGTTCGAAGACGATGTCCTGATCGGTGAGGATTTCGGAAAAATCCTGTTCGTCATAGGCGATGACGCGGTCGGCGCCGAGGCCGAGCACGTAGTCGCGATTGGTCGAGCGGCAGGTGGCGGTGACGTGGGCGCCGAGATGGTGGCAGAGCTGGACCAGCAATCCGCCGACCGCGCCGGAACCGGAATGAACGAGAACCTTGTCGCCGGATTTGACTTCGGCGGTGCGCACCGAGATCCAGGTGCTGACGCCGGCATTGGTGAGCGCCACAGCGTCGATGGTGGAAAGGCCGTCGGGAATTTTGACCGCATGCTTTTCATCGACGGCGATCAATTCCGCATAGCCGCCCTGGGAAAAAGTCCCGGCCATCACCACGGCTCGGTCTCCCGGTTTGAAGGCCGTGACACCGTCGCCGACCGCCGCCACCGTGCCGCCGCCGTCGCGACCGGGCACGCTCGGCATAGGCAGGGTGAAATGGTTTTGCAGGTGCCCGGCGCGGAGCTTCCAGTCGAAGGGGGTGACGCTGGCGGCTTCGAGTTTCACGAGGATCTGGCCGGGCCCGGCGACCGGGTCGGGCAGGTCGACATAATGCATCACATCGGCCGGGCCGTGTTCGCTGTACTGTATGGCCTTCACGTCTTCACTCCCGGAAATTGTTGCGGCTTATGCGGAGCGCGCCGCGGTGACGTCGGCCGCGATGCCGGCGCCGAGGAATCTCGTATCGCTTGAGAGCAGGTAGAAGCTGATGCCGGCCTGCGACCATCTGCCGATGTCATCGGGAGAAGGGCGGAAGATGCCGACGGCCTTGCCCGCCTTGCGGGCCGCGCCGGTGATCTCGAGAATGGCTGCGTCGAGCTTTCCGGCTCCATCCGGCCCCATCGCGTCGATCGAGACGGAGAGGTCGCCGGGGCCGATGAAGATCACGTCGACACCCTCTACGGCGACGATGTCCTCGACATTGGCAAGGCCGTCCGCGGTCTCGATCTGGATCGCCAGGACAATGTTCTCGTTGGCGGATTTCAGATAATCGGGGATGCGGTAACCATAGCCCGCGGCGCGCCCGGGTCCGACGCCGCGTTCGCCGATCGGCGGATAACGGGTGGCCAGAACCGCGGCCTTGGCCTGCGCAGCGTTCGAAACACGGGGCACCAATACGCCGGCTGCTCCGGCATCCAGCGCTCCCGCAATCGATTCCGGAGCATGGCCCGGCACGCGTACCATGGCGGGTACACGATGCACGTCCGCGGCACGAACGAGATTTTCGATGAGTTCCCGGCCGATCTGGGCATGCTCGGCGTCGATGCAGATGAAATCCAGACCGGCCGCCGCAGTCACCTCGATTGCGACCGGGTGAGGGATCGCCGCGAATGTGCCGATGACGCGCTCGTGACCGATACATTTCTTGCGGAAGTCGCTCATTGGGACGCCTCGTGAAAATCTGCCGCTATGGCTTTGAACCTACACTGATTTAAAGTTTAAGCCTAAAATTCTTGAAGCCGCAAGCTGATTAAATCGTATACTGAAAATCGCTTCTTTTGAGGGTTAAACGCGGAAATCGGGAATATATGCTTGAATAATCAGAAAATCAGTATACTGTTTTTACGGGAGATTTCGATGCTGAAGCTGAGCGACAATCTGGTCGATGCGATCTATGCCGATCTGCGGCAGAAGCTGCAGCGGAGTGCTGTTTCGCCGAGCGATCGCCTCGTGGATACGGAGATTGCCAACGCCCACGGCATTTCCCGCATGCCGGCGCGCGAGGCGCTGCTGCGGCTGGTTTCGGAAGGGTATCTGGTCGGCACGACGCGCGGCTTTGCGGTCCGGGAACTGTCGCTGGAAGACATTTCGGGGCTTTTCGAAGTGCGCCGTCAGCTCGAACCGCGTGCGGCGGCCTGTGCCGCCCGCGACATGACGCCCGAGATCGAGGCGGAGATCACGGCGGCGATGAACCGGGTGGAACGGGCGCTCGGCGAAAGCGACATTCCAGCTCTGCTGGCAGCCAATGTCGATTTCCGCAATGCCTGGCTGAAGGCGGTCAGCAATCCGCACATGGCGGCGACGATTTCCCGCTTCATCGATTATTTCCAGTCCGTGCGGCTCGGCACGTTCGCCGATCCGGGGACTGCGGAACTTTATATCGATGGCCTTTCCCGCATCCACGCGGCCTTCCTCGCGCGCGATCCGCTGATGGTGCAGGACCGCATGACGCTTTTCATGTTCGCGGCGGAGGAAGCCTATCTCTCCGTTCGGCGGCGCCAGTTGCAGGAGGCGGAGGCCCAGCGTCCCGCCCGCAGAAGAACACAAAAGAGAGGAACAGCATGATCAAGCCGCATCCGCTGAAGGGTCCCAGCAAACTGAAACTCGGCGTCTTTTCGCCGAATGCGGACGGGGGACTTGCGATTACCGACGTGCCGGAACGCTGGCAGGCGCGCTGGGAGGACAATCTCAACGCCGTGCAGATCGCCGATCGCGGCGGGCTCGACTTTTTCCTGCCGATCGCTCGCTGGAAAGGTTTCGGCGGCAAGAACCGGGTGCGCGAATGGTCGTTCGAGACCTTCACCTGGGCGGCTGGCCTTGCCTCGGTCACCGAGCGGATCGGTCTTTTCATGACCGTGCACGTGCCGCTCGTGCACCCGCTCTATGCGGCGAAGGCGCTGGCGACGGTCGACCATATCAGCAGCGGCCGGGCCGGCCTCAACGTCGTCTGCGGCTGGAACCCGAAGGAATTCGGCATGTTCGGAGTGCCGCTGGTCGAAAAGGGTTACGACCAGGCCGACGAATGGCTTGAGATCATGGAGCGGGCCTATACGTCCGATGCACCGTTCGACTATGACGGCACCTATTACAAGCTGAAGGACGTCGTCAGCCGCCCGGCGAGCCTGCAGTCGCCGCGGCCGGTCACCATGAACGCCGCCTTCGGCGGGCCGGGCCGGGATTTCGCGGCGAAGAACTGCGACTATCTGTTCACCACCTTCACAGAGATTTCCGAAGCCGGAAAACATGTGGAGGACATCAGGAGCCGGGCGGACAAGCTCGACCGCGATGTCGGCGCCTATACGGTATGCCACGTCGTTTGCCGGGAAACGCAACACGAGGCGGAGGACTATTATGAGCGTTATGCGGTGACGATGGCGGATCACGCGGCGGTCGACGCGCATATGGCGGGCAAGAAGGAGTTCACCCAATCGCATGACAAAAGCGCGTATGATCTCTATCGCAAGCGTTTTGCCGGCGGCGCCGGCGGCTATCCGCTGGTCGGCACGCCGGAAAAGATCGTCGAAGACATGATCGCCATATCCGAACAGGGATATTCCGGTATTGCAATGTCCTTCGTAAACTACACCTATGAGCTGCCTTTCTTCTGCGATCGCGTCGTGCCTTTGTTGAGGGATGCGGGACTAAGGGTCGAATGACGATGGATATCCTGAGCGACGAAACGGAAGCAACGCGGCTGGCCTTCCGGGAAGGCATGGCCCGGCTGGCGGCGGCGGTGAATATCGTCACCACGGACGGGCCGGGCGGGCTCGCGGGTTTCACGGCGTCGGCCGTCTGCAGCGTCACCGACCGGCCGCCGACGCTTCTCGTCTGCCTCAACCGGTCAAGTTCGGTCGCCGGGATGTTCGAGAGAAACCGGGTACTCTGCGTCAATACGCTGGCCGCAGGCCATGAGCCGATGTCGAAACTGTTCGGCGGCTCTACGCCTCAGGACGAACGGTTCGCAGTGGGCGACTGGGTGCTCGGCGCGACCGGATCGCCGCGGCTGACCGATGCGATCGTCTCGTTCGATTGCGAAGTGGAAAACGCGGTTGCGAGCGGCACGCATCACGTGCTGTTCTGCCGGGTCATCGGCATTGCCCATGGCCCGGCGGATGAAGAGGCGCTCGTCTATTTCCGGCGCCGCTATCACCATCTCAAGTGAGATGAAAACCTCCGCCGGATCGGGCTCCGTGGAGGTCTTCCTGTTTATTTCGACTTGGCGATGATCTCGCCGAGCACGGTGTCGAAACGGTCGATCTCTTCCACCTTGTTGTAGTGGACCATGGAAACCCGCATGCAGCCGGTGTCCATGGCAAGCCCGAGGCGCTTCATCAGGCGGGGTGCGAACATGTGTCCGTCGCGGCTGCCGATATTGTTCCGGCCGAGCTCTACGGACAGATATTGCGGCGAAAGGCCCGGAATGTTGAAGCAGATGGTCGGAACGCGCTTTTCCACCTGGGCTTCATCGGAAACCCCATAGATGGTCGCACCGTGCTTCTTCAGCACCGACAGCATCTTCTTGGACAGCGTCTGCTCATAGGCGCGGATGGCGCCCATGGCGGCGGCAAGCGCATCGCGGCGGGAATGTTCGCCTTCGGGAAGGAACCTGCGGCCGAGATCTTCGAGATAAAGCACGGCGGCATTCATGCCGGCGACGTTCTCGTAGGTGAAAGTGCCGACCTCGATCTTGTAGGGGGGCACGTCCGGAATGAAGTCTTCCTTGAAGGTGGGGAGCCTGACCAGCGCATCATAACGGCCCCAGAGAAAGCCCATATGCGGCGAGAAATTCTTGTAGCCGGAGCAGACGAGATAGTCGCAATCCCAGGCCTGGACGTCGATCAGCGCGTGCGGGCCGTAATGCACGCAGTCGAGGAAAACCTCGGCGCCGGCCGCATGCGCCAGCTTGCCGACGGTTGCCACATCGACGATCGTACCGATCGAATGGGCGGTCACTGTGCAGGCGACCAGGCGGGTCCTGTCGTTCAGGAGCGGCCTCAGGTCGTCGGTATGCAGCATGCCGTCTTCGCGCATCTTCCACCAGACGATCCTGGCGCCGTCGGCTTCCAGCGCCGTCCAGGTGGCGATGTCGGCGTCATGGTCCATGTCGGTGACGATGATCTCGTTGCGCTCCTTCAGCATCTTGGCGATGCCGAGGCTGACGAGGCGGATGAAGGATGTGGCGTTGAGGCCGAAGGAAATTTCCTCCGGACGGTAGGCATTGACCAGCAGGCCGACCGAGACGCGGGCCTCGGCGATCGTGCGGTCGACGCCCTGGCTGTGCAGGTAGGGCGCCATGCGCTGCACGTTGCAATCGACGAGATGGGCGGCGACCGCATCGACGACGGCCTGGGGCACCTGTGCGCCGCCGGCATTTTCGAAGAAGATGAAATCCTTGTATTTCTGGAGAGCGGGAAATTTCAGTCTCAGTTCATCGACCGGAAAAGCCTTGGCGAGGTTATCGCCTGCCGTAACGTGTGTATTCATGGATTTCTCCCAGGTGCCGTGGATCGATGAAGAGGATACGGATGACAACGAGCCTCCCGCTGTTTATGTTGGGCCCGTTGCCAAATGAGCATTTGATCAAACTTTCAGATGTTCTATTCTGGCCCCAGCGTTTGATCAAGGGGAATCGCGTCGGCAACAGAAGACGGCTGGACGCAAGCAGACTTGAAGAGAGGGGGCCTGTTGTGCGAGGCCTGGTTGTGATTTGAGTGGGATCAAGGGACGAAAGATGGCGGATAGCGGGCTTTTAAAGGTCACGTCGCGCGTGACCGTTCAGGATACGGTCTACGAACAGCTGCGCCGGGCGCTGATGTGGGGCTCATTCGCTCCGTCGCAGGCAATCACCATTTCATCGCTGGCGACCGAGTTCGGCACCAGCCACATGCCGGTGCGCGAGGCGTTGAGACGGCTCGCGGCGGAAAACGGGCTGGAGATCGGCCATAACGGGTCGGCGCGGGTACCGGCGGTTTCGCGCGAGCGGCTCGACGATCTTTGCCAGGCGCGTGTCGCGCTCGAAGGCCTGGCGACGGAACTCGCGGCCAAGCATATGAGCGACGAGGATATCGACCGTTCGGAGGCGCTTGCCCGCGAGCACGAGGAAACGGGCAAGGCCGGCGACGTCTACGGGATGCTGCGCAAGAACCAGGAGTTCCATTTCGGCATCTACGAGGCGTCGCGCTCCGAGGTGCTGCCGCAGCATATCGAGATGCTCTGGTTGCGGTTCGGCCCCTACATGCGGATGTTGACCAACTATGTGGAAAAGGAATTCGACAAGGGCGTCACGCATCCTTTCTCGTCCTATCACTTCCGGATCGTCGCGGCGCTTCGCGAGCGTAACGGAGCGCTGGCGCGGGACATGATGGTGGGGGATATTCTCGCCACCCAGTCGCATCTGCGGGACATGTCCCCGGAACTGCGCTGACCCCGGCACGGCGTACCGGGGCCTTCGTCCGCTAAGGATTACTGGCCGAGGCCGAGCGAAGCGAGATAGTCGACCGAAGCCGGGATCTTCGACTTGTCCTTGATCTCGACGATCAGGCGCGGATTGCTGGTGAGATCGGCAAGCGCCTGGAAAACCGAAGGCCACAGGATATTGCCTTCGCCGAGCGCCCAATGGCGGTCCGCATAACCATCGGCGTCCTGCAGGTGGACATGCTGCAGGCGGTTGCCGGCGGCTTTCACATAATAATCGACCGGCGGAGCGCCGGTGGAGCCATGCGCGTAATGGGCGTGGCCGGTATCGATCGAGACCGCGACCGCCGGCGAGTTGAAGCTGTCGGCGAGCGCCACGCGGATGTGCTGGTCGATATCCTCGATGTTTTCCAGAACGATCACGGCGCCGATATCCTCGGCCTGCTTGACGGCATCGCGCATCGTCAGGTGCACGTATTCGAGGACGCGCTCGCCCTCGCCCTTGTTGTTGTCGAGGTTGTTGTAGGACCAGGTCGTGTAGGGGCTGTGGGCGACCATCTGCGTTGCGCCGATCGCGGCGCAGACGTCGAGGCCCTGCTTCAGGCGCCTGGCGACGACGGCACGGATGTCCGGATCCTGGGAGGCGATGGTGAAGCCCCAGAACGGGCCGTGGATGCCGAGGCGGCCTTCAAAACCGTCGAGCAGCTTTCGGGCGCGCTCGGCGAGCGGCGTCCAGTCGCCGTTCAGAACGTCACCGGTGGTGAAATCCTGGAGTTCGAGATCGCGCTGCTTATCGAAAAGCCAGTTGCGGTGAATTTCGAGCTCGCCAAGCGTCATGGCAGCGCCGATCACGGGGAGGGAGGACATGGAAAACTCCATTAAAACAAAAGGAAATTTGGGGAGGGGACGCGCCGGAAGAAAATCCGCGCGGAGGTTTCCATCTCAGAATTTTGTGTCGGCAATATTACATTTGTAACGCGGGATGATGAAATTTGCATCCGTGTTCAATTTCATCGAATCGCCAAGCCGGCGTCACGGAACTGATACACAGGCTGGCCAAATAACCCCTGCAAATCAGGGGGTCGTCGTGAGCGGCAACAATACGCTTCTTATCGCCATGAATCAGGGTGAGCGGCTTTCATGTCCGCAGCCCGGGCGGATGGCGTGCCGTTGGCGGGCCAGGCTCTGCGCACCCCTCAGCCGTCACCGCTCGAGCTCGCAGGGGCTGATCGAGCTCGTTCCATAACCCGAAGCCAAAGGATTGTTCTCCATGGTCAACTTCACCCGCCGCAGCACACTCGGCCTTGCCGGCGCCGCTGCCGGTTCGCTGATCCTGCCGCGCTTCTCGATCGCCCAGAGCGACAAGCGCCCGTCGATCACCATCGCCGTCCAGAAGATCACCAACAACAACTCGCTCGACGTCTGGCACGAACAGTCGAATGTCGGCGAGCGCGTTTTCTTCCCTAACCTCTGGGAAGGCCTCATCCTGCGCAACTGGATGGGCAACCAGGGGCCGCTTCCGGGCCTCGCGACCGAGTGGAAGCGCATCGACGACAAGACGCTGGAGCTGAAGCTGCGCCAGGGCGTCAAGTTCCACAACGGCGACGAGCTGACGGCCGACGACGTCGTGTTCTCGTTCTCCAGGGAGCGCGTGTTCGGCAATACGGAGCCGGCCGGCGGCAAGACGATCTTCGAATCCGAGCACAAGCCGACCACCGTCAAGGAATTACCGGCTTCCGTTCCCGGCGTCGGCCGTCGCCTGTGGCCGGCCCTTGCCGGCGTCGAGGCCGTCGACAAGTACACCGTCCGTTTCCATAACGCGACGCCCGACGTCACGATGGAAGGCCGCCTCTATTCCGGCGGCAGCCAGATCACCAACCGCCGCGCCTGGGACGAAGCCAAGTCCTTTACCGAGTGGTCGCGCAAGCCGGTCACCACCGGCCCCTACATGGTGGCTGAATACAAGCCGGACGTCTCGCTGACGCTCGTCGCCTTCGATCAGTACTGGGGCGGTCGTCCGCCGCTCGCCCAGATCCGTTTCGTCGAAGTTCCGGAAGTCGCCTCGCGCGTCAACGGCCTGCTTTCCGGCGAATACGACTTCGCCTGCGACCTGCCGCCGGACCAGATCGCCACGGTCAAGGCCGCCAAGGGCTTTGAAGTCCAGAGCTCGACCATCTGGAACCACCGCGTTTCGGTGTTCAACACTCAGAACCAGATCCTTGCCAACCCGCTGATGCGCCGCGCGATGACGCACTCGATCGACCGCAAGGCGATCGTCGAAGCGCTCTGGGCCGGCCAGACGGTCATCCCGGCCGGTCTGCAGTTCGAATCCTTCCGGACTTCGGACATGTTCATCGAGGGCTGGGCCGCTCCGGAATTCAATCCGCAGCTCGCCAAGGACCTCATCAAGCAGGCCGGCTACAAGGGCGACCCGATCCCGTATCGCCTGCTCAACAACTACTACACGAACCAGACGGCCAACGGCCAGATCATGGTCGAGATGTGGAAGCAGGTCGGCATCAACGTGCAGATCGAAATGAAGGAAAACTGGGGCCAGATCCACGATCCGGCGGGCGTCAAGGGGGTCCGCGACTGGTCGGCTTCCAACACGATCAACGACCCGATCACCCCGCTGGTCGTTCAGTTCGGTCCGAACGGGGAAGTCCAGCAGAAGAAGGACTGGTCGAACGCAGAGATGAACAAGCTCGCACAGGTCATGGAAACCTCCACCGACCGCGCGCTGCGCAAGAAGGCGATCGCCCGCATGCTGGAAATCGCCGAGCGCGAAGACCCCGTCTACCAGGTCCTGCACCAGAACGCCGTGTTCACCGGTATGAAGTCTTCACTGAAGTGGAAGGCCGCTCCGGCCTTTGCGATGGACTTCCGCTCCTCCAACTGGGCGAGCTGATCCGATCGGCCTCCTCTGCTCCGGCGACCAGGTTGTCGCCGGAGCATTTGTTTTTCAAGAACGGCAATGTCTTCGCCCGGAAAAGGCGGAAGGCAGGAGTATGGCGGGATATGGATAGGGCATCGTCCAATCTGGTGGAGCTGCGCGACCTGAAGGTCGCCTTCGACGGCGTCCAGGTTCTGCACGGCATCGATCTCAATGTGGGCCGGGGCGAAGCGCTCGGTCTCGTCGGAGAATCCGGATGCGGCAAGTCGGTGACCTGGCTTGCGGCTCTAGGACTGCTTCCCGGCAAGGCAAGCGTCAGCGGTTCCGTGCGGCTTGACGGGCAGGAGCTCGCCGGCGGTCCCCGTGAGGCGTTCGAGCAGGTGCGCGGTGGCCGGATCGCGATGATCTTCCAGGACCCGTCGAGCTCGCTTAATCCGGTGCTCAGGATCGGCCGGCAGATCGTCGAGGCGCTGTCGCTGCATCGAGGTCTGAGGGGCGACCCGGCAAGGAGAGAGGCGCTACGGCTGCTGGACATGGTGGGCATTCCGGATGCCCGCCGCCGTTTCGATCTTTATCCGCACGAATTCTCGGGCGGCCAGTGTCAGCGCCTGATGATCGCAATGGCGCTTGCCGGCGAACCGGACCTCTTGATTGCCGACGAGCCGACCACGGCCCTCGACGCGACGATCCAGGCACAGATCCTCGACCTCATGATCCAGCTTCGGGCCGAGACCGGCATGGCGACGGTGTTCATCAGCCACGATCTCGGCGCGGTTTCCCAGGTCTGCGAGCGGATCTGCGTCATGTATGCGGGCCGGATCGTCGAGGAGGGCACCGTCGCCCAGCTGTTTTCCGAACCGCGCCATCCCTATACGCGCGGCCTCTTCGACGCGATCCCTCGGATCGACGGTCCCCGCCAGCGGTTGATCCCGATCCCCGGCACGGTCCCGAACCCGAAACATCTTCCCGAAGGCTGTTCCTTCCAGCCGCGCTGTTTTCGCGCGGTGGAGGCCTGCCGCGGCGAGCGCCCTCAGCTCGCGACCTCGGCGGACGGCCGGCAGCTGGCCTGCTTCCGGCCGGTCCAAGTCAATGAGCCTGTCGAAGCGCGCTCCAGAATGACCGAGGACATGCTGCAATGACCGCCCTCATCGAAGCGGACAATCTCGTTCGTATCTACAAGATCCGCCGCGGGCTGTTTGCGCAGCCGCATCCGGTGCGCGCCGTGGACGGCATCTCGCTTTCGCTGAAACCCGGCGAAACGCTGGGCGTCGTCGGCGAGTCCGGCTCGGGCAAATCCACCCTCGGCCGCATGCTGCTCGGCATCGATGCCGCGCAGGGCGGCGAAGTCCGGTTCGAAGGCAAGCCGATGCCGCCGCTGAAGACGCCGGAATGGCGTGCGCTGCGGGCGAAGATGCAGTTCGTCTACCAGGATCCGCTGGCGGCGCTCGACCGGCGCGTGACGATCGCAAGGCAGATCGGCGAGCCGCTGGACATCCACAAGCTCATCCCGAAGCAGCATCAGCACGCCCGTGTCGCCGAGCTGATGGCGGCCGTCGGCCTGCGTCCGGATCAGGCCGGCCGTTATCCTCACGAACTGTCGGGTGGCCAGCGGCAGCGCGCCGTGATCGCCCGTGCACTTGCCGCCCGTCCCAAACTTCTCGTCTGCGACGAGCCGGTTTCGGCGCTCGACGTCTCCATCCAGGCGCAGGTCGTCAACATGCTGCGCGATCTGCAGGAAAAGAACGGCATCGCCATGGTGTTCATCAGCCATGACCTGAAGGTGGTGCGCAATATCGCCGACCGGGTGGCGGTCATGTATCTCGGCCGGATCGTCGAGGAGGCCTCTTCCGACGTGATTTTTCACTCGCCGCAGCATCCCTACACCAGGGCGCTGGTTTCGAGCGTGCCGGTGCCGGGCAAGATCCTCGAAGGACGTGTCATTCTTCAGGGCGAACCGCCGAACCCGGCCAATCGTCCGCTCGGCTGCGCCTTCCATCCCCGTTGCGCGCTGGCGCAGGACGTCTGCCGTTCCGTCGTGCCGCAGCTTCGTCCGATCGGCAACGGCCGTACGGCGGCCTGCCATGTCGTGGCCGGCGAAGCCGCCCCGATCGCGGCCTGAGAGGAGTTTTCGATGATCCGCTTCATAGCCGTTCGACTTCTCCGGGCTTTGACTACCATCTTTGCCGTCGTCACCTTCGCCTTCGTCGTGCTGCGCATGTCGGGCGACCCGGCGCAGGTCATGCTAGGCCCGGACGTGCCGCAGGAGGCCGTCGATGCGTTCCGCCGTTCCTGGGGCCTCGACCAGCCGCTGTGGGTTCAGTATCTCGCCTATATCAGATCGATCTTCACCGGCGATTTCGGGGTCTCGATGCGCGACAAGGCGTCGGCGCTGGATCTGGTCCTGCAGCGCGTGCCCGCGACACTGCAGCTCACCCTGCCGGCCTTGCTCCTGAAGCTGGCCTTCGGCATTCCGGCCGGCGTTTATGCGGCGCTGCATCGCCAGAGTTTTGCCGATCGCGGTGTGATCCTGCTTGCTGTCCTCGGCTTTACGATCCCATCCTTCGTCATGGGCCTGGTGCTGGTGCTGATCTTCGCGGTAATCCTCGGCGTGCTGCCGTCCGGCGGCCAGGATACCTGGGTGCATGGTATCCTGCCGACGATCACCATGAGCATCGGCGGCATCGGCATCCTCGCCCGCTTCTCGCGCAGTGCCATGATCGAGGTGATGGGCCAGCCCTATATCCGCACCGCCTCCGCCAAGGGCCTGAAATGGCGTGACGTCGTCTGGAACCATGCGCTGCCGAACGCCGCCGTGCCGATCGTGACGATCGTCGGTTTCATGGTCGGCTCGCTGATTGCCGGCGCCGTGGTGGTCGAATCGATCTTCTCGTGGCCGGGCATCGGCCGGCTGCTGATCGTTTCGGTCAGCAATCGCGACCTTGCCGTCGTCCAGTGCATCCTGCTGATCATCGCCGCCGCGATGGTGGTTTCGAACCTCGTCGTCGACCTGCTTTACGGCTGGCTCGATCCCCGCCTTCGCTCCAACGCGGCGCATTGAGGATAAAGAGACATGGCCACGATCAATCTTTCTGAAACCTCGCGGACGCCCGGCTGGTATGCGACTTTTATCACGCGCCTGCGCCGCAACGTGCCGTTCACCGTTGGGCTCGGTATCCTCTGGCTGGTGGCCATGGTCGTGATCGCCGTCTTCGCCGACCAGATCCGTCCCTACAATATCACGGCGATGGACCTTTCGAGCCGGCTTTCGCATCCGGGCGCCCTGAAGCATCTGCTCGGCACCGACGAGCTCGGCCGCGACGTGCTTTCGCGCCTTCTTCAATCGGTCCGGGTGTCGCTGATCATCGCCTTCGGCGCGACGATCCTGTCTGCGGTGTTCGGCACGGCGCTCGGCTTCGCGGCGGCGCAGTTTCGAGGGGCGGTCGAACATCTCGTGCTGGTGCTCGCCGATTTCCAGGCGGCGCTGCCATTCCTGATCATGTCGCTTGCCGTGCTTGCCTTCTTCGGTTCCTCGATGGTGCTGCTCGTCTGCCTCATGGGCTTCTACGGCTGGGAACGTTACGCCCGCATCGCCCGCGGTCTGGCGATTTCCGCCAGTTCGCAAGGGTATGCGGCCTCGGTCGTGCAGCTCGGCGCGACGCCGGCGCGGGTCTATTTCCACCATATCCTGCCGAATGTCGCCTCGACGCTGATCGTCTCGATGACGCTGACCTTTCCGGAAATCATCCTGATGGAAAGCGGTCTTTCCTTCCTCGGCCTCGGCGTGCAGCCGCCGGAAACGAGCCTGGGCAACATGGTCGGTTTCGGCCGCGAATACCTGACCCGCGCCCCGTGGATCATGCTCGCCCCCTCGGTGGTGATCATGCTGACGACGCTGTCGATCAGCATCGTCGGCGACTGGCTGCGCGACAAGCTGGATCCGACCCTTTCTTGAGCCCAGGCGTGACGTAATCTCAGGTGGCGGCCGCAAGACCGGCCGCCACCTGCATCTGTATTGCGGGTGAGAATTGCAACGGATCGTCAATGATCCGGCCGAAAATAGAGCAAGATCGGGACTGTTTGACGCACTCGCCACTTGAGTTTCTGCAATCATGCCGCTAAATCTCAGCCCACCAGGACCGGGCCCCTCTGACAGTTCATCTCTGAGCTGTGATGTCGGACTGGATTAGTCCAACTTGGGTGCCTGGTGTTCGTGGAAATCATGTGACGGCAACGGCGGTGACCTACGACAGGCGGAAATGCAGGTCGTGAGCGTCTCAGGTTCGTCTCGGTCCACACGCGGGCACTCCCGCCTTTGAGAGATTGGGTGCCAAATGATGGAATTCTTTAGTGCGGAGGCGTTGTCCGCCCTTCTGCAGGTTATCATGATCGACCTCGTGCTGGCCGGCGACAACGCGATCGTCATCGGTCTTGCGGCTGCGGGCCTGCCGAAGGCACAGCGGTCCAAGGCCATTCTGGTCGGTATCATTGCGGCAACCGTGCTGCGTATCGGTTTCGCGCTCGCCACCACCCAGCTCCTGCAGATCGTCGGCCTGCTGCTCGCCGGTGGCGTCCTGCTCCTCTGGGTCTGCTGGAAGATGTGGCGCGAACTGCGCACGCCGCATCAGCATGAGGAAGAAGCGAGCGAAGCGCTCGAGGACGCCGACCTCAATGCCGATGGCACGGTGGCGGGCGGCGCGCCGCGCAAGACCTTCGCCCAGGCAGCCTGGCAGATCGTCATTGCCGACGTTTCGATGTCGCTCGACAACGTGCTTGCCGTTGCGGGCGCCGCTCACGAGCATCCGGGCGTCCTGATTTTCGGCCTGGTCCTCTCGATCGCGCTGATGGGTGTGGCCGCAAGCTTCATCGCCCGCCTGCTCAACAAGCATCGCTGGATCGCCTATGTCGGTCTCGCCGTCATCCTTTACGTGGCGCTCGAAATGATCTGGCGCGGTTATCACGAAGTCGCGCCTTATATCGGCATGTGATCTTTGACGGCGCGGCGGTACTGCCGCCGCGCCTTCTGTTTCGGGCCTTTCACACCCGCCTTCGCTCGCCTGTCGCCGAGCGGCTTTTCCTGATCTCAACCAAAACTTATGCCACGGCAGCAGAACCTATTCGTCAGGCTGCCGATCTGCTTTTATGTCTTCATGCCAAGCTGCGGCGCCCATGCGCCGGCCGTGTTGGAGTGGAGGACGCGGGCTCGATTTTGGAGGAGAATGCGCCTGTCCGCCGGGCGCTGAAGATCGACCATCTAGGAAAAGCCATGACCGAACCCTGTTATGATGTCGCCCATCTGGGCCACGTTGAGCTTTATTCCGACCGTTTCGAGGAATCGCTCGATTTCTTCACCCGTGTCTACGGACTGACCGAGAGCGGCCGCGAGGGCGACAGCGTCTATCTGCGCGCCTATGACGATTACGAATTCCACACGCTGAAGCTCACCAGGCATCACACCACGGGTGTCGGCCATATCGCCTACCGCACGTCGTCCGCCGAAGCGCTGGAGCGCCGGGTCAAGGTAATCGAGGAAAAGGGTTGGGGCGTCGGCTGGACGGAAGGCGATCTCGGCCATGGGCGCGCTTACCAGTTCAAGAGCCCGGACGGCCATCTTTTCGAACTCTATTGGGACACCAGGGAATATGTAGCGCCGCCGGAAGAAAAGCCGGCGCTGAAGAACATCGCCCAGCGTTACCATGGCCGCGGCGCATGCCCGCGCCGCCTCGACCACGTCAATCTGCTCGCGGCCGATGTCAGCCTGATCCGTGAATTCATGACCACGGCGCTCGGCAGCCGGGTCACCGAGATGATCCAGCTCGACAATGGCCGTCTCGGCGGCTGCTGGTTCACCATCAACAACAAGACCTATGACCTTGCCTGCTCCGAGGACCACACCGGTTCGCATGGCCGCTTCCACCATGTCACCTATGCCTGCGACCAGCGGGAAGACATTTTGCGCGCCGCCGACATTTTCCTGGAAAACGGCGTCCACATCGAATCCGGACCGCACAAGCATGCGATCCAGGGCACGTTCTTCCTCTATGTCTGGGAGCCCGCCGGTAACCGCGTCGAACTCGCCAATGCGGGCGCCCGCCTGATCCTGCGTCCGGACTGGAAGCCGGTCGTCTGGACCGAGGCCGACCGCAAGAAGGGGCAGGCCTGGGGCATGAAGACGATCGAAACCTTCCATACGCACGGCACGCCGCCAGTGGCACACAAGTAAGTCAAGAGGCATTCCCATGGCAAAGACAGCATTGGTCATCAGCGCTCATTCGGCGGATTTCGTCTGGCGTTGCGGCGGCGCGATCGCGCTTCACGAGGAAAAGGGCTATGACGTCACGGTCATCTGCCTGTCCTATGGCGAGCGCGGCGAAAGCGCCAAGCTCTGGAAGAACCCGGGCATGACGCTCGAAAAGGTGAAGACCGAGCGCCGCAAGGAAGCGGAAAACGCTGCAAAGGCGCTTAATGTCACCGACATCCAGTTCTTCGACCTCGGCGATTATCCGCTGGTCGTCGATCAGGACGCCAAGTTCAAGCTGGTCGACGTGATCCGCAAGGTACAGCCGGAATTCATGCTCTCCCATTCCAAGTGGGACCCCTACAATACCGACCACATGTATGCGACGCAGGTGGCGATCGAGGCGCGCATGATCGCCCAGGCCTGGGGCCACAATCCCGGCGAAAAGATCCTCGGCGCGCCGCAGCTCTATCTGTTCGAGCCGCACCAGACCGAGCAGATGGAATGGAAGCCGGACGTGTTCCTCGACATCTCGCCCGTCTGGGAAAAGAAGTGGGCGGCCATCCAGTGCATGGAAGGCCAGGAGCACCTCTGGCATTTCTACAAGAACGTCGCCGAGAACCGCGGCAACCACTTCATGCGCAATTCCGGCGGCCAGGCCAGCGGACGCAAATCCACCCATGCGGAAGGTTTTCAGTCGGTCTTCCCGCGCACCGTCGACGAACTTTGATAGGGATTGAGCGCTGATGTCGGTCGTCGTCCAGAATATCGAACGCGCGGATCAGTCGGTCATCGACCGCCTGGCCGCCTGCGGTGTTGCTACCGTCCACGAGGCGCAGGGCCGCAAGGGCCTGCTCGCCAGCTACATGCGGCCGATCTATTCTGGCGCGCGCCTTGCGGCGAGTGCCGTCACCATTTCCGCCCCTCCGGGCGACAACTGGATGCTGCATGTGGCGATCGAGCAGCTGAAGGCCGGCGACATCCTGCTGCTCGCCCCGACCAGTCCCTGCGAAGACGGTTATTTCGGGGATCTGCTCGCCACCTCCGCACAGGCGCGTGGCTGCAAGGGCCTGATCATCGATGCGGGGGTTCGCGACGTGGTCGATCTGACCGCGATGAAATTCCCGGTCTGGTCGAAGGCGGTCTATGCCCAGGGCACGGTCAAGGAAACCCTCGGCTCGGTCAATATCCCGGTCGTCTGCGCCGGCGCCTATGTGCGTCCCGGCGACGTGATCGTTGCGGATGACGACGGTGTCTGCGTGGTCGCCCGCGAGGAAGCCGAAGCGGTTGCCAAGAAGGCGGAAGCCCGGGTCGCAGCGGAAGAAGACAAGCGGAAGCGGCTCGCCGCCGGCGAACTCGGCCTCGATATCTACGACATGCGCGGCAGGCTCGCCGAAAAGGGTTTGAAGTATATCTGAGCGGGGGAATCGGAGGGTTCTTTCGTCATCCTCGGCCTTGTGCCGAGGATCTGCTCACATCGACCGTTGGCAGATGCTCGGGACGAGCCCGAGCATGACGGCAGGATTTCTTGCCGACACGTGAGACAGGGAAAACGACCGGCTCGTTTCCCTGTAAAAGCGGAGGAAGATTTCATGGCGACAAGCGAAACCGGTATCCGCTGCATGTGGATGCGTGGCGGCACCTCCAAGGGCGGATATTTTCTCGCCTCGGACCTGCCGGCCGATCGTGATGCCTTCCTGCTGCGGGTGATGGGCTCTCCCGACCCTCGCCAGATCGACGGCATGGGCGGCGCCCATCCGCTGACCTCCAAGGTGGCGGTGGTGAAGAAGTCCGAGCGGGAAGGGGTCGATGTCGATTATCTCTTCCTGCAGGTCTTCGTCGACCAGCCGATCGTCACCGACGCGCAGAATTGCGGCAATATCCTCGCCGGCATCGGGCCTTTCGCCATCGAGCGCGGGCTGGTGCCGGTGAAGGGCGAGAAGACCGAAGTCTCGATCTTCATGGAAAATACCGGGCAGATCGCCATCGCGACGATCGAGACGCCCGGCGGCCGGGTGACCTACAAGGGCGAGGCCCGGATAGACGGCGTGCCGGGAACCTCCGCGCCGGTGCCGATCGTGTTCGCGGATACGGCCGGTTCCTCCTGCGGGGCGCTGCTGCCGACCGGGAATGCGGTCGATGTGATCGAAGGCGTCGCCTGCACGCTGATCGACAACGGCATGCCCTGTGTCGTCATGCGCGCCGACGTGCTTGGCATAAAAGGCGACGAAAGCCCGAAGGAGCTGGAAGCCAACCAGGAACTGCGCGCCAGGCTGGAGGCGATCCGGCTGAAGGCAGGGCCGATGATGAACCTTGGCGATGTCACCAAGAAGTCGGTGCCGAAGATGACCATGGTTTCGGCGCCAACCGCCGGCGGAGCGATTTCGACCCGCACTTTCATCCCGCATACATGCCACGACGCGATCGGCGTGCTCGGCGCGGTCAGCGTGGCGACGGCCTGCCTCCTGCCGGAAGGTCCGGCGTCGGAACTGGCCGTCATTCCGGACGGTGACGAGAAGCTGCTGTCGATCGAGCACCCCACCGGCGAGATGAGCGTCATCGCCACCATGAAGGATGGCGAGGTTTTTCGCGCGGCGGTGCTGCGCACGGCGCGCAAGCTGTTCGACGGCGTGGTTTTCGGCGATTGAGAGTAGGATACGGCTATGAGGATCGCATTTCTGGGATTTGGCGAAGCGGCACGCGCCTTTCACGACAGTCTTGCGCCGAAGCTCGATAACGGCGAATTCCGCGCTTATGACCTCCTGCTCGACGATGCCGAGAGGGCGGGCGAGATGCGGGCGGCGATGGCGAGCCGTGGTGTCCGGCCGGAAGCATCACCTGCGGGTCTTGCAGATGCCGAGTGGATCTTCAGCGCCGTGACCGCCGACCAGAGCCTCAGCGCGGCGCAATCCATCGCGCCTCATCTCGGCCAGGGCGCGCTGCTGATCGATATCAACTCCGTCTCCCCCGGCCGCAAGCGCGAGACCGCCGCGCTGATCAACGAGACCGGCGCCGATTATCTCGACATGGCCGTCATGGCGCCGGTCCATCCCAAGGGCCATGCAACCCCGGTTCTGATTGCCGGCAAGGGTGCCGCCGGGCTTCTGGAGCGGTTTCAAAGCCTGGGCTTCAGCGCAGAAGTTGCCGGTGAGGCTGTCGGCTCGGCGACGGCCATCAAGATGGTACGTTCCGTTTTCGTCAAGGGTCTGGAAGCGATCACCGTCGAGGCGCTGCTGGCGGCAGAAGCTTCGGGCTGTTTCGAGGAAATCCTCTCCTCGCTGTCACAGAGCTTTCCGGGCCTCGACTGGTCGAAATTTCCGAATTACCAGTTCGAGCGCACCACCCGTCACGGCCGCCGCCGAGCCGCCGAGATGCGCGAAAGCGGCGTCACGCTCGATGCGCTGGGGCTGAATGGCGGTCTTGCCCGCGAGATCGCCGCCGTTCAGGACGAGATGGCGGCAAGCGGCGTGAAGCCGGCCGACGATCTCCGGGAAACCGTCGCACGTGTCCTGTCGGCCCGGCGCGAAGGCAAATAGGTCCGTCTCTTCGGTGCGCCCCGCGTATACGCGCTGATCCTTTCCGCCCGGGATATCCCGCGTCATCCACAGTCCAAACCCCCTGTATACATGAGGCTTGGCCAATCCATCGGATGTGGCTAAGATTTGTGATCGACAGGCGGAGGTGGCGCCGGCTTGTCTCAGGCAAAGGTGCGGATTTGGAAGAGACCTCGAGAACGACCCATACGATGCGCGCGCTGATGGAGCTGCGCAAGAAGATCCTCAGCGGCGACTATCCCGGCGGCACCCGGCTTTTCGAGGTGTCGCTGGCCGAAACGCTGCAGATTTCGCGAACGCCGGTGCGCGAGGTGATGTCGCGCCTTGCGGAAGAGGGGCTGCTCGACCGGCTGGCGAATGGCGGTTTCGTGGTCCGCAGCTTCACCTATGCGGATGCCGTCGATGCGATCGAGCTGCGCGGCGTGCTGGAAGGGACCGCGGCAAGGCTTGCCGCCGAACGCGGCGTTTCGCAGGCGGGATTGGACCAGCTTCGGGAAATCCAGGCCCGGCTCGACGATTGTTTCGGCGAGGCTGCGGACGATGTGGATCTGGAAGCCTATTCCGAAGCGAATGCCAAATTTCACATCGCGCTGGTCGAACTTTCCGGCAGCACCGTGATCCAGCGGGAAGTCGAGCGGGCGACGCGCCTGCCATTCGCCTCGCCGTCGGCTTTCCTGTCGGGCCGGGCTCACGTGGCGGCGTTCCGCCAGTCGTTGCATATCGCGCAGGACCAGCATCGCACGCTGGTGTCGGCGATTGCCGGGCGCGAGGGCGCAAGGGCTGAATTCATCGCCCGCGAACACGCCCGCATCGCCCGCAAGAACCTCGAATACGCCGTCTTCGAGGATCCGGAGCTGATGCTGACCGTTCCCGGCCTCGTGCTCCTCAACTCCTGAGAGCCCAGGTTAAAGCCCGAGCGCGATCCTCGCGATTTTTCCTGGCGGAGAGCCTTCGGTTTACCATCCGAAGGCGATCGTCAGCCTCCCGAATATTTTCCCTTGAATTTGTCTGCCGATGCCGTCATGTATACACGACACCGAAAGCACAGGCAAACCATAGGGAGGAATTCCGTGTCTCAGGCCAATCTCACTCAAGTTTTGAAGGATGCAGGCAACACTGTCGAGCATCTGCGCAGCTCCAAGACCGGCATCTATGTATACCCGGTCGTTGCTCCGGAATTCTCGAACTGGCGTTCGGAACAGGCTGCCTGGCGTGAAGGCGCCGTTCTGTTCGACCAGTCGCATCACATGGACGAACTGGTCGTCGAAGGCCCGGACGCCGCCAAGTTCCTCGAAAGCCTGTCGATCAACAGCTTCGCCAATTTCGGCGTCGACCGCGCCAAGCACTATGTTCCGGTCACGCCTGCCGGCCACGTCATCGGCGACATGATCATCTTCCGCGAAACCGAAGAGAAGTTCGTTCTCGTCGGCCGTGCACCGACCGCCAACTGGCTGCTCTACAATGCCTCGCTCGGCAAGTTCAACGTCAAGCTGACGCATGACCCGCGTTCGCCTTCGCGTCCGGACGGCAAGCTCGTCACCCGCATCCACTACCGCTTCCAGATCCAGGGTCCGGATGCGCCGAAGGTCTTTGAAAAGATGAACGGCGGCCCGATCCCGGAGATCAAGTTCTTCCATGTCGACTGGATCAATGTCGGCGGCCGCAAGGTTCAGGCCCTGCGTCACGGCATGGCCGGCGCTCCGGGTCTCGAAATCTGGGGTCCGTATGCGGAGAAGGACGAGGTCCGCGCCGCCATCCTGAAGGCAGCGGAAGAAGCCGGCGTCGATCTGCGCCCGGTCGGCAGCCGCGCCTACGCCACCAACACCCTGGAATCCGGCTGGATCCCGTCGCCGCTTCCGGCGATCTACACCGGCGCCGAACTGCAGGGCTATCGCGACTGGCTCTCCGCACAGAGCTATGAAGCCAGCGGCTCGATCGGCGGCAGCTACGTCTCCGACAATATCGAAGACTACTACCTGAACCCCTACGAGCTGGGTTACGGCGTCTACGTCAAGTTCGACCACGACTTCGTCGGCCGCGCCGCCGTCGAAAAGCAGAAGGCAACCCCGCAGCGCCGCAAGGTTACCTTCGAATGGAACTCCGACGACGTCGTCAAGGTCATCGCTTCGGCCTTCCAGCCGGGCGAACAGGCCGCCAAGTGGATCGACTTCCCGCTCTCCAACTATGCTTCGTCGAGCTTCGACAAGGTCCTGAAGGACGGCAAGGTCGTCGGCCTGTCGATGTTCAACGGCTATAGCTACAACGAGCGTTCCATGCTGTCGCTCGGCGTCGTCGATGCCGACATCAAGGAAAACGACATCCTGACCCTCATCTGGGGCGAGCCGGATGGCGGCACTTCCAAGACCTCGGTCGAGCAGGGCCACAAGCAGGCCGAGATCCGCGTTCGCGTCGCAGCCGTGCCCTATGCTCAGGAAGCACGTGAAAATTACGCCGAAAGCTGGCGCACAAAGAAGGCCCTCTAACGGCCGGGCGTGCGAGAACGGGTTGTTCTCGCACGCCGCTCCGTCCGTCGGACCGGACGTTTTTCATTGGCTAAACGGGGGGAGGAACAACAATGGCACTTTTGAATCTGTTCAAGGGCAAACAGGAAGAGAAGTCCGTGGAGCCGGCCAGCTTCAGGGATCTGATCGATGGCTATTCCATCGAAGTCATGCCGCGCACGGCGGCGAAGATCGAAGATTTCAAGACGCTGCTGCCGAAGGGCACGCGGGTTTATATCGCCCATATCGAGGGGACCCCGATCGAGGACATGGTGCAGACCGCAAGGCGCCTCCACGAAGACGGCTTCCCGGTCATGCCGCATTTTCCTTCCCGCATCATTCCGAGCCTCGCGACCCTGGAAGACTGGATCAAGCGATACAGGAACGAGGCGGGCGTGGACCAGGCGCTGCTGCTCGGCGGTGGCGTGTCGACGCCGGCAGGCGATTTCGACAGCTCGATCCAGCTGATCGAGACCGGCCTGTTCGACCGTTACGGCTTCAAGCGGCTGCATGTCGCGGGCCATCCGGAAGGCAACAAGGACATCGACAAGGACGGCGGCTCCAGGATCGTCGACGAGGCGCTGAAGTTCAAGCAGGCCTATTCGGAACGTACCGACGCGGAGATGGCAATCGCCACCCAGTTCGCTTTCGACGCCAAGCCCGTCATCGCCTGGGCGGAGCGCATCGCAGCCGCCGGCGTCAAGCTGCCGATCCATCTCGGCATTGCCGGTCCGACGAAGCTGCAGACGCTGATCAAGTTCGCCATAGCCTGCGGCGTCGGCCCGTCGCTCGGCGTGCTGCAGAAGCGTGCGATGGACATCAGCAAGCTGCTCGTTCCCTACGAGCCGACCGAAGTGCTGGCCGAGATTGCCGATTACAAGGCCGCTCATCCCGAAAGCCTGCTCCAGCAAATCCATGTCTTCCCGCTCGGCGGTATCCGCGCTAGCGCGGAATGGATGAACGAACAGCTGACCGGCGAGCGCAACGTCGCACCGTGACTTAACCGAAGCGGAGCAGGAATGACCTTGCTCCGCTTCGCCGCTGCCGGGAGGAGAAAGGCAGGGGAGGACAATACGTGGACTATCCTAATCTGCGTCACATCCGTCTTTTCTGCGCCTGCCTGCGCACGGGCTCGCTGACGCAGGCGGCCGATATCGTCGGCGTCACGCAGCCTGCGGCATCGCAGGCGATCTCCCGTCTCGAAGACCTGTTCGGTACCCGGCTTCTCGAACGAGGGCCCGGACATGCCATGGCGACGCCGGAGGGCCGGGTCGTGCAGACGAGGTCACTTCGCGCGCTCGAGCTTATTCGCACGGGTTGCCAGAAGCTCCAGGCGGATTCCGGATCGCGTGGCTCCGGTGCCGACGCCAGGCTGACGATCTCTCACCTTCGTGCCCTGCAAGCCTTTGCACAGACCGGAGGCTTTCCGGGCGCGGCGCGTATCCTCGAGCAATCGGGTGCCGCGGTCCAGCGCACGGCGCGCAATGCCGAGGCGATCCTCGGCACCAGTCTTTTCGAGGCCGACGGCCGCGCGACGCGATTCACCGGTGCCGGCCGTGCCGTTGCCCGCTGGGCCGGGCTTTCGCTGAAAGAACTCGGCAATGCGACCGAGGAGGTGCAGGAGCTGCGCGGCAAGTTCGATGGCCTTGTATCGATCGGCGCCCTGCCGATGGCGCGCACCACCATCGTGCCCGACGCGATCGCCTCGCTGGCTTTCACGCATCCGCTGGCGCGGTTCGAAATTCTCGAAGGCAGCTACGAACAGCTCCTCAGCGATCTGGAAATGGGGCATATCGATTTCCTGATCGGCGCGCTGCGCAGCCGCCTGACGCCGTCGCTTGTCCAGGAACCGCTCTTCGATTTCCGGCTCGCGGTCGTTGCCGGGGCCGGTCATCCGCTTTCGGCGAGGACGGATGTCTCGCTTGCCGAGCTTGCCTCCTATCCGTGGGTCGTGGCCCGCAAGGGCACGCCCAACCGCAGCACCTTCGATGCGCTGGCGGCGAAGTTTCCCGATGGACCGCGGACGCAGGGAACGGTCGAGACCGGTTCGCTGACGGCGCTGCGCGGGATACTGATGCAGACGGACCGGCTGGCGTTGCTCTCGCGCCATCAGCTCCGGCACGAGCTGAAGGCCGGGTTCCTCACGCTCCTGAATTACGACGTGCCGGGAAAGCCGCTGTCGATCGGCATCACCACCCGCCGCAACTGGCAGCCGACCGCTCTCCAGGCGGAATATCTTGCGGCGATCCGGCGCGTGATCTCGACAGAGGAGACGGTCAGCGCTCCTGACGGCGGCCACCTGCCGCCGCTGAAAGCCGCCGAGTAGCGTCACTTGCCATTGCAGTTTTCAGGGTTATCGTTATTGCCGCATATGTCCGGCCGGTCTGATGCCGCGCGCCGTCACGAGAGAGCGGGAGCATCTTTGAGAAAAAAGGCCGTCAACAGTCTCGAACGCCTGCAGGCAGTGCTTGAGGTCTTTACCGAGGATCGTCTGGAATGGACGCCCGAAGAGCTGATGGAGGAGCTGGGCTATAGCCGCCCCACGCTCTATCGCTACCTCAAGATCCTGAAAGACAGCGGTTTCCTGACCTCCATGCCGAATACCGGCTTCACGCTCGGACCAAGGGTGGTGGAGATGGATTACCTGCTGCGCAAGTCCGACAACCTCATCCTGTCCGGCGCCCCCTATCTGCAAAAACTTGCCGGACGATACGAATGCACGGCGCTTCTGGTGCGCTGGTACGGCGAAAAGATCCTCTGCGTCGATTCGATCAGTTCCAGCCGCGAGGCGATCAGCAGTTATCCGCGCGGGCGGCCGATGCCGCTCAGCCGCGGCGCGATCGGCCGGTCCATCGTCGCGTTTCTACCCCGCCGCAATCTGGTGCCGCTGATCAAGCGCACGCTCGACGAATGGCAGGCGGCGGGCGCCGGCGATACCGTGGAAGCGGTCCTCGACGGGCTGAAATCGGTGCGCAAGAAGGGTTATGCCGTCGCCTATGGCGAGGTAACGCCGGGTGTCGTCGGTTTCGCCGCGCCGATCTTCGACGCGGGCCAGAGCCCGATCGCAAGTTTTTCCGTGTCGATCGCCCAGGATCACGTTCCCGGGCCCGTGGTGGAGGTAATCGCCCGGGAAGTCTTGCTTGCAGCCGGAGAAATCAGCGCCGCGCTCGCATCGCATCGACATAGAATTTCGAGTCAATAATCTCATATTACAAGAAAATAGGTTGACTTTCGGGGGCTGCCTTCGCATCTTGCCGCGGCGGAGCAGGTCCGGCATTCGGCACATTCCGCTTGCGGATTTTTAAACGCCTCGGGGGCACTGGACTTCTTCAAAGTTCGCGGTGCGGTACCCAGGACCGACAGGAGGAGCATTTCATGAAGAAGATCGACGCTTTCAACCATATCTGGCCGAAGCCCTTTTTCGACAAGCTGATCGGCTATATCGGCACGATGACGGATGTCACCATGCGCTCGGGCGCGGTGCCGATGATGACCGATCTCGACCGTCGTTTTCAGGTGATGGACATGTTCGGCGGCGACTACCAGCAGGTCCTGTCGCTCGCTTCGCCGCCGCTCGAAAAGCTGGCCGGCGCCGAGCGCGCCTATGACCTTGGCCGGATCGGCAACGATTCCCAGAAGGAACTGTGCGACAAATATCCGGAGCGCTTCCCGGCCTTCATCGCCACCGTGCCGATGGAAAACCAGGAATGGATGATGGCGGAAACCAAGCGGGTCGTCGAAGATCTCGGCGCCTGCGCGGTCCAGATCTTCACCAATTACAGCGGCAAGCCGCTCGACCTGCCGCAGTTCGAGCCTTTCTTCGAATATATGGCCAAGTCCGGTAAGCCGGTCTTCCTGCATCCGTCGCGCGGCGCCAACTTCCCGGACTACCTGACCGAAGATCGTTCGGAATACGAGATCTTCTGGACCTTCGGCTGGCCGTATGAAACCTCGGCCGCGATGGCGCGCCTGGTGTTCTCGCGCATCTTCGACAAGTACAAGGGCCTCAAGGTCGTCACCCATCATGCCGGCGGCATGGTGCCCTTCTTCGAAGGCCGTGTCGGTGCCGGCTGGGACCAGATGGGCAAGCGCACGTCGGATCGCGATCTCTCCACCGTGCTGAAGGCTCTCGAGCGTCCGCATCTCGAATATTTCAAGGAATTTTATGCCGACACGGCGAGCTTCGGTTCGACCAAGGCGATCGAACACGCGATCGAATTCTTCGGCGAAGACCGCGTGCTGTTCGCGTCCGACGCGCCGTTCGATCCGGAAGGCGGGCCGATGTACATCCGCGAGACCATCCAGGTTCTCGACAACATGGACATCTCCGACGCCACGCGCCAGAAGATCTACGAGGGCAATGCCAAGAAGCTTCTCGGCCTGAAGTAAGCGCTCAGGTTTTGTCAGCTAACGAACGCGCGGGCGGCAAACGCCCGCGCGTTTTTCATTGGGAGAGCCGGTCGATGTAACGCCTGGCGGAGCGGGCGACGATCGCCTGTCCGTCCTTTCGGACATTCTGATGCGAAAAGGCGCCGTAGATGCGCTCGAAAGGCCAGGGCGCCAGCCGTTCGGCGACGTCGGCGACTTCTGCCGCTCTGAGCGGCAGCATGTTGGGATAACTCCACATGAAGGAGACATGGTCGGCGCCCGGCGTGACCTGGACGATATCGCCAGCCAGCAACACGCCCTCGCCGTCTTCGCCGGTCCAGTGCAGCACGGTGCCGCCCGCGAAGTGGCCGCCGCCATGGACCAGCGTGACGGAAGAGGAGAGCACGAGGGCATCCTCGTCCCAGAGCCGGACATGGTCCGAGGAACGGCAGATCCATTGCTTGTCGGCGGCATGTAGATAGATCGGCGCGTCGAAGGCCGTCGCCCAGTCCTGCATGGTCGTGTAATAATGCGGATGCGATATCGCGATGGCGCTGAGGCCGCCCAAGGCCTGGATAATCGCTTTCGTCGCATCATCGAGCAGCGCGATACAGTCCCAAAGAATATTTCCGGCCGGCGTTCGCAGCAGCAGGGCGCGCTGGTTGATGGCGAAGGCCGGCACGGTCTGGATCGCCATCAGGCCCGGCTCCAGCTGGACCCAGGCATTCCGATGCGTCCGCGCGAGTTTTTCCCTCGTCGTCCATGCCTGGCCGGAGGGCGGCACGTATTGACGCTCGTCCGCACAGATAGGGCATGTTTCTGGTGGCTCTTCGGCTTCCTCGAAAGAGGTTCCGCAGGCGCCACAGAGAAAAATCGTCATCGCACCCTCCATCAGGACCTTTGCCGGCCCTGTCGTGAATTTGACAAGAAACGTTATTCGTCAAGGAAAGGGAAGTCATTGCTCATGTCGGCAACGTCCAGTCGGGACCGCTCATATTCTTCGGGAAGGATTCACGTTTTCCAAAGGCCGGTACGATAGGGTCGGGCCGACCTGTTTCACGCCCCGAGGATGAGATGACGGCCCAGAAGACGCTAAGGCTCCTGAACCTGGATATCCTGCGCCTCGTCTCGGCATTGATGGTGCTGACCTTCCACTATGGATTCCGCATGCGGATTTCCGGCGAAGGCGGCGGTCTCGGCTTTCCGGAACTCGCGCCTTTCGCCATGTGGTTCGATACCGGCCTGCTGATCTTCTTTGCGATTTCCGGCTACGTCATCACCATGTCGGCGGAAGGCCGCTCGGCCTACGATTTTGCCGCCGGTCGTTTCGCGCGGCTCTGGCCGACCTTCATCGTCTGCGCGACGATCACCGCTGCCGTGCTCGCCGTCTGGCATGTACCGACCCTCGATCCTCCGACGGTCCGGCAATGGCTGGCGCATGCCGTCATCATCTCGCGCGGCCTCGGCCAGCCCTTCCTCGATGGCGCCTATTGGACGATCGCCTACGAGATCATCTTCTACTTCTGGGTTTTCCTGCTGATCGCCACCGGCCTTTTTGACCGCGGCTGGCGCGTCGTAGTGCTGGCATGGCTGGCGATTTCCGTCGTCAACGAGGCCTTCATCGGCAGCGGCGCGATCCAGAAACTGCTGATCACCGAATATTCCGGCTATTTCGCCTTCGGCCTGGCGCTTTACAAGACGAGGCAGCACGCTTCCCCGTCGAGCCTCTGCGTGCTCGTCGCCGCCGTCTGCTGGGCGATGGCCACGCCGTTCCTGACCGAACTGGATTTCGTCGAGACATACGGGCTGAGCCGCAACGCCATCGGGCTGGCGTTGATCGGGCCGGTGGCGCTTGCGGCGGTTGCCGTCTGTGCAACGGCGCCGTCGCTACGCATTTCTCCCGGACTGGCGATCGGGCTCGGCGGCCTCACTTATCCGCTTTATCTGCTGCATCAGAACATCGGTTACGCGGTGTTTGCCCGTTTCGGGACGGAGGAGAACCGCTGGCTTGTCGCTCTGGCACTGATTGCCATCCTGCTTTTCGTCGCCTGGGTGATCGCAAGGACGATCGAGCCGGCGGCACGGCGGGCGATCATCCGCGTTGCAGGCCACATTCGAGACGGTTTCGGACGTCTGAGACAGCGCGCAGCCTGATCGCGGATTGACGGCCCTATTTTACCCGGATAAATCTGCGCCTTTATCAAGGGGAAGCGGATGTCGGATCTTCATTGGACAGCATTTCGGGGTGAAAACCGTATCGCGGGCGGATCTCCCGTGGAGGTCGTGACGGCGATCAGGGCCGGCGGCCATGACGGCGTGCTGGTCTTCGACGACGCGACGGGAAAGCCGGTCGATCTCGACCTGCGCGGCACTCTCGAAGACTGTCTCGGCCGTCTCCCCAAAGATGACGCAAAGCCTGGTGAACAGCCGGAACGGCGGCCCGGACGGCCGAAGCTCGGTGTGGTGCCGCGCGAAGTGACACTGCTGCCGCGGCATTGGGAGTGGCTGGGCCAACAGCCGGGCGGCGCCTCGGTCGCGCTGCGCAAGCTCGTCGATGCGGCGCGCGCGGCCACTGGCGCGCAGGACGGCAGGCGTCGGGCTCAGGAGGCGGCCGATCGCTTCATGCGGGCGGTTGGTGGTGACCAGCCGGGATATGAGGATGCGGCGAGGGCGCTTTATGCAGGCCAGGCGGAACCCTTCAAGATGCTGACGGAGAGTTGGCCGAAGGATGTTCGCGACCATGCCCGCTATCTGGCGAAAGATGCGTTCGCAACCGGCCCTGCCGACGGGAAGTAGATCAGGTGGTTCCCCATGTAGCGCGCATTTTTCGGGCTGAGGGTGGCCCGGAGGGGTTGCCGCCTGACAGGGCCATCCGCGCAGTATACACGTTTGCGAACATGTTCTGTTTGCAATTGAACGTGGACCGAACGGAAACTGCACCGTAAGTTGTCTCACGCCGCCGGGGAGGGTGGCTGGAGGAGCAGTTTATGGATCGCATGAAGAACAAGGTCGTTCTCGTGTTCGGCGCCGGTTCGGTCGGCCCGGGTTTCGGGAACGGCAAGGCCGCTGCCGTCGCTTATGCCCGCGAGGGCGGCCGCGTCGTCTGCGTCGACGTCGATCTCGACGCGGCGAAAAACACGCTCGACGTCATCGAAGCCGAGGGCGGGACGGGGCTGGCGCTTGCCGCAGACGTCACCAGATCCATCGATATTGCTGCCGTCGTCGAAAAAACCATGGAGCGCTTCGGCCGCATTGACGTGCTGCACAACAATGTCGGCATCAACCTGCCGGGCGGAGCCGCGGAGGCGACCGAAGAGAGCTGGCGCAGGGTCATCGACGTCAACCTGACCAGCGCCTTCCTCACCTGCAAGGCTGTCCTGCCGATCATGGAGAGGCAGGGGGGCGGGGCGATCGTCAATATCTCCTCGCTCGCCTCCATCCGGTGGACCGGCTATCCATACGTTTCATATTATGCATCGAAGGCGGCGCTAAACCACTTCACGCGCGCGATTGCGATCGAATATGCGGCCAAAGGCATCCGCGCCAATGCGATCCTGCCGGGGGTGATGGACACGCCGCATATCCAGAAACAGATCAGCGGTTACTACGCCTCTCCCGATGAAATGAAGGCTAAAAGAGACGCGATTTCGCCGATGAAACGCCAAGGAGACGGTTGGGACATCGCCTGGGCCTCGGTTTTCCTCGCCTCCGACGAAGCGAGATACATTACCGGGATCGAGCTCCCGATCGATGGCGGGCTGCATGCAACGGTGTCCGGCAGCTTGAGCTGACACGATAGCCGGCCTGTGGAACCAGTTCCACGATATGGATCGACCGTAAAGTTTTCGAAGCTGCAGTCAAATTCAGCCTTGCCTAATCCCCCCGTCTTGCGCAAACTCCGGCAACTTGTGGAAGAATAAGATCCAGATAATGGACCACTGCGGATGGCTGGAGGAGCCGACGTCGGGAGGAGAAGCGGTCACGCCGGAGAGGGGTGTGGTCCGCCTGGATTTGCGGTTTGACCCGTGATCGATCCGGAGCGTTTCTCCCGTCCGTCCCCTTCGCAGCATAGAGGAGGATGACGTGTGACGGCAGCCCAGAATACGATCGAGCCCATGGACGAGGCGTCGCTGCTCGCGGGCCTCGAAGGCGTGGCGCCGCAGCAGAGCGGCTCCGTCTGGATGCGGCCGGTGGAGGCGGTTGCCGCAGCACTTCTCGTCGGCATCATCGCGCTTTTGCTGGCCGGGGTCATTTCCCGCTATGTTTTCTCGCTGCCGATCGTCTGGATCGACGAGGTGGCGTCGATGTCCTTCCTCTGGCTCGCCATGCTCGGTTCGGCCATGGCGGTCGACCGCAGCGAGCACCTGCGGCTGACTCTTTTTGTCGGCATGCTGCCGGAAAAGGTGCATGCGCTGGCGAATACGCTCGCACTGCTGCTGATGGCGCTTTTCCTTGGGGTGATGCTGCGTCCGGCCTATGAATATGCGATCGAGGAATCCTATATCACCTCGGCGGCACTCAACATTCCGATGAGCTTTCGCGCCGCGGCTCTGCCGGTCGGCGTCGGGCTGATGCTGATCCTCGCGGTCGCCAATGCGCTGAAGGGGGCGAACCTCAGGCAGGTCGCGATTTCCGCGATGGTGATCGCTGCCGTGACCGCGCTCCTCTGGTTCGCCGGGCCGAGCCTGAAGCAGATCGGCAACTGGAACATTCCGATTTTCCTCGTCGGTTTCGTGGCGCTGTTCCTGGTTCTCGGCGTGCCGATCGCTTTCTGTTTCGGTCTCGGGACGCTGGCCTTCCTGACGTTCACCACGTCGGTACCGGTCTTCGTGATGATCGGCCGCATGGACGAAGGCATGTCGAGCATCATCCTTCTTTCGGTGCCGATCTTCGTGCTGCTCGGCTGCGTGCTCGATGCGACCGGCATGGGCAAGGCGATCGTCGAGGTTCTGGCCTCGCTGCTTGGCCATGTCCGTGCCGGCATGTCCTATGTCCTGCTCGGCTCGATGTTCCTGGTCTCCGGCATTTCGGGCTCGAAGGTTTCGGACATGGCGACCGTCGCTCCGGCGCTGTTTCCGGAAATGAAACGCCGTGGCCACAGACCGCCGGAGATGATCGCGCTTCTGGCGACGGGTGCGGCGATGGCGGAAACCGTGCCGCCGTCGATCGTGCTGATCGTGCTCGGGTCGGCGGCTGGCGTCTCGATCGCGGGACTGTTCACATCCGGTTTCGCCATCGCCATGGTCCTGCTGTTGGTGCTTGCGATCCTGGCGCGCTGGAAGGCGCGGCACGAATCCATGGCCGGCGTCCGCCGGGCGCCGTTTTCGGTGATCAAGAAGGCGTTTCTGGTGGCTGCTCCAGCGCTGGTGCTGCCCTTCCTGATCCGCACCGCCGTCGGCGAGGGGATTGCCACCGCGACCGAGGTTTCGACGATCGCGGTGCACTACGCGATGATCATCGGTGCAACGCTTTACGGCGGTATCAGCCTGAAAAAGCTCTATTCCATGCTGGTGGAGACGGCGGCGCTTTCCGGCGCGATCCTGATGATCCTCGGGGCCGCGTCCGCCATGGCCTGGGCGCTGACCCAGACGGGGTTCGCGGCCCAGCTCGTCGAGGCCGTGCAGGGCCTGCCGGGCGGCTGGCTGACCTTCATGGGCGTCACCATCCTGATCTTCATGGTGCTCGGCTGCGTGCTGGAAGGCCTGCCGGCGATCGTGCTGATGGCGCCGATCATGTTTCCGGTCGCCCGTTCGCTCGGCATCAACGACATCCACTATTCGATGGTGGTGGTGACGGCGATGAATATCGGCCTGATGACGCCGCCAATCGGCATCGGTTTCTATATCGCCTGCAAGATCGGCAATGTCTCGCCGGACGAAGCCATGAAGGCCATCTGGCCCTATATCGGCGCGCTGATGATCGGCCTCCTGGTGATCGCAGCCGTGCCCTATTTCTCGACGGTTTTCCTTTGAAGGCCGTGAGACCATAAAAACCGGGAACTGAAATCGGAGGAGGATTTCATGAACGTCAATCGCAGAACGCTTCTTTTGGGGGCGGCCACGACCGGCATCGCCACCACCTTTTCGATCCGCACGCGGCCGGCAAATGCCGCCGAGTTCACCTACAAGTTCGCCAACAACCAGGCGCTGACGCATCCGATGAACGTCCGCGCCAAGGAAGCCGTCGCCAAGATCCAGGAGGAGAGCGGCGGCCGCATGGCCATCAACATCTTCCCGTCGAGCCAGCTCGGCGCCGACACCGACATGCTGAACCAGGTTCGATCAGGCGGCGTCGAAATGTTCAGCCTGTCGCCGATCATCCTGTCGACGCTGGTGCCGAATGCCTCGCTGAACGGCGTCGGCTTTGCCTTCCCGAGCTATGACAAGGTCTGGCCGGCGATGGACGGCGAACTCGGCAAATACGTTCGCGGCGAGATCGAGAAGAAGGGCCTGCTGACGCTCGACAAGATCTGGGACAACGGTTTCCGGCAGATCACCTCGTCCAAGGGGCCGATTACGACGCCGAAGGACCTCGAAGGTTTCAAGATCCGCGTGCCGGTGAGCCCGCTCTGGACCTCGATGTTCACCGCCTTCGGTTCGGCGCCCGCCAGCATCAATTTCGCCGAGACCTATACGGCGCTGCAGACCGGCATCGTCGATGGTCAGGAAAACCCGCTTGCCATCCTGACGACTGCCAAGCTGTTCGAAGTGCAGAAATATGTCTCGATGACCAACCACATGTGGGACGGTTTCTGGATCCTGCTCAACCGTCGCTCCTGGCAGGCGTTGCCGGCAGACCTGCAGGGTATCGTCTCGAAGCACTTCAATGCCGCCGCCGAGCTGCAGCGCAAGGACGTGATGGGCCTCAACGCCACCGTCCAGGCCGAGCTGGAAGGCAAGGGCATGAAGTTCAACAAGCCGGATGGCGCGCTTTTCCAGGAGAAGCTGCGTGCCGCCAATTTCTACAAGGACTGGAAGTCGAAATATGGCGACGAGGCCTGGGCCATCCTCGAAAAGGCCATCGGCAAGTCGCTGAGCTGATCGGGCACGGGCATGCATGTGATGGGAAGCGGCATATGGAACAAGTGATCGAAAACCTGCCGGGTCTTCGGGAAGGTGCCGCTTCCGCTTCGGGTGCGCAGGCGGTGGAACGGGCGTTGCAGCTTCTCTCCATCGTCGGTCGCGGGGCGGAGAAGGGCGTGGCGCTGGCCGAGGTGGTTGCCGATAGCGGCCTCAACAAACCGACCGCCCGCCGGCTTCTGATGGCCCTGATGCGGTCCCGCCTCGTCGAGCAGGACGAGCTTACCCGCCGGTATTATCTCGGCGGGGAGCTCTATGTGCTGGGCATGCTGGCCTCGCGCCGGCATGGCCTCCTGGAAATGGCGGGCGAGAGCCTGAAGCGGCTTTCGGCTAGGTCAGCCGATACGAGCTTCGTGTCGATGCGGCGTGAGGATTACGCCGTCTGTCTGCATCGCGAGGAGGGCACCCATCCGGTGCGCACCCATGCGCTGCTCACCGGCGACCAGAACCCGCTCGGGGTCGGCGCCGGCTCGCTTGCCATGCTGGCGGCGCTGCCGGATGCGGAGGTCGATGGCATCCTCGGCCGCATTGAAGGCGTCATCGCCGCGCAATATCCGGGCTATTCGACGGATATCATCCGCGATGACGTGGCGCGGACACGGGAGCTTGGCTATGCGCTCAATCCCGGGCGGGTGATCGCCAATTCCTGGGGGATCGGCATGGCGATCCTGCTGCCCGACGGGCGGCTCGCCGGGGCCCTGTCGATCGCCGCGATCGACAGCCGCATGGGCGAGGCGCGCCAGAAGGAGCTTGCGGCCCAACTGGCCCAGGAGGTCGAGCGGGTGCAGGGTAAATTGAAGGCGTTATTCAGTTCGGAAAACCCGGCGCTTCGAAAGGCGCCGCAGGCGTCGCGGTCGAGAATGCCGGAACGTGTCTGAAACAAAGGAGAAGGTCATGGCAGGAGCACAGATCGTCGGTTGGGCCCATTCGAAATTCGGCAAGTCCGAAGCGGGCTCGACGCGGGAATTGATGGCCGAGGTGATCAATCCGGCCCTCGAACATGCCGGTATCACGGCCAGGGATGTCGACGGCATTTTTGTCGGCGTGTTCAACAACGGCTTTTCCAAGCAGGATTTTCAGGGCGCCTTGGTAGCCATGGCGGCCGACGGGTTCGATCATGTACCGGCGGTGCGGATGGAAAATGCCTGTGCCACAGGCTCGGCGGCGCTTTATCAGGCGCTCGATTTCATCGCTGCCGGCCGCGGCAAGGTCGCGTTGGTCGTCGGTGCCGAGAAGATGACCGCGCTGCCCACCAAGGAGACCGGCGACATCCTTCTGTCGGCCTCCTACCGCGAGGAGGAGGCGGATGTGGAGGGCGGTTTCGCCGGCCTCTTCGGCCGCATCGCCAGCCATTATTTCCAGCGCTACGGTGACCGTTCGGAAGAGCTTGCGATGATCGCGGCGAAAAACCACGCGAACGGCATGAAGAACCCCTATGCGCATATGCAGAAGGATTTCGGCTTCGACTTCTGCAACACGGTCTCCGACAAGAACCCCTATGTCGCCGCGCCTTTGCGCCGTACCGACTGCTCGCTGGTCTCGGATGGCGCGGCCGCGCTGGTGATCGCCTCGCCCGACGTTGCGGCCGGCATGAAGCGGGCGGTCGCTTTCAGGGCGCGCAACCATGTCAACGACATCCTGGCCATGTCGCGACGGGATCCGATCGCTTTCGAAGGTGCCCGCATGGCCTGGCAGAAGTCGCTTGCCGATGCCGGCGTCTCGCTCGACGACCTGAGTTTCGTCGAAACCCATGACTGCTTCACCATCGCCGAGCTCATCGAATACGAGGCGATGGGGCTCGCCGAGCCCGGCAAGGGATATCGCGTCATCCGCGAAGGCATCACCCGCAAGGATGGCCGTTTGCCCGTCAATCCGTCCGGCGGCCTGAAATCCAAGGGTCATCCGATCGGCGCGACCGGCGTTTCGATGCATGTGATGGCGGCGATGCAGCTCTGCGGCGAGGCGGGCGACATGCAGCTGCCGAAGGCGACAATGGCCGGCGTCTTCAACATGGGCGGCGCGGCCGTCGCCAACTATGTGTCGATCCTGGAGCGGACGAAATGAATGCGACAACTTCGGCTGGCGTCGGCGATCGCGCCGAACCGATAGGCGGTCTCAGCCCGCGTTCGACGCGGGTGATGAACCTCGCCCGTTTCGTGACGCAGGCGATGCGCCGCGAGCCGCAAGGCCTCGCTCTGGTCTGGGCCGAAAAGACCTGGACCTGGGAAGAGTTCGAGACGCGGATCGACGCGATGGCGGCGGCACTGCAGCAGCGGTTCGGGGTGAGCAAGGGCGACCGCATCCTGGTCCAGTCGCAGAACTGCAACCAGATGTTCGAGAGCATGTTTGCCTGTTTCCGGATCGGTGCCGTCTGGGTGCCGACCAATTTCCGGCAGACGCCGGAAGAGGTCGCCTATCTCGCCAGGGCGAGCGGCGCGACCGGACTGATCTGCAACGCCTCGTTTCCGGATCATGCGCGGGTGGTGCGGGAAAGCAATCCCGCGATCGGTTTTGTTGTTGCCATCGGCGAAGCGGATTTCGGGCCGTCGTATGATGGCGTTGTCGAGGAGTTCCGCGGCGAGAAACCGGTCGAAGCGCGTGTCGAGCGCGACGATCCGTGCTGGTTCTTCTTCACGTCGGGCACGACCGGCCGGCCGAAGGCGGCGGTCTTGACCCACGGCCAGATGGGTTTCGTGATCAACAACCATCTCTGCGACCTGATGCCGGGTGTCACCTCCGCCGATGCCGCTCTGGTCGTCGCGCCGCTGTCGCATGGCGCGGGCGTGCACCAGCTCACCCAGGTGGCGCATGGGGTGAAGACCATCCTGCTGCCGACCGAAAAATTCGACATCGACGCCGCCTGGGCGCTGATCGAAAAATGGCGCGTCTCGACCATGTTCACCGTGCCCACCATTTTGAAACTGCTGGTCGAGCATCCGGCGGCGGACACATACGACCATTCCTCGCTGCGGTATGTCATCTATGCGGGGGCGCCGATGTATCGCGAGGACCAGAAGCGGGCGCTGAAAAGCCTTGGGGCCGTGATCGTGCAATATTTCGGGCTGGGCGAAGTGACAGGCGCGATCACCGTGCTGCCGCCGGCCCTGCACTCTGCCGAGGATGGCGAGGCTGCCAGGATCGGGACCTGCGGCATGGAACGCACCGGCATGCATGTGTCGATCCAGAACGATCAGGGCGATGAGGTCGGGCCTTACGAGACCGGCGAGATCTGCTGCATCGGTCCGGCGGTGTTTGCGGGTTATTACGACAATCCGGAGGCCAACGAGAAGGCGTTCCGCAACGGCTGGTTCCGCACCGGCGATCTCGGCCACATGGATGCGGAGGGTTTCCTCTACATCACCGGCCGCGCCTCGGACATGTATATTTCCGGCGGCTCCAACGTCTATCCGAGGGAGATCGAGGAGAAGCTGCTCACCCATCCTGATATCAGCGAGGTGGCGGTGCTCGGCGCGCCGGATCCGCTCTGGGGCGAGGTGGGCTATGCAGTCTGCGTCGCCAAGCCCGGTTCGGCGGTGACCGAGAAGGACCTGTTTGCCTTCATCGACGGCAAGATGTCCCGCTACAAGATGCCGAAGCGGTTCATCTTCTGGGATGCCCTGCCGAAATCCGCCTATGGCAAGATTACCAAGAAGATGATCCGGGAGGAGCTGCAGGCACGCGGCGAGCTTGATAATAAGCCGGCTAATAATGTGCCGACGCTGCGCCAGCTGAAACATCCAGGCCCTATCGCGCCGATCAGGCGAGAGGCGGTGCGGACCGAGTTGAAGCCAGTCGAGGGCGTGCTGCGGCCGGGCGAGGTCTTCATGGCCGGCGTGGCACGCATCTTTGCGGAGGCGGGCTGTAGGGGCGGTTTCCTCAATATCGAAGGCGGCGCCTGCGATCCGTTCCGCTACGTGCTCCCGGCTTTCTCGCCGGATAAAGAGCATGTGGCCTGGTACAGCGCGACTTTCGCGCCGGAAGCGGGCGGCAGGTTCCAGGCGGCGACCGCAATGGTCGGCGAACGCGACGGCGCGCCTTTCCTGCATTGCCACGGCATCTGGGATACCGGCGAAGGGGCCTTGCGCATGGGGCACGTCCTGCCCTTCGACAGCATTGTCAGCCGGCCGATCGCGGTCAAAGGTTATGGTAGTGCCACGGCCACTTTCTCCTCCATTCCCGATCCGGAAACCAATTTCACGCTGTTTTCCGCCAGGGGCGAAAGCGGCGAAGGTAACGGCATCCTGCTACGCGTCCGGCCAAACGAGGATGTCGGTTTGGCGATCGAGGAAGTCTGCCGGGAGCACGGCATAGAGAGCGCCCGCATTCATGGCATAGGCAGCATCAACGAGCCCGTGTTCGAGGATGGGCGCCGGATCGTCTGCCTCGCGACAGAGATCGCCATCGAGAATGGCGTACTCGAAAACACGCCTGACGGGCTTCGGGCCTCGATCGATGCTGCGGTCGTCGATACGGACGGCGTCATCTATCACGGCCGGCTGGCGCGTGGCGACAATCCGGTCGGCGTCACTTTCGAACTGGTCATCATCGAAAACCGGGAGAGCTGAACATGCGAAGCGTCGTCGTCACGGGTGCGGGATCGGGTATCGGCCTTTCGACGACGGAGCTTCTGATCGAAGCCGGCTGGCATGTGCTGGCCGCCGACCGCGATGCCGCCGCACTCGAACGGCTGATGGAACGGCTCGGCAACCGGGCCGGTCTTCTGACCACCGTTGTCCTCGATATTACCGACGAGAAGGCGATCGCGGATTTTGCCGAGCGATGCCGGGCGCTCCACAGCCCGCTGCAGGCACTGGTCAACAGCGCCGGCATCGGTTCGAACGTCCGGTTCGCCGATACCACGACCGACCAGCTTCGGCGGATGTATGAGGTCAATGTCGTCGGCGCTTTTGCGCTGTCCCAGGCACTGGCGCCGATCATGCGGGAAAACGGCGGCGGTTCGATCGTCCACATCGCCTCGGTTTCCGGCATCAAGGGCAATCTCGGCCGCTCCGCCTATGGTGCGTCGAAGGGCGCTTTGGTGACGCTCACCAGGATCATGGCCGTCGAGCTCGCCGACGACCTGATCCGCGTCAACGCGATTGCCCCCGGGCCGATCGAGACACCGATGGTCAGGGAAAACCATACCGCCGCGACGCGCGAGGAATGGAGCCGCACCGTGCCGATGCGGCGCTACGGCCGGCCGGAAGAGATCGCCACGGCCATCGCCTTCCTCGTCGACGAGCGGCAATCCTCTTATATGACCGGCCAGATTCTTGCCATCGACGGTGGATTTACCGCCGCCGGATTGATGGCCTGATCCGTTCCGGCACGACATTCGCCCTGTGACAATCTCTTCATAAAAAGAGGTTGC
Source organism: Hyphomicrobiales bacterium (assembly GCA_900471605.1). Lineage (GTDB taxonomy): Bacteria > Pseudomonadota > Alphaproteobacteria > Rhizobiales > Rhizobiaceae > Neorhizobium. Next base: position 7,903 of record UCEY01000011.1, on the reverse strand, counting down.
AAGGCTCGTTGACAAGTCGCGGGATAGATTAGAAAACTGGCACCTTCCGACGGCAGCCACGGGGGGACTTCCATGTCTAGGCGCGCGTTTTTCGGCTTTCTCGCTCTCATCGTTTCCGCATCCGCTTTCGTCTCGCCCCTGACAGCGGCCGACCGGCGGATCGAAAGCACTCCGAACAGCGACTATCTCGGTTTCGATCTGAGAACCGTGAAAAATGTCAGCCAGCCCCAGTGCGAGGCAGCTTGCATCGGCGACAATGCCTGCAAGGCCTTCACCTATAACGAGAAGGCCAAATGGTGCTTCCTCAAGTCGGATTACAGCCAGCTCAACCCGTTCCCGGGCGCCACAGCCGGCAAGATCGTCGTAACGGCAATCGAACCGGATATCGGCGCTCCGCCGAAACTGTCCTTCCTCTCGGAAGAGGTTCTCCAGCAGGCGCGTGACCAGAAGGAGGGCCTGACGCTCGGCGACAACCAGCAGGGTTACGGCGTCGAGAACCTCAAGACCATCGCCCAGGGCCAGGTCCTGGCCGGCAATGTCGATACGGCGATCTACAATTTCAAAGGCGCGCTCTCGATCATCCCGGATGACGGTGCGCTGTGGATCGAGCTCGCCCGGGCTGCCAGCACCGCCAAGAACAACAGCACCGCCGATGGCGAAGGCACGCTTGCCGCCGTCAACGGCTATCAGCTTTCGCGCACCACGCAGACCCGCGCCGAGGCGCTGGCGGTTCTTGGCGCCGCGCTCGCCAAGCAGCAGAACTATCGCGCGGCGCTCAATGCCTACAAGGCGAGCCTTGCGCTGGTGAACGCCCGCACCGTGCAGGCCGCCTATAACGACCTGCGGGAGCGCCAGGGTTTCCGCATGACCGGCAACACGGTCGATGCCGACAGCGCCAATCCGCGCGTCTGCGTGCAGTTCTCCGAACCGCTGGTGAAGATCGGCGTCGACTACGCGCCCTTCGTCGTGCTCAACGGCCAGGCGCCGAAGGCGATGGAAGCCAAGGACAGCCAGATCTGCGTCGAAGGCCTGACCCACGGCCAGCGCTACAAGCTGTCGCTGCGCCGCGGCCTGCCGTCTTCCGTGGACGAGCCGCTTGCGGCCCAGGTGGACATCGACATCTACGTCAAGGACCGCTCGGCGACCGTGCGTTTCACCGGCGACAGTTTCGTGCTGCCGTCGACCGCGCGCCGCGGCATCCCGATCGTCTCGGTCAATACCGAAAAGGCCAATCTGAAGCTTTACCGCGTCGGTGACCGCAATATCGCGGCGCTGCTCGCCAATTCGCAGTTCCTGACCCAGATGGACGGCTACAACGCCACCCAGATCCAGGAGCAGAGCGGCGAACTGGTCTGGCAGGGCACGATCGACATCGTCCAGGACTTGAACAAGGACGTGGTGACGAGCTTCCCGGTCGATGAAGCCCTGCCCACCCGCAAGCCCGGCGTTTATATGCTGACGGCGGCTGCCGCCAACGCGGCGAGCCAGGAATGGGATACCAAGGCGACCCAGTGGTTCGTGGTCTCGGATATCGGGCTCACCACCTATGCCGGCACGGACGGCCTTAACGTGTTTGCCCGTTCGCTCGGCAGCGCCAAGCCGATGGCGGGCGTCGATCTGCAGCTTCTCGCCAAGAACAACGAAATCCTCGGCACGGCAAAGACCGATGCGGATGGCCGGGCGGTGTTCACCGCCGGCCTGATGCGCGGCACCGCAGCGATGGTGCCGGCCGTGCTGGCGGCCCAGAACAACGGCCAGGACTATGTCTTCCTCGACATGTCCCGCGCCGGCTTCGACCTTTCCGACCGCGGCGTCACCGGCCGCCCGGCCCCCGGCGCGATCGACGTCCTTCCCTGGACCGAGCGCGGCATCTACCGGCCCGGCGAAACCGTGCACGCCTCGGCGCTCGCCCGCAATATCGATGGGACGGCGATCGAGAACCTGCCTCTCACTTTCGTCTTCCTGCGCCCCGACGGCGTCGAGGACCGGCGCATGGTCAGCAACGGCTCGCTCGGCGGCTATGCGCTCGACCTGCCGCTCTTGGCCACGTCGATGCGCGGCACGTGGACGATGCAGATCTTCACCGATCCCAAAGGCTCGACGATCGGCGAAAAGAACTTCCTCGTCGATGACTTCGTGCCGGATCGCATCGAATTTGATATGGTGAGCGATGCCAAGGAAATCGCGGTCGGTGAGCCGGTGCCGGTCAATATCGACGGCCGTTATCTTTATGGAGCGCCGGCCGCCGGCCTCAATCTCGAGGGCGAAATCGCCCTGAAAACGACGCGCGAAACCCCAGCTTTCCCGGGCTATCAGTTCGGCCTCGTCGACGAAGAGGCGAGCGAAGCGGTACGCATTCCGCTTGAAGGGCTCGAACCGCTCGACGACGATGGCAAGGCGACCTTCGAGGCGACCGTTGCCGAAGCGCCTTCGACGACGCAGCTGGTGAATGCCGATATCGTCGTGCGCATGCAGGAGGCGGGCGGTCGCGCCATCGAGCGTTCGATCAGTCTGCCGGTCAAGGCGGAGGGTGCGCGGATCGGCATCAAGCCGGAGTTTTCCGGCGATCTCGGCGAGAACTCGGTCGGCAATTTCACCGTGATCATGGTGGACGAGGCCGGCAAGAAGCAGGCTATCCAGAACCTGCCCTGGAAGCTGATCAAGATCGACCGCGATTACCAGTGGTATCGCGAGGGTTCGTCCTGGCGGTTCGAGCCGGTAACCCGCACCAGCCAGGCGGCCAACGGCACGGTGAATGTCACCGCCGACGGCGGTAAGGTTTCCGTCCCGGTCAAGTGGGGCCGCTACCGGCTCGAGGTCGAGACCGCGGATATCGGTGGGCCGACGTCCAGCGTCGAATTCGATGCCGGCTGGTTCGTGACCGCGACCTCGACCGAAACCCCGGATGCGCTGGAAATCGCGCTCGACAAGCAGAGCTACAAGGTCGGCGAGACGGCCAAGCTCAAGGTGTCATCGCGTTATGCCGGCGAGCTGATGGTCACCTCCGGTTCCGAGAGCCTGATTGCGGTCAAGACAGCAAGCATCGGTGCCACCGGTGGCGAGGTGGAGATCCCGGTCACCGCGGCCTGGGGCGCCGGTTCCTACGTCACCGCGACGCTCTATCGTCCCGGCCAGGCGCAGGAAAGCCGCATGCCGATGCGCGCCATTGGCGTCACCTGGCTCAAGGTCGATCCGGAAAGCCGCGATCTGCAGGTGTCGATCACGGCGCCGGAAAAGACGCTGCCGCGCCAGCCGCTGAACATCTCGCTGCAGGTGGCCGGAGCGGGCGCCAACCAGGACGCCTATGTCACCGTTGCCGCGGTGGATGTCGGCATCCTCAACCTGACCCGTTACCAGCCTCCGGCGCCGGACGACTGGTATTTCGGCCAGCGCCGCCTTGGACTCGAAATCCGCGACATCTACGGCCGCCTGATCGACGGTTCGCTCGGCGCCACCGGGCGTCTGCGCACCGGCGGCGACGGCGGCAGCACGGCGCTGCAGAGCAGTCCGCCGAAGGAAAAGCTGATCGCCTTCTTCTCGGGTCCGGTGAAGCTCGATGCGCAGGGCAAGGCGAATGTCTCCTTCGACATTCCGCAGTTCAACGGCACGGCGCGGGTCATGGCTGTCGCCTGGTCGAAGACCGGCGTCGGGCATGGCGTCAAGGACGTGGTGATCCGCGATCCGGTCGTGATCACCGCCAGCCTGCCGCGCTTCCTGGCGCCTGGCGACCAGACCAATCTCAGGCTCGACATCGCTAATACCGATGCCCCGGCCGGCGATTACCAGCTCGCCATTACCACCAACAAGCCGGTTGCGGTCGATCAGAAGGGGACGGGCAAGATCACGCTGGCAGCCGGTGGCAAGTCCGATGTCACGCTTGCGCTTCGCGGCGTCGAGCCGGGTGACGGGTCGATTTCGATCCGGCTTTCGAACGCGTCCGGCATGTCGCTGGACCAGGTGCTGGATATTCCGGTGCGGCCGGCCGCGATGCCGATCACCCAGCAGCGGCTGGTCGAGCTGAAGCCGGGCGCCAGCGTGACGGTCGATTCCAACCTGCTCGCCGACAGCATCCTGCCCGGCGCCTCGATCAGCGTGAATGTCAGCCGCTCCACGGCCTTCGATATCCCCGCGCTGCTGATGAGCCTCAGCCGGTATCCTTATGGCTGCGCCGAACAGACGACCAGCCGCGCCCTGCCGCTTCTCTATCTCAGCCAGATGGCGGTGCAGAACGGCCTTGCCGACGATACGGAGGTCAGGAAGCGGGTCCAGGATGCGATCTATCGCGTGCTGTCCTACCAGTCCTCGGCCGGCAGCTTCGGCCTCTGGGGTCCGGGCGGCGGCGATCTGTGGCTCGATTCCTACGTGTCGGACTTCCTCAGTCGTGCCCGCGAACAGGGTTACGACGTGCCGGAACAGGCGCTTGTCCAGGCGCTCGACAGCCTGCAGAATTCGCTCGGCTTCACCAACAACGTCAAGGACCAGGGCAACGAGATCGCCTATGCGCTCTATGTGCTCGCCCGCAACCGCAAGGCCGCGATCAGCGACCTGCGGTACTACGCGGATACGATGCTGAACGATTTCCCGACGCCGCTCGCCAAGGCGCATATCGCCGCGGCGCTGGCACTTTATGGGGACGCGCAGCGGTCGAAGAATATCTTTGCCGCCTCGCTGCAGATGTCGCAGGACGCGCAGATCCACCGGGTCAGCCTGTCGCGTTCGGATTACGGCTCGTCCCTGCGTGACGGCGCCGCGGTCCTGACGCTCGCCGCCGAAAGCCGGCCGGTGCCGCCGATCGTCCCGGCGCTCGCCACCATCGTCGCCAAGGAATGGGGCCAGAAGAAATATACCAGCACCCAGGAACAGACCTGGATGCTGCTGGCCGCCCGCGCGCTGCAGAACGGCGACGACGGCCTGCGCCTGCAGGTCAACGGCGCCGACCATCGCGGCACGCTGATGTCGCAGATGAGCGGCGATGCGCTGATCGGCCATCCGCTGACCGTCAAGAACGTGAGCGCCGATCCGCTGTCCGCCTCGATCACCACGGTTGCGGCACCGGCCCAGCCGCTGCCGGCCGCCGGCGATGGGTTCCAGATCACCCGCACCTACTATTCGATGGATGGCGAGGAGGCGAATGTCAGCGAGGCGCAGCAGAACCAGCGTTATGTCGCGGTGATCAGCATCACCGAGAGCAACAGCTGGCCGTCGCGCATCGTCGTCACCGACCTTCTGCCGGCCGGGTTCGAGATCGACAACCCGAGTATCGTCAGCAGCGCCAGCCTTGCGAACTTCGATTGGATCGAGGACGTGCAGGCCGCGCACACAGAGTTCCGGAACGACCGGTTCGTCGCGGCCTTCGACCGCAGCGCCGGCGACAACCGCGAGATCACTCTCGCCTATGTCGTTCGCGCCGTAACCCCCGGCGTCTACGATCATCCGGCCGCACAGGTCGAGGACATGTATCGTCCGCAGTTCTCGGCCCGCACCGCGACCGGCAAGATGGAGGTGCTGGCCGCCCAGTAAGAGCGGCAGCTCGTTCCCATGAAGCTCAGGTGGAAACTTTCGATCGGTCTTGCTGTCGGCCTCGTCCTCGCGGCGGGGCTGATCGTCGGCCTCGATGCGGCCGACAAGGCCTATCCGCCGCCGCTCGAAAGGGCGCGGGTGGTTTCCGCCGAGGTGCTGGATGCGGATGGCGAACTGCTGCGGGCGTTCGCGACGCCGCAGGGCCGCTGGCGGCTTCGCACGACGATCGAAAATGTCGATCCGCGTTTTCTGAAAATGCTGGTCGCCTATGAGGACCAGCGGTTCTACGAGCATGCCGGCGTCGATCCATGGGCGCTTGGCCGCGCCGTGCTGCAGCTCGCCACCAACGGGCATGTCGTTTCGGGTGCGTCGACGCTGTCGATGCAGGTGGCGCGGCTGATCGAACCGCGCGAAAGCCGTTCGGTCGCGGCAAAACTGCGCCAGCTCGTCCGTGCCGTCCAGATCGAGCGGCGGCTGTCGAAGGCGGAAATCCTCGAACTCTACCTCACCCACGCGCCCTATGGCGGCAATCTGGAGGGGGTGCGGGCCGCGAGCCTTGCCTATTTCGGCAAGGAGCCGCGGCGGCTGACGGTGGCGGAAGCCGCCCTTCTCGTCGCCCTGCCGCAATCGCCGGAAGGCCGGCGGCCGGACCGGCATTTCGAGATCGCAAAGGCGGCCCGCGAGCGGGTGCTGATGCGCCCGGCGGTCGCCGCAATCACCGGCGATGGCGAAGCGGAACGGGCGGCGGGCGATGGCATCCCGAGGCGCCGGCTGCAATTGCCGGCCTATGCGGCGCATCTTGCCGAAGCGGCGATCCGCAAACAGCCGAAGGTCGAGCAGCACAGGACGACCCTGAAACGCGGCATCCAGCAGGGGCTGGAGCAGGTCGCGAGAGAAGCTTCGGTCAAGCTCGCTCCAAAAGTTTCCGTCGCCATGGTGATGGCGGACATCACCACCGGGGCGATCGTCGGCGAGGTCGGTTCCGCCGACTATTTCGATGCCGAGCGCTCCGGCTGGGTGGACATGACGCGCGTCAACCGCTCGCCGGGCTCCACGCTGAAGCCGTTCATCTATGGGCTGGCCTTCGAGCAGGGGCTGGTTTCCCAGGAGACGATCATCGAGGACCGGCCGGCGGATTTCTTCGGATACCGCCCGAAAAATTTCGACATGACCTATCAGGGCGATGTCAGCGTCCGGCAGGCGCTGCAATTGTCGCTCAACGTGCCGGCGATACGGCTGCTGGATGCCGTCGGGCCGTCGCGGTTGATGATCCGCTTCCGGCGCGCGTACGTGCGGCCTGTGCTGCCGGCCAACGAGGCGCCGGGCCTGGCGATCGGGCTTGGCGGCGTCGGCATCACGCTCAAGGATCTGGTGCAGGCTTATGCGGCGCTTGCCAATCGCGGCAATCCGCTGCGGATCGGCAACGGCATCGAGGATAAGCCGGGCTTGATCGACGGCGAGCCGCTGCTCGAGCCGCAGGCGGTGTGGAACGTCGCCGACATTCTCTCGGACGTCCTGCCGCCGCAGGGCAGCCGCCGGCTCGGCATCGCCTACAAGACCGGCACGAGCTACGGTTATCGCGACGCCTGGTCGGTCGGGTTCGACGGGCGTCATGTGCTGGGCGTCTGGGTCGGGCGGCCGGACAATGGGGCGGTGCCGGGGATCGCTGGCTACCAGACGGCTGCGCCGATCCTGTTCGAGGCTTTTGCGAAATCCGGCGTGCCGATCACGCCGCTGCCGTCGGCGCCGTCGGGCGCGGTGCGTATCGCACAGGCCGAGCTGCCGATCAGCCAGCGGCGTTTCTCGATGACGGCGAACGGGCTGATTTCCGCCTCGACGCGCGAACCGGCGCCGCAGATCGTCTATCCGCCGGAAGGCGCGCGGGTCGATCTCGGGGCGCAATCGGGCGATATCTCGCCGCTGGTCCTGAAGCTGCAGGGGGGGCGCGCACCCTTCCGCTGGCTCGCCAACGGCAAGCCGCTCAACGAACTCTCCCGCCGGCGCACCAATGAATGGACGCCGGACGGGGCTGGATATTCGACGCTGACGGTGATCGATGCCGCGGGCCGGGCCGCGAGTGTCAGGGTTTTCGTGGAGTGAAGACCGCTCGATAAAGCCGGTGGAACGATCCGCCGGATTGGATCCTCGGGTCAAGCCCGAGGATGACGAAGGAGAGGGTGTGCCCCGGTTGTCCCAGAGCAATCGGATCCTCAAAAAGGTTTTCACAAGTGGGGCGGCCGCTGTTTTCGCCAGTCCTCCCAACACGCTCGTCATCCTCGGGCCTGACCCGAGGATCCACCCACCAACGATCAAAAACCCTCGGTAGATCCACTGATTTCCGGCCTTCGGCCAACATTTTTGAGCCCGCGCAGTCGCCTGCCGT
>UCEY01000015.1 GCA_900471605.1 Hyphomicrobiales bacterium | reverse complement strand
CGAAAAGGATGATCAGGCCGAAACATTTTCCGTCCCGTACTTTCAGTGAAACCCAGCATCGAGATCGAGGCATGGCCATCTCCAGCAAAACGAAGACGTCTGGCGACGTAACAGTCAAGAAAACCAGTTCAAACATAAAGACCCCTACACATCTCACGCACTACATGGCATTCAACCGAACCAGTTGTTCGCCTGGCGCAAACTAGCGACGCAGGGTGCGCTGACGGCGACGGCATCACAGGAAGAGGTCGTTCCGGCATCCGAATACAGGGCACTTCAGAACCAGGTGAAAGAGTTGCAGCGCCTCTTCGGCAAGAAGACGATGGAAGGCGAAATCCTCAAAGAAGTGCTTGAGATAGCATCAGGGTCAAAAAAACACATGTTGCGTTCGCTCTCGTTGCCCAAAGACGGTTCACGATGACGCCGGTGTGCGAGACCTTGGATGTCGCGCGATCTAACATTGCGGAGCGTGTGACGCAGCGTCCTTCCAGAGCCCGAGGGCGGCCGCCGCTCGCCGATCAGGCACTGCTGGATGAGATCGAGACGGTCATCGACGATATGCCGACCTACGGATATCGCCGGGTTCACGCGATCCTGCGCCGTAAGGCTCGCAGCGAAAACCGTCCATGGCCAAATGCCAAACGCGTCTACCGGGTGATGAAGGTTCACGGCATGCTTCTTCAGCGCCACACCGGTGCAATCGATACGCGTCGTCACGATGGCCGCGTGTCTGTCGAGCAATTGAACCTGCGTTGGTGTTCAGACGGCTTCGAAATCGGCTGTGACAACACGGAGAAGGTGCGCGTTGCTTTCGCTCTCGATTGCCGTGATCGCGAGGCCATCGCACATGTCGCAACAACCGAGGGCATCAAGAGCGAGGACGTCCAGGACCTTGTCATCACGGCTGTTGAGAACCGCTTCGGTCTCATCAACACCCTTCCAAAGCCAATCGAATGGCTGACGGACAACGGCTCCTGCTTCATCGCAAAGGACACCAGATCGCTACTCATCGATATCGGCATGGAGCCGTGTTCGACGCCCGTCCGAAGCCCCCAGTCCAACGGCATAGCGTAATCCTCCGGTGGAGGC
>UCEY01000005.1 GCA_900471605.1 Hyphomicrobiales bacterium | reverse complement strand
CCTCATCCGCCTGCCGGCACCTTCTCCCCGCAAGCGGGGAGAAGGACGCAAGCCGCCCGCTCCTCATTTTTTTGCTCATATCCTCGGACAGGAGGGAACGAAATGGTGCGTCAGATCCCTTCTCCCCGTCAGAACGGGGAGAAGGTGCCGGCAGGCGGATGAGGGGCATCGCCGGCGCCCGCATCTCTCCTGGGAGCCCCAAGCACATACTCGACAAAGGCCTTTTTCGGCTTTAATGCCTCAAGATCACCCGCCGTTTCAGGCATTTCCGAAAAGGTTGATCCGATGAGCATCGTCACGAGTGAGCCCGTTCCGCGTCCCGGCATTCTGGATATCGCCGCCTATGTGCCCGGCAAGGAACATGCTCCGGGCGTGGCGCGCGTCTTCAAGCTCTCCTCCAACGAGACCCCGCTCGGCGCGAGCCCGAAGGCGATCGAAGCTTTCAAGCAGGCGGCCGGCAATCTCGAACTCTATCCGGACGGGCAGGCGATGGCGCTGCGCGAGGCGATCGCCTCGGTGCATGGGCTGAACGTCGCGAACATCATATGCGGCAACGGCTCGGACGAGTTGCTCGGCCTGCTCTGCCACGTCTATCTCGGCGCCGGCGACGAGGCGATCATCACCCAGCACGGTTTCCTCGTCTACAAGATCCAGATCATGGGCGCCGGTGCCACGGTGGTCGAAGTGAAGGAGAAGGACTGCACCGTCGATGTCGACGCGATCCTCGCCGCCGTCACCGACAGGACGAAGATGGTGTTCATCGCCAATCCGGGCAATCCGACCGGCACCTATGTCCCGGTCGCCGATATCCGCCGGCTGCATGCCGGCCTGCCGAAGGGCGTCATCCTCGTGCTCGATGCCGCCTATGCGGAATATGTGCGCAAGAACGACTACGAAGCCGGCCTTGAACTGGTGTCTTCCAACAAGAACGTGGTGATGACCCGCACCTTCTCGAAGGTGTACGGGCTTGCGGCGCTGCGTATCGGCTGGATGTACGGCCCGGCCGGCATTCTCGACGCGCTGAACCGCGTGCGCGGCCCGTTCAACATGAACGCTCCGGCAATCGCTGCCGGTGCCGCGGCCATCCGCGACCAGGCCTTCGTCGAAAAGGCCGTCGAGCACAACAAGCTCTGGCTCGACAAGCTTACCCATGCGCTGGAAGCGATCGGCCTCAAGGTGACGCCGTCGGTCACCAATTTCGTGCTCATCCATTTCCCGGATGTCGACGGCAAGCGGGCGCCGGAAGCCGATGCCTTCCTCACCAGCCGCGGTTACATCCTGCGCGCCGTCAAAGGCTACGGTTTCCCGAATGCTTTGCGCATGACGGTCGGCTCGGAAGAGGCCAATCGCGGCGTCATCGAGACGCTCGGCGAATTCATGGGCAGAAGCGCATGAGCACGCCGCATTTCGAACGGATCGCGCTGATCGGCATCGGCCTGATCGGCTCCTCGATCGCCCGGGACGTCAAGGAACTGGGGCTCGCCCGCGAGGTGGTGATTTCCAGCCGCAGCGCCGAAACCCTGAAACGCGCCGAAGAGCTGGCGCTCGGCACCCGTTATGTCGCATCCGCTGCCGAGGCGGTGAAGGATGCCGATCTCGTCATCGTCTCGGTGCCGGTCGGCGCATCGGAGGAAGTGGCCAAGCAGATCGCCGGCAGTCTGAAGCCCGGTGCTATCGTCACCGATGTCGGCTCCACCAAGGCGTCGGTCATCGCGCAGATGGCGCCGCATATGCCGCAGGGCGTGCATTTCATTCCGGGCCATCCGCTGGCGGGCACTGAAAAATCCGGCCCCGATGCCGGCTTCGTCGGCCTGTTCCGGGATCGCTGGTGCATCTTCACGCCGCTGCCGGATACGGACCAGGCGGCCCTCGACAGGCTTAAATCCTTCTGGACGGCGCTCGGCTCGCGCATCGACGAGATGGATCCGCAGCACCATGACAAGGTGTTGGCGATCGTCTCCCACCTGCCGCATATCATCGCCTACAATATCGTCGGCACGGCGGACGACCTCGAGACGGTGACCGACGCGGAAGTGATCAAATATTCCGCCTCCGGCTTTCGCGATTTCACCCGTCTTGCCGCGTCCGACCCCACCATGTGGCGGGACGTCTGCCTGCACAACAAGGATGCGATCCTGGAAATGCTGGCCCGGTTTTCGGAAGACCTCGCCTATCTGCAGCGGGCGATCCGCTGGGGCGAGGGCGACAAGCTGTTCGAACTCTTCACCCGCACCCGCGCCATCCGCCGCTCGATCGTCCAGGCCGGCCAGGATGTCGACGCGCCGGATTTCGGCCGCCACGCGCTCGACGTCAAGAAGTGATCCTGCTCAGATCGGTGGGATTTCGCCGATCTGGATGAAGCCGCCGGCAAACACCTTGCCGCGGTTGATGGTGAGATCGAGCGACGCGCTCTTGCCGCGGCCGAGCGCCGACAGCATGTTGGCGGCGGTCTTCAAGGTCGGCGCGAGCTGCGGAAAGGCCTGAGCCAGGCTGTCGCGCCAGGCATCGATCTGTTCGATCCGGAGCTTCAGCTTGCCAGACAGGTAACCGCGCTCGTCGAAGGAGAAGGGGCCGGACACGGTGATGAGCTTGCCGTCTCCGAGATCGGCGGTAAGGCTGCGCATCTGGCCCTCGGTGCCGTAGAGAGCGGTCCCGTTCGGATCGCTGCCGTCGATCATGCCGGCGCGGCCGATCAGCGTCAGGTCGAGATTGGCGGTGAACCGCGGCAGAAGCTGCGGCATGTCCTTCATCACCATGTCGGTATTCTGGAGGGTCAGGGCCGCGTCGAGATCGCTGCCGTTCTGGCGCAGGTGGATTTCCGTGTGGCCGGCGCTGATGTTGAAGGCCTGGCCGGTTGCGGACGACAGAATGTTGGTCCTGGCGTTTTCGATCACCGTGGACGTGCGCTCGACGCCGCGAAACCGGGTGGTCAGGCTCGACTGGAAATTCTCCCAGGTGGTCGAGACCGAAAGCCCGTGGCCGGTGCGGATCTCGACCGGGGAATCGAGTTCCCAGACGATATGGCCGGGATTGTAGACCTGGGCTGCGGACCGCAGCGCTCCGAACGTGGCAGAAATGCCGTTGCCGCGATCGTCGACCGCGACTTTCGAGCAGAACAGGCCGATCCGGAACGGGTAGCCGCGATAATCCGCGTCCGTGCATTCAGCCGAGAGGCCACGCTTTTCCTGGCTGCCGAGCAGGGCCAGCGTCCGCTCCTTCAGCACCGAGGCGCCATAGAACCACCCGCCCGTATAAAGGGCGATCACCAACACCACTCCGGAGGCGAGGAGCCATAATTTTCCGCTGACGCCAGTTCGGCTTGACGCTGCCATGATGTTCTCCAATGGTGCTGAAAACTTGGGGCGGGATGCTTCAGATGGAATGGTGTGGCGCGGGATATGGACGAATTTTGGGTGTTTGGCTACGGGTCCCTGATGTGGAATCCGGGTTTTGCGTTTGAGGAAAGACTGCCCGCCCGTGCCTTCGGCTTCCGCCGCTCCCTCTGCGTCTGGTCTCACGTGCATCGCGGCACGCCGGATAACCCGGGCCTGGTCCTCGGCCTCGACCGTGGCGGTTCATGCCGCGGCGTCGCCTTCCGGGTAGACGAGGAGAACCGCCCGGACGTGCTTGATTATCTGCGCCGCCGGGAACTCGTCACCAATGTCTATCTGGAACGGGTCCTGCCGGTGACGCTCGGCGACGGGCGGCAGGTGAAGGCGGTCGGCTATATCGTCGATCGCAGCCATCTCCAATATGCCGGCGCGCTCGAGGTCGAACAGGCGGTGGCGATAGTGCGCAGTTCCATCGGCAAGTCAGGCCCGAACGATGCCTATCTCTTCAACACGCTGGCGCATCTGAAGGACATGGGTATCCGCGATCATTGGCTGGAAGCCGTCGGCGCGGCGGTGGCCGACGTCAGCACCGGCACCGGTGTTCAGGCTGCCGTCTGAGCCTTCAGTTCCGCAAGCCGTTTCGCGGCTGACGGCGGCAGGGGCAGGTGCGGATTTGCCGCCACGGTCTCGACCAGCAGCTTGTCGCTTTCCCGTTCCAGCGTTTCCACCAGATGCGCGTAGAAGGCGTCCGGATCCATGCCGGGCGCGATCGGCGGCAGGATGCGGACCTTGAAGTGGCCGGGATATTTGATGAGCTTGCGGCGGCCCCAGAACAGGCCCCAATGGGCGACGATCGGCACGACCGGCACCTGAACGTCGCGATAGATGCGGGCGATGCCGTAGCGGTATTGCGGCTCGGCGCCCGGTGGCCGGCGCGTGCCTTCCGGATAGATGATGAGCTGGCGGTTGTTGGCCATCTCCTCCTTCGTCCGGTTCATCACGTCGACCATGACCTTGCCGCGGGCGCCGCGGTTGACCGGGATCATCTTCTGCTTGGCGGCATACCAGCCGAACAGCGGGATCCACATCAGCTCGCGCTTGAGGATATAGACCGGGTCCCGCTGCCAGGGCAGGAGAGCGACGGTGTCCCAGGCGGACTGATGTTTGGGCGCGAAGATGCAGCCGCCTTCGGGAACGTTTTCCAGGCCCTCGATCTCGAACGTGGCGCCGACGATCCTTGCCATCAGCCAGTTGCAGGACGCGGCCCAGGCTTTTGGAATCCGGTAGGCCGCCTTGCGCGGCATCAGGAAATAGACCGGGCTCAGCACGATCATGCGGACGATCAGGTTTGTGTAGAAGGCGATATTGAAAAGAACCGAACGCACCAGCAGCATGAAAGGCTTCCTCTTGGACAGGCGTTGCCTACACGAGATCGCGCCGTGAAAAAAGCGCCGGTGCGCTGCGGGCAAGGAAAAGTATCAATTGGCCGGCTTCGAGGCGGTCTTCGGCGGGTCGTCGTTGCGCAGCCCGGTGCCGCGCTCGATCCCGAACCAGTCGCGGAAGGTGGCAAGCACGACCTTGCCGTATTCGGAAAGCATGGTGCGCAAGACGTCCGGCTCTGCGAACCAGGCTTTCCGGGTCAGGTCGGAATTGATGACGGGATAGGGGATGAACACCGTCACCGGGTCGGCGCGGCGCAGTTCGTGCAGGCTGCGCAGCATGTGGTAGTTGTTGGTGACGACCAGCACGGACTTGTAGTGGTGGTCGTGGATCCAGCGGGTGATCTCGTTGGCATTGCCGATCGTGTCGATGGCGTCGTAGCCGATGTCGACGCAGCAGGCGAAAAGGTCGGGCGAGGCCTGCGTGACCTTGCGGATCTGGGTCGGGCTGGTGGACGGATGCGCGCCCGAGATCAGCAGCCGCTGGCCGGCTCCGTCCCGCAGAAGCCCGAGCGCCTGCTCTATCCGCAGATAACCGCCGGTCAGGACGACGATCGCATCCGCCTTGACGCCATCAGGGGCCTTCAGCGACGTGACGGCGTTCGCGAACCATAAAAATCCGCCGAAAAGCAGCGCCAATCCGAGCACGCTGGCCATGATGATGCGGCGCGCGGCCCATCGCAGCCGGCTATTGCGCGAAAACACTCCACCGAACCACCGCCGCGGGTGGCGCTCCGTTCCATTGTCGGGTGTGGTCGGGGCCGGTGTCATGACTGTCCATAGCCGGAGATTCGTGGCGAGAACAGGGCCAACCTACAGAGGGACGGGGCCCGATTCAAGAAGCTGACAATCCGTCGGATCGTGCGGGATCGGAACGGATCAGGTCGATTTCGTCGATCGTGCGCATCACCGTGAACCGGGCAGTCAGCGTCGTCAGCAACGCGATCACGATCATCGTGGCAAAGATGCCGAGATAACCTCCGATGCCGATCGTGAAGGAGCCGAAGAGCGCGGTTGCCTGGTCGCTTTCCGGCGTCGCCAGCGAGTTGGCCTGCCACATGTTGGCAATCGCGAACATCACGGCCGCGAGCGCACCGCCGGCGGCCGAGCCCTTGATGCTGATCTTCAGGAAGTGCTTCTGGAACTCGCCGGCCACGAACGAGCCTTCGGCGCCGACGAAATGCAGCACCTCGACGATATGGCGATTGCCGGAGAGAGCGCCCCGCGTGGCGAAGATCACCGTCAGGATCATCGCCGTGAAGACGAGAACCAGGACGCCCATGCCGATCAGCACCGTGGTGTGCGCCATCGATACCAGGCGGTCCACCCAGGTGCGGTGGTCGTCGAGGAAAGCCTGCGGGATTTCCGTCTTCAGGAGATCGCGCATGCCGGCGAAATCGGGCGGGTTCTGTTCGTCGATGGTGACGATGACCAGGCGCGGCACGGGCAGGTCTTCGAGGTTCAATCCGGTGCCGAGCCACGGCTCCAGAAGTCGTGCCGTGGCGCTCTCGTCCATGATCGTGCCCTCGCGGGTGCCGACAAAGGTAAGCGCCAGGTCGCGGGCCTTCTTCAAGGCTGCGTTCATGTCGAGACCGTCGTCGGGCTTGATCTGGATGGTGATCTCGCGGGAGATCTGGCTCTGCCAGCTCGATGCCGTCGCCCTCACCATACTGACCGCGCCGAGCGTCAGGCAGGCGAGGAAGGCCATGATTGCGATCACCACCATCAGCGCATTGCCCTGGATGTTGGAAGGCGGCAGGATCGGCGCGGTCGGCCGTACCCGCATCTCGACGCGGCGCGCCTGCTTCTGGCTGGGCGGCGGAGCCTGCTGCTCATTCGCGGGCTTCTTCGATTGGGCGCTCTTCGTCGCTTTCGGGCGGCTCAGCTCATTCATAGATGTCGAGCCGCCCTTCGGTGAGGATCATCCGGCGCGCATCCACCTGGTCCATCAGCGCCAGATCATGGGTGGCGATGACGACGGCGGTGCCGAGCCGGTTGAGTTCGAGGAAAAGATTGAGCAGCCGGCGCGCCATCGGCGGGTCGACATTGCCGGTCGGTTCGTCGGCGAGCAGGATTTCCGGCTGGTCCATCAGCGCGCGGGCAATCGCGGCGCGCTGCTTCTCGCCGCCCGAAAGAACCGCCGGCAGGACGTTGATGCGCTCGCCGAGCCCGACCCATTTCAGGAGCTCAATCACGTCGTTGCGGTAGGAGCTTTCCTCCTTGCCGCGCACGCGAAGCGGCAGCGCGACGTTCTCGTAGGTCGTCAGGTGGTCGAGGAGGCGGAAATCCTGGAAGACGATGCCCACCCGCCGGCGCAGCATCGGCAGTTCGGCGCGCGGGATCTGGGACAGGTCGCGGCCGAACATGTGGATGATGCCGCGGGTCGGGTGCAGCGACATGAACAGCAGGCGCAGGAGGGTGGTCTTCCCAGCGCCCGACGGGCCCGTGAGGAACTGGAACGAGCGCTTGGGGATGTCGAAGGTCATATCCCGCAGGATCTCCGGACCCATCCCATAGCGCAGACCAACGTTTTCGAAATGAATCAACGGATGACCCGGTCCTTGCTCTTTCGACTCTCTGGTGCCCGTCTATCTCTTAACGACCCGGGTAAACGAACGGTAAATCACGCGCGGAAAAGGGCTAATTTCAGGCCTTATTTGCGAAGCGTTAACCATTTGAATTTACGACTAGGCGGGATTCGATTCAATGCCCGCCATCCCGAACTACGGGGAAAACGGGCCGAAGAGGGCCCCATGAGCACATTTGGCAGCCATCAGGGCAAGACGACGGCGCGGATGGACATCCTGCCGCCGGAACCTTCCATCCGCACCACAAGGGTGAGCCAGCGGCGCGGCGAGGTGATCGACGCCCAGTTCGTCCCGGTTCGCGAGACCTTCCGCCGCGGCCCGGCGCCGCGCTCGCACAACGACAATCGCACCAGGCGCGCGCCATCTGCCGCTGCCGTACCGTCGTTGGCAGAGCGGGCGCTTGCCGGCATCGAGCGTGGCCTGAGGGGCCTTTCCGCCGATTTCTTCTCGGCGATGGTGGCGGTCGTCTTCGTTACCGTTTTCAGCATTGCGGGGGGCTTCACCTTTCTGTTCGCCGGCTCGGCGACGGCAGAGAGCGGGCCAACCCTCGACATCACCCATGTCACGATGACCCCGCAGGATGCCAACGGCATGCGCGTGCTCTTGATCAACGGCATCGTGGAAAACCGCAGCGGCGACAATCGCGTCATGCCGCAGATCCGCGCCGAACTGATGTCCGGGCAGTCGCTCGTTGCGACGACGCTGATCTCGCCGCCCGTCTCGTCCATCGAAGGCGGTCAGAGCCGCGGCTTCTCAGCGCGCGTGCCCCACCCCGGTGGAAAACTGCCCGATCTGCGGCTTTCCTTCGCCGAACGGGGCGCCTGACGCTTTCTCTTTCTCGGCCGATTGTGGTATCGCGGTTTTTTACGGACACGTAGGAGAACCTCATGCCCGTCGTACGCGGCAAAAACATCGAGCCGCTTTATACCGCCGAACAGATCGCCGAGCGCAACCACGCGATCGCGGCACAGATCGCCACAGGGCCGACCAAGGATCTGCTGGTCATCGCCATCCTCAAGGGCTCGTTCATCTTCGCCGCCGACCTTTTGCGGGCGCTGCATGACGTGGGCCTTGCGCCGGAAGTGGAGTTCGTCACGCTCTCGAGCTATGGCGCCGGCACCGTTTCGCAAGGCGTGCGGATCGTCAAGGACATCGACAGCGACGTGAAGGACCGCGACGTGCTGCTGATCGACGACATCCTCGAATCCGGCCGGACGCTGAAATTCGCCAAGGAATTGCTTTACGAGCGCGGTGCCCGCAACGTCTCGATCGCCGTGCTGCTTGACAAGCGCGTCAAGCGCCAGGAGAATCTGGAGGCGGACTACGTGGGTTTCGAATGCCCGGACTACTTCGTCGTCGGTTACGGCATGGACGTGGCATACGCCTTCCGCGAGCTGCCTTTCGTGGGCGTCGTGACCGGAGACGCCTGAGCGATACGCCCGCGCCGGGTGAGACGAGGTGTTAACCATGTCGGTCCGCAATGGACCGGCGTTTACTCCTCGACAAGAAAACTCTGTTGATTTGCGTCCCATACAAACAAAACACGGGAGCGATCACCGCCATGGCAAAAATCCTGATTACCGAGGACGAGGACTCCCTTCGCATGTTCGTTGCGCGGGCGCTTCGTCTCGATGGTCATGAGACCCATGAAGCGGCTGACGGCGCCGAAGGGCTTGAAAAGCTGAACGAAGGTCCGTTCGATCTGCTGCTGTCCGACATCCGCATGCCGGTCATGGACGGTATCGAACTGGTGCACCAGGCATCCGCCAGGTTCCCGGAGCTCAAGATCCTGCTGATGACCGGTTATGCGGAGCAGCGGGAGCGGGCCGACGATCTTGCGACCAAGATCATCGACGTGGTGCAGAAGCCGTTCGCGCTGCCCGATATCCGCCGTGCCGTCGCGGCGGCGCTGTCCTCGGGGAACTGCCGGGCCGCCTGAGGCGCCGGAGCCCAAGTTTCCGTTTAATCAGCGAATGTCCAGAAGTCGCTCCAGATACTGCCGCTCCGCTTCGCCGGAGAGGGCATTGCCGAGTTTTTGGCGGATCGCTTCGAGGATTTCCCGGGCGCGCTGGACGTCGATCTCGTCCGGTACCTTCACCTGATCGCCGAAATCCGGGCCTACCGTGGCGCGCGGGCGGCCAAGCGGGTCGCGGCCGTTCTGGCCGCCTTGCGAGGTCATGTTCTCGCCCGGTCCGCCGCGGTCCTGGCCTTGGCCCTGACCCTGCTGCTGCATGGCCTGCATCATCTGCTGCATCATGTTCTGGGCGCCCTGACGCAGCGCGTTCAGGGCGTTGCCCTGTCCCTGCACGGCCTGCTCGCCCTGGCCTTCGCCGAGCGCCTTGCCGGCATTGCCCATCTCGCTCTGCGCCTTGCCGAACCCTTCGCCGGGCTGCATTCCAAGTCCCTTGAGGGCTTTCTGCAGCTCTTCCAGCTTCTTGCCCAGGCCTTCCTGCTGCGCGCGCAGGTTCTTCAGCGCCTCGCGAAGCTGCTCGGCGGTCATCTGGTCGGTGTTCTGCTGCCCTTGCTGACCCTGTTGGCCCTGCTGACCTTGTTGCTGCTGGCCCTGCTGTTGCTGGCCTTCCTGGCCCGGGCGTTCGTTCGGATCACCGCGCTGCATGCGGTCGCGCAGCGCCTGGTCCAGCTTGAAGGTCTGGTCCATCAGCCGCTGCTGTTCCTGCATGATCTCACCAAGCTTGTCGATCTGCTGGCGCATCTGGCTGTTCTGCTGCTGCTGGCCCTGCTGGCCGCGCTGCGGCCTGCCTGCCTGCAGGTTGTTCATCATCCGCTGCAGTTCGTTGAGCATCTGCTGGGCGGCATCGCGATTGCCGGACCGAGCGAGGTTCTCGATCTGGTCCATCATGTTCTGCAGGTCGCGCTGGCGGATGACGTTCTGCGACTGCATGGTGTTGGGTGCCTGCGGGGCGTTCTGCATCCGCTGCGCCAGTTCGTTCATGAACTGCTGCATGGCTTCGCGCAGTTCCTGCATCAGCTTTGCGATTTCCTGGTCGGAGGCCTTGTTCTGCAGCGCTTCGGCAAGATTGCGCTGGGCGTCGCGCAACCGGCGTTCGGCCTGCGACAGGTCGCCATCCTCGATGCCGAGGGCGATTTCCCAGAGATATTCGGCCGTATCCTTCAGCTGTTCCTCGTTGCGGGCGAGCTTCATGCGCTCGAGCGCGGAGCGGATCAGCAGGAAATGGCTGAGGTTCGGGATGGTTTCGTCGGGACGGATCGCTAAGGCCTCGTTGAGCTCGATGGCGCGGGGCATCCGGCGGGTGTCGAGCGCGAAGACCTGGCGCTCTTCGGCGACGGCTGCGGCAAGCGGTTCGGAGAAGCCGCGCGACGGCAGCACCATTTCATGGGTCGGGCTGCGGCCGGTCTGGCCGGCGCCGTCCTTGGCGATCAGGGTGATCTTGACCCGCTTGCCTGCAAGCGGATGCTCGATAAGGCTGCGGCTCGTCAGGCCCTTGACCTCGCGGCTGTTCTGCCGCGGCAGATCGAGCCGGTAGTCCGGCGGCGGATAAAGCGGGGTGGCGGCCGGATCCGTCGGGCCGACGGGCTCGATCAGCGCATGGGCTTCGCGAATGCCGTAATCGTCCTTGCCGGTGAAGCCGATCTCCAGCGCGCCGTTGACCGAGGGCTTCGGCTGGCCTTCGAAGGCAATTTCGGGGGGGCGATCCGGGATGACCTCGAAGGCCCAGGTCTGGCCGTTGACGGTCAGGCTGCCGCTCTCGCCGACGTTGAGCGCATAGGTGCGGGGCGGCCGCTGCTGGTTGGGTTGTTGCGGTGCGGCCGGCTGGGCAGGTGCCTGGGCCGTCTGCTGCGCCTGCTGTCCCGGGGCACTCTGTGGCTGCTGCTGGGCTGCGGCTTCTGCCGCCTTCTTGGCTTCCTCGGTGATCAAGGTCGACGGCTGCCCGCCGGCCTTCGGCGCAAAGACCACGGCCTCTCCGCCTTCACCGCCGGTGACGCGCACGGTCAGGGCCGAATTCTGCGGGGTGGAGACGGAGGCAACAGCAGCGGTCGCCTCGCGGCCCGTCAAAAAGATCGGCGCACGGCCGGTATAGGAAGGTGGCGTCAGCCATGCGTCGATGCGCAGGTCCGGATTGATGCTCGGAGCCGGCGGCGCGGGCCGGAAGGCATCGGCAGGAGAGCCGCCGCCGTTCGAGAAGGAATAACCGAGCGCGACGACGAAGACGAGCGCGGGAACGGCGCGAAGCGCGAACCGGTCGTGCCGGGCGATATCGGGCTGCGGCAGGCCGGCATCGAGCGCTGCAATGCGCTCGGCCATGCGGATCTGGTGTTCCTTCCAGAGCGCGCGGGAGAAGGGTGTTTCGAAAGCCGGTTGATCGTCCTGCACGCCGACCGGCTGGTGCGGCAGGTTGTTGCGGACTTCCAGAAGCCGGTCGGCTTCGGCCACCGCCGGCCAGCGCAGGCGGCTGAACGGCAGAAGCGCATAAACGAAGGCAAAGGCGAAGCCGCCGACCAGGATCCAGCGCACCCAATCAGGAGCGACCCGGAAAATCCCGAACCAGGCGGCCGACAGGAAGAGGGCCGCGATCCCGAGAGGGGCGAGCAGCAGCGGCAAAATCCGTTCGAAAAACAACACGATCCGTGCGAAGGACCGTTTCAGTGCGACGCGACGCGCAAGCACAGGATGCAATTCGAAGGCACCTTTGCGGATGAAGCTCATGCGGTCCGTCTCCAATCGTGGCGGCGCAAATCAAGCTTTCAAGATAACGATGTTTGTGGCGAAGACGAGGGCAGGGGGCGGGCCGCCCCCATAATTTCCCGGATTTCCCGCAAAAGTGAACGTCGTGTCAGGCGCTCATGCAAGCCACGCGGGCACGGAGTCGAGGCTGATGAGTTCTTCGTAAGTGCCGCGCGGACGCACCACATGGAACTCAGAGCCCTTTACCAGAACCTCGGGCACCAGCAGCCGCGTGTTGTAGGTTCCCGCCTGCACGGCGCCATAGGCGCCTGCCGAAGCGACGGCAATCAGGTCGCCGGGCTTGGGTTCCGCCATCTCGCGGTCGAGCGCCAGGTAGTCGCCGGTTTCGCAGACCGGGCCGACGACATCGCCCTTGATGCGCGGCGCATCGGCGGCCGGCACGACGACCGGGCGGATCATGTGATAGGCGTCGTAGAGCGTCGGGCGGATCAGGTCGTTCATCGCGCCGTCGACGATCACGAAGGACTTTTCGCCGCCATCCTTCACGTAGATGACCTCGGTCACCAGAATGCCGGCATTGCCGACGATCAACCGGCCCGGTTCGGTGACGATCTTGCATTCCAGCGACCGCAGCTGGCGCTTGACCGTTTCCGCATAGGCATCGGGAAGCGGCGGCGGGTTGTTGTCCTCGCGATAGGGAATGCCGAGGCCTCCGCCGATATCGACGTGATCGATGCGATGGCCGTCGCCGCGCAGCGTATCGACCAGTTCGCGCAGCAGCCGGAAGGCATGTTCGAAAGGCTGCAGTTCGGTGATCTGGCTGCCGATATGCATGTCGATGCCGGTGACGTCGATGCCGTCAAGGGTTGCAGCATGGGCGTAAACGGCGCGGGCGCGCTCGTAAGGTATGCCGAACTTGTTTTCCTTCTTGCCGGTCGAGATCTTGGCATGCGTGCCGGCATCGACGTCCGGATTGATGCGGAAGGAGACATGCGCCTTTCTGCCGGCCTTCAGGGCGCGCAGGTTGAGGACCTCCAGTTCCGGCTCGGATTCGACGTTGAAGCAGTAGATGCCGGCTTGCAGCGCCAGATCCATTTCCGGCACGGTCTTGCCGACGCCCGAGAACATGATGCGGCTTGCCGGAATACCGGCCGCCAGTGCCCGGCGCAGTTCACCGCCGGACACGACATCGACACCGGCGCCGAGCCGGCCGAGCGTCTTCAGCACCGCCTGGTTGGAATTTGCCTTCATGGCGTAGCAGACCATGGCGTCGACGTCGGAAAACGCCTTTGCGAAAACCTTGTAATGACGCTCCAGAGTGGCCGTCGAGTAGACGTAGAAGGGCGTGCCGACGGCCTTCGCGATTTCCGGGATCGGCACGTTCTCGGCGTGCAGCACGCCGTCGATGTAATGGAAATGGTTCACGGCAAAACTCGAAAATTACAGAAGCGGATCAAGCAGGAAGGGGCGCTCGGCAACCGGTTCGGCTTTCTGCGCGCCTGGCTTGCCGCTCTTGCGGACGTTCTGCTGCTCCACCGGCGTGCTGGGGCGGTCGAGGCCGCCCTTGCGGCCGCAGCCGACGACAACGATGCCGGCGAGGCTCAGAACAAGAGTGATGCGGGCGATTTTTACCAGGGACTTCGACATTCTATTCCTTCTCCGGCACGGCTGCGGAACTTTCATAGCGAAGTTCCACGCGCTTGTGCAGTCACTATCCGGCATCACTTCTCAAGCGTTCGTCGCGGCCGTCGTCAATTCCTGGCGCGCCACCAGGCAATCTGCTTGCGGACTTCGGCTGGCGCCGTGCCGCCGAAGCTGGTGCGGCTGGCGACGGAGGCATCGACCGACAGGACGTTGAAGACCTTGTCGGTGATCGCCGGATTGATCGACTGCAGCTCTTCGAGCGGCAGTTCGGAAAGGTCGCAGCCCTTCTCTTCGGCAAGCGCCACGGCGCGCCCGGTGACGTGATGGGCTTCGCGGAAGGGAAGGCCCACCTCGCGCACCAGCCAGTCGGCAAGGTCGGTCGCGGTCGAGAAGCCGGCGCCGGCCGCAGCCCGCATCTTGTCGGCGCGGATGGTCATGTCACGCATCATGCCGGTCATCGCGGCGATCGCCAGTTCCAGGTTCTCGGCGCAGTCGAAGACCTGTTCCTTGTCTTCCTGCATGTCCTTGGAATAGGCGAGCGGCAGGCCCTTCATGACGGTCAGCAGCGCCACCAGCGAGCCGTTGATGCGGCCGGTCTTGGCGCGTACCAGTTCGGCGGCATCCGGGTTCTTCTTCTGGGGCATGATCGAGGAGCCGGTCGAGAACGCGTCCGACAGGCGCACGAACCCGAACTGCGGCGTCGACCAGATGACGATCTCTTCGGCAAGGCGCGACAGGTGCACGGCGCAGATCGCCGCCACCGACAGGAATTCCAGCGCGAAATCGCGGTCGGAGACGGTGTCGATCGAATTGCGGGTCGGCTCGCGGAAGCCGAGCGCCTTCGCCGTCATGTGGCGATCGATCGGGTAGGGCGTGCCGGCAAGGGCCGCGGCGCCGATCGGGCTTTCGTCGAGATGGTCGATCGCGTGGCGCACGCGGGCGCGGTCACGGCCGAACATTTCCACATAGGCCATGCAGTGATGGCCGAAGGTGACCGGCTGGGCGGTCTGCAGATGGGTGAAGCCGGGCATGACCGTATCGGCATGTTCCTCGGCGCGATCGAGGAAGGCGGCGATCAGGCCGGTCAGCATCTTCTCGGTCTTGACGAGTTCTTCCTTGACCCAGAGGCGGAAATCGAGCGCCACCTGGTCGTTGCGCGAGCGGGCGGTGTGCAGGCGTCCGGCCGCGGGGCCAATCAGCGTCGCCAGCCGCGCTTCGACATTCATATGGATGTCTTCGAGCTTGCGCGAGAACTCGAACTGGCCGCTTTCGATCTCTGACATGATCGTGTTCAGGCCGGACACGATCTTGTCTTTATCTTCGCGCGAAATGATGCCCTTTTCCGCAAGCATCGTCGCATGCGCTATTGAGCCGCGGATATCCTGAGCGAAGAGCTTCTTGTCGAAACCGATCGAGGCATTTATCTCCTCCATGATCGCATCCGGCCCTGAAGCGAAGCGTCCGCCCCACATCTGGTTGGAGGATACTGCGTCCTTCGTGCCGTCAGCCATGATGCCTAGTCCTGGAGTAGTTGATGACGACCAAAAGACCTTTCGGCCTTCCGTCCGCCAGATTGATCGTGATTGCCGCCGTCGCGGGAATACTTGCCGGTGCCGTGGCGGTATACGTGAGGAGTGTGGGGTCTGGCAATGGCGAGTCCGGCCTCCTCGCCCAATCCGCCGGTGCCTGCGAAGGCGCGGTCGAAAGGGTGAAGTCGGTTTCGCAATTCGCAAGGGGCCAGGTCGCCGCCATGGTTGCCGCCCAGCCGCCGCGACCGCTCGACCTTGCCTTCAAGGGGCCGGACGGAAAAGATCTCAGGACGGCCGATTTTGCCGGCAAGACGGTGCTGCTCAACCTCTGGGCAACCTGGTGCGGCCCGTGCCGGGAAGAGATGCCGGCCCTGAATGCGCTGCAGAAGGGCATGGGGAGTGGGGATTTCGAGGTCGTGGCGGTCAATATCGATACCGGGAGCGACGAAAAACCGAAGGCTTTCCTCGCGGAATACGGGGTCGATACGCTCGGCTACTATCGCGACAGCTCGATGGGCGTCTTCAATTCGCTGAAGAAGGAAGGCCTCGCCTTCGGCCTGCCGGTGACGCTGGTGATGGACAGACAAGGCTGCCTGATCTCGGCGATGAACGGCCCGGCTGCCTGGGACAGCCCGGATGCAAAGGCGCTGATTGCGGCAGCCAAGGCGCCCTAAGCCGACAACTTTCCAATTGAAGTAATGTAAATCTCTACTCTATGCTGCTTTTGGTTGTGATGACGAAAGCAGACGCGCACTGCCATGCGCCTCGGAGAGGATAGGCCGCTTCGACCCGGCGAGGGCCTCGCCATTCAACCGGAGGAGTGATCTATGTGGTCCAGGCCATTTAGCATCACGGTCACCATACGGAAAACCCGCACGAACTGGCAAGTAACCGTGCGGGTGTTATTCCGGAGGTGATCTAGAGGGGCGGGCGAAAGCTCGCCTCTCACTCCCTCAATATAGTTGGCAATGCCTTTTCTGACAAGGCAAGGCCACAGCGGGGTCCGCTTACCGCGTCGGAACCGGCACTTCGCCGCGATAGTCGTAGAACCCGCGGCCGGATTTCCGGCCGAGCCAGCCGGCTTCGACATATTTCACCAGAAGCGGGCAGGGGCGGTATTTGCTGTCCGCCAGCCCATCGTGCAGGACCTGCATGATCGACAGGCAGGTATCGAGGCCGATGAAATCGGCGAGCTGCAGCGGGCCCATCGGGTGGTTGGCGCCGAGTTTCATGGCGGTGTCGATCGCCTCGACCGAGCCGACGCCTTCATAAAGGGTGTAGATCGCCTCGTTGATCATCGGCAGCAGGATGCGGTTGACGATGAAGGCCGGAAAGTCTTCGGCGACCGTCGCGGTTTTCTCGAGCGCGGTCACATAGTCCCTGGCGGCCCGGAAAGTCGGCTCATCGGTGGCGATGCCGCGCACCAGTTCCACGAGCTTCATGACCGGAACCGGGTTCATGAAGTGAATCCCCATGAAACGCTCCGGACGGTCGGTGGCGGATGCGAGGCGGGTAATGGACAGCGACGAGGTATTGGTGGCGAGCAGGGCCTCGGGTTTAAGGACCGGACAGACCTGCGAATAGATCTTGCGCTTGACGCTTTCGTCCTCGGTCGCGGCCTCGATCACCATGTCCATCGGGGCGAGGTCGTTGAGGTCGGAAGAACCGGAAATCAGCGCAAGTGCGGCCTTGCGTTCGTCGTCGCCGAGTTTGCCGTTGGAGACCTGGCGGGCGAGATTGCCGTTGATGGTTGCGAGCGCTGCCTCGATCCGGTCCTTGGAAACATCGTACATCTGCACCCTGTAGCCGGCCAAAGCCGAAACATGTGCAATGCCGCAGCCCATCTGGCCTGCTCCGATGATGCCGATGTTTTTTATGACCAGACCCATGGTTTCGCTCCCTGGGCGTTTACGCTAGCCCCAGCGTACGCCGATTTTATGAAAATGCCGGACTGCATGTATGCAGCCCGGCAGATTGTTATTCCGCTGTTTGTGGTTTTGCCAGCATTTTTCGCGCTTGCGAAATGAACAAAAGCTCACAAAGCCTTTTCGAGCTTCGGCAGGATTTCGAAGAGATCGCCGACGATGCCAAAGTCTGCGACCTGGAAGATCGGGGCTTCCTCGTCCTTGTTGATGGCGACGATGACCTTACTGTCCTTCATGCCGGCGAGATGCTGGATGGCACCGGAAATGCCGGCCGCGATGTAGAGGTCAGGCGCGACCACCTTGCCCGTCTGGCCGACCTGCCAGTCGTTCGGGGCATAGCCGGCATCGACGGCAGCACGCGATGCACCGACGGCAGCACCGAGCTTGTCGGCGACCGGCAGGATGACTTCCTGGAATTTCTCCGACGAGCCGAGCGCCCGGCCGCCGGAGATGATGATCTTGGCAGAAGTCAGTTCCGGACGTTCCGACGACGAGAGCGCATCCGAGACGAACGAGGAAACGCCCGGGTTTGCGGCAGCCGAGACGGTCTCGACCGAGGCCGAACCACCTTCGCCGGCAGCCTGGAAGGAGGCGGTGCGCACGGTGATCACCTTCTTGGCGTCGGTCGACTGCACGGTCTGGATGGCGTTGCCGGCATAGATCGGACGCTTGAACGTATCGGCGGAAACCACTTCGATGATTTCCGAGACCTGGGCGACGTCGAGCAGCGCTGCGACGCGCGGCATGACGTTCTTGGCCGACGCCGTTGCCGGCGCGATGATCGTGTCATAGGCACCGGCGAGCGAAACGATGAGCGCCGCCAGCGGCTCGGCGAGGTTGTTGGCGAGGCCCGCGTCGTCGGCCAGCAGGACCTTGGAAACGCCGGCAAGCTTGGAAGCCGCATCGGCAGCAGCCTTGGCACCGGAACCGGCGACCAGCACATGCACCTCGCCGCCGATTTTAGAGGCTGCCGAGAGCGCCTTGGCGGTCTGGTCGTTGAGGCTCGAACCGTCGTGTTCGGCGAGAAGAAGAATGGCCATGGTGATGTTCTCCCTTTCCCTTACAGAACGCCGGCGGTCTTCAAGGCGCCGACCAGTTCCTCGACCGTCTTCACCTTGATGCCGGCCTTGCGGCCGCCCGGTTCCTCGGTCTTCAGCACCTTCAGGCGCGGCGCGGTGTCGACGCCGAAATCGGCGGGCGTCTTCTTGTCGAGCGGCTTCTTCTTGGCCTTCATGATGTTCGGCAGCGAGGCGTAACGCGGCTCGTTCAAGCGCAGGTCGGTGGTGACGACCGCCGGAAGCTTGACCTCGATCGTCTGCAGGCCGCCATCGACTTCGCGGGTGACCTTGGCGGAACCGTCGGCAAGCTCGATCTTCGAGGCGAACGTCGCCTGGGCGGAACCGAGAAGAGCGGCCAGCATCTGGCCGGTCTGGTTACTGTCGTCGTCGATCGCCTGCTTGCCGACGATGATCAGGCCGGGCTGTTCGGCATCGACGATGCCTTTCAGGATCTTGGCGACGGCAAGCGGCTCGACCACGTCGTCGGTCTCGACCAGGATCGCCCGGTCGGCGCCCATGGCGAGCGCGGTGCGCAGCGTTTCTTCCGCCTTGGCGGGGCCGATCGAAAC
The DNA here is from genome assembly GCA_900471605.1 of Hyphomicrobiales bacterium. Taxonomy (GTDB): domain Bacteria; phylum Pseudomonadota; class Alphaproteobacteria; order Rhizobiales; family Rhizobiaceae; genus Neorhizobium. The sequence goes on along the minus strand of UCEY01000005.1, from coordinate 50,872 downwards.
GACCACCACTTCCTCGGCCTTGCCCGCTTCCTTCAGACGCAGGGCCTCCTCGACGGAAATCTCGTCGAACGGGTTCATCGACATCTTCACGTTGGCGAGTTCAACGCCCGTTCCATCCGGCTTCACACGGATCTTAACGTTGTAATCAACAACCCGCTTCACAGGCACGAGAATCTTCATGGGGTCCTTCCTTGACTATCTCCGGCCGCAAATTGCGACATTTGCCGCGTCCTCATTTGTCAGTGGGCGACATGGATACGCATTTTTCGCGCGATTACAACGCGGATCTGCCGCTGGGCATTGCCGTTTTCTCATAGTTCTATTCGGTTGCCGCAGCGACATCGCGAACGCCCGGCTTCCGCTCGACGGCCTTGGGGGTGACGATGTTGCGATCGAACAGCGGCACGCCCCTGCGGCGCATGAACAGTACCAGGATCGCACCGGCGACGATGCCGCCCACATGAGCGCCCCAGGAAACCATGCCGTCGAGATCGAGGGCCAGCATGGCGAACTGCTGGACGATCCAGAGCGCCAGCGGAATGAAGGCCGGCAGCGGCAACGGAATACGAAACAGCACCAGCACCCAGACCCGCACACGCGGATGAAGCAGGAAATAGGCGGCCACAACGCCGGAGATCGCCCCCGATGCACCGATCAGTGGCCCTTCCGAATTCGATGCCACGAATCCATGCAGGGCGGCACCCGCCGCCGCGCAGAGGAGATAGAAGGCGAGGAATTTGAGATGCCCGAGCGCATCCTCGACATTGTCGCCGAACACCCAGAGGAACAGCATGTTCGAGGCGAGATGCCAGAAATCCATGTGCAGGAAGGCATAGGTGACGAAGGTCAGATCATCCGGCACGATCACCAGCGAGGGATCGAGGGTGGCATAGTCGAAGATCACAGCCGGAATGAAGCCGAGCCCGAGCGAGGCGCGCTCGGCGACTTCCGGTGCGGAGAAATTCGTAAACAGCCATGCGAGCACATTGATGGCGATGATGCTGATCGTGACGTATTGCACGCGGATGTATTTGAGTTCGACGGCGTCGTGCAGCGGGATGAACATGCTGTGGCTTCTCCGCCCGTTGCGGTTACCGGTTTTTTCCCGGGACCCAGAGGATATCGGCCTTGCCGCCGTCATTGGCGAAGCGCGCCGCCACGAACAGAAAGTCGGAAAGCCGGTTGATATATTTCAGCGCCGCAATACCGACGGTCTCGGTTCGCGACAGCTCGACCATCAGCCGTTCGGCGCGGCGGGAAACGGTGCGGGCGAGATGCAGGTGAGCTGCGGCGGACGAGCCGCCCGGCAGCACGAAGGATGTCAGCGGATCGAGATGGGCGTTGAGCGCGTCGATCTCCGCCTCAAGCCGTGTTGCCTGGGCCTCGACGATGCGCAGCGGCTCGTAGTCGAGTTTTTCGCCGGTATCGGGCGCCGCAAGATCGGCGCCCAGATCGAAGAGATCGTTCTGGATGCGGAACAGCATGGCGTCGAGCTCGGCCAAACCTGCGGTCTGCAGGCGGGCGAGCCCGATCGTCGAATTGGTCTCGTCTACCGTGCCATAGGCTTCGACGCGCAGGTCGTGCTTGTCGCGGCGCGGGCCTGAGACCAGCGCCGTGGTGCCGTTATCGCCGGTGCGCGTGTAGATCTTGTTGAGCTTTACCATCCGCCATCATCAGAATCAGGTCGGGCGACCGCCGCCCGTAATCCAGAGAGTGAGCATGATGAGGACGATTGCAACCGCCTGCAAGAGGATACGCAGCTGCATCAGCTTGTTGGACTTGTTGGCGTCGGTGCCCTTCATCATGTTGAACAGCCCGCGGATCAGGACGAGCACGACGAGGCCCATGACGATCAGGGTCAGCACGGTTGTGAAAGTGGACATTGTCGATTGCTGCCTTTCAATCCAGCCGGCGCATCAATTTATAAAAGAGCGCGGCCGGGAGTATTCTTTTCAGGAAAGCGCCCTGCTTGGCGGGCTTGGTTACCAGATAATGCGGCTTCGGGCGAGGCGCGGTCAAGGCATGCGTCAAGACGTCGTAGACCGCTTCCGGGCCAAGTTTATGGCGGCTGATCTGGCCCCGCCCGTCGAGGCGCCTGAGCTGCCGCTCATACTGCTTGGCATGCACCGAACCCTCGAGATCGACATGCTCCCGGATCTTGGAAAGCGCATTGGCGGTGAAACGCGAGGCGATCGGACCGGGTTCGATCAGGCTCACCCCGATGCCGCTGCCCTCGAGCTCCATGCGCATGGTAATGGTCAGGCCCTCGAGCGCGTATTTCGAGGCCGTGTAGGCGCCGCGGTAACGATAGGGCAGGAGGCCCAGGATCGACGAACAGTTGACGATGCGGCCATGGCCCCTTGCGCGCATGACCGGGATCACCCGCCGCGTCAGCTCGTGCCAGCCGAAGAAATTGGTCTCGAACTGCTGGCGCAGCACGTCGGTGCTCAAGTCCTCCACGGCCCCCGCCTGGCCGTAGGCGCCGTTGTTGAACAGCGCGTCGAGTCGTCCGCCGGTGCGCCCGAGCACCGTTTCGACCAGGGCCGCGATCGTGTCCGGCCTGGTATAATCCATCTGCAGGGCCTCGATGCCGTCCGCTTCCAGGGCTGCGAGATCGGCTGCCTTGCGCACCGTCGCGAACACCCGCCAGCCGTCCGCCTTCAGAGCCCGGGCGCAATGGGCACCGATGCCGGAGGAACAGCCGGTAACGATGATCGTTCTATTTTCGGCCATTGAATAAGGTTCCCTGTACAATCGGATGAGTTCCTCCCATATTTCCCGCGACGTCACAACGGAGTTGCCATTGTCCGAAGAAAACCGCCCCGTCCGGTGGTATCGCCTCGCCTTCAAAGTGCTTTGGGACGCCTATTGGCACTTCTCGGATGACGATGGCTGGGCAATGGCGAGCCATGTCGCGCTATCCGGCCTGCTCGCGCTGTTTCCGTTCCTGATCTTCGGCACGGCGCTTGCCGGTTTCCTCGGCGCCGGGGATTTCTCGCAGACGACGGTCCACCTGCTCTTTGATACCTGGCCGGCCGATATCGCGCAGCCCATCGCCTCAGAACTGCAGCGTGTGCTGGAAATCCCGCGCGGCGGCCTTTTGACGATCTCGGTGCTGGCGGCCGCCTATTTCGCGTCGAATGGCGTCGAGGCATTGCGCATTTCGCTCAATCGAGCCTACCGCGTCACGGAAACCCGGCCCTGGTATGTGACGCGCCTGGCGAGCCTCGGTTACGTCGTCATCCTGGTCGTGATCTTTGCGGTCATCAGCATTCTGCTGCTTGCCGTGCCCGTGGCGTTGCGTTTTGCCGAGACCCGCTTCTACTTTCCATGGCTGATCAGCGACCTCACCACCGCGGCAAACTGGGGGCTCTACGGCACCGCCCTGCTGCTTCTGATGGGCCTGTTGGCCTCCCACAAGTGGCTGCCGGCCGGCAATCGCCGCCTGATCGACATCATCCCGGGGGTGACGTTGACGATCGTCGTCTGGACGGGTTTCGGGCTCGGTTTTGCCGCCTATCTCTCGACCTTCGCCAATTATACCGCCACCTATGCCGGTCTGGCGTCGATCATGATCGTGCTGATCTTCCTTTACATGGTGGGCGTCATTTTCATGCTCGGTGCCGAGTTCAATGCCGCGCTGATGAAGTACAAGATCTACTCGGTCTTCTCGCGCCGCCGGAAGGCGCATCGTGAAAAGGAGAAAATCCGCTCAAAGGCCAACGAGGCGGCGAATATCGCTGCCCGAGAGGCCCCGGTCGCGAAGCGCCGCGAGCCCGGTTGAGCCTTCGCTTTTCGACAGTTTCCTGCCGTCCGCACCGACGACCAGCCGATGGTGGTGATAGACCGGCTGCGGAAGCTCCAGCAGTTCCTGCAGCAGGCGGTGCACGGCCGTCGCCTCGAAGAGGTCGAGCCCGCGCACCACGTGGGTGATCCCCTGCGTCGCGTCGTCCACCGTCACCGAAAGATGGTAGCTCGACGGCGCATCGGAGCGGGACAGGACCACATCGCCCCAGGCCGACGGATCGGCGGGGATCTCGCCGCGGTCTCCGTCTCCGGTCTCGGTCCAGCTCAAGGGTGCCGCGATGAGACCAATCGCCTTTTGCATGTCGAGGCGAAAGGCATGCCGGACACCGTCGGCGGTCAGCTTCCGCCGCTCCGTCTCGCTGCGATGCCGGTCGTCATCGGGGTAAAGCGGCGAGCCGTCAGGATCGCGCGGCCAGCTTTTCCCGTCCGCCTCGCAAGCCGCGACCTTGGCTTTCACCTCGCCGCGGGTGAGAAACGCCGGATAGACGACGCCCATTTCGGTCAACCGGGCGAGGGCCTCATGGTAGGCGTCGAAATGTTCGGACTGGCGCCGCACCGGTTTTTCCCAGTCGAGCCCGAGCCAGGCAAGATCGCGATAGATCGCCGCCTCGAATTCCGGCGTGCAGCGCGTCAGGTCGATATCCTCGATGCGCAGCAGGAAACGGCCGCCATTTGCTTCCGCCATGTCGTGGTTGAGGAGCGCGGACAGGGCATGGCCGAGATGCAGGAGCCCGTTCGGGCTTGGCGCGAAACGATAGACCGGTTTATCTGGAGGCGAGGCGGGCATGGTTTCTTCTGCCATGCTTTTTGAAAAACGGCCATGGGAGAGGCGAGGGTGTCCATCATCCGCGATCATTCGGACATTCGGGCGGGGCTCGAAGCGCTTGTCGAGCTCGACCCGCGACTTACGGCGATCGTCGAGGTCTCCGGCCCGGTGCCGCTCAGGCTGAACGAGCCGGGTTTTTCAGGCCTTGCCTCGATCATCGTCTCGCAGATGGTGTCGAGGGCGAGCGCCGAGGCGATCTGGCGGAGGATGGTGGCGGCCGGTCCGGTCACCGCGGATGGGTATCGCGCGCTCGACCCGGCCGTCGTCGCGACGTTCGGCCTGTCGCGGGCCAAGGCGGCGACGCTTCTCAACTTGTCCACAGCAATTTCGGAAGGGCATTTCGACCTCGCGTCCGTCTGCGCGCTCGAAACGGCGGAAGCCATCCGGCAGATGACCGCGCTGCCCGGCATCGGCCCCTGGACGGCGGAAGTCTACCTGATGTTCTGCGGCGGGCATGCCGATATATTCCCGGCCGGCGACGTGGCGCTGCAGGCGGCGGTGGCTCACGGTTTCGGCCTGGAGGCCCGGCCTTCGTCCAAAAACCTGGCTGCCGCGGCACGCATATGGAGCCCGTGGCGTTCCGTCGCGGCAAGGCTTTTCTGGGCTTATTACGCGGCGAAAATGCGTCGCGATGTCACACCTTTGACCTGAAGCCGGGCCAGAGTATCCCACTGCATTTATTGGGCTTCACAATCCTGTAACAACGGACCTAATATAGAAAGTACAGATGCCGAATCGGGTAGGAGCGTCACTTGACGATTGCAGTCTCCCCGCAGGCCCTGCCGGCGCTCGTTCTGAACGCTGACTACCGGCCGCTGAGTTATTATCCCTTGTCGCTTTGGTCCTGGCAGGACGCGATCAAGGCGGTTTTCCTCGACCGTGTGAACATCATCGCGGAATACGATCAGTCGGTCTGCTCGCCGAGTTTCTCGATGAAGCTGCCGAGCGTCGTCAGCCTCAAGACCTATGTCCAGCCGACCCGCAACCCGGCCTTTACCCGGTTCAACGTCTTCCTGCGCGACCGGTTCGAGTGCCAGTATTGCGGTGAACACGACGACCTGACCTTCGACCATGTCATCCCGCGCGCCCATGGCGGCGAGACCACCTGGGAAAATGTCGTGGCCGCCTGTTCGCCCTGCAATCTGAGGAAAGGCAGCAAGCTGCCGAAGCAGGCCGGCATGTTCCCGCACCAGAAGCCCTATCAGCCGACGGTGCAGGACTTGCACAATAACGGCCGGCTCTTCCCGCCGAACTATCTGCACGAAAGCTGGATGGACTATCTCTACTGGGATACGGAACTGCAGCCGTAAGGCGAGACGGATCGCGCCGCCGGTATTCGATAGGACGAAGGCCGCTTCACGCGGCCTTTTTTGCCCCGGTAAATGCGATGGCGGCGAGGATGACGCTCGCGATCACGTTCCAGCCGGCAAAGGAGAGGCCGAGCACGCGGAGAGCCGCTTCGGTGCAGGACGGGCCATGCACGGTGTTCAGGTCCGACAGCAGGCTGCCGGCATTGGTGGTGACCCCGGCCCCGCCGCCGCAGCTCGCCGGGCCTTCCCAGAAGGCCCATTCGACGCCCGAGTGATAGACGCCCATGCCGGCGCCGACCAGCATCATCACGCCGATGACGACCAGCAGCGCGCGGGTAACCCAGGAGGGCAGGCCGATCGCCGAGGCGACGATCGCCAGAATGCCGACGGGGATGCCGTAATAATAGGGATTGCGCTGCAGGAGACAGAGCGCGCAGGGGATGTAGCCGCCGATATACTGGAAAGCGAGCGCCCCGCCGACGGTCGCCGCCATGCCCAGCGTCAGGACGATGGCATAGCCGATACCGGCGCGGGAACGGGGTGTGGAAGCTGTCAGCGCCATGCGCTTCTCCTGATCTGCATTTTTAACCGGCTGGGACGCCACGGCCTCACTTAGAGCAGATGAGCCGGCTCGGTAAGACAAATTATCTTGAACTCGTCGCTGCGATCGCCGCAGGGGCTGGAGGCGGAAGGTCTGGCTTCCAACAAAACCCGATATCGAGCCTGGATGATTTGCGGCCATCGCAAATTGGCGATTGATGCGGGCCAGATCCTGAGTTAAGAACCACCATCGGACGGAGGCGAGTCATCGCCTTTCACGGTTAGCACCCGTAGCTCAGCTGGATAGAGTGTTGGATTCCGATTCCAAAGGTCACAGGTTCGAATCCTGTCGGGTGCGCCAAATTCCGCCGATTGTACGCTATCATGCGGAAGTAATTATTGAAGATTACAGAGAAACAGGTGGCACCGGCCGGTGGGCCGATGCCATACTGTGATTGTCACTGGGCGTCCTGCATCACCCCTGGCGGGCTTCGTACAGAGCCACCGCGTCGGGTCCGCCGGGGAACTGAAGGCGGCTGGATGTATCGTGGACGGCAGCCCAGACCGCCTCTGCGACATCCGCTTCCTTCGTTGTCATGGCCGGGCGTGCGAATGCCTCGAAGATCGGCGTTGCAAAACCGGCATAGGCTGGCGGAATGAGGTCCTCGATACGCACATCCGTATTCTGTGCAAAGCGCGTTGTCGGCGCATAACCCGGTTCCACCAGCTTCGCCCGGACATCGAAATAACCGAGCTCATGCGCGAGCGATCCGGTGAAGCCCTCGATGGCCTGCTTGCTGGCGGTATAGGCGGCGGCCAGCGGCATGGCGGCCAGCGTCACGCTCGAGGTCACGTTGACGATCACGCCGGATCGACGCTCACGCATCTGCGGAATGACCGCCTGGCATATCGCCATGACGCCAAACGTGTTGGTGGCGAAGACCTTGCGGATATGCGCCATGGGCGTCGCCTCGAATGCGCCAACCACACCGATGCCGGCATTGTTGACCAGCACGTCGATCGGCCCGGCCGCTGCTACGGTTTCCGCGATGCTCTCGTCACTCGTCACGTCGAGCGGCAGGAGACGCAGCCTCGGCGAGGCGGGGAAAAGGCTGGCGTCAGGGCGGCGCATCGTGGCGATGACATTCCAGCTCCTGTCGAGGAAGTGGCGTGCCGTCTCCAGGCCGTAGCCAGAGGATGTGCCGGTAATCAGGATCGTTTGCATGGGAACCTCCATTCGTTTCGGATGGTTCCTTGATAGGCCCGATCCATAAGACGACCTATAATTCAAGATCCATATATCTTTACCAATCGTCCAGAACGGCGATCTAGGGCGCGCTTTGGGCTCAGGCGTGATGGCTACTGCCGTTGATCCGGGCGAATTGGCCCGGCGGGCAGCCGAGCCGCTTGCGGAAGGCCGTGCTGAACGCGCTAGCGGATTCGTAACCGATCTCGTCCGCAATCCGGTCAAGCGTCTTTGCACCGCGCAGCAGCGCGTCTTTCGCAAGAGCCATTCGCCAGCGGGCGAGATATTCGATCGGGCCACAGCCGAGCACTGCGCCAAAGCGTGCGGCAAAGGCGGAACGCGACTGCCCGGCGATGCGGGCAAGGCCTGCCACCGTCCAGTCGGCGCGCACATCGGAGTGCATGGCAGCAAGCACTCGCATCAAAGCTGGATCGCGCATGCCATGTAGCAAACCGGCGCGGTCATCATCCATAGTCGTGCCATGCGAGCGGAGCGCCTCGATAAGAAGAACCTCAAGCATACGTTGGAGGATCATGTCCTTGCCGGCCTCTTCGCCACGGCATTCCTCGGCGATGAGATCGATCAGCCGGCCAAGCCGCGCCGATCGACCCTCGGACGGCGGCACATGGATCATGCGCGGCAACATGGCGAGCAGCAGCGGGGCATTCGCCGTCTCTATGCGAAACGTGCCGCCCAGCGCCATGAAATCCGCTTCACCATCCTGCTCACCGTGCCGAACCGGCATATCCATCGGCTCCGTGGGTGTCCCGTCCATACCGGGAAGACTGCTGAGCGTGAAGGCGGGCGTTGTGGGCAGTAGCAGAAAGGCACCTGTTTCAAGCTTCAAGGGCGTCTCGCCCTCAAATGTCACCCAGCACCCACCCTTCAGAGCGATAGTGAAACCGGGGGCATCATGAGCTGCATAGCGCACGGCCCATGCACCCCGACCCGAAATTGGTTTGGAGATGGCCGTGTTTGGCCGAAGCAGGGCAATCACATCGCTGAGGGGGTCCATCTGGACGGTCCGTATATTATGGCGGAGCAGAATTATGGATCGTCCAACGGGGCAAGTCCAGTGCCTGCCGAGGGGCATGACTACATCTTGCGACAGGCAAACATGCTCGTTTTACACGGGAAGGAAATCTCACCGGTCTTTAAGAGCTCAGGGGTTACCGGCCAGAGCCTCGACTTCTGGAAAAATCGGCCATGAGTTGCGCGCGCATGGAATCGATAGGCTCGACGGTTTTTAGCTTGTTGACATCGACAATCGATGCGCGCTGGCGGCAGTATAATTAATTGATGCAGTCCAGCATCCACTGAACCTCAAATTTATCGGTGAGCTTTCCGTAGAAGCTTCCCCAGGGCTGCTTCGCGAGAGACGTTGTCACACGCCCTCCTTTCGCCAGCTTGGCAAACAATTCTTCGGTCTTATCCCGATCATCCATGAGGAGAATGTGCGACGAGCCACGCATCGGCTCCGCATCGTGGTTGTCCGATGCGAAAAAGAGGACACCTGGTCCCTCGAAACGAGCATGCATCACTTTGCCAACCATCGCTTCGTCCTGGACAGGGATATCCAGATCACCATGGCGCATCAGCGCAGTCACCTCTCCCAGTCCGCAATCCCTGTAAAAGGACAGAGCGGCTTCGCATTGGGTTGTGAAAAACAAATAGTTGGCAAGCTGCATGATATGCTCTCCCGTTTCGGATCCGTGCCGGACCTTCCGAGCCCGACACGATATGTCTTGAGCTCGCTCAGGCGTTATCCTGCGCAGAAGATTCGGCGATAGCTTTGCCGAGATCGGCGTTCGCATAGCTCCGTCCCGCGATGCCCCAGGCTCCTTCGGGCGCGTAAACAATGTTCGACCAGATATGCTCGCGCCTGATCTTACCTCCCGCCGCTTTTTCCACGACATCCGTCGCCCTTTCTATAAAGGCGCGCTTTGCTTCCGGTGTCGCCAAGGCGACTTCAGGCAGTTTCAGTTCAACAAATGCGGCGTCGACCGGTTTGCCTCCCGCCAAGACGTGACCTGACGGCAATGTGTGTATGGAGCCGACGATATTGGCCATCATAAAGCGATTTTCGTTGAGCCCGGAAACGTCCAACAGGGCATCCGTCAATCCCGCAAAGGCTTCCGCCTGCGCAGCGGGCGATAAGAGACCTTCCGGCAGCGTAAGTGTGATGGGCATATTCTCTCCTTGTTTGAATGAAGCGGCGTGGGCATATATACCGAACGCTCTCTATTGATACATACTGATCGCTCTCTATGCAATAGATAAAGAGCGATCACTCTTAAAGGAATTTGACAATGCGCTACAGCGACGAGCACAAGAAAGAGACCCGAGCCAAGGTTCTGCTCGCCGCCGGACAAGTATTCCGCAAAGAAGGCTACGGCGGAGCCGGCATTGATGCGCTGACGAAGGCGGCAGGCGTTACCAATGGTGCATTCTACGGTCACTTCAAGTCCAAGGGTGAAGCCTTTCTCACAGCTGTCCTTGCGGGGATGGAAGAACTCCTGCAAGGAATTGTGGCCTTGAAGGCCGAAGGCGCTGGAGGCTGGCTGAAAGCCTTTGTCAGTTACTATCTCGGCTACAAGCGAACCTGTGATCTAGGAGATAGCTGCGCCTTACCGACGCTCTCGGTCGACGTTATGCGATCGGATGAGGATACTCGGCTTGCCTATACCCGGGCGCTGGAACGTCTTGTGACTGAGATTGCCACCGGCTTGCCGAAAGATGCATCGCGGGAGGCGGCGGGAGTTTCGCCGGAAGACCGGGCCCTTCTATTGCTTGCCTTGCTCACAGGCGGCGTCACGCTTGCGCGCGCCGTGAACGATGCCGGGCTGTCAGATCGAATTGCGCGGCTCGTGGCGGTCGAAGCATTGCGCGACACTGGGTGCTGAGGGGAGCGGCCGGTCAAACGCCGGGTGAAGCCTGCCCAGCGGAGCGGCTCGCGAAGCCGGGCAGCCGATATGCCAAGGTGGCTGACTGAACAAGGCAGGTTCAAAGGCGCCCGGAGGAGGCTATGGCGTAGGAATAGTCTCGTCTTCATCCGGCGCGGCGCGCCACCTTCCCCATATTGATGCCAAGCTCATTCGCGACCCCAGTCGGGTGCGCCGCGCGCGGTCACCGCGCCGAAAAAGCGCAACCATATCAAAGCTTTTAAAGTGAAGTGGTGCCCCGTGCCGGAATCGAACCAGCACTCCTTTCGGAACCTGATTTTGAGTCAGGCGCGTCTACCAATTCCGCCANNACGGGGCACTCGGGTAGCGGTATGGGCTCTATCACGGTGTCGCACCGGCATGCAAGGATGAAGTGAGGCTGCTATCTCGCATGCCTGATCCGGCAGAAGATGTCCCGCATCAAGACAGCCGGATGTGGGTTTTTCCCTTTCCTTAACGGCATATCGCCGTTGTTTAGCGCCTCCTGAAACATGCGTGCCGCCTGGGTATTCGGTCCTGGAGGCCCGGCAATGGCGCCGGATTTGGAAGGAGAAAATTATCATGCGGAAATCATGGCGTGTGCTGCTGCTGTCCGGATGTTTTGGCCTGCCTCTTGCCGGGCAGAGCGTTGCACAGGGCCTGTCGGTCGGCGGCGAGAACGGTATCAGTGCCGATGTGAATACGAGCGACGGGATTGGTGCCGACGTCTCGGTCGGTGGAGGAGACGGCGTCAATGCCGATGTCGGCATCGGCGGCAGCAGCGGCGTGGCGGATGTCGATGTGTCGGCGGGCGGCGGTGACGGCGCGAACGCCAGTGCCAATGTCGGCGGGGGTGGTGGGCTCGATGCCGATGCCGCCGTTTCGCTCGGGGGCAGAAACGGGGTCAATGCCGGCGCCACGCTCGGCACCGGCTCCGGTGTCGATGCCGGGACCACGGCGTCGATCGGCGGCGGACGCGGCGTGGCTGCCGAACCCGGCCTGTTCGGCCTTCGAAGCACGGGGATCGGTGCCGCGGCGGTCGATGGCACGGGCGTTCCGGGCGCAGGCGGGCTTACCGCACCGCAGCGCGAGGCCTTCCAGGCGATGTCCGAAGCCGAGCAGCGAACCCTTTTGAACCGCTGCGCCGACATCGCCTCCGGCGGCGGAGATGCGGCCCTCGTATCGCTCTGCCGCATGCTGCGGATGAGCGCCTCGCGTTGATCGAGCGGATGTTCCGAAGCCCATCTCCGCCCGAGGGGATGGGCTTCGTCATATCAGGTCCCCTCCGATGTCCCCCTTGTATTTTCGGCATTCCGGATGTTAGCTGGTGCAGCAAAAATAGAAGCGCTGCCCATGAAACTGCCTGCCCGCACCACCTATGAAGACCTTTTTGACGATTTCGCCTGGGAGATCCCCCGGCGATTCAACATGGGGGAGGTGGTCAGCGATGCCTGGGCGAAAGAGTCTCCGGATCGCATCTGTCTTCAGCATTTCAGCCCGGGTGGCGCTCACCGGGCCCTAACCTATGGCGAGCTCGCCGGGCGGTCCGCCTCTCTCGCGAATGCCTTCGTCGCGCTCGGCCTGAAGGCTGGCGACCGGGTGGCGCTGCTTTTGCCGCAGAGTTTCGAGACGGTGATCGCCCATGTGGCGATCTACAAGATGGGCGGCATCGCCCTGCCGCTGGCGCTTCTGTTCGGCGCGGAGGCGCTCGAATACCGGCTGAAGGCATCGGGTGCGACGGCGATCGTCACCAATCCCTTCGGCCTGTCGCGGCTCGCGGACCTGCGCGACAAGCTGCCGGAGCTGCGGCATGTGATCGTTACGGGCGAGACGCCCGCCGGTGAAGGGCTTCTGGGGCTCGATGCGCTGATAGCGGCCCATCCTCCGGTGTTCGAGGTTGTCGACAGCGGTCCCGACGATCCGGCGCTGATGATTTTTACCTCCGGCACGACCGGCCCGCCGAAGGCGGCGCTACATGGTCACCGGGTGCTGGCCGGCCATATCCCGGGTTTCCAGCTGGCGCACGAATTCGCGCCGCAGCAAGGCGACCGGATCTGGACGCCGTCCGACTGGGCCTGGGCGGGGGGCCTGCTCAACGTGCTTTTGCCGGCGCTGATGCTCGGCATTCCGGTCGTCTCCTCGCCGGCCCAGAAATTCGATGCCGACATGGCCTTCCGGATCATGAGCGAGATGGATGTGCGCAACGCCTTCATTCCGCCGACGGCGCTGCGTCTCCTGAAATCGGTCGAAAAGCCGCTCGAGAAGTACGATCTCAGGCTCAGGACGATCGCGTCGGCGGGCGAGGCGCTCGGCCGCGAGACCTATGACTGGGCAAAAGCGGCGCTGGGGCTGACGGTCAACGAGTTCTACGGCCAGACCGAGTGCAATTTCGTGCTTTCCTCGGCCGCCAATCTCGGCGTGTCGCGCGGCGGGGCGATCGGGCGGGCGGTGCCGGGCCATCACGTGGCGGTGGTCGATGGCCGCGGCATCGAGCTTCCGGCCGGCAAGATGGGGCAGATCGCCATCCGCCGACCCGATCCGGTGATGTTCCTCGGTTACTGGAACGACGAGGCGGCGACGGAGACCAAGTTCGTCGGCGACTGGCTGATCACGGGCGATCTCGGCCGCCAGGATGCCGACGGTTATGTGGAGTTCATCGGCCGGGACGACGACGTCATCACCTCGTCCGGTTACCGCATCGGGCCGAGCGAGATCGAGGACTGCCTGAGCGGGCATCCGGCGGTGCGGCTGGCGGCCGTGGTCGGCAAGCCGGACCCGATCCGCACCGAGATCGTCAAGGCCTATATCGCGTTGGCGCCGGGTTATAGCCCGAGCGAGGCGCTTGCCGCGGAAATCCGCGACTGGGTGAAGACGCGGCTGTCGATGCACGAATATCCGCGCGAAGTGGCCTTCGTCGATGACATCCCGCTGACCACCAGCGGAAAGGTTATCCGCCGGCTGCTGCGCGACAAGGCGGCCGCCGAGTAGCTATTCCGAGCGGCCGGCCAGCGACATGATCTTTTCCCGGAGCATGCGGGCCATGTTGCGGGTGTTGCGGTAGAGGTGAAGCTGGGCCGCTACCTGGCGCACGTCGCGGTCGCCGTTCTGGCGCAGGCCGATCACCAGCGTGCCCATTTCCTCGCGCTCTTCCCAGAAACGGCTCATGATCGGATGGTCGGGAACCGCGCAGCTGTCGGTGCGCATGATGTTGGCGTCTTCGAGATGCCATTCGGTCAGTTTCACCATCAAGAGCTTGCCGGGCGAGAACTGGGCAAGGCTCTCGTCGTAGGCGGTCTTCCACGTATAGGCCTCGCCGGCCATGATGAAGACGATCAGCGAAGCGATCGCTCGGCCGTCGAAATCGATCGTGTGGATGCGGACTGCGTCGACTTCCGCCAGGTTGGTGATCGCCTCGCGGGCGAAGGCGGCGCGGTAGCGGTCGTTGATCAGGGCTGAACGTTTGCGGCCCTTCCAGCCCCTGGCTTCGAGCGCCAGGAATTCCTCCATCCGCAGGCGGATCTCTTCCGGCTGGCGGGCGACGGAATAGGAAAGCGAGCCCTTGGAGGCGAGATTACGCCAGAGGCGGCGCATTTCGCGATAATGGTGCGAAGAGATCGCGTGCTTGAGATAGGCCTCGCCGTCGAGCAGGCTTTCCAGCATCGGCCGCAGATAGGGATCGGTGACGGTGACCGGCAGGTTGCGGCCGATGGCGACCGCCTTGGCGAGCTGCGCGAACGGGCCGGAGAGCCGCACGTCCGGCATGACCAGAACGGAGGGCAGGCGGGCTTCGCGCATGCTCAGCGCATCCAGCAGATTGTCGATCGTCTCGGCCGGCTCTTCCGCATCGACGAGCGGCGTGCCGATCGGGCCGAAGGGATTGGCCCAGGCGCGGATGATCGAGGCGCCGACGGAAAAGCCCGGTTTTTCGATCGTGAACGGCATCAGCAGCCGCATGCGGCTGCGGGCGCCCGTCTCGTCGCGGATCACCGCCAGGCGGACCTGCTTGTCCTCGACGCGGGGCATGGCCGGGGCGAGCAGCCGGGCGGAGAAGAAGATGTTCGGCTCCAGCGCGCGGTTGGAGAGGAATTCCAGTTCCTCCTGCAGGTCGTAACCGAAGGCGGCGGGATAGAGGCAGAGTTCGCGGCCGGGCCGGCCGACCTCAAGATGCGTATCGGCATCCGGCCGCTCGGCGCGGAACGCCTGGACCATGCCCACGCGGCCGCCGCCATTGCCCTCGAATTCGCTGCTGAACGGAGGTTGCGCCATGGTCAGGAAGCCTTTGAAGGAGCAGGGGGCGTCGGATCGGCAAACGCGAAGAGCACGATGCCGAGGGTGCGGCGCACTGCGATATGCAACAGGATCGCCTCGATCATCATCGCCGATGCCGTGGCCATGGCGGCACCTGTCAGGCCGAAGCGGGGGATCAGCACGATATTGAGGCCGATGCTCGCCGACAGCGTGACCGCGTAGAGCAGGACGCAGAGCTTCTGGCGGCCCGCCATGCTGAGCAGGACCTCGCCGGGGCCGACCATCGATTTGGCGAGGATGCCGCAGAACAGGATCGCCATCAGCCAGTAGCCGGCCGTGAATGCGCTGCCGAACAGCGACAGGAGCAGTTCGCCGGATGCCAGCGCCGCCAGCCCGACGGCAAGCGACGGCCAGAAACTCCAGCGCACGGTCTGGCCGGCAAAGGAGGCCAGCGCTGTCATGTCCTCTTCGGCCATGATCGCTGAAAAGCGGGGGCCGGCGGCGGCCTTGATCGAGAAATAGACGAACTGCACCAGCACGATCGTCTTTGCGGCGGCGTAGTAGATGCCGACCTGGTCCGGCGGCAGGTAGAGGCCGACGACGACGACGTCGGCATTGGTCAGGAGGAAGCCGATGCCGTCCACGAGGAAGAGCGGCAGCGAATAACGGAACCAGGCGCCGATCTCGAACTGCATCGGGCCTTTTCCGTAGAGCCGGCGCAGGCGCAATGTCAGGCGCAGCAGCTGCGAGAGCGTCGTGACATAGGTTGCCAGAAGCGCCGCCTCCATGGCGGTGACGGCGGTATGCGGCGCACCGAACCAGAGGGCGGCCAGCATGAAGGCGAGGATCAGGGTCGGGCGGATCAGGTAGGTGGGCGAGAGCGCCGTCGCCGTCCAGCCGTTCGAGCGCGCGGTGCCGTCGAGGACGTCGCCGAGCGCGATCATCGGCATGGTGAAGAAGGCGAGCGACACCGGCACGAGATAATAGGGCTCGACCGTGTGGCCGTAGAAATTCAGGAACAGGAAGCCGAGGCCGGCCACCGTGCTTGCCGAGATGAGCGCCACCAGCCGGACGGCGAGATTGAGCCCGCGCACCGTCGCCACCTCGCCGCGTGCCTTGTGCTGGTGCAGGAAACGGATCACGGACGTGTGGAAGCCGAGGCAGGAGAGATTGCCGGCGAGCACGACCAGAACCCAGACGAAGGCGAAGATGCCGTATTCGAACTCGCCCATCAGGCGGGCGAGCACGATCTGCGACACGAAGGCGATGGCGGCGCTGGCGACGCGGATGACGAAGGCGATCAGGGCGCGGCGCTGGGCAAGTGCCGTCTCGTCGTCGTCGGTCAGGATCTTTTCGAGCTTGCGGGTCAGCGGGGCCAGCCGGGTCCTCAGACCAGGCGGAAGCAATCTTTCCGCTGTTTCGATAACCGCCATGATGGGCACGCAATACTCGTAACGACGACGGGAACAATGGGCAAAAGTGTTGCCACAGCAGGGTTAAGAAAGGGTTCGCCCGGGGGTTGGGGAGGAGCCGCCCGACAATGCCGCCATGCGCTCCTCCGTCATGCCCGAGCTTGTCCCGAACATTCGCAACAATATGATTTTATTGAGGAAAAAAGATCATCGGCACAAGGTCGAGGATGACGCCGGCCAGGAGGCGAGTTTGCCAAAAAAACTAACGCCGCCCGGAGGCGGCGTTTTCAACGGTGCGGATCGTATGCGCGGCCTCAGGCCTGTTCGAAGGCGCCGTGGCAATGCTTGTATTTCTTGCCGGAGCCGCAGGGGCAGGCCTCGTTGCGGCCGATCTTGCCCCAGGTGGAGGGATCTTCCGGCCGGCGGTCTTCCGGTGCGGCGATGAAGTTCTCGCTGTCGAAGCCGGTGATCTGGTTGATGCCGGTCGTCGGATCGACGTGCTGTTCGTCGTAGATTGCCGGCGGCTGCGGCGGCTCGGGGTTCTGCACCAGCTCGACGCGCATGAGCTGGGCGGTCACCGCCTCGCGCAGGTTGGCGAGCAGGGCCTGGAACAGCTCGAAAGCTTCCGCTTTGTATTCCTGCAGCGGATCGCGCTGGGCGTAACCGCGGAAGCCGATGACCGAACGCAGGTGATCGAGATTGACGATATGCTCGCGCCACAGGTGGTCGAGCGTCTGGAGCAGCACGGAGCGCTCCACATAGGTCATGATCTCGGCGCCGAAGCGCTCCTTGCGGTCGGCCGCGGCGGCATCTGCGGCAGCGGTGACGCGTTCGCGGATATCATCTTCGCCGATGCCCTCTTCCTTGACCCAGTCCTCGATCGGCAGATCGAGATTAAGGAGGCGGCCGACATCTTCGCGAAGCCCCGGGGCATTCCACTGTTCGGCATAGGCGCGCTCAGGAATATGCTTGGCGACGATAATCTCGATCACCTCGGCGCGCATTTCCTCGACGACCTCGGAAACGTCCGGAGAATCCATCATCTCGATACGCTGTTCGAAGATCACCTTGCGCTGGTCGTTGGTGACGTCGTCGTATTTCAGAAGGTTCTTGCGGATGTCGAAGTTGCGGGCCTCGACCTTCTTCTGGGCGCGTTCCAGCGCCTTGTTGATCCAGGGATGGACGATCGCCTCGCCTTCCTTCAAGCCCAGCTTCTGCAGCATGCCGTCCATTCGGTCGGAGCCGAAGATGCGCATCAGGTCGTCCTGGAGCGACAGGTAGAATTTCGAGCGGCCGGGGTCGCCCTGACGGCCGGAACGGCCGCGCAGCTGGTTATCGATGCGGCGGCTTTCATGGCGTTCGGTGGCGATGACATAGAGACCGCCGGCGGCCAGCGCCTTTTCCTTGAGCTGTTTTACCTGCTCGCGGATGGCGGCTTCCTTTGCCGCGCGTTCGCCCTCGTCCTCGATGCCTTCGAGTTCGCGTTCGAGGCGCATGTCGATATTGCCGCCGAGCTGGATGTCGGTGCCGCGCCCGGCCATGTTGGTGGCGATCGTCACGGCACCCGGGACGCCGGCCTGCGAAACGATATAGGCTTCCTGCTCATGGTAGCGGGCGTTCAGCACCTGGAAGTCGCTGAAGCCGGACTGACGCAGCATGGTCGCCAGAAGTTCGGACTTCTCGATCGAGGTGGTGCCGACGAGAACCGGCTGGCCGCGCTGATGGGCGTCCTTGATCTCGGTAATGATCGCCTTGAACTTCTCGTCGAAGGTCCGGTAGACCTCGTCGTCCTCGTCGATGCGCTGGATCGGCAGGTTGGTCGGCACTTCGACCACTTCGAGCTTGTAGATGTTGCCGAACTCTTCCGCTTCGGTCTGCGCCGTGCCGGTCATGCCGGCGAGCTTTGAATACATGCGGAAATAGTTCTGGAAGGTGATCGAGGAGAGCGTCTGGTTCTCCGGCTGGATCTGCACCTTTTCCTTGGCTTCGAGCGCCTGGTGCTGGCCTTCCGAATAGCGGCGGCCCGGCATCATGCGGCCGGTGAATTCGTCGATGATGACGATCTCGCCGTTGCGGACGATATAGTCCTTGTCGCGGGTGAAGAGCTTGTGGGCCTTCAGCGCGTTGTTGATGTGGTGGACGATTGCGACGTTTTCGACGTCGTAGAGGGATTCGCCCTTCAGGAGGCCCGCTTGGCGCAAGAGGTTCTCGAGCTTTTCGGTGCCGGCTTCGGAGAAGTTGGCGGAGCGCTGCTTTTCGTCGATTTCGTAGTCTTCCGGCGTCAGCGCCGGGATGAAGGCGTCGATCGTGTTGTAGAGTTCCGAACGGTCGTCGAGCGGGCCGGAGATGATCAGCGGCGTGCGCGCCTCGTCGACCAGGATCGAATCCACTTCGTCGACGATCGCGTAATTGTGGCCGCGCTGGACCATCTGGCTGCGCTCGTACTTCATGTTGTCGCGCAGATAGTCGAAGCCGAGTTCGTTATTGGTGGCGTAGGTGATGTCGCAGGCATAGTTGGTGCGGCGCTCGTCATCGTTCAGGCCATGGACGATGACGCCCGTGGTCAGGCCGAGGAAGCCGTAGAGCCTGCCCATCGTGTGGGCGTCGCGCTGGGCGAGGTAGTCGTTGACGGTGACCACGTGCACGCCCTTGCCGGCGAGCGCATTCAGATAGACCGGCAGCGTCGCCACCAGCGTCTTGCCTTCGCCGGTCTTCATTTCGGCAATCGCGCCATCGTGAAGGATCATGCCGCCGGTCAGCTGTACGTCGAACGGGCGCATGCCGAGCACACGGCGAGACGCCTCGCGCACGACCGCGAAAGCCGGGATCAGGATGTCGTCCAGCGTCTTGCCTTCGGCGAGCAGTTTCCTGAACTCGGCCGTCTGGCCTGCAAGCTGTTCGTCGGAGAGAGCCTTGGTCTTCTCCTCGATTGCATTGATGGCGTCGATACTTGGCCGATAGCCGCGCACGCGGCGATCGTTAGCCGAACCGAACAATTTGCGGGCGATGCCGCCAATGCTGACCATACGAATGGTCCTTTCTGAAATCTGTCCCATGGGGGCGCCGGACCGGTCGATCCATCGGTTTTCGATGCCGATAAAATGACCCGTCACGCCCGGAAACTCTGCTGGACGCGAAGTTGCGTGACAGATAAGAGGGGGGTCGAATGATGTCAACGGTGGCGGCCGATACAGAATGGCCACAATCCGGTGTTTGTGAAGGTTTTCTGGCCGGAATCAGGGCTTCTGAAACCGGTATCCTTATCGAAAGGTCTTTATCGATGTTGCGCCACAAATTCCTCATGACGGCCGCGCTGGCCGCCGCGATCCTCTGCCAGGCTCCCGCGTTCGCGGCAGAAGATCCGGTCGTTGCCAAGGTCGGTGACCTGGAAATCCACCAGTCGGAACTGGATATCGCGGTCCAGAATCTCGATCCGCAGCTCGCCCAGCTTCCCGACGACCAGAAGAAGGTCGCAGCCCTGTCCGGCGCCATCGACGTCAAGCTGCTCGCCAAGGGCGCGCTTGCCGAAGGCATCAAGGACACGCCCGATTTCAAGAAGCGGATGGACTATATCGCCGACCGCGAACTGCATAACGCCTATTTCCGCAAGCACGTGATCGATGCCACCACCCCGGCAGAGGTCAAGGCCCGGTACGACAAGGAAATCGCCTCCCTGCCGAAGCAAGAAGAAGTGCATGCCCGCCACATCCTGGTAAAGACCGAGGACGAGGCGAAGGCGATCATCGCCGATCTCGGCAAGGGCAAGGATTTCGCCGCCATCGCCAAGGAAAAGTCGCAGGACAGCAACAAGGATGAAGGCGGCGATCTCGGCTGGTTCGGCCGCGGCCGCATGGTTCCCGAGTTCGAAGAGGCCGCTTTCGCGCTGAAGAAGGGCGAATACACCAAGACCCCGGTCAAGTCGCAGTTCGGCTTCCACGTCATCAAGCTCGAAGACACCCGCGATGCTCCGGCGCCGGCTTTCGAGCAGGTCGAGGACCAGGTCAAGCAGCTCGTGATGCGCGACAAGTACGTCGCTCTCATCACCAAGGCCAAGAGCGAGCAGAAGATCGATATCATGGATGCCGGTCTCAAGAAGGGTTATGACGACGTCAGCAAGATGCAGGAAGCGGGCGACGCGCCGGTCCAGCAGTAACCTTTTGACAACGGGCCCGGATCTTCCGGGCCCTTTTCCTATTTGAGCCAGGTAGTTTTCCGATGTCCGATTCCGTTTCGCCGCTCGCTCCGAAATCCTATCCCGACATGCCGGCGATCCGCGGCGTGCGGATGGCGACTGCCGCCGCCGGGATCAAGTACAAGAACCGCACCGACGTGCTGCTGATGGTGTTCGACAAGCCGGCGACCGTCGCCGGCGTCTTCACGCGCTCCAAATGCCCTTCGGCGCCGGTCGATTTCTGCCGCGCCAATCTGTCGCACGGGGTCGCCCGTGCCGTTGTCGTCAATTCCGGCAATGCCAACGCCTTTACCGGCGTCAAGGGCAAGGCCGCGACGGCGCTGACCGCAAAGTCGGCCTCCGAAGCGGTCGGCTGCGGCGAGAACGAGGTCTATCTGGCATCCACCGGCGTGATCGGCGAACCGCTCGACGCGTCGAAGTTCGCGGGCGTGCTCGGCGACATGAACAGCGGTGCCACAGGCGACTTCTGGCTCGAGGCCGCCAAGGCGATCATGACCACCGACACCTATCCGAAGGTCGCGACCCGGACTGCCGAGATCGGCGGCGTCAAGGTGACGATCAACGGCATTTCGAAGGGCGCCGGCATGATCGCGCCCGACATGGCGACCATGCTCTCCTTCGTGGCGACGGATGCCGACATCGCATCTCCGGCTCTGCAGAGCCTGCTTTCGGCCGGTGTCGGCCCGAGCTTCAATTCGGTCACCGTCGACAGCGACACTTCCACGTCCGACACGCTGATGCTGTTTGCGACGGGTGCAGCGAGCGCCGACGGCCAGGTCCGTGTCGAGACCGCCGACGATCCGCGTCTGGCAAGCTTCCGCGCGGCGCTCAACGACCTGCTCAAGGACCTCGCCCTGCAGGTGGTCCGGGACGGCGAAGGTGCGCGCAAGATGGTCGAGATCACCGTCACCGGCGCCGAAAGCGATGCGGCGGCCAAGGTGATCGCGCTGTCGATCGCCAATTCGCCGCTGGTCAAGACCGCGATTGCCGGCGAGGACGCCAATTGGGGCCGTATCGTCATGGCCGTCGGCAAGTCGGGCGAGATGGCCGACCGCGACCGGCTGGCGATCTGGTTCGGCGATGTGCGCGTCGCCGTCGACGGCGAGCGCGATCCGGCCTATTCCGAAGCCGCGACCACCGCTGTCATGAAGGAACAGGATATTCCCGTGAAGGTCGATATCGGTCTCGGCAGCGGCCGGGCGACCGTCTGGACCTGCGACCTCACCAAGGAATATGTTGCCATCAACGGCGACTACCGGAGCTGACAGGAATTGAACGAAGCATCATCTCCCCAGAACGATCTGCCGCTGGTCCGGCGGCTCGAAGCCGTCGGCTTTCGAGCCTGGCCGGCGGCATCCGTCGTCTATGACGGAAGCTGGCAGGTGCGGCTGACCGGCGGTCATCCTTCGAAGCGATTGAACTGCATCGTGCCGCTCGATCCGTCCGATCACCGCGACATGGCGGTGAGGCTCGAGAAGGCACGCAAGCGTTTCGAGGATTACGGCCGTCCGCTGGTCGTCCGGGAGACGCCGCTCGCTCCTCCGAAGCTCATCGAACATCTCGACGCCGCCGGCTGGCGGGTGTTCGAGACCGTGGACGTGCTCACCGTCAATCTCACCGAACTGGAACTGCCGGACACGCTCGATTACCTGCCGAGCCACGATATCGGCCGGTTCTGCGATGCGAGCCTTGCCGTCGAGGGCGAGGATGTGGGCCTGAAGCCGGCGCTTGCCGAGATCCTGAGCTCGATCAAGCCGACCTCCGGCTTCTTCATCAAGGAGAACCCGCAGGAGGGGGCGGCGGCCGTGGCGCTCTGCGTGCAGGACAACGATCTCGCCGGCATCATCTCCTTTGCGGTCGCCAAGGCGCATCGGCGCGAGGGTCTCGGCACCGAGATCTTTTCCTCCGCGCTGCGCTGGGCCCGGATCAGCGGCGCCCGCTCGGCCTGGCTGCAGGTGGTCTCCACCAACGAACCGGCTCTGGCGCTCTATCGCAAATTCGGCTTCCGCAAGGCCTACGAATACCGCTACTGGCGGCAGGAGAGCCGGGCATGAGCGATACGCCCCGCAAGATCCTGCTGGTCGCCGCCTGCGCGCTGATCGACACCGACGGCCGCATCCTCCTGGCACAGCGGCCCGAAGGCAAGTCGCTGGCCGGCCTCTGGGAATTTCCCGGCGGCAAGGTCGAGCCCGGCGAGACGCCGGAGGAGACACTGGTACGCGAGCTCGAGGAGGAGCTCGGCATCGTCACCAAGATCCCGTGCCTTGCTCCGCTCACCTTCGCGAGCCACACTTACGAGACCTTCCATCTGCTGATGCCGCTTTACGTCTGTCGGCGGTTCGAAGGCATTCCGACGGGGCGGGAAGGCCAGGCGATCAAATGGGTGCGGCCGAACGCGCTCCGCGACTATCCGATGCCGCCGGCCGACGAGCCGCTGATCCCGATCCTTCAGGATCTGCTCTGATCGATAAAATTAGAACAATCGAATTTATACGGCGTTAAGGGATCGTTTAGCCGATTGTGGCACCTTCAAGGCTCATCACGTAACTGCGTTGACGAGGCTTTAGAAGGCATGGACGAGGAATTCTGGAAAACTGTGCGGGTCCGTCAGCGGACGGCGCATGGCTCCGGCAAAACCGGCGCGCTCAATATAGCACTCCTGTTCGGGACGGCTGCGATCGCTCTTTCGCTGATCGTGACGCCGATGCTCGCAAGCCGCAACGACGAGCGCCGGCTGGCGCATGTCCAGGAAGATTTCGACCTGATCAGCACGGGCTCCATCAAGCCCGGCGACAAGAGCGGAAAACATTATACGATCCGGCGCAGCGTATTGCAGGAAACGCCTGGTTCAGTCTGCATCGTACAAGGCTATGGCGTGGGCAACGACTGCTGATGCGCGGGCCTTTTCAGGCCCGATCCATTTTGATTCAAAGGTCAGTTCATGCGCCTTTTCAGGTTCCTTCTGAATGATAACAGCGGCGCGACGGCCGTGGAATACGGCCTGGTCGTTTCCATTCTGGCGATAACGCTGTTTGTCGCGCTCGGCGGCTACTACGACCTTATGAACAATATGTTCGGCGGCATAGCCGACACCTATCAGGGCGCTACTAGTCAGTAAGGGCGCTATTCCGTTTCCTTGCGCAAGGCGTCCGCGAGCCGCATCTTGGCGGAGCCCGGCTTCAACGGTTTCTGCTGGCTTTCGTGCGGTGCCCAGCCCGATGCGTAGATGATCGAGAACGTCGCGCGGATGCGGCCGTCCGGATCGGAATAGCGCTCCGCATAAAGTTCCGCGGCCCTGACGAAAAAACGCCTCGTGACCGGCACCCGGCTGCGTCCCGCCAGCGGGTTGGTCATGCCCATGGCGCGCAGGTCGCGCATCAGCGGAAAGAGCGAGTCGTACCGCACGGTATGGGTTTCGGCGTCGACGACCGGCAGTGAAAAGCCGGCCCGCTGCAGCAGAGCGCCGACATCGCGCACATCGGCGAACGGAATGACGCGGGGGCTTGCGCCGCCGGTCAGCTCCGCCTCGGCGGAGAGAAGCACGTCGCGCAGCTCCTGAAGAGTGCCCGAGCCCGGGATGGCCGCCAGGAAAAGCCCGTCCGGCTTCAGCGCCCGGCGGATGCGGATCAGCGTGCCGGGCGTATCGTTGACCAGATGCAGCGAGAGCGGCGACAGGACGAGATTGGCGCTCTCCGGTTCGAGCGGCACGTCTTCCAGTGGGGCGATAGTGAAGGCGTCGCCGGGCCTGGCGAAGGCGGTATCGGTCTCGACCCGACGGATGGTTCCGACCTTGCTGGTAGCCAGCGCCTCGCGGGCGGCGATACCGGTTCCGCCATGGAGTTCGACCGCCGTTTCGAACCGGCGCTCGACCACGGCGAGGCGGTCCGCAAGTTCGCGTCCGGCGATGTCCAGGAGGAACGCTGCATTGCTGTCGCGTGCAGTTATCGCGCGTCTGCGTCGCGCGCTTACAAGCTGTTCGTCGAAAAGAATTTCCATGGCCGTCCACTCGTATTCTGCCGTCGCAAAGGCGCGCTCCGTCCGCTATTGTCAAGTCATGTCCGTGGAGCCGAACGTCAATCCCTTGCGACTTTTAACATCGCTCGCCGCAGGGTGGACGAGATGGGTCGGCGATCTCGTCTATCCGCCGACCTGCCCTGGTTGCGGGGTCAGGACCGGGGCGCATCAGGGCTTCTGCCCTTCCTGCTGGCGAGAGATCCGTTTCATCGAGCGGCCCTATTGCGAGAAGCTCGGGCTGCCGTTTTCCTACGATCCGGGGCCTGGCATTCTGTCCGCCCAGGCCATTGCCGAGCCGCCCGTTTTCGACCGCCTGCGTTCGGCTGCGATCTTCGAGGGGGCGGCGCGCGACCTCGTCCATTCGCTGAAATACCGGGACCGGACCGACCTTGCGGGAATGATGGCCGGCTGGATGCTGCGTGCCTCCGACGGGCATGTCGCGGCCTGCGACGCCATCTTGCCGGTGCCGCTGCATCGCGCACGTTTTGCCTCGCGCAAGTTCAATCAGGCGGCGGAACTCGCGCGGCATATGTCGCAGAAATCCGGCCGGCCGTTCCTCGCTTCCACCCTCGTCCGCGTCAAACGCACGAACCGGCAGGTGGGGCTTTCGGCACGGGCTCGCGAAGACAATGTCCGGGCGGCTTTCGCGATCGCTCCGGGGCACGAGGACCGGGTGTTCGGCAAGCGGCTGGTGCTGGTCGACGACGTCTATACGACCGGTGCGACGGTTTCCTCCGCCGTGAGGACATTGAAAAAAGCAGGCGCCGCGGAGGTCACGGTTTTGACCTTTGCAATGGCTGTTACCGGGCCTATATGACAGAAGAAGACATTGTTGCGCGGCCTTTCCCCGACATCCTTTCCCTTGGGTCGCGCCCGGAGACGTTCATGGCCGAGGTCACTATCTACACTCGCGAATATTGCGGTTACTGCGCACGCGCGAAGGCTTTGCTGGACACCAAAGGTGTCGCCTATACCGAGCATGACGCCACCTATTCGCAGGAATTGCGCCAGGAGATGATCGGCAAGTCCAACGGCCGGGCGACCTTCCCGCAGATCTTCATCGACGGGACGCATGTCGGCGGCTGCGACGACCTGCACGCGCTCGAACGGGCCGGCAAGCTGGACCCGATGCTGGCGAACTGAGAGGTGTCTCCCATGGCTTTCAAGGTTGCCGCCATACAGATGTGCTCCGGCGTTGATCCGGAAAAGAACGCCGCCGACATGGCGCGGCTGGTGCGCGAGGCTGCGGCGCAAGGGGCGGTCTACATCCAGACCCCGGAAATGACCGGCTTCCTGCAGCGGGACCGCAAGGCGATGCGGGCGGTGCTGCGCGACGAGGCGGCCGATATCATCGTCTCGACCGCCCGCGGTCTTGCGAGCG
Organism: Hyphomicrobiales bacterium; assembly: GCA_900471605.1. Classification (GTDB taxonomy): domain Bacteria; phylum Pseudomonadota; class Alphaproteobacteria; order Rhizobiales; family Rhizobiaceae; genus Neorhizobium. The sequence continues at coordinate 24,975 of UCEY01000005.1, read as the reverse complement.
AACTCGGCATCCACCTGCATGTCGGCTCGACGGCGATTGCGGTCGACGGCGGCAAGATCGCCAACCGCGGCTTCCTGTTTGCGCCGGACGGGCGCAAGGTCTGCACCTATGACAAGATCCATATGTTCGATGTCGATCTGGACAATGGCGAAAGCTGGCGCGAGAGCTCGGCCTACGAGCCGGGCAGCGAAGCCCGGGTCGCCGACCTGCCGTTCGGCAAGCTCGGTTTTGCGATCTGCTACGACGTGCGATTTCCGCAGCTCTTCCGCACGGAGGCGCTTGGCGGCGCCGAGATCCTGACCGTGCCGGCTGCCTTCACCCGGCAGACCGGCGAGGCCCATTGGGAAATCCTGCTGCGTGCCCGGGCGATCGAGAATGGCGCCTTCGTGATCGCCGCGGCCCAGGCCGGCGTGCATGAAGACGGCCGCGAGACGTTCGGCCATTCGATGATCGTCGATCCCTGGGGGAAGGTGCTGGCATCCGCCGGCGGCACCGGCGAAGGCATCGTGCTGGCCGAGATCGACATCGCCGCCGTCGCTTCGGCGCGGGGAAAAATCCCGAACCTCAAGAACGCCCGCGAGTTCTCGCTTGATGCGGTGCCCGCCGCGGCGGGAGAGGTGGCCGCTTGATCAAGTATTCCCTTTCCTGCGAAAATGCCCATACGTTCGAAGGCTGGTTTTCGACAAGCGCGGACTTCGATACCCAGGTGGCAAGCGGGTTCCTCACCTGTCCGGTCTGCAATTCCGCCTCGATCTCCAAGACGCTGATGGCGCCGTCCGTTTCGACCGCCCGCAAAAAGGAGGAGAAGCAGGCGATGGTGATGGACATGGCGCGCCAGGAGGCGATCGCCAAGCTCAAGGAAGCGGTTGCCGCCATCAAGGCGACGGCCGAGGATGTCGGCGAGAAATTTCCCGAGGAAGCCCGCAAGATCCACTATGGCGAGGCGGATGCCCGCGGCATCATCGGCCAGGCGAGCCTCGGCGAAGTGCGTGACCTGCTCGACGAGGGCATAGAGGTTGCACCGCTGCCGGTCATTCCCGAAGACGCGAACTGAATGAGCGGGACGGAGAGGCGGCTGACAGCTTGAGCGGCAATGGCCGGTGCTGGCGCTGTGGTGGGTGCAGTATCGAGCTGACTGGCCGAGGCAGTCACGCGGTTCGAACATCTCCCCGGCCATGGGCCGGGCACCAGAGCTTTCCATTTCAAAGAACCCTACGGGCCGGATGGGAGGTAACCATCGACCGCGCCCGAGTGCGCCAGATCGTGGCGCGCAATGCGTGGAAGAAGAGGGATCTGCCTGCGCATGTGCTTTCGGCTGAAGTGTAGCCGAGCGGGAGAGGGTGGGGACGTTATTCTTGCCGGAAGAGGATGCTTTCGTAGTCCTGTGCGCCGTGGAAGATATGGAGGATTTCGACTGTCGTATCCGTAATCCTGTAGAGGATTACATAACTGCCGTAAGGACGTCGCCGGATGCCGCTTTCCGGATAGTCGGACAGGGCCGCAAATGCGCTTGGCGAATTTCCGAGCTGTCGGCAGGCGTCACGAAGTTCCAATGCGAAAGAGATCGCACGTGGAGGATTGTTCTTCTTGATAAATTTGGTGATCGAGGAAATGTCCGAAAGCGCTTCATCCGTGATGACGACTTTCACAGGCCTTCCCTACTTTTCCAGGTCGCTCAGAATGCGGTCAAATGCCTCTTCGAGCGGGGTGACGCGACCGGCATCGGCGTCGGCTATCGCTCGATCGAGGGACTCGTGCATCTTTAGCCTTTGCATATCACGGGCATAGCGATCGCGAAGCGCGTCCTCGATATATCGATCGCGCGATTTGGTCTCACCTCGGTCGATCGCGTTTTGGATATGATCGTCCAGCACTGCGTCAAGCTTTACAGTTACTTGTGGCATCTGCAGCTCCTTCTGGCTCGGCATGCTAACACAAGCGCCATGAATTTCCATCACGCCGGACGTTTCGCCAGCATCATGTAGTTCACGTCCATGTCCGGCGAGAGGTTCCAGCGGTCCTGGAGAGGATTGAAGAAGACGCCGGTGCGATGGATGATCTCCATGCCGGCCGAGGAGATCGGCTTTTCCAGCTCTTCCGGGCGGACCAGCTTTTCGTATTGATGGGTGCCGCGGGGCAGCCAGCGCAGGATGTTTTCGGCCGCGAAGATCGCCAGCGCGCCGGCCTTAAAGGTGCGGTTGATGGTGGCGACGAACATCAGGCCGCCGGGGCGGACCATGTTGGCGCAGGTGGTGATGAAGAAATTGACGTCCGCGACATGCTCGACCACTTCCATGTTCAGCACGACGTCGAAAGTCTCGCCGGCTTCGGTGAGCTGTTCGGCGGTGACGGGGCGGTAGTCGACCGAGGTCCCCGTCTCGGCCGCATGGGTGGAGGCGATGCCGATGTTCTTTTCCGAGGGGTCGGCGCCGACGACGGTGGCGCCCATGCGGGCGACCGGCTCGGAGAGCAGGCCGCCGCCGCAGCCGATATCGAGGATGCGCAGGCCGGAAAGCGGCAGGTGGCTCTTCGGGTCCCGGCCGAAATTCTCGCAGATGCGGTCGCGCAGATAGGCAAGGCGAACGGGGTTGAACTTGTGCAAGGGCTTGAACTTGCCGGTCGGATCCCACCATTCCGCGGCCATCGCGGAAAACCGGTCGACTTCGCTCTGGTCGATCGTGCTGCGGGCGGCTTCGGTCATGGTCTTCATCCCTTCGTTTCCTGTTTGAAGTCGGACGAAGGAGCCGGGAAGTCAAGAGCGCTTCTCGGCAGGCGCCGTCTTGCCGCAACTTTGAGGCACGCGGGGATCAGATCCGTTTCGGGCTCGTCGAGCGTCAACTGCTGAAGGTCGGTCATCAGTTTCTTGTAGGGAGCGAAGATCCACGCGTGCTGGTTTGCTATACAGAGGGGAAGTTTCGCGCAGGCCTTGCCGCTAAGGCCGATCTCCTCATGGGCGCGTACGGCCCATGCCTGATGCGGCGAAGGCAGCATTGGGCCGCTGCACACGCGCTTGCGGCGGCACGAACGCAAGCGGCACAGGCGTAAATCGACGCGCATGAGTGAAGAGGCGGCGCGGCACAGTTCCTCGTGCTGTTCGGCACGAAGTTTTTCGTATTCGCTGAAATCAGGATCGTTCATGTGTCATCCCCTTCTGCGGCGAACGGATTCACCCCTTGGTGCTACGCGGTTTTTGAGTTTCGGCCGGGACACGTCGTGTGCCTCGATTGAAATTTTAATGGTGACACGCGACGTGTCCCGTTCGGTGTATTTATCCGCGCAACTCCGGTCCCTCTGCGGCGGTATGGAATTTAACTCCGTGGAAATGAGCACGGATGCCATACCGGGTTGTGTGCGACACACGCACGCCCCGCCCGAAGGCGAGAGGGGGACCATTTTCTGCGCAGCCCCTGACGACCCGCCTGCATGACGGCAGACCTCCAGGGCACCGGTCCCGCCTCGCCGGTCATGCGGGCCGGTGTAGCCGAAGCGGGACGGGATAATTCTAGGCACGGCACGAGAGGACGGGGATGAAAGGGGACGCGATTTCGTCTATGTCTCTGAAAAGCCGCAGAGCGCAGACGGCAATCATCCCCGCTTGGAGGGCGGGATGGCAGGCCGGGAGGAGGGACGATGGCGATCACGGTCGAGCGATTGAAGGAGCTGCTCGCCTTCGAGGAGGTCTCCCTGACGCTGGCGGACAGTTCCACGGAAATCCGCGACGGCTATATTCTCGAGAGGCTGCAGTTTCGCCTGGGCGACGGCACGGACGTGCGCGGTTTACTGACCCGGCCGAGCGAGGGGTTCCTCACCGCCGGACCGGCGATCCTGCATGCCCACGCCCACGGCGCCCGCTGGGATATCGGCGCTTCCGAACTGATCGACGGGCGGCCGGCCCTTCTCGATGCGCCGGGGCCGGCGCTGGCGCGGGAGGGGTATGTGGTCCTGTGCATCGACATGCCGACCTTTGGCGAGCGTGCCGGCCAGACCGAGGACGCGGCGACCAAGGCAGCACTCTGGCATGGCAAGACGCTGTTCGGGCAGATGCTTTCCGAACAGGCCGCGGCGCTGACCTGGCTTGCCGGACGGCCGGAGGTCGATCCGCAAAGGATCGGCGTCGCCGGCCTGTCGATGGGGGCGACGCTCGCCTATTTCCTCGCAGCGCTCGATCGCCGTGTGAAGGCGAACGCGCATTTATGCTGCTTCGCGGATTTCGCGACCCTGGTCGAAACCGGCGCCCATGACCTGCACGGCCATTATCTGACCGTGCCGGGACTGCTCAAGGAAACCTCGATCGGCGAGATCGCCGGGCTTGTAGCGCCGCGGCCGCAGCTGATCTGCATCGGCTGGGACGACCCGTTGACGCCGCCCGATGCGGTGGAGCGGGCCTTCGCCGAGACCGAGGCGGCCTATCTGAAAGCCGAAGCCCTCGGCGCGCTGGTCTTCCTGCCGGAGGCAGGCGTCGGGCATCGCGAAACGGAGGCGATGCGGCGGGCGATGCTGGCCTTCTTCAAAGGTTATCTCTGAAGGTATCCGTCACGACAGCGGCATCTTTCGAAAGCGCGATCCCGCTATCGGTCCCATGCACTATCGCGTGCCGTTCATATGCACGCATTTCTTGGCAATCTGCTCCTTGCGCTGCGACTTGGTGAAACGCGCGATCATGCCGGCGGGGCAGGCCTTGTCGTCGAACAGGACGGACTCGCCTGCCGCCATCGTCGCCGGCGTCGGCTTGGCCTTGACCATTCTGGTCTGGGCATTGGCCGGGGATAGTGTGACCGGTGCCGCGAAGACCACGGCCAATAACAGGATCAGGGACATACGGAACATCGGAACCTCTCCTCCCGCTGCGGTTGGTGAGGGATTGTACCGTTCGCGCAATCGGCCGGCCATTCCATCGTCCGGTTGAGGCGGGATCGATGGAATGGGGGGAGCGGGCTAGCTCCCCTTGACGCGCAATCCGTTCCGGTCGAACAGGTGCAGAGGCGCGCCGGCGACGGAGAAATAGGCTTCGTCCCCGGGAGAAAGCTGCTTCTGGCCGGGCACGACGGCGAGGAGTTTTTCGCCGTTCAGGTCCGCATGGATGACCGTTTCGGAGCCCAGCGCCTCGACCAGCCGGACTTTCACCTTCAGGCTGCCGGGATCGTTGGCGAGCGTGATGTGCTGCGGACGGATACCGATCGTCAGCTTGTCGCCGACGGACAGGGAATGGCCCGAGAACGGCACCAGCAGGCGATGGCCGCCTGACGTCGTCAGCGTCGCGGTGCCGGTCTGCAGCTCGGCGACCTCTCCTGCCAGGAAATTCATGTGCGGCGCGCCGATGAAGCCGGCGACGAAGCGGTTGGCGGGCGTGTTGTAGAGGTCGAGCGGCGTGCCGACCTGCTCGATCTTGCCGGCGCGCATGACGACGATGCGATGCGCGAGCGTCATCGCTTCCACCTGGTCGTGGGTGACGTAGATCATCGTCGAGCCGAGGCGGGCATGGAGTGCGGCAAGCTCGGCGCGGGTCGAGACGCGCAGTTCGGCATCGAGGTTCGACAGCGGCTCGTCGAGCAGGAAGGCGGTCGGGCGGCGCACGATGGCGCGGCCGATCGCGACGCGCTGGCGCTGGCCGCCGGAAAGCTGGCCGGGGCGACGCTCCAGATAGGGTTCGATTTCCAGCATGCGGGCGGCTTCCGCGATGCGCTCGGCGACCTCGTTCTTCGGCATGTTGGAGTTTTCCAGGCCGAAGGCGAGGTTCTGGCGCACGCTCATATGCGGATAGAGCGCATAGGACTGGAAGACCATGGCAAGGCCGCGATCGGCGGCCGAAACCTCGTTGACGCGCTTGCCGTCGATCTCGATGACGCCGCCGGTGATCTTTTCGAGGCCTGCGATGGTGCGCAGGAGGGTCGACTTGCCGCAGCCCGACGGGCCGACAAAGACGACGAATTCGCCGTCCTTGATGTGCAGGTCGATATCCTTCAGGACATGGACCGAGCCGAAGGACTTGTTGACATCGCTGAGTTTGATTTCGCCCATCGGTGATCCTTACTTCAGGCCGGTGCCGGCAATGCCGGTGGTGATGAAACGCTGCAGGAAGATGAAAACCAGCACGACCGGGATCATGGTGACGACGGTCATCGCCAGGATGAAGTGCCATTGCACGTTCAGTTCGCCGGAATAGATGCTGAGGCCCACCTGCAGGGTGTAAAGTTCGCGGCGCGACAGCACGATCAGCGGCCACAGGAAGTCGTTCCAGCGCCAGACCACCGAGAAGATGGCGAGCACGGCCAGCGCCGGCGCCGTCAGCGGCAGCACGATGCGCCAGTAGATCTGCCATTCGGAGGCCTTGTCCATGCGCGCCGCGTCGATCAGCTCGTCCGGTATGGTCAGCATGTACTGGCGCAGGATGAACACGCCGGTCGGCGTGGCGACCGTCGGCAGGATGACGCCCCAGAGATTGTTGAACAGGCCGAGCGACGAGATGATCGAATAGAGCGGCACCATGATGACCGACAGCGGCACCATCAGCGTCGCGAGGATGATCAGCATGGCGAGACTGCGGCCCCTGAACTCGTATTTCGACAGCGCGAAGGCGGCCATGGAATTGACGATCAGGGTGATCAGCGTCGCCGTCACCGTCACGAAGACCGAGTTCCACAGGTAGCGCAGGAAATCGAACTGGGTGAAGGGCGTCGTGTAGTTTTCCGTCGCGAACGAGACGGAGCGTACCGGGGTGCGGTCGTTGATGTTGACGCGCACGATCTCGCCCGGGGTCTTCGGATCGACCATCTGGGACATGGTCCCGATCCGGCGCACTTCGGCCAGTACCTTGGTGGAGCCGTCCGGCATCTTCGCGTCGAAGAGCTGCAGCGGCTTGTCATAACCCTGCACGGTCGCCTGGCTGGTGACATATGGCAGGATCGATGGCGGGAACTCGGCGAGTGCCGCCGGCGTCTTGAAGGACGAGAAGGCGAGCCAGACGGCGGGGCCGAACATGATGATCAGTCCGCCGACAAGCCAGACCCAGGTGACGATGTCCGTCCAGTGCCAGCCGTTGCCGCCGCGGCGGCGCAGAATGAAGCGGGAAGCCACACCCATTAGCGTTTCCCCTTCTTTTCGCCGCGCTGGCCGATGCCGAGCTGGACCAGTGTCAGGACAACGAGCACGAGGCCCATCAGGATCGAAGCGGCTGCGGCAAGGCCCGGGTTGCGGAGCGCCGAGGCAAAGCCGGTCTCGTAGATATATTGCGTGAGGTAGAGCGTGCTGGTGCCTGGACCGCCGCCGGTGAGCACATAGACCTCGTCGAAGATCTGCACGGCGCGGATCAGCGCCAGCACCACGACGACCAGAAGATTGGGCATGAGCAGCGGCAGGGTGATGCGCCAGAAGACGCGCGCCGGCTTCGTGCCGTCCATTTCGGCGGCTTCATAAAGATCCTTAGGGATCGCCTGCAGGCCGGCGAGCAGGATCAGCGCGTAAAAGCCCATATGCGCCCAGAGCGAGACGCCGATCGTGGCGACGAAGGTCCAGTTGCGGTCCGTCAGCCAGGTATAGGGCTCGACGCCGAACTGGTAGAGGCCGAAATTCAGGAGGCCCTGGCGCTGCAGGATCCACTTCCAGATCAGGCCGACGACAACGGGCGAAAGCAGAACCGGGAAGAAGAACACGGCGCGCCAGAAGGAGCGGGCGGCGAGGTCACGGTTGAGGATCAGCGCGGTGATCAGCGCCGTCAGGATCATCAGGCTGACCTGCAGGACGACGAACCAGAACGTGTTGCCGACGGCGGTCCAGAAGGCATCCTCCTGGCAGGACATCGGATCGAGATAGTTGGCGCACTGGAACAGGCGCTCATACTGGGCGGCGCCGACGAACTCGCGCTCGGACAGGAAGAAGGCCGTGCCGCCGGTCATCGAATAGACGAAGTTGATGACGAGGGGCAGGAGCACGAAAATGCCGAAGATCAGCATGTTCGGGGCAAGGAAAACCGCCGCCATGCCGCCGATGCCCGCCGCCTTCTGGACGGCGCGCAACGGTATGTCGAGGACGCGCATCAGGAGATTCACGGGCGCCATCAGGAGGCCGCCGAGGCGAGAGGTGAGTGTTGCAGTGCTCATGTTGGTATTCATCCCTCCCTGTCTTCTTGTCGCAATGGTGCGGCTTGCCCCTCATCCGCCTGCCGGCACCTTCTCCCCGCGGGCGGGGAGAAGGGATATGCCGTGCCGGCGCCGTTTCCCCTCGCCCCGCTTGCGGGGAGAGGGTGCGCCGAGCGGAGCGGAGGCGGGGTGAGGGGCTCACCCCAATGCCGTCACTTCGCGTCCTTGACCTTCTGGGCAATGTCGGCGTCGATGCGGGCAAACGCGTCGTCGAGCTTCAGCTCGCCGGCAAGCGTCTGGCCGACGCGGGTGACGATCGCGGCATAGACCGTGTCGGACCAGCGCCAGCCGGGCAGCTTCAGCGCGGTGTCGGAGGTGGTCTTGGATGCCTCGACATATTTGGTCAGGGCAGCCTTGGCGAAGGCGTTGTCGGTCTTGAAGTCGAGACCGCCCTTGTCGACGACGCCCTTGTGGCCGGGCAGGAAGAGGGTGCGCTCGGAGAATTCCTTGACGATCTTCTCCTGGGCGAACCAGTCCATCACGGCTGCGACGTCCTTCGGGTTCTTGGTGTACTTCACGGCAACAAGCGCTGCGCCGCCGGGCATGCCGGTGCAGGCTGCCGGGCCGCAGGGGCTGCCGACGGCCACCCAGTCGAAGCTGTTGCCGATCTTGGTCGCGAGGTTCGCCACCTGCCAGGAGCCGGAATAATAGAAGGCGAGCTGGCCGTTGATGAAGTCGTCGGCGGCGGCGCGGTAGGTCGAGCCGGCGGCGGAGACCCAGACGTCCTTGGAGAAGGAGCCTTCCTGGTTCCAGCCGACGAACTTGGTCAGGAAGTCCTTGGCGCCCTTGTCGAGCGGGGCCGGCTTGCCGTCCTGGCCCACATAGTTGGCGCCGTAGGACAGGAGCGGAGCGGTCAGGCGGTGGCCGGAACGGTCGATCGCCATGGCGAACGGGATTTTCTGGCTTTCCTTGACCTTCTTGGCGGCGGCCGCCCATTCTTCCCAGGTGGCCTTCGGGCCCGGAAGCGGAACGCCTGCCTGGTCGAACAGGGTCTTGTTGGCGTAACCGCCGGTCAGCGTGATCTGCGTCATGAAGCCGGAGATCTGCTTGGAACCGTCCGGACGCATCCAGTCTGCCTGGGCGCCGAAATTATCGTCCCAGTACTTGGCGTCCTTGACCAGCGGGCGCAGGTCGAGCCAGTGCTTGGAAAGATCCTTGATCGCCGTGACGCGGGCGATGTCCGGGCCATTGCCGGCTTCGAGCTGGACGGGCAGCTGGTCCTTGATGACGCTGTAGGCAACGTTGTCGAGCGTCACGTTGATGCCCGGGTTTTCCTTCATGAAGCGGCCGACGAGATCCTTCATGACGTCGCCTTCGACGCCGTCCGAATACCACATGATCCGCACGTCGCCGGCATGTGCCGCCGTCGACATGAGAAGGGCGAACGCCGCGCCCGCCAGAAGCGATTTGGTTTTCATGCTCATTTCCTCCTCTGAATGGACGGGGCCTCCTCCCGTCCGGTTTCTTAAAGCGCACGCTTGTGCGCCTTAACTTGAATTCTTCTTGTCAGGCGCGGCTCAGCATCGCTGCTTCGCCCTTGACGGTGTAGTCGGCCCGCGCAATGACGCGGCCTTCGGCTTCCACGGAGCCGTCCTTCCTGAAACGGACGGTACCATATTCCGGGTCGTCGATGACAACGGTGCCGTCGGATTCCTGCCTCGGTGCCAGCGCGCTGAAACGGTATTCGACGGTCGCGAGATTGTCGGCCTCGCAGACGCGGACGATCCAGCGGGTCTTCTGCCCGTACTGCCGCAATTCGGCTCCTGCCGACGGACCCTCGGTAACAACCTCGAGCTTCGAGGGGGCCCGCAGCATGACGGCGCCCCGGCCGGAACGGGCGAGCGCAACGCCGCCGGAAATGCTGGTTTCGTCGAATTCCGCCTTCGGGAACCAGGCATGGGTGAAATCCGGCTGTTCCTCGTAGGTGGTGAATTCGAGGATCGCCAGGCCGCGATACTGCTGGGCGCGCGGGATGGTGCCGCAACCGCCCCAATACGATGGGCGGCCGTAGCCGAACTGGATGGTCTCGCCCGGATGGTTGATCCAGATCGCCGCTTCCGGCTTCTCGCCGAGACGCAAGTGAAGGACGGTTTCCTGGTAACCCCATTCGTCCCAGCGGTAATGAACCGTCGAGCCCATGGCGAAATGCTCGCCCTTGTAATGATAGAGGGCCGCGAAGGAGTTTTCGCCCTGGGCGAAACGCCATTCCTGATGCTGGGCACCGCGATGATCGGCGACGGCAGCAAGCTCGGCCGGGATTTCGAGCCCGTGGTCGCGCAGGCACACCGCCATCTGCGGCAGGCAGTGGACGCGGCGGCCATACCAGCCCTTGCCCCAGAGCAGGCGGGCGACACCGGAAAGTTCCAGCGAGCGGCCGGCGCAGAGCGTGTGCTCATAGGAGCGTCCCTGTGCCGCGGTGACCATGCCATGATGGGCGGAGCGGGCGATGATCTCGCAAAGCCGCACGATGCCGGCCTTGGCGCGGTCGGCGATATCCTTGTCCGGGGACAGGGCGGCAAGCGCGGTCAGGCCCTTGAGGTCGATCGGGAAATAGGGGGCCGAGTTGAATTCGGCCATTTCCCAATGCTCGAAATGGTCGAGCCAAGCGCGGACGCGGGCGGCACCAACCTTCGCCTGCTCCGAACCTTTGCGGCCGGAACGGACGAAGGTGGCGTCTGGGAGGAGGCTGCCGGCGAGGTAGGCGGAGGTGTGGAAGAGCAGGGCGTGGTTTTCCGAGAAATACCACTGCACGTCATTGCCCGGCTCGTCCATCCAGTAGCGATAGTTGAGGATGGCGCCGTCGATGCGGCTCCTGGTCTTTTCGTTGATGTCCTTGCCCCAGACGGTGCGCGACCAGATGAGCGGCACGAGCGAGAAATCGGCGCAATCGTGGCAATCCTCGATCGAGGGCAGGATTTCCTCGATCATCGCATCCGTATCGGGGCCTGAGCGGCCGCTTGCGAGACGAGCGAAGGCGCGCACGGTGTCGCGCTCGGAGTTTTCCGAGACCTCGGTCAGCGTTTCGACGATGCGCTCGGCAAGCGACGCCGGGGCCTCGCCCTGGCGGGCCGCATGGCAGATCTCGACGCCGAGCGAGCGGGAGACGACGAAGCCGCCGGCATTCAGCGTGATGCGGAAATGGCGGAAATCGGCGGGTGCCTTTTCCGAGGGGCCGACATTGAGGCGGGTGGCGCCGGCAGGAAGCGTGAAGTCGTAATCGAAGCGTTCACGCGACATGAAATCGCCTTCGACCGCGACATTGACCTTGACCTCGACCGGCAGCGGCTCGGAGAGGAGCAGGGTGATATCGCCGCCGAAATAATGCTGGCGGTCGAAATACATGGTGTCGAGCGCCTGTTCGAGGCTGGCTGCGACCGCGCTTGCGACCGGGACGGGCAGGGCGACGCTGGCCGCCGGGCCGGAGAGATAGTCGAACTGGTAGAAGTAGCGGGCGTCGCGCTCGGCGAGATCATCGAAGAACAGGGTGATTTCATTCAGGCCGGCGACGAGCGGCAGTTCGAATTCCTGCTTGGCTTCCAGATTGCGGCTATAGGGCGCCATCCAGCCGGCTTCCTTGCCGTTGACCCAAATGACGGCGCCGCCGCAGGTGCCGAGGCGGATCTTTGCGGTTCCGGCGGTTTCCGCCTCGATATAGGTGCGGGTCCAGGTGGCGAGCCGGGTGGGGCGGAACCAGAAGCCGGAGAGATCGAGCCGTGGCGAGCCGAAAGGCAGCCACCAGCGGGTCGCATCGAAGGAGCCGCGGACATCGGGGCGTTTGCCGCGATAGGTTTCGGCAAAGATGGTGCGGCAGGGATATTCGTGCGGAATGAAGTTCTTGACCTTGGTGAGGAAGAAGAACGGATCCATCTCGCCCTTCATCGGGGCGTCCGGCACGTCGAAGCGCTCCTGCGCGATGGCGCCGAGCTGCCAGTACCGGACAGCTTCGCCCGGCTTCAAGGTTTTCCGCATCCAGTTTGCTTCGGGATTCATGGTCGTCTTCACTTCAGTTCGCTGAGGGCCACGGGGGCCACGTCGTTATATTCCTGGTTTTCGCCGGTCATGCCCCAGACGAAGGCGTATTGTGCCGTACCGGCGCCCATATGGATCGACCAGGCGGGAGACAGAACGGCGTCGAGGTTCTTGACCACGAGATGGCGCGTTTCTTCCGGGCGGCCCATCAGGTGGATAACGCGTTCTTCCTCCGGCAGGTCGAAATAGCAATAGGCTTCCATGCGCCGCTCATGCAGATGCGGAGGCATGGTGTTCCAGATGCTGCCGTCGGCCAGATCGGTGATGCCGAGCAGAAGCAGGCAGGACGGCGTGACCTCCGGATGGATGTACATGCGCAGATTGCGCAGGTTGGCGCGCTTGGCATCGCCGAAGGTCAGCATCTTGGATTCGGCGCGCTTGATGAGGCGGTGCGGGATATCGGCGCCGGCGGGAACCGAGTTCATGTAGAAGCGGGCCGGCTTGTCCGCGGAGGCGCTCGCGACCGAGATTTCCCGGGCGCCGCGGCCGATATAAAGCACGTCACGGTTTTCCAGGGTGAAACTTCTGCCGTCGACCGAAACGACGCCGGTGCCGCCGAGATTGGCGATGCCCATCTCGCGGGCGGACAGCAGGAAGGGCGTGCCGATGTCCTCGCCCGAACCGAAGCTCAGCGTCGACGATACCGGAACCGCGCCGCCGACGATCAGACGGTCGACATGGGTATAGGTGAAGGAGACCTTATCGGCCTGGAACAGGTCTTCCATCAGGAATTCGGCGCGCAGGCGCGCGGTGTCATAGCTCTTGATGTCGTTGGGGCCGGCCCCGTAGAGAACTTTCATCGTCATGCCGTCTCGCCTCCCGGTTCCACATGCCGGATGGCTTCGGAGAGGCAGAGGATCGAAAGCGCCTGTCCGTAGCCGGTCGGCTGGATGGGGATATCCCGATAGAATTGCAGGTCATGGCCCATGCGCGTGCCGTAGGAGACGTTGAGCACGGTGCCGGTTTCATCGATATTGGCGAGCACCGCCTCGACGGCCTTCAGGCCCGCGGTGCGCCATTCATGGGTGCCGAGGCCGAGGCGATAGCCCTTCAGAAGGCCATAACCGAAGCCGGCGGTCGCCGAAATTTCCTCGTAGGAGGACGGATCGTCGAGCAGGGTGCGCCAGGCGCCGGACGCGGTCTGCAGCGGCAGCAGCGCATTGACCTGCGCGGTCAGCACGCCGAGAAGATAGTCCTTCACCGGCTTGCCCATTTCGGCGAGATCGAAAAGATCGAGCATGCCGGCGGTGATCCAGGCATTGCCGCGCGCCCAGCGGGCCTCGGCGAAATTGTGATGGCCCTGGAAGGTCCAGCCGTGGAACCACAGGCCGGTCTTCTTGTCGGCGAGATAGCGGGTGTGGACGAGGAACTGCTTTGCCGCCTCGTCGACCAGCTCGCGGCGGCCGCTCGCTTCGCCGTAGGACGCGAGGAAGAGGGCGACCATATAAAGCGTGTCGTCCCAGAGCTCGTCGTCGTTGACCTTGTCGGAGACGTGATGCTCGAAGGCGCCTTCCCCGGTGCGGCCCATCTCGCTCATGACGCGGGTCGCCCAGGTATCGAGAACCGGCTGCCAGCGCGGGTCGCGGGTTTCGCGCCAGAGGACGGAGAGGCCGAGCATCGGTGCGGTAGTGTTGACGTTGAGCGTCGGGAGACCTGCTTCGATGCGGGAGGCGTACCAGTTCTCGATCAGCGTCTTCAAATCTTCGCGACCGGTCAACAGCCACAGCCGGATCAGGCCGTAGAGACCGACGCCCTGCGGCCATTCCCAGCTGTCGAAAGAGATATAGTCGCCGGCGGTTCCGTCGAGATTGGGTTCGTGGAAACGACCGTCGTCGCGAAGCCCGGTTATGCCGGCCACGAGGCGGTCAAGTTTTTCACGGATGTCCCGGGCTGAAAGGCCCATGTCTCAATTCCTCCCTTTGCTGCAGCATCTGCCACGCAGCCTGTCGATCCGCTTCTCCCGAGCGATGATCTTATGAAAACATCTGAAAATTGATTGCGCAATCTGAAAATTTTTTGCAGTGTGCGCATCGGTGGATGGGAGGATGTCATGGCGGCCACGATCGTGCCGGGTAAACGCGGCAAGAAAAGCCGGCGGGTGCGGCTGGAGGATATTGCGGAAAAGGTCGGCGTATCGCTGAGCACGGTTTCGCGAGCGCTGGCCGGCGAAAAGGGCGTGCGCGCCGACATCCGCCAGCGGATCCTCGAAGCCGCCAAGGACGCCAATTACGCCATGCCCGCCCCCGTGGCGGGAAAGAAGGTGATCCTTGCCGCCTCGAGCGCGGCGATGATCGATTACGTGCGCAACCAGTTCACGCTCTATGTCCTTGAGGGTCTGCGGGACCGTGCCCAGGCGCTGGGGCTCGACATCGTCACCCGCGCGGTCGCCGACCAGTCGGAGGAAAAGGCGGTGCTGGAGGAGGCGCGGGTCGATCCCGACGTCGCGGGCCTGCTGTTCCTGACCGTCGATGACGAGGGCATGCTCGAAGCCACCCGCGGTTTCGGCAAGCCTGTGGTGATGATCAACGGCGACGATCCGATGATGCGGCTTTCCAGCGTGACGCCCTGCAATCGCTCGGCCGCGCACCTGGCGACGGATTATCTGATCCGGCTCGGGCACAAGCGCATCCTGTTCCTGATGCGCCCGGGCCGCCGGACGATCGACCGGCGGCGCGAAGGCTGGCAGGACGCCTTCCAGCATCACGGATTGCCTTGCCCGCCGGACCTCGTCGTGCCGGTCGACGACTGGCTGCCGGAGCTTGCCGCCCAGGCGATCAGCGACCGGATACGCAAGAACGGGCTCGATTTCTCGGCGGTGCTGACTGCCGGCGACAGCCTGGCCGTCGGCGCGATGATGGGCGTGCAGCAGATGGGCTGCACGGTGCCTGGCGACGTTTCGGTGATGGGCATGGACGACCTGCCGCAGGCTGCCTTCCTCAATCCGCCGCTGACGACCGTGCATATTCCGATGCGCGAGCTCGGCGCCGTGGCACTCGATCTTCTGAGGGACGGGATGACGGGATTTGCAAACCCGGCGCGGCGGGTGGAACTCGCCTGCCACATCGCCGAACGGCAGTCGACCGGGCCTGCCAAAGGTTAACGCCTGCCAACGGCTTATTCATGCGTCATTCAGAGGCACCCTGGAACAATGGGGATGTCTCGAACATTGATATCCGACGAAATCCGTTCGGAGGACGCTCAGCGCGGCTCGAACGCCATTCGGTTTCTCAGGAGGAAGCCCGTGAAGAAAATTCTGATGTCCGTTGCGGCACTTTGCGCCCTGTTCGTGGCGCCGTCGATTGCGGATGCGGCCGTGCGCGGGGTCGCCACGGCCAATGTCAACATGCGGTCCGGTCCGAGCACCGGCTATCCGGCCGTCGACGTCATTCCGGTCGGTGCGCCGGTGACGATCTATGGCTGCATGAGCAGCGTCAACTGGTGCGACGTGGCCTTTGTCGGCGGCCGCGGCTGGGTTTCGGGCAATTATGTCCAGGCCACCTACCGCTCCAACCGCGTCTATGTGGCGCCCGACTATTATGAGGGCCTCGGCATTCCGATGGTGACCTTCGACGTCGGCAGCTATTGGGGCCGCTACTATCGCGACCGCGACTTCTATCGGGATCGCGACCGGTGGAACCGCTACGACTGGAGACGTGATGCACGCATCGCGCCGCCCCCGCCCCCGCCGCCGCGCTGGGACCGTGATGGAGCTCCGCGCTGGGACCGCGACCGCAGCTGGAGCCCCGGCGACCGGCAGCCGCCGCGCCCGCCTGTCTGGCAGGGAGATCGCGATCGGTTCGACCGGGATCGTTTTGACCGGGATCGGGACCGGGTTGATCGGAGCCCGCCACCTCCGCCGCGTTTCGATCGCAGCGGCGATGACCGGCGCGCGATCCAGCGGGCTGAACGCAGCAACAACCTCCAACCGCCGCCGGACGCGAATGGCGTGGTGCCGCCGGACGAGGGCGGGCGCCCCTGCCGTCTCGGTCCGGGATGCAACCCGAACCGCTGATCCGCCGATGATCTCGAAAGGCCGCCTCCGGGCGGCCTTTTTCGTGCCCGGCATGTGCTTCCTTTATACGGAGCGTACCGTTCGCCTATGTTCTGACCATTGCGCCTTTTCAGCCTTTTCGATAAGAGACCCCGCAACTTGGATTTCCTGTCACAAATGGCGGGATTTCGAGGCGGTTTGAAAGCAGACGCCCCAGGCTCCGTGAGCCGTGCGGGCGAAACAGTGGTTTTGGTCGGTATGGCACGCATCGTCATGAAGTTCGGCGGCACTTCGGTCGCCAATCTCGAACGCATTCACAATGTCGCGCGCCATGTGAAGCGCGAGGTCGAGGCCGGACACGAGGTCGCGGTGGTCGTCTCGGCGATGTCCGGCAAAACCAACGAGCTGGTCGGCTGGGTTCAGGACATGCCGAAAGCCTCCGGCGCCAATTCTCCTTTCTACGATGCACGCGAATATGATGCGGTCGTCGCATCAGGCGAGCAGGTGACGTCAGGCATTCTGGCGATCGCCCTGCAGTCGATGGGCATCAACGCGCGGTCCTGGCAGGGCTGGCAGATCCCGATCCGTACCGACAGCGCCCATGGCGCGGCGCGTATCCTGGAGATCGACGGTGCCGAGATCGTCAAGCGGATGGGCGAGGGCCAGGTCGCCGTCGTCGCCGGCTTCCAGGGGCTTGGCCCCGACAACCGGATCGCGACGCTCGGCCGCGGCGGTTCCGATACGTCGGCTGTCGCGATCGCGGCCGCCGTCAAAGCCGACCGCTGCGACATCTATACGGACGTCGACGGCGTCTACACGACCGACCCGCGCATCGTGCCGCAGGCGCGGCGCATGAAGAAAGTCTCCTTCGAGGAAATGCTGGAAATGGCATCGCTCGGCTCGAAGGTTCTGCAGGTGCGCTCGGTCGAGCTCGCCATGGTCCACAAGGTTCGCACCTTCGTGCGCTCCAGTTTCGAGGATCCCGATGCACCGGGCATGGGCGACCTTTTGAACCCGCCCGGTACTTTGATTTGCGACGAGGAAGAAATCGTGGAACAGGAAGTCGTCACCGGCATCGCCTATGCCAAGGATGAAGCGCAGATCTCGCTCCGGCGTCTGGCCGACCGGCCGGGCGTGTCGGCGGCGATCTTCGGCCCGCTCGCCGAAGCGCATATCAATGTCGACATGATCGTGCAGAACACGTCGGAAGACGGCTCGCGCACCGACATGACCTTCACGGTCCCGTCCGGAGACGTGCAGAAGGCCATGAAGGTGCTCGAAGACAACAAGGAAAAGATCGGCTTCGACGTGGTGCAGACCGAATCAGGTCTCGCGAAAGTGTCGGTCATCGGCATCGGCATGCGCAGCCATGCGGGCGTTGCCGCGCATGCTTTCAAGGCACTTGCCGAAAAAAGCATCAACATCAAGGCGATCACCACCTCGGAAATCAAGATTTCGATCCTGATCGACGGTGCCTATTCGGAACTCGCGGTTCGGACTTTGCATTCCGCTTACGGTCTCGATAAGAGTTGATAATGAGCCGGTTCGGCGCGCCGGCAGTCGGGCGTGCCGTCTTCCGGTTGGGGTGACCTCGTTTCGGGAGAGCATATGCCGATGAGAGACCTGTCGGCAGGTCCGCGCGTTCTGTTGAAGCGGCTACGCGAGTTGATGGCGGAGCCGCTCGAGCCGCAGGAGCGCCTTGACCGGATCGTCCGCCAGATCGCGAGCAACATGGTGGCCGAGGTGTGCTCGGTCTACGTGCTCCGCTCCGACGGCGTCCTCGAACTTTATGCGACCGAAGGCCTCAAGAAGGAAGCGGTCCACACCTCGCAGCTGAAGATGGGCCAGGGCCTGGTCGGCACGATCGCCGCGTCAGCGCAGCCGCTCAATCTTTCCGATGCGCAGGCGCATCCGGCTTTCCGTTATCTCCCGGAAACCGGCGAAGAGATCTACCATTCCTTCCTCGGCGTGCCGATCCTCCGGGCCGGCCGCACGCTCGGCGTTCTCGTCGTCCAGAACAAGGCGAGCCGCAACTATCGCGAGGACGAGGTCGAGGCGCTCGAAACCACGGCGATGGTGATCGCCGAGATGATCGCCACCGGCGAACTCAAAAAGATCACCCGGCCTGGCCTCGAACTCGACCTCACCCGCGCCGTGACAATCGATGCGGACGCCTATAACGAGGGCATCGGCCTCGGCCATGTGGTGCTGCACGAGCCGCGCATCGTCGTCACCAACCTGCTCAACGAAGACGCCGAGAAGGAAGTCAAGCGGCTCGCGGAAGCGCTCGGCTCCTTGCGCATTTCCATCGACGACATGCTGTCGCGCCGCGAGGTCTCCCAGGAAGGCGAGCATCGCGAGGTGCTCGAAACCTACCGGATGTTCGCCCACGACCAGGGCTGGGTTCGCCGCATGGAAGAGGCGATCCATAACGGTCTGACGGCGGAAGCGGCGGTCGAGAAGGTCCAGAGCGACACCAAGGCGCGGATGATGCGCCTCACCGACCCCTATCTGCGCGAGCGGATGCACGATTTCGACGATCTCGCCAACCGGCTCCTGCGCCAGCTGACGGGGTTTTCCGGCCGCGCCTTCGATGAAGGTTTTCCGGCCGACGCGATCATTCTGGCGCGCGCCATGGGGGCGGCGGAACTGCTCGACTATCCGCGCGCCAGCCTGCGCGGCCTGGTGCTGGAAGACGGAGCCGTGACCAGCCATGTGGTGATCGTCGCGCGCGCCATGGGCATTCCGGTCGTCGGCCAGGCGGCGGGCGTGGTGGCACTTGCGGAAAACGGCGATCCGATCATCATCGACGGGGACGACGGCCAGATCCATCTGCGGCCGGTTCTCGATCTGCAGAAGGCCTATGAGGAAAAGGTACGCCTGCGGGCCCGCCGGCAGGAACAGTTCCGGGCGCTCAGGGATGTCGAGCCGCTGACCAAGGACGGCAAGCGCATCAGCCTGCAGATGAATGCCGGCCTGCTGGTGGACCTGCCGCAGCTTTCGGAATCCGGCGCCGACGGCATCGGCCTGTTCCGCACCGAGCTGCAGTTCATGATCGCTTCGACGATGCCGAAACTCGAGGAGCAGGAAAGCTTCTACCGCAACGTCATCAAGCAGGCGGCCGGCCGGCCGGTGACGTTCCGCACGCTCGATATCGGCGGCGACAAGGTCGTCTCCTATTTTCGCGCCCAGGAAGAGGAAAACCCGGCGCTCGGCTGGCGGGCGATCCGCCTGTCGCTGGACCGGCCCGGTCTTCTGCGCACCCAGCTCCGCGCGCTGCTGCGGGCTTCCGCCGGCGCCGAACTCAAGATGATGTTGCCGATGGTGACCGAGGTTTCGGAAATCCATGCGGTGCGCGACCTGATGCAGAAGGAAGTGCAGCATCTTTCGAAATTCGGCCACAGCCTGCCGCGCAAGCTGCAGTTCGGGGCGATGCTGGAAGTGCCGGCCTTGATGTGGCAGCTCGACGAGCTGATGGCCGAAGTGGATTTCGTTTCGGTCGGTTCCAACGACCTGTTCCAGTTCACCATGGCGGCCGACCGCGGCAATGCCCGGGTTTCCGACCGTTTCGACAATCTCGGCAAGCCGTTCCTGCGCATCCTGCGCGACATTGCGCGGGCCGGCGAACGCAACAAGACGGTGGTGACGCTGTGCGGCGAGATGGCGGGCAAGCCGCTCTCGGCCATGGCTCTGCTCGGCGTCGGTTTCCGCTCGGTTTCCATGTCCCCGACCTCGATCGGGCCGGTCAAGGCAATGCTGCTCGGGCTCGACATCGACCAGTTGTCGGCGGAATTGAACGCGGCGCTCGACGATATCAGGTCGTCGGAGCCGATCCGCGCGCTGCTCGTACGGTTCGCCGCGGCCAACAATATTCCGGTTTGACGATTGAATGACAGCTATTGGTCGAGCTATGTGCTCCCACCTCATCTGAGGCCGTCATCCTCGGGACAAGCCCGAGGATGACGAATGGCATAGTTGGAGTTTTATAATTGGCGAAGCTTCCTGTCGAAAAGATGCGCGAGCTGGAACGCCGGTTCGGCGAGATCGAAGCGCGCATGTCGGAGGGACCTGCCGCCGACGTCTATGTGAAACTGGCGTCCGAATATTCCGAACTGCAGCCGCTGGTGCGCAAGATCCGCGAATACGAGAAGTCGATCGCCGAGGTGGCCGATCTCCGGTCGATGCTGACCGACAAGGGTACCGATCGCGAGATGCGCGAGCTTGCCGAACTGGAGCTGCCGGACGCCGAGGAACGGCTCGAGGCGCTGGAAAAGGACATGCAGGTGCTGTTGCTGCCGAAGGATGCGGCGGACGAGAGGAGTGCGATCCTCGAAATCCGCGCCGGCACCGGCGGCAACGAGGCGGCGCTTTTCGCGGGCGACCTGTTCCGGATGTACGAGCGCTATGCGTCGACCAAGGGCTGGAAGGTCGAGGTCCTGTCGGCGAGCGAAGGCGAAGCCGGCGGCTACAAGGAAATCATCGCGACGGTGACCGGGCGCGGAGTGTTCTCGAAACTGAAGTTCGAATCCGGCGTGCACCGGGTGCAGCGCGTGCCGGACACGGAAGCGAGCGGCCGCATCCACACCTCGGCCGCCACGGTGGCGGTGATGCCGGAGGCCGAGGAGATCGACATCGAAATCCGGCCGGAAGATATCCGCATCGATACGATGCGGTCGTCGGGAGCCGGCGGCCAGCACGTCAACACCACCGATTCCGCGGTGCGCATCACCCACCTGCCGAGCGGCATCGTGGTGACCAGTTCGGAAAAGTCGCAGCACCAGAACCGCGCCAAGGCGATGCAGGTTCTGCGCACCCGTCTTTATGACATGGAGCGGCAGAAGGCCGACAGCGAACGTTCCGCCGACCGCAAGAGCCAAGTCGGTTCCGGTGACCGGTCCGAGCGTATCCGTACCTATAATTTCCCGCAGGGGCGGGTGACCGACCACCGCATCAACCTGACGCTCTACAAGCTCGACCGGATGATGGAGGGCGATATCGACGAAGTCGTCGATGCGCTGATTTCCGACTACCAGGCCGGCCAGCTCGCGCAGCTCGGCGAGCAGCAGGGATGACGGTTCTGTCCGCAGCCGTCGCTGATGCCAGGTCGCGGTTGTCGGCGGCGGGACTGCCGGATGCGGCGATCGAGGCGCGGTTGCTGATCGGCGGGCTGCTTGGGCTTTCCTCGACCGAGGTCTTCGTCGGCGGCGAGCGGGTGTTGACGGAGGAGGAGATCGCCCGGATCGAGAATGCGGTCGGGCGGCGCTTGAAACGGGAGCCGGTGCACCGCATATTAGGATCACGTGAATTCCATGGCGTGGAGCTCCTGATTTCCAGGGAAACGCTGGAGCCGCGCCCGGACACCGAAATCCTGGTGGATTCAATGCTTGCCCATGTGGGGCAGATTGTCGCAGGCAAGGGTTCTGCGCGCATTCTCGATCTCGGTACCGGAACCGGCGCGATCATCCTGGCGCTCCTGAAGGAAAGCCCGAAGGCTCAGGGGATCGGCAGCGATATTTCCCCGGATGCCCTGCAGACGGCGACGCAGAATGCGGCCCGGCTGGGGTTGGCAGAGAGATTTCAGGCGATCCGCAGCCACTGGTTCGACGCAATTTCAGGGTGTTTCGACATAATCGTGTCAAATCCGCCCTATATACGAAGCGATGTTATCCCCGCACTGGAACCGGAAGTCCGGGATTTTGATCCGCTGGCAGCGCTAGATGGAGGTCCGGATGGGCTGGAAGCCTATCGCGCGATTGCAGCGGGTGCGGGAGATTTCCTCGAAAAGGACGGCGTTATCGGCGTCGAGATCGGGTTCGATCAGAAGGAAACCGTGACCGCGATTTTCCGCGCCGCCGGCTTTGCGCTGGTCGAGGCGGTTCGCGACTACGGCGACAATGATCGGGTTCTCGTATTTACCGTGAATCATCCCTGATTTTTCAGGCTAAAGAAAAGGCTTGGATTCCCGAAGGAAGCGAGATAGCTTGCAACTACGCACTGGGACGGCTGGGAATGAACAGCGATTCGTTCGGGTTACAGGGCAACCCTTTGATCCTTCTCTTTTCGAAGAGTTGCGAAGGTTGAACAATTCCCGGTGCGTGAATCAGTTAATTTGACTTTCACAAGCGGCAGGACGCTTTGGTCGGCCTGTGCGCGGCACGCGAAGTCTTGTTCGGCTCTGTCCGGCAGGCCGCGTGGCCCCTTATCAGCGAAGACAGAGAATTGGTGAACGATAGATGAGGCCAGGACAGCAGAACAAACGCGGTCGAGGGCGCGGCAATAACAATAACAACAATGGCGGCGGCGGTGGAAACAACAACTTCAACCGCAAGGGCGGCAATCCTCTCAGCCGCACCTATGACAGCTCCGGCCCGGACGTGAAGATCCGCGGAACCGCCCAGCATATCGCAGAAAAATACAGCCAGCTCGCGCGCGACGCCCAAAGCTCCGGCGACCGCGTGATGGCGGAGAACTATCTCCAGCACGCCGAACACTACAACCGCATCATTGCCGCCGCACAGGCGCAGATGCAGGACAGGTTCCAGCACGACAATCGTGGCGACTACCAGGACCGGGACGGCAACGTTCAGGATCAGGACGACATGGACAATGGCGACAGTGAGGACAACGGTTTCTCGCAGCAGCCGTCCGTGGACGAGGCGCCGCAGCCGCAGGTCCAGCAACAGCAGCCCCGCCGGGAGCAGCGTGAACAGCGCGAACCTCGCGAGCAGCGAGAACCCCGCGAACAGCGGGAGCCCCGCGAGCAGCGTGACCAGCAGCGCGAACGTCCCCGCCGGGAAAACCAGAACCGTCAGGAACAGCCGGCCGCTGCAGCGGTCCCGGCCCAGGTCGCGGCACCTCAGCCGGTCGCTCCCGTCATCGACGGTTCCGGCCCGCAGCCGGTGATCGAAGGCACGCCTGCCGAAGTGGCCGTCGAGGAAGAAGCGCAGGCGGAAGCGGCTCCGCGCCGCCGCCGCACGGCCAGCAGCCGTCCGCGTCGTCCGCGCCGCGGCGAAGGCGCCGGTGAAGAGGGCGCTTCCGAAGGCGACGGCTCGCAGCCGGCCCTGGCGGATGCCGCCTCGGAATAAGCAGCGGTCTTCCAGAAGGACCCGCATCATGAAAACTCCGGCCGCAAGCCGGAGTTTTTTGCGTTTCGGGAAAGATAGTGAGAAGCCGCCCACCTCATTTCGCGGTTTCCGGACGAAGGGATCGGGCCATCACGACTGCTCGGCGCGGAAACACAGGCCCGGCCGCCGAGGTGAATGACCTTACCGGCTTGCGAAGTCCTCGACGAATTCGCGCACCGTCGAGAGGATTTCCGCCGAAAGGGCTTCGTCGTTGGATATCCGCGACAGGCCGACGGCTCCGGTCATCATGCTCGATACGATGATCGCCTTGCGGCGGGCCTTTTCTTCGTCGGCGGCGGTCATGCGTGCGGTCATCTTGCCGAGATTGGACTTGAGGCGGCCCGTCGCCTGGGACCGGCACTTTTCGCCGCTGCGCGCCAGATCGGCGGTCAAGGCGGCGAAGGGGCAGCCGCCTTCGACGTCATCGCGGTGGCCGAGGCTCAGATACTCCGTGGCATAGTCCTCAAACGACACATCCGAGGGCGCTTTGCCCTGGGCCAGCATCTTTGCGTCCCAGGAACCGAAGGCCAGTTCCATCGCCTCGGCGACCATGTCGTCGCGGGAGGCGAAGTGTTTGTAGAAACCGCCGACGGTCAGGCCCGCTTCCTTCATCAGGTCGGCGACGCCGATGCCATCCAGCCCCTTCTCGCGCAGCCGCCGTGAGGCGATCTCGACGATCCGGTCATGCGTCTTCTGTTTTTCGAGTTGGGAATGGCCCATGAAAATTCTCCTGCCTGCGTGGCTTGACGGTTTAGGATTATAAGCATAATCCATATGGATGTCGATCATAATCCAGATTGACGTCGCCCAGATCGAGTTTTAGCCCCAAGGAGTCATCCCATGCGTCTCAACAACAAGGTTGCCCTCATCACCGGCGGCAATAGCGGTATCGGTCTCGCGACCGCCAAGGTGTTTCTATCGGAGGGGGCGAAGGTGGTAATCACCGGCCGCAATCCGGAAACGCTGGCCGCGGCCGAAAAGGCGCTCGGCGGAAATGTTCTGGCAGTGAAGGTCGACGTCACGGACATTGCGGCCACCGAAAAGGCGTTTGCGGAAGCGGCGGAGAAAGTCGGCAAGTTCGATATCGTCTTCGCCAATGCCGGTATCGGCGGCGTAACGCCGCTTGGCCAGACCACGTTCGAACAGTTTAACCGGATCATCAGCACCAATCTCACGGCGGTGTTCTTCACGGTTCAATCGGCGCTGCCGCACCTGAACGAGGGCGCCTCGGTGATCCTGAACGGGTCCGTGCATGCGGTTCTGGGTGCGCCGGGCTGGTCCGCCTACGCGGCGACCAAGGCCGGGGTGCGCGCTATGACGCGCAATCTCGCCTCCGAGCTTGCGCCGCACGGCATTCGCGTCAACCAGGTGACGCCGGGCGGAACGAAAACGCCGATCTGGTCGCCCTTCGCGCAGACCGACGATGCCATGTCGGCTCTCGAAGAGAAACTCGGCGGCATGAGCGCGCTCGGACGGATGAGCGAGGCGGAAGAGATCGGCAAGGCCGCGCTTTATCTTGCTTCGGACGATGCCGCCAATATTACCGGCATCGAGATCACCGTCGACGGCGGCATGACCAGCGCACCTTCCGGAGCGAAGATTTTCCGCACGGCCGCGGCCTGAGGCGTGGTCCAAGTGGCGGGTGGGCGTGATCGATCATCGGCACATGTCGCCTGCCGTCATCCTTGGGCTTGTC
>UCEY01000012.1 GCA_900471605.1 Hyphomicrobiales bacterium | reverse complement strand
CAAGTCAACTGCCTTTTTCAAAAAACTGTCATTTTTCTTGCGACCCGCCCAAAACAGTCGATTTCCGGCCAGAAAATAAGCAGCGATTAACGAAAGGGCAGCTTGGCTGCCCATAAAAACCGATTTTACGCGGCGATTTCCCATTGTTAGGGTGAAAGCGGTTTCTGGCGGCTGGAGTGTGACATGCTGGTATTGGACGAGGTGCAGACCCGGGATGCCCTACCCTTTGCGGAACTGATCGACGCGATCGAGGCGATGTTCAAAAGCGAATGCGTAATGCCGGTGCGCCATCACCATGAGATGGAGGTGCCGGGCGAAACAAGCGCCGTCATGCTGCTGATGCCGGCATGGGTGCCGGGCGACCATATCGGCGTCAAGATCCTCAATCTGTTCCCGGACAACCACCTCCGGTCCCTCTCCACCATCTTCGGCAGCTATCTTCTTTCGTCGGGCAAGACCGGCGAGATGCTGGCGGTCGTCGAGGGCGGCGAGCTCACGGCGCGGCGCACTGCCGCGACTTCGGCGCTCGCCGCCAGATATCTCGCGCGCGAGGATGCGCGGACCATGCTGATGGTGGGCACGGGCCGGCTATCGCTAAACCTGATGCAGGCGCATGCGATTACACGGCCGCTCGAGCATTTCCGCATCTGGGGGCGTCATATAGAGAAGGCGGAGGAGACCGCACGCGAGGCAAGAGCGCTCGGTCTCGATGCGGTAGCGGTCGAGGACCTCGCCGCTGCGGCCGGACAGGCAGACATCATTTCCTGTGCGACGCTGTCGAGCGAGCCGCTGATCCGCGGCGAATGGCTGAAGCCGGGCGCTCATCTGGACCTGGTCGGCGCCTTCAAGCCGAACATGCGCGAGAGCGACGACGAGGCGGTGCGGCGCTCATCGGTGTTCGTCGATACGCGCGCCGGCGCCATGAAGGAAGGCGGGGATATCGTCCTGCCGTTGCAGAGCGGCGTGCTGGCAAAGGACGGGATCAGGGCGGAACTGGCCGAGCTTGCCCATGGACGGCATCCGGGCCGCGCGAGCCCCGAAGAGATCACGCTCTTCAAGTCAGTCGGTGCAGCGCTCGAGGATCTTGCCGGAGCAATCCTTGCCTATCGACATGTCAGCGGACAGGTTAGACGCTGATGACCACGGTGCAGGAGGCAGGCCCGATCGCCGGAGCCCTGCCAAGGCTTCCCGTCACCGAAGTGCTGGGCAATATAATGGAGGCGCTGGCCAAGGGCACACGTGCCGTGCTGTCGGCGCCGCCGGGCGCCGGCAAGACGACGCTCGTGCCGCTCGCGCTGCTCGACCAGGCGTGGTGCGTGGGAAAGATCATCCTGCTCGAACCGCGGCGGCTTGCGGCACGCGCGGCCGCATCCCGCATGGCGTCGCTGCTCGGCGAGCAGGTGGGCGACAGGGTCGGTTACCGGATGCGGCTCGACAACAGGATCTCGGCGAAAACCCGGATCGAGGTGGTGACCGAGGGCGTTTTCGCGCGGATGATTCTTGACGATCCGGAGCTTTCCGGCGTTTCCGCCGTGATCTTCGACGAATTCCACGAACGGTCGCTCGATGCGGATTTCGGGCTGGCGCTGGCGCTCGACGTGCAATCGGCGCTGCGCGACGACCTCAGGATCCTGGTGATGTCGGCCACATTGGATGTGGAGCGCGTCGCGGGGCTGCTCGGCGAGCCGCCGGTCATCAGGAGCGAGGGCCGGACTTTTCCGATCGACATCCGGCATCGCGACCGTGCGCCGAACGAACGGATCGAGGATGCGACGACCCGGGCGATCGTCGAGGCGCATGCGAGCGAGATCGGCTCTATCCTCGCTTTCCTGCCGGGACAGGCGGAAATCCTGCGGACCGCCGAGCGGCTTGCGGGCCGGTTCGGGCCGGAGACCGTGGTCGTGCCGCTTTACGGCAATCTGTCCCAGAAGGAACAGGATCTCGCGATCCGGCCGGCACCCGCCGGGCAGCGCAAGATCGTGCTGGCCACGTCGATCGCCGAAACCTCGATCACCATAGATGGAGTGAGGATCGTCATCGACAGCGGGCAACAGCGCCTGCCGGTGTTCGAGCCCTCGACCGGGATCACCCGGCTGGAAACGGTGCGCGTTTCCCGCGCCTCGGCCGACCAGCGGGCGGGCCGCGCCGGGCGAACCGAGCCGGGTATCGCGATCCGCCTCTGGCATCCGGGCCAGACGGCGGCACTGCAGGCGTTCACGCCGCCGCAGATCCTGGCGAGCGATCTTTCCGGCCTGGTTCTCGATCTTGCCCATTGGGGCGTTCAGGATCCGACGGCGCTTGCCTTTCTCGATCCGCCGCCCGGGCCGGCCTTCAATGAGGCAAAGGTGCTGCTCGTCCAGCTCGGTGCGCTCGTCCCCCAGGGCGGGCTGACGGAAAAGGGCCGGCTGATGCGCGAACTGGCGCTTCCGCCGCGGCTTTCGGCGATGGCGATCTCGGCGGCCGAGGAAGGTTTCGGCAGGCCTGCCTGCCTGCTTGCGGTGCTTCTGACGGAACAGGGGCTCGGGGGCAGCGATATCGACCTCGATGAGCGGCTGCGCCGGTTCCGCAACGAACGCGGCGAGAGGGCCGATGCGGCTCGAAAGCTGGCGGACCGGATTTTCTCGAACCTGCCGAAGAGATCGCAATCCAATGAGGCGGTTCCGGCCGGCCGGCTTCTCCTGCATGCCTATCCGGACCGGATCGCCCTGCAACGCGGCGGGCGCGGGCGTTTCGTGATGGCGAACGGGCGTGGTGCGGAACTGCAGGAAACGGAACGGCTGGCGGCATCCCAGATGCTGGTCATCGCCGACCTGACCGGGCGGGCGGCGCAGGCGCGCATTCTGGCTGCGGCGGAGATCAGCCGGGCGGATGTGGAGGCCGAGCTTTCCGGCGCGATCCGGGAGAGCGACGAGTGTTTCTTCGACCGGGCAAGCCGGCAGGTGCGCGCCCGCAAGGTGACGCGGCTCGGCGCCATCGTCTTCGAGGAAAGGCCGCTGCCAAGGCCGAGCGGCGAACGGGCGGCGCAGGCCTTGGCGGACGGCGTGCGGGAACTGGGGCTCCAGGTTCTGCCTTTCTCCAAGGAAGGCGCGCAATTGCGTGACCGGATCGGTTTCCTGAACCGGTCGATCGGCGAGCCCTGGCCGGACATGAGCGACGAGGCGCTGCTCGACCGGCTCGACGACTGGTTCGTGCCATTCCAGGGCAATGCGTCGGGCCTCGATTCCATCAATCCCGGTAGTCTTTCGGAAGGGCTGCGATCGCTCATCCCGCACGAGGTCTCCCAGGATCTCAACAAGCTGGCTCCGACGCATTTCGAGGCGCCGACCGGCGAGCGGCATCCGATCCGCTACGACGGCGAGGAACCGGTCCTGTCGATCCGGGTGCAGGAACTGTTCGGGCTGAAGAAACATCCGGCGATCGCCGGCGGCAAGCTGCCGCTGCTTCTCGAACTCACCTCGCCGGCGCACCGGCCGATCCAGACGACGCGGGACCTGCCCGGTTTCTGGGCCGGTTCCTGGAAGGATGTGCGCGCCGAGATGCGCGGCCGTTATCCGAAACACCCCTGGCCGGAGGAGCCGGCCGAGGCTGTGCCGACGACACGTGCCAAACCGCGCGGGACGTGACAGAATGCCGCCTGCGACCTGAAGTCGAGCCGGTTTATGAAGGCGGCCTGAGATGACGGGCGCGTGGCAAGGTAAAGAGCAGGCGGTTGAGCGTAGACAGTCCTTCAGTGCGTTTTGCACAATTCGGTCCTTCGAGCCGACGAATCCGGCTTCAGACGCTGGTGCGGCTGCGCTGGCTTGCGGTCGCCGGCCAGACGATTACCGTGGTCATCGTCGGGCTGCTGCTGCAGTTTCCGCTGCCTCTGCAAGAGGCGGGCATTCTGGTCGGGGCGCTCGCGATCGCCAATCTCACGCTGTCGGCCTGGTTTCCGCCGACCCACCGGCTCGGCCCGAAATCGGCACTGGCGCTGCTCGGTTTCGACCTGTTGCAGATGGCGGCGCTGCTGTTCATCACCGGCGGGCTCGCCAATCCCTTCGCGCCGCTGATCTGCGTGCCTGTCATCATCGCCTTTGCCTCCCAGCCGCTGCGCCATTCGCTGGTCCTGATCGTCTTTGCGCTGGTCTGCACCACCGTGCTCGCCTTTTCGCCCTATCCGGTGCCCTGGTACGAGGGCGAGCCGCTGCGGATCCAGCCGGTGATGCAACTCGGCGTCTGGTGTTCCATCGCCTCGATGATGATGTTCGCGGCCTTTTATGCCTATCGCGTCAGCCATGAGGCGACGCTGCTTGCCGATGCGCTGGCGGCGACCGAACTGGTGCTGGAGCGCGAAAAGCATCTTTCGCAGCTCGACGGACTGGCAGCCGCCGCCGCCCATGAGCTTGGCACGCCGCTCGCAACGATCAGCGTCGTCGCCAAGGAGATGGAACGCGAGCTTGGCGCTGACGACCGGTTTCGCGAGGACGTGCTGCTGCTGAGAAGCCAGAGCGAACGTTGCCGCGACATCCTTCGCCGGCTCACCTCCCTTTCCGCGGAGAGCGAGGAACACATGCGCCGGCTGCCGCTTTCCTCCCTGGTCGAGGAGGTGGTGGCGCCGCATCGGCAATTCGGCATCGAGATCGAATTGGTCGAGAAGGACGGGCGGGGTAACGAGCCTATCGGCAACCGCAATGCCGGCATTATATACGGGCTCGGCAACCTGATCGAAAACGCAGTCGACTATGCCCGGAGCAAGGTGATCGTTACGGTCGAGCACAATGCCGAGCGGGTGGCGATCACCATCGAGGATGACGGCCAGGGTTATGCGCCGGATATTCTCTCCCGGATCGGCGAACCCTATATGACGAAGAGACCCAGGGAAGACGAACGGGCAGGCGGCCTCGGGCTTGGCCTCTTCATCGCCAAGACGCTGCTCGAACGGTCCGGCGCCTCGATCCGCTTCGGCAATCGCGACAGCGGCGAACCGGGTGCCCGCATTCATATCGAATGGCCGCGTTCGGTGATGGACGCACAGGACTTGAAATAAGCCGGCCGGCCGGCCGATCATCATGAAAAGGCAAGCGGGCCTTCTAAAACCCGCGGAGAAAAAGAGATGGAAACACACCCGGAACCGACCAAGGTTCACGCCGACCCCGAACTCGGGCCCGACCCGTCGCTGCTGATCGTCGATGACGACGGACCGTTCCTGCGTCGTCTCGCCCGCGCCATGGAGACCCGCGGCTTCCTGGTCGACACGGCGGAGTCCGTCGCGGAAGGCATCGCCAAGACCAAGGCGCGGCCGCCGAAATATGCCGTGGTCGACCTTCGTCTCGGCGACGGCAACGGGCTTGATGTAATCGAGGCGATCCGCCAGAGCCGCGAGGATACCAAGGTGATCGTGCTGACGGGCTACGGCAATATCGCAACGGCGGTGACGGCCGTGAAGCTCGGCGCGCTCGACTATCTGGCCAAGCCCGCCGACGCCGACGACATTTTCGGGGCGCTGACACAGCGGCCGGGCGAACGGGCGGACGTGCCGGAAAACCCGATGTCCGCGGATCGCGTGCGCTGGGAGCATATCCAGCGGGTTTACGAGATGTGCGAGCGCAACGTGTCCGAGACAGCGCGCCGGCTCAACATGCATCGCCGCACTCTGCAGCGCATCCTCGCCAAGCGCGCGCCGAAATAAGTTACGCCTCGTCGAAACTCTTGCCGGTCGCCCATTCCGCCAGCATCAGGCGCTGGGCGGCGGCGCGGGAAAAATTCAGCGTCATCGCCTTTCGGGTGGCGGGCGGCAGCCTGTGTTCCGGCGCTTCGCGCAGCAGATGTCCGCCATAACCGTCTGAAAGAAAGAGCCCGCAATCCTCCGGGAAGATGTCGAGCGGCACCTCCTTGTGCGTGGCGAAAAACAGGCGATCGCAATAGTCCCGGTATTCCGGCCATTTGCGATCGACGCGAAAATCCTCGATGGACGTCTTGATCTCGACGATCCAGATCTCGCCCTTTTCCGAAATGGACACCAGGTCGGCGCGCCTGCCGCTCGACAGCACGAGTTCCGGCAGGATCGCGTGCCGCATGTCGTGCAGCAGGAGCTGGACACCCTTGCGCACCATCATGGCGCGGGCCGACTGCCGCCCATCTATTAACGGATTGTTACTGGCGAGGTTGAGTATAGTCATGAAGTCTCGGATACCGCGTCAAATGATGTTGCAAAAACACAATGGCTTTTTCCAATCATGCGCCGGCTCTGTTTTGATGCGCTGCAGCGCTTGCCAAGCGTAATCTAATCGAAAATAACCCGTCATCAAAGGCGGTCATCCGCCCGTCTCAATCGATTCGTTTACCCAAGAGATTTCCATGCGCTTTCGCAATAGCATGCTCGCACTCGGCCTGTTGGCAACTGCTGCCTTGGCCGGTTGCGCCTCCACGGCTCCCGGTGGCGGCACCCAGATCGCTTCCGTCACCTATACCGACCAGATCTTCAGCGATTCCTACGGTTCGGTGCGGGATGCCGGTTACACGCTGCCGGCGATCCCGATCAACAAGGTGGACAAGCAGTTCGTCCGTCAGATCGTCAGCTATCAGACCAGCGAAAAGCCGGGCACGATCATCGTCAACACGCGCGAGCGTCATCTCTATTACATCATGCCGAACGGCAAGGCGATGCGTTACGGCATCGGCGTCGGCAAGCAGGGTTTCGCCTGGTCAGGCACGGCTTACGTCGCCTGGAAACAGGAATGGCCGACCTGGCATCCGCCGAAGGAAATGGCAGGCCGTCGTCCCGACGTCGCCAAATATGTCGAAGACGGCATGGGCCCGGGCCTCAGCAATCCGCTCGGCGCACGCGCCATGTACCTGTTCAACGAAAAGGGCCAGGACACCCTCTTCCGTCTGCACGGCACGCCGGAATGGAATTCCATCGGCACCGCCGCCTCTTCGGGCTGCATCCGCCTGATCAACCAGGACGTCATCGACCTCTACAGCCGCGTCCGTCCGGGCCGCGAAACCAAGGTCGTCGTGATCCAGTAATCGCGAAATTCGACGAGAATACGAAAAGGCCGCCGGGATATTCCCAGGCGGCCTTTTTCGTTTTGCTATTGGTTTGGCGTTTGCCCTCACCCTAACCCTCTCCCCGCGCGCGGGGCGAGGGACGTGGACCATGCAACGTTGGGGAAAGATGGAGAGGTCGCGTCTTGCGTCCTTCTCCCCGCGTGCGGGGAGAAGGTGCCGGCAGGCGGATGAGGGGCAGAGGTTAGCTCGCGAGCTTCGCCTTCAGTTCCAGACGGCGGCGATGCAGGACCGGTTCCGTATAACCGTTCGGCTGTTCGCGCCCCTTGAGCACCAGATCGAGCGCCGCCTGGAAGGCGACGGAGCCGTCGAAATCCTTCGCCATCGGCATATAGAGCGGGTCGCCGGCATTCTGGCCGTCGACGACGGCAGCCATGCGCTTCATCGTCTCGACGATCTGCTCCTCCGTAACCAGCTTGTGATAGAGCCAGTTCGCCATGTGCTGGGCGGAGATGCGCAGCGTCGCGCGGTCTTCCATCAGGCCGACATTGTTGATGTCCGGCACCTTGGAGCAGCCGACGCCCTGGTCGATCCAGCGCACGACATAGCCGAGAATGCCTTGCGCATTGTTGTCGAGTTCGCGCTGGATTTCCTCCGGCGTCCAGTTCGGCCGCACGGCGACCGGCACGGAGAGGATGTCCGACAGTTTTGCCCGCGTGCGGCTCTTCAGGCCCGCCTGGACGGCGGCGACATCGACCTTGTGATAATGCGTGGCGTGCAGCGTGGCCGCCGTCGGCGACGGAACCCAGGCGGTGTTGGCACCGGCCTTCGGATGGGCGATCTTCTGCTCCAGCATCGCCGCCATCATGTCCGGCATGGCCCACATGCCCTTGCCGATCTGTGCATGGCCGGACAGGCCGCATTCGAGGCCGATATCGACATTCCAGTTCTCGTAGGCGGCGATCCAGGCCGCCTGTTTCATGTCGCCCTTGCGGATCATCGGGCCGGCTTCCATCGAGGTGTGGATCTCGTCGCCGGTACGGTCGAGGAAGCCGGTATTGATGAACACGACGCGCTCGCGCGCCTCGCGGATGCAGGCCTTGAGATTGATCGTGGTGCGGCGTTCCTCATCCATGATGCCCATTTTCATGGAATTGGTCGGAAGGCCGAGCGCCTGTTCGACGCGGGTAAAAATCTCGCAGGCGAAGCCGACCTCTTCCGGCCCGTGCATCTTCGGCTTCACCACATACATGGAGCCGGCCCGCGAATTCTGGCGGCGCCCGTTCGGACCGATATCGCGGATGGCGATCAGCGCCGTCACCATGGCGTCCATGACGCCTTCCGGCACTTCCCGGCCGTCGCTGTCCAGCACCGCAGGATTGGTCATCAGGTGCCCGACATTGCGGATCAGCATCAACGAGCGGCGCTTGGCCGTAACATCGCCGCCGGCCGGCGCCTTGAAGACGGTATCCGGGTTCAGCTTGCGGATGAAGGACTTGCCGCCCTTGGAAACCTCTTCCTGAAGATCTCCGTTCATCAGGCCGAGCCAATTGCGATAGACGACGACCTTGTCCTCGGCATCGACGGCGGCGATCGAATCCTCGCAGTCCATGATCGCGGTAATCGCCGATTCCAGCCAGACATCGGAAATCCGGGCCGGATCGTCCTTGCCGGTCGCCGTCGTGGCATCGATCAGGATTTCGACATGCAGGCCGTTCTTCTTGAGAAGCAGGTGCGTCGGCGCTGCCGGTTCGCCGAGATAGCCGGCAAACTGGGCCGGATCGGCGAGATCGACCGTCCTGCCGTCCTGGGCAGCGGCCGTCAGCTTGCCGCCGGTGACAACGAATGAGGTGACGTCGGTCCAGCTCGCGCCGGACAGCGGCACGGACTGATCGAGGAAATCCCGCGCCCAGGCAATCACCTTGGCGCCCCGGACCGGATTGTAACCCTTGCCTTTTTCGGCGCCGTCCGTCTCGGGAATGGCGTCGGTGCCATAAAGCGCATCGTAGAGCGAGCCCCAGCGGGCATTGGCGGCGTTCAGCGCATAACGGGCATTCATGACCGGAACGACGAGCTGCGGGCCGGCGATCTCGGCGATTTCCGGATCGACCCGGTCGGTCGAGACGGTGAAATCCGGTCCCTCCGGCAGCAGGTAGCCGATGTCGCGCAGGAAGGCTTCATAGACGGCCAGATCGGTCGGCGCGCGGTTCTTGCGGTACCAGTCGTCAAGCTTTGCCTGGAAGGCGTCGCGCTTGGCGAGAAGGTCGCGGTTCTTCGGCGCCAGGTCGTGGACGATCTTCGAAAACTCGGAAAAGAACCGGTCGGCATCGACACCGGTGCCCGGCAGCGCTTCCGTCACCAGGAAATCGTAGAGCGTCTCGTCGAGCGCGAGACCATTTTTTTCGATGCGGGCCATCGGTGCCTCCAAATTTTAAAGTCGCTGGCAAGTCTCTTTGGTAGCGGGGAAAATTGCAATTGCACAAATATTGAATGACTTGTGCCGAATCGGAAACAATCCTCGCGAATGATCTATCGCCGACTCGCGTCCGGGGAATGCCGCTCCCAATAGGGCACCGGACCATAGAGTTCGGCGAGATATTCGATAAACGCGCGGACCCTGGAAGGGAGATGCTGCCGACTCGGATAGACGGCCGAAACGGAAACGTTCTTCGAGCCCTCGTAGCCAGGCATCACCATCACCAGGCGCCCGTCCTTCAGTTCGTTGCCGATATCCCAGGTGGATCTCAGCGCTATGCCGAGACCGGCGATTACCGCTTCGCGGATGACCTCGCTGGAATTGGTGTTCAGCATCCCCGCCGGCCGATAGACCAGCGGGCCTTTGGGACCTTCGAGCCTCCAGGGTTCGCCATTATGGGCCGTCAGGCAGTGATGGTTCGCCAGTTCCTCGATGCTTTTAGGCGCGCCATGCCGCTCGATATAGGATGGCGAGGCGCAGAGGATGCGCCGGACCTGAACGAGCTTGCGGGCGACGAGGCTCGAATCCTTCAATTCGGATATGCGGATCGCCACGTCGAAACCCTGGGCGATGATATCCGTGAACTCGTCCGACAGGATCAGGTCGATCGACAGATGCGGATTTTCCTGCATGAAGGTCGGCAGATGTGGCGCTATGTGCATTCGCCCGAACGAGGTCGGCGCCGAGATGCGCAGATTGCCGGCGATCTCCGTCGATCGCCCCGAGACGAATTGCTCGGCATCCTCAATGCCGGTCAGGACATTGGCGATCCTGTCGTAAAATCCCTTGCCGGCATCGGTCATTCCGATCTGGCGGGTGGTGCGCTGCAGAAGGCGCGTCCCCAGCTGCTCCTCCAATCGCTTGATGCGTTTCGAAACCACCGCAGGGGAAATACCAAGGCTCTTGGCCGCGGCCGACATGTTTCTGCTGGCCGCGACTTTGACGAAGATTTCCAGATCGGCAAGATTGGTGATCACCGTGATTTGTTCCCCGCCGGAATAAGTGTCGCTCTATTTACGCCCTGCTGAAGACGTTTAAAAGGTGCGGCAGCAGGCGCCGAGAACGAGCAGGGGATGCGGAAGCATAGCGGCAGCCCCGCCAGCCTCAGTTAAAAGCGATGCTCGGCCTGCCGACGGCCACGGCCGTTATCCGGGCCTCGACGAGTTTTCGCGACCCTTCGATTTCAGGTGCGTCCAGCTCTTCCGAGACCGTCACCACCGCATCGCTGGCGCCATCCGCATTCGCCTGCGCCAGGGCAGCGGCGACCGCGTGATCACGAGCGACAGCCAGAGCCTCGGTTTCGCCTATGATGACAAGACGCTCACCTCCCCCCGAAAGGATGAAGCGGCCTTCTTCCGGTGAAGTGACGACAATAGTGACGCTGGCGCGGATCTGGCCGACCACGGCGCCAACCGCATTGGCGACATCCGCATCGGCCGGAATGACCGGCTGCGCCCCCAGCATATCCGCGACAGCCGGATAATAGACGGGTGCCGAGGCGCCGAGCCCGATCAGCGGGCGATCAAGGGCCACGGAAAACCGGGCTATGCCGGGCACCCGTTTCAAGGCCCGATCGACGGCCAGCGAGACCGCGGGATCGATGGCTTCGGCGCCGTCTTCGGCGAGACAGGCGGCGAGCACAGCCTCGGAGGATTGGCGTGTCAGCCGGCTGACGATCTTTTCCGCGAGATCTTCCGGCGAGACGGCGATCTGGCGCCCGGCGCCGTCCTTGCGCCGGGCGGCAAGTTCGAGACCCAGGCTTGCGGCGTCTTTGCGCCACTGGCTCTGGCGGTCGAGCACATGCAATGCATCGGAAGGGGTGATGCCGCAGAGATGCACCAGCCCTCTTGCGACCAGCCGGTCGAGAACCGCCCTTTGCGAATTCATGGTCAGAAGATCGTTGAGCGAAACCGGCACCGCACCGATGCGGGAAAAAAGCGCCTGCTCCGGCGGCTGCAGGCCCTGGGCCAGGACATCCGGCACGCCGGTCCGCACCGCAAAGCGGCCGTCATGCCGTCCGGCATGGCTGGCGCGAAGTTGCTTCTCCAGCGTCGACACAATGATCTCGCCATGTGCCATCGCGGCAAGGCTCAGCGGCAAAAGCCGCCGCGGGCCGAGCATCAGCCGCGCTTCGAGGCCACGGTCGTCGATATGGATCTCGGAATCGCCGCCAAGCCCGTAGGTGCGCAGCGCCACCGCCTCCACCATGGTGCGATGGCCGCCGACCACCGCGCCCTCTTCCGCCAGCTTCGGCCGCCCGCCATCGAGAACCGCGACATCCGTGGTCGTGCCGCCGATATCGGAGACCACCGCCTGGTCGAGCCCGGTCAGGAAATGCGCGCCGACAAGGCTTGCGGCGGGGCCGGAAAGGATGGTTTCGATCGGCCGCAACCGCGCCTCTGCAGCCGAGATCAGCGCACCATCGCCGCGCACCACCATCATCGGTGCGGTGATGCCGCGCTCGGTCAGAAAACCCTCGCAGGAACCGACGAGCCGGTCGATGATCGACACCAGCCGGGCATTCAAAAGCGTAGTCAGGGCGCGGCGCGGGCCGCCGAGTTTCGACGAAAGCTCATGGCTGCAGGTGACGGGCAGATGCGAAAGGGTGCGAATCCGATCCCTCACCCGGATTTCGTGAGCCGGATTCCGGACGGCGAAATAACCGGCGACTGCAAAGGACGAGACCGTCTCCGCCAGCACCGGCATGGCTGCTTCCATCGCCGCCATGTCGAGCGGCGTCTCGTTGCCATGCACATCGTGGCCTCCGGGCAGGAAGATCACCGGATCGTTTCCGAGCGCCTCGGCAAGCCCGCCCCGTGTCAGATCCTCCGGGGTGAAGCCGACCATGATCAAGGCGGCACGCCCGCCCTGCCCTTCGACCAGTGCATTGGTGGCGAGCGTGGTCGACAGCGAAACCAACCCGATTGCCGAGGCGGAAGCCGCACTTTTCTCCAGCACCGCATCGACGGCGCCGGCAATGCCCACGGCCAGGTCGTGCCGCGTCGTCAGCGATTTCGCCTTGGCGACGACGCCTTCGCCCTCGCGCAACAGCACCGCATCCGTATAGGTGCCGCCGGTATCAATCCCGAGAAGGAG
This sequence comes from Hyphomicrobiales bacterium, assembly GCA_900471605.1. Taxonomy (GTDB): domain Bacteria; phylum Pseudomonadota; class Alphaproteobacteria; order Rhizobiales; family Rhizobiaceae; genus Neorhizobium. The sequence goes on along the minus strand of UCEY01000012.1, from coordinate 36,193 downwards.
GGGGCCGGAAGGAAGGGATGAAGCCACGCGAAAATCCTGGAGGTCGATCTATGGATCAATAGCGCATAGGCCGCCAAGATCAATTCGCCAGCGGAGACTTCTGATGTCGCGGAGTGACCCGCATCGGCAGGCCGTCGCGCGGCTGGGTGGTCAGCTTCTGGACCGGCCAGACCTTGGTTTCGGGTGTGACGTCGAACCGATAATCGCGCATCAGCACCGCAAGCGCGATCACCGCTTCCTGCAGGGCGAAGGTCGCACCGATGCAGGTGCGCGGGCCGGCGCCGAAAGGCAGGTACTGAAAACGGTTCAGCTTGCCGCGATTTTCGGGCAGGAAACGTTCCGGCATGAAGGCGCGGGGTTTTTCCCAATAAAGCTCGTGGCGATGCAGCGTCCAGGGCATGACCAGCACGGTCACCCCGGCGTCGATCCTGATCGTCTGGCCTTCCGGGCTTGTCCAGCTGTCGTCCCTGGTCGCTTCACGGTTGATCGAGGGTGCCGGCGGATAGAGCCGCAGCGCTTCCTCGAACGCCGCCCGCACCCAGGGCATCAGCTCCAGCCATTCGACCGGATCGGCGCCGGTTGCCAGAACGCGGTCGATCTCTTCTTCCATGGCCTGGCGCACCGGCGGCGATTCCGCCACGCAATAGAGCGTCCAGGCGAGCGCGCGGGCCGTCGTTTCGTGGCCGGCGCCGATGAAGGTGAGGATATTGTCCTCGATCTCGTCCATAGTCAGCCCGTCGGGACCGGCCAGCTGCAGCAGCAGTGTGAGGAAATCCTGGGGGACATCGTCCGGGCGGGCGCGCATCCGCTCCTGCCGCATAACCATGGTTTCGGCAACCACGCCGCGGAACTTGTCGAGTATCTTCCTGCCGCCGATGCGGGTGACGCGCGGCACCCAGGTCGGGGCGCGCAGCATGTCCATCGGATCAATCCGGCCCATGCGGTGCAGAAGCTGGTCGACATCGTCGGCGACCGTCTCCTTTTCACCGGCGATCTCGCCGGAAAACAGGGTTTCGGCGAGGATGGCGTAGGTCAGCTCGGTCATATCGACGGAGATATCGAGGGTCTCGCCCGCCGCGCCGGCCCTGGCGTATTTCTTCGAGAACTCTTCGGTCTGGCTCAGCATCTGCCCGGCAAACCCGCGGGAATGCCTTGGCGTGAAGACTGGCGCCATCGCCTTGCGGCAGCGCTTCCAGACCTCGCCTTCGGCCGTCAGCAGGCCGTCTCTCAGGATCGGGCGCAGGACGAGCTGGCGGATCTCCGACATTTCGTAATTGCCGACATTGTCGACCAGGATATGCCGGATGAGACCCGGATGATTGACGATCAGGGTCCGTTCCTTGAAGAATTTCGTCTCAAGCCAGGGCTGCGTGTAGGAATCCTTGCCCCAGAGTTCCAGCGGATTGCGCAGCGCCGTCCAGATCACCTCGATCGGGTTCAGCAGCCGGTCCCGATGGGCGGGTGCCGGCGGAACGAAAGGGTCGGGGCGCATGTCCATGGACAGCCCTCCTCAAGGGTTTCCTATAAAAGGAATATCAGCCGTCAGAGGAGGGATTTCAACTCGGCAAGCTTGTCGTTGACGAGCCAGCCGTAATAATTCTCCTCCGGCAGACCGCCGCGGGCGGCGAGCGCTGCGGCGCGCTGCGCCGAACCGCCGGTATTGTAGAGCGTCGCGGTGATGCCGGGATTGCGGGAGATGTCCATGCCGGCGATCGACTTGTAGTCGTCGATCGAGCGGCGGATATTGGCCGCCATATAGGCGAGCGACTTGTCCGGATCCATGATCGCGTCATAGACGGCGGCGGCCTTGTTCTCGTCGAGCTTCGGATAACCGGAGTTTTTGGCCACCATGTCCGACAGCATCAGCGCCGTCAGCGGGTTGACCTGGCCGAGGCCGAAAGTCTGGCCGGCATAAAAGGGCTGGAAGAAGACGGCGCTGAAACGATTGTCCGGAAACGAGGTGCCGCCGACGGACCGGCCGCGAAAGCTCTTTTCCCAGACGCCTTCGCGGCAGGTCCAGAGCTTGTAGGAATCGGCGAAATCCTCGCATTTGCCGAATTCCGGCCGGTCGAGGAACTGGGCGATGCTTTCGTCGCCATATCCGAACCGGAAGCTGTTGCCGGCATAGGCGGCGGCCTTGACGTAATAGGTCTGCAGACGGTCGTAGGCATCGACATTGTAGGTATGCTCGCCGACGATCGCGCCGATCATGTGGATCGGATCGATGCCGTAGTCGGCGGCCGTCGACTTGATCTTGGCGATCAGTTTCTTGTCGGATGCCAGGAGGTCACGGATCTTCTCGTATTTGTCATCGAAGGTGGTGCGGCCGGCGCGGGTCCGGCGCACCGAGGCGCCCGGAATCTTCGGCTGTTCGGCGTTACGATTTCCCTCCGGGACCATCGTGAAGCCGCCTGCAAACGCGGTCGAGGCCGCGGATGTCGCGACGACAAGTATCAATGCCAGAAGAATGCGTTTCAAGATTTGCGTGTCCCAGGACTGCGACTATGCCGATCTCCGGCACGGGAAGCTCAAAGCCATTCCAGACCGACTCAGTCAAGCGCCGGACATTTCCATGAAAACGCGCTTCCCTTACGCGAGGCGCAAGCACCGTGTCGAGACGCGGGTGTTCAAAATCCCGTCAGCGCCCGCAAATGAGCAGCCGGACGTTGCCCGGCTGCCACGATTGCCCGTTCAGAGAATGTAGCGGGACAGATCCGTATCCGCGGCGAGATCGCCGACATGCTTCTTGACGTATTCCGCGTCGATCATCACGGTCGTGCCGCCCTGATCCGGCGCGTTGAACGAGATTTCGTCGAGCACCCGTTCCATCACCGTCTGCAGCCGCCGGGCGCCGATATTCTCGACCGAGGAGTTGAGGTGCACGGCGACATCCGCCAGCGCATCGATCGCGTCCTCGGTGAAATCGAGCGTCAGCTCTTCCGTTTCCATCAGCGCCTTGTACTGGCGGATGAGGCTCGCCTCGGTTTCCGTCAGGATGCGGCGGAAATCCTCCTTGGTGAGCGGCCTGAGCTCGACCCGGATCGGCAGGCGGCCCTGGAGCTCCGGCAGAAGGTCGGAAGGCTTGGAGACGTGGAAGGCGCCCGAGGCGATGAACAGGATGTGATCGGTTTTGACAGGCCCGTATTTGGTCGAGACCGTCGTGCCTTCGACGAGCGGCAGCAGGTCGCGCTGCACGCCCTCGCGGGAAACACCGGCGCCGAGCCCGCCGTCGCGAGCGGCGATCTTGTCGATCTCGTCAAGGAAGACGATGCCGTCGTTTTCGACCGAGCGGACGGCCTCGCGCTGGATCACCTCGTTGTCGATCAGCTTGTCGGATTCGTCGCGGATCAGCTCGCCATAGGATTTCTTGACGGTGGTGCGAACCTTCTTGGTGCGGCCGCCCATGGCCTTGCCGAACATTTCCGACAGGTTCAGCACGCCGATATTGGCGCCCGGCATGCCGGGAATCTCGAAGCCGGGCATGCCGGAACCGGTATCGGATACCTCGATGTCGATTTCCTTGTCGTCGAGTTCGCCGGCCCGCAGTTTCTTGCGGAAGCTTTCGCGGGTGGCGGGCGAGGACGTGGCCCCGACCAGCGCATCGAGCACCCTTTCCTCGGCGCTCATATGAGCCTTGGCCTGCACATCGGCGCGCATCTTGTCGCGCACGAGGCCGATGCCGATCTCGACGAGGTCGCGGATGATCTGCTCGACATCGCGGCCGACATAACCGACTTCGGTGAACTTGGTGGCTTCGACCTTGATGAAGGGCGCGCCGGCGAGCTTGGCGAGACGGCGGGAAATCTCCGTCTTGCCGACGCCGGTCGGGCCGATCATCAGGATGTTCTTCGGCATCACTTCGTCGCGCAGGCTCTCGTCGAGCTGATGGCGGCGCCAGCGGTTGCGCAGCGCAATCGCCACCGCGCGCTTGGCGTCGTGCTGGCCGATGATGTGGCGGTCCAGCTCGGAGACGATTTCCCGGGGTGAAAAGTTACTCATGTCAAATCCGTTCTTCTGATGCGTCCAGCGCCATGAAATGGGCCGGACCGTAGATAGTTGTCCTGGTGTCGACGTAGCGGAAGCCCGCCTTCTCATAGGCGCGGATCGCCTGGGCGTTCTCGGGATCCGGATCGATGACGATCCTTCTCGCGCCCTTTTCGAAAAGTTCGCTCACGAGCTGCCGGATGATTGCATTGCCATGGCCGATGCCGACAAGCTCAGGATTGCCGATCGAGATATCGATGCCAAGCGTGCCCTTTGGCTGATCCTGATAGGGATGACCCTCTTCAAGATGCGGATCGTAATACTGGAGATAGGCGATCGGTCTGCCGTCCAGTTCCGCGATCAGCGGCCGGGTCTCGACGCTGGTCATCGAGTATTCAATGCTTGCCAGTTCCTCATCGACATCGCCCCACCATTTCGCGATATGCGGCTCGGCGAGCCATGTCGCCAACAGGGGGAAATCCTCGTGTGCCACATCACGGAACGTGTAGCGGGGCGCGCCGTCAGCCATCGGCATCCAGCGTTTCGATGACAAGGTTGTGGTTGGTATAGACGCAGATATCGGCAGCGATATCGAGCGCCTTGCGGGCGATCTCCTCGGCCGATTTGTCGGAGTCCATCATCGCCCGCGCCGCCGCATAGGCATAGTTACCGCCCGATCCGATCGCGATCGTTCCGTGCTCGGGTTCGAGCACGTCGCCGTTGCCGGTGATGGCGAGCGTGGTCGACTTGTCGGCGACCAGCATCATCGCTTCGAGATTGCGCAGGTATTTGTCGGTACGCCAATCCTTGGCGAGCTCCACGGCGGCACGCATCAGCTGGCCGGGATATTGCTCGAGCTTCTTTTCAAGCCGGTCGAGCAGCGTGAAGGCATCTGCGGTCGCGCCGGCGAAACCGGCGATCACTTCGCCCTTGCCGATGCGGCGCACCTTGCGGGCATTGCCCTTCATCACGGTCTGGCCAAGACTTACCTGGCCGTCGCCCGCCATGATGACCTTGCCACCTTTGCGAACAGTAATAATGGTTGTCATAAGGCACCTGTTGGCCCGCCTGGCGGGCATTGGTTTCGAGGGCATTTCGGCCCCGTTGGGCATTTATGTAAGACGGTCCCGGGCGAATGCAATCTCATGACGCGATGCCTGAGCGACACCCCTGCTTTTGCTGGATATTTGATGTCGTGCCTGATAAGGAGCGCAGATCGATCGCATGGAGCAGACCCAGATGGGTGAGACGACAACCGCACGCGTGGGCAACATCGTCCGCAAGACCAACGAAACCTCCGTTTCCGTTTCCGTCAATCTCGACGGCACCGGTGCGGCCAAGATTTCGACGGGCGTCGGTTTCTTCGACCATATGCTGGACCAGCTTTCGCGACATTCGCTGATCGACATGGATATCGAGGTCACGGGCGACCTGCATATCGACGACCACCACACGGTCGAGGATACCGGTATCGCGATCGGCCAGGCGATCTCCAAGGCGCTCGGCGACCGCCGCGGCATCACCCGCTACGCCTCGCTCGACCTTGCCATGGACGAGACGATGACCAAGGCGGCGATCGACGTGTCGGGCCGGCCGTTCCTCGTCTGGAACGTCGCGTTCAGCGCCCCGAAGATCGGCACGTTCGATACGGAACTGGTGCGGGAATTTTTTCAGGCGCTGGCGCAGAATGCCGGCATCACGCTGCATATCCTGAACCATTACGGCGCCAACAACCACCATATCGCCGAGACCTGTTTCAAAGCCGTGGCGCGGACACTTCGCGCAGCCATTGAAATCGACCCGCGGCAGGCCAATCGCGTTCCCTCCACGAAGGGAATGCTGGTCTGACTGCTTGAGGAGACGATCCTTGAGAAGCTACCTCGTTCTGACACCGCCCGCTGCGCAACAAAGCGGATCCGACAGGGATCGTCAGTCGATCCTCGTCCTGCGCGACGGATTTTCCTGGCTTGCCCTGCTGTTTCCGTGGATCTGGCTTTTCTGGCACAGGCTGTGGATCGCGGGCGTCGTTATCCTGCTTGCCCAGCTCGGCAGCACTGTCCTGATGCAGATCCCGGGTTTCTGGACCGCGGGGCTGCTGTTCGGCGTCGCGATCAGCCTGCTCGTTGCGCTCGAGGGCCGACATTATCGTTCCGAAGCATTGATCCGTCGCGGCTGGAGCCTGGAAACGGTAATCTCCGCTCACGATCTGCGCACCGCCGAGGAGATTTATTTCTCCGGTCTGCCGCAGCCTGAACAACAACCGATGCCGGTCGCGGCCGAGTGGGCAAAACAGGCAAGGCCGCCCGCCGCCGGATGGCAGGCCCCCCATATGGGCCTTTTCGAACATGGAGGACGCTGATGCGCGTCGCAATCATCGACTACGGGTCCGGCAATCTGCGTTCCGCGACCAAGGCCTTTGAACGGGCCGCTCGCGAAGCCGGCATCAATGCCGTGATCGACCTCACCGACAAGGCAGAAGCGGTGGCGACCGCCGACCGCATCGTGCTGCCGGGCGTCGGCGCCTATGCGGATTGCCGCGCCGGCCTCGATGCCGTGCCGGGCATGCGCGAGGCGATCCTCGACGTGGTCGAGCACAAGGGCCGCCCCTTCCTCGGCATCTGCGTCGGCATGCAGCTGATGTCGTCGCGCGGGCTTGAAAAGACCATTTCGCAAGGTTTCGGATGGATCGAGGGGGATGTCGTCGAGATGACGCCGAGCGATCCCCATCTCAAGATCCCACAGATCGGCTGGAATACGCTCGACATCCATCACCCGCATCCGCTGTTCGACGGCATTCCGACCGGGTCGGACGGGTTGCACGCCTATTTCGTGCATTCCTACCATCTGGCGGCAAAGCACCGCGGCGACGTGATCGCGACCACCGAATACGGCGGGTCGATGACGGCCTTCGTCGGCCGCGACAACGTGGCCGGCTCCCAGTTTCACCCTGAGAAAAGCCAGGCATTAGGTCTTGCCCTCATCTCCAATTTCCTGCGCTGGAAGCCTTAAGCTCGCGCACACGCCAAGGACCAAAGACATGATCCTCTTTCCCGCAATCGACCTCAAGGACGGCCAGTGCGTGCGCCTCAAGCTCGGCGACATGGATCAGGCCACCGTCTACAACCCCGACCCGGCAGCCCAGGCCAAGGCATTCGAGGACCAGGGGTTCGAGTGGTTGCATGTGGTCGACCTGAACGGCGCCTTCGCGGGTGAAAGCGTCAACGGCGCCGCCGTCGACGCGATCCTGAAAGCCACCAGGAACCCGGTCCAGCTCGGCGGCGGCATCCGCACGCTCGATCATATCGAAAACTGGCTGGCGCGAGGGCTGGCCCGCGTCATCCTCGGGACCGTCGCGGTGCGCGATCCGGCGCTGGTCATCGAGGCCTGCAGGCAGTTTCCCGGCAAGGTCGCCGTCGGAATCGACGCCAAGGGCGGCAAGGTCGCCGTCGAAGGCTGGGCGGAAGCATCCGAGCTCGGTGTGATCGAGCTCGCGAAAAAGTTCGAGGGCGCCGGTGTTTCGGCGATCATCTATACCGACATCGACCGCGACGGCATTCTGGCCGGCATCAACTGGGCGTCGACGCTGGAACTCGCCAATGCCGTCTCCATCCCCGTCATCGCGTCCGGCGGGCTTGCCTCGCTCGACGATATCAGCCGCATGCTGGAGCCGGACGCCGCCCGGCTCGAAGGCGCGATTTCCGGCCGCGCGCTTTATGACGGCCGCATCGATCCCGGGCAGGCGCTGGCTCTGATCCGCTCCAGACAAGGACGTGCCGCATGACCCTCAAAGCCCGTGTCATCCCCTGCCTGGACGTCAAGGACGGCCGCGTGGTCAAGGGCGTCAACTTCGTCGATCTCATCGATGCCGGCGATCCGGTCGAGGCGGCCAAGGCCTATGACGCCGCCGGTGCCGACGAGCTCTGCTTCCTCGACATCACCGCTTCCTCCGACAATCGCGAGACGATCTTCGACGTCGTCGCCCGCACCGCCGAGCACTGCTTCATGCCGCTCACGGTTGGCGGCGGGGTGCGTTCCGTCGCCGATATCCGCAAGCTGCTGCTTGCCGGCGCCGATAAGGTGGCGATCAATTCGGCGGCGGTCGCCAATCCGGATTTCGTGGCCGAGGCCGCCGACAAGTTCGGCAACCAGTGCATCGTCGTGTCGATCGACGCCAAGCGGCGGCGCAGCCAGGCCGTCGGCGGCGACAATCTGAGCGCCTGGGAGATCTATACGCATGGCGGTCGCAACGCGACCGGCATCGACGCGGTCGATTTCGCCATAAAGATGGTGGAACGGGGCGCGGGTGAACTGCTCGTCACCTCGATGGACCGGGACGGCACCAAGAGCGGCTATGATCTGGAGCTGACGCGCATGATTGCCGACAGCGTTCGCGCGCCGGTCATCGCGTCGGGCGGCGTCGGAGACCTGGACGACATGGTCGCCGGCATCAAGCAGGGCCATGCGACGGCGGTGCTTGCCGCGTCAATTTTCCACTTCGGGACCTATACGGTGGGCCAGGCAAAGCATTATATGGCTGAGCACGGCATCGCCATGCGGCTCGACTGAGCCATCGGGAAGAATGTTATGAGTGAATTTTCCCTGAGCGATCTCGAAAAGATCGTTGCCGAGCGGGCCAAGGCTTCCCCGGACGAATCCTGGACGGCGAAGCTTTTTGCCGCCGGCCAGGAAAAGGCCGCCAAGAAGCTCGGTGAGGAAGCGGTCGAAACGGTGATCGCTGCCATCCAGCAGGATCGGAAAAACCTGACGGCCGAGAGCGCCGACCTCCTCTATCATCTTTTAGTCGTCTTGAATATCGCAGCGGTGCCGTTGCAGGATGTGCTCGACGAACTCCAGAGAAGGACCGGCCGGTCCGGCCTTCAAGAAAAGGCAAGCCGGCCGACATCATGAGCATTGCTTCCGAGACCGCCGAGGCACCCGCCCCCGAAACCGGCCCGAACATGGAATATTACTCGCCCTATCACCGCTTCAGCGCGGAGGAATGGGCGAAGTTCCGCGCGGATACGCCCCTGACGCTGACCGCCGACGAGGTCCAGAGGCTGCGCTCGCTGGACGACCCGATCGATCTCGACGAAGTCAGACGCATCTATCTGTCGCTGTCGCGCCTTCTGTCGACGCATGTGGAGGCGACGCAACGCCTCTTCCAGCAGCGCAACCGCTTCTTGAGCCTTTCCGATATCACCAAGACGCCCTTCATCATCGGCATTGCCGGGTCGGTGGCGGTCGGCAAGTCGACCACGGCCCGTATCCTCAAGGAACTGCTCGCCCGCTGGCCCTCCAGCCCGAAAGTGGATCTCATCACCACCGACGGTTTCCTCTATCCCAACGCGGTTCTCCAGCGCGAAAACCTGATGGAGCGCAAGGGTTTTCCGGAAAGCTACGACATCGGCACCATTCTTCGCTTCCTGTCGGCGATCAAGGCCGGCGAGCCGAATGTCAGGGCGCCGCGCTACTCGCACCTCACCTACGACGTGCTGCCCGACGAATATACCCTGGTCGACCGGCCGGACATCCTGATCTTCGAGGGCATCAACGTGCTGCAGTCGCGGGCGCTGCCGGCCGACGGCAAGATCGTGCCGATCGTCTCGGATTTCTTCGACTTCTCGATCTATATCGATGCCGACGAAGAGCAGATCCACACCTGGTACGTCCAGCGCTTCATGAAGCTGCGCCAGACCGCCTTTCGCGATCCGACCTCGTTCTTCAAGAAATACGCCGCGATCGATGCCGACGCCGCCCGCGCCGTCGCCGAAGGGCTGTGGGAAAACATCAACCTCAAGAACCTGCGGCAGAACATCCTGCCGACTCGCCCGCGTGCGGACCTGATCCTGCGCAAGGGCCGCAATCACCTCGTCGAAACGGTCGAACTGCGCAAACTGTAAGCGATCGATCGCCGGCTATTGAGTAAAATCGTCAGCTATTCACCCGACGAAGCGTCAGGTTGATGCGCCCGCCATTCTTCAACAGCGTCGACGTGCCGGGGTAAATCCTGTCGACGCCGTGGAATGCGAGACGCCCCTCCCCGCCCAGCACCACGATATGGCCGCTGGCCAGCCGGAAAGAACCCGTGGGGTCCTTGCGGTTCAGGCCGCCGACCCTAAAGAGGCAGCTATTGCCAAGCGAGACGGAGAGAACCGGGGCGGCAAGATCGTCCTCGTCTTTGTCCTGATGCAGGCCCATTTTTGCGTCGTCGGAATAGAAGTTGATCAGGCAGGCTTCCGGCGGTTTCGGATAGTCGGCGAGTTTTTCCCAGAGATCGAGGAGTTCCGGCGGCATGGCGGGCCAGGGCTTCTTCGTCACCGGATGGAAGGGCTGGTAGCGATAGCCCTTGTCCCTGTCCGTCACCCAGCCAAGGGAGCCGCAATTGGTCATGCGCACCGACATGGGTTTGCCGGTGCCGGGCGTTTCCGGCGTGTAGAGAGGCGCCTCGGCCACCACACCGCGGATCAGCTCGACCAGATGCTCCTGCGCCTGTCGATCCAGATAATCCGGAAAATGCCTGATGCCATTTGCAAGCGTCGCCAAATCAATCTCCGCGCCTGTTCCCGAGCCTAGTCTCCGCTCGGCCGGCCGCGCATCTTCTTGACGTCCGAACGGCCGGATTTCTCCTTCAGCCGGCGTTCCACCGAACCCTTGGTGGGCTTGGTCTTCTTGCGCGGCGGCGGCGGCGGTTCGGCAGCCTTGAGGATCAATTCCTTCAGCCGCTCGCGAGCGTCTTCGCGGTTGCGCTCCTGGCTGCGGAACCGGTTCGCCTCTATCATCAGCACCCCATCCTTCGACACCCGTTTTCCGGCGAGCCTGATGGCGTTTTCCTTCACCCGCTCGGGCAGGGACGGCGTGTTGACGATGTCGTAGAAAAGCTGGACGGCCGTCGAGACCTTGTTGACGTTCTGGCCGCCCGGCCCGCCCGCCAGCACGAACTGTTCCGTCAGCTCCCATCCGGCGATGGTGATGCGGTTGTTGATGATGAGGGGATTGCTGGCCATGTCGCCTGTTTCACATAAAGCGCGGCAAAAGAAAACCACCAGCGGCGAGATCGGCGGACGAGCCTTACGAACGTCATTCTCGGCCTTGTGCCGAGAATCTGCTACCGGCTACCGTATCGATACGTAGCAGATCCTCGGCACAAGGCCGAGGATGACGCCTAGACGGATAGCCCGGCAAAAAGAAAACCGCCGGCCCAGGGATGTTAGCCCCGGGCCGGCGGTTTCACGTGAATCCTTCAAGGATTACTCGGCGGCAGCGAGGATGCCCGGAGCCGCGCTCTTCACATTGCTGTCGACATGGTTTTCGTACTGCTCGAAATTCTGGATGAACATCGAGACGAGTTTCTTGGCATAGGCGTCGAAGGCGGCCCCATCCGCCCAGGTCGAGCGCGGATCGAGGATCGCATTGTCGACGCCGTCAACGGCGACCGGCACCGCGAACCCGAAATTCGGATCGGTGCGGAACTGGGCATTCTTGAGGCTGCCGTCGAGGGCAGCGCTGAGGAGCGCGCGGGTCGCCTTGATCGGCATGCGGCGGCCGACGCCGTAGGCGCCGCCGGTCCAGCCGGTGTTGACAAGCCAGCAATCGACGCCGTGGCGGGCGATCAGCTCCTTGAGCAGATTGCCGTATTCTGCCGGATGGCGCGGCATGAACGGACCGCCGAAGCAGGTCGAGAACGTCGCTTCCGGCTCGGTCACGCCCTTTTCCGTGCCGGCGACCTTGGCGGTGTAGCCGGACAGGAAGTGGTACATCGCCTGTTCAGGCGTCAGCTTTGCGATCGGCGGCATGACACCGAAAGCGTCGGCGGTCAGCATGATGATCGACTTCGGCTGCGGCGCGGTACCGGTCTTCGAGGCGTTCGGAATGAAATGCAGCGGATAGGCGCTGCGGGTGTTCTCGGTCAGCGAATCGTCGTTGAAATCCGGCACGCGGTTCTGGTCGAGCACGACGTTCTCGATCACGGTGCCGAAACGGCGGGTCGCGGCATAGATTTCAGGTTCCGCTTCGGCGGACAGGTTGATGGCCTTGGCATAGCAGCCGCCTTCGAAATTGAAGACGCCGTTTTCGCCCCAGCCGTGCTCGTCGTCGCCGATCAGCGTGCGGTTCGGATCGGCCGAAAGCGTCGTCTTGCCGGTGCCCGACAGGCCGAAGAACAGCGCCGTATCGCCGTTCGGGCCGACATTGGCCGAGCAATGCATGGGCATCACGCCCTGTTCCGGCAGGAAGTAGTTGAGAACCGAGAAGACCGATTTCTTGTTCTCGCCGGCATAGGAGGTGCCGCCGACCAGGATGAGGCCGTTGGTGAAATCGCAGGCGATCACGGTGTCCGTGCGGCAGCCGTGGCGGGCGGGATCCGCCTTGAAGCTCGGCAGGTTGATGATCGTCAGCTTCTCTTCGAAGCTCTCGAGCGTCGAACGATCCGGGCGGATGAGGAGGTTGCGGATGAACAGGGCGTGCCAGGCGAATTCGCTGACGACGCGGGTCGGGAGGGCGTATTCGGCATCGGCGCCGCCGACCAGGTCCTGGACGAACAGCGTCTTGCCGGCGGCATGAGCCAGCATGTCCTTCTTCAAGGCTTCGAAATGTTCGGGCTTCATGGGCTTGTTGTCGGCACCCCACCAGACGCGGTTCTCGGTGCCGGCGTCGCGGACGATGAACTTGTCCTTCGGAGAGCGGCCGGTGTGCTGGCCGGTAACGGCGCGCAACGCACCATCGATGGTCAGATCGGCTTCACCGCGACGAATTGCTTCTTCGTACAACTCGACCTCGGACGAATTGTAATAAACACGCGATACACCGCCGAGACCGATCGCCGCCAAACCCTTTGACGGGTTGTGAAGTCCAAACTCCTCCATGCGCGCACTCCTTCAGCTTGCCGTGGGAACTGACGCGAAATTAATGACAGATTTCTAAAAGGGCAAGAGGAGTCCGAAAAATTCTTTAATAATATCAATTATTTAATCGATTTAAAAAATTTTATTCCTCTTTAAATCGGTTTAGGAACGGTTTCAATCCGCATTCGCGCTATCATAAACCTCATTGCCGAAAGACGCGCCGCAAGCGTCCTCTTTATCTTTGCCACAATTTGTTCCACCTTTATACTCAAGAAGCGCGTCGGCTGATGCCGCCTGGCTGGGGGCGATTCCAGGAGATGCGCATAGATGATGACGGAGATGGAGAGTATGCAAACAATCGCGCTCGTAGATGACGACCGCAATATCCTGACGTCGGTGTCGATCGCACTGGAGGCGGAAGGATACAAGGTCGAAACCTATACGGATGGCGCTTCCGCGCTCGACGGGCTGATCGCCCGCCCTCCGCAGCTGGCGATCTTCGATATCAAGATGCCGCGCATGGACGGCATGGAGCTGCTGCGCCGCCTGCGGCAGAAATCCGACCTGCCGGTGATCTTCCTGACGTCGAAGGACGAGGAAATCGATGAGCTGTTCGGCCTGAAGATGGGCGCAGACGATTTCATCACCAAGCCGTTCTCGCAACGGCTGCTGGTGGAGCGGGTGAAGGCGATCCTGCGGCGGGCAGGTGCCCGCGAGGCGCAGGCTGCGGGCGGCACCGGCACCAAGGCGGCTGCGGATGCGCAGGCGGCCCGCACGCTCGAGCGCGGCCAGCTTGCCATGGACCAGGAGCGCCATACCTGCACCTGGAAGGGCGAGCCGGTGACGCTGACGGTAACCGAATTCCTCATCCTGCATTCGCTGGCCCAGCGGCCGGGCGTGGTCAAGAGCCGCGACGCGCTGATGGATGCCGCCTATGACGAGCAGGTCTATGTGGACGACCGCACCATCGACAGCCACATCAAGCGGCTGCGCAAGAAGTTCAAGATGGTGGACACAGACTTCGATATGATCGAAACGCTTTACGGCGTGGGTTACCGATTCCGCGAGGCGGCCTGATCCTTGCGAAAGGTTAACTTGAGGCCACGGCCGGACCAGCGTTAAGCTGGCCCGGTGGAAGGACTGCAGTGGCAGATCAGACATTCGACAACGACCTGGCTAGGGTGGAGAAGACCGAGGCACGCCGCGCACCGCGGCGCTTCTGGTCGCGCCCTTTCACGCTCATTCGTCGGGTGTTCGGCCACGCGGTGTTTTCCAGCCTCACCCGCCGCATCCTGTTCTTCAACATCGCCGCCACCGTGGTGCTGGTCGCCGGCATTCTCTACCTCAACCAGTTCCGCGAGGGGCTGATCGACGCGCGCGTCGAAAGCCTTCTGACCCAGGGCGAGATCATCGCCGGCGCGATTTCCGCCTCCGCCTCGGTCGATACCAATTCGATCACCATCGATCCGCAGAAACTCCTCGAACTGCAGGCGGGACAAAGCATCACGCCGGTGCCGAACGACGAGGACCTGGATTTCCCGATCGATCCCGAGCGCGTCGCGCCGGTCCTCCGGCGGCTCATCTCGCCCACCCGCACCCGCGCCCGCATCTTTGACGCAGATGCCAACCTGCTGCTCGATTCCCGCCATCTCTATTCCCGCGGCCAGGTGCTGCGTTTCGACCTGCCGCCGGTGGAAAACGAACAGCAGACCTGGAGCGAATGGTTCGCCGGGCTCATCAACCGGCTGCTGCAACCGGGCAACCTGCCAGTCTACAAGGAAGCGCCGGGCGGCGACGGCTCGATCTATCCAGAGGTCATGAACGCGCTGACAGGCGTGCGCGGCGCGCTCGTGCGCGTTACCGAGCGCGGCGAGCTGATCGTCTCGGTCGCCGTGCCGGTCCAGCGCTTCCGCGCCGTGCTCGGCGTGCTTCTGCTCTCGACCCAGGCCGGCGACATCGACAAGATCGTGCATGCGGAACGGCTGGCGATCATGCGCGTCTTCGGCGTCGCGACGCTCGTCAACATCCTGCTCTCGCTGCTGCTGTCATCGACCATCGCCAATCCGCTGCGGCGCCTGGCGGCGGCGGCGATCCGGGTGCGGCGCGGCGCCAAGCAGCGCGAGGAGATCCCGGACTTTGCCTATCGCCAGGACGAGATCGGCAATCTTTCCATCGCGCTCCGCGAGATGACCAACGCCCTTTACGACCGGATCGACGCGATCGAGAGTTTTGCGGCCGATGTCAGCCACGAGCTCAAGAACCCCCTGACGTCGCTCCGCAGCGCCGTCGAGACCCTGCCGCTCGCGAAATCCGAGGAATCGAAACAGCGGCTGACGGAAATCATCTTCCACGACGTACGCCGCCTCGACCGCCTGATCAGCGACATTTCCGACGCCTCCCGGCTGGACGCCGAGCTTGCCCGCTCGGATTCGACGCCGGTCGACATGGAAAACCTGCTCGGCAACCTGGTCGATATCTCACGGCAGATCCGCACCGGGCGCAAGCCGGTGGAGATCGCTCTTGCGGTCGACAACAAGGCGGGCAACAAGTCCGCCTACCTCGTCAACGGCCACGACCTGCGCCTCGGGCAGATCATCACCAATCTCATCGAGAACGCGCGTTCCTTCGTGCCGGAAAAGGGCGGGCACATCTCGATCCGGCTCTCGCGGATAAAAGACCGCGTCGTCGTGACGGTGGAAGACAACGGCCCGGGCATCCAGGCCGAGGACATCGACCGGATCTTCGAGCGCTTCTATACCGACCGACCGGAGGGCGAGAGTTTTGGCCAGAATTCCGGCCTTGGCCTGTCGATCAGCCGGCAGATCGCCGAGGCCCATGGCGGCTCGCTGAAGGCGGAAAACGTGCACGACGCCAAGACAGGCGCGATGACCGGCGCCCGCTTCACGCTGTCGCTGCCGGGCGGCGAAGCCCCATGAGCCGGGGGCCTGTCAACATCCACGCGACCGCGATCGTCATCGGCACCAGGGGCCTTCTCTTTACCGGCCCGTCCGGAAGCGGCAAATCCATGCTGGCCTTCGCCTATATCGCCGCCGCGAAGCGCCGGGGCGCCTTCGGGGCTCTGGTCGCCGACGATCAGGTCCTCGTCAACCGCCACGACGATCATCTGCTCGCCACCCGGCCGGATGCGATCGCCGGCTTCATCGAACTGCGTGGCACCGGCATCGCTCAGGTGGAGAGCGTCTCCGCCGCGGCACTGGACTTGGCTGTCGAAGTCATCTCCCTGCCGGAAAGCGAAAGGCTTCCGCCCGAAAACGAACGCTTCCAGATTGCTGGTCTCGGCGACCTTCCGCTGATCCGTATATGGCGCGGCGCACCCGATCCGCTGGCTATTCTGTCGGCATTTACGCCTGATTTTCACCACGAGATGCCGTTTTGATCATCCGGAAGCCTGATTTTTTGACTTGAACTTCGAATCTACTTGGAGAAGATGGCATCCCACCGCTGGACCGCTTTATTGCAATGCGATAATGGCGCCGAGTTTCCATAGCAGGGGGCAGTTTTCATGATCGGACTAGTGCTTGTCACTCATGGCAAGCTGGCTGAGGAATTTCGTCATGCGGTCGAGCATGTCGTCGGACCTCAGAAATTCATCGAAACCGTATCGATCGGTCCCGAGGACGACATGGATCAGCGGCGGCAGGATATCGTCGATGCCGTCACCAATGCCGATGACGGCCATGGCGTCATCATTCTGACCGACATGTTCGGCGGCACGCCCTCCAACCTTTCCATTTCCGTCATGGAGAGCGGGCGCATCGAGGTCATTGCCGGCATGAACCTGCCGATGCTGATCAAACTTGCCGGCGTGCGCAGCGACAACAACATGGAAAGAGCGCTCGCCGAAGCCTCCGAGGCCGGTCGCAAATACATCA
This sequence comes from Hyphomicrobiales bacterium, assembly GCA_900471605.1. Taxonomy (GTDB): domain Bacteria; phylum Pseudomonadota; class Alphaproteobacteria; order Rhizobiales; family Rhizobiaceae; genus Neorhizobium. Next base: position 19,476 of record UCEY01000012.1, on the reverse strand, counting down.
ATGTCGCAAGCCGCGTCCTCAGCGGCAAATGAGAACCCAGACCGGATGTCATCTCCCTCTCCCCGCGAATTCCTGATCGTCAACAAACGCGGCCTGCATGCCCGCGCCTCCGCCAAGTTCGTACAGATGGTGGAGAGCTTCGATGCGCAGATCACCGTCTCCAAGGACGGGACAACCGTCGGCGGAACCTCCATCATGGGCCTGATGATGCTTGCAGCCAGCACCGGCTGCTCCATCGAAGTCAGCGCCGAAGGTGTTCAGGCGGAGGAGGCGCTGAACGCGCTGGAGCAGCTTGTCGCCAACAAGTTCGGCGAAGAAGCGTGACGCCGCCGCGACTTAACCTCTCCCTGACATAAACATATAAAGACCTCTTTATATCCCCGTTGCCAGTTTGCCGGAAGCCTGCTAAACCGCTGGCCAGTTTCCGTCTGCCAAGGCGGGTCTTGCCGCCTCCGTCAGGCACCCCGCCGGAGCGGCACCACCGAACATGGAGAGCTTTATGAGCACTGAGAAGGATTACGTCGTCGCGGATATCAACCTTGCCGCTTACGGCCGCAAGGAGCTCGACATCGCTGAAACCGAAATGCCGGGCCTGATGTCCTGCCGCGAAGAGTTCGGCACGTCGAAGCCGCTGAAGGGCGCCCGCATCTCGGGCTCGCTCCACATGACCATCCAGACGGCCGTTCTGATCGAGACGCTGCGCGAACTCGGCGCGGAAATCCGCTGGGCGTCCTGCAACATCTTCTCGACCCAGGACCATGCCGCCGCGGCGATCGCCGCCGCCGGCATCCCGGTCTTCGCCGTCAAGGGCGAATCGCTGACCGAGTACTGGGACTATACCGACAAGATCTTCCAGTGGGCCGATGGCGGCCTCTCGAACATGATCCTCGACGACGGCGGCGACGCCACCATGTACATCCTGCTCGGCGCCCGTGCGGAAGCCGGCGAGGACGTTCTCTCGAACCCGGGTTCGGAAGAAGAGGAAATCCTCATCGCGCAGATCAAGAAGCGCCTCAAGGCTTCGCCCGGCTGGTTCACCAAGCAGCGCGACGCGATCAAGGGCGTGACCGAAGAAACCACCACCGGCGTTCACCGCCTCTATGAACTCTCCAAGAAGGGCCTGCTGCCCTTCCCGGCGATCAACGTCAACGACTCGGTCACCAAGTCGAAGTTCGACAACAAGTACGGCTGCAAGGAATCGCTGGTCGACGGCATCCGCCGCGGCACCGACGTGATGATGGCCGGCAAGGTCGCCGTCGTCTGCGGTTACGGCGACGTGGGCAAGGGTTCCGCTGCTTCGCTCGCCGGGGCCGGCGCCCGCGTCAAGGTGACGGAAGTCGACCCGATCTGCGCCCTGCAGGCCGCCATGGACGGTTTCGAAGTCGTCGTGCTCGAAGACGTCGTATCCTCGGCCGACATTTTCATCACCACCACCGGCAACAAGGACGTCATCCGCATCGACCACATGCGCGCGATGAAGGACATGGCAATCGTCGGCAATATCGGCCACTTCGACAACGAGATCCAGGTCGCGGCGCTCAAGAACCTCAAGTGGACCAACGTCAAGCCGCAGGTCGACATGATCGAGTTCCCGAAGGGCAACCGTATCATCCTTCTGTCGGAAGGCCGCCTGCTCAACCTCGGCAACGCCACCGGCCATCCGTCCTTCGTGATGTCGGCTTCGTTCACCAACCAGACGCTGGCCCAGATCGAGCTCTTCACCAAGCAGGGCGAGTACAAGAACGAGGTCTACATCCTGCCGAAGCACCTCGACGAAAAGGTCGCCCGCCTGCATCTCGCCAAGCTCGGCGTGAAGCTGACGGAACTCTCCGACGAGCAGGCCGCCTATATCGGCGTTTCGCAGCAGGGACCGTTCAAGGCTGAACACTACCGCTATTAATCAATAGCCGGTTAATCCACAAGATATGGTAGCCGCAGCCTTGACAAAGGCTGCGGCTTCTTTTTTGGGCGCATCCCTTCCCGGCGATTCCCTAAGCAAGTATTGTTTTAGAACTTGATTCGCGCCTTCCCCTAGAGCGTGATGCCGGAAGCCGTCAGCGGTTTTCGGGCTTCATCGCGCTTGCACCATGCGATTGGGAGCCGTCCGGCTACGGGCAAGGTGCGAAATGGTATGTCTTGTCGATGAGCGGCAATTGGACGGAGACAGACCGGATATGTCGGTAAAAAAAATGAGCTCGTCAGAACGGGCCGATCCCCTTTGCGGCGGAGCGAAAGCTCCGGCTTTGCGTACCGTTTTCGGGCGTTCCGTTTCCGGATCCCCGGAAGGCGGCGTAATGGTCGCCAAGCTGCGCCGTTTGGCGCTGTTCGGCAGCGCGTTCCTTTCGGGCACCGCCCTTTCGGGGCTTGCGACGGCCGCGCTTGCGCAGCAGTCGGGCAATGCGGCCGTGCGCCTGTTCTCCTCCACGGAAGTCATCGTCTCGTCGCTGGTGATGGGCGCGCTCGGCGCCGCCCTGTTTTCGGCCATCTGGCTGGTGCGCCAGCGCGGCAATATGGAAGCCGAATCCCAGGAAATGCGCAGCGCCCTTTCCGACGCGCAGCAGAAGATTTCCAAGTTCGAAGCGCTGATCGCCGACAAGAACCGGCGGATTGTCGTGTGGGAAAGCGGCTCCTCGAAACCGGAATTCCTCGGACAGCTGCCGGCGGAAACCGGCGCGCCGCAGCAGGATCGCGAATTTCTCGCCTTCGGTCGCTGGATGCGCGGCACATCGGCCGGCGAGCTCGAAAAATCGATCGAACTGTTGCGGGTCGAGGCCCGCTCCTTCGACATGGTGGTGGAAACCAACCGCGACGAGATCCTGGAAGTGCAGGGCCGGGTTTCCGGCGGCAAGGCCTTCGTCCGTTTCATCGCTCTCAACAATCTGCGCGCCGAGCTCGCCGAGCTCAAGATCGAGCGCGAGCGGCTGACCAACTCGATCATGATGTTCCATTCGCTGCTCGACGCCATCGAGCAGCCGGTCTGGCGCCGCGATTCCCAGGGCAAGCTCACCTGGGTGAACCATGCCTATGGCGATGCGGTGGAGGCCTCGACACCGGCCCAGGCCATCGAGGACGGCCGCGAATTCCTGGGCTCGATCGCCCGTGAAAAGATCAGGGCGACGGCGACGTCCACATCGCCTTTCCACGACCGGATTTCCACGGTGGTGCATGGCAACCGCACCATGTTCGACGTGGTCGACGTCGTCGTGCCCGGCGGCTCCACCGGCCTTGCGATCGACGTTTCCGAAGCGGAAGCCGTGCGCGAGGAACTGAAGCGCACCCTCAAGAGCCATGCCGAGACGCTGGACCATCTCGCCACGCCCGTCGCCATCTTCGACGGCGAGCGCCGGCTGCAGTTCTACAACCAGGCTTTCGTACAGCTCTGGGGTTTCACGCTTCCCTTCCTCGATTCGCGACCGGACAACAGCGAGCTGCTCGACAAGCTGAGAAGCGACGGCAAGCTGCCGGAACAATTGAGCTGGCGCAGCTGGAAGGAAGCGGCGCTCTCCGTCTACCAGTCACCGGACACGCAGACCGACCTCTGGCACCTGCCGAACGGCCAGACGCTCCGCGTCATCGCCACCGCGCACCCGCAGGGCGGCGCCACCTGGGTGTTCGAAAACCTTACCGAACAGGTGGATCTCGAGACCCGCTACAACACGCTGGTCCAGGTTCAGGGCGAAACGATCGACCATCTTTCCGAAGGCGTCGCCGTCTTCGGGCCGGATGGGCGTATCCGCCTGTCCAACCCCGCCTTCCGGGCGCTCTGGGGCATCACCGCCGAAGAAGCCAAATCCGGCACGCATATCAAGGCGATCGAGGCCGCCTGCGCGCCGTCCTACGACAAGCCGGACGGCTGGCGCCGCTTCGGGCAGATGCTGACCAATTTCGACGACGAGCGCCCCTCGCTTCAGGGCACGTTCGAGCTCTATTCCGGCCTTGTGCTCGATTACGCCGTGACGCCGCTGCCGAATGCCCAGACGATGCTGACCTTCGTCGACATGACGGCGAGTGCCAGGGCGGAACGGGCGCTCAAGGAAAAGAACGAGGCGCTGCAGAAGGCCGACGAGCTGAAGAACGATTTCGTCCAGCACGTTTCCTACGAGCTGCGCTCGCCGCTGACCAATATCATCGGCTTCACCGACCTTCTGAAGACGCCGGGCATCGGCTCGCTGAACGAGCGGCAGGCGGAATATATCGACCATATCTCGACCTCGTCCTCGGTGCTGCTGACGATCGTCAACGACATCCTCGATCTTGCGACCGTCGATGCCGGCATCATGCAGCTCAACTATTCGGAAATGGCGATCGACGACCTGCTCGACGACGTGGCGATGCAGATCGCCGACCGGCTGCACGAAAACGGCGTGACGCTGGCGATCACCGCGCCCGCCGGTCTCGGCACCATCGTCGCCGACCAGCAGCGGCTGAAGCAGATCCTCATCAAGCTGCTCACCAACGCCACCAATTTCGCCCCGGAAGGTTCGGCCATCACGCTCAACTGCTGGCGCACCCATAGCGACGTGTTCTTCTCGGTGACCGACAAGGGCCCGGGCATTCCGGAAGACGTGCTAAAGACCGTGTTCGACCGGTTCTCGGCCAATGCCAAGGGCGGCAAGCGCTCCGGTGCCGGCCTCGGCCTTTCGATCGTCGAGAGCTTCGTGACGCTGCATCACGGCGATGTGGCGATCGACAGCAAGCCCGGCCAGGGAACCACGGTTACGTGCCGCATTCCGAGCGGCACGACGGCGCGGTCCGTCGCCGCCGAATGAGTGGTGAGGCAGCTCTTACCCTGACGCTTGCCGACGAGGCCGAGACGATCCGCCTCGGCGAAGACCTCGCTTTGGCGCTGAAAAAGGGCGAGTGGATCGCCCTTTCCGGCGATCTCGGAGCCGGCAAATCCACCTTCGCCCGGGCCTTTTTGCGCGCGCTGGCGGATGACGACGAACTCGAAGTGCCGAGCCCGACCTTCACGCTGGTGCAGAGCTATGAGCTGCGCATCCCCGTCTCGCATTTCGATCTCTACCGGCTCGGCGATTCCTCGGAACTCGACGAACTCGGCTTCGACGAGGCGCTTGCCAACGGCATCTGCCTGGTCGAATGGCCTGAGGTCGCCGACGAGCTGCTGCCGCAGTCCCGCATCCAAATCAGGCTCGAGCAGAACGGCCTCGGCCGGACGGCAACGGTCACCGCGCCTGAAGCGCAGATGCACCGCATCCGCCGCGTGCTGGCGATCCGCGAATTTCTCCACAAACATGGTTATGCCGGCGCCCGGCGCCGGTTCCTGACCGGCGATGCGTCAACCCGGGCCTATGAGACCGTGATAACCACAAGCGGCGAAACGCTGATCCTGATGGACTGGCCACGCCCGGCAGAAGGCCCGCCGGTTCTCGACGGAAAGCCCTATCCCAAGGTCGCGCATCTCGCCGAAGACCCCTACCCGTTCGTGGCGATCGACGAATATCTGCGCGAACTGGGGCTGGCGGCACCGGAAGTGCTGCATGTGGACTACGACCAGGGCATCCTGCTGATCGAAAACCTCGGCGAAGAGGGTGCCGTTGACGACGACGGCAATCCCATCGAGGAGCGCTACCGCGAAAGCATCGTCTGCCTGGCCTTCCTGCACAGCCACGAGATGCGCCAGGACCTGACGGTCGGCGACGGGCATATCCACCACATCCCCGATTTCGATCCAACGGCGATGAAGATGGAGGCGCGGCTGCTGATCGACTGGCATCTGCCTTGGAAACGCGGCACGCCGGCAACCGACGAGGAACGGCAGGAATACCTGGCGATCTGGGACAACCTGATCCGCGAGCTCGACGGGGTCGAGAAGAACCTGCTGCTGCGCGATTTCCATTCGCCCAACATCATCTGGCGGCCGCATGAATCGGGCGTGCGGCGCGTCGGCCTGATCGATTTCCAGGATTCGATGATCGGCCCCACTGCCTACGACCTCGCCTCTCTCGTGCAGGACGCGCGGGTGGATATTCCCAAAGCCCTCGCCGACCAACTGATGCTGGATTACGTGACGCTTCGCCGCGCGCTCGGTGCCTTCGACGAGCCAACTTTCCTGAAAGCCTGGGCGATCATGGCGGCGCAGCGCAACTGCAAGCTCGCGGGTCTGTGGGTACGGCTCTTGCAGCGGGACGGCAAGCCGGGCTATCTGAAGCACATGCCGCGGACGCTCCGTTATCTCGCGACGGCGTTGAGCCACGAAGTGCTCGCCCCCTTGCGCGATTGGTGCCGTCGGGCTGGAATAGAACTGCCCGAATCATAAATACGGTTTCCGATGACCACTAAACCAGCCGCCATCAAGCAGGCCATGGTGCTTGCCGCAGGGCTCGGCACCCGTATGCGGCCGATCACCAACACGATGCCGAAGCCGCTGGTGCCGGTCGCCGGCAAGCCGATGATCGACTATGTGCTGGATTCCCTGAAAGAAGCCGGCGTGGAACGCGCCGTCGTCAACGTGCACCACTTCGCCGACCAGATGGAGGCACATCTCGCTGCCTATCGCGGCATGGAGATCCTGATCTCCGATGAACGCGATGCGCTGATGAACAATGGCGGCGGGATCGTGAAGGGGCTGAAACTTCTCGACCGCAGCACGGTCTTCGTCATGAATGCCGACTTGTTCTGGATCGGCGAGATACCGGGCAAACCGACCAACCTGCAGCACCTGGCGAAATTCTTCGATCCGAAGCGCATGGACATGGCGATGCTCTGCGTCGACATCGACAACACGACCGGACATAACGGCGTCAACGATTTCGGCATGGATGCGGATGGCCGGTTGAGGCGTTACCGTGACGATCCGGCCAATCCGGTCGTTTATGCCGGCGCTTTTGCGATGAACCCGTCCTTCCTCGACGACGCGCCGTCCGATGCCTTCAACATCAACATCTATTTCGACAAGGCGATCGCCCGCGGCCGTCTCTACGGCACGATGCTGACCGGCCACTGGATCACCGTCGGCACGCCCGAGGCGCTGCCGGAAGCAGAAGCCGTGATCGCGCGCTATCCGGTGGAGGCATGACCACGCCCTCCGGCAGGAAGCGGGTCTTGTCGATTCCCGCCGGGGCACAGTTCCTCCAGACCATAGCGGCCGCGCTCTGCGACGGCCGGCTCAACGAGACGTTCCGTTACGATCCGGCCGATCCGCTTTCGCTTGCAGACGTGACCATCTACGTACCAACCCGCCGCTCCGCCCGCGTGCTGCGTTCGGAATTCGTCGATCTGCTGGGCGGCCGCTCCGCGATCCTGCCGGTCATTCGCCCTCTCGGCGAAACCGACGACGACAGCGGTTATTTCGATCTGGTGGCGCCGGAGGAGATGGACCTGGCGCTGCCGATCGGCGGCACGGCGCGGCTGCTCGAACTCGGCCGGCTGATCCTTGCCTGGCGCAACCAGCTTCCCAAGATCGTGCTCGACGTGCATTCCGAATCACCCCTCGTCGCGCCTGCTAGCCCGGCCGACGCCATCTGGCTCGCCCGCGCCCTGGCGGAACTCATCGATGCGGTCGAAACCGAAGAGCGCGATTGGGCCGATCTCAAAAAACTCGATACCGGCGAACATGCGCTCTGGTGGCAGCTGACCGCCGAGTTCCTGTCGATCGCCAGCGCCTTCTGGCCACTGCGTCTCGAAGAACTGCGCCGTTCTTCGCCGGCGAAACATCGGGCGGCCATTCTGCGCGGCGAGGCCCGGCGGATCTCCGCGAGAGATCACAAGGGACCGGTGATCGTTGCGGGTTCGACCGGCTCGGTGCCGGCGGCCGCCGATCTGATCGCCGCAATTTCCGATCTGCCGAACGGCACCGTCGTGCTGCCCGGCCTCGATCTGGCGATGCCGGCGGATCAGTGGGCGATGATCGGCGAAGAGGCTTTCGACGGCAAGCCGGAGCCTGCCAGCCGCAGCCATTCGCAATTCGGCCTGTCGCGCCTGCTGAAAAAGATCGGCGTGACCCGGGAAGAGGTGGACGTGCTCGGCGAGGTGGCCGACGACCTTTCCTTCCGGGCCGCAGCACTGTCCCAGGCGCTGGTACCGGCGAAGGCCACCGACCGTTGGAGCACCTGGCGCGACGATGCCGATGCCGGCCTTCTGGCCAAGGCCTTTGCCGACGTCTCGCTGATCGAAGCCTCGAACGAGCGCGAAGAAGCGGTCGCGATTGCCATCGCGCTTCGGCTGGCGCTCGAGCAGCCCGGCAAAAACGGCGGCGAGAGCCAGGCGGCGCTGATCACCCCCGATCGCGCCCTTGCCCGCCGGGTGACCGCCGAGCTTTCCCGCTTCGGGCTGCTTGCCGACGATTCCGCCGGTTCCCCGCTGTCGGGCACGCCGCAGGGCACGCTGACCCAGCTTCTTCTCGAAGCAACACTCAGGCCCGGCGACCCGGTGGCGATCGTCGCACTCGTCAAGCATCCCCTGATGCGGCTTGGCCTGCCGGCAGCGGACCTGCGGTCTGCCGTGGAAGCACTCGAAATCCTGGCGCTGCGCGGCGGCATCGGCGACATGGACATTTCCGCGCTGGAACCGCTGCTCGACATCCAGCTTGCCGCCCAGCTCGAAGACCGGCATGCGCCGCAATGGCGGCTGTCGCTGCCGTCGGATGCCGCCGACAGGGCCCGGGACCTTGCCCGGAGGCTGGCGAAAGCGGTCGAACCGCTCGCTTCCGCCCTGGTCCGCCGCCGGCCGGACGGGCGCGGCCTCACCGCGAAGCTCACGCTGTCCGAATGGGGCGATCGCACCGGCCGCGCGCTCGAGGCCATCTGCGTGGACGAGCGGACAAATCTCGCCGCGCTCTGGTCCGGCGAGGCCGGCGAGCGGCTGGCGGGGCTGTTGTCCGAAGTCATGGAGACCGACGGGCAGATGGAGGCCGACGGTCCGCAATGGATCGACATCGTTTTGGCGCTGACGACCGGCGAGGCCGTCAAACCCCGTTCGCTCAGCCATCCGCGCATCTTCATCTTCGGCACGCTGGAAGCCCGGCTGCAGAGCGTCGATACGATGATCCTCGGCGGGCTCAACGAGGGATCATGGCCGGGCCAGACGGTGAACAACCCATTCCTGTCGCGCACCATGAAGACCGACATGGGGCTGGAGCCGCCGGAACGCCGGATCGGCCAGCTTGCCCACGATTTCGAAATGGCCTGCGGCACGCGGCATCTGATCCTGTCGCGCTCGATGCGGCAGGGCTCGACGCCGACCGTCGCCTCGCGCTGGCTGCAAAGGCTGCTAGCGCTGGGCGGAAAACAGTTTGCGGACGAGCTGAAGGCGCGCGGCAACCAGTATCGCGAATGGGCGTCGATGATCGATGCCGGCGAAAACCAGCCGGTCGCCAAACGCCCGGCTCCGAAACCGCCGGCCGATCTGCAGCCGACGAAATATTCCTTCAGCGAAGTCGGTCGGCTGCGCCGCGACCCCTATTCCATCTATGCCCGCCGGATCCTGAAGCTCGATCCGCTCGACCCCTTCAACCGCGATCCGGGCGCCTCCGAGCGCGGCACGCTCTACCATGCAATCATCGACCGCTATACGCGCGAGGGCCACAAACCGGGCACGCCTGCGGCAAAAGAGGCAATGCGCAGGATCACCGAGGAACTGTTCGATGCGGAACAGTTGCCGACGCATATCGACCGCGTCTGGCGCCCGCGGTTTGTGGAAGTTGCCCGGGCCTTCCTGGACTGGGAGGTTGAGCGCGCTCCGGATATCCGCCAGACGATGACGGAGGTGGGCGCCGGCTGGGAGGTCGAGCCCGCCGGCATCCGCGTCACCGGCATTGCCGACCGGATCGACATCAAGGGATCGGGCCTTGCCGATCTCGTCGATTACAAGACCGGCCTCAGCCCCTCCGTCTCCCAGGCAAGGGCGCTGCTCGATCCGCAACTCGGCCTGGAAGCGGCGGCGCTCAGAGCCGGAGCGTTCAAAGGTGCGGGGCCGCTGACGCCGGACAAGCTGCTCTATGTCCGCCTTCGCCCCGGCGACCGGTTCCGTGAGGACAAGGTCAACAACGAAGGGTCGAGCGCGACGGCAAAACGGCAGCCGAAATCGGCAATCGACCTGGCGGACGAATCGCTGGAACAGCTGACCCGGTTCGTGATTACGCTGCGCAATGGCGAAGCCGGATTCGCATCGCGGCTGGTGCCGATGGCGCAGAACGATTTCGGCGGCGAATACGACCATCTCGCCCGCGTGGCGGAATGGTCGACGGCCGACGACGAGGAGGCGGAAGCCGATGAATGATCTGGCTCCCGAGGGCGACGATCCGATCCGGTGGATCGACTGGACGACGGTGCAGCAGTCGCTCGCTTCCGATCCGGTCAGCTCCGCCTGGGTTTCCGCCAATGCCGGCTCCGGCAAGACACATGTCCTGACCCAGCGGGTTATCCGGCTTCTGCTTGCCGGCTGCCGGCCCTCGTCCATCCTCTGCCTCACCTATACCAAGGCGGCGGCATCGGAAATGTCGAACCGCGTCTTCCAGCGCCTGTCGGAATGGACCGTACTTTCCGACGACGAGCTGCGGAAAAGAATCGCCGGCATCGAGGGTGCCGAGCCGGACAAGCTGAAGCTCGCCGAAGCGCGGCGGCTGTTCGCCAAGGCGCTGGAGACGCCGGGCGGGTTGAAGATCCAGACCATCCACGCCTTCTGCGAGGCGCTGCTGCATCAGTTTCCGCTGGAGGCCAATGTCGCCGGGCATTTTTCGGTGCTCGACGACCGCGCCGCTTCCGCCTTGCTCGCCGATGCGCGCCGTTCCCTGCTGACCGCGACCTCTGCGGAAGAAGATCCGCTGCTTGCCGAAGCCTTTGCGCATGTGCTGGATCTCGGCGACGAGTCCGGGCTGGAAACGCTGCTCGGCGATATCATCGCCAATCGCACCGCGATCCGCCGCTTCATAGCCCATGCGGAACGCCATGGCGGCATCGGCGTCGAGCTGAAACGCGCCCTCGGGCTTGGACCGGCGGACACGGAAGACAGTATCGCCGCCGGCTACTGGCCCCTGCCCGGCCTTTCCGGCCTAACGCTCGATCTTTATCTGGCGCTCGCCGACCAGAAGGGCGGCCAGAAGGTCACGGAAGTGGCTTACGGTCTGCGGCTTGTCGCCAAGGAACCGGACGTGCTGAAACGGGCACAGCATCTCGACCAGATCTTTCTCACCCGCGAGGGCAAGCCGAAAGCCGACAGTTCGCTGATCGCCAAGGCGATGACGACGACCGCGCCCGAACTGGCCGATGCGATCGCTTCCGCCCGCGCCCATGTCGTCGCCTACCGCGACCGGCTGCGACTGGTCAGGATGTTTTCCGCCACCAAGGCGGCGCTGACGCTCGCGCAGCGCCTCAACGACGACTACGAGGATCTGAAGAAGCAGCGCAGCCTGCTCGACTTCGAGGACCTGATCGCCCGCACCGCCGATCTTCTCACCCGTGACGGCGTCGGCGCCTGGGTGCATTACAAGCTGGACCAGGGCATCGACCATATCCTCGTCGACGAGGCGCAGGATACCAGTCCGATCCAGTGGACGGTGATCAAGTCGCTCGCCGAGGATTTCTATTCGGGAGCCAGCGCCCGCGAGACCCGCCGCACCGTCTTTGCCGTCGGCGACGAAAAACAGTCGATTTATTCCTTCCAGGGTGCCCGGCCGGAACGGTTCGCCGAAGAGCGTAGCGAGACGGAAAAGCGGGTACGGGCGAGCGGCCAGGCCTTCCACCCAGTCCGCCTGCCGCTCTCCTTCCGCTCCACGGCCGATGTGCTGGCAGCCGTCGACCAGGTGTTTTCGCTGGAGGACAATTTTCGCGGTCTCAGCGCGCTTGGGGAGCCGGTGCAGCACCGCTCCAACCGGATCGGCCATCCGGGTGCCGTCGATCTGTGGGATGTCGTGGTGCCGGAAGTCTCCGAACAGGAGGAGGACTGGACGGCGCCGTTCGATTCGACCCCCGACAAGGCGCCCTCGGCCATTCTCGCCGGCCGGATCGCCAACCGGATCGAGGAGATGATCGGCAAGGAAACGATCATTGAGAAGGGTATCGAGCGGTCCATCGAGGCCGGCGATATCCTCGTTCTGGTGAGAAAACGCGACGCCTTCGTCAACGCGCTGACCAGGGCGCTGAAACGCCGCGACAACATCCCGGTTGCCGGGGCAGACCGGCTACGGCTGACCAGCCACATCGCCGTGCAGGATCTTCTGGCACTCGGCCGCTTCCTGCTTCTGCCGCAGGACGATCTTTCGCTGGCGGCGCTGCTCAAGAGCCCGCTCTTCAATCTCTCCGAAGAGGACGTCTTCGAAGTCGCGGCGCTACGGCCGGAAAACTCCAGCGCCTGGGCGCAGCTCAATCGCCTGAGCGACGAGCAGCCGCTCCGGTTCCGCGAGGCCGCCGATCGGCTTCAGCATCTTCTCGGCCTTTCGCGGCTGCTCAGCCCGCACGATCTGTTTGCCCGGATTCTCGGAGCGCAGGGCGGGCGGCGAAAATTCCTTGGCCGGCTTGGGACCGAGGCGGGCGATATTCTCGACGAGTTCCTGACCTTTGCGCTCGATCACGAGACCAGCGGCCTGCCGGGCCTGCAGGCCTTCATCTCGACGCTGGAGATTGAATCGCCGGAAGTGAAGCGCGAGCAGGACGGTGGCCGCAACGAGGTGCGGATCATGACCGTGCACGCCTCCAAAGGCCTGGAAGCGCCGGTGGTTTTCCTCGTCGACAGCGGCTCGAAGGCCTTCATCTCCTCGCATGTGCCGAAATTCCGGCTGCTGCGGATCGCCGGCGAGGACGTGCCGGCCTGGGTGCCGGGCAGGATGCTGACCAACGCGGTAACCTCCGCCGATGACGACCGGATCAGGACTTCGACCGAGGAAGAATATCGCCGGCTGCTCTATGTCGGCATGACGCGGGCGGCCGACCGGCTGATCGTCTGCGGTTATCGCGGCAAGATCGACAATCCCGACACCTGGCAGTCGATGATTTCGAAGGCGCTTGCCGCCGACGAGCATCATTGCGCTCCGGCGGAATTTCTGGGGCCGGATGGCCAATGGGGCGGGTTCAAGTGGCGGCTTCCGGCCGGTCCCGGCCAGACGCCGAAAGCCGCTCACAAGGAGGAGGCGGCAGCCGACAAACGACCGCTTCCCGTCGCCCTTTCCCGCCCCCTGCCAGCCCAGAAAATCCTGCCGCGGCCGCTCAGCCCCTCCGGCGCCGGCACGATGATCGATGACGACGTGGACGATCTGATCGTCACCTCGCCGCTGTTTGCCGCCGATCAAAAAGACAGTGGGGGCCTCGCCCTTCAGAAGGGCAAACTCGTCCACCGCATGCTGCAGATGCTGACGGACTTTCCAGAAGCCGAACGCGCCGCTGCCGCCCGTCGTTATGCGGATCGCGCCGCCCGTTTCTGGCCGGCGGCGGAGCGGGAAAAGCTCATCGGCAGCGTCATGTCGGTGCTTTCGCATGCCGAACTCGGGCCGGTCTTTTCCGGGCCCAGCCAGTCGGAAGTCTCGATCATGGGCACGCTTACGCTGGAGGGCCGCGACTACGCGATTTCCGGCCGCATCGACCGGCTGGTGGTGACCGGGGACCGGGTGATCATCCTCGACTACAAGACCAACCGCGTGTCGCCGAAGAGCCCGGAGGACGTGCCGCTCTCGCACCGGGCCCAGCTCGCCATCTATCGCGAGATCCTGAAGCCGCTTTATCCGGCAAAGAGTTTCGAATGCGTGCTGGTCTACACCGAATCGGCACTGGTCATGCCGCTGCCGCCGGAACTGCTGTCACGCTCGCTTGCAGAACTCAAAACAAAGTGAGATAGCGGCCATTGAAAACTTTGAGCGGCAGGCTCACATTTATGCCAACAGAGAATCGTGAAGGAGAGCCCTATGGCTACCGTTAAGGTCGATAACAGCAACTTCCAGGCCGAAGTCCTCAATGCCGCAGAGCCGGTCGTCGTGGATTTCTGGGCTGAATGGTGCGGCCCCTGCAAAATGATCGGTCCGAGCCTCGAAGAAATTTCGAACGAGCTCGCCGGCAAGGTGAAGGTCGTCAAGCTGAACATCGACGAAAATCCTGAGCTGGCTGCCCAGTTCGGCGTGCGTTCGATCCCGACGCTTGCCATGTTCAAGGGCGGCGAAGTCGCCGACATCAAGGTTGGCGCCGCTCCGAAGACCGCACTCTCGGCCTGGATTTCCAGCGCCGCCTGACTTCCAGTCGCATGCCAAGCGTAAAAAAGCCCGGCTGATCCCTGCAGCCGGGCTTTTTCTGTGTTTGTCGCAGCCTTTGCCAGGTCAGGTCGGCGGGGTACCGTTGTCGGCGAGCACGTTGCCGGCGAAATAAAGCGAGCCGCCGATCAGAATGCGCGGCGGCGGACCGCCCGGCACCTGGCGGCGCGTGATTTCCTGCAGTGCCTCGGCCGCGGAGCCGGCCGGTTCGGCCACCAGGCCGGCATCGAAGGCGGCGTGAGCGAGAACCACCGGATCAAGGCCCGATTCGCTGTCGCGGATCCGCACCGTGAAGACGTGCTCGGCGATATCCGCAAAGGCCCGGAAATAACCGATCGGGTCCTTGGTATTGATCATGCCGGCAATGATGTAGAGCGGGCGCGCCTGGCGCTCCTCGAAGGCGGCCATCGCCTCGGCGATCACCTCGCCGGCGCCGGGATTGTGCCCGCCATCCAGCCAGATCTCGGAGCCTGCCGGCGCATATTGCAAAAGCTTGCCTTCGGTAAGCCGCTGGAGGCGGGCCGGCCACTCGACGGTCGCCATCGCCTTTTCCATCATCGCCTCGGTGACCGTGAAGCCGGCCGCCTTGACGGCGCGGATGGCGGCTGCGGCATTGGCATATTGGTGGCGGCCCGGCAGGCGCGGCAGCGGCAGATCGGCAAGGCCGAACTCGTCCTGGTAGATCAGCCGGCCGAATTCCTCGTGGGCGGAAAACTCCTGGCCGTAGACGGCGGTCGGACAGCCGAGCCGCTCGGCGGTCGATATCAGCACGTCGCGGGCCGCTTCGAATTCCTGATGGCCGATGACGACGGGATGGCCGCGCTTCATGATGCCAGCCTTTTCGGCGGCGATCAGTTCGACGCGATCGCCGAGATAAGCCTGGTGATCGAGCGAGATCGGCATGATGACCGAAACGGCGGGGTCGGAAATGACGTTGGTGGCGTCGAAACGGCCGCCGAGGCCGACTTCGAGGATGACCGCATCGGCCGGCTGTTCGGAAAACAAGAGGAAAGTCGCGGCCGTCAGGATTTCGAAGACGGTGATCATCTGGCCGTTATTGGCCGCCGCGATGCGACGCAGGGCGTCCGCCAGCATCGCGTCGCCGACGATCTGGCTACGTCCGCCCTTGACGCCGATCCGGTAGCGTTCGTGCCAGTGGACGAGATGCGGCGACGTATGGACATGCGTCGCGTAACCGCCCGCCTCGAGCAGCGCCCGGCAGAAGGCCGTAACCGAGCCCTTGCCGTTGGTACCGGCCACATGGATGACCCGCGGCAGTTTCCTGTGTGGATTGCCCAGCATTTCGAGGAGGCGGGTAATCCGGTCGAGCGAAAGATCGAAACCCTTCGGATGAAGGGTCATCAGCCGTTCGATTTCCCGCTCTGCCTCGCTCACAACGGGCTCGTTCATGGTCGTCATCCCGCCGCTCCGGCTTTCGATGCTCTCTTCGGTCAGGCGCTGAGGGCGATAGGCGCCGGAAGCGCTTCCTGAACAGCCTGTTTCGTCAGCATCTTCAGGATCTTCGCCAGCGTCGAAGGAATCTCGTGGCGCTTGACCACCATATCGACCATGCCGTGTTCCAAGAGGTATTCCGACGTCTGGAACCCTTCCGGCAGCTTTTCGCGCAGCGTCTGCTCGATGACGCGCTTGCCGGCAAAGCCGATTTCGGCACCCGGTTCGGCAATATGGACGTCACCCAGCATCGCGTAGGAGGCCGTGACGCCGCCGGTCGTCGGGTTGGTGAGGACGACGATATAGGGCAGGCCCGCTTCCTTCAGCATGTCGACGGCAACCGTGGTGCGCGGAAGCTGCATCAGCGACAGGATGCCTTCCTGCATACGCGCTCCGCCGGAGGCCGGGAAGATGACCAGCGGGCATTTTTCGGTGAGAGCCCGTTCACAGGCCCTAACGATCGCCTCGCCGGCCGCCATGCCGAGCGAACCGCCGATGAAGTTGAACTCATGCACGACGGCCACGAGCTTCAGACCCTGGACCTCGCCGAGACCGGCGAGAATCGTGTCTTCCTGCTCGGTCTTGACGCGGCTGTCCTTCAGGCGGTCGGCATAACGCTTGGAATCGCGGAATTTCAGCGGATCCTGGGCGACCTTCGGCTGCGGCAGCGCCTCGAAGACACCGCCGTCGAAGAGATCGACGAGGCGGGCCTTGGCGGGCATCTTCATGTGGAAGCCGGACGCGGGGATGACCCACTTGTTTTCTTCGAGGTCCTTATGAAAGACCATTTCACCGGTTTCGGGGCACTTGATCCAGAGATTTTCCGGAACGTCCCGGTTGGGACGGCCGAGCATGGAATTGATGCGCGGCCGGACGTAATTGGTGATCCAGTTCACTTGGGCGTACTCCCGTTGGAATCAGGCCTAATGTGGGGAAACTATTCGGCGGCAACAAGGCGGGCGGCGCGGACGCCGGTCGCCAGGCCACGAACCAGGGTTACGACCGAGGCGATGGTATCCGGACCGGCATTGCCGTCCTTGGTCAGGCTGCCGGCAATCTGCTGGACGATCGCGGTGCCGACGACGACGCCATCGGCCGAAGCGCCGATCGCCTTGGCATGGTCGGCGGTCTTGACGCCGAAGCCGACGCAGACCGGAAGTGCCGTGTGGCCCTTGATGCGCTTGACGGCACCGGAAATCAGCGACGGGTCCGGCAGGGCCGAACCGGTAATGCCGTTCATCGAGACGTAATAGACGAAACCGGACGTATTCTTGAGGACCGCCGGCAGGCGCTTGTCGTCCGTCGTCGGGGTCGCGAGGCGGATGAAGTTGATGCCCTTGGCGAGCGCCGGGATGCAGAGTTCGTCATCCATTTCCGGCGGCAGGTCGACGACGATCAGGCCGTCGATGCCGGCGGCGATCGCATCGTCCAGGAACTTGTCGACGCCATAGACATAGATCGGGTTGTAATAACCCATCATGACGATCGGCGTTTCGTTGTCGGACTTGCGGAATTCGCGGGCAAGATCGAGCGTCTTCGACAGCGTCTGGCCGCCCTTCAGGGCGCGCTGGCCTGCCATCTGCACCGCCGGGCCGTCAGCCATCGGATCGGAAAACGGCATGCCGAGCTCGATGATATCGGAACCGGCGCCTGGCAGAGCCTTCATGATGCCGAGCGAGGTGTCGAAATCCGGATCGCCACCCATGAAATAGGTGACAAGGGCGGGGCGGCCTTCAGCTTTTACGGCCGCGAAGCGGTTGTCCATACGAACGGTCATGTCACATATCCATTCCGAGAATCTTGGCGACGGTGAAGATGTCCTTGTCGCCGCGACCGGAGAGGTTCATCACGATAATCTGGTCCTTGCGCATTTTTGGCGCGCGCTTGATCACCTCCGCCAGGGCGTGGCTCGGCTCGAGCGCCGGGATGATGCCTTCGAGACGGGTCAGGACCTGGAAGGCGTCGAGCGCCTCCTGGTCCATGATCGGCACATATTCGGCGCGACCGATATCGTGCAGCCAGCTATGCTCCGGACCGATGCCCGGATAATCGAGGCCGGCCGAGACGGAATGGCCCTCGAGGATCTGGCCGTCATGGTCCTGCAGCAGATAGGTGCGGTTGCCGTGCAGCACGCCCGGCGCACCGGCGGTGATCGAGGCGCAGTGCTCGACGCCCTGGAGACCGCGGCCGCCCGCTTCGACGCCGACGATCTGCACGCCTTCGTCATCCAGGAACGGATGGAAGATGCCGATCGCGTTCGAACCGCCGCCGACGGCAGCAATGACCATATCCGGTAGCCGGCCTTCGGCCTCGAGGATCTGCTCGCGGGCTTCCTTGCCGATCACCGACTGGAAGTCGCGGACGAGTTCCGGATAGGGATGCGGGCCGGCAGCCGTGCCGATCAGGTAATAGGTATCCTCGACATTGGTGACCCAGTCACGCAAAGCCTCGTTCATGGCGTCCTTCAGCGTGCCGTTGCCGGCGGTCACCGGAATGACTTCCGCGCCCAAGAGCTTCATGCGGAAGACGTTCGGCGCCTGGCGCTCGACGTCGGTTGCGCCCATGTAGACGACGCAGGGGAAACCGAAACGGGCGGCGACCGTTGCGGAGGCAACGCCGTGCTGGCCGGCGCCGGTCTCGGCGATGATACGGGTCTTGCCCATGCGCTTGGCGAGCAGGATCTGGCCGATGCAGTTGTTGATCTTGTGCGAGCCGGTGTGGTTCAGCTCTTCGCGCTTGAAATAGATCTTGGCGCCGCCGAGATGTTCGGTCAGGCGCTCGGCGAAATAGAGCGGGCTCGGGCGGCCGATATAATGGGCGCCGAGATCAGCCAGTTCCTTCTGGAAGGAAGGATCGTTCTTCGCCTTTTCCCATTCGCCCTGGAGATCCAGGATCAGCGGCATCAGCGTTTCGGCGACGAAGCGCCCGCCGAAAATACCGAAACGGCCATCCTCGTCGGGGCCGGCACGGAACGAATTGAGTTTTGGCGTCTCGTTCACTCTCTACTCCCTCACGCGCCTTTGCGACCCGCCCCTGCGACGGCATCGAAAAACGCATCGATCATTCCAAGATCCTTGATACCCGGCGCGCTTTCGACCCCGGAGGACAGGTCGATACCGCTTGCCCGCGTCGATTTGAGGGCGAGAACGGCGTTATCTTTGTCCAATCCTCCCGAAAGCATGTAATCCACGCCTTCGTCAAGAGAAGCCATCAGGCTCCAGTCAAAGGAAACGCCGTTGCCGCCCGGCAGTTCGGACCCGGCGGGCGCTTTGGCATCGAAAAGAAAACGGTCGGCAACGCCGATATAAGGATCGATCCGGTCGAGATCGGCGGCTTCCTTCACCGAAAAGACCTTCATGACCGGCAGGCCGTAAAGCGCTTTTACATGCAGGACCCGTTCCGGGCTCTCATTGCCATGCAGCTGCAGGATGTCCGGCCGCACCATAGAGACGATGTCGTCGAGTTCCTCGTCATCGGCATTGACCGTCACCGCGACGATCTTCACCCGTCCGCGGACGCGATCGGCAAGATCTCCGGCAAGGTCGGGCTCGATGTTACGCGGGCTCTTCGGAAAGAAGATGAAGCCGATATGCGATGCGCCCCGCGCCACCGCGCGATCGACAGCCTCGGGGGTCTTCAACCCGCAGATCTTGATATCAGGTTTCATGACGTGCGGATTGACATGAAATTCCGACGGAGTCGAGGCAAATCATAGCGGACGGAGTGCGGCCTTGTCCTGGGGACGGGCCCGAGGATGACGAAGGACGCAGTACGCCCTTGGCGATCGTGGTTATTTTCATTTCCGGGGCCAAGCCCGAGTTTCGGCCGGGACACGT
>UCEY01000060.1 GCA_900471605.1 Hyphomicrobiales bacterium | reverse complement strand
CCCCCCCGGGGGGGGGGGGGGTGGGGGTGGGGGGGAGGTCCAAGCGATCTCCGGAGCAAACATGTCCGAATCCACAATGCACCATCCGACAGCACCGCAAAGCGCCGAAGAGCCGATCGAGGGCCTGCCGGCCGGTTTCGGTGAAGGGATCACCGGGCGTATCGCCTTCTGGATCGCGTTCACCTTCACCCTTTTCCAGATCTGGACCGCGGCCTATGGCACGCTTGCGAGCCAGATCGTCCGCGCCATGCATGTGGGCTTCCTGCTGCTGCTCGGCTTCGTGCTGATCGGCAATCTCGTCGCCAGGACGAAGGCCGGCAAGATCTGGTTCTGGGCGCTCGGCATCGTCGGTTTCCTGACCGGCATCTACAACTGGGTGTTCTACCACGACCTCATCGTCAGAAGCGGGTTCCTGACGACGCCGGACCTCATCGTCGGAGCGCTGCTGATCGTGCTCGTTTTCGAAGCCGCACGGCGTCTGATGGGCCTGCCGCTGACGATCATCGCCGGTTTATTCCTGGCCTACTGCTTTCTCGGACAATATGCGCCCGGCCCATTCGTGCATCGCGGCTACGATTTCGAGCAGATCATCGAGAATTTCGCCTACGGAACCGAAGGCATCTACGGCACGCCGATCTATGTCTCGGCGGCCTATATCTTCATCTTCGTAGTGTTTGCGGCCTTTCTGGAACGCGCCGGCATGTTGGCGCTGTTCAACGACTTTGCGCTCGGCCTCGTCGGCACCTGGCGCGGCGGACCGGCACAGGTCTGCGTGATGTCCTCGGCGCTGATGGGCACCATTTCCGGCTCGGGCGTCGCCAATGTCGTGGCGTCGGGCCAGTTCACCATTCCGCTGATGAAGCGCTTCGGCTTCCGCTCCGCCTTTGCCGGCGGCGTCGAGGCGACGTCGTCGATGGGCGGGCAGATCATGCCGCCGGTCATGGGTGCGGTCGCCTTCATCATGGCCGAGACGCTCAACGTCTCCTATGCGGAGATCGTCAAGGCGGCGATCATCCCGGCGGTCCTCTATTTCGGCGTCTGTTTCTGGATGGTGTTCCTGGAAGCCGGAAAGGCCGGCCTCAAGGGCATGAGCAAGGCCGAACTGCCGAACCCCTGGGCGGCCGTCCGGGAGCACTGGCCGCTGATCCTGCCGCTCGCGGCTCTCGTTTACCTGCTGTTTGCCGGTTATACGCCGATCTTCGCCGGTACAATGGGCCTTGCCCTGGTGATCGTGCTGATCCTCGGCATGCCGCTTGCCGCAAGCATCGGCCCGATCGCCTTTCGCCTCGTCTTCTGGGTTCTGCTCGGCGTCGCCGCGGCCTCCTTCCTGCGTTACGGGGTGAGCTTCCTGGCGATCGTCATCCTTGCCCTGATCGCCGGCTGCTTCTTCGTCAAGGGCGGCCACCAGACGCTGGCGATCTGCCGCGATGCCATGGCCGAAGGCGCCAAGAATGCGCTGCCGGTCGGCATCGCCTGCGCTATCGTGGGCATCGTCATCGGCACGCTGACCTTGACCGGCATCGCCTCGACCTTTGTCGGCGCGATCATCCGGGTCGGCGAACACAACCTGTTCCTGTCGCTGGTGCTGACGATGATCACCTGCCTGATCCTCGGCATGGGCATCCCGACCATCCCGAACTATATCATCACCTCGTCGCTTGCGGGGCCGGCGCTGCTCGAACTCGGCGTGCCGCTGATCGTCAGCCACATGTTCGTCTTCTATTTCGGCATCATGGCGGACCTGACGCCACCGGTGGCGCTGGCCGCCTTCGCCGCCGCTCCGATGGCCAAGACATCCGGGCTGAAGATCGGGGTGGAAGCGACCAAGCTCGCCACCGCCGGTTTCGTCGTGCCTTTCATGGCCGTCTATACGCCGGCGCTGATGCTGCAGGATCCGGGTGCGATCGCCGCGGCATGGGGTTACCCGGTCGAGGTCGCCTATGTCGTCCTCAAGGCATGTTTCGGCATCGCGCTCTGGGGCACGGCGGTGGTCGGCTTCCTGTTCGCGCGGATGGCGACGTGGGAGCGGCTGCTCGCCTTCATCGCCGGCGCAAGCCTCGTGATAGCCCTCCCATGGACCGACGAACTGGGCTGGGTGCTCGGGGTTGCCGTCGTCGCGCAGCACTGGTGGCGCAACCGCAACGCCCCGGCCGCTCCGGCACTTAACTGAGCGCTGGCCGATGAGCCTCTGTATCCTGGCGGGCGGAAAGACGACGGCCATCGCGCTCTCGATGTTCACGCTCTCCTGGACCCATTCGGTGCAGAAAACGGAATGGCGCGAAACCTGGGCGATAACGCCGGCCGGCCTGGAGCTTCGGCAGGCCGACGTCAAGGGTTCCGGTGCGGGCATGGAGCCCGGAGCGGATGCGGTGCTGAAGGACGGCTGGTGGGTGTGGCACCCGGTCCTGCCGCCACAGGAACGCGTTTCGCTGGCGGCTTCAGGCATGACACCGAGCGGGTGGAGGCTTTGCCATGACGGCGGGTGCGTGGAGCTTGGAACGACGGCGGGGGATGAGGTCGTGCTGAGCAGGTGCCCTTGAAGCTCTCGACCAAATCCGGCGGGTCCACTATATTACCCGCATGGACAAGGATCTGGTCATTGCCAAGCTGAGGGAGCACGAGGACGAGCTGCGCGCCGCGGGTGCGGAGCATGTGTCGATCTTTGGCTCTGTGGCCAGGGGCGAAGCAACGACGGAGTCCGATCTCGACATTCTTGTCAAATTTTCCGAGCCCGTAATCAAATCCGGCCTCGGATACTTCAGTGCTTTGGCGATCCTGCAGGAACGCATTACCGAAATTACAGGGTACGAAAACGTCGATGTGATCGCCGAACCAATTCAAAAGGAGAACGTGCGGCGCTCTATAGAACGGGACCGCGCCATTGCCTTCTAAACGTCCTCTAACGCGGATGCGCGATATCGTCGAAAATGGTGCTGCAATCCTTGAGTATACCCAGGGCATGGATTTTCACGCATATGCGAAAAACAGACTGGTCCGGGACGCAGTCGAGCGATGTTTTTCGCGTGTTTCCGAAGCGTCGGTCAAACTCAGCTCGTTGGCTGAAGAACTGTTCCCCGCGCATGACTGGCTCGCCATTCGGAATCTAGGCAATGTTTTGCGTCATGATTATAACGGCGTTCTGGACTCTGTGATTTGGACGACCATCGTCGAGCGTCTTCCTCCCCTTCTCCTTGAACTCGAAACATGCCTCGCCCGATATCCCGAAGACCAGGAAACACTGTAGCGAGCATCCCATGTCCTTTTTCCCCGGAACCGACCCGGCCGCGGGCGACGCCTTTGCCTGCGACGCGATCGAGAACCTGATCATCCCGCGCACCAGCGATATCGGCGGATTTTCCGTGCGGCGCGCTTTGCCCAGCCGGCAGCGGCGGCTGGTGGGACCGTTCATCTTTTTCGACCGGATGGGGCCGGCGCTCTTGCGCGCCGACGAAGCGCTCGACGTCAAGCCGCATCCGCATATCGGGCTCTCCACCGTGACCTATCTGTTCGACGGCGAGATCAAGCATCGCGACAGCCTCGGCACCGAACTGGTCATCCGGCCGGGCGACATCAACCTGATGACCGCCGGCCGCGGCATCGTGCATTCGGAACGCACGCCGGAAAACCTGCGTGGCCATCCGATGTCGGTTTCCGGCCTGCAGACCTGGCTGGCGTTGCCGGACGACAAGGAAGAGATCGATCCCACATTCGCGCATACGGGCAAGGAAAACATGCCGCTCATCGACGCCGACGGCGCGAAAGGCCGGATTGTGATTGGCGCTTTCGAAGGTCTTGGCTCGCCGGTCTCGACCTTTACCGACGCGCTCTACGTCGATCTCCGCCTCGAGGCCGGCAAGCGGTTCCCGTTCGCCGCGGCGCATGAGGAGCGGGCGATCTACATTCTTTCGGGCGAACTCGTGGTTTCGGGCGACCGGTTTGCTGCCGATCAGCTTCTCGTCTTCCGGCCGGGCGACAATATCACACTCGAAGCCGGCGCGATGGGATGTCATCTGATGCTGTTCGGCGGGGCGGCGCTGAATTCCAAGCGCTATATCTGGTGGAACTTCGTTTCCTCCTCCAGGGAGCGTATCGAAAAGGCGAAAGAGGAGTGGCGCACCGGCCGTTTCGACATCGTGCCCGGCGACGAGGAGGAGTTTGTCCCCTTGCCCGCCGCCTGAAATCGGGTAGAACCCGGGGTCATGCAACTTGAAAAAGCCTGTTTTCTTCTCATGTTGGGGAGGAAGACGCTTCCGGAAAAGAGCAGAAAAGGCCACCATCCGTGACATCAACGCCCGCCACGCCCTTGCTGGACAAGGTCAAGCTTCCTGCTGATCTTCGCGAGATCGAAGATCGCGACATGCCGCAGCTTGCCCGCGAATTGCGTGACGAGATGATCGATGCGGTGTCACGCACCGGTGGGCATCTCGGCGCCGGCCTGGGCGTCGTGGAGCTGACGATCGCCATCCACAAGGTGTTCAACACGCCCGACGACCGGCTGATCTTCGATGTCGGGCACCAGTGTTATCCGCACAAGATCCTGACCGGCCGGCGCGACCGCATCCGCACGCTGCGTCAGGAGGACGGGCTTTCCGGCTTCACCCGCCGGGCCGAAAGCGAATACGATCCTTTTGGCGCCGCACACTCTTCCACCTCGATCTCCGCGGGCCTCGGCATGGCTGTCGCCGCCGATCTTTCCGGCTCGAAGCGCAACGTAATCGCCGTGATCGGCGACGGCGCGATGTCGGCCGGCATGGCCTATGAGGCGCTCAACAATGCCGGCGCGCTCGATGCCCGGCTGATCGTCATCCTCAACGACAACGACATGTCGATCGCCCCGCCGACCGGCGCAATGAGCGCCTACCTGGCGCGGCTCGCCTCCGGCCGCACCTATATGGGCTTTCGCGATCTCGGCAAGAAACTGACCGCCTATCTCGGCAAGAATGTCGACCGGGCGATCACCCGCGCCGTCGAACATGCGCGCGGTTACGTCACCGGCGGCACGATGTTCGAGGAGATGGGTTTCTACCATATCGGCCCGATCGACGGCCATTCCTTCGATCATCTCCTACCGGTGCTGCGCAATGTGCGCGACAATGCCCGCGGCCCGGTGCTGATCCATGTGGTGACGCAGAAGGGCAAGGGTTACGCGCCGGCCGAAGCCGCCGCCGACAAATATCACGGCGTCAACAAGTTCGACGTCATCACCGGAGCCCAGGCGAAATCGAAACCGAACGCGCCGAGCTATACGAGCGTCTTCGGCGAAGCGCTGGTGCAGGAAGCCGCATTCGACGAGAAGATCGTCGGCGTCACTGCTGCGATGCCGAACGGCACGGGCATCGACAAGCTGGCGGATGTCTTCCCCGCCCGCACCTTCGACGTCGGCATCGCCGAGCAGCATGCGGTGACGTTTGCGGCGGGCCTGGCTGCCGAGGGTTACAAGCCTTTCTGCGCCCTCTATTCGACCTTCCTGCAGCGCGGTTACGACCAGGTCGTCCACGACGTGGCGATCCAGGGCCTGCCGGTGCGCTTTCCGATCGACCGCGCCGGCTTCGTCGGCGCCGACGGGCCGACCCATGCGGGCTCGTTCGACACGACTTTTCTCGCGACCCTGCCGGGCATGGTCGTCATGGCCGCCGCCGACGAGGCGGAGCTGAAGCACATGGTGCGCACCGCCGTGGCCTATGACGACGGCCCCATCTCGTTCCGCTACCCGCGCGGCGAAGGCGTCGGCGTCGAGCTGCCGGAACGTGGCCAGATCCTCGAAATCGGCAAGGGCCGGGTCGTCAAGCAGGGCGCCAAGGTGGCGCTGCTCTCCTTCGGCACCCGCCTCCAGGAATGTCTGCTTGCGGCGGAAGATCTCGACGCCGCCGGCCTTTCGACAACCGTTGCGGATGCCCGTTTCGCCAAGCCGCTGGACCACGACCTGATCCGCCAGCTCGCCCGCCATCACGAAGTGCTCGTCACCATCGAGGAAGGCGCGGTCGGCGGCTTCGGCAGCCAAGTGCTGCAGTTCCTCTCGAGCGAGGGCCTGCTCGACAACGGGTTGAAGATCCGCTCGCTGGTGCTGCCGGACATCTGGATGCAACAGGCAAGCCCGGATGCGATGTACGCCAAGGCGGGCCTGGACCGCGCCGGCATCGTCTCGACCGTGTTCAAGACGCTCGGCCAGACCCAGATCGGCATCGGTTTTGCCGGCTGAGCCTGGCCTTCTGGCTCTCCCGAACTAAAAGCCGAGGCGGCTCAGGGGGCCGATGATCTTGCGATAGAGCATCGGCGGGGTAAAATCCCGCAGGACGTCGCGGCGGATTTCGGCATAGTCCTTCTTGTCGACGGAGTTCGGCCGCGGCTTGAAGAGCGTCGAATGCGACTTGCGGGAATCGTCCCATGTCGCGGTGTAATAATAGAGCGCGATCGAGTCTCTCGACTTGCCCTCCGGATGGTTCACGACCGCAGGATTGCCGTGGAAGGAATCCGACGTGGTCGAGAAGGTGACCATGCGGTTGAACAGGGGGGTGAAGCTGTGCACCTTGCCCTTCATCTCCTTGTCCCAGATCTCGAACGAGCCGCCCCACTCTTCCCGCCAGCCCTTGTTGAGATAGATCAGCGTGTTGAGCCGGCGCTCGACCTTCATCTTGGAATGCAGGTTGAAATCCGCATGGATGTCGAGATGCCCGCCATTGGCGACTTCATGAACGCCGGCGCCGAAGAAGAACGGATCGGGAATCAACCCTTCGATGCCGGTCATCTCTTCGAGGAAAAGCAGGAACGGGCGCGAGTTCAGGGCATAGAAGAGGTTTTTGGTATAGGCCGGAAGGCGCTCCGGTACGTATGAGACCTTCTTGTTTTCCTGTGCTCGCGCAAAGCTCGTCTCTTGTTCCGGACGGTTGCGCAGGTCGGCCAGAACCCTTTCCAGGACCGCATCGGGCAGGAAGTTATCGATGCAGATATGCGGATAGGGCGACGCCGACTGGTAGGCCCCTGCATATTGCCGGGCCATCGAACGGGCACCATCGACGTCCGTAAGAAGAGTTTCCACATCGATTGGATATACTGTGGTGATTGGATATACTGTATTATCCATAAACGCTTCCCCCTTTTATATTCTTGATGACAGTGTCATAATTTTGCTGGCACGCAAGCCGGATATGGGGATATACTTCAAAAGCAGTATTTTCTAGACAGATTCCAAACTGCTCCGCCCCACAGAATTTTTGATTTTAACTCAATGGGTTGGCTCTATGTCGCAAAGCCGGCGCGCAAGTGCGGCTTCGCCTCGACAGCCCGAAGCGGTAATACTTACAACCATTGAATTATATCTGCGGGAAGCGGAGCGCTCTAGTTCCGCTCGCCCTCGATCATCATGTCGAACTGCACGACATTGGAATAGATCGGGGTCCCGACATCCATGGCGTAACGCGAGCGGAAGATCTTGCCGCTGACATTGAAGCCGATCGTGCGGCCGTTCCAGGAGGTCAGCTTCACCTCGAAGACCTCCGGCGAACTGTGCCCCTTGGCGGTCAGCGTGCCGGTGATGCGGGCGCTGTCCGGCCCGGTCTGCTCGACCCGTTCCGAGCGGAACGAGATCGTCTCGAAATGACCGGAATCGAAAACGGCGCCGGAGCGCAGGAAAGCATCGATACGATCCTGGCCGGTGCTGACACTTTCCGGCTTCAGGTCGAAGTTCACCATGGAATGGGCGAGATCGCCGGCCTTCAGGTTGAACGTGCCGGAAAACTTGCCGAACCTGCCCTTGATGCCGCCCCCGCCGACCTGGTCCACGGCAAAGGCGATGCGGGAACTGGATGAGATGGCATAACGCCCTGCCGCCTCGGTGAGGCTCGGAACGTTCACCGCCGAAAAGCCGGCCTGGGGAAGCGACATGGTGAGCAGCATCGCTGCTATGACGGTTGTCTTGCGGGTCATGGTCCGTGCTCCTCGATGGACGTTTTCACCGCGCGGTGCCGGTTGCCGAGCATGCGGGTGAGCGCGTCGTCGTGCCTGACATAGTGGTGGTAGAGGGCAGCGCCCGAATGCAGAAAGACGAGCGCGAGCGTGGAATAGGCGAGAACCGCGTGAACGGTCGTCCAGAGGGCCTCGGCGGCATCCGATTTCGGCACCGGAAGATGCGGGATGACGACGAGGTTGAAGGCGAAGGTGGGGATTTCGAGCGGCGAGACGGAGGCGATCATCCAGCCGGCCACAGGCACCACCACCGCCAGGACCAGCAGCAGATGGTGCATCGCATGTGCTGCGCGATGTTCCAGGGCAGTAAGGCCTTCCACAGGCTTCACCCGCACGACGGTCAGTGAATGAAGAAGCCTCACCACGGCCAGAAGCAGCGCCAGCATGCCGAAGGACTTGTGCCACTGGAAGAGTGCGAACTGCAGGGCGGGATCGATGGATTGCCGGGTCATGACGAAACCGAGGACCAGCAGGCCGAGAATCAACGTCGCGATCAGCCAGTGCAGAACGATCGCGATGGGATCATAGCCATCGGCAGGGCGGCGCAGCATGGAACATTCCGGAACTCTTCACCACAACGGGAAGCATCCTGCTTTTCGGCCCGCCCGGCAAGCACCGGTACGATCACGTTTCATTCAATATCATTGAATTGGGATTTGAGCTGCGGTTACTGGTCGGCGGCGGTCAGGAACAGGATGTTCAGGTCCTTCTGGGGATAAAAATCGTCGGCCGTCATCTCGAAAGTCGTCGGGCCGACCTTTTTCACGCCATCGCCGCAGAAGCTGACATAGTCCTGCGCCTTGCCCTTGTCGATCGTAAGCTTGAACTTGCCGATCGTGCCGCCCCAGTTGGCGCCGGTGGTGAGGACGTAAGAGACCCATTGCTCCGTATAGTTCGGGCCGCTTTTTCCGGCCGCCGCTTCGAGTTTTGCGGCGGTCTTCATGAAGGCGGCGTCGATGCAGTAGCGGTCGGCATAGTCCTTGTAGTTCGCTCCCGGCTTGCCCTGGTCGATGAAAGTCATGGCGACCGTGCCGCCGACGCTCGGCTTATAGCGGTGGCTGACGCGGACAGGCTTGCCGGCCGGGAATTTCGTCTTCCACCAATAGACGGAGCGGAGCGTCCAGAGAGGCCGCAGGTCCTCCTGCCAGCCCTTGCCGGCATCGTAGCGGTCGATGAACACGAGGCCCTCGGCGATCCAGGCCGTCTTCACGTCTTCAGGCAGGGCCTTGAGCGCGGCGAGCGTCCTGTCGCTATAGGGCAGAAGCGGAATGTTGCGTGCCACGAGTTCGTCGGTGCGGTCGATGCCGGCGGCCAGCACCCGCTGCTGCAGCTCCGGCTTGATCTGCCGGCTGTCCTGCACGACCGAGAAGCCGAGAAAGTTGTCGCTGTCGGTATCGTCGAGCGCGATATTGCTGTCCATGCTGCCGGTGATATCGGGCATCGGGAAGGCGATGACGCTTTCGACATCCTTGTCGCTGGTGTTCTTGAACACGTAGTCGACCAGCACTTCCTCGCGGGAAATGTAGAGCTGTTCCTCGGCCATTGCGACATCGGAAGTCTGGACGTAGATCAGCCCGCCGGTCTTCAGCTCCGCCATGGAATCGTTGGCGAATGCGGGAGGCGCAAAGGCCAGCAATCCACCGATCAGCATTTTCCACCGCATGTCAGCCCCCTACCCATCGCGGCGTGAGGATAGACCGGATCGGCGCGGCGGAAAAGGCACCGGCGGCGGCCTTGTCGGGACGATCAGAATTCCGACCAGTCTTCCTTGGCCGCCGTCGCCAGGGCCGTCCGGCCGCCTGCGGCATGGGCCGCCTTGACGCGCGGCGTTTCATGGAGTGGTCCGGCCCACCGGTTGTCCGACACCTGCCGGGGTGCCCGCCACCCCTGGTCGGCGCCGTGCGGCGCGGATCCGGCCAGCTTGAACTGCCCTATCAGATCGCGAAGCCTGACGCTTTCCGACGCAAGCCTGGTGCTTGCGGCATTCGATTCCTCGACCATGGCGGCATTGCGCTGCGTCACCTGGTCCATCTGGTTGACGGCGGTATTGACCTCCGCAAGCCCTGTCGACTGTTCCCTGGCGGATATGGCGATGGCATTCATATGGGTGTTGATGGTGACGATGTGGTTCTCGATCGCCCTCAACGCCTCGCCGGTCCCGCCGACCAGTCTCACGCCACTTTCCACCTCGCCGGCGGAATTCTGGATAAGGCCCTTGATCTCCTTGGCGGCCGTGGCGGAGCGTTGCGCCAGTTCCCGGACTTCCTGGGCAACCACGGCGAAACCCTTGCCCGCCTCGCCGGCACGCGCCGCCTCGACGCCGGCATTCAGCGCCAGCAGGTTGGTCTGGAAGGCGATCTCGTCGATGACACCGATGATGCTGGAAATCTGCCTGGACGATTCCTCGATCCGGCTCATGGCCTGCATCGCCTGCGCCATCACCTCCCCAGACCTGCGGGCGCTGTCATTGGCCAGCGTTGCCGCCTGGCGCGCCTCTTCGGCGCGTTTCGTCGAATTGCCGACATTGGCGGTGATCTCGTCCAGCGCGGCCGCCGTCTCTTCGAGCGAAGCCGCCTGCTGTTCGGTGCGCTTGGAAAGATCGTTGGCGCTCGAGGCGATTTCCTGCGTGCCGTTGTCGATCGCGCCGGCCGCTTCGGCGACGGAGGATAGGGTCTGCGAAAGCTGCAGGGCGGCGGTGTTGAAATCGCTGCAGAGGGCCGTGAAGTCCTCGGAGACGGTTTCGGTGATCCGGTAGCTGAGGTCGCCGGAAGCGAGATGTTTCAGGGCGCTCGCGAATGCGCCCGTGGCCTGCAGCAACTGGCGGCGGGCCTCTTCCGCGGCCGCCTTGCCGAGCGCGACGCGCTGCCGCTCGTAGCTGCTGCGCTGCTCCTCGGCTTCCGCCGTCAAACGGCGGTTTTCGATCGCCGCCTGGCGGAAGACTTCGACGGAAGCGGCCATGGCGCCGACCTCGTCGCCGCGCCCGGCAAAAGGAATGGTGTCGTCGCAATTGCCGGCCGCGAGTTCCTGCATGGACGAGGTGATCCTGCGCACCGGCCGCGCGATATTGGTGATCGAATAAAATCCGGCGCCGAGAAGGATCAGGAAGCAGACACCCGTGATCAGGTAGCTGACCGTCAGCGTCGATGCGTAGAGTGCCTGGGTGTCCTTGTAAGCCTGATCGGCCGCGTCCTGATTATACTTGAGCTGCGCACTCAGCGCCGCCTTCACCGTCTCGATCTGCGGCACCAGCTTGTCGTTCAGGACACGGGCAGCTTCGCTTTTCCGGTCCGAGCGGGACAGAGCCAGAAGGGTTTCGCCAACCTGCGTATAGGCCGCGATCGCCTTGTCGAGGTTTGCGAGCAGTTCCTTGCCCTTCGGATTGACGATCTTCGGCCTGACCGCTTCGATCTGATCGTTCAGCTCTTTCCGCCGTTCGATGTAAAACGCTTCCGCCGCATTCCTGTCTTCCGGCGTCTGCGCCAGAATGTGGCGTGCATAGGCGAAATT
The DNA here is from genome assembly GCA_900471605.1 of Hyphomicrobiales bacterium. Classification (GTDB taxonomy): domain Bacteria; phylum Pseudomonadota; class Alphaproteobacteria; order Rhizobiales; family Rhizobiaceae; genus Neorhizobium. The sequence continues at coordinate 42,227 of UCEY01000060.1, read as the reverse complement.
CACCCGGAAATAGGCCTTGCCGATTTCCTCCGTCGCCAGGAGCTTGGGGAGACGGTTGCTGGCGATTTCTCCGGTCTCGTTATTCATGTCGTTTACCGCGCGTGCCGAGAGCCAGGCCGCGCCGGCGAATATCACGCCGATGACGGCAAAGAGGGTTATCAGGACGGTCTTGATGCTGGGGCGGGACATGCGCTGTCGTTTTCCTCTATTCGGACAATCCAGACGATCGTCATGGCTTCCAGCTGGACGGAAGCTCGCTGCGGCGAGCCGTACGCGATGCGCACAACGATGCGCGCTATGGGCGTAAAAATGATCTCCCTGAATTTAAAATTGTCTAATTTAAAATATACCGATATTTACCACTCAGGATTGATAGATCCGTATCTGCCATCAATAGCAGCAGCATTCCCGGGATCTTGTTCAAGCCTTCGCAACACGAAAAAGGCCCCGGAACGGGGCCTTTCTGCATCTATCGATGGTTGATCGGGAGCGTCAGAATTCCGACCACTCTTCCTTCACGACCGCAGCACTCGCCGCCTTGCCGGGGAAGGCCCGGGCAAGACTGGAGCGAAGGGCGTTTGCAGGCGACGCCACCGGGCGGGCTTCCGCCGTGGCGGCGACCGGGCGAGCTTCCGCAGCGGCGGCAACCGGTCGGGAGGAGCGGGCCACCGCTCCGCCGAAGTTGAACTGCCTCAGAAGCGCGTCCAGCGCCTGAGCCTCCTGGGCGAGCTTGTGGCTCGCCGCATTCTGCTCCTCGACCATGGCGGCGTTCTGCTGCGTGCCCTGGTCCATGGCGTTCACCGAGGTGTTGATCTCCTGGAGGCCGGTCGACTGCTCGCGGGTGGAGATGACGATGGCGGAGAGGTGCTGGTTGATCTGCTGCACGTCGCCAACGATCGCTTCCAATGCCTGACCCGTCTCGCCGACCAGAGCGACGCCCGCATCCACCTGCTGGCTGGAAGTGGTGATCAGCGCCTTGATCTCCTTTGCCGCATTGGCGGAGCGCTGGGCGAGTTCGCGGACTTCCTGTGCGACGACCGCAAAACCCTTGCCGGCTTCGCCGGCGCGAGCCGCCTCGACGCCGGCATTGAGCGCCAGAAGGTTGGTCTGGAAGGCAATGTCATCGATGACGCTGATGATGTTGCTGATTTCGCCCGAGGACTTGGAGATTTCCTCCATGGCGGAGACCGCACGGCGGACGACTTCGCCGGATTTTTCCGCGCCGATGCGGGTGCGCTCGACACGCTGGCCGACATCTTCGGCACGGCGGGCCGATTCCTTGACCGTGGTCGTCACCTGTTCGAGGGCGGCGGCGGTCTCTTCTACGGCGGCGGCCTGCTGCTCGGTGCGGCGGCCGAGATCGTCGGCCGCGGCGCGAATTTCGCCGGCACCGGAGCTGATCGCCGATGCGTTCTCGCCGACCGCCTGGAGGGCGGCCTGCAGCCGGCCGAGCGCCTGGTTGAAGTCGGTGCGCAACCGATCGAGATTGCCGGAGAAGGGCTTTTCGAGACGATAGGCGACGTCGCCATCGGCAAGGCTTGCGAGGCCGGTCGCAAGCGCATCGATCGCGAACTCGATATCGGCGGCCTCACGTGCCTTCTGGGCATCGTTGTTGCGACGTTCGCGCTCGCTGGTCTCGCGCAGGGCATCCGCATCGCGGGCAAGGGCCTGCTTCTCGATCGCCGCGTCCTTGAAGACAGTGACGGCCTTGGCCATGCGGCCGACTTCGTCGCCGCGTTCGAGGGCCGGAACCTCGATGTTGTGATTGCCGCCGGCAAGGCTGGTCATGGCTTCCGTCATGCCGACAATCGGCTTGACGATGGCGCCCGACAGGGCGAACACGAGGACGGCCGCGATCAGGCCGGCTACGCCACCGCCGATGAGAAGCGTCAGCAGGAGGTCGTTATGGGCGCTGGTCTGCGCATTGACCATCGCGGTCGAGAGGTCGAAAGCCTGTTTCTTGATCTTGGCGGCAGCCTCGCGGAAAACGTCGAGCTGGCCCTTCGACTGGTTGCGGCCGATCTCGATGACTTCCTCGATCGGCTTGCTGGTATTTTTGCGCGCATCGAGCTGCGGAACGGTGAGCTGGGTGTGGAACACGTCGGCCGCGGTCCGCATCGCTTCGAGCGAAGCAAGCATGTCCGGCATGCCGACCGCCGCCTTCTTGGCGGCGTCGATCGCAACGATCATCTTCTCGCGGTTGTTGAAGACGTCGTTATAGGTGCTGTCGCTCTTGAAGAGCAGGAAGCCGCGCTGGTTGACGGCCTGTTCCAGCATCGCCTCGAGCGCCGCGTCCACATTCATCAGGATCGTCTGGGAGGCAGCCTGCCGGGCCGACGAGCTGCTCGATTTCAGCGCCTGCCAGTAAACTCCGGCAGATGCCAGCAGGCAGACCGACATCAACGCCGCGAAGGTGATAATCAGCTTCTTGTTCAAGGAAAGGTTTTTAAGTGACATAAGGGGCTTCCGCTCTCCGGTGAAATGAAACTGTGTGTTCCTCCGGAGGCGAGAGAATCCCAACATGATTAAAATTTGATTGAACGCAGCCGCGAGTTTTCATCGGACAAGCCCCTTGCAAGCCAGGCGATAGGCAGGCATTGACTGCGATCATGTCCTCAAGCTCCGAAAACCAACGCCTCGACCAGCTTCTCGTCTCGCTCAATCTCGTCGCGAGCCGGGCCCGCGCGCGCGATGCGATCGCCCGCGGCACCGTCACGGTCAACGGCCGCGTCGTCACCAAACCGAGCCTCACCTTCCCGCTCGACGCGACACTGACCATCGACGATCCGGCGCAGGATTACGTATCGCGTGCAGCGTTGAAGCTCGTTGCGGCGCTCGACCATTTCCAGCTCGATCCGGCCGGCCACGACTGTCTCGACATCGGCGCCTCGACCGGCGGCTTCACGGAAGTGCTGATCATGCGCGGGGCAGAACATGTGACCTCGATCGACGTCGGCCACGGGCAGATGCATCCGCGGCTGATCGCCGATCCGCGGGTCACCAATATCGAAGGCCTCAACGCCCGTTATCTGACCTCCGAGGACTACGACGATCGCGAGATCACCTTTATCGTCTCGGACGTCTCCTTCATCTCGCTGAAACTGGCGCTGGCACCTGCCCTCGAGCTTGCCGAACCCGACGCGCTCTGCGTGCTGCTGGTGAAGCCGCAATTCGAGGCCGGACGGGAGGCGATCAGCAAGGCGGGGTTGTTGAAGGAGCCGGAGACGGCGCCCCAGGTCGCGGCCGAACTGGAACGCTGGCTCGTCGAGGAGATGGGCTGGGAGAGCCTCGGGCTGATCCCCTCCCCGATCGCCGGCGGCGACGGCAATCAGGAATACCTGCTCGCAGGCCGCAAGCCCGGTGAAACTCCATGAGCACGGTGACGGTGACGATCGCCCGGCTCGGCGCCCAGGGCCACGGCATCGCCGATGGCGAAGACGGCCCGGTCTACGTGCCTTATGCGCTGCCCGGCGAAACGCTGGCGATCGCCCGCAACGGCGATCACGGGACGGTCATGTCGACCTCCAATCCGTCGCCGGACCGGGTCACGCCGCCCTGTCGCCACTTCGGACCGGACAGCGACGCCTGCGGCGGCTGTTCGCTCCAGCATCTGGCGGATGTCCCTTACCATGCCTTCAAGCGCAACCTCGTCGTCGACGCGCTGAAATCCAAGGGTCTGACGCCCGAGGTGGGGGAACTGGTGATCGCGCATCCCGGCGAGCGGCGGAGGGTGGTGTTTTCCGCCCGCAGGACCGAAAAGGAATTCCTGCTCGGCTTCAACCGCGCCGAGACGAACCACATCGTTTCGATCGCGGAATGTCCCATCGCCTCGCCGGGCATCGTTTCTCGGCTCGAGGCAATCCGCTCGGTGGGCAAGGCGCTGGCGACCGGATCGGAGACGTTCCGGATCGGGGTTCTCGAAACCCTCGCCGGCCTCGATCTTGCGGCGGAAGGGCTGAAACCGCTCGACGACAAGCAGCGGCGCGCAGTGACCGAGACCGTGCTCTCGCTGAAAAGCATCGCGCGGGTTTCGGTCAACGGCGAGATCGTCATCGAATTGCAGAAGCCGCTGGTGGATTTCGGCGGCGTCAAGGTCTCGCCACCGCCCGGCGCCTTCACCCAGGCCACCAAGCCGGCGGAAGATGCGATGGCGGACCTTGTGCTTTCGCATGTCGGCAAGGCCAAGCGGGTGCTCGACCTGTTTGCCGGTTCCGGCACATTTTCGCTTCGGCTTGCCCGCATCGCCAAGGTGCACGCGGTCGAAGGCGACGAGAAATCGGTCAAGGCGCTCGATCACGCGGCCCGCAATACGCAGGGACTGAAACCCGTGTCGGCGGAGAAGCGCGACCTTTTCCGCCGGCCGATGATGCTGTCGGAGCTGAAGAACTACGACGCCGTCGTCTTCGATCCGCCGCGTGCCGGCGCCGAAGTCCAGATGAAGGAGCTTGCCCGTTCCAACGTCAAGACGGTCGTGGCGGTCAGCTGCAACCCGCTAACGCTCGCCCGCGACCTGCGCCTGCTGGTCGACGGCGGATATCGCATCAAGGCGGTCACGCCGATCGACCAGTTCCTCTGGTCGCCGCATGTGGAAGCCGTGGCTCTGCTGCAGAAATAGTCACCGATCCAGGTCGAGCGTGCCGTTGCCAACAACGCCCGAGCAGCGGCAGCGGCTACCGACGCGGCCCGGCTCGGCGTTGCAGACATAGGGACGGCGGCGGTCCATGCTCGGCGGCGGGGAGACGACGCAGACATAACGCTGCGGGCGGGGGCGATCCCGGTCGCGATCACGATCTCTATCCCGGTCACGATCTCTGTCTCTGTCGCGATCCCGGTCATCGCCGCGACGGATGATGACGCCGTTCGGGCCGATGGTGACGGAAGGGCTCTGGGCGAGCTGCACCGGCTGGCTCTGCGCGGGGAACACAAACGTCTCGGCCTGGGCCGGGACTATTCCCAGAAACAATGCAAGCAAGCCCGATGAAATACGATGCGCCATCTTTTCCTCCCGATTGGTGGGGGCAATCTAGCGCCGAAGTTGCGTCGAAAGAAGACGGGAACAAAAATTTCCCGCGCGGCACCGTTAACGTCGCATGAAGGCCTCGAAGGCGGCGCGCGCCTCGGCGCTTTTGAGCTGGGCAGAGAAATGCACCAGTTCCTCGTCAATACGGGCAAGCACCGCGTCACGCGGGCCACGCACCAGATCACGGGCGATTTTCAGGGCCTGGGGCGGTTTCCTGGCGAGGCTTCCGGCAAGCGCCAGCGTCTCGGCTTCGACCGCGTCCGCCCCGACGATCTTCCAGATCAGCCCCGCATCAAGCGCCGCCTCGGCTGAAAACCCTTCCCCCGCCACCAGCATCGCGAAGGCACGCTGGTGGCCGATGACCTTCGGTGCGAGCAGGCTGGAGGCGGCCTCCGGCACCAGCGCCAGATCGACGAACGGCGTCTTGAACAGGCTGCGGGCGGACGCGACCGTCATGTCGCAATGCATGTTCAGGGTGGTGCCGATGCCGATCGCCAGGCCATCGACGCCCGAGACCAGCGGCTTTTCGGCCAGCGCCAGCGCCTTGATGAAGACGGCAGCGGCAGGCGCCTCCTTGGAACCGGACATGGCATAGGTGAGAAAATCACCCATGTCGTTGCCGGCGGAGAAGCAGCCCTCGGTGCCGAGGAAGGCGACGGCGCGCACGGCATCGTCCCCGTTTGCCTCCTCGAGCGCCGCCGTCATGCGGTTGTACATGGCCGACGTGAAGGCGTTCTTCTTTTCCGGCCGGTTGAAGCGGATCACCATGACGCCCGGCTGGGCTTCCGGGCGCTCGACGAGGATGTGGTTGTCGCTCACGGATATCTCCTTCAGGCGAGGATGGCGCGGGCGGCTTCAAGGCTTGCAGCGCCCGAAATGACCCGGTCCTTCAGGGCCGAGGTTTCGGCGAGCAGGTTCTCGGCCATGAAACGGCAGAGGGCGACGCGCTTTTCCGGTCCGCCGCTATCGGTGGCGACGAGCGCCCCCTTGGCAAGGTAACTGCCGGTCAGCACCAGGCCGAAAAGACGCTGGTAGGGCGTCGCGCCGGCGAGCGCGTCGGCGGCTTTGCCGGCGGCCTGGGTGTCGAGGAGCCAGTTGGTAGCGGTTTCGAGCGCTGCGATGGCGGCGCGCAGGCGGTCTCCCGTCTCGCCGAATGCCGTATTGTTGGAGGCTGTGACCTTGTCGGCGATCTCCTTGAGCTCACCGATGAAACCGCGCACCTGGTCGCCGGAGGAGAGCGGCAGTTTGCGGGTCACGAGGTCGATCGCCTGGATGCCGTTGGTGCCCTCGTAGATCGGCGCGATACGCGCGTCACGCAGGTAACGGGCAGCGCCCGTCTCCTCGATAAAGCCCATGCCGCCATGCACCTGGATGCCGAGCGATGCGACATCGACGCCGGCATCGGTCGCAAAGGATTTTGCGATCGGCGTCAGCAGCGCGGCGCGTTCGGTCCAGTGGCGGGCCTCATCGCCTTCGGTGTGGTGCGACATGTCGATCGCGTGGGCGCAGGCATAGCAGATGGCGCGTGCGCCTTGCGTCAGCGCCTTCATGGTGATCAGCGTGCGGGCAATATCCGGGTGCTCGATGATCGGGCTCATGCCTTCCCTTTGGCCTGAGCCAGACCAGCCGGGCGCCTTGCCCTGGGTGCGCTCGCTCGCATAGGCAATCGCCTTCTGGGTGGCCGCTTCGGCGATCGCCACGCCCTGCATGCCGACCGCGAGCCGGGCGTTGTTCATCATCGTGAACATGCAGGCGAGGCCCTTGTTCTCCTCGCCGATCAGCCAGCCGACCGCACCCTTGTCCTCCTCGTTTCCGGGAGAATATTTGCCATCGCCATAGATCATCGTGCAGGTCGGGGAGCCGTGGATGCCGAGCTTGTGTTCGATCGAATGGCAGAAGACGTCGTTGCGGGCTTCGAGCGCCCCATCGTCGCCCACCAGGAATTTCGGCACCAGGAACAGCGAGATGCCGCGGGTGCCGGCGGGGGCATCGGGAAGCCGCGCCAGCACCAGATGGATGATGTTGTCGGCGGCGTCGTGTTCGCCCCAGGTGATGAAGATCTTCTGGCCGAAAATGCGGTAGCTGCCATCATCGCTGCGCTCGGCACGGGTCTTCAGGACGCCGAGGTCGGAGCCGGCATGCGGCTCGGTCAGGTTCATGGTGCCGGTCCATTCTCCCGACACCATCTTTGCAAGGTATTTTTCCTTCAACGCATCGCTGCCATGGGCGACCAGCGCCTCGATCGCGCCCATGGTGAGCGTCGGGGCCAGCGCGAAGGCCATGGAGGCGGAATTCCACATTTCCAGCGCCGCGACGTTGAGCATATGCGGCAGGTTCTGGCCGCCGAACGCTTCCGGCGCGGTCAGTCCGTTCCAGCCGCCTTCCCGCCAGTGGCGGTAGAGTTCCGGCCAACCGTCCGGGGTCTTCACCTTGCCGTCGCTGAGACGAGCGCCCTGTTTGTCGCCGATCTCGCCGAGCGGCGCCATCTCATTGCCGGCGAACCGTCCAGCCTCTTCCAGGATCGCCTCGACCAGATCGGCGCTCAGGTCCCCGAACCTGCCGATCTCCAGGGCGTCCGAAAGGCCGGCCACGTGGTTCAGGGTGAAGGCGATCTCCTCGACCGGTGCCTTGTACATGGTGTTCCTCCTCCTCACGGGTTGCAGCCGCGACTGCGCTAGTCTAGCCGATTCTGTGCTGCCGGCATTCCTCACCTGCTTTTTACGTAAACGTAAATGTGGTTGTCAACGTTCGTTTGCCGAGGCCGGCTCGGTGCCGAGTTCGCCCTCATCGTCGAGCAAATCCAGGCGTGTCGCATCCAGCCAGGCCATAAGCTCTGGATCGTTTCGATCGGTGGCGGCGACAGCCTGGGATTGCTTGCGGCATTCGTCTTCGGTCGGCATAGAAATCTCGCAGTCGAGCTGCCGGCAGCGGTGCGGGCTGGATGACACGTTGATGCTACTCCTTCTGCTTTAGAGAATCTTGTTGAAACCACCGTTACACAAGAGGTCTATGGAGTGATGCCTATGCTTCCGGAACCCTCGCCCATGTCCCTCATGAACCCTGCTGTTCCAGGCCTCGTCTGGGCCTATCGTTTCCATCCGGGTTCAGCGCCCTGTACCCGACTGCCGCTCGATGCGGCGCGCAGCGATCTGGAGGCCGGGGACGGGTTCCTCTGGCTGCATCTCAATCTCGCCGACAGCCGGGTCAACGCCTTCCTGGAGAATTTCCCGGGCCTGACGCCACCGGCGATCGCGGCGCTCACCACCCATGACACGCACGCCGCCGTAACGCTCGACGAGCAGCTCGTTTATGGAACATTGGTCGATTTCCAGCGGGAATTCGACAGCGAGACGCGCGATATCGGCTGGCTGCATTTCTTCGTCTCGGACCGGGTGATCATCACCACCCGCCTGCAGCCGCTGCGCTCCATCGACCGGGTACGGGCCGCGATCGAAAAGAACGCCTCGCGTTACAAGAAGCCGATCGACGTGTTCGAGACGCTGGTGGCCGAATTCCAGCGCACGCTGATCGCGCTGGTGATGGAACTCACCGAAGAGATGAACATCATCGAGGATTTCGTCTACGACAACACGCCGCGCGACGAGAGGCGCAGGCTTGCGCCGATCAGGCGGACCGTGGTCCGGTTGCACCGGCACCTGAGGACCGTGCTGACGCTGCTGCGGCGCGCAGCGGCAAGCGATGACGATGAGATGCCGCCCGGTTTCGACGATGCCGCTTCGCGGCTAATCGGCCGGCTGGAGGCTGCGGACCACGACGTCTATGCGCTGCAGGAACGGGCCCGGCTGCTGCACGAGGAAATCGACTCGAAGCTTTCCTCCGAGACCAACCGGCACCTCTACATCCTGTCGCTGATGACCGCCTTCCTGCTGCCGCCGACCCTGGTCACCGGCTTTTTCGGCATGAATACCTCGTCGCTCCCCTTCGCGGGAAACGGCAACGGCACGGCCTATGCCTTCAGCCTGATCGTCATCTCGGTGCTTGCCGCCTGGTGGCTGCTGAAACGCACCGGAATTCTCTGAACCGCGGACGAACGAATACGCGTCCGGCTTCGATGCCGGACGAGTTCGACAGTCTGGCCGTGCGCTCCTAGAAATAAGGCGAATAGCAGGTCTGGCGCGGGCCGTAGTTCGGCTGGAAGGAGTTCGAATAGGCGTCGTAGGAGCGATAACGCTCGGCGCACCATTCGTAGTGACGCGGATTGATGTCGTCGCCGCCGTCATAGGCGGGGGCCGGTTCGACGTAACGCGGCTGTGCGGCGATGGCGCCGCCGATCAATGCGCCTGCGCCGAATGCGGCAAGCGGGAACCAATAACCGTTGTGGCGGCGATAACCGGGACGGTAGTCGCGGTGGCCGCGATACCCGCCATACCAGCCGCCGCCATGACGGCGGTACTGCACGAGGGCCACGTCTGCACCGGCGTTCGTTTCCATCCCGGCCGCCGGAGCGGCCATACGCGGCATGGCCTGAGCCGGCATCAACGAGCCGGCGAGAACGGCAGCGGCGATACCCGCGACCGCAAGCGTCTTGAAAAACGTCATGTTAAGCCCCCAAACCCTTGGCTATTTCAACTTCGCCGGTAGATTATGCTGGATATCCCGCGAGTTCAATTTCGGCGCGACTTTAGGAAATTCATCCTGAATGCGTGATTAACGTCGTTCCGACGAAGGAAACCCGGCCGCGCGTCTGCAGCGGCCGGGTTTTCGTCTTGAGACGACCAATGCCTGATTACCTGTAGGGCGAAACGCAGGATCGGCGGATACCGGCGCTCGCTACATAAGTGTTATCGAAGGCCCTATAGGTCCGGTAGCGGCTTTCGCACCAGGCGACGTGGCGGCTGCCGTAACCCCGGTCCGCCTGGATGGCGCCGCCGATAAGCGCGCCGGCACCGAAGGCTGCCAACGGGAACCAGAAACCGTTGTGGTAGCGATAACCGGGGCGGCGTTCGCGGTAACCGCGGTGGCCGCCATACCAGCCGTAGCGGTCACGCCGGCCGTAGTCGCGCCGCAGCAGCTGGACATTGGTGATATTGCCGGTGTCGGAAATGCCGGCCGGGGGAGCGGGCATCTGGATGGCCTGCGCGGGCAAAAGGCCGGCAAATGTGGTCGCGACGGCGACCGCCGCCGCGGTCAGGCGCAAACGAAAAGCACTCATCCTGGGTTTCCTCTCATGGTTTTCGACTGAAAACCTAACGCAGGCCACAGGACTTCGTTCCTATGACCGGCCGCTTCGCAACGAACGGCCGATCACGAATTGGCGATAAGGATAGGCGGCTCAGGCGACGATCGAAAGCTTCGCCTGGTCGCCCTGCAGCCGGTTGACCATGAAGTTCGAATACCATTCGACGAACTGCATGACGCCGCCTTCGTGCAGCGGCGAATAGGGACCAGGTTCATAAGCCGGCGAGCGGATGCCGAAGGCATTTTCCTCGACGATCTGGCGGTCCTGGTCGTTGGTCATGTTCCAGACATGCGTCAGCTCTTCGAGATTGTAGTCGACGCCCTCGACCGCATCCTTGTGAACCAGCCATTTGGTGGTGACCGCCGTCTCCTCGGGCCCAAGCGGGGTGACCCGGAACGAGATCGCGTGGTCGCCGAGAATGTGGTTCCAGCTGCTCGGATAGTGGAAGAGCAGCATGGTGCCGATCGAGTTGATCGTCACGTCGTCGGAAAGCCTGCGCTGGACGGCGTTGCGGCCGGTCATCGTGTAGCTCTCGGCATCCTCGATCAGCGGCATGCGCGCGACGCGGAACTGGCCGGTCTCGTCCATGCGGAATTCGCTCGGCAACCCGGCCTCCTCGCAGCGCTGCCAATGGGCGGCGATGACCGGATCGTCCTTGGCGCCCTGGACGCCGGTCGCGGTCGGCGATTCCGGATAGGTGCGGCAGAGTTCCGGATGGTTCGCGGCGCAGTGGTAGCACTCGCGGTTGTTTTCCCAGACGAGCTTCCAGTTGCCCTTCTCGATGATCGTCGACTGGTGGGCGACCTTGGCTTCCCACAGGCGATGCGGTGCCAGATAAGGTTCGATCGAGGCCCGGACCGGCGCGAAATCCGGCGCTTCATTGGCAAGGCAGATGAAGATATAGCCGGCGACGCTCTCGCAATGGACCTTCTTCATGGCGAACTGGGTCTTGTCGAAGTCCTGGCCCATCTGGCGGCCGACCAGAAGCGAGCCGTCCAGCTCGTAGGTCCATTGATGGTAGGGACAGACAAGCCGGACCGCCGAGCCATGCTCCTTGGTGCAGACGCGGCTGCCGCGATGACGGCATGTGTTGTGCAGGGCGCGGATCTGGTTGTCACGGCCACGCACGACGACGACCGGATAATCGCCGATCTGCAGGGTGAAATAGGCTCCGGCCTTGGGCAACTCGCAATCATGGCCGACGAACAGCCAGTCGCGATACCAGATCATTTCCAGATCGAGCTTGTAGTAACTGGGATCGGTATAGAAGGCCTGCTCGAGGCTGAAACCTTCGCGACGGTTCTTGAGCTGCCGCAGGGCCTGATTGCGAATTTCCATATAACCTTCCTCGTCAAAAATGGACAGCGGAAGGACATGGAAATGCCGGCCGGCCTCAAGGCCCACCCCAAACCCTGTCCCGAACGCCCGCCGCGTCCGGTCGTCGTCTTTTGTCCCGAGGCTGGTTTCCGGGCTCAGGAGCTGTCCCTTGAGGGGACGGGCCCGGCGCCTTCCCGGGCGGCCTTTTCGGCTCTTTCCCAGTGGCTCATGCCAGGCTTTCTTGCTCCACCACCGTTGCGGGGGCAGCGCCGGATCGAGGTTTTCAAGGCCCCTGCCGGCTTCCCAATTCTCCGCCTCCCTAGTTCGGCGGCACCCTGAGATCGAAGCGGATATAATCATCGAGCAGGCGTGTCGCATAGGCGACATTGCGACATCGGCAACCGCGTTGGCGACAGCGGTAAAACGGGTCAAAATGCAACACTCCAGCTCCGCGAAAGCGAAACCTGTCATTAACAGATAGGCCATAAAATCCCGGCTCGAATGGGAGCGACGCCACCGTGCAGGCAAAGGGAAAGATCCGCTACTACGACGCCCCTCCACCAAAGCCTCCGGCGCCGGTGGTCGTGAAAACGGCTGCCCATTCGGAATTCCTGCGGACGGGGCGCATTGCCCGCTACAATCCGATCTGGCTGCCGGCGGAACGCCGCTATCTCACCCATGACGAAGTCGCCGAGCGCACCGGCAAGAGGCTCGAGGCAGCCGGAGAAGCCAGCCACAACCGGATCAACTCCTTCCACCGCTCGATCAAGTTCCCGAAGATCGTCTTTCATCACACGCTCGATGAACGGCCGCATCTCGGCTATTGCCATGTCACGGCGGCAAGAACTCTGCTTGCACGCGGCGTGCCGGTGAGTTGGTCCTTCTACATCGCCAACTTCTTCTCCGAGATCGGCGACAAGGAAACGTTCTTCGAGCGGATCAGCACGGCCTATTCGCGCATGTATTTTGCCGTCGCGGTCGAACGCGAGGCCGGCCAGCCGCTGCAGATCAACCGCTCGATCCGCAAGAACGGCCTGCTGTTCCAGACCAACGATCCGACGGAAGCGATCAAGAACGTGCTGATGCTCGGCACTTCCAATGAAATGCTTCGCGAGATCATCAAAAAGCTTTGAAGCCGGACTGGTCCGCGTTATTGACGGGCGGACATGACGGCTCAGATCATCGACATCACCCGGGAGCATGACGGCGCGCTCGCCAAAGCCTGCGCCGTGCTTGGCGACGGCCTGCCGGTGGCAATCCCCACCGAAACGGTCTACGGGCTTGCCGCTGATGCCACCAATCCCGCCGCCATCACCCGAATCTACGAGACCAAGGGCCGGCCGCGCTTCAACCCGCTGATCTGCCACATGTCGGACCTCGACATGGCCGAGCGTTATGCGGAGTTCGATCCCATTTCGCGAAAACTTGCGGAAGCCTTCTGGCCGGGTCCCCTCACCCTGATCCTTCCCCTGAAGCCCGAAAGCGGCATCCATGCGCTGGCGACGGCGGGGCTCGACACGGTCGGCATCCGGCTTCCCAAGGGCTTCGCCTCCGAGCTCATCCGCGCCTTCGGCAAGCCCCTCGCGGCGCCGAGCGCCAATACGTCCGGCAAGATAAGCCCAACCAGCGCTGCCCATGTCGCCGACGATCTGGGCGACAAGCTCTCTCTTATCATCGACGGTGGGGCGGCTCCGGTCGGGGTGGAGTCGACCATCGTTCGCGTCGAAGACGGCGTGATCCGGCTCCTGAGACCCGGCGGAGTTGCCGCGGAAGAGATCGAAAAGGCGACTGGCCTCCAGGTAATCCGGCCTGAAGGACCGGCGGCGATCATCGAGGCCCCCGGCATGCTCGCGTCCCACTACGCGCCGGGAGCGGCGGTCAGGCTCAACGCCGACCATGTCGACGAGGGCGAAGCGCTGATCCGGTTCGGTTCGGCTCCAGTCGCCGGCGTCGAACTTGCCAAAGCTGTTTTCAACCTGAGCCCCTCCGGCGATCTTGCGCAGGCCGCGGCAAACCTGTTCGACTATCTGAAGCAGGCCGATGCGACCGGCGCTGCCCGCATCGCCGTCACGCCCATTCCCGACCATGGGCTCGGCGAAGCGATCAACGACCGGCTGGCACGCGCCGCCGCCCCGCGCGAATAGGCCGGGGCAAGAGAGGAAGAGACGCTGATGGATATTCCGGGACCGAAACCAGAGCTTCTCGACCGCTTCGCGGCGATCGTCGGCGAGAACCATGTCCTGCGCGAGGCGAGCGATCTTGCGCCGCATCTGGTCGAGGGCCGCGGGCTCTACAAGGGCTCCTCGCCGATGCTGCTGAAGCCGGGCTCGGTCGAGGAAGTTGCCGCGATCCTGAAGCTTGCGAGCGAAACCGGGACGCCGATCGTGCCGCAGACCGGCAATACCGGCCTTGTCGGCGGGCAGACGCCGCGCAGTGGCGGCAACGACCTGATCGTCTCGCTCGAACGCATGAACCGCATCCGCGACGTCGATCCGGTCGCCAATGTGCTGGTCTGCGATGCCGGCGCCATCCTTGCCGACGTGCAGAAGGCGGCGGAAGCAGTCGACCGGCTGTTTCCGCTGTCGCTCGGCTCGGAAGGCTCCTGCCGGATCGGCGGCAACCTTTCCACCAATGCCGGGGGCACCGCCGTGCTCGCCTACGGCAACACCCGCCAGCTTTGCCTCGGGCTCGAAGTGGTGCTGCCGACCGGCGAGATCTGGGACGGACTGCGGCGGCTCAAGAAGGACAATACCGGCTACGACCTGCGCGACCTGTTCATCGGCGCGGAAGGCACGCTCGGGATCATCACCGGCGCGGTGCTGAAACTGTTTCCGCAGCCTGTCGGGCACCAAGTGGCGCTCGCCGGCCTCGCTTCCCCCGCGGATGCGCTGAAACTCTTCGAGCGGGCCTCGAACCTCTGCGGCACGGCGCTGACCGGTTTCGAGCTGATGCCGCGCATCGGCATCGAATTCGTGACCCGGCATATCGAAGGGGTGCGCGATCCGCTCTCCCAGCCGCATCCGTGGTACGCGCTGATCGACATCTCGACCTCGGATTCCGCCGAGACGGCAGAATCCATGGTGCAGTCGCTGCTCGAACAGGGTTTTGAGGCCGGGCTGATACGCGACGCGGTGATCGCGTCTTCGGTCGCCCAGCAGAAGGCGCTGTGGCACATGCGCGAAAGCATGTCGGATGCCCAGAAGCCGGAGGGCGGCTCGATCAAGCACGACGTTTCGGTGCCGGTCTCGAAAATCCCGGCCTTCATGGCAGAAGCCGAGCAGGCGGTGCTGGCGGCCATGCCCGGAGCCCGGGTCTGCGCCTTCGGCCATCTTGGCGACGGCAACATCCACTACAACATCTCGCAGCCCATCAGTGCCGACATGGTGGGCGACAAGGCGGCCTTCATCGGCCGCTGGCGGGAGATCAACGCCATCGTCCATGGCATCGTGCTTGCCGCGGGCGGCTCGATCTCGGCCGAACACGGCATCGGCCAGCTGAAGCGCGACGAACTCGCGCATATCCGCTCGCCGATCGAGATGGAGCTGATGCGGCGTATCAAGCAGGCTTTCGATCCGGCCGGCATCATGAACCCCGGCAAGGTGGTCTCGATCCCATGAGCCGGTCGTCGAAGACCACGATCAGGATCGACCTCGACAACGGCGTGCGCCTCGGCCCCGGCAAGGCGCAGCTTCTGGAACTGATCGCCGAACACGGTTCGATCCGGGCGGCGGGGGCCTCGATCGGCATGTCCTACCGGCGGGCATGGCTGCTCGGCGACGAGATCAACCGGATGTTCAAGGAACCGTCGATCTTTACCCGCCATGGCGGAAAGAGCGGCGGCGGTGCGGGCCTGACCGAGTTCGGCCAGGAACTGCTGTCCCGCTACCGGCGGATGGAAAAGGCGAGCCGCGACGCGATGCACGCGGATCTCGACTGGCTGGAATCGAATGCCGATCCCCGCTTCGAGGCGGCAGGCAAGAGCGACGACACCTGACGGGATCGCCCGCCCTCAGCTCATCCTGATCTGGGACAATGCCCACAGCGTGTCCGAGCTGATGCCGACCGAGCTGCCGTCGCTGCTCAGGATGCTGACCGACGAAGCCGTGTTCACGCTGTTTTCCAGATCGTACATGATGGTGAAGCGCTGAACCAGCTTCTTCACCTTTTCCGGATCGGCAAGGTCCTTCAGATCCAGCTTCTTCTCGACCAGCTTGGCCTGCTGGTCGACTTCCATGTTGCCGATTTCCTGGGGCAGCTGGTAGGTGACGCGGAAGAACTCCATCAGCGCCTCGTCGCCGAGGATCACGTAGGGGTCGGTGATATTGTCGGCCATGCGCTCGAAATAGAGTGCCAGGCGGACGCCCGGGTTTTCTTCGCCCTGCTGGGTTTCGAGAAGCTGGCGGACGTAAAGGTCCTGGGTCGCGACGACTTCGCCGCCGTTCTGGGCCTGGCCCGCAGAGCTTCGGTCGATCTCGCCCTTGGAGTCGAAATTGAAGGTGCCGACGATCTGCGCGAACCGCTTGTCCGTCTGGGTATTGACGAAGCTCTTGGGATCGGCGGGATCCGAGTTGAAGGCCTTTTTGAGGAAGTCGTTGGTGACCGTGGAAGGGTCGATCCCCTTGGAGATCAGCAGGATGTCGAGCGTCTTGCGGTCGGCGAGCAGTTCGTCGCGGCTTCCGATCCGCTGCATCGCATCGGTGTAATATTTCGCCTCGGTCTGGGCCTTTTTCTTGGCGGCGTCCAGTTCATCGCCTTCCAGGAAGCGGGTCTTGCGCAGAATATAGTCCTTGGCGACGTTGGTAATCGCGGCGTTGGACTGAAGCAGCACCTGGCGGGTGACGCCGCCCTTGCTATCGAAGTTGAAAAACTTGGCAAGCGAGACGAAGCGTTCGTCCTTCAGCTTGTAGATATAGCTGTTCGGATCGGAAAGGTCGCTTTTCAGGGCGTTTTTGATCGTCAGTTTGGAGACCGTTGCCGGATCGATGCCGACCGCCTCCAAAGCAAACTCGTATGATTCCTTGGCATCCGAGCTAAGGAAATCGTCAAGCGTCTTAACAGCCGAAATGTCGAGCTTGTAGAACTTGATGGTCTTGGCGAGATCGTCTTCCTGCTTGTCGTCCCAGCGGCTCATGTAGTTGCTGCGGGTTGAGCTGGTCTGCAGCCCGTCCTGGGCCTGGCCGGCCGCAACGGTACCGTCCGTATTGAAGTTGAAGGCCTTGGCGAGCTGGAGATATTCCGGATTGGTCTCGCCGAAACGGTTCGCATAGCTGTCCGGATCGGAGAGGTCGCTGGTCAGGATCTGCTCGATCGTCGACTTGACGACCGTGACCTTGTCGAGATTGAAGGCGACCTTGATATATTTCAGAAGCCGCGGGTCATCGATGAAATCCTTGACGTTGGTCGCTGTCTTGAGCTCTTGCTCGAAGAGCTCCTGATTGAACATCGCCTCGCCATGGGTGATGCGGGTCTGCTTGTTGAAGAAGCCGCCGACGATCTCCAGCAGCTTTTCCGGAGTGACCGCGCCGCCCGCCGGCACCGAGCCGTCCGCGTTGAAGTTGAAATCCTCGGCGAGGGATTTCATCAGGCCGAGATAAGGCGCATCGGACGCTCCGGCGCTGATGATCGTTGCCAGTTCTGCGCGGCGCGCGTCCGTCTGGGCGATCGGCACCAGCCTGCCATCCAGCTCGGTGTAGCGCGCTTGCGACGTGGTGAGGGTCGTCTGATCCTTCTGGATCGCATCCACTGTCTTGGTCAACTCGGTCTGCATGGCATCGATCTGCGGCTGGATGACCGCCGGATCACCACCATTGCTCAGTTCATTCTGCTTGGTTGCGATCTGGGTCTCGAGATCGGTTTTCTTCTGCTGGCCAAGCGTGATCGAGTCCTGGAGAGCGGGAATGCCAGTGCTGAGGCTCATTCGCTCGGCAAGTTCCGTATCCTCGGTTTTCGCGGCATTGTACTGGGTGAGATTGTTGCCATAGGCCGTGTTGTAAAAACTGGTCGGATCGGCCGGATCGCTGGTCAGCACGCCACGGATGGCGTTGTAATTGTAGTATTTCGTATCGATGCCATAGGCCGTGAACATATAGTCGCGCAGCCTCGGATTGGCGAGCAACTGATCGACATTGGTGATATTGCCGGTGGTGCCCAGCATGACCTTGAAATAACGGGTGTCTTCCTCGATCGTATCGTTCTGGGCGGCGATCGTCTGGTCATAGGTGTCGAAGAGTTCTTCCATCTGACCGTTGGACTGGGCAGCTGCGCCCTCGCCGTTGGAAACGCCGAAATTGAAGGCGGAGGCAATGTTCTTGTAGCGGTCGTCGGTCAGGCGGTTCGCAAAGCTGTTGTCGTCGCTGAGATCGCTTTCCAGCACCTGCTTCATGAACGCCTTGGCGTAGATCATGTCCTCCAGGCCGTGCGCCTGCATCGCGTAGGAATAGAGCCGGTAGTTGCCAAGAAACTCATCGACCGTTTTGATCTTGCCGATGTTCTCCTGGTAGTACTTCGTATCGTTGACCACCATCGTCTGCCCGGCAATCGTCTTCAGGCTTTTCTGCATGTCGCGATTGACGAGATCGAAGGTGAGATAGGTCGATACCATGGAAGGCCCCACGAGTCGGAATGATGCTCCCGCAATCATTGCAGTTTAGCCTTGCCCGGGGCTTTTCTGCAAGTTCCGGCCGCACGCCCAAAATGTCCCGCGCCTGCACAGAAACGCGCCTATTCACCTTCCGGAAACCCAAAACCGAGCCCTTTTGCTAACCATCCAGGCAGGCAAGGCTTCTTTAACCGCTATTTTTAAGCAGTCTCGAACATGGCCGCCCTATGCTTTGGCTATCAGAGGACAAAAGTCCCGTGGAGAAACCGGCAACGGCTCTCAGGTAAAACAAGGGTAGCATATCGATGACCAATACCGTTCTGAAGCCCGTCTGGGCAGGGTCGACATTCAGGCTCGATCCGTCTCGTTTCCCGCAGCAGGTTACCTATGCGCTGCGCGAGACCTCAGGAGATGTCACCATCACCATCGACGAACGCGGCGCCGTGCTGCGTAAGATCCTTCCCGCAAGCGGCCTGCCGCTCTCCTTCGCCCTGCCCGCCCGCGCCTTCAAGGGTGTCGCAGCCCGTGCCATCGACCATGGCGACGGCGAAGTGACGGTCACGCTCGAACTTCACCACGACGACCCGGATCTGTGCATTCCGCTGCTCGTCGCCCACGATCTCTGCGACATCGCCGCCGACTGGCGGAGCTGGTCGGACGCCTTCCGCATTCCGATGCTGATGGTGGAAGCCGACGGCATCGCCCGGCCGCTGGAAAACCATCTCGGCGACGTGCGCACCAACAGCGTCAGGCAGCGCCGCCGCCATTCCTATTTCGCGGCCCGTCGTCCGCGCTTCCTGGTCCGCCGCACAACCGGCACCCTGGGCGTGACGATGAAGATCGAAGGCAAGGAGATTATCGCGCGCCGCTAGGGCTTTGCTTGTCCCTTTGCCCCGCCTCTCGCGATATCATGGGAGGGAGCCCGATCCTCAGCCGGTCGGGCTTTTTCCATTAAACGGCGAGCGACAGAACGAGGCCGGCAAACAGGATCGCGCCGACGCGGTTGTTGGACTTGAAAAGCCGCAGGCACTGGTCGGCATTGTCGATATCGAGGACCAGAACCTGCCAGCCGAACATCAGCGCTGCGGCGAGAAGGCCGATATAGGCCAGAAACCCGACGCCTGCCGATCCGAAAGCCAGCAGCAGGAAGATCAGCGTCAGGCCGTAAAGGCCGATCAGCCAGGGCTTGGTATTGTCGCCGAACAGACGCGCGGTCGAACGGACCCCGATCAGTTCGTCATCCTCCTTGTCCTGGTGGGCGTAGATCGTGTCGTATCCGATCGTCCAGGCGATAGCCGCCAGGTAGAGCCAGAGGGCGGCGAAGGAGAGGCTGCCGAACGTGGCGGCCCAACCCATCAGCGCACCCCAGGAAAAGGCAAGGCCGAGGAAGAATTGCGGCCAGTCGGTGAAACGCTTGGCGAAGGGATAGATCGCCACCACTGCCAGCGACAGGATGCCGAGCAGGATCGTAAAGGCGTTGAACTGGACGAGGACGAGCAGGCCGACCAGCGCCTGCACGGCGATGAAGACCTTCGCCTCGAAGCGGGATACGCGCCCGGACGGCAGCGGCCGCGAACGGGTGCGCGCCACTTCCATGTCGATATCGTGGTCGATCAGATCGTTATAGGTGCAGCCGGCGCCGCGCATGGCGACCGACCCTAAGAAAAACAGCAGGAGATGGAAAAGCAGGAGGCCGAGGGAAAACGCCCCCTCCCCCTTCGCCGCATTGGCCGCCAGCGCCGCCGACCAGAAGCAGGGCCACATCAGCAGCTGCCAGCCGATCGGCCGGTCCCAACGTGCGAGCTGCGCATAGGGCCAGGCCGGCCGCGGCAGAACGCGGTAGACCCAGTTGTCGGAGGGAGCGTCGGCCACGCGGCCGCTGAAATCGTCGGCGTTCGTCATGGCCGGTTCTAGCGCCGGCCGAACGCTACGGTCAAGCGGACGCATTGTCGCCTTCCGGCCTGATCAGGGCCGCGAAGCCGGGAACCGCCGCGCCTCCCGGCGACGCGGACAAATCCGCGTCTCAGGGCGAGGAAGAGCCGCGCCTTCCATCGTGAGCACGCTCACGTCTCAGGCGTGGAAGACCACGTCTCAGGGCAGCGAGAAGCCGAACTTGTAGCTCGCCGAAACGCCGAACATCAGCTGGTTTTTCGAACCGCGCTCGCGCACCAGGCTGCTGTCGGCGACATCGCCGGTCAGCCGCTTGTATTCGGCGAACGAGGAGAGTTCGAGCTGTTCGGTCGCCTTCCAGGTCAGCGCGGCGCCGACGCCGACCGAATGCAGCCCGCCGCCCGGGTCGTAGGCGGAGAGGCCAGACGCCGCCGACTGGTCCGGCGTGACCTTGTAATAGGCATCGTTGTAACCGTTGCTGGCCCAGGTCGCGCGCGGGCCGCCGGACAATCTGAGGTCCGGCTGGAGATCGGTGAAAGCGTCGACCGAAACGTCGGCGACGACGCCGTCGTGGCTACGGATGCCCTGGCGGATTTCGGCGCGGGCGCGGATCCAGTCGGTCGGATAGATATCGATGAAGCCGCCGAGTTCGCCGCCGAGCTTCACCTTCTTCAGGCCCTTCAGGTCGTCGGACGTATCGCCGTCGCGCGGCATGATCAGCTTGGCCGCGACGCCGGCGCGGACCGAACCCTGGTCGATCACCGCGAAGGAGGCGCTGTCGTTGCGCGAGGAGAAGCGGGCCTGCTTGCTGTTCTGGCGGCCGAGCGAGATGATCGGCGAAAACTGCAGGCTGCGGCCGTTGTCGCCTTCGAATTTCGGCGCGACGAAACCGGCGCCGCCGAGCGTCAGATACCAGTCGCCGGACCAGAACCCGTCCTGGGCACTGGCGCTGCCGGAAGAAACAATCGAAAATGCGGAAATGAAAAGAGCAGCCCGGAGAGGCAAGGACATGGCAACGGATCCCGAAAACGCAAAACAGAACAGAGATCCCGAGGGGGATTTCTGTCCTATTATCGCATTTCCGTTGCCAGCTTGTTAACCACGCGAAAGATCAGACGGCGACCTTGTCGAGCGGGATGCGGCTCTGTTCGAAGGCCCTCAGTTCCGCCTCGCGCTCGTAGATATAGTCGCGATTGTCCGGAACGGCCGTGCGCTTCTTGACGATCTGCATCTGGAAGATGAAGAAGCTTTCATGCGTGAAGGCCATTTCGGAGCCGGCAAGATAGAATTCCCACATCCGCACGAACCGCTCGTCGTAAAGCGCTATCGCCTTGTCCTTGTTGGCGATGAAACGCTCGCGCCAGTGGCGCAGCGTGTGGGCGTAGTGCATCGGCAGGATCTCGATGTCTGACACCAGCAGCCCCGCCTTCTCGATCGACGGCATCACTTCCGAGATCGCCGGGATATAGCCGCCCGGGAAAATGTATTTCTCGATCCACGGGTTGTTGATGAGGGCCGGATAGGGCTGGCCGATCGAATGCAGCACCATGACGCCGTCATCGGCGAGCACGTCGTTCACCTTGCCGAAGAATTTTGGGTAATTCAGTCGGCCGACATGCTCGAACATGCCGACCGAAACGATGCGGTCGAAACGCTTGTCCGGAGGTAGGTAATAATAGTCCTGCAGCTCGAAGCGGACGCTATTGGCGAGCCCGCGCTTGGCGGCGCGTTGGCTTGAAATCTTGAGCTGCTGGGTCGAGAGCGTGATGCCGGTGACGTCGACGCCGGAGGATTCCGACAGATACATGGCCATGCCGCCCCAGCCGGAGCCGATCTCCAGCGCCTTCTGGCCGGGCTCGGCCAGCAGCTTGGCGACGATATGGCGCTTCTTGGCGATCTGGGCCTCGTCGAGCGAGATGCCCGGCGGGTTGAAATAGGCGCAGGAATATTGCCAGTCCTCGTCGAGGAAGAGCGAGAACAGCTTTTCGTCGAGATCGTAATGATGGGCGACGTTGCGCTGATTGTGGTTGATCGGCACGCGGTTGCGGAACTGGGAAACCAGGATGCGGGCGACACCGCGCCAGATCATGCCGAAGGTCAGGCCTTCGCTGAGGGTGTTGTCCTTGATCAGCGCCAGGAACTCGTAGATGTCGCCTTCCTCGATGAGAATGCGGCCATCCATGTAAAGTTCGCCGAGCTTGAGGGGCGGATCCGCGACCAGTTCGCGCTCCGCGGCTTCATCGGCAAACCGTATCGAAACGGTGCGGCCACCGCCGCCACCATAACGCTGCTCGCCTCCCGAGCCGCGTACGGTCAAAGTTCCGGTCTTTATGATTTTGTTGAGAAGACTATGAAGGGACGAGGCCACGGACCCACCTCCAGGATACTAAGGATGCCTTACTAATCCAAAATCTAGTCGCTTTTGAGCGACTTTCAAGCACATTGCCGCCTTGAAAATGACATAAAAAAACAGGCCGTCAAATCCTTAAGAGACGGCCTGCATCCTGTGATTGAGATTTTGCGGACGACCGCAAAAATCACTTACGTTTTAAAGCTTCCGCGAGTGCCGCACCGAAAGCACCCTGAGATGAGGGTTTTTCAGTTTTCATCATTTTCGGATTGACCGGCCTGGTGTCGCGATCCGGGCCGCGGGGAGCAGGCGCCGCCTCGCCGCCATCCTTGCGCATGGTCAGCGCTATCCTCTTGCGCTTCACATCGACCTCGACGACGCGGACTTTGACCACGTCGCCGGCCTTTACCACTTCATGCGGGTCCTTGACGAAGCGGTCGGCGAGCTGGGAAACGTGGACCAGCCCGTCCTGGTGAACGCCGATATCGACGAAAGCGCCGAAGGCGGCGACGTTGGTGACGGTGCCTTCCAGCAGCATGCCCGGCTTCAGGTCGGTGATCTCGTCGATGCCTTCGGCGAAGGTGGCGGTCTTGAAGCTCGGGCGCGGGTCGCGGCCCGGCTTTTCCAGCTCGGCGATGATGTCCTTGACGGTCGGCAGGCCGAAGGTCTCGTCGATGAACCGCTTCGGGTCGAGCGCCTTGAGCGCCGCACTATCGCCCATCAGCGAGCGCAGGTCGCGGCCGCAGGCGGCGACGATCTTCTTGGCGACGCCGTAGGCTTCCGGATGGACGGCGGAGGCATCGAGCGGCTCCTTGCCGTTCGGGATGCGCAGGAAGCCGGCCGCCTGTTCGAAGGTACGGTTGCCGAGGCGCGCGACCTTCAGCAGGTCCCTGCGGCTCGAGAAAGCCCCATTTTGGTCGCGATGAGCGACGATCGCCTCGGCGATCGAGCGGCTGAGGCCGGAGACGCGGGCGAGCAGCGGCGCCGACGCCATGTTGAGATCGACGCCGACGGCGTTCACCGCGTCTTCCACAACCGCATCCAGCGAGCGGGAGAGTTTTCCCTGATCGACATCGTGCTGATACTGGCCGACGCCGATCGATTTCGGCTCGATCTTGACCAATTCCGCCAGCGGATCCTGCAGGCGGCGGGCGATGGAGACGGCGCCACGCAGCGAGACGTCCAGCTGCGGGAACTCGGCGGCGGCGGTTTCCGATGCCGAATAGACCGAGGCGCCGGCTTCCGAGACGATGACCTTGGTCGGCTTGGCTCCCGAGGGAGACGCCGGCAGGTTCGCCAGCATGTCGGCCACCAGCTTTTCCGTCTCGCGGCTACCGGTGCCGTTGCCGATGGCGATCAGCTCGACGCCATGCTTGCGGATCAGCGCGGCGAGTTCGGCCTGGGTTCCGCGGATGTCGTTCTTCGGCGGGAACGGATAGACGGTGGTGGTTTCCAGGAGCTTGCCGGTGGCATCGACGATCGCGACCTTGACGCCGGTGCGGATGCCCGGATCGAGGCCCATCGTGGCGCGCGAACCGGCAGGCGCGGCCAAGAGCAGGTCCTTGAGGTTGCGCGCAAAAACGTGGATCGCCTCCTCCTCGGCGCGCTCGCGCAGCTCCCGCATCAGGTCGAGCGACAGCGATACGGAAAGTTTCACCCGCCAGGTCCAGCCGGCGGCTTCCAGCAGCCAGCGGTCGGCCGCACCCCGATCCCGAATATCGAAGGCAAGCGCGATGATCCGCTGGGCAGGCTTGACCGGCGACGGATCGTCCTGGTCGACTTCGATGGTCAGCGTCAGGAATTCCTCGTTCCAGCCACGCAGCATGGCGAGCGCGCGGTGGCCGGGGGCCGTCGACCAGCGTTCGGAATGATCGAAATAGTCGGAGAACTTCGCGCCGGCCTCGTGCTTGCCGTCCACCACCCTGGCCTTCAGCGTCGCGCCTGTCCGCATGTGTTGGCGCAGCTTGCCAAGCAGGTCGGCATTTTCGGAGAAGGTCTCGGCGACGATATCGCGGGCGCCTTCGAGCGCCACCTTCACGTCGGCGACCTCGTCCTTGATATAGGCCTCGGCCAGTTTTGCCGGATCGGCGCTGCGGTCGGCCCATATCGCTTCGGCCAAGGGTCCGAGGCCACGCTCGCGGGCGATCTCGGCACGGGTGCGGCGCTTCGGCTTATAGGGAAGATAGAGGTCTTCGAGTTCGGCCTTTGTCGTCGCCCTGCCGATCTTTGCGGCAAGTTCGTCGGTCATCTTGCCCTGCGAATTGATCGAATCGACGATGGTCGAGCGGCGCGCTTCGAGCTCGCGCAGATAGACAAGGCGTTCCGACAGGTTGCGCAGCTGCGTATCGTCGAGCCCGCCGGTCACTTCCTTGCGGTAGCGGGCGATGAACGGCACGGTCGCGCCTTCGTCGATCAGCCCGATCGCGGCGGCGGCCTGTTCGGGACGGGCATTGATTTCCGCGGCAATCGCGGCGGCAAGGAAACGGAGATCGGCGGCCATGGGCGTCCTCGTTCAAATGGGAGGCGCGACCATAGTCGAAGTTTGTGGCAAGGCAACGTGGCGAATGCCGGTTCCACAATTTGCTTGGCGCCGGATGAACCGAAACGGGACAGGGAGTGACGGGTCGCTAACCAAGGCCCTGTGGAAAAGAAACGACACTCTCTCACCTCCGCCGAGAGGCCATTAAAAGCAGCCCGCCGCATGATGCGGCCGAACGGAGGGAATCATGCCCAAGAAAGCCGCCAGAATCCTGGCATTTGACACGGCGGTTGCCAGCGAAGAGCTTGAGGCCGCCATTTCCTATCTGGAGCAGAAACTGGACAGCGCATCCATGCGCAACGAACCGGTACCATTCCTGGCGTACCGAAACAGGATGATCTTCCGCACCACGCTGGACATCCGACACGGGACGAAAAACCGGCACGGCGAGTCCTGACCTCTTTCGAACGCCTTGCCTCCCATTGAAGCGCCATGAAGGCGGCAAGATGGGAGGCCAACTGAGCCTTGGCCCTTGACCTTTGCCTCCCCTCCCCTTAACCGCCGCGCAAGGCCATGGTTTTCAGCGCAGGCGAGGGCAGGACATGAAGGTTCTCTTGATCGGTTCGGGTGGACGCGAGCATGCGCTCGCCTGGAAACTCGCCAAGTCCCCGAAACTTAGCAAGCTTTATGCCGCACCCGGCAATCCCGGGATTGCCGATCACGCCGAACTCGTGCCGCTCGATATCGACGACCATGCCGCCGTCGCCACCTTCTGCCTCGAAACGGCGATCGATCTCGTCGTCGTGGGACCTGAAGCGCCGCTCGTCGCCGGTCTTGCGGACCGTCTCCGGGCCAGCGGGATCGCAACCTTCGGCCCTTCGGCCGCCGCAGCCCAGCTCGAGGGCTCCAAGGGTTTCACCAAGGATCTTTGCGCCCGCTACGAGATTCCGACCGGCGCCTATCGCCGCTTCACCGATGCGGCCGAAGCCAAGGCCTACGTGCGCGAACAGGGCGCGCCGATCGTCGTGAAGGCGGACGGACTTGCCGCCGGCAAGGGCGTCACTGTCGCCATGCAGCTCGACGAGGCGCTTGCTGCGATCGACGACTGTTTCGACGGCGCCTTCGGCTCGGCCGGCGCGGAAGTGGTTGTGGAGGCCTATCTCGACGGCGAGGAAGCGAGCTTCTTCTGCCTGTCCGACGGCCGGACGGCGCTGGCGCTCGCCACCGCCCAGGACCACAAGCGGGTCGGCGACGGCGATACCGGACCGAATACCGGCGGCATGGGCGCCTATTCGCCTGCCCCGGTCATGACGCCCGGCATGGTCGCGCGCACCATGAAGGAGATCATCGAGCCGACGATCCGCGGCATGGCTGAAAGCGGGCATCCGTTCACCGGCGTGTTCTTCGCAGGCCTGATGATCACGGCCAAGGGTCCGGAACTGATCGAATACAATGTCCGTTTCGGCGATCCGGAATGCCAGGTGCTGATGATGCGGCTGAAAAGCGACCTGCTCGACCTTCTCCATGCGGCCGCGACCGAGACGCTCGACCAGGTCTCCGCAGAATGGAGCGACGACGTGGCGCTGACCGTCGTCATGGCTTCCAAGGGTTATCCGGGCGCCTATGACAAGAACACGCCGATCGCCCATCTGCCTGAGAGCGCCGACGGCGAGAAGATCTTCCACGCCGGTACGGCGCTCAAGGATGGCGCACTCGTGGCAACCGGCGGCCGCGTGCTGAACGCCACGGCAACCGCAAGGACCGTCGCAGACGCTCAGGCCCGTGCCTACGGGCTGGTCGATCGGGTTGAATGGGAAAACGGCTTCTGCCGCCGCGATATCGGCTGGCAGGCGGTGGCGCGCGAAAGGAATTGAGTGCCGAAAGCGCCGGTTCATTCAAAATTTACTGAATCTCCAGACGGGATCGAAACGAAGCCGCGGTAATGATCGGGGACCTCAAGAAGGATTCCCGGTATGCGTTTCGTTCTGGCTACAGCTCTGGTATTGGTAAGCGGTTCCGCTTTCGCGTCGTCGATCACGGTGATCAACAGCACGCATCCATCGGGCACCAGCATCCTTACCAAGAGCTGCGCAGGATGCCCGGCCGCCGCAGCGCCGAAATCGGACGAAGCGACCTACAAGGTTCCCGAGCTGCCGGCCGGCACCCAGAAGACGGAAATCATCGAGATCAACGGCGAGAAGAAGCTGGCTCGTACCGAAGCCTGGCTCGGCGGCTCTCCGGTGATCCATGTCAGCAAGGTGCCGACATGGATGGCCGATGAAGAGGCCGTTGCCGAACTTCACCCGACCACCAACGGCTCGACCGAGACGCAGATCGCCACCGCCGAGGCCTCCGACGACGGTATCGACATCGACGCCACGACCAGCGCGGTCAAGACCATCCGCGATGCGGAGGTCGGAATGACGGAAGCTTCCCTCGCGAAGCCGCTGGCGCTCGACACGTTCGAGCTTCGCACCAAGCAGTTCTAGATTTAGAATATCATTATATTTACATAGCAAAAAGTGCCCCGCCGGCACTCTTTCACGGCATGCGCGTAAATTGCGCATTGCCAAATCAAACTTGCCTAAAATATTCGCTTTGATCTCTGTCAAGGCCGCCATAATTAAATTTTTATTCAAATATTCGAGATCACTCTCCCATCACAGTGCGATGGAAGCACGTGACCGGCGCAGGAAGCGCTCCCCCAAAAACCTCGTCCCGCTCCGGCTCCTCCGGGAGAATTCGGCTGCCTGAAAGTGAGTCGAAATATGAAGAACCTCAAAATCTCCCACCAGCTATTAGCCATGGTGGCGGTGCTGATGGTGGCTTTCGCTGCCGTCACCTACTATCAGGTCCGCGCTTCGATCGCCTCGATCTATGCCGAGCGATACGAGATGCTGCGCACCCAAGTCGAGTCCGGCATCTCCATTCTGCAGTCCTATTACGACCGGGAAAAATCGGGAGAGCTGAAGCGCGAGGACGCACAGAAATTGGCCTACGCGGCCGTGGCCGGGATCAAGTATGAGCCGGCCGGCTACATATTCGGCCTGAACTACGATACGGTCACGCAATTCCACTACAATCCAAAGCTGATCGGCGTGAACCAGAAGGGCCAGCCGGACAAGATGGGCAACCTGTTCCGCGAGGAGCTGGTCGCGAAGGGTCGTGCCGGCGGCGGCGTCACCACCTATTACTGGGAAAAGCCCGGCATGCCTGCCGATCAGGTTTTCCAGAAGGCTGCCTATTCCCGCGCCTTCGAGCCGTGGCAGATCATTGTCGCGACCGGCGTCTACACCGACGACCTCGACGTGAAGATCAACAAGACGATCATGGAAGTGGTCGGCATCGGTTTCATCGCCTTCCTGCTTGCGCTCGGTGTCGCCTTCATCGTCATCCGCAACATTACCAAGCCGCTCGCCGCCGTGCACACCGCCCTGCAGGCCGTGGCTGACGAAGACGTCAAAACCCAGATCCCGCATACGGACATGTCGAACGAAGTGGGCATGATGGCGAAGGCCACCCAGGCGCTACAGGAGAAGATCCGCGAACGCCATGCCATGGCCGAACGCGAAGAGAAGCAGAAGACGGAGCTCGACCGCGAGCGCCAGCAGAACATCGACATGCAGCAGCAGGAAGCTGCGTTGCAGACCCGCGTCGTCTCCACCATCGGCGAAGCGCTCGAATCCCTCGCCCATGGCGATCTCACCGTCCGCTGCGCCGATCTCGGCTCGCGTTACGACACCTTGCGCCACAACTTCAACGAGGCGCTCGCCCATCTCGAGGCGGCGATGAGCAAGGTCAATTCCAAGGGCATCGATATCGGCGGCTCCAAGGAAGAGATCCGCCGTGCCTCGAACGAACTCTCCCAGCGCACCGAACGCCAGGCCGCCAACCTCGAAGAAACGTCCGCGGCACTCGACGAACTTGCCGTCGCCGTTCGCCAGACCGCCGAAGGCGCACACGAGGCAGCCCAGCGCGTGACCTCGGTCAGCGCGGAGGCCAACCGCTCCGACCAGATCGTCGCCCAGGCGATCGATGCGATGGGCGGCATCGAGCATTCGTCGGAAGAGATCTCCAAGATCATCGGCGTGATCGACGACATCGCCTTCCAGACCAACCTTCTTGCCCTCAACGCCGGTGTCGAAGCCGCCCGCGCCGGTGAATCCGGCAAGGGTTTCGCGGTCGTCGCCCAGGAAGTCCGCGAACTCGCCCAGCGCTCCGCAGCGGCCGCCAAGGAGATCAAGGACCAGATTTCCCGCTCGTCCGGCCAGGTGCAGAACGGCGTGCGCCTCGTCGGCGAGGCCGGCGAAGCATTGAAGCGGATTTCCGACCAGGTGAAGGCGGCGAGCGACATCGTCGGCAAGATCGCCCATTCGGCCTCCGAGCAGGATACGACGCTGCGCTCGATCTCGTCTTCGCTCAACCAGCTCGACGCCGCGACCCAGCACAATGCCGCCATGGCCGAAGAGACAACCGCATCGGCCGAGGCGCTTGCTGCCGATACCGACGAGCTGCTCAACCTGATCAGCAGCTTCCGCATCAGCAACATGGGCAACGAGAGCCGCAATCTCAACCGCATGGCGCAGAAGATGCGCCGCGCCAGCTGACCAAAGTTAGTCGGGGGACGGGGAACCGCCGGGTCGAAAGATCCGGCGGTTTTTTTGTTTGCCTCAGCCCGAGATCTTCGAGAAGTCCGCGACGGTCGCGGTTGCTTCGCGAATGGCCTTCAGGAGCGCCAAGCGGTTGGCGCGGATCGCGGTGTCCTCGTCATTGACCAGCACGTCCTCGAAGAATTTGTCGACGGGGACACGGAGTTTCGACAGGGCTTCCATGGCCGAGCGGAAGTCTTCCCTGGCGACCGCCTCGGACGCCTCCTTCGAGGCGACCACGATAGCCGCCCAGAGCGCCTTTTCAGCGTCGAGCTTCAGAAGCTGTTCCGATACGCCATCGGCAACGACGGTGCCCTTCTTCTCCTCGGCGGCCAGCAGCTGGACGGCGCGCTTGGTGCCGGCGAGCAGGTTCTTGCCGTCTTCCGAGGTGATGAACGCCGTCAGAGCCTCGACGCGGCGGGCGACCAGCAGGAGGTCGTCGGCGTCCGGGGTCAGGACGGCGTCGATGAGGTCGTGGCGGGCGCCCTGGTCGCGCAGGTAGACTTTGAGGCGGTCGTGGAAGAAGGAGAGGAGGTCGGCAGCGAATCTATCTGCTTCACCTTCGATTACAGCCCGTCGTTCGGATTCTCCCATTCCGAATCCACCGCCAGACATTGCGACACACAATTCAAGGAAGGTGTCGCCCACAAAGCCGCCGCCGAAATTCGCCGGAGGCATGGCCGACGCAAGCAGGTGCTTTAGGATCAGAGACAACAGCGGCAGTCGTACCTTCCGCTCCAGCAAAATTCGCACTACACCCAACGCCGCACGGCGCAGCGCGAACGGATCCTTCGACCCAGTCGGCTTTTCATCGATCGCCCAGAAACCGACAAGCGTATCGAGCTTGTCGGCGAGCGCGACCGTCAGGCCGACCTTGTCCTCGGGCAGGCGATCCGACGGGCCGTTCGGCTTCCAGTGATCTTCGATCGCAGCGGCGACCTTCGCATCCTCGCCCTGCAGGACCGCATATTTGCGACCCATGAGACCCTGGAGTTCCGGAAACTCACCGACGGCCTCGGTGCGCAGGTCGGCCTTGGCGAGCACGGCGCCACGATCGACGAGGGCCGGATCGGCACCGACGATCGGCGCAAGCTGGGCCGCGAGATCGCGGATGCGGCGGACGCGCTCCCCTTGGGTGCCGAGCTTGGCGTGGAACGTCACGTTCAGCGCGTCGAGCTTGGCCATGCGCTGGTCGAGCGGCTTGTTGAGGTCGAGGTCGAACTTCGCAGCGGATTCCTTCAGCGTATCCAGATCCGGCATGTCGCCCTGGTCGCGGGTCCAGAAATGCTTGGCGTCGGAGAGACGGGCGCGCACGACCTTGCCGTTGCCGTGCATGATCTCCTTGCCGCCATCCTTCGCCTCGATATTCGAGACCAGGATGAAGCGGTTGGAGAGGCCCTCGCCGCCAGATTGCGGACGGGTGACGAAACATTTCTGGTTCGTCTTGATGGTCAGGCGGATGATTTCGGAGGGGATTTCGAGATAGTCCGCCTCGAACTCGCCCATCAGCACATGCGGCCATTCGACGAGGCCGGAGACCTCTTCCAGCAAGCCCTCGTCCTCGACCAGTTCGAGACCGTTGGCGAAGGCGAGGTCGCGCGCATCGTGCAGGATGACATCCTTGCGGCGGTCGGCATCGAGCATGACCTTCGCCTTTTCGAGGCTGGTCACATAGTCGTCGAAGCGGCGCACAGTGATGGCGTCGGGTGCGTGGAAACGGTGGCCGTAGGTCACGTTGCCCGCCACCAGCCCGTCGATCTCGAAAGGGATGACCTGGGTTTCTTCATGCTCGGGGCCGAAGACGCAGACGATCGACTGCAGCGGGCGCACCCAGCGCAGGCTTTCCGGCCCCTTGCCGTCGATACCGGCGAAACGGGCGCCCTTCGGCATCGAGGCGGCGCCCCAGCGCATCGATTTCGGCCATGGGAAGTTGCGGATGATGCCGGGCATGACATCGGCGATGATTTCTTCCGCGGGGCGGCCGGGCTTCGAAATCACCGCGACGTAGAAATCGCCCTTCTTGGGGTCGCTGGCCACCTGCGCTTCCGAAACCGACGACAGGCCGGCGCCGCGCAGGAAGCCGGCGATGGCGCCTTCCGGCGCATCCGTGCGGGGACCCTTGCGCTCCTCGCGCTGGTCGGCCGAGCGGGCCGTCAGACCGCGGATATCGAGCGTCAGGCGGCGCGGCGTCCAGTATTCGCGCGCACCCTCATAAGTCAGGCCCGCTTCCACCAGCGCGTCGGTGACGAGCTTTTTCAGGTCTCCCGCCGCCTTGCGCTGCATGCGGGCGGGAATTTCCTCCGAGCGGAGTTCGAGAAGCAGATCGGGCATGGTGATGTCTTTGCGCTGAAAATAACGTCGCGGCGGACTTAGCAAGCCCGCTACCAAAAGTCACCAGCCGGATTCGTGAAAGTCTGAGACTACGCTGCGCTCATCACCGGAATGGCAGCAATCTCATCATGCTTGGCAACGCTCTCTACCTTCAGATCATAACTCGTCTGTAGATTCATCCAGAACTCGGGCGTGGTGTCGAAGAAGCGGGCAAGCCGCAAAGCCGTATCAGTGGTTACGGACGTTTGTTCGGCAACCAGCCGCTCGATGCGCGTCCGGGGCACGTTGAGCTTTCTTGCCAGAGCACCGGCGGTCATCTGCAAGGGAAGCAGATATTCTTCCCGAAGGATTTCACCTGGATGAACCGGGGGAAGCACGCTCGCCATTTTCTGTCTCCTTCAATGGTAATCGACGATCTCGACCTGCTCGGCGCCGGCCTCGGTCCAGATGAAGCAAATCCGCCACTGGTCGTTGACGCGAATGGAGTGCTGACCTTGGCGGTCTCCCTTCAGGGCTTCCAGATGGTTGCCCGGCGGCGAGCGCAGGTCGGAGAGCTCCAACGCATTTTCGATCATCGTCAGCTTCCGAACAGCCCGCCTGGCAAGGTCGGCAGGAAACCCTTTCGGCACCTTGCCGCTTGCAACAGCTTGCGTCATCGCATTCGCATAGGAACGGATCACATCATCTCCCCCTCATGTATCATATCATGATACATTTTTCAACCAGAGACGTTTACCAACCGCCTCCGCCGCCACCGCCTCCCCCACCGCCGGACGAACCGCCTGAGAAACCGGAGGAGGACGAGGAGGATTTTGGCGCGGGGATGGTCGAGGCGATGGTGGAGGCCATCGAGGAGGAGAAACCGCCGATGCGCTCGCCGAAGTTCGAGCCGTAGTTGCCGCTGTACCAGCCGGGCGCATAGGCGCCGGCGGCAGCGCCCGCCGCGGCACTCGCCAGCCATGTCTCGAACGTGTTGCTCCACGGCTTTTCGACGCCGAGCGCCACCGCATAGGGCAGCAGCTTTTCGAAATGCTGCGGCGACATGGTCGGCGCGCCGGCCGTGTTCATGCGGTCCTTTTCGGCAAGCGTCAGGTAGATGCGCAGGCCCTCGATGCCGTCCATCAGCTTGCGGCCGAGTGGCGTCGGTGCGCCCATCAGGAAAAAGAAGATGACGTTGGCGAGCACGATGCCGCCGACCGAGACCAGGATCGGCCAATGTTCGCTGCCGGTCAGCTCGGACATGAGCGCGATCAGCAGCGCCGAACCGACCGATATCGCGACGAAGCCGATAAAGCCGAGAATGACGACCGCCATGATCTTGGAAAACAGCGAGGAACCGCGCCTCAGACCCTTTCCGAGGGCGGCTGCGAAGAAACCGAAGACCACCGCAAGAAAGGCCGGGACAATCAATATCGCCATCAGCTCGGGCTCGAGATTGCCGAATATCAGAACGCCCAGAAGCATAAGGATGCTGAGGGCCACGCCGCCTGCGACATAACCCCAGTTCGCCTTGTAATATTTGCCGCGATGTTCCTTCTCGATCGCCTGGCGGAAGCTCGTGCCGACCGATTGGACCGACGTGCCATGCGCCTCGTCGATCACCAGCGACTGCCCGGCGCCGCCAACCGCGCTGAGGATGGAGGCCTGGCCGGTCGGCACGTCGCGTGGCACGGGCTTGTCGGTGCGCCGGATGACGATCTTTTCCTTGAGGTCTTCGAGCGTCACGTAGCCCTTGACCGCCAGGTCGAGCGCGCTTGCCGAAAACGCCGTCCAGCCGCCGCCGGAAAAGCCCTTGTTGTCGATATAGTTGACGAGCGCCGGCGACAGGCCGTCCGGCGCATCCCAGCGCGGCACGACGACGCCACGGTCCGGATCGCGGCCGACGCGGGTCCAGAAAAGCGCGTAATAACCGACGACGAGGACAAGGCCGACGATCGCGATGATCGTGCCGATATTGTCCCGCCACCACCAGTCGCTTTGCTGATCCTTCGAAGGAGCCGCTACGACCCCTTTGGGAAAGCCGGCGACGATCGTCAGGCCCTCCTGCGCGCCGAGCGGCCGAGTGGTCGTAAATACCGCCTGATTGTCGTTCGCCTGCATGCGGGCATTGCGGGCGGTGGAGCCGAAAGGGCCGGTATAGGCGGCAGTCTGGTTTATCCGCGCGCCGCCCGGCAAGGTCAGCCGCGCCGAGGCCTGGGCGATACGGAATTCCCAGCCGTTGCCGTTGACGTTCCAGTAAAGTTCGTCGTGGTCGTCGAAATAACGGATCTGCCGATCGGTCCTGTAGGTGAAGACGAAGGTGTGTTCGCCGTTGCGCAGGAACACGTCCTTGTCGCCGGAATAGATGCGGATGCCGCCGGTGACGCTTTCCGTGTGGAAGGGCTCGGGCCGGCCGTCGCGGGTGACGGAAACGACCTCGAAGCCGACCCGCACCGTGCGGCCGCCCGCATCCTGCATGGTCAGCGGAAAATCGCGAAACAGGCCGCGCTTGATCCTGTCGCCTTCCGCATTGGCGATGATCGTTTCGGTCACCGTCAGGTCGCCGTTCTCGGCGACCTGGATGTCGGAATGATAAGAGCGGATATATTCCTCCGCCGCGGCGGGCAGCACCGTTGCCAGGCATAAGAACAGGACCAGGCCAAAGCCGGAGAACCACCGCGTCACGACATTCCTCCTCTTCGGCGCGCTCTTCGGCACGGGCCGATCCTTGCTTTCCGTTATTCGATATCCGTGTACTCGACGCCGAGCGAGGCGAGCACGTCCCAATAGGTCGGGAAGGTCTTGGCGACGCAATCCGGGTCGAGAATGGTGATGCCGCCGATCTTCAGCCCCGCCAGTGCAAAGCTCATGGCGATGCGGTGGTCGGCGAAGGTGTTGATCTCCGCGGATAAGGTCTGGCCGGCGAGCGAGGGATCGGAGGCGACGATCAGGTCGTCGCCCTCTTCCGTCGCAAGGCCTTCGCGAATGGCATTGAGGCCGAGCGAGAGCGCCCTCACCCGGTCGCATTCCTTGACGCGCAGGTTGGCGATGCCGGTGAAGCGCACCGGCGTTTCGTTGAAAGCGGCAAGTACGGCAATCGTCGGGATCGCGTCCTGCATCTGCGAGCCGTCGATTTCCGCCGGCAGGTGCGGGAATTTCGAGATGACCTCGAGGGCCTTGGCATCGGGCTGGGTGAAGGCGTCGTTCGGCACGCCGAGATCAATCCTGCCGCCGGTCAGCACTTCAGCGGCCCAGAGATAGGTGGCGGCGGAGGCATCCGGCTCGATCACGAAATCCGCGGCCCTGTAGCCGGTCGGCTCTATCTTCCACGTCGCCGCATCGAGCTGCTCGACCTTGGCGCCGAAGGCCTGCATGGCGGCGAGCGTCAGATCGACATAACCGCGGGCGCCGATTTCCGCGCCGGCGAGCGCCACCGTCAGGGGCGCGTTGGCGCCCTGCTTGACGAGCGGCCCGGCCATCAGCAGCGCCGAAACATACTGGCTCGACAGGCCCGCATCGATCTCGACGCGGCCGGAGGCGAAATGGCCGTTGCCGCGCACGGTCACCGGCGGGCAGCCGGTCGGCGCCTCGGCATCGATACCGAGCGATTTCAGGGCGGCGACCAGCGGACCGATCGGCCGCTTGCGCATATGCTCGTCACCATCGACGACGACGGTGCCATCGACAGAAGCGACGGCCGCCGTCAGGAAGCGGGTCGCGGTGCCGGCATTGCCGAGGAAAAGCGGGGCGGAAGGGGGCAGAAGCTTGCCGCTGCCGGTGACGACGAAGGTGGTTTCGTCCGGCTGCTCGACGGCCACGCCCATGGCCCGCAGCGCTTCGGCCATATAGCGTGTGTCGTCGCTTCGCAGCGCACCGGTCAGCCTGCTGGTGCCTTCGGCGAGGC
The DNA here is from genome assembly GCA_900471605.1 of Hyphomicrobiales bacterium. Classification (GTDB taxonomy): domain Bacteria; phylum Pseudomonadota; class Alphaproteobacteria; order Rhizobiales; family Rhizobiaceae; genus Neorhizobium. The sequence goes on along the minus strand of UCEY01000060.1, from coordinate 6,510 downwards.
CCGCCAGAAGCAGCGCGCGATTGGTGATCGATTTCGAGCCCGGCGGCACGGCGCGCCCCGAAAGCGGCTTGCCCGGCGGCAGGATGGTGAGTTTGGCTCTGCCCATGATATTCGTCTCTCAACGCCAACGGAATGCCGCAACGAGGCGGCCGACCGCGCTCTTAAACCGTTGCGGCACGAAGGTCCAATGACGGATTTCAGAACTTGACGGTCGGGACCGCCCGGTCGGCTGCATTCTCGATCTCGAAATACTCGCGCTTCGAGAAACCGAACTGGCCGGCGATCAGGTTGTTGGGGAAGCTCTCGACCCGGACGTTCAGGTCGCGGGCGGCCCCGTTATAGTAACGCCGCGACATCTGGATCTCGCTTTCGATGGTTTCGAGCGAGCCTTGCAGTTCGGAAAAGTTCTGGTTCGCCTTGAGGTCCGGATAGGCCTCGGCAAGCGCCATGATTTTTCCGAGCGCCTGGCCGAGCAGGCCTTCCGCCTGGGCGCGGCCGGCGACATCGCCTGCGGGTACGGCCTGCGCCTGGTTGCGCAGCTTGACGACTTCCTCGAACGTGCCCTTTTCGTGGGCCGCATATCCCTTCACCGTCTCGATGAGGTTCGGGATCAGATCGGCGCGGCGCTTCAGCTGAACGTCGATGCCGGACCAGGCCTCCTCCGCCATCTGGCGGGATTTGACGAGGCCGTTGTAGATCATGATGACGTAGAGTGCGACGAGAACAATTATGCCGATCAAAATGTACATCTGCGTCTCCCGACTTGGCCTTGCGATGGGACAGTAGAGGCCCGGTATAAAAAAGTGGTTGAAGTCATCGATTATTTTTCGAGGTAGCCATTTTGATTTATAGCAAAGTTTTGATCGCTCCGATGCTCTAGATTCTCCTGCATGAGATGGACGAATCCAAGGATTCGGTCCCGACCCCAAAACAATCTGGATGGAACTGCCATGGCGTCCCTTGTGCGAACCGCCAATGTGCTGGCGTTTGCCCTGCTGTTTTTTCAGTACGGGGTAATGATGAAACCGCCGCAGCCGGCCGGCACACGACGGTTTCTGCAGATCTATGCAGGGCAGCTTCCGACCGGCGCCTATCCGACCCTCAAACCCGTCTGGCAGCTGGGCACGCAATGGGCGGCGGCCGTTTGAACGGCTTCCGCGTCCGACCGGGATGGGCCTCAGGACGTTCCGTCTTCAGGCGGCCTGGCCGAAGTTCGCACCGCCTGCGTCGGTCAGCAGGAAAGCTTCCCCACAGGCTTTCGCGAGCGTACGGACGCGCAGGATATAGCTCTGGCGTTCGGTGACCGAGATCACCCCGCGCGCATCCAGAAGATTGAAGACGTGAGACGCCTTGATGCATTGGTCATAGGCGGGGAAAACGCATTTGTGCAGCATCTGGTTGGCGTTTGCACCCGGAGCGCCGGCGGCGAGCAGCGCCTGGCATTCCTTCTCGGCATCGATGAAATGCCGGTGCAGCATGGCGGTATCGGCAAACTCGAAATTGTGGCGGGAATATTCCTGCTCGGCCTGCAGGAAGACATCGCCATAGGAGATCTTTTCCTCGCCCTCGCGGCCGTTGAAATTGAGTTCGTAGATGCTGTCGACGCCCTGCAGATAGGTGGCGAGACGTTCGAGGCCGTAGGTGAGTTCACCGGCGACCGGCGAACATTCGATGCCGCAGACCTGCTGGAAGTAGGTGAACTGCGAGACTTCCATGCCGTCGCACCAGCATTCCCAGCCGAGGCCCCAGGCGCCGAGCGTCGGGCTTTCCCAGTCGTCCTCGACGAAACGCACGTCGTGCAGAAGCGGATCGAGGCCGATCGCCTTCAGCGAACCTAGATAGAGTTCCTGCAGGTTCGGCGGGTTCGGCTTCAGGATGACCTGGAACTGGTAATAATGCTGCAGGCGGTTGGGGTTTTCGCCGTAACGGCCGTCGGACGGGCGGCGCGACGGCTGGACATAGGCGGCCTTCCACGGCTTGGGGCCGAGCGCGCGCAGGGTTGTGGCCGGATGGAAGGTACCGGCACCGACTTCCATGTCGTAGGGCTGCAGGATGGCGCAGCCCTTGTCGGCCCAGTAGTTCTGGAGCGCGAGGATCAGCCCCTGAAAGGAGCGGGTCGGAGACATGTGGTCGGGCAGCTCGGTCATGGCCATATCTGTATCGGTTCGAGGATGCGGACGAGTGCCACGCATCAGGGGCGCGGGTCAAGGTTTTATGCGTTTGCGGCGCTTGCGCTATGCGTGCCGGGTGCGATCCGTGTTAAGGTTCATCCGTTCTTCCGGAGAAAGACCATGAACGTCAAGAACAGCTTCACCTTGTCGGACCGTTATCTGCGCTATGCGGAACGCATGGTCGAAGACGGCCAGTTCCCTTCTGTCGAGAAGGTTATCGAGGCGGGCATAGACAGCCTGATGCAGGCCGATCCGGCGCCGGCCGGCGAGAGTGACCCGCTGCTTGCCATGAAGGACGAAATCCGCCGCCGGATGGAAACCCCGCGGGAGGAGTTTCTTCCGTGGGACGGAGATGAAATGGCTGCCCGTGTCCGCAATCGGCTCGCGGAAAAATTCAAGGTCAACGAAACGGATTTATAACGGTGAGTTTATCTTCAACCATCAAGCCGTCTTGAAGATCTTCAGAGTAATATCGCGTGCAACTGGCTTTTAAAGCTGCTGCTACCATCAACGCATCATAGAAGGCGAAATTGTATCGCCTAACAAGCTTCAACGCAGCTATGGTCATCTGCTGGTCCATGGGAACGATCGTCGAAGCCAATTTGGAAAGAGCTTCGATCGCTTCCTCAATCTGCTCCAACGGATGCTTAAGTTTCTTCCGCGCCACGTTTGCGAACTCGTTCAGCCCCTGAGTACTGAGTACAAACGGAGAGCCCATCAATTGTTGGGCGGTTACCGCCCGTGCATCCTTAGTGAAGGCGTAGACGAGAATGTTGGTATCAAGAAAACTCGCAACCGTCGGCATCAGCGGGAATTCGCCTCGTCGCGATCGAACTTCCAGCCAGGGGGCAATTCCCATTTGAAGGATTTGATCTTTTCGAGCGCTTTCTGCCGCGTCTCGTCGCGCTCGATTTCAAATACTGCGCCAGTCGCAACACGCACAGTGACATCATCGCCTTCCTTAAGGCCCAAAGCATCGACCACTGACGCCGGAATTCGGATTGCTAGACTATTTCCCCATTTGGCGACCTGCATCACACACTCCATGATATACTTCGCGAAGGTATATCATGAAGCTGCCTCTTTAGTAAGGCTCATTCCTCATCCCGCTTCACCCGGTACTCCCCCGTCACGGGATCCCGCTCCAGGGTGCCGATCGCACCGGTCTGGCGTTCCTTTTCCTCGCGGCGGCTACGGGACGACAGTCTTTCGGCGTCCTTGATGAATTTCTTGTAGAGCATCCAGCCGCCGCCGATGACGATGATCAGAAATAAAAGCTGCGCCATGTCCCCCTCGCGCTATTCTTGCGACCTCAAAGGCCGTATCGGCTCCACATTGCCTTTTCTTCCAGGCTTGCGGCAAGTCCCGTCACCGCGCCTGCGGCGATTTCTCCGGCCTTGCCCTCACCGAAAACGACGCCGGGCACGCGGCGGCCGAACAGGGTGCGGGCGCTGCCGATCAGTTCCAGCTTCGTGTCCTTGCCGTAGCGGCGCTTGAGGACTTCGCGCATGTCGCCGAGACTGTCGATCAGGCCGAGGTCGAGACCGCGCAGCCCGCTCCAGAACAGGCCCGAAAAGATCGTCGCATCGTCGGCGAGCCGTTCGCCGCGGCGCATCTTGACCATGTCGATGAAGACCTTGTGAATCTCGAGCTGCAGGGCCTTGAGATATTCGATATCGCCTTCCTTTTCCGGCTGGAAGGGATCGAGGATCACCTTGTTCTCGCCGGCGGTATAGACGCGGCGCTCGACGCCGATCTTGCGCAACAGTTCCGGAAAACCGAACCCGCCGGAAACGACGCCGATCGAGCCGACGATCGAGGTGGGGTCGGCGAAGATCTCGTCGCCGGCAAGCGCGATCATGTAGCCGCCCGAGGCTGCGACGTCCTCGACAAAGACCAGAACCTTCTTGTTCTTCTCTTCCGCGAGCGAACGGATGCGCTGGAAGATCAACCGCGACTGGACCGGCGAGCCGCCCGGCGAATTGATCGAGATCGCGACGACCGGCGCATCCTTTTTGGCGAAGGCCTTGTCCAGCATCGGGGCGACGCCGGCGAGGTTGAGGCTCTGCTTGAACTGGCTGCCGCCGGCCATGATCGCACCATGGAGCCGGACAACCGGTATCGTCAGCCCCTTCTTGCGGAACCGCTTCGGCATCAACCTCTTCAAAAACCCGGCCATTTCTTTTCCTTCTGTGGCGTTCGGCTCTGCCAAAGCATGTATGTGACGGATTTTCAAACGCAATGGCTGCAGCCCCGAAAGCCCGATTTTGATTTTCTAGTTGCGAATGACTTGCATTATCATTCCAATGAGGCATTATCCCGTTACGAACGGAGATAAGGTGAAGATGGACGTTTTGAGTTCAAAGCAGGACAGCGGCTGGCGGCACAAGCGGGGAGAGGCGTCGCTTTCCGACGTCCATCGCAGCATCAGCATTTCGCATTCCGGATCACGTTGGCGGCGGCTTGCCGCCTTCGCGGGTCCGGGTTATCTGGTGGCCGTCGGTTATATGGATCCCGGCAACTGGGCGACCTCGCTCGCCGGCGGTTCGAAATTCGGTTATGCGCTGCTGGCGGTGGCGCTTCTGTCCAACCTGATGGCAATCGTGCTGCAGTCGCTCTGCGCACGCCTTGCCATCGCCTCCGGGCGGGATCTGGCGCAGGCCTGCCGCGACGCATTTCCGAAATGGGTTTCCATCCCCCTCTGGGCGCTTGCCGAAATCGCCATTATCGCCACCGATATCGCCGAGGTCATCGGCACCGCGATCGGCCTCAACCTGATCTTCGGCATTCCGCTCGAACTCGGCGTGCTGATCACCGCGCTCGACGTCTTCATCATCCTTTACCTGCAGAAGATGGGCTTCCGCTGGGTCGAAGCCTTCATCATCACCCTGCTCGGCGTCATCGCGGTCTGCTTCGCGATCCAGATCTTCCTCGCCGATCCGCACTGGGGCGGCGTCATTCGCGGCTTCTTCCCGACGACCGAGATCGTCACCAATCCGGAAATGCTCTATCTGGCGCTCGGCATTCTTGGTGCAACCGTCATGCCGCATAACCTCTACCTGCATTCCGGCATCGTGCAGACCCGCAATTATGGCCATAGTCTGCCGGAGAAGAAGGAGGCGCTCACCTATGCGACGATCGACTCCACCGTCGCGCTCTGCTTCGCGCTGCTGATCAATGCCTCGATCCTGATCCTGGCGGCCGCTGCCTTCAACAGCACCGGGCGGACGGAAGTGGCCGAACTCGGCGAAGCCCATTCGCTGCTCGCACCGCTGCTCGGCCTTGCCATAGCGCCGACGCTGTTCGGCATCGCGCTGCTCTGCTGCGGCCTGAACTCGACGGTGACAGCGACGCTTGCCGGCCAGATCGTCATGGAAGGCTTCCTCAAGATGAAGCTGCAGCCATGGATCCGCCGGCTGATCACCCGGGGCATCGCCATTATTCCGGCCGCCTTCGTGACCATCTGGTACGGCGATGCGGGTACGGCGGAACTGCTGATCCTCACCCAGGTCGTGCTCAGCCTGCAGCTTTCATTCGCGGTCTTCCCGCTGGTCATGTTCACCGCCAGCAAGGCCAAGATGGGCGAACTCGTGGCGCCGATCTGGCTCTCGGCCATCGCCTGGCTGATCGCCGTCGTCATCGCCGGCCTGAACGTCAAGCTGCTCGTGGACTTCGTTTCGGGCTGAGGCGGGCATAGGCGGCCCGGCCATTGTTCAGGTCGTCCACGAAAGCCGAGAAGGCGTGGCCATCGGCGCCATGCACGAAAAGCGGCGCCCGGAATGTCAGCCGGGCGCGCGATCCCTTGATGGCGGTGACGAGGATGCGGGTAGCGCTTTCATCCGGCCGGGGATGAAGGGCGGTGATTTCCAGCCCGCCGAAACGCCTGCCGCAGGCCTCGATGATTTCGGCGATCGATTGCGGCCGGGCGATCAGCGACAATTGCCCGCCGGGCCTCATGATCGCGCCGGCCGTGCGGATCCAGGCTTCGAACAGATCGTCCGTCATCGCATGCGCCTCGGCCTTCAGGGCATCGGGCGTCTTGCGATCCGCCGCGTCGTTGAAGGGCGGGTTCATGATCACGTGGTCGTGGATCTCGTCGACGAGGCCGGCGGCGAGCCGCGGCTTGCCGGTCAGGGCCACGTCGGCTTCGAGTACCTCCGCGCGGCCGGCGAGGAAGGCGTTTTCGGGAAGCTCCAGCGTTTTGCGGGCATAATCGGCCATCAGCGGCGATTTTTCGATCAGCAGGACTTTTGCCTGTTGCAGGCGTGCGGCGACGGCAAGGCCAGCCGCACCGGCGCCCGAGCCGAGATCGGCGACGCTCACCGGCCTGTCGGTGGCG
>UCEY01000044.1 GCA_900471605.1 Hyphomicrobiales bacterium | reverse complement strand
CCCCCTCTGCCCTGCCGGGCATCTCCCCCTCGGGTGGGGAGATCACAAGAGGCAAGCTCCATGCTCCCACCGAAACGGCGTGGCGGAAGAGAGATCGGATCGAAGTATGCGGCGAGAAACGTCGCGTTGGAATGCGCAGGAGACGACGGTGGATCAGGAGTGGCGGGCAAGCCCCCAGCCGATCTCCCCACCCGAGGGGGAGATGCCCGGCAGGGCAGAGGGGGGCGATCCGCGAACAGGCCCAATGTTGGAACTCCAAAAACATCCAACGCCGAAGCCCTAGAGACGCCCAAAGCCAAGGTTTTGGAAAAACTCAGCAGCAGCTCCCCCAACCTCAAGGCCGCAGCTCCGCTTCCAGCCCCGCGTCCTTCAATATCCGCCGCGCCTCGTCCGCCCGGTCGGCATCCACCATCAACCGGCGCTGCAAGAGGCCGAGTGAGCCCTCCAGCACGCTCATCGACTGGTCGGCGACCATGCAGTGGATGCCCGCGTCCTTCATCAGGCTCTGAGCCAGCGACAGGATCACGACATCGTTGGTGCGGATGATCTCCAGCATGGCTTGTTTGTTACCCCATTATCTCCGGCGGGATGCGTTTTGCGCTTGCCGCACTAACAGCCTCTTTCTATTGTCGTTTGAAAGATTTCGATAGGGAGGCCTGATCATTGGGCGTCGTCATACCGCTTGAAGAAGGCAAAAACAAACTCGCATCCGTCAAACCGCTGGTGGATCTGACCAAGGCGGACATGGAGCGGGTCAACCAGCTGATCCTGTCCAAGGCCGGCTCCGACGTGCAGATGATCCCGGAAGTCGCCAACCACCTGATCTCGTCCGGCGGCAAGCGGCTGCGGCCGATGCTGACGCTCGCCTCCGCAGCGCTGTTCGGCTACCAGGGCGATGCCCATGTAAAGCTGGCGACCAGCGTCGAGTTCATGCACACGGCAACGCTTCTCCACGACGACGTGGTGGACGAAAGCGACCTGCGCCGCGGGCGCTCCACCGCCAGGATGATCTGGGGCAACCAGGCCAGCGTTCTGGTCGGCGATTTCCTGCTCGGCCAGGCCTTCCGGATGATGGTCGATGTCGGCTCGCTCGAGGCGCTCGACGTTTTGTCGGCCGCAGCGTCCGTCATCGCCGAAGGCGAGGTGCTGCAGCTTTCCGTCGCCAAGAACATGGAGACGACCGAGGACGACTATCTGTCGGTCATCCGCGCCAAGACGGCCGCGCTGTTTGCGGCCGCGGCCGAAGTCGGCCCGATCATCGCCAATGCCGACAAGGCCGGCCGCGGCGCTCTCAAATCCTACGGCATGAATCTCGGCCTTGCCTTCCAGCTCGTCGACGACGCGCTCGACTACGGCGGCAAGGCCGCCGATCTCGGCAAGAATGTCGGCGACGATTTCCGCGAGGGCAAGATCACGCTGCCCGTCATCCTCTCCTATCGCCGGGGTACCGAGGCCGAGCGCGCCTTCTGGCGCCAGGCGATCGAAAAGGGCGAAAGCAGCGACGAAAACCTCGAAAAGGCGCTCGGGCTGATCAACAAATACGGCGCCTTGAACGACACGATCGGCCGGGCGCTGCATTACGGCACGATCGCCCGCGATGCGCTGGCGCCGCTTCCCGCCTCGCCGCTCAAGGCCGCTCTCCTCGAAGTCATCGACTTCTCGATCCAGCGCGTCAACTGACGCGCGGCGTTCGTTGACGAAGGTGTGACCGGCGCCGCCCTCGCGCGGCGCTGGGGATTTCCTTGCGGACGTGCTTCAAAAAAGCCATTCTATCGTGAATCAATAGGGCGGAATTGGCGGCGGTATCTCACCGTTCTGCCATGCTCTTACGAAAGGCATCTTTATGCGGCAGAAATCCAGCCTTCTTCTGCTCTCCAGCGCGGCGCTTGCAACCGTCCTCCTGTTCGGAACGGTGGCCAATGCCGCGACGGCAGACGCGAAGCCAGCGGTGAAAGACACGGTGACGTTCGGCCCCGGTAACGTGAAGACGTTTTCCGGCGCCTTCCTGGCAGCCCGGACCGCCGACGTCGATCATGACTACGACACCGCGATCGCGCTTTACCGCAAGGCACTGGCTTTCGATCCCGCCAACCTGGAAATCCGCGAAAGGCTGATGATCTCGCTGCTGCTCAACGGCGATTTCGACCAGGGTCTCGCGGAAGCCAATGCGCTGAAAGACGACAACGCGGTAGAGCGGATCACCAAGATCGTCCGCGGCCTCGATGCCCTGCGCGACAAGAAATTCGATACCGCGAAGAAGGTGCTTGCCTATGACGGTCCGAACGACCTCGACCGGCTGACCCACCAGCTTCTCTCCGCCTGGTCGGATGTCGGCGCCGGCAAGGGCAAGCAGGCGATGGCCAGCATCTCCAACCTCAAGGGACCGGCCTGGTACAAGGTGTTCACCGACTATCATCTCGGCGCCATGGCGCTGGTGACGGGCGATATCGGCACGGCGCGGCAGCACCTCAACACCGCCGTCACCAACAAGGAAGCCGTCGCCACCGCCCCGGACACCTTCATGCGTGCCGTGATGGCACTGGCACGTCTTGAGGCGGCAGCCGGTAACAAGCAGAAGGCGCTCGATGCGATCTCCGTCGGGGACGGCATGGTCTCCAACTATGCGCCGCTGAAGGCCCTGCGCCAGAGCATCGAAAAGGGCGAGAAGCCCCAGCAGCAGGTGAGCAATGCCGCCGAAGGTGCGGCCGGCGTGCTGTTTTCGATCGGCGGTGCGCTGAACCGCCAGGGCGCCGAGGACATGGTCTCGCTCTACCTGCAGATTTCCCACGCGCTCGACCCCAAGAGCGCCGATACGCTGATCCTGCTCGGCGGCATTGCCGAAAAGCTCAAGCAGCCCGATCGCGCCATCAAGTTCTACGCGAGCGTGCCGGCCGATTCGCCGATGCGCCGCATTTCCGAACTGCAGCTCGGCGTGACGCTTTCCGATACCGGCAAGGTGGACGAAGCCAAGCAGCACCTGAAGTCGCTGATCGATTCCGACCCGTCCGACATCCGCAGCTATATCGCCTATGGCAGCGTGCTTTCCGACGCCAAGGACTACAAGACCATGGCGGAAACCTACGACAAGGCCGCCGACGTCATCGGGCCGGTGCCGAAGCCGGGCGACTGGACGATCTTCTTCCAGCGCGGCATCGCCTACGAGCGGCTGAAGAACTGGGAAAAGGCCGAGCCGAGCTTCCGCAAGGCGCTGGAGCTCAACCCGGAACAGCCCCAGGTCCTGAACTATCTCGGCTATTCGCTGGTCGATATGAACAAGAACCTCGACGAGGGCCTCAACATGATCAAGCGGGCCGTCGATGCGCGCCCGGATGACGGCTATATCGTCGATTCGCTCGGCTGGGCCTACTTCCGGATGGGCAAGTTCGACGATGCGGTGACCGAGCTCGAACGGGCGGTGCAGCTGCGCGCCGGCGATTCGACGATCAACGACCATCTGGGCGATTCCTACTGGCGCGTCGGGCGCAAGCTCGAAGCCGTCTACCAGTGGAACCGGGCGCTGATCTCGGAAGGCGAGGATATCAACCGCGAGCAGATCAAGGAAAAGATCGAGAAGGGCCTGGCGCCGCTCGATCCCAATTCGACGACTGCCGACCGCAGCCCCAGCGAACCCGTGGCTCCCGCCCCACCGGCGCCGGCCAATCCCGACAAGAAATCCTGACGCCACATGTTTCTCGACACCGTGTCGTCCGACAATTGGCTCGCCGACAAGACGGGCCATTTTGAACTGGCACCCGCCAAGATCAACCTCGCCCTGCATGTGACCGGCCAGCGGGCCGACGGATATCACCTGCTCGATAGCATCGTGACCTTCGCCGACACGGGTGATCGGTTAGGCTTTGCCGATGCGGAGGCCGACGCGTTTTCCGTTTCCGGCCGGTTCGCCTCGTTGCTGCCGACTTCGGCGGAGGGGAGCCATGGCAATCTGGTGTTGAAGGCACGCGACCTCCTGCGCAAGGCGCTGGAAGAGAAAGGGGTCCCGGCCCCGCCGGTGGCCATCCATCTGGAAAAGAACCTGCCGGTCGCAGCCGGCATCGGCGGCGGTTCGGCGGACGCGGCGGCGACGCTGCGCGGCCTGATCCGCCTCTGGGATGCCAACCTGCCGGATGCGGAACTGGCAGCGCTCGGGCTGGCGCTCGGCGCCGACGTGCCGATGTGCCTCAAGGGCGAGCCCCTGATCGCCAAGGGGATCGGCGAGGAGCTGACCGCGCTTGCCAGCCTGCCGGCGCTGGCACTGGTGCTCGGCAATCCTCTGGTCGGGGTCTCGACGCCGGATATTTTTCGCCGCCTGACGCAAAAGGACAATCCGCCGATCGGCGCGCCCGATGCCGACTGGATCGGCTTTCTGAAAACGCTGCGCAACGATCTCGAGCCGCCGGCTCGCTCGCTGGTGCGGGAAATCGATCAGATTTCCAACCTCATCGGTGCCGAAGGCACGATGCTGACGCGCATGTCCGGTTCGGGCGCCACCTGTTTCGGGATATTTCCTTCCTTCGAAGCGGCGGAAAAGGCCGTGGAAAACCTTAACGACCAGAAGCCGGAATGGTATTTTCAGGCCGTGAGAACCGTTGGCCAGACGCCCGGGAGAACCCCATGAACCGGATCGACGAAACCCGCGCCTTCATTCCCGTCGGCATCGCCGTGCTGACCGTTTCCGACACGCGCACGCCTGCCGACGACAAGTCCGGCGACACGCTGGTGGCGCGGATCGCGGAAGCCGGTCATGTGCTGAAGGCGCGCGCGATCGTGCCCGACGACAAGGACCGGATTGCCGGCCAGGTGCGGGAATGGACGCTTGATCCGGATATCGACGTGGTGATCACGACAGGCGGGACCGGCTTTACCGGCCGGGACGTGACGCCCGAAGCACTGGAGCCGCTGTTCGAAAAACGCATGGACGGCTTTTCGGAAGTCTTCCACCGGATTTCCTATGACAAGATCGGCACTTCGACAATCCAGTCCCGGGCGACCGGCGGGGTGGCGAACGCCACGTTCATCTTCGTGCTGCCCGGCTCGCCCGGCGCCTGCAAGGATGCCTGGGACGGCATTCTGAAGGCGCAGCTCGACTACCGCCACATGCCCTGCAACTTCATCGAGATCATGCCGCGGCTCGACGAGCACCTGAAGCGCGGCGGCAAATAGGCCCCGCTAAATAGGCCTCAGCGGACGGCCGCCGCCACCCAGGCCGGGATCATCTCGCTCGCCAGCTTCGAAGCCTTCTGGCCGCGCGCCAGGGTTTCCAGATCCATGCCCGATTTCGCAAGCGCGATCGCCTGACGCTTCGAAAGCAGCATGCCGTATTCCAGCGGCGGCACCGCGCGGCCGATGCGCCTGAAGAACGGCCGCCGGTAATTCCGCGCCGGTGCGAAGCGGGCCGGCTGCTTGCTCAGCGCGATATATTCCATCACCTCGTCGATCCAGCCGGCCTGCGGGCGAGCGCCCGCCTCGATGAGCAATACCCACTCGCCGCGCGCGCCGCGCAGAATATCCTTGATGTCCCAATGGCCGTAAAAACGGCAGCCGGCGGCATCGGCGACGCGGGAGGAACCGTCCTTCGAACCGTGGTCGAGCACCACGACATCGCTTACCAGCCCCTCCACCGCGGCGGAAACGAGCACCGAAAGGGTCTGCGCCAGCTCGGATTCCTGGTCGCGGCATTCCATGATGACAGTCAGCATCCCTGACATGTAACGCATTGCAGCACGGAACGCCATAAACACCGGCTCCGAATTTTGTTCTTGCAATGTTCCGGTTTTGCCGCTAGGAATTTAATCATCAGGAACGGGGAATTTCCCCTTCAGGAGCAATCCATGAACGAGCTGCATCAATTGCGGCAGGACGCTTTTGCGCCTGCTCATACGGCTGATATTGCCGATGCGTTGGTCAAATCCTCCGGTCTTCGGGTGGAGATCGACCGGCGTCGCGGGCGCGGTGCGGGGCTCAACCCGAGCGGCCGTTTCGAGGAGGAGCGCCGTGAAGCATTCGACGACGGCTGGCAGACGCTGGAGGAGCTCGAACCGTTCAGGACCGAAGTGCAGGTGGAAAAGCCGCGCACCGCGATCACCCGCAACGAATCGCCCGATCTTTCCTTCGACCGCTCGATCAACCCCTATCGCGGCTGCGAGCATGGCTGCATCTATTGCTTCGCCCGGCCGACGCACAGTTTCATGGGCCTTTCCCCCGGCCTCGATTTCGAATCGAAGCTGTTTGCCAAGCCGGACGTACCGAAACTGCTCGAGCGGGAATTGAGCCGCCCCGACTACAAGGTGCGGGCGATCGCGATCGGCACCAATACCGATCCCTACCAGCCGATCGAACGGGAATGGCGGATCATGCGGCAGATCCTCGAGGTGCTGCAGAAAGCCAACCATCCTGTGGCGATCGTCACGAAGTCGGCGCTGATCACCCGCGATATCGACATTCTCGCCGACATGGCATCCAAGGGGCTCGCGAAGGTCGGGATTTCCGTGACGACGCTCGACCGCAAGCTCGCCCGCACCATGGAGCCGCGCGCCTCGACCCCTCCCAAGCGCCTGACCGCCATCAAGGCGTTGACCGATGCCGGCATTCCGACGGCGGTCATGGTGGCACCCGTCATCCCGGCGCTCAACGACCACGAGATCGAGCGTATCCTCGACGCCGGCCATGCGGCGGGGGCGACGGAAGCGAGCTATGTGCTGCTGCGCCTGCCACTGGAAGTGAGCCCCCTCTTCCGCGACTGGCTGCTGCAGAACTATCCGGACCGCTATCGGCATGTGATGTCGCTGGTGCGCTCGATGCGCGGCGGCAAGGATTACGATGCCGAATGGGGCAAGCGTATGAAGGGTGCCGGTCCCTATGCCTGGCAGATCGGCCGCCGTTTCGAGATGGCGACCAAGCGTCTCGGCATGGTCCGCCGCGGCCTGCCGCTGCGTGACGATATCTTCCTGCGGCCCGACGGCGGCGGCATCCAGCTCTCGCTGCTCTGACCGGTCCGCTCAGGCCCGATCAGGAATTCCAATTTCCGACGCGACCCGCCCTGTCCCCACGTCGGAAAATACCCCGGTTCCACCGCCGCCCCTCGGTGGATAGCGACGCCGCAATCGCCCGCCGGGGGTTGCAGGAGGTCGGGACGACGTGCGAGGTTGCCGCCATGTTACCTCGCACGTCGCCCGATTCTCCGATGCTTTTCGAAGACGTCCCGCTCGTTCCGGATTTCAGTCTGGAGCTTGTAGCGCGGCAGGCCGGCCACTGGCCGGTCGCGGGCACCGACGAGGCCGGACGCGGGCCGCTGGCAGGCCCGGTTGTCGCGGCGGCCGTCATTCTCGACCCGGATAACATCCCCGACGGCCTCAACGATTCCAAGCAGCTGACTCTCAATCAGCGAGAAGTGCTGTTCGAGGCGATCATGGCGACGGCGGAAGTCTCGATCGCCGCTTCGGGCCCGCGCCATATCGACGAACGCAACATCCTGCGTGCAAGTCTCGACGCCATGCGCCGTGCCGTCGCCGGGTTGGCGGTTGCTCCGGCTTACGTGCTCGCCGACGGCCGCGACGTGCCGCAGGGCCTCTGCTGCCCCGGCAAGGCCGTCATCAAGGGCGACGCCCGCTCGGTTTCGATCGCTGCCGCCTCGATCATCGCCAAGGTCACCCGCGACCGGATGATGGCCCGCGCGCACCTGGTCTTCCCGGCTTATGGCTTTGCCAACCATGTGGGTTACGGCACAGCACAGCACCGCGCCGGCATCGAGGCGCATGGTCCCTGCTCGCTGCACCGGATGAGCTTTCGGCCGCTGCGCAAGGATGACCTGCCGGAGGAGTGATGTATGTCGGTGCTAAAGCCCGCTCACATCCTCGGAAAGCCAATCCGGAAAGCTGTCCCGGAGGCTTTCTATCCAGTCGGCGGAATTTGAGAAGATGTCTATCCCTCCGTCATAGGGCGCGTAAACCCGACCGCTTCCAGCGGAGAACCAAAGCGTCCAGTCGTTTCCATCTGTCATATCGTCAGCAATGGCCGACAGTAGCTGCCGGGAACTGCTAAAATCCCAGCTGCATCTGGCTGCGTGTGCGGACCATATTGCCTTTTCATCCTCGAGCCTGATTTCTCCAATCCGGGTTGATGGCTTGCAGGGATGCAATTCCATGAACTTGGACCTTGCCGCCGTTCTTTGCTTCGATCCGCCACCAAACGGGCTCTCACAGCGCACAATCCAGCAATCTTCGCCGGCGTCAAAAACAATCCTACCGAGCGCCGATAACCTCTGGATTATGCATTCGTATTCTGCATCGGTTTCGGCATATCGCTTGGAACCGGGCAAATAATGAAACCGAACAAAGGGCAGTGCTGCTTGTCTCATAACGAAGGATAATGGCGGCACAGCTGGATAAAAGTGCCGCCACGCAGCATCAAAGCTCGTCATGAGTTCTCCAATGGATAAGCGATGAAGGCGGCAGCAGAATGTACAAAAAAGGCCGGGTTTTCGCCCGGCCTTTCAGAAGTCTTATGTAACTGAGATCAGTTCAATCGCGACTGCACCTTGCCGACGGCGTCCTTGAAGAGCGTGTCCTGGGTGGAGGCATCGGCCTTGCGGGCGATGACGCTCTGGGCGGCGGCGATGGCGAGGTCGACTGCGGCGGAGCGGACGGCGCCGATCGCTTCGGCTTCGGCCTGGCGGATCTTCTGTTCGGAAAGCGCGTTGCGGCGGGCAACGAATTCCTCGGTCTTCTGGCGCGCTTCCTCGGTCAGCGCCGCAGCTTCACGCTCGGCGACAGCCACGATCTGGGCGGCTTCCGCTTCGGCTTCCTTGCGCTTGCGCTGGTATTCGGCGAGCAGGGTCTGCGCTTCTTCGCGCAGGCGCTTGGCTTCGTCGAGTTCCTTGCTGATGTTGGCGGCGCGCTCGTCGAGCGACTTCGCCATCATGCCCGGCACCTTCAGGTAAACGACCAGCGCCAGAAAGAGGACGAGGCCGACGAATGCGAAAAATGTTGCATCGAATGCCATAGGGATCAGGCCTCCGTCTTCGCGGCTGCGACCGCAGCCTTGATGTCGTCGCCGGTCGCCTTGGCGCCGATCAGCTGATCGACGATGGCGGTGGCGGTGTCTTCGGCGATCTGGCCGACTTCGGCAAAGGCCTTCGCCTTGATTTCGCCGATGCGGGTTTCGGCAGCCGCGAGCTTGTCGGCAAGTTCGGCTTCGATTGCGGTGCGATCGGCGGCAGCCTTGGTCTTGGCGGCCTCGCGGGCAGTTTCGGCAATCTTGTGGCCCTTGGAACGGGCGGCAGCCAGTTCCTTTTCATAGGTCTCCACGGCAGCGTCCGCTTCCGCCTTCAGGCGGGCGGCTTCGTCGAGGTCCTGGGCGATCCGGTCGTGGCGGTGTTCCAGAATGCCGCCGACGCGTGGAACGATGACCTTCTTCATCAGGAGATAGAAGAGGCCGAAGGTGATGACGAGCCAAAGCAGCTGCGACGAGAAATGGGTCGCATCGAATGGCGGAAATGTGCCGCCACCGTGTTCGCCGCCATGGGCAGCGCCGGTTTCGGTATGCACTTCGCCAGCAGGCGCGGCATGCGGATCAGTAGCGGCCGGCGCGGTCTGCGCATATGCCGAGGTCACGAACATCATCACCTCCAATATTCCAATGCGGGCAGGTGTATTCCAAATGCGAAGGATCACGGCGCGCCTTTTGCAAGCGGCCGCGATCCGAATTCCTGGACAGATCTTAGACTGCGTACAGGAGCAGGAGAGCGATGAGCAGCGAGAAGATGCCCAGAGCTTCCGTAACGGCGAAGCCGAACACCAGACGGCCGAACTGGCTGTCAGCGGCGGACGGGTTGCGCAGAGCGCCCGAGAGGTAGCTGCCGAAGATGTTGCCAAGGCCAAGAGCCGTGCCGGCCATGCCAAAGCAAGCCAGGCCTGCACCGATGAACTTTGCTGCTTCCGCTTCCATGAGAAACTCCTTCGAAATGGTTGTTGCGGCTGATGACTGACGCCTCAGGACGCCAATGTCGGTTATCCTTAGTGCCCGCCGGGATGGATCGCGTCGTTGAGGTACATGCAAGTCAGCACCGCGAAGACGTAAGCCTGGAGGAAGGCGACGAGGAATTCGAGACCGGTCAGGGCGACCGTCATGATGAGAGGCAGGACTGCGCCGCCGATGCCGAGCGCGCCCATGGTTCCGAGCGAGGCGACGAAGCCTGCGAACACTTTGAGCGTGATGTGGCCGGCGAGCATGTTCGCAAAAAGACGAACAGACAGCGAAACCGGGCGGGACAGGAAGGAGATGACTTCGATCGCGACGACGAGCGGCAGAAGCGCGCCCGGAACACCGCTCGGCACGAAGAGTTGCAGGAAGTGCAGGCCGTGCTTGTAGAAGCCGTAAACCAGGACCGTGCCGATGACGAGAAGCGCCAGCGCGAAGGTGACGATGATCTGGCTGGTGATCGTATAGAAGTAGGGGAACATGCCGAGCAGGTTGGCGGTCAGCACGAACATGAACAGGGAGAAGACCAGCGGGAAGAACTTCATGCCGCTGCTGCCGGCGCCTTCGCGCAGCATGCCGGCGATGAACTCATAGGACATTTCGGCAACCGACTGCGCCCTGCCCGGGATCAGCCCGCGCTGCGACGTGGCGAAATACAGGAAGCCGGCGGCACAGGCCACCGTTGCCACCATGAACAGGGACGCGTTGGTAAAGGAGAAATCGATGCCGCCGATCTCGATCGGAACGATCTTGCTGATCTGGAACTGATGGATCGGATCGTTTGCCACCGTCTACCTCTTGTCCTTAGCCGCGCAGGTCGGCCCAGTTTCATTATTTCGAAGCAGGACCTAGCGGCCGCCGCTTCCCTTCTCATCTTTGCCGTTTTGCTGGCTCATGGTCGGTGACGGAGCCACCATTCCCACGGAGCGAAGCACATTCAGCACACCGGCACAGAACCCGAGGAGGAGGAGAACGATCATCCCCCACGGCGCAGTGCCGGCAAAACGGTCGAGCATATAGCCCAGAACAGCCCCAACCGCGACTGCGGAGATGAACTCGGAGGATAGCTTGAAGCCCAAGGCCATGCCTTTTCGGCTTTCCTCGGATTGCGCGTCCCTCTTCGCCTCTGCCACGTCGTCAGCCTTCCTGTCCGCAAGTTCCGCAGACAAGCGCTTCCGGCGCTCTTCCAGACCATCGTCGCGGTGATCCGTCATGTGCGTCCTCCCCTATTTCTGCTTCCGGCACAACCGGTTTTATGCTTTCCAACCGCAAAAAATGCGATTAGCGAGGGATTTCGCGCCGTCGGGCCCGTTTTCAAGTCGCGCGCAACATAGTTTTGCCCGCCCCCATAGTCAAGGCGTCCAAGGCTCTTCGTTCTTGGTAAATTAACCAAGCAAATTCAATTGCTTAAAGCGGACACAACCAAAGCCGGGTAAAACTGTCGCGGGAATCGCCGCCTGTTGCGGCGATAATGACCCGGTCAGCTCCAGCCGCCGCCATAGGTGCGGTAGAAGACGTGCAGGCCGATGCGGCCGACCTTCTTCATGGTGCGCGCCCAGTCGGGGTGGACGTAGACGGCATGGTAATGGGTGGCGGAGCCGACTTCCGGAAGCCAGATCTTGCCGGCGGTCACCGCCATCGCCACTTCGCGGGCCATCTGCCAATGGTATTCGGAGCGGATGCGGTCCTTGATATTGTCGCAGGCGAACGAGAACTGGCAGCGGTTCCGCCAGTCCTCATTCTGGTAAACGACGTCGCAGATCGTTTTCGGATAGGCCGGATTGCGCACCCGGTTGAGAATGACCTGGGCGACCGCAGCCTGGCCGCGGGCGGATTCGCCGCGCGACTCGAAATAGATGCCGGACGAGAGGCATTGCTGCTGCTTGGGGGAGAAGGAATCGGGCGGCAGCGGCGTAGCCGCCCAGGCATGGTCATCGGCGCTGATCGGCGGGATGAACCGGCCTGGCTTCTTCTTTTCGGTCAGAATCGCGTCGAACGGCGACTGCTTGGCAAAATCGGGTTCCGGCGGCGCATAGGCGGCGGCCAGCACATCGGCATTCGGATTGTTGATGAGGCTGGCGATCATCGGCATGAGCTCGTCCTCCGCCCGCTTCGGTTCGTCCTTGCGGAAATAGAAGGATGCGAGCTCTACCGGAGCGTCGTTCTTGCCGGGCTTCAGGAAGGCCGTCATCGCATCCTTCTCTTCGGCAGGCGACGTGAGCGCGCTCGAACGCTGCAGCACGGAGCCGGCGGAAAACGCCTTCGGCGGCAGCATGGGTTCGACCGTGACGATGCGGCCCTTCTTGGCTGCACGGTTGACGCGGTCTTCATCGGGGCGCGGGTCTTCGGATTTCTTTTCGTCGACGAGGGCGATCTTGCGGCCGTCCGGCAATTCCAGGCCGGCATTCCCGGCAACCGCGGCCTTGAGGCCCGGAAATGCAAGCGAGGCCTGGTGGATCGACCCGGCCGGAGAATCCGTCAGAACCATGCGCCATTGCTCGGCACCGTCAAAACCGGTCAGAAGATCGGCGAGATCGCCATGGGCGGGGGCGGACGGAAAAACCAGCCAGCAGGCGAGGCCGAAGACGGCAGGGGAAGTCCATCCATTCAGTCCGGACGAGGACTTGCGACGCAATACACTCTTCGAACGCAAAACCTTAACTCCACAGGGCAACAGGAACCCGATGAAGATCAATCATTAACCTTGATGAGCGGTTAACGCCGGCTGCCGAAACGCCCGGCAACCGGCCTGATTTAGCACATTCACATGAATGTCAGCGCCGGCAAGCGTCAGATAATGACATGCGAGCCGAGTTCGACGACGCGGTTGGCCGGCAGGTGGAAGTAGTCGGACGGGTCTGTCGCCGTATTGGCCATGGCGATGAACAGCCGGTCCTGCCACATGGGCATGCCGGATTCGGCATCCGGCACCAGCTTGCGACGGCCAAGATAGAAGGAGGTCGACATGATGTCGAACTTGAAGCCCGTCTTGCGCAGATAAGCAAGCGCCTGAGAGACATTGTGCGACTGCATGAAGCCGAAGCGCAGTTCGATCAGCGTGAAGCGATCCGACAGCTTTTCGATCTTGAACCGCTCCTCCAGCGAAACACGCGGCTTGTTGACCGTGATGATGGTCAGGACGACGTTCTTTTCGTGCAGGACGTGGTTGTGCTTGATGTTGTGCAGCAGGGCAGCCGGCGCGGTTTCCGGGTCGCTGGTCAGGAAGATCGCGACGCCGGGGACGGAGACCGGCGCGTGATCGCTCTTCTTCTCGACCATCGGAATGAAAGTCTCGAGCGGCACGTCGATGCGGCGGGTCTTTTCGAACAGGATCGCGGTGCCGCGTTTCCAGGTCCACATGACGATGGTGAAGATGATCGCCATCATTACCGGCACCCAGCCGCCGTCATGGATCTTCAAAAGGTTGGCGCCGAGGAAGACCAGTTCCAGGGCGAGCAGCGGAGCCAGGACGCAGATCGCAAAGGTTTGCGGCCATTTCCACTTCACCCGCACGAACTCGAACGCCATCAGCGTGGTGACGACCATGGCGCCGGTGACCGAGATGCCGTAGGCGGTGGCAAGCGATTCGGAACTTTCGAAGCCGAGAACCAGGGCAATGACGCCGACCAGAAGCAGCGTATTGACCGAGGGCAGGAAGATCTGTCCGGTATTGGTCTCGGAGGTGAACTGGATCTGCATGCGCGGCAGGTAACCGAGGTGGATCCCCTGGCGGACCAGCGAGAAGGCACCGGTGATCACCGCCTGGCTGGCAATGATGGTGGCCGCCGTTGCCAGAATGACGACCGGCAGCAGCGCCCATTGCGGGAACATCAGGTAGAACGGATCGGACATCGCTTCCGGGTGTTTCAGCACCAGAGCGCCCTGCCCCAGATAGTTGAGCGTCAGGGCCGGGAAGACGAGCGTGAACCAGGCCCACTGGATCGGCCGGCGGCCGAAATGGCCGAGGTCCGCGTACAGCGCTTCTGCGCCGGTGACGGTCAGGAAGACGGCGCCAAGAACGACGATGCCGACGAAGCTCTCGTTCAGCATGAATTCGACCGCATATATCGGATTGAAGGACGCCAGGATGCTGTAGTCGTCCGAGATATGGGCAATGCCGCCCGCACCCATGACGACGAACCATACGGCGGTGATCGGTCCGAAGAACTGCGATACCAGACCGGTTCCCTTCGACTGAATGGCGAAAAGACCGATCAGGATGCCGACCGAGATCGGCAGCACGGCGCTGCTCAGCGATGGCGCCACCAGCTTCAGGCCTTCGACCGCCGATAGAACCGACAGCGCCGGCGTAATCATGGCGTCGCCGAGGAAAAGTGCGGCGCCAATCAGGCCGAGCAGCATCAGCAGCGCCCTATGGCCGTTGGCGGACTTGGTCAATAGTGCCAGGAGGGAAAGCGTGCCGCCTTCGCCGTCGTTGTCGGCGCGCAGCAGGAAGAGCACGTATTTGAACGTGACGATGATCGTCAGCGTCCAGATCATCAGCGAGATGAGGCCGATGATCTCCAGTTCGGTGACGCCGTCGTGGGCGATCGGCTTCAGCGCCTCGCGAAACGCGTAAAGCGGGCTTGTGCCGATGTCGCCGTAGACGACGCCGATGGAGCCGATGGCCAGCGCAAAAAGCCCCTGGACCTTGGTTTTCTCGGCAGCATGATGTTCAGCGGGGTGACCCATGGGATGTCCGGCCTAAAGCCAGCCTTTCCAGCGAAAGAAGAAAAAGGGGAGGATGGCGGACGTCAGCATCGCGAGAAGCGCAAGCGGATATCCGAGATGCAAGCCGAGTTCCGGCATGAACTGGAAGTTCATGCCGTAGATCGAGGCGACGAGCGTCGGCGGCAGGAACACGACCGACGCGATCGAGAATATCTTGATGATGGCGTTTTGCTCGACATTGATGAGACCGAGAGAAGCATCGAGCAGAAACGCGATATTGCCGGCAATGTAGGAGGCATGTTCCGAAAGTGAATCGACATCCCGCGCCACGGTGCGACAGAGGTTGTCGTCGCTCCTGTCCTGGTTGATCAATGGCACGTTCATCAGAAAGGTCAACAGCCTGGCGAGAGAGCCCAGGCTGTCGCGCACCTTGCTGATCAGCCGGTGGTATTCGGCGATGTCGGCCAGCTTGCCTTCCAGGAATTGCGGCGGGCGACGCTTGCCGCGGTCGCGGAAGATATCCGTCGACAGCGTATCGACGCGATCGACGGTCTGTTCGAGAATTTCGGCGGTGCGATCGGCAATGGTTTCCAGCAGCCTGGCCAGCAGGGTCGCACCGTCCCAGGCGCTTTCCGGGAAGCGTCCGAGCCCGGCGATGAAGAGCTGGAAGCTTTTCGGCTCCGCGTAACGCACGGTGATCAGCCGGCCGCCGGAGAGGATGAAGGCGACGTCGGTGAGCTGCGGATCCTTGCCGTCGGCGCGCCAGACCAGCGACGCGGTCATGAAGACCGAATCCTTCTCGATATAAAGGCGGCTCGAAGGTTCGATGTCCTTCAGATCATCGCGGGTCGGGACCTGAATGCCGACGAGGCCTTCGACATAGGCGTCTTCCTGCGGCGTCGGATCGATCAGATCGATCCAGGCGATGTTGTCGGGAAGCTGTCGCAGCGCCTCGGCCGGCGCAAGCGTCTTCATCGAGCCAGTGGCGCTATAGGCATTGATCAATCGTGGTCTCCGGCCGAGTTCGTCGGCCTTGAAAGAGAAGCGAGCTTGCCGGTTCCCTGGTTCCGGGACCGCCAGCCGGCCCTCGGCGGGACGGGCGTATAGAGACAGCCATAGTCAAAATCAAGAGGCGTATAAATCCCGCAGCGGGCGCCGCAACATGACTCCGGCGCCGAATATGTTCAAGGGGCCTTCGGCAACAAGACGATTCTCTACCTGCATCAAAGCCTTGGCCGAAAGTACCGGCCAAAGTGACTCTCCATCGCCGGCAGGGAGGTATTCCAAAACGCCTTGGCACATTTATTCGAATTTTTATTCGAAAACGATTGCCGGCGCCTGCCGCGGGGTGAGGCCACCGAGCTCGGTCCAGACCCTGGCGGCGATTTCCCGATAGATCTTGGCCGAGGCTCCCTCGGGATCGGAGGCGACGACCGGAGTGCCCGCATCGGAGCGTTCGCGGATGTCGATCGTCAGCGGCACCTCGCCGAGGAACGGCACGCCGATGCGCTCCGCCTCGCTTCTGGCACCGCCATGACCGAAGATGTCGTAACGTTTGCCGGTATCGGGAGCGAGGAAATAGCTCATGTTCTCGACGATGCCGAGCAGCGGCACTTCGACCTTTCGGAACATGGCGATGCCCTTGCGGGCATCCAGGAGTGCCAGATCCTGTGGCGTCGACACGATCACCGCGCCGGCAAGCGGCACCTGCTGGGCCATGGTGAGCTGCACGTCGCCGGTGCCGGGCGGCATGTCGACGACGAGCACGTCGAGATCCCCCCAGGCGACTTCGCGCAGCATCTGTAGAAGCGCCGACTGGACCATCGGCCCGCGCCAGATCATCGCGGTCTCCTCGTCGACGAGGAAGCCCATCGACATGGCCTTCAGCCCATAATTCTCCATCGGCTTGATGATGCGGTTCTCGATCTGCTGCGGCCGGCCGGTGATCTTCAGGAGGCGCGGCACGGAAGGTCCGTAGATATCGGCATCGAGAATGCCGACGCGCAGACCGTTGGCCTGAAGTCCGAGTGCGAGATTGACGGCTGTCGTCGACTTGCCGACGCCGCCCTTGCCGGATGCCACAGCGATGATGGCGCCGACCCCGGGTACTCCGGACTTCTCCCGCTGAGGCGACTGGGCCGGCTGACCCTGGGGCGGATGGCTGTGGCCATGGGCGTGACCATGCGCATGCGAATGGGCGGCCGGAGCGGCGGGCTGCGGGCGCGGCGGGGGGGCCGAGCCCGCCTTGCGGTCCGCCGTCAGCGTCACCAGAGCGCCCTTGACGCCCGGCATCGCCTTGACCGTGCGCTCGGCCGCCATGCGCAGCGGTTCCAGTTCGGTCGCCCGTGCGGCCGGAACGGTGATCGAGAAATAGACCTTGTTGTCGGAGATGAAGACGTCCGAGACCATGCCGCGCGAGACGATATCGCCTTCGAGGTCCGGTCCGCGCACCTTTGCGAGAACCGCCAGCACTTCCTCTTTCGTCACGTCGGCCATGATTTCAAAACTCCCGAATGCCTGATGCGGTAACGATCCCTCAGGAAGAAGGGCGCCGCGTTCGCAGATATATAGGAGTTCGGCATTGCCGGGAGCAAGCAAGATAAACCGCCGTTCGATCGGCAGCCATATGGCGCACTGATCGAACGGCGGCTTTTCTTGTCACGCCTCTTGGGGCGCTTCCAGTCCCCTCTGGACCTGCTCCTAGAGAAGCACGAAACATGCCAGACGGGAAGATACTTCCAGTTGATGAGCCTTTTCAATCACTTCCGGTCAAAAGTCCTGCTGCGGCGCAGCATTCCTTGGCGCCAGCCGCAATCCGCGGCGCTCAAGGCTTGAGCACTGACTAAACGTTGTGCATCGCAGCATATAAATTAGTTACTTGATCAAACCGATCCGGAGCGCTTTTGCGACCGCCTGGGTGCGGTTCACCGTATCGAGCTTCTTCGCCGCGCGGTTCAGATAGTGATTGACCGTATGCTCCGAGAGGCCGAGGATTTCGGCGATCTCGGCACTGGTCTTGCCGGCCGCCGTCCAGTTAAGACAGTCGACCTCGCGATCCGTGAGCGTGTCGGTGGTACGGACATCGAGATTGCGGATTTCCGCCAGCCGCTCGAAGACGTGGACGGAGATATACATCAACTCCATCATCTGCTGGTGCGTGAACGGCAGGCCGTCTCCGGCGAGGGAAACCGCGCCTCGGCTGCCCGACATGTCGTGGACCGGGAAATAAGCGCCCCGGACGACGCCGAATCTCCCGAAAAGACCGCGCGCCGGCCCTTGCCGTTCGGCCGTTACCGCATCCAGATCGAAAGTGAAGGGGACGGTCGACGCACGCAGCCGCCGAAGCACGGGGCTGGTCTGCATCATCCCTTCACGGTCGAAAAGGGACATCAGTTCCGCCGGCCAGTTGGTAATCACCGTGTTGTTGGACAATTCGAGCGACGTGGCGTGAGGCAGATTGAGGACCATGAACGCGCGGCAACCGTAGTGTTCGGTTATCCGCTTCATGAACCGAAATACGTCGAACTGCGTCTTGAGCTCGGCAATTTCTCCGACGCTCCACCCAAAAATCCTGGGCTCTTCTGCTTTCTCCGTATTGCCCATCATTTGCTTCTCTGTCCGCCCGGTCGTGTCGAGCGATTCCTGGCATTTCCCATACATCCGCCCAATCGGCCTTTCGTATTCGCAGTACCCGCTCCCGACGCGTGAGACATAGAGGGCTCTGTGGATTTGCCCACATATATTCCCGCCGAACGTGTCTGCGCGGTGAAGGCCGCCATTCCAGATTTAATTAGCTGCTGACTTCATATCAAATATCAATTCCGGACAATGATGACCGTGACTATCAAGTTCGGATAATGATGACATCCACTCGCATTTGCAAACCTTTTGCATGCTTCCAACCTCTTGTCAGGAGATAATTGTTGGGGATCAAATCACCTATGGCGGGAGTTTGCCGACTCTCTCGTCGATGATACTAATCGATCGCCCTGGCATGCAATTGGAGATTTCACATGGCGCCCACATACACTTTCGAAGGCAGCGTGCTTTCCTCCTCTCTCTGCGAACTGGGAGAAGGCCCCTCCTTCGAGTCGGAGACGGAAACGCTCTGGTGGTTCGACATTCTGGGCAAGCGATTGCACGAACTGCACCTGCCCACGGGCCGCGAAATCGTGCACACCTTGCCGGCCATGGGCAGCGCGCTTGCATCGATCGACGCGGCCCGACAGCTGGTGGCGACGGACAAGGGCCTCTTCATCCGCGATCGCGCCACCGGGGAGTTTTCCCCCTATCGCGAACTGGAGCCGGAAAAGCCGGGCAACCGCTCGAATGACGGAAGAATACACCCCTCCGGCAGCTTCTGGATCGGCACGATGGGCAGGAAGGCGGAGGACGGCGCCGGCGCGATCTATCATGTCCGCCAGGGCGAGGTGACCAAGCTCTTCGACAAAATCAGCATCCCCAATTCGATCTGCTTCTCGCCGGACGGTGCGATCGGCTACTATACCGATACCCGCGCCAACCGGCTGATGCGCGTATCGCTCGACCCGGCGACGGGCCTGCCGAACGGGGGAGCCGAGGTTCTGATCGACGAGAACGGCAAGCCGGGCGGCATCGACGGCTCGATCTGTGCCAGCGACGGAACGATCTGGAACGCCCGCTGGGGCCAGGGCGCAGTCGATCATTATTCGGCGGACGGGCGCCATCTGTCGCGTCATCTGGTGCCGGCACGCCGTACCACCTGCCCGGTCTTCATCGGCAAGGACCGCCTGGCGGTGAGCTCTTCCTGGGAGGGACTGGACGAGGCGGCCCGCGCCGAGGATCCGCTCGCCGGGGCGCTCTTTGAGATCGCGGTTTCGGTACAATGCGATCCTGAAGCAGCCTATCGCCTATAAAAAATGCAAAAGTCATTCCGAACTGGCAAAACACAAAAAGGTTCCGGGCAAGAAGCCTAAAATTTCAGCAATACTATCCGGAACCAATTCCTCCTTCATAACATTTTCCTCTCGAACCGGCGCGGTCGGAGAGCTCCGTAACGGAGAGCCGCGTGTTCAGAGAGATAAATAAATTGAGCAGAGGAAGGTAGGTTTGTTATGAAGAAGACCCTTAGCACGATGGCAGCCGTGGTTCTTTTGGCGTCGACCGCCATTGCACCGGCATTCGCCCAGACCCAGCCGGCCCCGCCGGCCTCCCCGGCTCCGGCAACCCCTGCCGCCCCGATGGCTCCGGCGGCAAAACCGGCTGACAGCGCTGCAACGCCGGCTCCGAAGACTGGCACCGACACGGCCGCCGCTTCCGGCAGCTATCTCACCGAACAGGGTGAAAACCAGATCAGCGCCAACGATTATATCGGCAAGTCGATCTATAACGCCGAAGACAAGAGCATCGGTAAGGTCAACGACCTCATTCTCGAAGAAAACGGCGGCATCGTTGCAGCCGTGATCGGCGTCGGCGGGTTCCTCGGTATCGGCGAAAAGGAAGTCGCCCTGCCGATGGACAAGATCACCATGACCCGCGATGCGAACAAGAATAACGAAATTCGTCTGACCACCACCGAAACGGCCGAAGCCCTTCAGGCCGCTCCGGAATTCAAGACCCTGGCTGACAAGCAGGCTGAAACCGACCGGACGACGACGTCGTCCACGGGCACGATGCCTGCTGCTGGCGGCGCCACTACCCCGTCGACGACCCCGGCTGCCCCGAGCAAATAAGCGCCCGGCCAGCCGGCGTGTCCGGAACGGGCGACACGTCGTCACCATCAGAGGGGCGGTACCGCAGGTGCCGCCCTTCGTTTTGGGATCTGACTGCAGAACCCGCCCGGGATCAGGCCCGTTCGATCGTCATGAAATCGCGGTAGTGTTCCTGGAGGTAACGGAGCGTCGCATTGCTGTCGACGGGCCGGCCGTAATAATAGCCCTGCCCCATCGCGCAGCCGAGTTCGCTGAGCTTGTCGGCATCGGCCTTTTCCTCGATGCCTTCCGCCACCACGGCCAGATTGAGGCCGTCGCACATGGCGATGATCGCCTTGACGATGTGTTCCGAGGCTCGGTCCGTGGTGATGCGCGAAACGAAGGCGCGGTCGATCTTGACCTTGTCGAAGGTAAAGTCGCGCAGGCGCCCCAGGCTCGACTGGCCGGTGCCGAAGTCGTCGAGCGAGATGCGCACGCCCTGCTGGCGCAGATCGGTGATGATGCGCTGGGCGGTATCGGCCGAGGTCATCACCGCCGTTTCGGTAATTTCCAGTTCCAGACGATAGGGATCGAGCCCGACGCGCGCGAGCGTCGCGAGGATGGTCTCGGTCGTGCCGGGGTCCATCAGCTGGGCGGAAGACAGGTTGAAGGAGAGGAAAAGTTCGCGCGGCCAGGAGAGCGCAGCCTCCGCAGCCTTCCGCAGTAACGTTTCAGAAAGCGCGTCAATAAAACCGCGCTCCTCGGCAAGGGGCACAAAAACCGCGGGCGAAACGAAGCCGAGATCCGCGTCGATCCAGCGGGCGAGCGCCTCGAAACCGACCACCCCGCCATCGCTGATGCGCACGATCGGCTGAAAGTGGACATCCACGGCATCGGCGATGATGGCGTTGCGGAGCGCCTGTTCCAACTGGGTCGCCCGCTTCATCTCCTGGGCGATTTCGCGTGAATAGACGGTGATCTGTCCGCGGCCGCGGCGTTTCGAGCGGTAGAGCGCGGTTTCCGCGCTTTTCAGCAGTTCCTCGAAATCCTCGCCTGCGAACGGATAGATCGCGAAGCCGAAAGAGGCCGAAAGGCGAACATTGCGGTCGCCGAGATCGTAGGGTGCCGACAGCACGTCCTTGATCATCTGGCCGATGCGTTCGGCACCGACACGCTCGAAGACCAGAGGCAGGATGAAGGCGAATTCGTCGCCGTCATGGCGGGTAACGGTCGCGCCGTCCGGAATGCAGGCTTTCAGGCGATGGGCGACCTGGCAAAGGATCTCGTCGCCCGCCTCGGCGCCGAACAGATCGTTGATCGGCTTGAAACCATCGAGATTGGCAATGCAGATGGTAAAGGGCGCGGGATCCTGGGCTCGTTCGGCCGCCAGCAGGCGAACCTTGTCACGCAGACGGTATCGATTTCCGAGACCCGTCAGGGCGTCGCTATAGGCCATTGCCTGCAGTTCATTCTGGCTGACCTGCGGCAATGGGTTTCCCGCCGACTTCATGAATAATCCCGTTGCGCTTCACAGACGGGCGAAGGATGCGGGAAAAAGATTAAAAAATGATGGCCTGGGCTTAACTTAAATGAACAGATTGATTAATCGGTTAAGCATACGACTGCTTCGCGACCTCGCCGAGATAGGTGTGGAAGGCGGCTTCGATCGCCTCGGGGCTGATCGGTTTCAGAATTACTTCGTTCATGCCCGCGGCGAAACATTGATCCCGATCGCTGTCGAAGGCCTGTGGAAGGACGCCGATGATCGGGATGGAGTTGTCGACCGTCTCCAGGCCCCGGATGCGCACGCTCGCCTCGAACCCGCTGAGCTTTGGAAGGGTGATGTCCATGAGGATCAGCCGCGGTGACTGTTCCTGCCACAGCCGGACCGCCTCTTCGCCGTCAGCGGCGATCGCGTAACGATAACCCAAGCCCTCGAGGATCTGCGAAAAGACGATCTGGTTGACCTCGTTGTCCTCGGCGACCAGGATGTCGATGCCAGCGCTTTCCCTGGCTGGAGAGGCGCCCCGCCAGTCCTTGTCGCGCGCAGTTTCAGCGGTATCGCGCTGTTCGAACTGGCGGACGACGCTCGCCGCCAGTTCCCGCTTCACCCGGAAGCCGTCGATCGCCAGCGCCGCGATGCCGTGCCGCCCGACGATTTCCAGGCAATGCTTGTCCGCCAGCGTATCGACGACGACGAGATCGACTGCGATCCCTGCGTCTTTTGCAAGCTGCAGGAAAAGTTCCAGCTCCTCGTCGCCTGAAACCGATGACGTATCCAATCCGAGATCTGCCAGAATCTCCAGTGCCTCGGAGGTTGTCCTTGGATCGGAGGAAGCGACCAGGACCTTGCGGTCGCAAATGTCGGCCTTGCGGGGCACGGCCTCGGTCTTTACCGACACCGCGCGATCATGCCGGGTCAGCGAGGTTTCGATCAATCCGCCCCGGCTCATACGTGGCGCGACCTGCCCGCCGTCCCCGGTTTCAACAAGATTGGTAATGTCCTCCATGGCGGTCACCAGGTAATAACGGCCCGGTTTTCCGATCCGGTATTTGTTGGCGATGATGACGACCTGAGAGCCGTCCGGCCGCGTCACCAGTTCGGTCATCTGCTCCGGTTCGCCAAGATCGAGGACCCCTCGATTGATGCGGTCGAGGCGTTGCTCCACCTGGGGCGGATGGATGTCGGATCCCTTTCGACCGAGAATCGCTTCGGGCGGCAGGTCGAGGAAACGCGCCGCCGTCCTGTTGACGGCGACAAAGGTCAGATTGCTGTCCTTGACGGTGATCGGGAACGGCAGATTGTCGAGCACCTCTTCGGTGATCTGCACCCGTTCCATATCGGCCCGCCACTGTTCCTCGCGCTTCTTGTGGTCCGATATGTCACGGACGACGCAGACGCCATAACCGGAAGACAGGCGGCGCTTGGCAAAACTCACCCAGCGGTCGGTGCCGCGGCGCTCCTGCGACTCGGCCCGCTCCTTCCAGAGCGAGGCGATCTGTTCGGCAACCCAATCCTCGCGGCTCAGCATGCGGCGCGGGCCGGAGGCATCGGTCAGGAAACGTCCGCCGCCATCATAAATGGCACCAAGAAAATCCCGAAGACGCGTGCCGGGCGCGAGAAAGCTCTTAGGCACCGGCAGGAGGGTCAGCAACTGCTGACTCGCAAAGACGATTAGGTCATTCTTGTCATAGACAAAGACGCCGCCCGAAATGCCCTCGGAGATCACTTCGAGCATGACAGCTTGAATGTTTGCGTCCGCCGACGCCAAATCATTCATAGGATGAAACTCCCTGTATGCTTTTTCGGCCCGGATGAAGAGCGGACCGTAATGCCGATATTCGCCTCTCGGCGTTATTCCTTCTAGTTTTCGTCTGGTCGGCGCGGGAACATGCTGGCTCCAAGTCCTCAACGGGCGATCGGGGCTCGCATGACGGTGCCCAGCCGGCCGCCATCCCGATCACTCGCGGGAAGCTGGCGCTTCCCCGGTTTCATCCAAGTTCAATACCGGACAAATTATCGCCCTTATCTTAAAGTCGGATTAATGAACGGCCGTGCATCAACCCTAGATGTCCTTTCAATCGTTTAGGAAAGGTCTCTCTCCGGGCTTTCCTTCCGGCGCCGAATCCGAGAAAATGGCGCATGCCCGTCAAACAGCTGCCTGAAACCCTGATCAACCAGATCGCCGCCGGAGAGGTCATCGAAAGGCCTGCCAGTGCCGCGAAGGAACTGATCGAGAATGCCATCGACGCCGGTGCGACCCGCATCGAGATCGCCACCGCGGGCGGCGGCAAAAGCCTGATCCGCATCACCGACAACGGTTCCGGCATGGATGCGGCGGATCTCGATCTGGCGGTGCGGCGGCATTGCACCTCGAAGATTTCCGAGACGCTCGACGACATCCGCACGCTCGGCTTCCGCGGCGAGGCCCTGCCCTCGATCGGATCGGTGGCGAAACTCACCATCACCAGCCGTCGCAACGGCCATTCGGAAGGGTCGCAGGTGGCGGTGATCGGCGGCAGGATGTCCGGCGTGAAACCGGCGCCGGCCAATACCGGCACGGTGGTCGAAGTGCGGGACATCTTCTTCGCGACGCCGGCGCGCCTGAAGTTCCTCAAGACCGAGAAGGCCGAAGCCGGCGCGATCACCGAGGTGGTCAAGCGCATGGCGATCGCCTTTCCGCAGATCCGCTTCGTGCTGTCGGGCTCCGACCGCACGACGCTCGAATTCCCCGCGACCGGCGACGACCATCTCGCCCGAATGGCCCAGATCCTCGGTGCCGAATTCCGTGACAATGCGATCGAGATCGACGCGATGCGGGAGGATGTCGGGCTTTCCGGTTTCGTCGGCGTGCCGACCTTCCATCGCGGCAACTCGGCGCATCAATATGCCTTCGTGAACGGCCGGCCGGTGCAGGACAAGCTGATCCTTTCGGCGCTGCGCGGCGCCTATGCGGAAAGCGTGCCTTCCGGCCGTTATCCGGTGGCGGTCCTGTCGATCCGGCTCGATCCGGCGCTGGTGGACGTCAACGTCCATCCGGCGAAATCGGACGTGCGTTTCCGCGATCCGGGCCTGGTGCGCGGGCTGATCGTCGGGGCGATCCGCGAGGCGCTGCATCGCGAGGGGGACCGGGCGGCGACGACCGGCGCCTCGGGCATGATGCGCGCCTTCCGTCCCGGCTTCCAGCCGGCTCAGGCGGCACCACGCACGCCCTGGGCGGCGGCCGCCTCGCCTTTTCGGCCGCTCCATCCGCAGCCCGCCAACGACTTTGCCGAACAGGTGCAATCCGGTTTCGACGTGCTGACCATGCCGGCCGCGCGTGCCGATGCGGTGATCGCCGAACCCGTGCAGAGAACTGCCGCCCAGGAGGCGCCGCGTTACCGGCTCGGTGCCGCCCGCGCCCAGGTTCACGAGAACTATATCGTGGCGCAGACCGAGGACGGGCTGGTCATCGTCGATCAGCACGCCGCCCATGAACGGCTGGTGTTCGAGGCGATGCGCAAGGCGCTCGACAACAAGCGGCTGGCAAGCCAGGTGCTGCTGATCCCGGAGATCATCGACCTGCCGGAAGAGGATTGCGACCGACTGATGGCGAATGCGACGGAGCTCGACCGGCTGGGGCTTTCGATCGAACGGTTCGGCCCCGGCGCCGTCGCCGTGCGGGAGACGCCCGCGATGCTCGGCGAAGTCGATGCGGCCTCGATGGTGCGCGACCTGGCCGACGAGATCGCCGAATGGAACACCGCAGGCGGCCTGCGCGGCAAGCTGGAATATGTCGCCGCCACCATGGCCTGCCACGGTTCGGTGCGGTCCGGCCGACGGCTGAAGCCCGAGGAGATGAACGCGCTTCTGCGGGAAATGGAAGCCACGCCCGGCTCCGGCACCTGCAATCATGGGCGCCCGACCTATATCGAGCTCAAGCTTTCCGATATCGAACGGCTCTTCGGCCGAAGCTGAAAAAGCTGGCAATTCAGGCACAATCGGGTTAGAGCAGGCGCCATGTTTTTCCGCAGGAGACGACAGATGAACCGGTTCGAGGGAAGCGGATTCCGCGAAGCGAAGATCCGTTATCTCGACGGCGACTACCAGATCCTGACCGCCGGTTCCTATGTCGTGTGCGCCATGACGGGCGTGCAGATCCCGATCGACGAGCTGCGCTACTGGAGCGTCGCCCGCCAGGAACCCTATGTCGATTGCGCCTCCTCACTGGAAGCCGACAAGCGCGCCGGCATGCTGCCGAACCAGAGCCGCGGCTAAACCTTCGCGACATTTCCTTCCCGGATACGCCGCTGCCGGAAATTGGCGATCGCCGTGTCGATAATCTTGCCCGGCGCCTGCGGATCGTCGAATGCCATGTCGACCTCGACCACGCTTACCTTTTCCGCCAGTTCCTCCATGCGCCCGTGATGGCCCTGCAGCCGCACCGCATCCTTGGCGGTGGTGACGAGCAGCAGATTGTCCCTGGCGGCGTCGTCCAGCAGGTCGGAGATCTCGTCCTCGCTGAAATAGTGATGATCCGGGAAGGCGCGTTTTTCCATGATCAGGCCGCCGACCTCTCGGACAGTGCGGTAGAATTTTTCCGGATCGGCGATGCCGGCGAAGGCGAACAGCGCCCTGCCCGCCACCTCCCGGTTTTCGCGCGGCTTCAGCGCGGCGACATAGACCTGCTTGCCGGCGCGCGCAGCCTGACGCACCAGCCTGTCGGCCGCCTCGCCGTTTCCGACCTTGAGGATCGCCGAAAGCTGGCGCATCTGCTCGGATATTGGCGCCCTGACCGGCCCGCCGGGAACGAGATGGCCGTTGCCGATGCCGCGCACCGTATCGATGACCACGAGCGCGAAATCGAGCGTCAGGCGGGCGCTCTGGAAACCGTCGTCCATGATGATCAGGTCGGCGCCCTCCGCGACCAGCCTGTGGGCGCCATCGACGCGGGTGCGGGAAATCACCGTCAACGTCTCCCGGCAGAGCAGCAGCGCCTCGTCGCCCACCGCCTCGGCCCGGTGATGTTCGGGATCGACCACGGTCGTGACGTCAAGCGAGCCGCCGTAACCGCGGCTGAGGAACCCGGGCTTCAGGCCTTTTTCCCTGGCGGCGCGGGCGAGCGTGATGGCGGTCGGCGTCTTGCCTGCTCCGCCCACGGTGAAATTGCCGATGCAGATGACCGGCACGGAGACGCTGGCACGCCTGGCTTTCGCCATGCGGCGGCCGGCGATACGGCCATAGAGAAACGAAATGGGCGCAAGGCCCCAGGCACGCCAATCCGCTTTCGTCCACCAGAATGGCGGTGCTTCCGATACCATACCTAAACTCCGGCTGATCCGTTCTGGAACAGCCCGCGAAGAAAATGGGAGTTTTTCCGAAAAGGCAAGTCCTTGAAACCAAAGCGCGGTTCACGCAAGGAGCTTTTCCGGCAAGAGGTCGATCAGCGCAGTGATGTCGTCGAGGCAGATATCCGCCGAGGCCGACAGCGTTTCGCGCGAACCGGTGCCGGTCAGCACCGCGACCTTCAGGCCGACGCCTGCCTTGGCGCCCATATGCATGTCGTGATTGTTGTCGCCGACCATGGCGACTTCCGCCGGATCAAGCCCGGTGGCGCGGCAGAAGCCGAGCACCATGCCCGGCTCGGGCTTGACCCCGTGACCGCTGTCGTAGCCGGCGATGAAATCCACATGATCGATGATGCCGAAACGGATGGCGGTCTGGCGGATCGCCTCCTCGTTGTCGCTCGATGCTATACCGAGCTTGAGGCCCCGCGCCTTGAGCCTGGCGAACAGCGCCGCCAGATCGGTAACGGCCACGGAAAATTCCGCCGAGCGGATGAAGAGTTCGTCGAGCAGCCGGGTGAGTTCGGCGACGTCGACAGGCGAACCGGCGGCGACGAAGCCGGCGGCGATCTCGGCGGCATTGCCGGCGGCCAGCAGGCTGTCCGGTCGGGTGTGGCCGGAGACCGGATCCATGCCGGCGGAAGACAGGAGCTGCGGTTCGAGCTCGGCGTTGCCGGCGGACGCGATGCGGGCGGCCTCGCGGTTCACCGGTCCCCAGCTTTCGTCATAAAGCAAAAGCGTGCCGTCCTTGTCGAACAGGATTCCGGCTATTCGGGCGAGCTTTTCCGGGTTCATCGGACAGCGGCGGCTTTCGGCTGCAGCCTGGCACTGACCGTCAGCGGATTGACGTAGGGCTCCAGGGCTTTGACGGTCTTCGACAGCGCGCCGCGCATCTCTTCCATCGCATCATGGCCGGAATCGATCATCTTCACGCGGGCGAGATCGTTGATCATCAGGTAGTGCACGGCTTTCGCCAGCATCTCGACATCCTTGACGATGCGGGCAGCGCCCTTGCGCACCAGATGCTGGTAGGCGTCGCGGAAATTCTGGACATGCGGGCCGGACAGCACGGCGCAGCCGAGCATGGCCGGCTCCAGCGGGTTCTGCCCGCCCTCGTTGGTCAGCGACCTGCCGACGAAGGCGATCTCGGTGAGGCGCAGGTAAAGGCCCATTTCGCCGATGGAGTCGCCGAGGAAGACATCGGTCTCGGGCGTCACGATATCGTTGCGCGAGCGGCGCGCCACGGTGAGGCCCGCTTCTTTCAGCATCTCCTCGACCGCGTCGGCGCGATCGGGGTGGCGCGGCACGAGAATGGTCAGCTGGCCGTTCTTCGGTTTCAACGCCTTGTGGACGTTCGCCGCCGCCTTTTCCTCGCCATCGAAGGTCGAGATAGCCGCCCAGGTCCGGCGGTTGCCGATCTGCTTGCGGTAACTTGTCAATATCGCCTCGTCGCAGGGCGGCGGATCGGTATCGCTCTTCAGGTTGCCCGACACGATGACCGGCCAGGCGCCGAGATCGCGGAAGCGCTCGGCGTCCAGATCCGACTGGGCGATGACGAGGGCCATCTTGCCGAAAATCGCCTCGGCGATCGAACTGCGGTTGCGCCAGCGGTCAAAGGAGCGATCGGAGATGCGCGCATTGACGCGGATCTGCGGAATGCGGCGGCGGGCAAGTTCGGCGATCGTCGTCGGCCAGATTTCGGATTCCGCGGTGATGCAGGCATCCGGCTTCCAATAGGCGATGAAACGCTTGATCGGGAATTTCAGGTCGAGCGGCACATATTGATGGATCACCTCATCGGCCAGCCGCGACCGGACGAGATTTGCGGAAGTCACCGTACCGGTCGTCAGAAGAATGTGGACTTCGCGGCGGCGCAGTTCGCGGATCATCGGCATGATGGCGATGGTCTCGCCGACGCTTGCCGCGTGCACCCAGATAAGCGGGCCGCGAGGGCGGGCAAGGCTTGCATAACCCAACCGCTCGAGCTTGCGGGTCCGGTCTTCCTTGCCCTTCATGGCGCGATACGCAAGGTAAGGGCTTACTAACGGATAGAGCGCGATACCGGCCACCCGGTAACCAGCAAGAGCCATGCGCGCAGAAACCTTGCTCACCGCATTTGCCCCCGATGCATGATGGCCGCCATCAATATGATAGACCCTCCGATTGCTCATCCGTAGCCCAGTTTTTTGTGTTTTACAAATGCGTCAAAAAAGGGTCCCCGGGATCGATACCAGACGAGAGACCAGCATTGCGAGCAGATTGTAAAACGCGAGGCTTATCTCAAGCCGACTTAGTATCAGGATCGAGCAAACGGTGCATATGCACGATGAAATAACGCATGTGGGCGTTGTCGACTGTCTGCTGCGCCTTGCCACGCCAGGCGATCAGGGCGCTGGCATAATCGGGGTAGATTCCGACGATATCGAGGGCCGAAAGGTCCTTGAATTGGAGGCCTTCCAGGCTCTGCAGTTCGCCGCCGAAGACCAGGTGCAGAAGTTGTTTCTTTTCGCCCGTTTCCGTCATTGTCCGATATCCGTCCGTTCCAGCTCCCCCGGCTCTTCCTGTGCTGCATTCTTCGGGAAAGGTCAACCCGGAGCGAGGCCGGCAAGCTGGGGCAAAAGGCTGCGGAGCGCATGTTCGGCCCCGGCCGCCAACATTTCGTGGCTGACGCTCTCGCGGTTATAGACGAGCCGGTTGCCCGCAAGATCGATGAGGCGCCCACCTGCCCGCTCGAGGATGAGGTCGGCGGCGGCGAGATCCCAATCGTGGGAGGCGCGCTTGACGACCGTGCCGTCTATGCTGCCGTCGGCGATCATGGCCAGCCTGTAGGCGAGCGACGGCACATGCCGCACCCGGCGGACTTCGTCGCGAAAACCGGGCTCGAATTTCCTGACGAGGGCCTCGTCGGCCGCAATGACCAGTTGGCCGTCGGCGCGCTCGCCGGTGACCGAAAGCGGCCGCCCGTTCTTCAGCGCCGGCCCATCCTTCGCCGCAC
This sequence comes from Hyphomicrobiales bacterium, assembly GCA_900471605.1. Taxonomy (GTDB): domain Bacteria; phylum Pseudomonadota; class Alphaproteobacteria; order Rhizobiales; family Rhizobiaceae; genus Neorhizobium. Next base: position 177,965 of record UCEY01000044.1, on the reverse strand, counting down.
AGAATTCCTCGTCGAGCGCGGGCGCGACGAGGACGCCGGCGACCGGCTGACCGCGATGCACGACGGCGACCGAAACGCACCAGGTCTTCTCGCCGTTGATGAAGGCGCGCGTGCCATCGATCGGATCGACGACGAAAAGCGTTTCGCGGCCAAGCCGGACAACATCGTCGTCGGTTTCCTCGGAGAGCCAGCCGTAGTCGGGCCGGGCTTTCAGGAGCAGGGTCTGCAGCCGGTCGTTGGCGGCAAAATCCGCGGCGCTGACCGGCGACTTGCCCTCGTTCTTCCACCAGACCTCCGGCGAGCGGCCGAAAAAGCCGTGCGCGATCTCGCCGGCCTGGCGCGCCGCGTCGAGAATGAGTTCGAGGTCTTGCCCCCAGTCCTGCGCTACCGGCATCGGGATCAGCGTCCCGCCAGCGTCATGCCCTCGATGGCGATGGTCGGAGAGGCGACGCCGAACTTGCGGTCGATGTCGTTGGCCGGCGTCAGCCGCATGAACATGTCCTTGAGGTTGGAAGCGATCGTCACTTCCGAAACGGGATAGGCGAGTTCGCCGTTCTCGATCCAGAAACCGGTCGCGCCGCGCGAATATTCGCCGGTGATCATGTTGACGCCCTGGCCGATCAGTTCGGTGATGTAGAAGCCGTTGCCGATCGACCTGATCAGGTCCTCGGGTGAAATATCGCCGGGCTCCAGCGCCAGGTTGGTGGAGGCAGGCGATACCGCCGTGCCGCCGCGCACGCCGCGGCCGTTGGTGGCAAGTCCGAGCTCGCGGGCCGTCGAGGTCGACAGGAACCAGTGGTTCAGGACGCCGTCCTCGATCATCACCATGCGCTCGCCGGACACGCCCTCGCCGTCGAACGGACGCGAGGAGGAGCCGCGCACGATCAGCGGATCATCGGTGACGTTGAGACCGGCCTTCAGCACCTGCTGGCCCATCTTGTCGCGCAGGAAGCTGGTCTTGCGGGCGACTGACGCACCGTTGATGGCGCCTGCGATATGGCCGACGAAACCGCGGGCGATGCGCGGATCGAACACGACGGTGACGTTGCTGCCGGTATCCACCTGGCGGGGATTGATGCGCTTGACGGTGCGCTCGCCGGCACGGCGGCCGATCAACCTCGGATCATCGAGTTCGGCGGCATAAAGACGGCTGTCGAAATCATAGTCGCGCTCCATCTTGGTGCCCTCGCCGGCTATGACGCTGACGGAGCGGCCGAAACGGCTGGCCATGTAGCTGCCGGAAAAACCGTGGGAGGTGACGAGCACGAGGCCGCCCATGCCCGACGATGCGCCGGCGCCGGAGGAGTTGGTGACGCCCTGGACATCGAGCGCCGCCTGTTCCATTTCGAGCGCCGCTTCGCGCAGCGCGTCGGTCGGCACGTCGGCCGGGTCGTAGAGTTCGAGGTCGGGATAGGATTTAGCCAGATCCGCCTCGTCCGCAAGGCAGGCGAACGGATCTTCGGGAGAGACCCTGGCCATGGCGACGGCGCGCTCGGCAAGCACCTTCATGTCGAAGCCGGGATTGGCCGAGACGCTGGCGACCTGTTTGCCGACGAAGACGCGCAGCGAGAAATCGTCGCTCTCGGAGGCTTCCGTGCCCTCGACCTTGCCGAGGCGGACGCTGACGGAGCGGGACCGGGAGCGAACCACGACCGCATCCGCCTGATCCGCTCCCGCGGCCTTGGCAAGATCGATCAGTTGGCTGGCGCGGGAAAGCAGGTCGGCGGAATCGATTTCAGAGGTCATGATTGCAAGCCTTTCATTCTCGTCCCATTTATTGTGCACTGTCAGAAGCATCAAGGGCGGCTCGCCGATTCTTGATGTCCCACCTTAGGGCCAGGACCTGGTAAATTCATCCAATCTGTTCGGGTGCATGGGATTGGATGGAAGCAAACAAGCGCAAGGCAAGGCTTGAAGCCTTGTCGAGCATTGTTTGCGATCAGACGGCCCATGCACCCGAACCCGAAGGGCGAGACGGATTTCGCGCCTGGACTGCGTCGGAAAGATTTGAAAATGTGCGAGCATTTCCTGCATCTTCCCTCCTAGCCAGGCACAAAATCCGTCACGCAGATTGGATGAATTTACCAGGTCCTGGCCCTAGACTGAAAGTATCCCGCATGACCGCTCCCGGCTCGCTTTTCTCGCAAATGCTTCTTCTGCTTGCCGGCGCGGTGATCGCCGCCCCCCTGTTCAGGAAGCTCGGGCTCGGCACGGTGCTCGGTTATCTCGCCGCCGGCGTGGTCATCGGCCCCATCATGCAGCAGATCGTCGAGACGGAAGAAGTGCTGCATTTCGCGGAATTCGGCGTCGTCTTCCTGCTGTTCATCATCGGACTCGAACTGAAGCCCTCGCGTCTTTGGCAGATGCGCGGCGACGTGTTCGGCCTCGGCCCGGCGCAGGTGGTGATTTCCGGACTGGCGCTGAGCGGGCTCGCGCATGTGACGAACATGGCGGACTGGCGCGGCAGCCTGATCGTCGGCTTCGGTCTGGCGCTGTCCTCGACGGCGTTTGCGCTGCAGATCCTCAATGACGACGGCGACATGAACAGCCATTACGGCCAGCGCTCGTTCTCGGTGCTGCTTTTCCAGGATCTCGCCATCGTGCCGCTCCTGGCGCTGATCACCATCCTGGCGCCGGGGACCAAGGAGGCGGAAGCAGCGCCGCTCGTCGACTTCGCGATTGCCGTCGGCGCCGTCGGCGCCATGGTGATCGCCGGCCGCTATCTCCTGACGCCGATGTTCCAGATCATCGCCCGAACCGGCGCGCGCGAGGTGATGATTGCGGCCGCCCTGCTGGTGGTACTGGGATCGGCGGCGGCCATGCAGGCGGTCGGCCTGTCGATGGCGATGGGCGCCTTCTTGTCCGGCGTGATGCTGGCCGAATCCTCCTACAGGCACGAGCTCGAGGCGGATATCGAGCCGTTCCGCGGGTTGCTTCTGGCGCTGTTCTTCATGGCGGTCGGCCTGTCGCTGGAAGTCCACGTCATCCTCGACAACCTATTCTTCATCCTGCCGGCCGTGCCGATCTTCATGGCGCTCAAGGCGCTGATCGTCTACGGGCTCTGCCGGCTCTGGGGTTCGCCGCACAATGACGCCGTGCGCATCGCCTTCCTGCTGCCGCAGGGCGGCGAATTCGGTTTCGTGCTGTTCACCACCGCGACCGCCGCCGGCCTCTTCTCGTCTGCCACCGCCTCGCTGCTGATCGCCGGCGTGACGCTTTCGATGGCGCTCACTCCCTTTGGAGCGGCCCTTTCCAAGCGGCTGCTCAATGGCGAAAGCCGCGAGGAACTGGAGGAGGATTTCGACGGCGCCGGAGCAGACGTGCTGATGATCGGGTTTTCCCGTTTCGGCCAGATCGCCGCACAGATCCTGCTTGCCGGCGGCCGCGAGGTGACCGTCATCGACGATTCCGCCGATCGTATCCGCCAAGCGGCCTCGTTCGGTTTCCGCATCTATTTCGGCGATGGGACAAGACGGGACGTGCTGATCGCTTCGGGCATCGAGAAGGCGAAAATCGTTGCCGTCACGACGCAGAAACGCGAGACGACCGACCAGATCGTGGATCTCATCCGCTCGCAATTCCCCGACGTGCGCCTCTATGTGCGCTCCTACGACCGCATCCACTCCCTGTCGCTGCGGGACCGGAACGTCGAATACGAGCTGCGCGAGACCCTGGAATCCGGTCTGCTGTTCGGAAAAAAGACGCTGGAAGCGCTCGGGATGAGCGAAATCGACGCCGAGGAAATCGGCGACGACATCCGCCAGCGCGACGAGGAACGGCTGCAGATCCAGGCCGTCCAGGGGCTCGGCGCCGGCCGCGAGATGCTGTTCAACAGCCCGGTCCGACCGGAACCTCTGATCAAGCCGAAACGGGCACTGGTGGTCGACGACGAGCTGAGCGCCGAGCCGATGACGGCGGAGAACGGTTAGCCGTTCGCTTCCGCTGCCGCGTGAAGCGCGTCGATGGCGCGCTTCAGCTCGTCCTTGACATGTTCGGACTCGTCGAGGATGTCGCGGGCCTTCAGGAAGTCCAGGACCCGGAAACGGTTGACCGAGGGCCGGAGGAAAATCTGCGGCGGATTAAGCTTCAGCTTGAGCGCGATGCTCGCCTGCATGGTGAGCTGGCTGGCGCCGAACAGGCTGTCGATGCGATTGGGTGCATGGGTGCCGTCGCCTTCCGGCGCACCGACCACGTCGACGCCGATCACCACGTCGGCAACGTCCATCAGCTGTTCGTATGGGACAGGATTGAAGACGCCGCCGTCGATCATCACCCGGCCGTTGACCCGGACCGGCATGAACAGGCCGGGAATGGCGGCGGAGGCCGCGATCGCGGTGCGCAGCTCGCCCTGTTCCAGGATCACTTCCGCCTGGCCGTAATAGTCGGTGGCGGAAATCTTCATCGGGATCACGAGTTCGTCGAAATCCTCCGGCACCTGCGGCGGCAGGAAGGCATCGAGGATCAGTTCGAGATTGAACTGGCCGAAACGGAAGCCGCCGAGCTTGTCGCGCATGGTCGCGGGACCGAGGCCCCAGAGCTTGTTCAAGAGGGTGCCGCGGTGGCCGACCGTTTCGAGCGCATATTGGCGGATCTCGCGGCCGGTCATGCCGGAAGCCATGCCGGCGCCGATGATCGCACCGATCGACGAGCCGGAAATCGCCACCGGCCTTATCCCGAGCTCATCCAGGGCCTCGATGACCTGGATGTGCGAAAGGCCGCGCGCGCCACCGCCACCGAGGGCCACGGCAAACGTCAGGCCGCCCTTGGCGCTGACCGCTTCGAGATCGGGAATTGCGAGCCTCGTATTCATTCCTCTGACCTCAGGCCGGCTGGTAGCGGAAAAAATCCATGCGGGTATCGCCGAAGGTCCGGCTTTCCAAAAGCTTGAAGACGGCATCGACGGCAGGGTTTATGTCGGCCCGCTCTTCCAGAATGGCAAGGGCTCCGGGTGCCAGCCAGCCGCCCGCATGGGCCGAAAGCATGGCGCCCTCGCCGAGCCCCTGGCCATAGGGCGGATCGGCGAACAGGAAATGGAACGGCTCGATATTGTTGGCCGTGCCGAGCTTGGTGGCGTCGCGGCGGAGAATCCGCGCCCGGCCATGCAGGCCGAGGCTGTCGATATTCTCCCACAAGAGGCCCCGGCCCTCGACGCCGTTTTCGACGAAGAGCGCGCTCTTGCAGCCGCGCGACAGCGCCTCAAGCCCGACCGCGCCGGTGCCGGCGAACAGGTCGATCACCCGGCCGCCGTCCAGCGCCTGGGGATAGACGTGGCCGATAATGTTGAACAGGCTTTCGCGCGTCCGGTCGATGGTCGGCCGGATGTCGTTCGTTTTGGGCGTGGCCAGAGACCGGCCGCGAAATTCACCACCGACGATCCGCACCGCGCATCACCCTCTCGGCGTGCGCGGCTTGCCGCCGGCCGGGCGTCCGCCCGAGGCGGGCCGGCCACCGGGCTTGCCACCCGCACCCGCCGGTTTTCCGCGACCGCCGGAAGGCTTTCCGCCAAAGCTCTTGCCACCGCCCGGCTTGCCGCCAAACGGCTTGGCGCCGGGTTTTCCGCCACGGGGCTTGTCGCCAAAGGGCCGGTCGCCTGCGGGACGATCTCCGCGAGGCGGCCGATCCGAGAACGGCCGGTCGCTGCGCGGACGTTCCGAACGGCCCTCGCCTGCCGAGAAGGAACGCACGGGGCGCTCGCCATCCTCGCGCGGCTTGCGATCACCGCGGGGTTTGTCGCCGAAAGAGCGCTCGCCTCTCGGCTTGTCACCGAACGGGCGATCGCTGCGCGGGCGCTCGGAACGACCTTCGCCGGAGAAGGACCGTGCGGGACGATCACCGTCCTCGCGCGGCTTGCGGTCACCGCGGGGTTTGTCGCCGAACGGCCGGTCGCCGCGGGACGGGCGATCGCCGAAAGCACGCTCGCCACGCGGGCGCTCTGCGCGCGCATCGCCCGAGAAGGATTTCGTCCGGGGGCGGTCGCCGCCTTCGCGCGGCTTGCGGTCGCCAAACGAGCGCTCGCCTCTCGGCTTGTCACCGAAGGAACGCTCGCCACGGTCCGGCCGATCGCCAAAGGACTTCTTGCGTCCGAAATCGCCCTTGTCCTGTTTGTCGGGGCCGTCGGCGCGGATCCAGTCGCTGTCTTCTTCCGCGCGGTTGACAAGGACCGGGCGGTCGTTCTGGGGTGCCGGCTTCTTGAAAAGCTGCTCGGCCTCGGCGCGGGCGGAGGATTTGCGGGTCTTGCTTTCGGTGGTCGGGCGCGCGCCCGGCGCCATCCAGACATTGGCCGTGCGGCTGGTGCCCAGGGGAGGACGCTTCTTCGGCCGGTCGTCCTCGTCCTCGACGCGGCCGCCGAACGGCTTTGCACCACGCGGCTTGTCGGCGAACTTGCGGTCGTCGCGCCTGGTGTCGAGACGGCCGAGCGCCTTTTCGCGCCGGTCCTCGGGCTTGCCGGCACGCGGACGCTCGGTCTTTTCAGGCCTTGCCGCCCATTCCGAGTGCTCGGTGCGGGCGGACCGTTCCGCACGAGCGGGCTTTTCGTCCTCTTCCGCAGCGGTCTCGGTATAGATCGGCGCGTCGAAATTGGCCTTGGATTCCTCGATCAGTCGCGGACCGAGCTGGTCGCGCAGCATGCGACCGCGCACTTCGACCACCTCGCCTTCCGGCAGGTCGCCGAGCTGGAACGGCCCATAGGAAATGCGGATCAGGCGGTTGACTTCCACCCCGAGCGCGCCGAGCACGTTCTTGATCTCGCGGTTCTTGCCTTCGCGAAGGCCCATGGTGATCCACGAATTGTGGCCCTGGGTGCGGTCGAGCGTGGCGTCGATCGAGCCATAAAGCACGCCTTCGACGGCGATGCCGTCCTTCAGCTTGTCGAGCGCTTCCTGATCGATTTCGCCATGGGCGCGCACACGGTAGCGGCGCAGCCAGCCGGTGGTCGGCAATTCGAGGACGCGCGACAGGCCGCCGTCGTTGGTGAGCAGCAGCAGGCCTTCGGTATTGATGTCGAGGCGGCCGACGGAGAGAACGCGCGGCAGGCCTTCCGGCAGGTTGTCGAAGACGGTGGGACGGCCTTCCGGATCGGAATTGGTGGTCACCAGGCCGGCCGGCTTGTGGTAGAGCCAGAGGCGGGTGCGCTCGATGCCGCGGATCGGCGCGCCGTCCACTTCTATTCTGTCGGCCAGCGTGACATTGACGACCGGCGTATCGAGAACCTTGCCGTTCAGGCTGACCCGGCCTTCCATGATCATCCGCTCGACGTCGCGGCGCGATGCCACGCCGACGCGGGCAAGGATCTTGGAAATGCGCTCGGGCTTGCCTTCCGCCTCCATGGTTTCCGGCGCGGGCGGCAGCTTGCGGACCGGCTTTGCCGCCTTTTCAGCGCCGGCCTTGGCCGCGAAACCCTTCTTCGGGCCGAGCCCCTCCTTGGCGGAAAAACCCGCCTTGCCGCCGGCACCGGCCTTCGCCTCGGAGCGGGGTTTGGTTTCGCGAACGAAGGTCCTGCCTTCGCCGCGCTTCGGCTTGTCTTTGGAATTCATTTGTTGTTTGCCTGAAGCGTGATGTCTAACGGAGCGATCCGGACATTCTTGTTCGTGTTGACTGAGATGGATTCGTGCCCGCACCCGGGCTTCCGGTTGGATGCTTCCTACCAGTTCACGCGATCCGGGTTAAGAGGAAATCGCCGAAATGCCTAATACCGATGGGTTCATGGACGCAGCACTTGCAGAAGCCAGGGACGCCGCCGCCCGCGGCGAGGTCCCGATCGGCGCCGTGCTGGTGCTCGATGGCGCGATCGTCGCCCGGTCCGGAAACCGGACCCGCGCCGAAAACGACGTCACCGCTCATGCCGAAATCGCCGTCATCCGCGATGCTTCGGCAGCGCTTGGGCAGGAACGGCTGTCGGGTGCCGATCTCTACGTGACGCTCGAACCCTGCACGATGTGCGCGGGGGCGATCTCGTTCGCCCGCATCCGGCGGCTCTATTACGGCGCCGAGGATCCCAAGGGCGGAGCGGTGGATAACGGCGTGCGTTTCTTCGCGCAGCCGACCTGCCATCATGCGCCGGAAGTCTATTCCGGCCTCGGAGAAAGCGAGGCCGCGGTGCTGCTCACCGATTTCTTCAGATCGAAAAGAGAGGATTGAGGCGCCGGCTCAGAAGAGCTTCCACCAGTCGCCGCCCTTCCTGGCGTCGGCGGCCTGCGCCTTGCGACGCTTTTCCTTCTGGCTCTCGGGCTCGCCGACATCCGTCAGGGCAGCCGCATCCGCCGAGCGGAATTCCGCCGGCGGCTCGGAGAGCGAACGACGGCGCCCGGTGACGCTGACGGTTTCGGCATCTGCCTTGGCCTTGCGGAAGGCTTCCCATTTCTCGGTCTCGGTCATCTGACCGGCCTGGCCGCTGCCTGCAAGAAGCGGCGAACGATAGTTGGGGTCCTTTTCGTTCGCGGCGGCCTCGTCGCGCAGGCGCTTGCGGGTTTCTTCCGGAGATTCGACCCAGTTGGGGTTGTTCTCGCGGCTCGCCAGCGACTGCTGGGGCGCCGGCAACGTCTGGTCCTGCCCCTTGGCGACCACCAGCGAAGGACGCGGGTTGTACTTCAGGCCGGCTTTCGCCTCGGTATTCTTGCCACCGAGCGATACAGACTGGCCGAGATCGTCGGTCAGCTGTTCCATGGCCGTCTTGTCGGTGCCGTAGGTCGGACCACCGATGCAGCCCGAAAGGGTCAATGTCGAGGCGAGGATGCCAGCCACGCCCAGGCTGACACGAAACGCAGATGTCGCTTTCATCAAAACCCTTCCAGCGGCGCCCGTCCTGACGCCTCAGACACACTCAAACGCCTGATGGCCGGAAAATCCGGCCAATTTCAGGCAGTTTTACCGGATGATTGCCCAAAGCGCAATCATCCGGCGATTTCAAGCGATCAAAGCCGGCCGAGAGCGGCCAGTTCGCGCAACGCGGCGGCATCACGGGCCGACACATCCGGATAAGCTTGATCGGAGCCGACATCGGTCGTCACCCGCCACGAGCGGGCACATTTGGTGCCTTCGGCGAGCTTGGGATCGACGGCGACGCCCTGCACTTCGGCCAAGCGGAAGGCGGTCTCCGGCCCTTCGCCCGAAACGATGGCGATGCCCGAGGTGATGCAGGTCTCTTCGAAATCCTGGCCTTCCAGCGCCTTCATCAACTCCGGGTCGTTGACATAAACGACAGGTGCCGCTTCCAGCGAAGAGCCGATCCGCTTGTCCTTGCGCTCGATTTCGAGCGCGCCTGTGACAACCGAGCGCACCTTGCGGATCTGCGCCCACTTCTCGGCAACCGCCTCGTTTTTCCACTCGGCGGGAACCGTCGGGAACTGTTCGAGATGGACCGAAACCGCGTTGGGGTTACGCGACAGCCACGATTCTTCGGTGGTGAACGGCAGCATGGGCGCAAGCCAGGTGACCGTGCAGTCGAAGATCTTGCGGATGACGGCAAGAGCGGCGCGCCGGCGCAGCGAGGACGGCGCGTCGCAATAAAGCGCGTCCTTGCGGATATCGAAATAGAAGGCCGACAGCTCGATATTGGAGAAATCGATCAGCGCACGGGCGATCTTCTTGAACTCGAAGGCGTCATAACCCTCGCGCACGAGCTTATCGAGTTCGGACAAGCGGTGCAGCATCAGCTTTTCGAGTTCCGGCAGATCGGCATAGGCGATCTCCTCGCCCTCGTCATGGGCGAGCGTGCCGAGCATCCAGCGGATCGTGTTGCGCAGCTTGCGATAGGCATCGACATTGGTCTGGATGATGGTCTTGCCGAGGCGCTGGTCTTCCCAATAGTCGGTGGTCATCACCCAGAGGCGCAGGATATCGGCGCCGGCATCCTTCATGACATCCTGCGGCGCCACGACATTGCCGAGCGATTTCGACATCTTCTGGCCCTTCTCGTCCATGGTGAAGCCATGGGTGACGACCGTGTCATAGGGCGCCCGGCCGCGGGTGGCGGCGGATTCCAGCAGCGAGGAATGGAACCAGCCGCGATGCTGGTCGGAACCTTCCAGATAGACGTCGGCCGGCCATTTCAGGTCCGGGCGGTCTTCGAGCGTGAAGGTATGGCTGGAACCACTGTCGAACCAGACATCGAGGATATCCCTGACCTGGGTCCAGCCCTCATTGGCGCGGGAGCCGAGGAAGCGCTCGCGCGCGCCTTCCGCGAACCATGCATCGGCCCCTTCGAGATCGAAGGCTTCGAGGATGCGCTTGTTGACCGCCTCGTCCTGGAGGATCTCGCCTTCCTCGTCGACGAAGACGCAGATCGGCACGCCCCACGCGCGCTGACGGGACAGCACCCAGTCCGGGCGCTGCTCGATCATCGCGCGCAAGCGGTTCTGGCCGGCGGCGGGGACGAAACGCGTGTCGTCGATGGCGTTCAGCGCCCGCGAGCGCAGCGTCGCGCCGTCGGCGAGCGTCTTGTCCATATAAACGAACCACTGCGGCGTGTTGCGGAAGATGATCGGCTTCTTGGAACGCCAGGAATGCGGATACTGATGCTTGAGGCGGCCGCGCGCAAACAGCGCGTTGCGCTCGATCAGCGCCTTGATGACGCGGTCGTTGGCATCGCCCTTCTTGCCGTTGTCATCCATGACACGGGCGCCCTCGAAACCGGGGGCATCGGCGGTATAGGCGCCGGCATCGTCGACCGGGAACGGGATTTTCGTGTCGATGCCGCGGGCTTCGAGATCACGCACGTGATGCATCCAGGCCTCGAAGTCCTCGCGGCCGTGGGAGGGGGCGGTGTGGACGAAGCCGGTACCGGCATCGTCGGTGACGTGGTCGCCGGCGAGGAGCGGGACGGCGAAATCGTAGCCGCCGCCAAGGCCCTTCAAGGGGTGCGCGCAGGTGATCGCCGCCATCTCGTCAGCCGACAGATCGCGCAGACGCTTGTACTGGAGCTTGGCCTTGGCAAAGCTCTCTTCGGCCAGCTTATCGGCGAAGATCAGCTTTTCACCCGGACGCGGGCCGAAGTCGTTGGCGGCCTCGGTCACTTCGTAAAGGCCGTACGAGATCTTTGGCGAATAGGAGATCGCGCGGTTGCCGGGGATCGTCCAGGGCGTCGTCGTCCAGATGACGACGTGGGCACCTAAAAGATCGGATTTCCCGGTACCTAGCTCAACTTCGACCATCAGCACCGGGAACTTTACCCAGATCGTGTCGCTCTCATAATCGTGGTACTCGACCTCCGCCTCAGCCAGCGCGGTGCGCTCGACCACCGACCACATGATCGGCTTCGAGCCGCGATAGAGCTGGCCGCTCTGGGCGATCTTCAGGAGTTCACCGGCGATGCGCGATTCCGCGTGAAAATTCATCGTCAGGTAGGGGTTGTCGAAATCGCCGACGATGCCGAGGCGCTTGAATTCCTCGGCCTGGACCTTGATCCAGCCGGCGGCGAATTCGCGGCATTCCTGGCGGAATTCGTTGACCGGGACCTCGTCCTTGTTCTTGCCCTTCTCGCGGTATTTTTCCTCGATCTTCCACTCGATCGGCAGGCCGTGGCAATCCCAGCCCGGAACATAGTTCGAGTCGTAACCGCGCATCTGGAACGAGCGGGTGATGACGTCCTTCAGGATCTTGTTCAGCGCGTGGCCGATATGGATATTGCCGTTGGCATAGGGCGGGCCGTCATGCAGCACGAATTTTTCGCGGCCCACGGCGGAGGCGCGGAGCTGTTTGTAGAGGTCCATCTGCTGCCAGCGGGCGACCAGTTCCGGCTCCTTCTGCGGCAGGCCGGCGCGCATCGGGAAATCGGTTTCGGGCAGGTAGAGGGTCTTCGAATAGTCGAGCTTTTCGGCGGTATCTGTCATGGATTGAGCAATCGTCCTGGCGCCGCGACGGGGCGCATCTCGATGAAAATTGGCTGGCGGAAGGCGCTTTGAAAAACGCCGAAAACCCGGACCTTCCCGCTCGCTCTCAAGCCGCGCGGAAGGCCGGGCCGATAATTCGAATGATCTGAGCCAGCCGGAATTCTTTCATAATGCGGTTCTTTAAGGGTTTTTGCGGCGGAAAGGAAGGGAGTTCCTCCGTCATTTCGTTCCAAAGCCGCATTTGATTTTGATGCCATCTGCGCATACATTACAGGGCATCTGGCATGGAGGGTATTTGAATTGCGCGCATCCGCTGACATGCCTATTCGCAAGCGGCTCGAAATCGCATCCCGCGGTCAGTTGCAGGCCTATGACGGAACCAACGTCTCGGAGTTGACCAAACTCGGCTTTTCGATGGAAGAGCTCTATAGATTTGTCGCACCGCGCCGCACGCTTGCCCGGCGTATCGCCAACCGGGAAACACTGACCGTCAGCGAGAACGACGGCGCCCTGCGTGTCGTGCGCGTCATGGAGCTCGCCAAACGGGTCTTCGGTGATCAGGACCGCGCTCACCGCTGGCTGCGCAAACCCAATAGAGGAATGGACGGCGTCGTGCCGCTCGATCTCCTGGAATCGGAGAGCGGTGCAGTGCTCGTCGAGCAGGCGCTGCACCAGATCGATCACGGCATTTACGTCTGATCCATGATCCTGTGGCGTATCTCCAACTATGCGGACTTGTCAGGCGGAGGCGGACTAGTCGCGCCCGGTCGATGGCATAAACAGGGAATGCCGATCGTCTATTGCTGCGATCATCCTTCGACCGCCCTTCTTGAAATATTGGTGCATGTCGATGCTGAAGATCTTCCGCTGGATTTTCAACTGCTGAAGATTCATTGTCCGGACGACGTTGTTGCAAAGACGATTGCGTCGAGTGATATCGATCTTTTTGACGCCACCGAAACACAGCAGGCGGGAGAGCGCTGGCTCACTGAAAACAAATTCTGCCTTCTGAAGGTGCCGTCGGCGATTTTACCCGAAGCCGCAAACGTCCTGATCAATCCGGAGCATGCGGATGCAGGAAGGCTGACAATCGAGAACGCCGTGCGCTACCCCTTTGACAGCAGGCTGCTCCGCTAACCCCTCAAAACGCGATCTTGGCGTCCAGCTCTCCAAGCGGCCTGACACCGGACAGCAGCCCCCGCGCCTCCTCCTCGTCGCGTCTGATCTGGGCGACCAGCGGATCGAGCCCGTCGAATTTCAGTTCGTCGCGCAGGTGGCCGAAGAAGGAGACGGAACAGGTCTCGCCGTAAAGGCTGCCGGAAAAATCGAACAGGTAAGTTTCGAGCAGCGGTGCCCCGTTCTCGATCACCGTCGGGCGGCGGCCGTAGCTGGCGACGCCGTCGAACAGCGTGCCATCCGGGCGGCGGAAGCGCACGGCGTAGATGCCGGCCTTCAATTCGGCCTCCGGGGGAAGCTGCATGTTGGCGGTCGGGAAGCCGAGCTGGCGGCCGAGTTTTTCGCCGCCGATCACTTCCGCCTCGAGCGTATAGCGGTAACCGAGCAGGCCGGCCGCTGCCGATACATCGCCTTGCGCCAGCAGGTCTCGGATGCGGCTCGACGAGATCACCTCGGCATTCTCATCGCGGAAGGCGTCGACGAGCTGGACGTTGAAGCCATGCTTGGCGCCCGACGCCATCAGGAAGGCCGGGCCGCCTTCCCTGCCCTTGCCGAAATGGAAATCGAAGCCGGTCACGACGGCGCTGGCGGAGAGCCAGTCGACCAGGATGGTCTGGATGAATTCTTCCGCCGAGCGGGTCGCAAAGTCCGGGGTGAAGGGATATTCGATCACCGAGCGGAAACCCATGGCTTCGAGCAGCCGGGCCTTGAGCGGCGCGGGCGTCAGCCGGAACACCGGTTCTTCCGGGCGGAAAACGGTGCGCGGATGGGGTTCGAAGGTCAGTACCAGGGCCGGCACGCCACGCTCTTCGGCAAGCGTCAGCGCCCGTTCCAGAACGCTGCGATGGCCGCGATGCACGCCGTCGAAATTGCCGATGGCGATGACGCCGCCCTGCAACCCCTCAGGCAGCGGTTCCTTCTTCTCGTTGCGGTGGAAGACAGTCATGCGGCGGATTCCGGTTCCGGCCCATTCAGGCCCAGGGCTATGCGAGGCGCGGCATCCAGTATTTCGGCGTCGCGTTTTCCCGCTTCAGCCAGGCGTTGAGGATCGCCTCGTCGGTCTGGCCGTTGATCGTGTATTCGGCGACATGGATGCCCGCGCTGATATAAAGCAGGTCGAGGCCGTATGCGAGCGCGCCGCGCACGTCGGTCGGCATGCCGTCGCCGATCGCCAGAACCCGGTTCATCGGGAAATCGCCGTGCGCTTCGCGGGCGGCTGCGATCGCCGCCTCGTAGATCGGCCGATGCGGCTTGCCGGCGACGCGGGTCTTGCCGCCCAGATCTTCGTAATAGGCCGCAACCGCGCCGGCACAGGGGATGATCTTGTGGCCGCGCTCGACGACGAGATCCGGGTTGGCGCAGATGAAGGGCACGTCGCGCCGGGCAAACGCGGTCAGCATGTCGGTATAATCTTCCGGCACTTCCTTCTCGTCGTCGAAGAAACCGGTGCAGACGATGCATTCGGCCTCGTCAGCCGGGACCACCTCGACGCCAAGCCCGTCGAACAGGTTGAGATCGCGGTCAGGGCCGATCAGAAAGACCTTTTTCGGGCCATCGACGATCAGGTGCTGGGTGACGTCGCCTGACGTGACGATCCGGTCGTAGGTGCCGTCCGGAACGCCAAGCAGTTTCATCTGCTGGATGACGCCGGGCGCGGTGCGCGGGGAATTGGTGATCAGCACGACCGTCGCGCCGGCTTCGCGGGCCGCGGCCAGCGCCTTGCACGATTGCTGGAAGGCTTCGACGCCATTATGTACGACGCCCCAGACGTCCGAAAGCACGACGTCGTAGTCGCCGATCACTTCGTTCAGATTGCCGATGCGCTTCGCCATGTCTTCTTCCCGTCTCGCAAGTCCCGGGTCACATGGCAAACCCCCGGAAAGATTACAAGAGATATTCGAGGGAAAACCCGCGGCGGCATCGCCGGGCCGGCAGGAGCCGGCTTTCAGCGCCTCGTCCCTAGACCGCAACCAGAAAGCGGACGGCAAGGCCAACGACCGCGCTGACAAGGAGCACGGGCACCATGCCGATCTTCATGCGGAACAGCAGGAAAGCCGAGACCGCGAAGAGCAGAAAGGCGAGCGGATCGAGAGTGGTCCAGACCGGCCAGAAAAGCTTCAGGCCGACTGCCGGCCAGATCGAGATCTGCTCAACCTCACGGAAAAGGACATGCAGGCCGAACCAGATGGCGAGGTTGAGGATGACGCCGACGACCGCGGCGGTGATCGCCGAGAGCGCCGCCGAAAGGACCGGATTGCCGCGCAGCCGCTCGATATAGGGCGCTCCGGCGAAGATCCAGATGAAGCTCGGCACGAAGGTCGCCCAGGCGACCAGCAGCGCGCCGATCACACCGCCGGTGACGGGGCCAAGACCGGCCGCCTCGCGGAAACCGACCAGGAAACCGACGAATGAAAGCACCAGGACGAGCGGTCCCGGTGTCGTTTCGGCCAGCGCCAGCCCGTCCAGCATCTCGCCGGGTTTCAGCCAGCCGTAATTCTCGACCGCCACCTGCGCCACATAGGCAAGCACCGCATAGGCGCCGCCAAAGGTCACCATCGCCATCTTGGAGAAGAAGGTGAACATGACCGCCAGGCCTTCCGGCGCGGAGAAAACCCAGAGCAAGAGAAGCGGAAACTGCCAGACGGCGATCCACAGGACCAGCGTGGCGACAGCCCCCAACGGCGTCGGCCGCTTCGGCAGCTCCATCGCCGCGGAACCGGTATTTGCCGACTGGCCTCCCCTGCGGGCCGCGGTAAAACCGGCAAGCCCGGCCGCAAGCACGACCAGCGGAAACGGCAGGCTGAAAAAGAACAGCGCGATGAAGGCAGCCGCCGCGATGCCGACCAGAAAACGGCTCTTCAGCGTCTTGCGGCTCAGGCGGATGACCGCCTCGACGACGATTGCCAGCACGGCCGCCTTCAGCCCGAAGAACAGGCCGGTCAGCCAGCTCGTGTCCTGATAGAGAGCGTAGGCCGCCGAAAGGGCGATGATGACGGCAAGCCCCGGCAGCACGAATAGAAGGCCTGCGATCATGCCGCCGCGCACGCCGAACATCAGCCAGCCGATATAGGTGGCGAGCTGCTGCGCCTCCGGTCCGGGCAGCAGCATGCAATAGTTCAGGGCATGCAGAAAACGTCCTTCCGAAAGCCAGCGCCGTTCTTCCACCAGCATCCGGTGCATCAAGCCGATCTGCCCGGCAGGCCCGCCGAAACTCAAGACCCCGATCCGCGCGAACACCGCGGTCAGCTCCCCGAGCGAGGGGGTGGCCGCGATCCCGTCCTTCACCGCGCGATCCATCACCGCCTCACCCTTTTCCACCCCGGACCACCCAGTCGTGCTTTTCGTCCATCGCGTCGCGCGCCCACCGATAGAGCGCGTCATAGATCAGCATGCCCTGATCAAGCTGTTCCAGATCGCTGGCATACATGCGCGACAGGCCGAGCGATATGGCCAGAAGTCCGGCCGCCTGCGGTTCGAGATCGAGCCGGTCGGTATCGGCGCCGCGAACGATCCTCGCCATCTGGCCCAGGGCCGGCAGCGACAGGCCGAATTCCTCGACCATGACATCGAAGCTGCAGAGTTCTCCGCGATGGCTCCAGAACACGCCGTCGACATCGAACGGGGTGGCGCCGAACCGCTCGGCCACCGCCTCGACCTCAGGGGCCGCGACGAAGAGAAATGCGGCGACCGGATCCACGAAACGGCGGATGAGCCAGGGACAGGCGATCCGGTCTATCTTCGGTCTGGTACGCGTGACCCAAAGCGTCGCGCCATTGGTATTGCGCGGAGGCAGTTTCTCGGCCGGCAGGAGCGGCAAGCCAAGGTCACGCCAGCCTTCGAAGCCATCTTCGAGATTTTCGGCCTCGGCGCCGGCCAGGCGCAGAAAGGCGGCAACACCCTCGCTCAGCTTGCGGCCCTTCTGACAGACGACAACGACCCAGCGGCCGCGAAACGACCCCGCCCAATCGGCGACATCCGAATAGTCGCGCCTCAGCGAAGCCGGCAGCAGGAAAGGGTTTTCGGCGAAATCTTCGGGCGTGCGAACGTCTATGATGACGGGCGCCTTGGGCGTGCCGATGAGACGGGCCAGCTTTTCACAGGAAATCGTGTTAAAATTCGCCATGTTACGTCCCCTCTAAGAGCCATATGTGAAAACCATATGAAGGACGCGAACTTCGGCATGGCGCCTCGTGGGGCATTCGCAAACCCCATGATTACGTTAAACGGGATACTGGAAATCGAGTCAAGGCAGCATTTTGATTTCCAGACAGGCCGGAATGCGCCTCGACAGCCGCGACGGCTCGGCGACAGCGGTGAAAACACGCTTGCCGGCCGTGCTCTTTCGATCCGCGCCTTTCTTCCACCAAAGTCCAGTGCAACATGCCGACCTGCCCGGCGGGGTGGCCGGAACTGAAAGCCCGATGTGCCAAAGACGGCGGTCCGTTCGCCAAGCGCAGGCGTTTATCAGCATCCGTATCGTTAAGCGTATTTCGTATGAGGTCCCGAGCCGTCTCGAAAATTTTACGGCCGTTCTTGACTCATCCGCCTGCCACCCTTATCTCGACGCGGCTGGCACTCTCTACCCGGGAGTGCTAACAGCACCGAGATACGGGTTCCACCCGTCCATGTCATTTGATCGAGGGATTAGACAATGGCAAGCACCAATTTCCGCCCCCTTCACGACCGCGTCGTTGTTCGTCGCGTCGAATCCGAAGCCAAGACCAAGGGCGGCATCATCATTCCTGATACCGCCAAGGAAAAGCCGCAGGAAGGCGAAATCGTCGCCGTCGGCACCGGCACCCGCGACGACAAGGGCAACATCACCGCTCTCGACGTCAAGGCCGGCGATCGCGTCCTGTTCGGCAAGTGGTCGGGCACCGAAGTCAAGCTCGATGGCGAAGACCTTCTGATCATGAAGGAATCCGACATCATGGGCATCATCGGCTGATTTCCAGCCGGTTGCTCTTCATTCGAAATCGCTGACACCCCTTTTCAGGAGTTATCAAAATGGCAGCCAAAGAAATCAAGTTCGGCCGCACCGCGCGCGAAAAGATGCTGCGCGGCGTCGATGTTCTCGCTGACGCAGTCAAGGTAACGCTCGGCCCGAAGGGCCGTAACGTCATCATCGACAAGTCCTTCGGCGCTCCGCGCATCACCAAGGACGGCGTATCGGTCGCCAAGGAAATCGAACTTGACGACAAGTTCGAAAACATGGGCGCCCAGATGGTCCGCGAAGTTGCTTCGAAGACCAACGACATCGCCGGCGACGGCACCACCACCGCTACCGTTCTTGCCCAGGCGATCGTCCGCGAAGGCGGCAAGGCCGTTGCAGCCGGCATGAACCCGATGGACCTGAAGCGCGGCATCGATCTCGCCGTTGCCGAAGTCGTCAAGGATCTCCAGGCCAAGGCCAAGAAGATCAACACTTCGGAAGAAGTCGCACAGGTCGGCACGATCTCCGCAAACGGCGAAAAGCAGATCGGTCTCGATATTGCTGAAGCCATGCAGAAGGTCGGCAACGAAGGCGTCATCACGGTTGAAGAAGCCAAGACCGCCGAAACCGAACTCGAAGTCGTCGAAGGCATGCAGTTCGACCGCGGCTACCTGTCGCCCTACTTCGTGACCAACCCGGAAAAGATGATCGCCGACCTCGACGACGCTTTCATTCTCCTTCACGAGAAGAAGCTCTCGAACCTGCAGGCGATGCTCCCGGTTCTCGAAGCCGTTGTTCAGACCGGCAAGCCGCTCCTGATCATCGCTGAAGACGTCGAAGGCGAAGCTCTTGCAACGCTCGTCGTCAACAAGCTGCGTGGCGGCCTCAAGATCGCTGCCGTCAAGGCTCCGGGCTTCGGCGACCGCCGCAAGGCCATGCTGGAAGACATCGCCATCCTGACGGGCGGCACTGTCATCTCCGAAGACCTCGGCATCAAGCTCGAAAATGTCACCCTCGACATGCTCGGCCGCTCCAAGAAGGTTTCGATCTCCAAGGAAAACACCACGATCGTTGACGGTGCCGGCGCCAAGTCCGACATCGAAGGCCGCGTTGGTCAGATCAAGGCCCAGATCGAAGAAACCACCTCCGACTACGACCGCGAAAAGCTGCAGGAACGTCTTGCCAAGCTCGCTGGCGGCGTTGCCGTGATCCGCGTCGGCGGCTCGACGGAAGTCGAAGTCAAGGAAAAGAAGGACCGCATCGACGACGCTCTCAACGCGACGCGCGCTGCCGTTCAGGAAGGCATCGTACCGGGCGGCGGCGTTGCCCTGCTCCGTTCGTCCACGAAGATCTCGGTCAAGGGCGAGAACCAGGACCAGGAAGCCGGCATCAATATCGTTCGCAAGGCTCTTCAGGCACTGGTTCGCCAGATCGCTGAAAACGCTGGTGACGAAGCCTCGATCGTTGTCGGCAAGATCCTCGACAAGAACGAAGACAACTACGGCTACAACGCTCAGACCGGCGAATACGGCGATCTGATCGCGCTCGGCATCGTCGACCCGGTCAAGGTTGTCCGCACGGCTCTGCAGAACGCAGCTTCGGTTGCCTCGCTGCTGATCACCACCGAAGCCATGATCGCCGAACTTCCGAAGAAGGAAGCTGCCGGCGGCGGCATGCCGGGCGGCATGGGCGGAATGGGCGGCATGGACATGATGTAAGACCTTCGGGTCTTCACATCTGAGCCAGCCGGTTCAGTTCGGAAAGGGCGGTCTTCGGATCGCCCTTTTTGTTTATCCGGCTTTTTGCGGGCCTCGAGCAAAGGCCGCTGACAACGGCGCGATCGGCAATTACAGTCGCTCCATGAGTTTCTTCGAGAGCCTGCTCGTCCTGCTGCTTGTCGCGATCGTGCTCCTGCAGATCTCGCGCCGGCTTTCCGTGCCCTATCCATCGATGCTGGCACTCGCGGGTGCGGCCGTCGCACTGGTGCCGGGCATGCCCTATATCTCGCTTGATCCGCACACCGCCCTGGCGCTGTTCATCGCGCCGGCGCTGCTGGACGCCGCCTTCGATTTTCCGCTGGGGATCGCCCGCCGGTTCTGGCTGCCGCTGCTGGTGTTTGCGATCGGCGGCGTCTGCGTCACCGCGGCAGCCGTCGCCTTCGTCGGATGGACTGTCGCCGGATTGCCGATTGCAGCCGCACTCGTGCTCGGCGCGATCGTCGCTCCGCCCGATGCGGCGGCCGCAACGGCGGTGCTGTCGTCGATGTCGATCCCGCGCAGCACCGACACCGTCCTTCGGGGCGAAAGCCTGTTCAACGATGCCGCGGCGCTCTTGATCTTCGACGCGGCGCTTTCCGTTCAATCGGCCGGCAATCTCGACACCGCGGTGGCGCTGCATCTTTCCCTTGCGGTGCCGGGCGGCATCCTGCTCGGTATTCTCGCGGCAGGCGTAGTCCGCTATCTCATGCGCTTCGTCGCCGGCACGCTCGGCGGCATCCTCCTGCAATTCGTGCAGACCTTCCTTCTCTGGATCATCGCCGAACGCCTCGGCCTGTCGGCGGTTCTCGCCATCGTCGCCTTCGCGATGACGCTCGCCAGAAGCAGCGAAGCGCGTTCCTCGGCGCGCATGCGCGTGCAGTCCTATGCGGTCTGGACCGCCGTCGTCTTCGTGCTCAACGTCATGGCCTTCCTGCTGATGGGCATGCAGGTTCGCGACATCGTCGGCGGAATGCCGGCAGACCACCTTTGGGATGCGGCGACGTTTTCGCTGCTCACGATCGTGATCGTCATTGCCGTGCGTTTCGTTGTCTGCCTCGGCTTCAACCGGGTCAATTCCTGGTATGAACTGCGCCGTGGCAGGCCCGAACCCGCGACGGTGACGCAGGCGCTTTTGGCCGGCTGGTGCGGCATGCGCGGGCTGGTGACGCTCGCGACCGCCTTCGCCCTGCCGGCGGACTTTCCGCAGCGCGACGTGGTGGTGCTGACGGCGTTTGCGGTGGTTCTAGCAACCCTCGTCGTCCAGGGACTGACGCTCACCCCGATCATCCGCTGGCTCGGCCTTGACCGCCGCGCCGAAGGGCATGGGGAACTTGCCGTCCTGCGCGGCAAGATCGCGCTCGCCGGCCTTTCCAAACTGGACGGAGCGACGGAAGCCGAGGCCGACCTGCTGCGTTCGAAATTCCGCATCGAGCAGCAGGCCGCCTCGCGGACCGAGGACGCGAAATCGCTCGACACCTACCGGCGGCTGGCCCTGAAGGCGATCGCCGGACAGCGGGAGGAGCTGGAAAGGCTTCGCTTGGTCCACAAGGTCAATGTCGACGAGTACAATCTGCTGCTGGAAGAGATCGACTGGCGCGAACTTTCGGTTCTGCCGGAGGATGCGCGCCGCATCGAGGAAAGCTGATTGCGGACGATCGTTCTCTTTTGTCGAACAAACCGTCAATCATCGTTCATCTTCCGAAGACGGGGGAAATGAGGCACATAGGGTCCCAGAGAATTCAACCGCGTGTCCAATCAAGGACACTGATCCGGAGATCCAAAATGTCCACCACCGCTACCAATTCCCTGCTTCTCGTCGGCCGCGTCCTTCTGTCCGGCATGTTCATCCTGTCGGGCTTCCAGAAGTTCGGCGACCCGGCCGGCACCGCCGGCATGATCACCGGCGCCGGCATCCCGGCTGCAACGCTGCTCACCTATCTCGTCGCCGTGTTCGAAGTTGCTGGCGGCTTCGCCATCCTGACCGGTTTCCAGACCCGCATCGCCGCAATCCTGCTGGCGCTGTTCTCGGCCTTCACCGCGCTCGTCTTCCATTCCGGCACGATCGCCATCCCGGGCTTCCCGGATGCCGCAAACGGCCTGCTGACCATGTTCAACCAGCTCAGCATGATGAAAAACCTGACGATTGCCGGTGGTTTCCTGGCTCTTGCCGCCGTCGGCGCCGGTGCATTTTCGATCGACGCCCGCCGCGGTTCTGTCGCAATCGCTGCCTAAGCTCTCAAAATTCCCTGCCCAAGACTGCCCGCCGGACCGATAAAGTCCGGCGGGCTTTTTTTGTTTTCAGTCCTTTTCCTTGGCCGGCAGTTCGCCGATATCCGCAAGCCAGGACGGTGCCGAGCGGCACCAGACCTGCCGTTGCGGCTTGATTTCCAGCCGCTGGTCGATGCTGCCCCAGCGGACGCCCCAGATCTTTGCCGCCTCGCCCTCGCCATTGACGAACAGCTGCGAGCCGCATTCGGGGCAGAAATACTGCTGACGGACGCGGCCGCTCTCGGCCACCCGCTTGTACATTTTCGGCTGGCTGCCGGTAATCGTCAGGTCGCTGTCGGCAACGATCGCCGTGACGCGGAAGGGAGAGCCGGTCAGCTTCTGGCAGTCCGAGCAATGGCAGATGACGACCCGCTGCGGATCGAGTTCCGCTTGATAGGTCGTCCGCCCGCAATGGCATCCGCCGGTAATATGCATGGGTGATCTCCTCCTCCTGGAATTCAGAGCGCGGCGCGCACGGCCTCCACGATCCTGGCAATCCGAGGGTCTTCCTCGTGACCCGGGTTGCGCGCCCGCACGAGGCAGGCCTCCGACTTCAGGATCACGCCATCCGACAGGATCTTCAGGTGGTTGGCGCGAAGCGTCGAGCCCGTCGAAGTGATATCGACGATGATATCCGCCTGGCCGGCAGCCGGCGCGCCTTCCGTGGCGCCGAGGCTTTCGACGATGCGGTAGAGCTGGATGCCGTGCTGGCTCGAAAAGAACTGCTGGGTAAGCCGCCAGTATTTCGTGGCGATCTGCAGCCGGCGACCATGACGGGCGCGGAAATCCGCCGCCACGTCGCCGAGGTCGGCCATGGTTTCCACGTCGAGCCAGATTTCCGGCACCGCGACCACCACATCCGCCTGGCCGAAGCCGAGGCGGGCGCAGAACTCCACGCGTCCGTCGGCGCCGGCCATGCCTTCGCGCACTAGGTCCTCGCCGGTGACGCCGAAATCCACGGCGCCGCTTGCCAGTTCACGGGCGATCTCGGAGGCCGAGAGATAGGCGATCTCGACGCCCTCAATTCCCTCGATGCGGCCGCGATAGGAACGGTCGTTGCCGACGGCGGAAATGGCAAGCCCGGCGCGTTCGAAGACTGTTGCGGTATCTTCCTTGATGCGGCCCTTGGAGGGCAGAGCGATGGTGATCGTGCTCATCTCGTGGCCCTCGCGGTTTCGATCCGGTCGAGCCAGAGCGAGAAACCGACCGCCGGGATATGCTCCTTTGCCCCGAGCAGGGTCAGCAGCCGGTCGAAACGGCCGCCGCCGGCGAGCACGGCGGGTGAGCCCGCTTCGGTCACTTCGAAGACGAGGCCGGTATAATAGTCGAGCGGGCGGCCGAAGGCGGCGCGGTAGGTCATCGCGGACAGATCGGCGCCGGCATTGGCGAGTGCGGCAAGCCGGGCGTCGAAGCGGGACACGGCGGGGCCGAGCTTCAGGTCGGCGGCATCGGCAAAGCCGGCCAGAGCGGCGGGCGCATCGGCGAGCGGCAATTGCAGCGTCAGGAATTCCCGCAGCAGCAGCAGAGCCGTACCATCGAGCCGGGTTTCCGCCAGTTCCAGCTTTTCCTTGAGCCTTCTCGCGATTTCGGTTGGCGAACGGCTGGCATTGGTGGAATAACCGGTCTCCTGCATGGTGCGGTCGATGCGGGTGACGAGGTCCGCCTCGTTGTCCGAGGCGATCAGTTCGGCGATCTCAGGATCAAGGCCGGTGACCGGCTGCGGCCTTGCGAGCCGTTCCAGCAGCGCTTCGAGGTGTTCCATGTCACCGAAGGCGTGGATCAGCCGCCGCTGCCAGCCGAACGGCAGGCCGAGCGCCTTGACCACCGCCTCGAACACCGCCTGGTCGCCGAGCGTCAGGCTGAGTTTTTTGCCGGGCAGCAGTGCCTTCAGGATGCCGGTCGCATCGCCTATGGCGCGGGCGTCGGAACTGGCGATATCCTTGTCGCCGAGATCCTCGATGCCGGCCTGGTAGAATTCGTGGGAACCCTCGCGGCGCTGGCGGAAGACCTCGCCGAGATAGGAATACCGTTTCGGGGTGCCGGTGGCGGTTTCGATGTGGCGCAGGCAGACCGGAATGGTGAATTCCGGACGCAGGCAGAGATTGGCGCCGGTCTCGCTTTCGGTGAGGAAAATCCGGCGGCGCAGATCCTCGCCGGCCATGTCGAGGAACGGTTCGGCCGGCTGGATGACCGGCGTATTGACCCGCTCGGTGCGGCGGGCGGCAAATTCGGCGAGGAGGTCGGCGGAGAAGTCGGGCATGTCGATCAGGGGCATGGGATCGCTCCCGGCTCCGGGGGAGTGCCCCTCATCCGGCTGCCGCCACCTTCTCCCCGTTCTGACGGGGAGAAGGAACTTGCCGCGCCGTTCCACCACACCCGAAACGCATCGCGGGGCAGGTCCCCTCGCCCCGCCCGCGGGGAGAGGGTTAGGGTGAGGGGCAATTCCCTCTCAAACATCATCGTCGGTATCCCCGGATTGATTGGGATCATAAGAAATGGAGTGTCCATCCCCTGATCTTTTCCGATCCTCCGCCTGGGCAGCGAGAATTTCCTTCACCTTGGCGACCAGATCCGCCTCGGGAACGGTCTCCTGCGCCACACGCGCCTCTCGCCAGCTGGCATTGTCCTCGATCTCGCCGGAAAGGCGCTTGCCCTCGATCAGGTCCTTCAGCTGCACGACCCCTTGAGCCCGCTCGTCGCCGCCCTGGATAATGGCGATCGGGCAGCCGCGGCGGTCGGCATATTTCAGCTGGTTGCCGAACTTCTTCCAGTTGCCCTGGTACATTTCGGCGCGGATGCCTTCGTTGCGCAGCGCCTGGGTGAAGCGCTGGTAACGGCCCATGCTCTCGACATCGCCATCCATGACGGTGATCAGAACCGGAGCGATCACCTCGTCCTGGCCGAGCTTGCCGAGGTTCTTCAGCGCCGTCATCAGGCGCGAGACGCCGATCGAGAACCCGGTCGCGGGAACCGGCTGCCCCATGAAGCGCGATACGAGGCCGTCATAACGCCCACCGCCGCCGACCGAGCCGAACACGACCTTTTCGCCTTTTTCGTTGGTGACGTCGAAGGTGAGTTCGGCTTCGAAGACCGGGCCGGTGTAGTATTCGAGGCCGCGGACGACGGAGGGGTCGATCTTGATGCGATCCGGGCCATAACCTGCGCTGACGGCAAGCGCGCCGATCGTGTTCAGTTCGTCGACACCTTCGCCGCCTTGCGCCGTGCCGGCGACGAGGATGCCAAGTTCGGCAGCGCTTTCGGCATAGTCCTTGATGCCGACGAAGAAGAGCACCTTTTCGATCTGCTCGTCGCCGAGACCCGCACCCTTGGTAAAGTCCCCGGATTCATCCTTGCGGCCCGCGCCGAGCAGGAGGCGCACGCCCTCGGGGCCGAACTTGTCGAGCTTGTCGATGGCACGTAATACGTTCAAGCGCTGGCCAGCCTTGTCGTCGCCCCCAAGCCCGATCGCCTCCATCACCCCATCCAAAACCTTGCGGTTGTTGACGCGGATCACATAATCGCCGCGCTTGATGCCGAGCGCTTCCATCGTGTCGGCCATCATCATGCACATTTCGGCATCCGCCTGGACGCCAGGCGCGCCGACCGTATCGGCATCGAACTGCATGAACTGGCGGAAACGGCCCGGGCCCGGCTTTTCGTTGCGGAACACGTAGCCGGCGCGATAGGTGCGGAACGGCAGCTGGATCTCGTTGAAATTCTCCGCCACGTGGCGGGCGAGCGGCGCCGTCAGGTCGTAACGCAGGCTCATCCACTGGTCGTCGTCATCCTGCAGCGAGAACACGCCCTCGTTCGGACGATCGCTGTCGGGCAGGAATTTTCCGAGCGCGTCGGTATATTCGAACAGCGGCGTCTCGACCGGATCGAAACCGTAGCGTTCGTAGACCTCGCGGATCTTGGCGGTCATCTCGTTGGTGGCATGGATATCGGCACTGGTGCGATCGACGAAGCCGCGCGGCAGGCGGGCCTTGAGTTTCTGGGGCTTTTTGCTCTTGTCGTTCATGATCGAAATTCCATTGCCGACGGCCGGAAGAGGCCGGATTTGTGTGCGGTTTCTTAGAGGATAGAGGCCTGGGCGGCAAGGGCGGCGACTGGTGAAGAGGCAGGCCCGATGCTATATATTGCGACGACGAAAGGGCAACGGCCATGAACAAGCGCGTTACGATCGAGATGCCGGAAGAGATGCATGAGGCGATTACAGAGCATGCGGCCAAGGCCGGTGCTAAAACCGACGCGTATGTTCTGGATCTGATCGAACAGCATCTGGAAGACCTCCACGACATCGCATTAGCCGATGCTGCTATGGACCGTATTCGCAAAGGTGAGGATCAAGTCATAGGCTCCGAGGAGTTCTGGCGTGGCCTGGACGATTGAGTACGCTAAATCGGTCCAGAAATTAGCCAAGAAACTCGATCCCGTGGTCCGCATGCGGATCAGGCAATTTCTTGAAGAACGCCTCGCAATCCATGAAAATCCCCGCGAGCTTGGCGTCGCTCTCAAGGGTCACACTCTCGGGCTATTGGCGATATAAGGTCGGCGACTACCGGGTTATCTGCGATATCCAGGACGAACGACTGGTGGTGCTGGTGATTGACATCGGCCATAGCAGTAAGGTCTACCGCTAACCCATGCTCACCGAAGCCATCCAATATGTCGCGACCTCCCTGGTCACGCCAAAACAATTCCGTCCCTTCATCCGCTCCTCTGTCAGCCTGTGGTCGCGGGCCGGGCGGTGCGCGAAGGATTGGGCAGCCCATGAGGAGAGCTGCAAGGCGTTCATCCGCGAGACGATCGCCGGGATGAAGCAGCGGCGGACCGCGGTGGTGCTCGGTTCAGGCCTTTTGCGCGACGTGCCGATCGAGGATCTCTCGGCAAAATTCGATACGGTCGTGCTGGTCGATCTCGTGCATCTGGCGAGCGTGCGGATGCGGCTGAAGGCCGGGCGCTTCAAAAATGTCCGGCTGGTTTCACGGGATCTTTCCGGTTTCGACGACGCGGTCGCGGCCAAGGTTCCCGAACCTTTATCGTTCCTGCGGCAGGTCCCGTATCTTGATCTGGTCGTTTCCGCCAACATCCTGTCACAGATCGGGGTCGGATCGAAGCGCCGGCTCGACGCCGGGAGAAACCCAGCGCGCGACGACATCCTGCAAAAGGTCGTTCGCGCCCATCTCGATGGCCTCGCCGCGCTACCCTGCAAAATCGCTCTGATCACGGACACGGCCTATCGCGTTACCGATCGCGGCGGCCAGGTGCTCGAAGAGGCCGACCTGCTCTGCGGGGTGCCGGCGCCGGTGGCAAAACGGGCATGGACCTGGCCCGTCGCGCCCTATGGCGAACTCGGCAAGGACTATCAGGCAGTGCACGACGTCATCGCCTTGTGATGTTCCTGCGGTTGATTTCCCCGCAAACGATCGTAGATACAAAACCATGTCACGCTTGGCCGCCCTTCTGATGTTCTGCGCCTGGCTCCTCTACGGGGCCATGCCGGCCGTTGGCATGTCCTATATGCCGGTACCGGCCGTCCCGAGCGCACCGGCAATGAAGGACCATTCGCAGCACCGCGACCATGGCAAGACGGTCGAAACAGCGAAGGCGGGACACTCCCACGCACCCTCCCAGCAACCCTGCCCGCATGGCGGCAAGATCTGCGTCACGCCCTTCTGCGCCGCATGCCTGACGCTGCTTCCGGAACTGGCGATCGGCGATGACAGCCCCTTCCATTACGACTATCCGGCACCGGCGATCGAGCGGGCGCTCGTCTCTCCGGCGGCCGCGCCGCTGACACCCCCTCCCCGCGCCTGACGGAATTTAGATCCACCTCATCATCAAATTTTGTCGGACACGGAAAAGGAAAACTATGTCTACGAAAATCATTCTCATGACCACCGCCCTCTCCGCTCTCCTCGCCGGCCCGCTCGCCGCGCAGGAGATGAAGGGCATGGACCACTCCAAGATGGGCATGTCGACAGCCGGCAGCCCCTCCACCAAGGCATTCGAAGGTGCGAACGCCAAAATGCACAAGGACATGGCGATCAAGTATTCCGGTGATACGGATGCGGACTTCGTCCGCAGCATGATCCCGCATCATCAGGGCGCCATCGACATGGCCAAGGTCGAGCTTGCGCATGGCAAGGATCCGGAAATCCGCAAGCTCGCCGAAGCCGTCATCAAGGCGCAGGAGGCGGAAATTGCCAACATGCAGGCCTGGCTGAGGGCGCACGGCAAGTAACAAGTCCTGATGATAATGGTGCCGGGCAGGCTTTCGTCTTGCCCGGCGCTTCGTTTTTCGCCATATCAGCGGGTGGAGGCAGTTCCATGCGCCCGATTACCGCAATCGGCTTCGATGCCGACGATACGCTCTGGCAAAACGAACAATATTACCGGCTGACGGAGGAACACTTCGCCAAGCTGCTCGGCCAGTTCGCCGAAGGCGCTCATATCTCGGAGCGGCTGCTGGACGCGGAAAAACGCAATCTTTCCCATTACGGCTTCGGCATCAAGGGTTTCACCCTGTCGATGATCGAGACGGCGATCGAGATCACCGACGGCAAGGTGCCGACCAGGATCATCGGCGAAATCCTCGATATCGGTCGCGACCTTCTGCGCCATCCGGTGGAAACCCTGCCGCATGTGGAAGAGACGCTGGAGGCCTTGAACGGGGAATATCTGCTGGTGCTGATCACCAAGGGCGACCTGTTCGACCAGGAGCGCAAGCTGGCGCAATCGGGCCTCGGGGATTTCTTCGATGCGGTAGAGATCGTCAGCGACAAGACCGCCACCACCTATCGCCGCATTTTCTCGAAGGTCGCGGACGGGCCGGAACGGGCGATGATGGTCGGCAATTCGCTGAAATCCGACATCGTGCCGGCGATCGCGGCCGGAAGCTACGGCGTATTCGTGCCGCATGCGCTGACCTGGGTTCTGGAACATGTGGACGCGCCGACGACAGCGCCGCGCTTCCGCCAGATCGACCATCTCGGCGAACTGACTTCGGTGATCTCAAAGATCACGGGCGCTTGAATTTCAGCCTCAACGCATCGACCTCGGGCTGGCAGAAACAGCCGTCGAGATGGTCGTTGACCATGCCCATGGCCTGCATGAAGGCGTAGACGGTGGTCGGACCGACGAATGTCCAGCCGCGCTTCTTCAAGGCTTTCGACAATTGCACCGATACCGGCGTGGTGGGATTGGCCCTGAGCGTGGCGAGATCCATCACCGCGGGGCGCAGATGCGGGCCCGGCTCGAAACTCCAGAAGAATCTGGCGAGCGAGCCGAATTCGTCGCGGAGCTCGACGGCGCGGGCGGCATTGTTGATGGTCGAGACGATCTTGCCGCGATGGCGGATGATGCCCGCATCGGCGAGGCAGCGGGCGATATCGGCCTCGCCGAACTGCGCGACCTCGACAAAATCGAAACCGGCGAAGGCGGCGCGGAAATTCTCGCGCTTCCTGAGGATCGTCAGCCAGGACAGGCCGGACTGAAAACCTTCGAGGCAGATCTTTTCGAACAAGCGGATATCGTCCGTCACCGGCCGGCCCCATTCCTCGTCGTGATAGCGCCGGTAGTCTTCCAGGCCGCCATGCCAGGCGCACCGCGCCCTGCCGTCTTCGCCGACGATGATTCCCGCCTTTTCCATTCCTGCTCCTTGGTCCAGACCCTTTGGTTAACAGGGTTTCCGTCGGCTTTAACATCGGTCAACCATGTTTCAAAACCGGGCGGTAACCCTGCCAAAAGGTTTATAGGCCGGCCTGCTTCCAATGTTCCACCCGTTTACCATTCGCTTTCACCTCGTGGTCACCATGTTCGTCAACACCGACGCCAGTTATCCAGTGTTTGAGGGGCGTCCGGTCGGTGATTTGTAACGAGTGGATCCGATCATGAAGAAAACCCTTTTTCTGGCTTTTAGCCTTGCCGCTGCTTTTTCCAGTACCGCTGCCCTTGCGCAGGACCGCTATCGCGAGCGTCCGCCGGTGGTGCTGAGCCCCGATCTTGCCGCCCCGTGGGTGATGCAGCTTGCCGGCCCGAACGGCCGCCCGGTCGTCTATCCGCGCCAGGCCGCCCAGCCGCGCGCGGTCTACCAACAGCGTGAAGTCTACCGAGAGCGTGAAGCCTACCAGCAGCGCGAGCCGCAGCCGATGGTTCGCCGCGGCATTTTCGATCGCTCGCCCGTCCAGCCGGTGGCGATGCGGCCACAGCCGGTCCGCAGCCAGATCGAACCGCAGTTTCTGCCCCAGACCGTCGCCTACGACACCAAGGAGAGGGCCGGCACGATCGTCATCGATACCAACAACCGCTTCCTCTATCTGGTCACGGGCAACGGGCAGGCCCGCCGCTACGGCGTCGGCGTCGGCAAGCCGGGTTTTGAATGGGCCGGCGAACACAAGGTAACCCGCAAAGCCGAGTGGCCGGATTGGACGCCGCCTTCGGAAATGATCCAGCGCGAAGCGGTCAAGGGTCACTACCTGCCGGCCCGCATGGACGGCGGACCGGAGAACCCGCTCGGCGCCCGCGCCATGTATCTCGGCTCGACCCTCTATCGCATCCACGGCACCAACGCGCCCTGGACGATCGGCAGCGCGGTCTCCTCCGGCTGCATCCGCATGCGCAACGAAGATGTGACGGATCTTTACGAGCGGGTGAACGTCGGCACCAAGGTCATCGTCATGTAACGCCGGCCAGTCCCGAAGGTGAGGCGGCGGAGACACAGTCTCGCCGCCTTCTGACCATCGCATCTTCTTTATTATACTGCTCCCGCTTGTTTTGACGTCCAAGTCGGTTAGCCTCCGCCGTTCACCAGATCGGAGAGGAGTTGGGAATGAGAGTTGGGGGAATGAGGACAAGCAAGGTCCTTGCGATGGCCATGGGAATGGCTGGAGCGATCTTCTTTACCGCCGGACATGCCAGCGCGATCAGCCCGGCAGCCCCGTTTGTCGGAAACCCGTCGAGCGACGTGACGCTGGTCGCGATGCCGCGGGAAGTGCCGGAAGAATTCAAGCGCCGCATGGTACGCTTCTCGTCGACCGAAAAGCCCGGCACGATCATCGTCGATACCAACAACAAGTTCCTCTACTATATCGAAGGGCCCAACCGGGCGACCCGCTACGGCATCGGCGTCGGGCGCGAGGGGTTCGGCTGGTCGGGCGTCGTTAATGTCGGCCGCAAGGCGGAATGGCCGTCCTGGACGCCGCCGGCCGAAATGCGCGTGCGCGAACGCCGCGCTGGCCGTATCCTGCCGGCCGTACAGGAAGGCGGCATCGACAACCCGCTCGGCGCCCGCGCCATGTATCTCTACAAGGGCGGCCGCGACACGATCTTCCGCATCCACGGCACCAACCAGCCATGGACGATCGGTCTCAACATGTCGTCCGGCTGCATCCGCATGATGAACAAGGATGTCGAGCATCTTTATGCGCGCGCCGATATCGGCACCAAGGTGATCGTCATCGGCCCCGGCAACCGGCAGGGGAATGTCGATTTCGAAGATCGCGGGATCGATATCTTCGGCACGATTTTCGGCGGCTAAATCGTCGCAGATGGAATCCGGAAGAGCGGCAAAAGCCGCTCTTTTTCATAGGTTTAGATTTCATTAACCATAACCGGCTTAGCTTCGTCGGCGACTGGTGCAAAAAAAGCACAGACCGGCGAAGCATCCGCCGCTAAACATTGAGTCATCAAAAAAGCCAACGTCCCTCCCTGCAGGCTGATTCATGCGCAAAATTATTTCCTTCGCCTTCGCATCCACGCTTCTCACAGCTGGTCTTGCCTATGTTGCCCCGGCTCAAGCGGCCGACCTGGCTCCGACCACCGCTCCTGCCGCGCCGGCCTATGTGGCTCCGGCCAGCACCGGCGGTTTCGAAATCTCGGTTTACGGCGGTTACGAATTCGCGCCGCATTCCCATGTCGACGTCTCGGACGGTCCTGACTTCGCAGCCGGCTGGGATACCAATCCCTTCCAGATGCCGCCCTACTGGGGTATCCGCGGCACCTACTGGTTCGACGGCGGCGCCCTGACGAACTGGGGTGTCTCGCTCGATTACACCCACGCCAAGGTCTATGCCGATGACGAAACCATGGTCAAGGCTGGCGGCTGGAGCGTCTTCGAATTCACCGACGGCCTTAACCTGCTGACGCTGAACGCGCTCTACAAGTTCCCGATCGAAGGCAGCAAGTGGACGCCTTACGTCGGTGCCGGTGTCGGTATCAACGTCCCGCATGTCGAAGTGACCCGCGCTTCGGGCCGCACCTTCGAATACCAGTTCGGCGGCGCAACGCTGCAGGCCCAGGCCGGCATTCGTTACCAGTTCACCGAAAAGTGGTCGGGCTTTGCCGAATACAAGGGCAACTACTCGTTCGTGGATGTGGACATCGACAGCGGCGCTTCGCTGAAGACCAACATCCTGACGCACGCCATCAACCTCGGCGTCTCCTACAAGTTCTGAGGCTTAATACCCTCGACGACAAAAGCCGGCGATTTCGCCGGCTTTTTTGTTGGACCCAACTTATCTGGCCGGGATCTTTTCCGGCTTCGGGCCGCCATAGGCCCAGTCCAGAAGCTCGACCGTGTGCAGGATCGGGATTGCGGTGCCGGAGGCGATCTGGGTGATGCAGCCGATATTGCCGGTGGCGATCACATCGGCCTTGGTCGCCTCGATATTCCTCACCTTGCGGGCCTTCAACTGCGCCGAGATTTCCGGCTGCAGGATGTTGTAGGTGCCGGCGGAGCCGCAGCAGAGATGCCCCTCGCCCGGATCGCGGACGGTGAAGCCCGCCGCCTTCAGGAGGTTCTTCGGCGCCATGGTGATCTTCTGGCCGTGCTGCATCGAACAGGCGGAGTGGTAGGCGACGTTGAGCCGTTTCGGCTCCAGCCGCGGCAGATCGAGCGTCGAAAGATACTCGGTGATATCCTTGGCAAGGCCTGAGACCCTCGCGGCCTTTTCAGCGTAGGCGGGATCGAGGCGGAGCATATGGCCGTAATCCTTGATCGTCGTGCCGCAGCCGGACGCGGTGATGATGATCGCATCGAGCCCGCCCTTGTCGATCTCGCGCGTCCAGACATCGACGTTGCGGCGGGCGAAGTCGAGCGCCTGTTCCTCGCGGCCCATGTGATGCACGAGCGCGCCGCAGCAACCCTCGCCCTCTGGCACCACCACTTCGACACCCAGCCTGGCGAGAAGCCGGAGCGTCGCCTCGTTGATGCCCGGATCGAGCACCGGCTGGGCGCAACCCGACAGGATCGCAACGCGGCCGCGCTTCCCGGCCTCGGGGATGCGTGTGCCGGGTTTTGCCGAATCCGAAGCCCTGGCGGGGGATCTCGGCGCGAGATCGAGCATTGCCCCCAAAGGCCTTAGCGCCGAAGCGCGCTTCAGGAGCGGTGCGAAGGGGCGGCCCAGTCTTGCGAAACCGAGCGCGGTGCGGAAGCGGGCGGGATAAGGCAGCACGGCCGCGAGCAGGTTGCGGATCAGCCGGTCGATCAGCGGGCGCCGGTAGGTATTCTCGATATGGATGCGGGCATGGTCGACCAGGTGCATGTAGTCGACGCCCGAGGGACAGGTGGTGACGCAGGCAAGGCAGGAGAGGCAGCGGTCGATATGGGTGACCACTTCCTCATCCGCCGCACGGCCGTTTTCCAGCATGTCCTTGATGAGATAGATGCGCCCGCGCGGGCTGTCGAGCTCGTTGCCTAGCGTCACGTAGGTCGGACAGGTGGCGGTGCAGAAGCCGCAATGTACGCAGCGGCGCAGGATCTGTTCGGATTCGGCCACATGCGGATCGGCGAGCTGAGCGAGGGTGAAGTTGGTTTGCATTTATTGGCTACCCCTCGCGGACATTGCATGTTCACCGACGGCTATGCGTTCCGCCAGCCCCCCTCTGTCCTGCCGGACATCTCCCCCTCGAGGGGGGAGATCGGCAGGAAGCACGGGCGTCGTTTCCACCAATACCGTCGAGAGGGGCGAAACGTTGCTCCAGTTCAATCTCCCCCCTTGAGGGGGAGATGTCCGGCAGGACAGAGGGGGCTGAGACGGAAACATTGCCATGGCCGTATTCACCCCATCTTGCCCGGGCAAAAGATCCCCGCCGGGTCGAGCTTCTGTTTGACGCGGGCCGAGAGTGCCGCGACCGCATCCGGCTGCGGCTCGAAAGCCTGCGTCTGGGCGCGCACGGCGTCCGATGCCCGCATCAGCGTCGCATGGCCGCCGCCGAGAGCTCGGATGTAGCGGCGCAGCAGTTCTGCCTCCGGATCGGCTTCCATCCGCATCCAGACCAGTCCGCCCTGCCAATCGTAAAAAGCATCGACCCCGGCTTCGAGCCGGAGCGCTGCGACCAGCTGGTGCCCTGCCGAGGGGGCAATGGAGACGCGCCAGACGGGTTTCAAAGTCCCATCCGAATAGGGATAGACATCGCGGATCTGCCGCCAGAGTGTTTGGCTCTCCTCCAGGCCGAGCCGCGAGACCGGGCCAAATGCCTCCATGACGGCGGCCAGTTTTTCAGCCCGCACGGCAACGGAAGCGTCAAGACCCTCAATGCGCAGAACAGTCGCCTCGCCGGCCGGCAAACCGCCGCCGAGGAAACGGAAACGAACGGTCTGCGGCAGGTGTGCGGCGCCCGACACTTCGACCGGCAGCGCCATCGCCGCCGCCATCGCCTTTGCGGCGGCCGCGTCGTCGAGACCGGAAATGACGATGGTTTCCACCGTCTGCGGCACCGGCAGCACCCGGAAAGTCACTTCGGTCAGGAAACCGAGCGTGCCATGCGAGCCGGCCAAAAGCTTGACCAGATCGAGGCCGGTGACGTTCTTCATCACCCGCCCACCGGCGCGGATCGGCTCGCCGCGGCCGTTGATGAACCGGATGCCAAGCAGGCTGTCGCGGGCAGCCCCGGACACGAACCGGCGCGGGCCGGAGACATTGGCGGCGAACACGCCGCCGATCGTCGGTTCGCCGAGCGTGCCCATGACGCCGCGGTGGTCCATCGGCTCGAAAGCCATCATCTGGCGGTTGGCGGCAAGCGCCGCCTCGATCTCGGCGACCGGCGTGCCGGCTTTCACCGTCATCACCATTTCCGCCGGCTCATAATCGACGATGCCGGAAAGGCCGGTCGAGCTCACCATTTCTGCAGGCTCGGCGGCGTTGCCGAAACCGGCGCGGGTGTTACCGCCGCATAGCGCAAGCTTCTTGCCCTCGCTGGCCGCATTGCGGATGACATATGCTGCGTCCGTTTCGGAATTCGGTATCAGCGTCATGCGGCGGGCCGTCCATCCAGCGGGAAGACTTTCGACGGGTTGAGGATCCAGTCTTCGTCGAAGGCGGAACGCACAGCCATCTGCTGGTTGAGATCGGCCTCGGAATACTGGTGGCGCATCAGGTCGCGTTTCTCGATGCCGACGCCGTGTTCGCCGGTCAGGCAGCCGCCGGCATCGACGCAGAGTTTCAGGATCTCGTTGCCCGCTTCTTCGGCCCTGGCCGCATCCTCGGGGTCGTTGGCGTTGAACAGGATCAGCGGATGCATGTTGCCGTCGCCCGCATGGAAGACATTGGCGACCCGCAGCCCGAAACGGTCGACGATCTCGGAGGTCTTGTTGAGCACATAGGAAAGCTTGCCGAGCGGCACCGTGCCGTCCATGCAGATATAATCGGCAATACGGCCGGTGGCGCCGAAGGCGGACTTGCGGCCCTTCCAGATCAGCGCCGCTTCGGTCGCCGACTGGCTTTCGCGCACGGTCTTGACGCCATGGCGGCCGGCGATCTCGACGATGGCTTTCAGCATCGCCTCCATCTCGGCTTCTGAGCCTTCCACTTCGACGATCAGCAGTGCCTCCACGTCGAGAGGATAACCCGCATGCGCGAATGCCTCGCAGATCTCAATCGCCGGCTTGTCCATGAACTCGATGGCGACCGGGATGATGCCGGAGCCGATGATATCGGCGACGCAGGCACCAGCATGTTCCGAGGTGTCGAAGCCGAACAGGACCGGGCGGGCGCCTTCCGGCTTGGCGATCAGCCGCACGACGGCTTCCGTCACGATACCGAGCTGGCCTTCCGAACCGCAGACCAGGCCAAGCAGATCGTAACCGGCCGCGTCGAGATGCTTGCCGCCGAGCTCGATCACCGTACCGTCGACCAGCACCATCTTCACGCCCAGCAGGTTGTTGGTGGTGACACCGTATTTCAGACAGTGGGCGCCGCCGGAATTCATGCCGATATTGCCGCCGATCGTGCAGGCGAGCTGCGAACTCGGGTCCGGCGCATAGAAAAAGCCGTCGATGCCGACCGCTTCGGAAATGTTGAGATTGGTGACGCCGGCCTGCACCGTGGCGGTGCGGTTTGCGTAGTCGACCTCGAGGATGCGCGACATCTTGGAAAGGCCGAGCACGACCGCATCCTCCTGCGGGATGGCGCCTCCCGACAGCGAAGTGCCAGCACCGCGCGGCACGACGGGAATGCCGTAGCGATGACAGTATTTCATCACGGCGGCCACCTGCGCCGTCGTTTTCGGCAGGGCGACGGCGAGCGGCAGGCGGCGGTAGGAGACGAACGCATCGGTCTCGAACGGCACCAGCTCGCGGGCCTCATGCACCAGGCATTCCGGCGGCAGGAGATCGGTGAGATCGGCAATGATCGCTGCCCGGCGCGACAGCACCGCCTCGCGAGGCTTCAAGAAACGGATCGTGTCGGCCACCGGACCCTCCTACAGACATTCAACTGGTATACTTTTTTTACCAGTGATACAAGAAGCCGAAACGTCCGGCAGACATGACCGATTTGGAGACGGAAACTTGACGCATGAGCTTTTCGCGCCGGTGCCGCATGGTCGAACCGCGGACGAGGCCATTCTTCAGATCGAGAGCCTGATCCTCAACGGCGTGCTGCGCGACGGAGACCGCCTGCCGGGCGAGCGCGAGCTGGCGCAGCGCTTCGACATTTCCCGGCCCATCCTCAGGGAAGCACTGAAGGAGCTGGAGGCGCGCGGGCTGCTCACCAGCCAGCACGGCGGCGGCACCTATGTGGCCGATATCGTCGGCCAGATCTTCTCGCCGCCGCTGGTCGCCCTGATCCGCCGGCATCAGCGGGCCGTTCACGACTATCTCGAATACCGCCGGCAGCTCGAAGGCATGACGGCGGAGCTTGCCGCCAGGCGCGCGACCGATACGGACAGGCAACTGATCGAGCGTATTCTGGAGACGATGCGCCTTGCCCATCGGGACGGGCGTTTCGAGGATGAGCTGACCTCCGACGTCGAATTTCACAACGCGGTCGGCGACGCGGCGCATAATATCGTTCTGATGCATACGCTCAGAGCCTGCTATCGGCTGCTCAGCGACGGGATTTTCTATAACCGCCGCATCATCTTCAACGTCGGCGGCGCCCATGATGCCGTGATGACCCAACATGAGGCGATCGGGCAGGCGATACTGGACGGCGACCCTGCCAGGGCCAGACAGGCTGCGGAAGACCATATCGATTTCATTTCCAAGGTCACCGACGAGGCGGAACGCACCGGCGAATGGAGCCGGATCGCACAACTCAGGATGATTCAAACCAAAACCTGAGCCCCCCTCTCCGGCGCCTCGCGGCGCGTCGTGCACAGTACAATTGAACACCTGTGCAAATTTCTATTGACGTGAAACTTTGTGGCCTCACAATGGTTGGCGCTTTGGTGATCGTTAACCACCGTGATTCTTATAAAAAAGTCTCAGAGGGTCGTTAATCTTCGCGCAAGCTCTATATTAGTAAAATGTCATCCTCTGGAGGATCAAACAGAAATTGGGCTTTATGGATCGGGTCACGGGCAATCTTCGGTTGATGCTGCAGCGGCCGCCGCGACAGCAATACGCCGCGCTTTGCTACCGGATAAAAAAGAAGCCGGCACAACTCGAGGTTCTGGTTGCGACCAGCCGCGATACCGGCCGCTGGGTCGTGCCCAAGGGCTGGCCGATGACCGACAAGAAAGCTCATCAGGTTGCCGAACGGGAAGCGTTCGAAGAAGTCGGTGTCAAAGGCAAGGTGGAGAAGGAACCGCTCGGTTTCTATCACTATCGCAAGACGCTCGATAACGGCCTGAAAATCCCCGTCAGGGTGCAGGTCCACGCGCTCGAAGTGGACGAATGCCTGAAAAGCTATCCGGAAAAGGGCTCCCGGACGCTGGAATGGGTTTCCTGTGAAGAAGCCGCGATGCGCGTCAACGAACCGGAATTGAAGATCCTCTTCCTGCAGTTCGCCGAAAGAATGCAGCCGCGCGCTCCGCAGCTTACGGTCAAAGCCGCAAGCTAAGCCGCTTCGGCGCATCTTCACAATTCTGCAATATTGCCTTCGCCTGCGCACGCTATTAAGCGATAGGCCGTGATTTTCTTCCGCGAGGCGGAGACGGCCGCAGTTCCGGTCTCGCGCCTCCCTTTTCACCCAAGGACGGAGATATGGGCCAAAGACGGCCGCGTTTGGCGAAGCCGACGCTCGACAAGGATTTGGAGAAGTTCTCCTCCGTGGAGGAAGCCGCCCGGCAGATGTCGCGCGGGCTTGCCGCGCCGGGCACGGCGCTGCTGTTCATCATCCTGGTCGCCATCTTTGCCGCGTCCTATGTGACAGGAAAGCCCGGAGCGGTCGTCGTCATCGCCGCCTCCGGCCTCGCCGCCTATATGGCAATGAACATCGGCGCCAACGACGTCACCAACAATATCGGCGCGGCAGTCGGTGCCCGCGCCATGACCATGGCCTTCGGCCTCGGCCTGGCGGCGATCTTCGAAGTGGCCGGCGCGGTGATCGCCGGCCGCGGCGTCGCCAATACGATCGCCAACGGCATCATGCAGGGCGGCATGATCACCAGCCCGGACGTCCTCATATGGGCGATGATGGCGGCTCTTCTGTCGGCGGCGGTGCTGATCAACGTCGCGACCTGGCTTGGCGCGCCCATTTCCACCACCCATTCGATCGTCGGCGGCGTCATGGGGGCCGGGATCGCGTCCGCAGGACTTTCCGCGGTCAACTGGGGCATGATCGCCGGCATTACCGCCAGCTGGGTCTTTTCGCCGATCCTCGGCGCCGTCATCGCCGCCGCCTTCCTGTTCTTCATCAAGGAAACCATCATCTACCGCGAGGACAAGGTCGCCGCGGCGAAGAAATGGGTGCCGGTGCTGATCGGCCTGATGACCGGCGCCTTTGCGGGCTATCTGGGCCTGCTCGGCCTCGGGCAGCTGGTGACGGTGTCGGCGCCGGTCGCGACGCTGATCGCCCTCTGCACCGGTCTTGCCGCCTGGCGCCTGCTGATCCCGGTGATCGCCAGGCAGGCTGAAGGGCTTGAAAACCGCAACCAGTCGCTTCGCACGCTGTTCCGCATTCCGCTGATCCTTTCCGCCGCTCTGCTCTCCTTCGCGCATGGCGCCAATGACGTTTCGAACGCCATCGGCCCGCTGGCGGCGATCGTTTCGGCCGCACAGCGCGGCATTTCGGCGGGCGTGCATATTCCGCTCTGGGAGTTGATCGTCGGCGGCCTCGGCATTTCGCTCGGCCTCTTGCTCTACGGCCCGAAACTGGTCCGGCTGGTCGGCGCCGAGATCACCAAGCTCAATCCGATGCGCGCCTACTGCGTCTCGCTGTCGACGGCTCTGACCGTCATCGTCGCATCCTGGATCGGCCTGCCGGTCTCCTCGACCCATATCGCCGTCGGGGCGGTGTTCGGCGTCGGCTTCTTCCGCGAGTGGTACACCCGCCATTCCCGTCGCCGTTTCGAATACATGCGGGTGCGGGCAGGCAAGGATCTCGATACGACGGAACCGTTCGAGCGCAACGACGACGAGCTGAAGCGGCGATATCTGGTGCGGCGCTCGCATTTCCTCAGCATCATCGCCGCCTGGATGATCACGCTTCCGGCAGCCGCCGCCCTTGCGGCGCTGATCGCCACGGCTATGTTCGCGCTGTTCGTTTAGCTTCGAGGTTTTTATGCGCGCCAATTTC
Organism: Hyphomicrobiales bacterium; assembly: GCA_900471605.1. Classification (GTDB taxonomy): domain Bacteria; phylum Pseudomonadota; class Alphaproteobacteria; order Rhizobiales; family Rhizobiaceae; genus Neorhizobium. The sequence continues at coordinate 138,043 of UCEY01000044.1, read as the reverse complement.
CGGATGCAGAGACTGTTCATCGATGCGCCGCTCGGCGCCGGCGCGCGTCCTGAAGCGTCGGCCGAACAGTTCAACTACCTCGCCAATGTGCTGCGGATGGAGGAAGGTGCCGAAATCCTCATCTTCAACGGCCGCGACGGCGAATGGAAGGCCCGGATCACCTTCCCTACCCGCAAGAAGATCGTGCTGGAGGCGCTCGAGCAAACCCGGCCGCAGCCGCCGGCTTCCGACCTGCATTACCTCTTCGCGCCGCTGAAGGTCGGGCGGCTCGACTATCTCGTGCAAAAGGCGGTCGAGATGGGGGCCGGCTTCATCCAGCCGGTCATGACCCAGCACGTGCAGGGCAAGATCACCAGCCTGGACCGGCTCCAGGCGAATGTGGTGGAGGCAGCCGAGCAGTGCGGCATTTTGTCGGTGCCGGAAGTGGCAGCACCGAGGAAACTCGGCGACCTGCTCGACAGCTGGCCGCAGGACCGGCGCATCATCTTCTGCGACGAAGGCGACGAGGGCCAGAACCCGTTGCCGATCCTTTCCGCGATCAAAGAGACCAGGCTGGCGCTCCTGGTCGGCCCGGAAGGCGGATTTTCCGAGGAGGAAAGGGGCAGACTGCGCTCACTGCCCTTCGTCACCGCAATTCCGCTCGGACCTCGAATTCTCAGGGCGGATACGGCGGCGGTCGCAGCCCTCGCGGTCATCCAGGCGGCGGCCGGCGACTGGCGTTGAGCCACCTGCCCTACGCCGGACACAAGGGCCTTGAAATTCTGAATCTATCTTGAAAGAAATTGACTTGCGCCGCACATCAATCCGGTCCAATCACCGGCGAGTTCGTCCAGATCAGGCATTCCGAGCAAGGTAGTTTTCATGGCCCGCGATACGACCGACCAGACACCGCTTACCTCGGTGTCCGAGCTTTCCGCCTACCTGGCGAAGGGACCGCGGCCGAGACAAGATTTCCGCATCGGTACCGAGCATGAGAAATTCGCCTTTTTCCGGGCGGACAACAGTCCCGTCCCCTATTTCGGCGATGCCAGCATTTCCGCTCTGCTGAAGGGCATGGAAAAGAAGCTCGGCTGGGAACCGATCATGGACGGCGACAACATCATCGGGCTCGGCGAGCAGTCCGGCATGGGCGCGATCTCCATCGAGCCCGGCGGCCAGTTCGAGCTTTCCGGTGCGCCGGTCGAAACCATTCACCAGACCTGTCGGGAATCGAACCAGCATCTCGCCGTTCTGCGCGAAATCGCCGAACCGATGGGCATCCGTTTCCTCGGCATCGGCGGCAGCCCCAAATGGACGCGGGCGGAAACCCCGCGCATGCCGAAATCCCGCTACGAGATCATGACGCGCTACATGCCGAAGGTCGGTTCCAAGGGCCTCGACATGATGTACCGCACCTGCACGATCCAGGTGAACCTCGACTTTTCCTCGGAAGCGGACATGGCCGCCAAGATGCGGGTGTCGATGAAGCTGCAGTCGATCGCAACCGCGCTGTTCGCCTCCTCGCCGTTCACCGAAGGCAAGCCGAACGGGCTTCTCTCCTGGCGCGGCGATATCTGGCGCGACACCGACAACCAGCGCTCCGGCGTGCTGCCCTTCGTCTTCAAGGAGGATTTCGGGTTCGCCGACTATGTCGAATGGGCGCTCGACGTGCCGATGTATTTCATCGTCCGCGACGGGAAATATCACGATTGCACGCATGTCACCTTCCGCCAGTTCATGAACGGCGCCCTCAAGGGCGAGGTCAAGGACTGGGAGCCGACGATGGGCGACTGGACCAACCATCTCTCCACCCTCTTCCCCGACGTGCGCCTGAAACGCTTCCTCGAAATGCGCGGCGCCGACGGCGGCCCGTGGCGGCGGATCTGTGCGCTGCCGGCCTTCTGGGTCGGTCTGCTCTATGACGACACGGCGCTTGCCGATGCCGAGACGCTGACCGCCGACTGGACGGTCGAGGACGTGATTGCCATGCGCGATGCGGTGCCGGCCAAGGGTCTGAAGGCCGAGATCAAGGGCAGGTCGGTGCTCGACATCGCCCGCGAGGCGGTGGCGCTCTCCAAGGCGGGTTTGAAGGCCCGGGCGCGGCTGAACGGCGAGGGCCAGGACGAAAGCATCTTCCTGCAGCCGCTCGACGAAGTGCTCGCCAAGAAGACGACCATGGCGGACGACATGCTGTCGCTCTACCACGGCCGCTGGAACGGTTCGGTCGAGCCGGTATTCGAGGAATACCAATACTGAAGCGAGATCGAGATCGGTTCTAAAAACCGGTTTCCGTTCAGCACTTTCCGGATATAGTGGTGCATCACCCGAACCGGAAAGGATTCTCCATGCTGCCACTGTTCGACATGATGCTTAGAGCTCAGGACGGCGCAGGCATGGAGGCGATCGCCAAGCAGTTCAACCTGGCTCAGGAGCAGGCCACCCAGGCGATGGCGGCGCTGATGCCCGCGTTCTCCTCCGGCTTGAAGCGCACCAGCGCCAACCCTTACGATCTTACCGCGCTGATGAGCAGCATGGTTTCCGGCGCCTATACCAAATATTTCGAGGACCTGACCAAGGCTTTCACGCCGCAGGGCACCTCGGACGGCAATGCCGTGCTCGAAAAGCTGTTCGGATCCAAGGAAGTCTCCCGCGCGATCGCTGCCCAGGCGGAGCAACTGACCGGGATCGGCCAGGAAGTATTCAAGAAGATGATGCCGGCCATGGCCGACACGCTGATGGGCGGGCTGTTCAAGCAGATGACCGGCCAGATGACCGGCGCCAACGACGCGTTCGCCGCCTCCCCGATGGGCCAGATGCAGCAGCAATGGCTGCAAAGCATGGGCCTGCAGCCGAAGGCAAAGCCACAGCCGGCGGCCAACCCCTTCGACAATCCCTTTGCCCAGGCGATGCGCTCGATGTGGGGCCTCGACAAGCCGGAACAGCCGCAGCCTTCGGGCGGCAACCCGTTTGCCGACAATCCGTTCGCCAAGGCCTTCCAGGACATGATGGGCGGCGCGTTTTCGAGCTCGAGCCCGGCGGCTCCCGCGCCGGAAAAACCCAAGGAAGCGCCGGCCCCCGAAGCCAATCCCTATCGCGACGTGCTGAACAACATGTTCGACAGCGGGCTCGAAGTGCAGAAGAGCTATCAGAAGAACATGGAAGCGATCTTCGACACCTATCTGCACAATGGGGCCGGCGGCAATGCCGAGGCGGAAGCAGCGCCTGCCGCTCCGAAGCCTTCCAAATAAAAAAGCCCGGCACGGATCGACCGGCCGGGCAAGCAGCAGGGCTATTGGCTATCACCCTGCGGGGAAAAGGTCAGGCAAGGTCAGCGATTGGCCGGCCTTGCAAAGCGGTGCCGCGCACGCTCGCGGGCGGCGCGCGACAGAAGCAGTGACGGATCATCCAGCGCACCGGACTGATTGAGCGCCATCACCACATCATGCCGTGTGATGCCGATATCGTTGAGCTGGCGGTCGTCGAGATCATGGAGGCGATTGCTCGCCATACGATTGCGAAAGGCACGCCATACGGATTTCGTTCGCAGCACCACGAAGGCAAAGCGGCCATTGGCGCCATGCCCTTCGTGAACGAGGCCGAGTTCAGTTCCGCAGTCGGTCGTGCTCATGGGTTTATCCTTTCGCAGGCACGAGAAAGGCCGTCCCTTCCGTGGAGGTCCGACGGAAGGGCTGCCGAGATTGGGGCTCAGGGAAGAAGCACCCGTCGATTTTGATTTGCGATCCCCTTATCGCGGAAAACCTATTGATCAGTCCAACGAATGTTTCTAATGATTAGCATCAAACCCACTGATGGATGATCTATCATGTCCGCACCGCTCGATATCGATCAGCTGCATACTTTCATTTCTATCGTGGACACCGGCAGCTTCACCAAGGCCGCCGACCGGGTGTTCAAAACCCAGTCCGCCGTTTCGATGCAGATGCGCCGTCTTGAGGAACGGATCGGCAAGCAGCTGTTTGCCAAGGACGGCCGCGGCAACCGGCTGACGGCCGAGGGCGAGAAGCTCCTGAACTATGCGCGGCGGATCATCCGCCTCAACAACGAGGCGATCGCGGCCTTCGACGACAACCGCCTCGAGGGGACGCTGCGCATCGGCACGCCGGACGACTATGCCGACCGCTACATGCCGGAGATCATCGGCCGTTTCGCCAAGACCCATCCGAATGTCGAGCTCTACATCGTCTGCGAACCGTCGGTCAGCCTTGCCGAAAAGATGGCGCGCGGCGAGCTCGACATCGCGCTCGTCACCCATAACCCGCGCCAGCGGATTTCCGACGTGGTGCGCACGGAGCCTCTCTGCTGGGTCGGCTCGGCCAATCATCCGCTGAAGGATGACGCGCCGGTACCGCTTGCCGTCGGCCGCCGCGACTGCCTGTGGCGGCAGCTCGCCTGCTCGGCGCTCGACGCGGACGGACGGGAATACCAGGTCCTGTTCACCAGTTGGTCCTCGACGGTGGTCGCCGCCGCCGTACTTGCCGGCATGGCCGTCTCCGTACTCCCGGAATCGGCGCTGCGAACGGGCATGAAGGTGCTGTCCTCCGCCGACGGTTTCCCGCCGCTGCCGCCGGTGCAGATCGGCCTGATGAAACGTCCGGGGCTTTCGCCGTCGCTGATGAACGCCATTACCGACCATATAACCGCCTGCCTCGACAACATCTCGCCGGCCGTGATGCCGGACGATCTCGAGGGAGAGGTCAAGCCGTTCCAGCGCGTGCCGCGAGCCCGGGCGGGCTCCGTAATGCCGGGGTGGTGAGCACCTCCGACTGAGGAATGCAAGAGGCCGGAGCCAAACTCCGGCTTCTCCGTTTCAGGTCTCCGTGCGCCTGGCCGGCACCCGAGCGATGGCGACTTGATGCCGATCGATCACGCCAGGTTCTTCTTGAAGAAGGCCACCGAGCGGCTCCAGGCGAGATCGGCGGCGGCCTTGTCGTAGCGGGCCGACGAGGTATCGTTGTTGAAGGCGTGGTTGGCGCCGTCATAAACGAAGATCTCGAAGGTCTTGCCGTTCTTTTCAAGCGCCGCCTTGAAGGCCGGGATGCCGGCGTTGATGCGCTCGTCGAGCCCACCGTAATGCAACATCAGCGGTGCCTTGATGGCGGGCACATCCTCAGCTTTCGGCTGGGCACCGTAATAGGCGACGCCGGCGTTGAGGCTCGGTGACTTGACCGCCAGGTTGTTGACGGCGCCGCCGCCCCAGCAGAAGCCGATCGCTCCGACCTTGCCGTTCGCACCGCCGATGCCGGCCAGATAGGCGCGGCTTGCCTCGCCATTGGCCGAGACATCGTCGGGCTTCAGCGAGGAGAACATCTGCCGTGCCTGCTCCTCGTCCGAGGGCGTGCCCCCCTGGGGCGACAGGAAATCGATGGCGAGCGCGTTGAAGCCCTCGAGCGCCATGCGGCGGGCGACGTCCTTGATATGGGCGTTGAGGCCACGGTTTTCGTGGATGACGAGGACACCGCCGCGCGTGCCGGAGGCATTCTTGGGTTTGACGAGATAGCCCTTCATCGTCACGCCGGCGGCGCCCGGATAGGTGACGTCCTCGGTGGTCAGCCGGTCGTCGTTGGCGGGAATGATATCGGCCATGGCGGAGCTCGCACCGATCAGCGGCGCGATCGCAGCCGCCGCGGCACCGGAGCCGGCAAGCTGGGTCAGCTTTTCCATGAAGCGGCGGCGATCCAGCGTCAGGTGGGTATATTCATCATAGGCGTCGATCATCGCCTGGGTGATCTTCGGGGTCTGGTCGTCCATGGCTTGCTCCTCCGTAGCCGATTTTATGACGAGGAAATCTATACCGAGGAACTTCCACTTGCAGATGAAACACTGAGTGATCTAAGTGCCGGATATTACACTTGTTCGTGAGGCCCGCTCGATCGGCGAGCCCGTCAGGATTGTAGCGAGACTTCCAAGCGGCGCGTTGTTTCGCGGAGCCGACGGCCAGGCTGCGGCTCCAGAACCCTCCCGGCGCCTGGACGGCTAGTTCAAGACCAGCCAGACCGCGAGCCAGGCCCACATTGCCACTACCGCAAAAAAGCCGACCATGAAGATGGGGCGGCGATAGCGCAGCCGGTTGCTGGTGAGATGCACGTATGTATGCGCGTAGCGGGACAAGACGAAGATCCAGGCGAGAGCGACCGTGCCCCCGTTGTCTGCGGTCGACACGTAGAGCACGAGGCTCAGGGCATAGAACAGGACGGGGAGTTCGAACTGGTTCCTGAGGTTGCTGTGGACGGCGCGGCTTTCCGGCGGCTCCTCCCGGCTTTCCCGAAAATGGCCGGGCTCGGCGCTGCCCGCATGGACGGCCTCGAAGCGTTTTCTCGACAACAGCCAATAGAGAAAGAAGACCAGCGCGGAATGCGCGAGCATCGGCCAGAGCGTCGCATCGGTGGAAAGCATCGGTTCTCCTTATTCTTTGGTCGGGGAACCAGATAACACGCGCTCTCTCATACGCAATGGCGCCGTTTGACCGGCGCCACGCACTTTCATCCATACCGGCAGGTTATTGCGGGGTGAGGTTCTCGGTGCCGGAGCCATCCTTGCCGGAAATGGTCCAGGCGCCTTCCAGAGAACCGTCGTCATTGACCTTGTAGACGACGAGGCCAACGGCCTTGCCGAGAACGTAACCGGCGGCGAAGGAATCGCCATAGAGCATGCAGATGCCGCTGGACGTGGTGGAACCCGTCTTCCACTCGATCGCGCAGGTCGTTTCGCTGGTCAGCGAAATCTTTGCGGTTCCCTTGTAGGCGGAACCGTCGAGATTGGTGCCCTCGACATTGTAGGTGCCGGCGCGAACGGTCTGCGCCTGCGCAGGCGTGACGAATGCGGCGCCCAGGAGGAGCGCGCAAGCCAGAAACTTATTCATGTTTACCCCCGAAAACCCTTCCATCGGCACAATCGCCAACATGCGTTGTTTAGCAGGGAATCACGAGGGAATTAAGCGATCCCGCCTGTTGGCAGGCCGTTGGCGGCAGGCGTCCACCGCACTTTTTTTGAAATTCAAAGGGAGGAGGCATAGCCTCCTCCATCACGAATTTCAGAGGCCGGCGCCCGGATAGTTGGGGCTCTCGCGGGTGATCGTCACGTCATGCGCATGGCTTTCGCGCAGGCCGGCTCCCGAGATGCGAACGAAGGTTGCGCGCTCCTGGAATTCCTTGAGATTGGCGCCGCCGACATAACCCATGGCCGCCTTCAGACCGCCGCCGAGCTGATGGAGCACGCCGGAGACCGGTCCCTTGTACGGGACCTGGCCCTCGATGCCTTCGGGAACCAGTTTCAGCGTATCGCGCACTTCCGCCTGGAAGTAACGATCGGCGGAGCCGCGCGCCATGGCTCCGACCGAGCCCATGCCGCGATAGGCTTTGAACGAGCGGCCCTGGTAGAGATAGACCTCACCCGGGCTTTCGTCGGTGCCGGCCAGCAGCGAACCGATCATCACGGCGGATGCGCCGGCGGCGATCGCCTTGGCAAGATCGCCCGAGAACTTGATGCCGCCATCGGCGATGACCGGAATGTTCTGCGCCCGTGCGGCTTCGACAGCCGACATGATCGCCGCAAGCTGCGGCACGCCGACGCCGGCGACGATGCGCGTGGTGCAGATCGAGCCCGGGCCGATGCCGACCTTGACGGCATCGGCACCGGCATCGATCAGCGCCTTGGTGCCGTCATAGGTGGCGACATTGCCGGCCATGACACGCACATGGTTGGAGATGCGCTTCACCCGCGCGACGGCATCGAGCACGCGCTGCGAATGACCATGCGCGGTATCAACGACCAGAAGATCGACGCCTGCCTCGATGAGGCGTTCGGCGCGCTCGAAACCATCGTCACCGACGCTGATCGCGGCCGCGGCCCGAAGGCGTCCCTGGGCATCCTTGGAGGCATTCGGGTTGAGCTGCGACTTTTCGATATCCTTGACGGTGATCAGGCCGACGCAGCGGCCTTCGCCATCCACCACCAGCAGCTTCTCGATGCGGTGCTTGTGCAGCAGGCGCTTGGCTTCAGTCTGATCGACGCTGCTTTCCTTGACCGTGATCAGGTTCTCGCGGGTCATCAGCTCGTAGATCTTCTGGGCCGGATCGGAGGCGAAACGGACGTCGCGGTTGGTGAGAATACCGACCAGCCGGCCCGGGACATGGCCACCGCCGTTTTCAACCACCGGAATGCCCGAAATGCCGTGCGACTTCATCAGCGACAGCGCTTCGGCAAGCGTCGCGTCGGGCCCGATGGTGACCGGATTGACGACCATGCCGCTTTCGAACTTCTTGACCTGGCGAACTTCTTCGGCCTGTTCGATCGGGGTCAGGTTGCGGTGGATGACGCCGATGCCGCCTGCCTGGGCCATGGCGATGGCGAGCCGGCTCTCGGTCACCGTGTCCATGGCCGAGGAGATGATCGGCAGGTTGAGATCGATATCCTGGGCGATGGTCGTGGCGATATTCGTCTGGCCCGGCATGACTTCGGAATGGCCGGGCTGCAGCAGCACGTCGTCGAAGGTGAGCGCGTCCGCGCCGGTTGCCGTTTCAATGATGCGTGCCATGGCCAATTCCTTCGATCTAGAAAATGCGGGATACGCTCAGGAACGACTTGGATAGCGTCCCGGCGCTCCGGCAACAATTGCTTGGAAGTTGGCGAGGGCTGGTAACACGTTCATGACAAGAAGGGAATAGCAAAAACCCGGGAGGTGGTTCTCCCGGGTTTTGATCGCTTTTCGGCACACTCAGATGTCGAACTGGTAGCTCTTCGGCACGAACCGGTAGCCGGCCTCCTGCTTTTCGACGAATCCGACCGCCGGGAACGGCATATGATAACCGAGGAAGGCCACCTTGTCGGTGGCGATCATGTCGAAGACCTTCTTGCGGGTGGCCGCACCCTGCGCCTTGTCCATGTCGAAACGCACCTCCCAATCGGGCCGCTGCAGCGACAGGACATAGTGATTGGCGGTATCCGCGGTCAAAACCAGACGCTTGCCCTGCGACTCGATGTTGAAGATCAGCATGCCCGGCGTATGGCCGGGCGCCAGCATGGCGGTAATGCCGGAGACGACCTCTCCGCCCTCCTTGAGGAAGGTCATCTTGTCGGCAAGCGGCTTCACATTGGCAAGCACGGCCTTCTGATTGCCTTCGGCAGGCGTGCCCGCCCGCGCGGCATCGGTCCAGAAGTCGTATTCCGCCTGGCCCGTGACATAACGCGCCTTCGGGAAGGCGGGCTTGCCGTCTTCCATGATGCCGCCGATATGGTCGCCATGCATGTGGGTGATGACGATGATCGAGATATCCTCCGGCATGTAGCCTGCAGCCGCCAGACCCTCGATCAGGCGTCCGCCGCCCTGGGCGCGCGCGGCCTTGCCGAGCCCGGTATCGAACAGGATCACATCGCTGCCGGTATCGATCAGCGTCGGGGCGAAACTGTTGACGAACTGGTCGGTCGGCAGGAAATTCCGGCTCAGCAGCGTCGCAAGCGTTTCGGGCGGCTGGTTGAGGCCGAAGGTTTCGCCCGGAGCGCCGGAAGGACGGGCACCGTCCTTCACCACCAGGACCTGAAAACCGCCGAGCTTGAATTTATGGATATCCGGCGGGACGACGCGATCGATTGCCAACGGCTTCTTCTCCTGGGCAAAAGCCTGAGCATGGATGATTGCCGGAGCGGCAAGAACGCCCAGACCGGCGGTGCCGATCAGGGTGCGCCGTCCGATACCTGATTTCGTCATGATTTTAACTGCCTCCTGGAATTGCCGCGGACCCTTGAGCTGGCGTCCGGTACGCAGGGAACATAACCGCGGCTCGGGAGGAGAAAATCCGATCTCACGCAGACGTGACCCAAAACGTGAAATGGTGAGATTCAGCAATTGGCAGACCGGATCAACAGGTTTATGGACGGGCCAATCCCCGCCCGTCGCAGGCCCCCTCATGAACCGCATCGTTCCCCTCATTCTCGCCGTCGCCCTTTTCATGGAGCAGATGGATTCCACCGTTATTGCGACGGCGCTCCCGGCGATCGCCGCGGACCTGAATGTCGGGCCGATCACGCTGAAACTGGCTCTGACCTCCTACATGGTCGCGCTTGCCATGTTCATCCCGATCAGCGGCTGGATGGCGGACCGCTTCGGCGCCAAGAAGATTTTTCGCATTGCGATCCTGGTTTTCGTGATCGGCTCGATCTGCTGCGCATTCTCGTCGAACCTTTTCCAGTTCGTGCTGTCGCGCTTCCTGCAGGGCATGGGCGGCGCGATGATGACGCCGGTCGCACGCCTGGTCCTGCTGCGCACCACGAAGCGCAGCGAGTTGGTCTCGGCCATGGCGCTGCTCACCATCCCGGCGCTGGTGGGGCCGCTGACCGGTCCGCCGATCGGCGGTTTCATCACCACCTATTTCACCTGGCACTGGATCTTCCTGATCAACGTGCCGGTCGGGGTTCTCGGCATCTATCTCTCGACGATCTTCCTGCCGGAAATCGAGGCCACCAATCCGCCTTCGATCGACTGGTGGGGTTTCTTCCTCACCTCGGTCACCGCCGCCGGTACGGTTTTCGGGCTTTCGGTCATCGGCCTTCCGGCCCTGCCGCCGGCAATCGGCATCACCGCGACGGCGCTGGGGCTCGCGGCCGGCGTGGCCTATGTGGTCCACGCGCGAAGCCATCCCGCACCGATCCTCAACCTCCGGCTCTTCAGGGACAATGCGTTCCGGGCGGCGAGCAGCAGCGGCACGCTGTTCCGCATCTCGACCGGCGCCATTCCGTTCCTGATGCCGCTGATGCTGCAGCTCGGTTTCGGCCTCAACCCGTTCCAATCGGGCCTCATCACATTTGCCGGAGCCCTTGGCGCGCTGATGGTGAAGTTCGCCGCCCGCCGGGTCTTCGCGATGACCGGCTTCAAGACGACGCTGATCGTCTCGGGCGTGCTCGGCGCGGCGACCACCGCGGCCAACGGCTTCTTCACGCCGCAGACCTCGCATGCGCTGATCATCGCCTTCCTGCTGATGTCGGGTTTTTGCCGTTCGTTCTTCTTCACCGGCTCGAACGCGCTCAGCTATTCCGAGATCAGCGACGAACAGGCGAGCCAGGCGACCTCGATCGCTTCCGTCCTGCAGCAGATCAGCATGGCGCTCGGCGTCGCGTTTGCGGCCTTCATCCTCGAAGCGTCGGCGGCGCTCACGGGCACGCATCTGCAGCTCGCCGACTTCCACCTGGCCTTCTTCCTGGTGGCAGCCCTTTCGCTTCTGGCGGTCGTGCCGCTGCTGAAACTGGACCCGCGGACGGGCGCCGCCGTTTCCGGCCACCGGGCACGCAATATGCAGCCGGAAGCCGGCGAATAGTCAGGCCCGGTCTTCCGTTTCCGCTTCGGCGACCTCTTCCGGTCCGACCGCCTCAGGCCTGCGGCCCTTGAAATGCTTGGCGAGCAGGAACATCTCGACCGATTCCTGGCGGGACGAGCCGGGCTTTACATGGATGACCTGCTTGAAATTCTGCTTCAGCATGTTGAGCAGGTCGCGCTCGGTGCCGCCCTGGAAGGTCTTGGCCAGGAAATGGCCGCCCTCGCCCAGGACTTCGACGGCAAAATGGGCCGCCACTTCGCACAGATGCATGGTGCGCAGGTGATCAGTCTTCTGGTGGCCGGTGGTCGGCGCCGCCATGTCGGAAATCACCAGGTCCGGGGTGCCGCCGATCGCCTCCATCAGGAGGCGCGGCGCTTCCGGATCGAGGAAGTCGAGCTGCAGGATCCTGACGCCGGCAAGCGGCGCCATTTCCAGAAAATCGATCGCCGCGACGCGGATGTCCTCGTCGGTCGAATCGGTGACCTTGGCGGCGATCTGCGACCAGCTTCCCGGCGCAGCACCCAGATCGATGATGCGGCGGGCGCCCTTGAGGATCTGGTGCTTCTCGTCGATCTCAAGCAGCTTGAAGGCCGCGCGGGCGCGATATCCTTCGAGCTTGGCGCGCTGGACGTAGGGGTCGTTGATATGGCGCTCGAGCCAGCGCCGCGACGACGCCTTGAGCTTGCCCTTCTTGACCTTCTGGCCGAGCTTGCGGCCGGTGCGATTGCCGCCAACCGGTGGTTTCGTCATCGCCTTGCTCCCGCTTCATCCTGCCCGCCGGCACCATGACTGCCCCCCGGATTGGCCCCCTGATTGGCCCCTGGGCGGCGCGGCCGCACGCGGCGCCATACGCCATCGTCGGCCATCATGTCCGTCAACAGGCCCTCGCGCAGGCCCCGGTCGGCAACCCGCATGCGCTGGCTCGGCCAGCGGCGGCGGATCGCTTCCAGAATCGCGCAGCCGGCCAGCACCAGATCGGCCCGATCGGGACCGATGCACGGGTTGGCAGCACGGCCGGCGAAATCCCAGGAGAGCAGCTTCGCCTGCATGGCGGAGACTTCCGCATCCGAGAGCCATAACCCGTCGACCTTGCGACGGTCGTAGCGCGGCAGGTCGAGATGCACGCCGGCAAGCGTGGTCACCGTGCCGGACGTACCGATCAGATGGAAATCCTCGGCACCCTGACGGCGGAAGGCTGTGACCGGCGGGCAATCGAAAGCAGCCAGCATGCCTTCGACTTCCGTCACCATCGCGGAGAAGACATCCGGCGTCACGTCGCGTCCGCCATGCCGTTCCGACAGCGTCACGACGCCGACCGGAAGCGAGGTCCAATGGGTGATGTGGTTGGCGAGCCGGCTCGAACGGCTGTCATCGATGCGGATGACGGCGATTTCCGACGAACCGCCGCCGATATCGAAGAGAACCACGGAGCGCGCCTCGCGACCGACGAGCGACGAACATCCGGACACGGCAAGCCGGGCCTCGGTTTCCCGATCGATGATTTCGAGTTCCAGCCCGGTTTCCGAGGTGACGCGAGAGAGAAATTCCTCGCCGTTCTCGGCGGCGCGGCAAGCTTCGGTGGCGATCAGCCGCATGCGGCGGATCTGCCGGCTGGCGAGCTTTGCGGCGCAGATGCGCAAAGCCTCGACCGCGCGGTCCATCGCATCCTGCGACAGCCGGCGGCTGGTGCCGAGCCCTTCGCCGAGGCGGACGATGCGCGAAAACGCATCGACGACCCGGAACTGGCCGGGCCTTGTCGGCTGGGCGATCAGCAGGCGGCAATTGTTGGTGCCGAGGTCGAGCGCCGCATAGAGATCGTTGACGTAGGAGAATTTTTCGCCGCGCGGTTCCGCCGCCGGGCTTTCAGCGCCGGCCCTGCCGCGGACATCCTTGGCGGCAACTTGACCCGAACCGGCGGGGACCTGGACCTTCGCGACACCCGGCGCCGCCTTGGCGGGTGCCAGCGGCCTGCCCTGAAGGCCACGGCCGCCTCTGTTCTTCTTGCGCCGATTGCGCGACGAAGACGGCGGTTTTGCCGAATGGGGCTGCTGCCCGCCCTCGGCGCGGACCGAAACCTGCTGTGCTGCGGGTGCGGTGTTCGAGCCCTGCCCCGACTGCCGAGCGCCGGCGGATTTCGCGCGACGCCGCTTGCGCTTGCGCGCCGACGGGCTGGGGTCCTGGCTATGGGGACGTCCGGCAGGCGCGGCCGAATCGACCGCATCCGAATGGCTCACAGGCGCCGCGTCACGACGTTTGCCGTTCCGCTTCGCCTTCCGACGCCTCGAGGATTTCCCCTCTCCGCGCGGTGCCGCCGACGCCCCGCCTTCCGGCGGCTTTGCGCCGCTATCGGGGTCCATCACTTATATGTCCATCTCGCCGCGCAAGGCCCTCTTGAAGGTATGCCGCTGGCGTCTGATTGTTTCGTTGGCGCGAAGATAACAGGCGGTGGCGTTTTCGCCAACGGCTTTTTGCCGCCCGTGTCACGGACCTGTCATCAGACCCGCGCTCCAGCTTTTTCGCAGCCGTGACGACAAAGCTTTCGCGGCATCGATTTTTTTCGAAATCGGTATTTGCAATCCGCCCGCTTTTGTTTATAAGCGCCGCACACCGGCCGGGCCATCACCCGGCGGCCCCTGCTGGGGAATAGTTCAACGGTAGAACGACGGACTCTGACTCCGTTAATCTTGGTTCGAATCCAGGTTCCCCAGCCAATTCTCTTCGAAACTTCCCTGAAGTTTTCTCTCAGCCGCTTTGGCCGCCGATCGCAATTGATGGCGGTTGCGCTTTCTGGTTCCGTCCGATCCCGTTCCCGTTCGCCGCAGATCCGGGCGCGAAAACCCTGTCCCGCCGATTGACGGAACAGGGCACAGCTGCCTGTTGATATTATCTGGCGATCAGGATCGGAAACTTGGCGTCCTGCAGCACGGATGCCGTCACGCCGCCGAAGATCCGTTCGCGCAGGCGCGAATGGCCGTATGCGCCCATGACGATGAGGTCGGCGCTGATCTCCAGCGCGTGCTTTTCGAGCACGTCTTCCACCAGGCGGCCACCGCTTGCCAGCTGTTCGACGAGCACCTTTATGCCGTGACGCGCCAGATAGGCGGCAACGTCGGCGCCGGGTTCGCCGCCGCTGACCCAGTAGGAGCTGTCGGGATCGACGAGCACGACATGCACCTCCTCCGCCCATGTCATCATTTCCAGGGCCTCGCGCGCAGCCTTGGCCGCTTCGGTACGGGAGTTCCAGGCGAGCAGGATCCGTCTCGGCTTCAACGTCGTCCCGCGGTCCTTCGGCGCGAGCAGGAGAGGGCGGCGGGCCTCGAAGACGCCGCCATCGACGATCCGACCCGTGAGGGTGCCGTCGCTGCGAACGCCGTCCCCGATCATCAGCACGTCGGCATAAAGTGCGCGGCGATGGATTTCCTCGCTGACGAAAACGCTTTCCGCGTAGAGAATATCGACATCGAACGACAGGCCGTTGGTCTTGCAGGCGCTTGCCACCTGTTTCCGGATGTCGTCGAGCGATCTCAGGTCCTCGTCCCGCTGGTCGAGCCATACCGTGCCGGCCGGAAAATCGCCCATGGTTGCCGGGGCGGCCAAGCTGGCGACCACGACGGAAAGATGCGCTTCGAGTTCAGTCGCCACTTCCATGGCGCGGGCGAGATCGGCGGCGGGGTCCGTATTGCCGATCACTGAAAGCACTGTCTTGAATGACATTTTTTGTCTCCTCTGCATGAGGCCGTGATCGGCCCTGTGAACGAAGCCTAGGACCGGTGCCTGCCGGTGCCATGATCTTCGTCAACCGGAACCCGGGAATGGCAAATTGCGGCACGCTGCCTGCGGATGTTAGGATCCGCAAAGCCGGCCTCCGGCGCCGCAGGGAAAGCTCTTGTCATGCCGCAACGCAGCGCAGGTCTTTTGATATTCCGGCAGGTCGCCGGATATCGGGAAGTGTTTCTGGTTCATCCCGGCGGGCCGTTCTGGGCACGCAAGGACGAGGGAGCATGGTCCATTCCCAAGGGTCTCGTCGATGACGGCGAAGACGAGCAGGCCGCCGCGAAGCGGGAGGTCTTCGAGGAAGTCGGAGCGACAATCGAGGACGAATGCGAATGGCTCGGCGAATATCGCCAGCCCGGCGGCAAACACGTGCTCGCATGGTCGGTAGAGGCCGATATCGACGTCGAAAACATCGTCAGCAACACGTTCCGGATCGAATGGCCGCCGAAATCGGGGCTGATGAAGGAATTTCCCGAGGTCGACCGTGCCGGATGGTTCGGGCTCGGCGAAGCGGAGCGCAAGATATTGAAGGGCCAGAAACAGATCCTTGCCGATTTCGCGGCGCGGCGACCATAGAGCAAGGGCACGCAAGTCCGGCTTTGTCCCGGAGAGACTGCCTGGGCCAAAGTCCGGCGAAAACTCCTGCCCGCTTGACTTAGATCACCACAGGGCCCGTGATGGGCAGATACGAAAGCCGCCGGACATCAGCGTTCATGGAGCCTCCCTTTGAACCGTATCGCAAAAGCCGCCACCATTCTCGCAGTCGTTGGCGCCGCCGGTTATTTCGGCTGGCGGTACCAGCAGGACCTTCGGGCGGCGCAGGCCATGCAGGGGATCGCCAGCGGTAACGGCCGCGTCGAGGCGGTCGAGATCGACGTCGCGGCGAGAACCGCAGGGCGCCTTTCGGACATCCTGGTCAGGGAAGGCGACTTCGTCAAAGCCGGCGCGGTCGTCGCCCGCATGGATATCGAGCAGCTCGCGGCCCAGAAGCGGGAAGCGGAAGCCCAGCTTGCCAGGGCAAGGATCGCCATCGAAACCGCGAAAAGCCTGGTCGTCCAGCGCCAGGCGGAAAAGGAAGCCGCGGCCGCAACCGTTTCCCAGAACGAGGTCCAGCTGCAATCGGCCCGCAAGCGGCTTACCCGCAGCGAACAGATGAGCCGCAGCGGATCGGTTTCGGACCAGTTGCTGGACGACGACCGCGCCCGTGTCGAAGGAGGCGTCGCAACCGTCGCGGCGGCAAAAGCCAACCTTGCCGCAACCGATGCCGCGGTCGGCGCAGCGCAGTCGCAGGTCGTGGATGCCGGGGCCGCGGTCGAGGCCATGCAGGCGACCGTCGCGCGACGGACGCGTGCAATATCTTGTGGCCCAGCCCGGCGAAGTGGTGGCGGCCGGCGGCCGCGTGCTCAACATCCTCGATGTCGGCGATGTCTACATGACCTTCTTCCTGGCCACGGAGGAGGCAGGCCGCACCCCGATCGGCGGCGAGGCCCGGATCGTTCTCGATGCCGCCCCCCAATATGTCATTCCTGCCCGGATATCGTTCGTGTCCGACGTGGCGCAGTTCACGCCGAAGACCGTGGAAACCGAAGAGGAGCGCCAGAAGCTTATGTTCCGCCTGCGGGCACGGGTCTCTCCTGAACTGCTCCAGAAATATATCGCGCAGGTCAAGACCGGCCTGCCGGGCCGGACCTATGTGAAGCTCGATCCCGCCGCGACATGGCCGGCGGCCCTGGCGCAGCCGCTGACCCCATGAACCCGGAACAACAGGCAACCGGCACCCCGGCGGAACCGGCCTATGTGGCGCGGTTGAAGGATGTCAGCCATTCCTATGGCAGGACGCGCGCCATCGACGGCGTAAGCCTCGACCTGCCCGCGGGACGGATGATTGGCCTGATCGGCCCGGACGGTGTCGGCAAATCCTCGCTGCTCTCGCTGATCTCAGGCGCGCGGCAGATCCAGACGGGCGAGGTCGAGGTGCTCGGCGGCGACATGCGCAGCACCCGCCACCGGGACCGCACCTACCCGGCGATCGCCTACATGCCGCAGGGACTGGGCAAGAACCTCTATCCGACGCTGTCGGTGTTCGAGAATGCCGATTTCTTCGCCCGCCTGTTCGGCCAGGGCCGCGAGGAACGGCAGTACCGCATCGCCAACCTTCTGAAGCGCACCGGCCTGTCGGGTTTCGAGGATCGTCCCGCCGGCAAGCTTTCGGGCGGCATGAAACAGAAGCTCGGCCTTTGCTGCGCCCTCATCCACGATCCGGACCTGCTTATTCTCGACGAACCGACGACCGGGGTCGATCCGCTGTCGCGCCGGCAGTTCTGGAGCCTGGTCGAGGATATTCGAAGGGAGCGGCCGGAGATGAGCGTGATCGTCGCGACCGCCTATATGGAGGAAGCGGCGCGTTTCGACTGGCTGGCCGCCATGGATGCCGGCAAGGTGCTGGCGACCGGCACGCCGCGCCAGATTCTGACCCGCACCCGCGCGCATACGCTCGACGAGGCTTTCATCCAGCTTATGCCGGAAGAGAAACGGACCGCCTACCGTGCGGTTTCGATCCAGCCTGCGGACTTCGCCGAGGCTGACGTCGCCATCGAGGCGGAAGGCCTGACGATGCGGTTCGGGGATTTCACGGCGGTGGACAATGTCAGCTTCCGCATCCGCCGCGGCGAGATTTTCGGCTTCCTCGGCTCGAACGGCTGCGGCAAGTCGACGACGATGAAGATGCTGACCGGCCTGCTGCCGGCAAGCGAGGGTACCGCGAAACTGTTCGGCAAGACGATCGATCCGAAGGACATGGATGTCCGCCGGCGTGTCGGCTACATGAGCCAGGCCTTCTCGCTCTACAGCGAACTGACGGTCCGGCAGAATCTCGACCTGCATGCGCGGCTGTTCCAGCTGCCGGCCGACACGATCCCCGCCCGGATCGCGGAAATGGGCCGGCGGTTCGAGCTTACCGACGTCATGGACACGCTGCCCGACGCGCTGCCGCTCGGCGTCCGGCAGCGGCTGTCGCTGGCTGTGGCGCTGATCCATTCGCCGGAAGTGCTGATTCTCGACGAACCGACATCCGGGGTCGATCCCATCGCCCGCGACCAGCTCTGGGCGGCGCTGATCGAGCTCTCGCGGAAAGATCGCGTCACCATATTCATCTCCACCCATTTCATGAACGAGGCGGAACGCTGCGACCGCATCTCGCTGATGCATGCCGGCAAGGTGCTGGTGAGCGATACGCCCGAGGAGATCCGCAAAACCCGCTATGCCGCCACGCTGGAGGAGGCGTTCATCGCCTATCTCGAGGATGCGATCGGCGAGACGGCGGCTTCATCCGCGCCGCCCTCGACGATGGCCGAAGACGGACGCAGATTCACAAGCCCGGACCGGCACCGCGCCTTCGACCTGCGCCGGATCTGGAGCTACAGCCTTCGCGAAACCCTGGAAATCCGACGCGACCCCATCCGCGCCACGCTGGCGCTGATCGGCAGCGTCATCCTGATGTTCGTGATCGGTTACGGCATCAACATGGACGTCAAGGACCTGAGCTTTGCGGTTCTCGACCGGGACGATACGGTCGCCAGCCGCGACTACGTCGCCAATATTTCCGGTTCCCGCTATTTCATCGAGCAGCCGCCGATTGCAGATTATGCCGACCTCGACAGGCGCATGCGCGACGGCTCGCTGAAGCTGGCGATCGAGATACCGGCGGGGTTTGCCGAACATGTCGCCCGCGGGCACGATGTCGAGATCGGCGCATGGATCGATGGCGCGATGCCGCAGCGGGCAGAAACGACGCGCGGATACGTGCAGGGCATGCATGCCCAATGGCTGGCGCAGAAGGCCCGCGAGATCTACGGCAATGCTGCAACCGGCCAGTTCTCGATCGAGACCCGCTTCCGCTACAATCCCGGCATCGAAAGCCTGGTGGCCATGGTGCCGGCCGTCATTCCGCTGCTGCTTCTGCTGATCCCGGCCATGCTCGCGGCACTTTCGGTGGTGCGGGAAAAGGAACTCGGCTCGATCGTCAATTTCTACGTGACGCCGGTGACGCGGCTCGAATTCCTCATCGGCAAGCAACTCCCCTATCTGGCGCTCGGCATGATGAACGCGGTGCTCCTGTGGCTGTTCGCAGTCCTGGTGTTCCAGGTGCCGTTCACCGGCAGCCTGCTTGCCTTTGCGGCAGCCGCTCTTCTTTATGTCGGCTTCGCGACCGCCTTCGGCCTGCTCGTCTCGACCTTCATGTCGAGCCAGATCGCCGCGATCTTCGGCACCACGCTGATGACGATCATCCCGGCCGTGCAGTTTGCCGGCATGATCGATCCCGTCTCCTCGCTGCAGGGCATCGGGGCGCTCGTCGGACAGATCTATCCGACCACCTATTTCAACATCATCTCGCGCGGGACCTTCTCAAAGGGCCTCGGTTTCGACAGCCTCCTTGGAGCTTTCCTGCCCCTGCTTGTCGCCGTTCCGCTGCTGATTGCGGCAAGCACCGTCTTTCTCAAGAAACAGGCAAGTTGACGGATGCGGCTCGCCAACATCTTCCATCTCGGGATCAAGGAACTGCGCGGCCTGATGCGCGATCCGATTTTGCTCGGGCTGATTGCCTACTCCTTCACGATCGCCGTTTATACGGAAGCAAAAGCCGTTCCCGAAACATTGAACAACGCGCCGATCGCGATCGTCGACGAGGACAGTTCGCCGCTTTCGCGGCGGATCGCCGACTCCTTCCTCCGCCCCTATTTCAAGCCGCCGGCGATGATCACCGCGGATGAGATGGATGCCCGCATGGATGCCGGCACCGATACGTTCGCGCTCGATATTCCGCCGAACTTCCAGAGCGACCTGATCGCCGGCAAGACACCGGTCGTCCAGCTCAACGTCGATGCGACCCGCATGACCCAGGCGTTTTCCGGATCCGGCTACGTGCAGAACATCGTCTCGACCGAGGTCTCGGGCTTCTCCGCCGAAGAAAGCCGTGCGCCGACGGTGGACCTCGCATTGCGTGCGCGGTTCAATCCCGAACTCAACCAGATGTGGTTCGCATCGGTGATGAACGTCATCAACAACGTCACGATGCTGGCGATCATCCTGACTGGCACCGCGCTGATCCGCGAGCGGGAGCACGGAACGGTGGAACACCTGCTGGTGATGCCGCTGACGCCGTTCGAAATCATGGCCGCGAAAGTGTGGTCGATGGGGCTGGTGGTGTTCGCCGCAACCCTGCTTTCGCTGATCTTCGTGGTGCAGGGATTGCTGAAGGTTCCGATCGAAGGATCGATCTCGCTGTTCATGGCAGGGGCGGCACTGCATCTCCTGGCGGCCACCGCCATGGGGATTGCACTTGCCACGCTTGCGGGCTCCATGCCGCAGTTCGGCCTGCTGCTGATGCTGGTTCTCCTGCCGCTGCAGATCCTCTCGGGTGCGACGACCCCGCGTGAAAGCATGCCGGAGGTGATCCAGACGATCATGCTCGCCGCGCCCAACACGCATTTCATCCTGCTTGCCCAGGCGATCCTTTATCGCGGCGCCGGGTTCTCGGTCGTCTGGCCGCAATTCGCCTGGCTGTTGGTCATCGCGACTGCCTTCTTCGCGTTCTCGCTGCGCGGCTTCCGCAGGTCCCTGCGATAACGCGCCTTCTGCCTTCGGATAAACGGGAGTAGGATTGTCGGGATACGAAGAGGGAGTTCGAAATGGGAAAAGCAAACAAGACGCCAGCGCCCGCGACACCCAAGGACGTCGCCAAGGAGCAGGACGATTATCTGGAAGAGTCGCTCGAAGAGACTTTTCCCGCCAGCGATCCGATCGCGCCGGGCCATCCCCAGAAGCCGGCGAAAAAGCCGCTTGCTCCGAAGAAGATATAGCCCGGCGACCCACGTCACGATTGTGGCTTCCGAGACACCCGGAGCAGTTGCGTTTGGCGCAACTCGGGCGCATGATGCTGGTTCGGCAACCATGTAAAGGGCGTTGCCGCTTCAGGAATTTTACACCCTGGCTCCAATGAAAGGAGGACGTCATGTCTTCCGACTTCTCACAGACCATCTCCCGCAATCTGGTCCGTGTCAGCGGCCCGGGATATCGGGAAAATATCGAGCTTCACGCGTTCAGGGAGCGTACGCAGCCGGGCGGCATGCTTGTCAGCGGCCGAGCCGGCGGAACGGGGGCCGCGATTTTGCTTGCCCGTTTTGGCGATCGTCCCGAAAACAGCTTCGGGGCCGCAATATCGGCCTCGTTGAGCACATACAGAGATACTGCAGCACCGCAGCTTTGAGGTTTCGGCCGACAAAGGCGGGATTTCGCAAATCGGCCATTTCACGCTTTGCATGCCTTTCGGCCGTACAAGAGTTCGCTTCTCGACTTTCCATCGCCGCTCAGGAGGACAAAATGGCTAAAGGCCAGGTACGAAGTAATCGCGAAGTTCGCAAACCGAAAAAAGACAAGGCCGCAGCGGTGACGGCAGCGCCCGCAGGCGCGCAGGTCAAGCTCGCCGGCAGCGGCCCCACCTCCAGCAAGAAGCCGAAATAACGGCTCTTCGCGCCGGAGGTGCCATATCGGGGCGCCTCCGGCGCGGATCAATGCCTTCCCGGCATACAGGCAGAGCTGCAATCCGACGGTGCGGAGATCCTTCCGCAATGCCGGTTTTTCCTGTCGTCTTCGCACGGTGCCTGCCAAGACGCTGATCCATGCAGGGTCCGATAAAAGCCCCCGCGCCGGCGCGTGCCGGCCATGATACTTCTGGGGTGATGGGATGACGATATTTTCCGTCCGGCATGTCACCTCCTACCGGTATAAAAGGCCGGTGGAGTTCGGCGAACACAGGCTGATGTTCAGGCCGCGTGACAGCTTTGACCAGACCTTGCTGAGCTCCCGGCTCGATGTCCATCCAAAACCGGACCATGTCCGGTGGATCCACGATGTCTTCGGCAATTGCGTCGCGCTCGTGGAGATCTCGAAAGCCTCGTCCGAACTCCGGTTCGAAACGATCATCCGCCTCGACCACACGCCGCAGGTGGCGATGGATTTCCAGATCGACGACGAGGCCCTCACCTATCCTTTCACATACGATCCGGAAGAAGCCTTCGATCTGGAGCGCACCATCCACCGCCACTATCCCGATCCCGAGGATCGGCTCGGCAAATGGGCGCGGCAATTCGTCAAGATCGGCCACCCGACCGAAACCGGCCACCTCCTGATGACAATGTGCTTTGCCATCCATGAGAGCTTCATCTACGGCCGGCGTCTGGAACACGGGACGCAGCCGCCGCTTGAGACCCTGCAGCTGCGCCGCGGCACCTGCCGCGATTTCGCACTTCTGATGATGGAGGCGGCGCGGGCGCTCGGCCTGGCGGCGCGTTTCGTCACCGGCTACATCTATGTGCCCGATCGCGACGGATCGATAACGCTCGGCGGTGGATCGACCCATGCCTGGTGCCAGATCTATCTTCCCGGTGCCGGCTGGGTCGAGTTCGATCCCACCAACGGCATCGTCGGCAACCGCGACCTGATCCGCGTCGGCGTCGCTCGCGATCCCCGGCAGGCAATTCCGCTATCGGGGAGCTACGATGGCGCCGAGTCCGATTTCGACAGCATGTCCGTGCAGGTCAACGTGACCACCGACGACCATAGCGTGAAACTCCACGGGTGACCGGAACACAGGCGTTCTTCGAGCGTTGCCGCTGAGCCGCCAATTCGGGAAGAGGTCCTTCGCAGGGATACGATCATGAAGATACGCGCGGGGTTTCGCCTGGTTTATGAATGCCAGCACGATACGGCCATGCTGCTGGTCCTCAATATCCATCCCACGCGTCGGGCGGACTTGCTGAGCGAACAGGTGCTGAGCTTCGACCGGCCTATCGACGCCCGCGGTTATCTCGACAGTTTCGGAAACGCCTGCAGCCGCATCGTCGCGCCGCCGGGTCTAACGACGATTTCCACCGAGTTCGAGATCTATGACGACGGTCTGCCCGATCCGGTGCCGCAAGATGCCTTCCAGCACGACATCAAGGACCTGCCCGACGACGTGCTGGTCTTCCTGCTGGGCAGCCGCTACTGCGATACCGACCGC
The DNA here is from genome assembly GCA_900471605.1 of Hyphomicrobiales bacterium. GTDB lineage: Bacteria > Pseudomonadota > Alphaproteobacteria > Rhizobiales > Rhizobiaceae > Neorhizobium. Next base: position 114,904 of record UCEY01000044.1, on the reverse strand, counting down.
CTTGCGGATTTCGCCTGGAAGACATTTTCCTCCACCCCTGTCGGCTGGCCGCGGGTGCAGGCGATCCTCGACTTCGTCCACAAGCACATCGCCTTCAATTACCAGAACGCGGACCCGCTGAGGACGGCGTTTGGGGGATATACCGATCGCACCGGGGTTTGCCGGGATTTTGCGCATCTCGCCATCACGCTGTGCCGCTGCATGAACATCCCGGCGCGTTATTGTACCGGCTATCTTGGCGATATCGGTGTTCCGAAGGATCCGAACCCGATGGATTTCAGCGCCTGGTTCCAGGTTTATCTCGGCGGCCGCTGGAATACGGTCGATGCCCGCCACAATACACCCCGGATCGGCCGCATCCTGATGGCGACGGGGCGGGATGCGACGGACGTGGCTCTTTCGACCGCCTTCGGCCCGGCAATCCTGTCTTATTTCGAGGTGACGACCGAAGAAGTGACGGCGTCGGCCTAAATCTCAAGACCCCCGGTACCCCTGGTTTCTGCGACAGGACCGTAGGTACCGCAGATATCCTTTTGCGGCGCAGCTTCACAATCAGGAATAGTATATTCAGCAATTTCAGAAACAGGAAGTTGACAGTTCGGTCGCGGTGGATTAGGTAAAGCGCATCGATACTTTGTTTGCCGATCTTTGTTACTGCTGCGCCTTGCGCTTCTTGACGAACTTTCCCTCTCAAAAGTCGAAACACCCGCCGTGCGTCGCCCGGTGGTTTATCAATGTTGCTAAGAAAGGGTTCGTTATGGCCACTGGCACAGTTAAATGGTTCAACGCCACCAAAGGCTTCGGCTTCATTCAGCCTGACGACGGCAGCGCCGACGTCTTCGTTCACATCTCTGCCGTCGAACGCGCCGGTATGGGCTCGATCGTCGAAGGCCAGAAGCTCGCATTTGAACTCGAGCGTGACCGCAAGTCGGGCAAGATGTCCGCAGGCCAGCTCCAGGCTGCCTAAAACTTTAACCTCCCATGACCACGGATGTACTGGCGTGGCGGTAAAAGATATGCGAAGGCCAGACCGATGTCTGGCCTTTTTCCGTTGAGGCAATTGGCTGACGCGAATATTTGCATGACCTCCCGTCTTGCGCGATATTCGTTTTCAACCGCAACATTCCAGATCTGACAAGGAAGATACTTTGAGACACCCGAGCGACAACAGCTTTGCCGACCGCCGTAAGAACGCGGCGGCTGCCAAGAAAGAGCTTTTGGCGAAGTTCGCGTCCGCCCCTAAACCGAATGACCCCGCCATGCAGGAACGGCGCGCCGAGCGCGAGGCCGTTGCCGCCGCGAGAGAAGCCCGCCGCGCCGAGCGCGAAGCCCTGAAGGCTGCCGAGAACGAGCGTGTGTTGCAGGAAGCGGCCGCGAGGGCTGCAGCCGCGGAAGCCCATGAGAAGGCCGAGGCCGAGGCCCGGCAAGCGGAAGCCAACGACCGGATTGCCCGGGTCATAGCCGATGAAGCCGCCCGCAAGGCGGAGCGCGACCGTCGCTACGCTGCCCGCAAGGCCCGCCAGCGCTGAATCTTGAAGCCTGTGCCTGAGAACGTGCAGGCACATCCCGCTTCGGCACGCCACATGCTCGTGCCGTTTGGCATCGGCTCCACGGGCCTTTGTTCTTCGAACTCGCCGATGCGCCGAATGCACAACTACCTCCCGACCGATCAAGGACTGACCATTGAACACGACCGAGAATATCAAGACTGCAACCACCCCGACTGCGGCGCATGCGTTGGCGGTCGAGCTGACGCCGACCCAGATCAGGGGGCTCAAGCTCGCCAAGGATGGTGACCTGTTTCCGCAGGAAGCCAAGAAGTGGACGCATCTGAATGCGGTCGTGACCTACGCGCGCAACGACCGGTTCAAGGAACGCCCGCAGAAGATCAAGTTCCTGACGACGACGACGTTGAACGAACTCAGGGAATACGGTCTTCTGCGCACCCTCAACGAGGAGGTCTCGGTGGAGGAATCGGCGCATGGGATCACCATGGCCGGCAAGATGTGGCTCCTGAAGAACAAATAACCGGCAAACGGCCATGCCGTTCGACATGCAGCAGCCGGATCACATGAAATGCGGCTGCGGCAGACCTCTCGTATCCTGAGGACATGAGAGCGCTCCTCTTGCCTTTGTCCGGCTTCGCCCCACATTGAATGCAGGTAGCAGATTCAGAACGGGCGCTGCGATCAAGGGCGCGAGCCCTGGCCCCAACGAGGAGGACGACATGTCTTCCATCAGGCGAATCCAACCTTCTTCCCAGACAGGCCCGCAGTTACATCGGGCAGGCTACGGATATCTGTTCCGCATGGCAGTGCCGCTGATATCCATGACGTTCATTCTCTACATCCTGCTTCGCGATCTATTCTGACCCGGATCGCGAAGCTGGCAGCGCATCCATCGGCAACCGGAACGCCGGCTCCAAGAGAAAGGCGTTCCATTTCGGATGAAACCGTCATGACCCTGACATTTCCGAACAGAAGCCGCAGTTTCGACGAAACGCGCAAGGTCGTTCGTTTCATGGGTTACGACGGCATGTTCGAGGTCAGGTTCTTCGTGGAGGCCAAAGCGCTCTCCGACACCATGGCGGCGGGGATGTCGGAGGCCGATTATCTCAGGGCCTTCGACGCGGCCAGATCAAGCATCCAGGATGCGGCAATCAAGGCTTATCATCCCAATCGGGGAACCACCTACACGCTGACGGCTGCCGACCTGCGCTGATCCGGATGGAGACCGAACTTGTTTCCCGGGCGGCTGCCCCGGAACGCGACGCAATCAATGAATGGTGGCGCGGTCGGTGCCCAGATCATAAACGAGGCCGTCGTCCCAGCACTCCAGGGTCCTGAGAGTATCGAAGCTGTCCCAATCCTTCGATGCCGAGGACCAGAAATGGACCTTTTCACAGCCGTCCAGTTTGGCGCGCAGCTTGGCGAACTCGAAAAGGCGCCGCGCAACATCCCGGTCGTCGAGGAAACCGACGGACGCAAAGATCGGGATTTCGAGCTGGCGTCCGTGAACCGGATGCTCGCGGGTGAAGACGTGGCAGAGGCCGCGAATATATCCTTGCGCATCCCTCACCGTCAGCCAGTTGCGGCGCGACGAGGCCGAAGCGGTCAGCCGTTTCCACGTCTCCAGATCCAGGCGCGACATGATCAGCTGGACAACCGGGAAAGCGCGGTAGACATCCGCCGCGTTGAGGACACCCACATCGTAATCCATCTCCATATCCTCGCTGCAAGAAGACCTGTGCAGACCGCGCAGGCCGGCTCCCTGAACCCCATTTCCTAACACCCTCGACGCCATGGACATTGACGCGCGTCAATGGGGCGCAGGCCGAACCGTCACCTTCGCTTGCGCTGGGTCAATGAGGCGGCCCGGGTTCGAGATAATCGTTGCGGCATTCATGCTTCCCACAACAAGGAGACGAATATGGCCAGAACGATGAAAGCCGCCGTCGTGCATCAATTCGGCAAACCGCTTGCGATCGAGTGCGTCCCGGTACCCGTGCCGGGGCCCGGCGAAATTCTCGTGAAGGTCATGGCCTGCGGCGTCTGCCACACCGACCTCCATGCGGCCGATGGCGACTGGCCGGTCAAGCCCAACCCGCCTTTCATTCCGGGGCACGAAGCCGCCGGCATCGTCGTCGAGCTCGGCCCTGGCGTGACCGGATTGAAGGAAGGCGATGCGGTGGGCGTGGCCTGGCTGCACGATGCCTGCCTGGCTTGCGAATATTGCGAGACCGGCTGGGAAACGCTTTGCGAGCACCAGCACAATACCGGCTATAGCTGCAATGGCGGCTTTGCCGAATATGTCATCGCTTCGGCCGCCTTCGCCGCAAGGCTGCCCCAGAACGTCGACTTCGCGGCGATCTCGCCGATCCTCTGCGCCGGCGTCACCACCTACAAGGGGCTCAAGGAAACCGAGGCGCGGCCCGGCGAATGGGTGGCAATCTCGGGCATCGGCGGGCTCGGCCATGTGGCGATCCAATATGCCAAGGCGATGGGCCTGCATGTGGCGGCGATCGACGTCAGCACGGAGAAGCTGGACCTTGCGCGCAGCCTGGGCGCCGACCTGATGGTGGATGCCCGCCGGCTTACCGCTGTCGAAGAGGTCATCAGTGCGACCGGCGGCGGCGCTCACGGCGTTCTGGTGACAGCCGTCTCGCCGCCCGCCTTTTCCCAGGCGCTCCGCATGGCGAGGCGCAAGGGAACGGTCAGCCTGGTCGGCCTGCCGCCCGGCGAGTTCCCGACGCCGATCTTCGATGTCGTGCTGAAACGCATCACCGTTCGCGGCTCGATCGTCGGGACAAGGCGCGATCTCGACGAGGCAATCGCCTTTGCCGCGGAAGGCAAGGTCAAGGCGGAAATCCACAAGGCGCCGCTCGAAGATATCAACGATATCTTCGCCCGCCTCAAGGATGGCAGGATCGACGGGCGCATGGTGCTGGACTTCTCGTCCGCATCCTGATCGTCGCCCGGCGTCGGGCGGAACACGCCCGGCGCCGAAACCTGGAGCGTTTGCTTGTTAGATTGAAGCATTCTGTTGGCTCAAGCGGAGTCGAATGATCGACCGGCTGGCGCAGGTCGTAGCCAGCCCTACGGCGAGCCAGCCGGTCGATCTGGCGGCCCGGTTCAGCCAACCCGAAGGGCCGGGCATCTTTCCGCCGTGATCAAAGGCGATCGGCTTGGACGTACCAACAGGTATGCCCTGCACCAATCGCCTTTGCCCCAACGAAAACCCGCTCCGGCAGAATGCTTCAATCTAACAAGGAAACGCTCTAATCCTGCAGGATGGCGGCAGCGACCGCATCGGGCGCCTTCGACGCGTCGAGATGCCGCCAGGTTATATCCGTCGGCTTGCGGGCCAGCTGGCCGGACAGCACGTCCGTGGTGGCATCCGACGGGCCTCCGGCCCTTTCGCGAACCCGCTGCCGGAGCAGTTCGGGATCGGCTTCGAGCCAGACGCCCTGAAAGCCTGCCCCTGTCCCGGCGGCGGCAGTCTCGATGAGGCGCCGGTTGGACGGATCATCGAAAACCGCGTCGGCGACAACTGAACCGCCCTCTGCGAGGATCAGCTCGGCATGCCGCGCCATCTCCCGATAGACCTTTTTCGAAACGTCGGGTTGATAGGCCGAGACCGGAAGTCTCGTCTCGGCGGAAACGCCATGGAGAGCTTTTCGGATCCGGTCGCTTTCGACGATCCTCGCCCCCGGAGGCGCGCCGACCCTGGCGGCCAGACGATCCGCGACCGTGGTCTTGCCGGAACCGCTGAGGCCGCCGATCGCGATCAGGCGCGGTGGCGCGTCTGCCAGGAGGCTCGCGGCGAGATCGAAATAAGACCTCGCCTCCCGCGCCAGCCCGAGGGCATCCTGACCGGGTTCTTCGGCCTGCGTCGCCGTCACATGCGCACGGACCGCCGCCCGGATCGCCATCAGGAACGGCAGGAGACAGAACCCGTCCTCGTCATCGGTCTCGTCGAGATACCGGTTCATCGCGAGATTGGCGAGATCGGGAAAACCCCGATGCCAGAGATCCATCAGCAGAAAAGCGAGGTCATAAAGGACATCGACCGTGGCGATGCCGAGATTGAACTCGATGCAATCGAACAGGCATGGCTTGCCGCCCAAGAGGCAGATATTGCGCAGGTGAAGATCGCCGTGGCAGCGGCGGACCTTGCCGGCCGCTGCGCGCCGGTCAAGAAGCCCGGCATGCCGCGCGAGCCGGGACCGGAAGGCTTCGCCGAGCTTCGCCAGCTCCGCAGCGGCAAACACATGGCTGGTCGCAAACCCCGCCTCGTTGATGTCGAGGACCGCCTTTATGTTGGCCGCCCCGCCTCCCTTGGAGACCACGGGTGCCCGGCGATGATAGAAGGCGATCATCCGGGCGGTCTGCGTCATCAGGTCCGGCGTCAGGCGGCCTGCCACCGCCATGCGATCGAAGAGCTGCCCCTGTTCGAAGCGGCCCATCTCGACGACGGCATCGACGATCGGTCCGTCGCCATCGAACTCCAATACACCCGTATCCGCGTGGGTGATGCGCCGCACGCCGATATAGAGCCCCGGCGCGGTCTCGCCGTTCAGCGCGACTTCCTTGCGGCAGGCATCCTCGCGGATCGCTGCCGTCGAGAAATCGACATAGGGTAGTTTCAGCGACTTCTTCAGCTTGTAGACCCGGTCGCCGACGAGAAAGATCATGGAGATATGCGTCTCCATCCGTTCCACCGGACCGGCAAACCCGTAGGATGCCGGGCTCGCCAGAAAGGCGATCGTGCCGCCTTGATCCTCAACCGTCATATCCCGCCTCCCCGCTCTGCCGCCTCATCTGACCAAGAGGCCATTCAACGGCCTGTCGGGCCTTGATATCGGTCAACGGGCGAGTGCGACGCAGGTTGCGGCCTATGCGGTGCCCGGCCAGGATTTCAGTGCCCGGAGCGTCGGCGTCTTCTTGAAGATATGGCCGTCCATCCGCGCGAGCAGGCTGTCGAGAAGCATCACCGCCTCGCCGACCGCCGGTCCCTTGTTCAGCATCACGCATTCGGCGCGTGCCGCCATCGCCGCGTCGGTCATTTCGCCGCGCGACGGCAACCCGTCCTTGACGAGGTCCTCCAGAACCTGCGTCGCCCAGACCGTCGGCACCGCCGCCGCCTCGCAGATCCACAACAGCTCCTCCTGCATTTCCGCGACGCGTTCGAAACCGATCTCGGCGGCGAGATCGCCGCGGGCGATCATCACGCCGAACGGCCGGTTGCGGCAGCGCGCCCGCGCGATCAGCGCCGGCAGGTTGGTGACCGCCTGCGGCTGCTCGATCTTGGCGATCAGGCCAAGCGGACGCTCGCGCGGCGGGAAAGCACCAAGCGCCTCTTCGAGAAGGTCGATATCGTCCGGCCGGCTGACGAAGGAATAACCGAGCATATCGGCATTGACGATGATCGTCGCGAGATCGGAATGATCCTTGGCCGTCAGCGGCGAAAGGCCAAGCGCGGTATCGGGCAGGTTCAGGCCTTTTTCCGGCTTAAGCTTCGCGCCGCCCGTCTTGGTATGGGTGACGCGCACGACCGCTTCGCCTTCGGCGACGCTCTCGATCACGCCCTCCAGCTTGCCGTCGTCATAGCGAATGCGGTGACCGGCAGCGACGCGGGTGACGATCTCCGGGAGTGACACGGCCGAGCAGAAGGGCACGTCATCGGTGAGGTAAGGCTCGCCCGCCGCGACGAGGCGCAGGCGGTCGCCGACCTGCAGTTTCGCCTTCTTCGCGCCGGCGACATTCTCGGTGCGGATCTTCGGCCCGGCTATGTCCATCAGCACCGTCAGCCGCCGGCCCAGCGTTTCGCCGGCCGCCCGCACGTGTCTCGCCATCGCCGCCCAGGCCTTGTCGTCGTCATGGGCGCAGTTGATGCGGGCGATATCCATGCCACGCTTTGCGAGATCGAGGATGAAATCCGGCTGGTCCGCCGCCTCGCTCGGCAAGGTCACCATGATGCGGCCGCGGCGACGGGCCGGCGGCGAGCCGAACAGATCGTCGGTCGATCTCGTCAGCAGGCCCTCCCCCCGGAAAAATTCCTCCTCGGATGGCGGCGTAAACGGCGGAGCACTTGCCTGAATGGCGGCAAGCGAGGCGAGAACTGCATCAATCGTCGGCAGAACGCGGCTTTCGAGCCGACCGAGAGACGACAGCCCTCGCCACATCAGCCGGCGCTGCAGGGCTCTCAGGTCGTGACGCCGCAGCGAGAGGTAATGGCAGAGATTTCCAAGCGCCACCCGATGTTCTTCCGCCAGTAAGGCCCCGCCGGTCAGGGCATTAAGGCTTGGCTCCGCCTGCGTGGCGATATCCCGCCGCAGCGCCAGCAATTCCTGGAAAAGATCGTTCAGTTCGTTGTCGTTGCCTGTGGGCTGTTCAGCTGTCTGCGGCATCGCTCGTCTCCATGGGGCCGTTTCCACCAGCCTGTCTCGCAAAGACAAATCCTTGATGACGGCTTGCGGGGCATTGCGCTGCGTCAAGGCGATGCCGGCGGGCGCGGTCCAAAAGCTGTGGCGAAACCGGCACGACGAAGAAAGGTATCCTGTGGAGATGACGCTCAGACATCACGGCCGCTACGAGGCCATCATCCGCGAGGCAATCTCGCTGCCGGCCATGCGCACGGCCGTAGTCCATCCCTGCTCGACGGAAACCCTGCGGTCCGCCGTCGAACTCAAGGAACAGGGTCTTCTCGATCCGATCCTCGTCGGCCCGGAACACAAGATCCGGGCGATAGCGGACGCCGCCGAGTTGTCGCTCGCCGGCATCGACGTCGAGCCCGTCGAGCACAGCCATGCGGCGGCCGAGCGTAGCGTCGAACTCGCCTCGACGACCAAGGTCGCGGCCCTGATGAAAGGCAGCCTGCACAGCGACGAACTGCTTTCCGCGGTCGTCGCGCCATCATCGAGACTGAAGACCGGGCGGCGCATGAGCCATGTCTACGTCATGGACGTTCCGGCCTATGACAAGCTGCTGGTCGTCACCGATGCGGCGATCAACATCCAGCCGGATCTCGATCAGAAACGCGATATCTGCCAGAACGCCGTCGATCTGATGCATCTTCTCGGCATCGCGAAGCCTCTCGTCGCGGTGCTTGCCGCCGTCGAGACCGTCAACAGCAAGATGCCCTCGACGCTGGATGCGGCGGCGCTCACCGTCATGGCGGCGCGCGGACAGATCGAAGGTGCTATCGTCGATGGTCCGCTCGCCTTCGACAATGCGATCAGCATCGAGGCCGCGCAGGCGAAATGCATCGCCTCGCCGGTCGCCGGGCAGGCGGATATCCTCTTGGTTCCCGATCTCGAAGCGGGCAACATGCTCGCAAAGCAGCTCATTTATTTTGCCGGTGCGGACGCGGCCGGGCTGGTCCTCGGCGCCCGCGTTCCTATCATACTGACAAGCCGCGCAGACCCGGCCAAGGTTCGAACGGCATCCGCCGCCCTTGCGAGGCTGACTGCCGCGAAACGACTTGAAGCAAGGATGCCTTTATGACGGACAACCTTCTCCTGACGTTCAATGCCGGCTCCTCGACTGTGAAGATCGGCATATTCAAGGTGGACGGCGGCAGGCCGGAGCGGATCGGCAAGGCGGTTGTCGATTTCGGAACCTATCCGCTGATGCTGCATCTGAAGGAAGGCCCGCAGCAGTTCGAACTGCCGCTGACGGGCGAGGCCGGCGACGATCTTGCCGAGCTGATGGACGAAGTGTTCCGGGAACTGGGCACGCATTTCGACCTCGATACCGTCACCTCCGCCGGCCACCGGATCGTCCATGGTGGCGATGTCTTCGACGGCCCGATGGAACTGACGACCGAGACGCTCGCCAAGGTCCGGTCACTGACGGACCTGGCGCCGCTGCACCAGCCCCAGGCGCTGCGGATGATCAGGGCCGTCAGACACCTGCGGCCGCATCTTTTCCAGACGGGTTCGTTCGACACCACCTTCCACGCGACCCAATCCGATCTCGTGCGGCGTCTCGCCATTCCCCGCGCCTTTCACGATGAGGGCATCAAGCGATACGGCTTCCATGGACTTTCCTACCGCTACGTTGCCGGCGCGCTGGCCGCCAAGGCGCCCGATATCGCCGACGGCAAGGTTGTCATCGCCCATCTCGGCAGCGGCGCCAGCCTCTGCGCCATCGAAAACGGCCTCAGCCGCGATTCCAGCATGGGCTTCTCGACGCTCGACGGTATTCCCATGGCCACAAGGCCGGGATGGCTCGATCCCGGCGTGCTGCTGCATTTCCTCGGCCCGCTCGGCAAATCGGTCGAAGAGGTGGAAGACATGCTCTATCACAAGTCCGGCCTCCTCGGCGTCTCAGGGGTGAGCGGGGATATCCGTGAACTCGTCAGTGACGGCCGCGACCAGGCGAGGGAGGCGATCGATCTCTTCGCGCTCAGGATCGCCGGCGAGATCGGCAGGCTCGCATCCACGCTCGGCGGCCTCGATGCGCTGGTCTTCACCGCCGGCATCGGGGAAAACCAGCCACTGATGCGGGAGCGTATCGCGGAACGGCTTCTCTGGCTGGGCGTCGAGCTGGATGCGGCCGCCAATGACAGGAACGCGCTCAGGATCAGCAGCGACGCGAGCCGCATCGCGGTCCACGTCATTCCGACGGATGAAGAACTGATGATCGCGGAGGAATGCCTTTCCGTCCTTCAAGCGAAGGACCGGCCCGCCGCCTGACGACCGGCGTCGGGAAGCCCGTTTTCAGTTCAGGACAGATGTTTCCGATCAACTCGCCCTCTCGAAGGAGCAGGAATATGCAATCGAACCCGAATGTGCCGGCAACGCCGGAGATGAGCTCGAAGGAGATCGCGCTCCTGGACCGCTACTGGCGGGCGGCCAATTACCTTTCCGTCGGGCAGATCTATCTTCTCGACAATCCGCTTTTGAAGGAGCCGCTGAAGCCGGAGCATATCAAGCCGCGGCTGCTCGGCCACTGGGGCACGACGCCCGGCCTCAACTTCATCTACGCGCATCTCAACCGGATCATCCGTAACCGCGACCTCAGCATGATCTACGTATGCGGGCCCGGCCATGGCGGGCCGGGCATGGTGGCCAGCACCTATCTCGAAGGTACCTATAGCGAGATCTATCCCGACATCAGCGAGGATGAGGCGGGCATGCGAAAACTGTTCCGGCAGTTCTCCTTCCCCGGCGGCATTCCGAGCCACGCGGCGCCGGAAACGCCCGGTTCCGTGCATGAGGGCGGTGAACTCGGTTATGCGCTGGTGCATGCCTATGGCGCGGCCTTCGACAACCCGGACCTGGTGGTCGCCTGCGTCGTCGGCGATGGCGAGGCCGAGACCGGACCGCTTGCCGCGAGCTGGCATTCCAACAAGTTCCTGAACCCCGCCCGCGACGGCGCCGTGCTGCCGATCCTGCACCTCAACGGCTACAAAATCGCCAACCCGACGCTGCTCGGCCGCATGGCGGACGAGGATGTGGACCATCTTTTCCACGGTTACGGTTACGAGCCGTTCTTCGTCGAGGGCCACGAGCCGGACACGATGCACCGGCAGATGGCCGCCACCCTGGACAAGGTCTTCGACCGCATCCGCGCCATCCAGCGGGACGCCCGGGCCGGCAAGGCACCGGAAGGCTCGCCTCGCTGGCCGATGATCGTGCTGCGCAGTCCGAAAGGCTGGACCGGGCCGAAGGAGGTCGACGGCAAAAAGGTGGAGGACTTCTGGCGCGCCCACCAGGTGCCTGTCTCCGGCTGCCGCGAGGACGACGGCCACCGCAGGATCCTCGAGGACTGGATGCGGAGCTACGATCCGGCAGACCTCTTCGACGCCAACGGCCGGCTGAAGGAGGAGCTGCGGGCGCTTTCGCCCGGCGGCGAGCGCCGCATGGGTGCCAACCCGCATGCCAATGGCGGCCTCGTCCGCAAGGAGCTCGTCGTCCCCGATATCCGCGACCATGCGGTCCCCGTGAAGACGCGGGGTGCCGACATGGTCCAGACAACGGAGATACTCGGCAGATATCTGCGCGACGTGCTGAAGCTCAACGATATCAATTCCAACTTCCGCATCTTCGGCCCGGACGAGACCGAGTCGAACCGGCTCGGCAATGTCTTCGAGGTCACCGACCGCGTCTGGATGGAAAGGATCGAGCCCTACGACGTGCATCTGTCCCGCGACGGGCGGGTGATGGAAGTGCTGTCCGAGCACCTTTGCCAGGGCTGGCTGGAAGGCTACCTGCTCACCGGCCGGCACGGGTTCTTCTCGTGCTACGAGGCCTTCATCCACATCGTCGATTCGATGTTCAACCAGCATGCCAAGTGGCTGAAGGTCTCCCGCGAACTGCCGTGGCGCAAACCGGTTTCCTCGCTCAACTATCTGCTCACCTCGCATGTCTGGCGGCAGGACCATAACGGCTTCTCCCACCAGGATCCCGGCTTCGTCGACCTCGTCGCCAACAAGAAGGCGGATATCGTGCGCATCTACCTGCCGCCGGATGCCAATACGCTGCTGTGGATCGGCGATCATTGCCTGAAGACCTGGGACCGCATCAACGTCATCGTCGCCGGCAAGCAGCCGGAGCCGCAATGGCTGACGATGGACGAGGCGATCCGCCATTGCGAAGCCGGCATCGGCATCTGGGACTGGGCAAGCAACGAGGGAGGCGCCGTCGAGCCCGACGTGGTGATGGCCTGCGCCGGCGACGTGCCGACGCTCGAGACGCTGGCGGCCGTGACCCTGCTGCGCGAGGCGATACCGGAGCTGAGGATCCGCGTCGTCAACGTCGTCGACCTGCTTGCCCTGCAATCGCAGGACCAGCATCCGCACGGCCTGCCGGACGAGGCCTTCGACCGGTTGTTCACCGCCGACCGTCCGGTGATCTTCGCCTATCACGGTTATCCCTACCTCATCCACCGGCTGACCTATAAACGCACCAACCATCGGAACATCCACGTGCGCGGCTTCATCGAGGAGGGCACGACAACGACGCCCTTCGACATGACGGTGCTGAACGAACTCGACCGCTTCCACCTCGCCATCGAGGCGATCGAGCGGGTGCCCGGCCTGAAGGAAAAGTCGGCCGGGGTGATCGAGATGTTGAAGGGCAAGCTTGACGAACACACGCGCTATGTCCGCGAACATGGCGAGGACATGCCCGAAATCCGCAACTGGAAATGGCCGGCGCGCTGATCCTGACCCATGAAGGCCCTGGCTTCCGCTCGGGGCCTTCACCGCGTTCGGGAGCGGACTTCGCCGCCAGATCACGTTTCGGTGTTTCGCGGCGAAGTGTGTAACCAATCGCACGCCTCTTCCGTAATCATGCAGGAAAGCAGATTATGGACCGGGAGGTTTCCACCATGATGAACAGACGCCTATTCCTGGCCGGCAGCGCATTGGGGCTCGCCGCAGTCCCTTTCGCGATGAGCGCCCGGTCGACGCATGCCGCGGCCGGCAGTTTCCCCGTGACGCACACGGCGGACGAATGGCGCAAGCTGCTGACGCCTGAACAGTACAATATCCTGCGCGAGGAAGCCACCGAATATCCGGGCAGCAGCGCGCTTCTCAACGAGCACCGCAAGGGCACGTTCTCCTGCGTCGGCTGCGACCAGGCGCTTTTCTCGTCGGAGACGAAGTTCGAGAGCGGCACGGGCTGGCCGAGCTTCTGGGCACCGCTCAACAATGCGGTCGGCACGGTGCGCGACACCACGCTCGGCATGGTCCGCGTCGCCGTCAACTGCGCCCGCTGCGGCGGGCATCTCGGCCACGTCTTCGACGATGGACCGAAACCGACCGGCCTGCGCTACTGCATGAACGGGGCGGTCCTGAAATTCAGTCCGGCATCGGCCTGACCCGCCGCCCTTCATTTCAATTCGGTTGAGGAGACCGCCATGAGAAACAACAGGAAACTATCCCATCCGCTCACCGCCTTCGCGGGCGCGGCGCTGGTTCTCGCCGGCCTGACATTCAGCGCGACGGCCGAGGAAGGCATTGCCATCCCCGCGCCCGCCGTCGATCAGGCGGCAAGCACGGCCACGACCGAAACGGCCATCTTCGCCGGTGGTTGTTTCTGGGGCGTCCAGGGCGTGTTCCAGCATGTCGAGGGCGTCAAGAACGCCGTCTCCGGTTATGCCGGCGGCGTCAAGGAGACCGCCGCCTACGAAACGGTCGGTTACGGCAAGACGGGCCATGCGGAATCGGTTCGGGTGACATTCGATCCGAAGAAAGTCACCTACGGGCATCTGCTGCAGATCTATTTCTCGGTCGCCCATGACCCGACCCAGCTCAACCGCCAGGGACCGGATGTCGGCACGCAATATCGCTCGACGATCTTCCCGACCAGCGAGGAGCAGGCCAAGGTCGCGAAGGCCTATATCGACCAGCTCAACAAGGCCAAGGTCTTCCATGCGGCGATCGCCACGACGATCGAACCGGGCAAGGCTTTCTATCCGGCGGAAGCCTATCATCAGGACTTCCTGACCCAGAACCCGACCTATCCCTATATCGTCTACAACGATCTGCCGAAGATCGAGAACCTGCGGAAGCTGTTTGCGAGCGATTACCGCGACAAACCGGTCCTCGTCGCCCAGGCCGGCATCGGCAACTGAGCCTCAGCTTTCCTGCGCCGCCTCCGCGCGCCGGGTCACGCCCGGCACGCCGAGGCAGGCGACGACGATCAGGGCGGTGATCAGGAACATTGCGATGAAGGTCATGTGCAAAGCATGCTGAAGCGCAAGCCGGACGGGCGAGTCGGCTGCAAGCCCGCCGCCTGCCCCCTGCAGGAGATCGCGTAGCTGATCGGACGTGATCGGCCCCGCGGCGGAATTGGCAAGGCCGTAAGCCAGCACGGCGCCGAGAAGCGCCGCACCGAGCGTGCTTCCGAGATTGCGGGAAAAGACGTTGGAGGCGGTCGCGCTGCCGCGTTCCGACCAGCCGACATTGTCCTGGATGATCACCAGGCCGGAAATGTTCAAGAGACCCATGCCGAAACCCATCAGCAGCGAGCCGGCACCGGCCTGGACGGGCGAGCTTCCCGGCGTCAGCAGCACCAGGAAAAGCGTCCCGACCGGCACGAAGACGCTGCCGGCGATCATCAGCGGCCGCAATCCGAAGCGCGGAAACATCCGTGAGGCGAAGGTCCCGCCGCTCGGCCAGCCGACCAGCAGCATGGTCAGCGCGAAACCCGCAACCAGCGGCGATCGGTCGAGCACCGTCTGCACGTACATGGGCAGGAAGGTGGTCAGCCCCATGATCGCCATGCTGGCGAGGAAGACCGCGGTATTGGCGAAGGCGATCGGCCGCTTCAGCCAGAGTTCGAGGGAAATCATCGGGGCCTCGGCGCGCCGCTCCTGCCAGATGAACAGCAAGAAGCTGACGAGAAAGACGGCCAGCGAAACGAACATGTAGGCGGTGGCGCCTTCGGTTTCCGTGAGCGCGATCATCAGCGCCGAAATGGCCACCGCGAACAGGCCGGCTCCCAGAAAATCGATCGATACCGTGCGGGTCTGCTTTTCCTCGTGCAGATAGACGATGAAGCCGAGCGCCGATGCAATGCCGATCGGCACGTTGATCCAGAACACCCAGGCCCAGGGAAGGCTGTGGACGATGACGCTGCCGAGCAGCGGCCCGACGACCGCCGAAAGCGCCCAGACGCTGGCCAGATAACCCTGCACCTTGCCGCGCTCCGCCCCCGGATAGAGGTCGCCGACCACCGTCATGATGACCGGCTGGATCGCGCCGGCACCGATGCCCTGCAGGAGCCGGAAGGCGATCATCGACGGCATGGACCAGGCAAAACCGGCCAGAACGGAAGCGATCAGGAAGATCGCCGTGCCGAGCAGGATGATCGGCTTGCGGCCGTAAATGTCGGAAAGCTTGCCGAACACCACGGTCATCGCCGTCTGAGCCAGAAGGAATGACGAGAAGACCCAGCTGTAGAGGTTCAGCTGACCGAGCTGGGCGGCGATCTGCGGCATGGCCGTCGAAACGATCGTGGCCTCGATTGCGATCATCGCCATGCTTGCCATGACGGCCGCAATGACGAGCGCCCGGTTGGAGCTTGGATGGGTCATGGGTTTACCTGGGAACGCCACGCGGCGAACACGATGGGAATGGACGTTCGGCGGTCAAACGGCCGTCGGTGCGGGATGTTTCTTAGTATCCCGCTTCCGGCGGGCGTCAAGCGCCAAATCTGGCATTCATCAAGGAAGGCGATGAGCCAGTGGCCTCGGCGGCCGCTCAGAAGGACTTCATGTCAGGCCGGCCGAGCGCCCTGACCGCCTCGTCGCCAGCGGCCGCGACCTGGTTGCGGCCGCTGTTCTTCGCCCGGTAGAGCGCATGATCGGCGTACTCGAACAGTTCCGCGGTCGTCAGCCTGTCGCCCCTGGCAGGATGGAAGGTCGCCGTGCCGATGCTGATCGTCACATATCCCCAGGGCAGGTTCTTCTCATGCGGCAATTTAAGATCGGCGACACGCTGGCGGATCTTCTCCGCCGCCTTCAATGCACCCGCGCCGTCGGTATCCGGCAGGAGGACCGCCAGCTCCTCGCCGCCATAACGGGCTGTAAAATCTCTCGACCGGCGGATCGAGCCACGCACCACATCGGCGAGCGCGCGCAGACAGTCATCGCCGGCGGCGTGGCCGTAGGTATCGTTGAAGAACTTGAAGCGGTCGGCGTCTATCATCAGAATGGAAAGCGGCGCGAGCTGCTTTGCGGCCTGCAGCACCATGTCCTCGAAATGGATGTTGAAGGAGCGCCGATTGGCGAGCTGGGTGAGCTCGTCAGTATTTGCGAGCGCGTCCAGCTCCTCCTGGATGTTCTTCTGGCGCGTTACGTCGCGCGTGACCGCAACAATGCGTATGTCGGCGCCGGTGCCGCCCGGCAGCCGGTTCAGCGTGGTTTCGAGCCAGATCTGCTTTCCGTCGGCCCGCTTGCGGCGGACGACCATGTTTTCCCTCGTCGATCCTTGCCGCAGGCGCTCCATGAGCTGGGAAACGACCTCATGATCGTCCTCGTGCAGGTTCTCGAGGATATGGGTGCCGATCATCGCGTCGGGGTCGACGCCGAGTATCTCCCTGACGGACGGCGACAGATATTCCCGGATCCCATTGCCGTTGAAGCGCTGGATCAGGTCGCCTGAGCCTTCCGCAAGCAGCCGGAACTCGGCCTCGCGCGCCACCAGCAACGCTTCGCTCGCCCGCCGCAGCATGATCTGGCGTCGCCAGCGCCAGACCAGGAAACCGGTGATCGTCACCAGGATAAGACAGGACATCCAGCGGATCCGCGCGCCCCTCATCCAGGTCGCCAGCGTTTCGGACTGGGACGCCGCGGAAAGCCCGACCAGACCGCTATGCTTGCTCCGGTAATAGCCGCCTATGCGCTGAGTCTCGTCGATCGGCGACGTGTAGTGATAGGAGCCGGAATCGCTTTGGCGAAGGTAGGTCGTGAAGAGATCGTAGGAGGAGATGCTCGATCCCAGCTGTGTCTGGAGGAACGGCGCGCGCGCCAGCACGACACCGTCGCGGCGGACCAACAGGAACGAACCTTCGCTGCCGAGGCTGAACCCCTGGAAAAAATTGGTCAGTTCTGTGAGGATGAAGGCAGCGAGCGCAACTCCGCCGAAACTGCCATCCGGATTGCTGATCCTTTGCGTGACGGGCAAAATCCACTGACCGGACAACTTGTTCTTCAGCGGCCTGCCCAAAACGGGGTCCCGCGTCTCGGAGGCCTGATGGAAGACGAAATATTCCCGGTCCGAAAAGTTGAGACCGCTGGCGTCGATCGAGGACGATGTTGCGATCATCCTTCCGTCGGCGTCGATGACGGCGAGAGCGTCGAGCCAACGGGTGGTGGCGATCTGGCGCTTCATCACCTGGGTGATCTTTGCCGGCATGTCCGGCGTACCGCGCTCCTGCTCGATCTGGGTGATCAGGGCCGCCAGCGGGAACTTCGCCATATCGACCGTATCGTCGGCATGCTGCACCAGAGCCTTGGCCGTCTGGACCAGATCCGCCTCGATACGGGCGACCTGGGATTGCCAGCTGGAATATTCCCCCCAGATGATCAGGCCGACAAAGCCGAAAACGGCAAATGCAACAGCAGCAAAAGTCCTGGAGGGCAGGAATTTGATTGCACCAGTCATCTCTCTCTCCCAAACCGACCCAATAGAGCGGCTCGGGAGCTGCGATCCGCTGATAAAGGACCATAGGAAGAAGTCGTTTACTTTCGCCTAATTTAACTTACCTCTATTTTTATCATGGATTTACGAGGCAAAGCCGCGAATGGACGTCCTGAACGCCGGTCGCTCGCCGAATGGCTGCAGCCACGTCTTCCTCACGCACGCGCCGCGCGATGCAGGACAGGATGTTCAGGTGGTTCGGACGGTTTTCCGGATTGAGGAGCAGGAATACGAGATCGACCGGCTCGTCGTCCACCGCCTCGAAATCGACCGGTTTTGCCAGCCGCGCGAACAGGCAGAAATGCCGATCCAGACCCTTCACGGTGGCATGCGGAATGGCGATGCCGGCACCGATCCCCGTCGAACCCAGGGTTTCGCGGTTGGTCAGCACCCGCACGATCTCGTTGGCATCGACGGCCAGCCTTTCGGCGGCAAGCGCGGCGAGCTGCCGGATCAGGATGACCTTCGACGGCGGCGCGAGATCGAGCACGATATTCTCCGGCGGGAGGTAATCACCGAGTTTCATATGTCATGTCCATTGATTGAGCTCGCGGCGCCTACTGGCCTTCCTGCAGCCGATAACCGACGCCGGTCTCGGTCAGTATGTATTGCGGCTGGTCGGGCACCTTTTCGATCTTCTGGCGCAGCTGGCGCACATAGACGCGCAGGTATTGCACATCGGTCAGGCCGTCCCAGACATGTTCGAGCAGGAAACGGTGGGTCAGCACCTTGCCGGCATGCTGAACCAGGATGCGCAGGATGTCGTATTCCTTCGGGGACAGCTTGATCTCCCTGTCCGCCACCTTGACGATGCGCTTGACGAGGTCGACCGAAAGCTCGCCGGTCTGGAAGACGGGCTTTTCGCCCTGGGTCTGCAGGCGGTGGCGTAGCGCCACGCGGATGCGGGCGACGAGCTCGTTCATGCCGAACGGCTTCGTCACATAGTCGTCGGCGCCGAGCTCCAGAGCCTTGACGATGCCCGCTTCGTCGGTACGGCTGGAGAGGATGACGATCGGCAGGTCCAGCCCCTCGCCGCGCCAGCGGGCGAGCAGGTCGTGGCCGGCCATGTCCGGCAGTCCGAGATCGAGGATGATCAGGTCCGGCTTGTCGGTCTTGACGAGATCGATCGCGACCTTGGCGTTCATCGCCTCGCTGACGGCATAATCCTGGGTGGAGAGGCCGACGCGCAGGAGCTTGCGGATCGGCGGCTCGTCATCGACGATCAGGACGCGCACGGCGGTATTGGTCATTCCTGTTCTCCCAGAATGGGCATTTCGGCCGACCCGATCGTACTTTCGAGGATGGGCATGCGGATCGTGAAGATTGCGCCGGGACGATCCGAGCGATTGGCGGCCCGGATGGTGCCGCCCATGGCCTCGATGAACCCGCGACAGATGGAAAGGCCAAGCCCGGTGCCGGCCCGCACATGGTCGCCTTTGCGAACGCGGTAGAAACTGTCGAAGATGCGTTCGAGATCGTCGGGCGGAATGCCCGGCCCTTCGTCCATCACCGAGATAAGGATCGAACCGCCATCCTGCCAGCCGCGGATGTCGATCACCGTCTCGTCCGGGGCATATTTGGCGGCATTGTCTATCAGATTGAACAGAACCTGCTCGAACAGGACGGGATCGACCTTGAGCATCGGCATGTCGGCCGGAATGCTGACATTGAGCCTGTGCCCGGAAGCGATCTTCGCCGCCCGGCTCAACGCCGTGCCGACGATATCGCCGGCGAAATGGAAGGCGTAGTTGGGCTCCATGGCGCCGGAGCCGATGCGGGTCATGTCGAGCAGGTTGGAGATGAAGCGGTTCAGCCGTTCGGATTCGTCGACCACGCTGGTCAGCAGTTCGGCGCGCGCCTCTTCCGGAATGTCGGCGCCGAAATCCTTGAGCGTGCCGGCGGAGCCCATGATCGCGGCAAGCGGCGTCTTCAGGTCATGCGAGATCGAGGTCAACAGCGCGGTGCGCAGGCGGTCGGTCTCGGCGGCGAGCTTGGCCTTGTCGACATCCGATACGAGCTGGATGCGTTCGATCGCAAGTGCTGCCTGATCGGCCAGCGCGTCGAACAGCCGCTGCTGTTCGGGGGTGAGCAGCGGTCCCTGCTTGTCGTTATCGAGGCCAATGACGCCGACCGCCTCGCGGCCGGTGCGCATCGGGAGATAGAGACGCTTGGCCCCCGGCAGCGTATCGGCGGCGCGGCCGGCCGGGCGGTTGTGCTCCCAGGCCCATTTGGCGGCGGCGATATCGGCATCCACCAGCGTGTCGTCCGGCGGGTAACCGGCCTTGACGGCGATCGAGCCGTTTTCCGGCAGCAGGATGACGACCCGGACCTTCAGCATCGACGCGATCTGGAAAGCGGTCGCCCAGAGCACGTCGTCGAGCGTGCCGGTGCCGGCGAGTTTCTTCGAGAAGAGATAGAGGTCCTCGGTGGTCCGGGCTCTCTGGCGGGCCGCCGCCGCCTGACGCTGCACGGCCGCCGTGAGGTTGGAGGCAACGACCGCGACGCCGAGGTAAAAGAACAGCGCCACCAGGCTTTCCGGATCCTGGACGGTAAACGTGTAGCGCGGCTCGAGGAAAAAGAAGTTGAAGGAGAGCGCACCGGCAACCGATGCGAACAGGCCAGGTCCCAGACCGCCGCGCACCGCCGCCGCCAGCACCGCCATCAGGAAAACGAGGGCGAGGTTACGGACGTCGAGCGTCTGGTCGAGCGCCGCGCCGGCGACGATCGCAAGGCCCACGAAAATCGTGGCTTTGACATAGGGCTTGAGGCTGAATGCCTTTGGCAGCTGGGCCGCCTTAACGCCGCGCTGCGGCTCGCCGTCCCGGGCGTCGCCGGAAATGACATGGACGCTGATATTGCCCGCGTAACGGATCAGGTCATGCGTGACCGACCCCTGCCAGAATTGCCGCCAGCGCGGCTTGCCGGGGCGCCCGACGACGATATGGGTGAAGTTGTTGGCGTTCGCATAGGCGATGATCTCACGCGACGGCTGCAGCGCCGGGAGCGTCACGGTCTCCGCGCCCAGCTGATCGGCAAGCCGCATGTTGGCAGCCAGCCGGTCCTTGTCCTGTTCGGGCAGATTGACCGATTGCGGCGTTTCGAGATGCAGCGCCGCCCATGGCGCCCGCAGCCGATCGGCCTGCCGGCGGGCGTAGCGCACCAGGCTCGCACCGTTGCGGCCATGGTCGAGGCAGACGAGCACCCGGTCGCCGGCCGCCCATGGGCCGGAAATCGCATGCGCCTGCATGTGGTTGAGGAGCTGCTCGTCGACCCGCTGGGCGGTGCGCCGGAGCGCCAGTTCGCGCAGCGCCGTCAGGTTGCCGGGCGAAAAATAGTTCTCGATGGCCCGCCGTGCCGTGGTCGGCACATAGACCTTGCCGTCGTTCAGCCGCTTGATGAGATCGTCCGGGGTGATGTCGATGATCTCGACGTCATCGGCCCGGTCGATAATGCTATCCGGCACCGTCTCGCGCACCCGGATGCGGGTTATCTGCGCGACGACGTCGTTGAGGCTCTCGACATGCTGGATGTTGAGCGTCGAATAGACGTCTATGCCCTGGAGCAGGATTTCCTGCACGTCCATGTAACGCTTCGGATGGCGGCTGCCGCTGGCATTGGTATGGGCGAGTTCGTCGACAAGGACGAGCGCCGGACGACGCGCCAGAATGGCGTCGAGATCCATTTCGTCGAGCTGCTGGCCTCGGTAGTCGATCAGCTTGCGCGGCACGACCTCGAAGCCCTCGACCAGCGCCTCCGTCTCCTTGCGGCCATGGGTCTCGACGACGCCGATCACCACGTCTACGCCGTCGGCCTTGCGGGCGCGGCCGGACATCAGCATCTCGTAAGTCTTGCCGACGCCGGGGGCGGCGCCGAGGAAAATCTTCAGCCGCCCGCGCGCCTCGCGCTCGGCGTGCTCCAGAAGCGCGTCCGGCGAAGGCCTGCTCTCCATTTCGCGACTGTCGTCGGGCATCGATCATCCGTCTCCCGGTCGGGAAGGCTGCGTCCATCCGAAGGATAGCCGCAGCCATTTCAATTTAAGAACGGGCCTGGTCAAGCGCCATATTCAACGCCAGTACATTGACCACAGGTTCGCCGAGGAAACCGAGTTCGCGGCCGTCGACATGGGCCTGCACGAGCGCGCGGACCGCCGCCTCATCCATG
This sequence comes from Hyphomicrobiales bacterium, assembly GCA_900471605.1. Lineage (GTDB taxonomy): Bacteria > Pseudomonadota > Alphaproteobacteria > Rhizobiales > Rhizobiaceae > Neorhizobium. The sequence goes on along the minus strand of UCEY01000044.1, from coordinate 93,088 downwards.
TTCCGCGCCTTGGCGACGCGCGGCACCTGGAAGAGCGCCGCTTCCGGCGAGATATGCGGGTCGAGGCCGCTGCCGGAGGCGGTGACGAGGTCGATCGGCACTTCGGCATTCGGGTTGGTCGCCTTGGCGGCTTCGTAGTCCGTCTTCACCCGGTCGATCAGCTTGGCGCTGGTCGGGCCGAGGTTTGAGCCGGAGGACGAGGCGGCGTTGTAGCCGTCACCGGCGGCCGACGGGCGGCCGTGGAAATATTGGTCGCCGGTGAAGGCCTGGCCGATCAAGGTCGAGCCGACGACGGTGCCGTCCTTTTCGATCAGACTGCCGTTCGCCTGGGCGGGGAAGACCGCCTGAGCGATGCCGGTCATGGCGAAGGGGTAGATCAGGCCGGTAATGGCGGTGGTGGCGACGATCATGACGATCGCGGGACGAAGTTGTTTCAACATGGACTTTACTCCTTAGGCGAGACCGATCGCGGTAACGATCATGTCGATTGCCTTGATGCCGATGAAGGGGACGATGATGCCGCCGACGCCGTAGACCAGCAGGTTGCGGGACAGAAGCGCGCCGGCACCGATGGCACGGTATTTGACGCCCTTCAGCGACAGCGGGATCAGCACGATGATAATCAGCGCATTGAAGATGATCGCCGACAGGATGGCGCTTTGCGGCGTGGCGAGCCCCATGATGTTGAGCACGCCGAGCTGCGGATAAAAGGTCAGGAACATCGCCGGGATGATCGCGAAATATTTTGCGATGTCGTTGGCGATCGAGAACGTGGTCAGCGCGCCGCGGGTCATCAGCAGCTGCTTGCCGATCTCGACGATCTCGATGAGCTTGGTCGGGTCCGAGTCGAGGTCCACCATGTTGCCGGCCTCGCGGGCGGCGACCGTGCCGGTGTTCATCGCGACGCCGACATCGGCCTGGGCGAGTGCCGGGGCGTCGTTGGTGCCGTCGCCGCACATGGCGACGAGCTTGCCCTTGGCCTGTTCCTCGCGGATCAGCGTCAGCTTGTTTTCCGGCGTCGCCTGGGCGAGGAAGTCGTCGACGCCGGCTTCGGCGGCGATCGCAGCGGCGGTCATCGGGTTGTCGCCGGTGATCATCACCGTGCGGATGCCCATGCGGCGCAGTTCGGCGAAACGCTCGCGGATGCCGCCCTTGACGATATCCTTCAGCTGCACGATGCCGAGCAGCTTGCCGTCGCGGGCAACGGCGAGAGGCGTGCCGCCGGCCTTGGCGATTTCGTCGGCGATCGCCTGCAGCTCACGCACGATATCGGATTGCGGGCTGGCCGCGATCGCCGCGTTGCCGGAGACCGGCAAGGCACCGGCGCCGACATAGGCGAGTACCGCATCGACCGCGCCCTTGCGGATCTGCGAGCCTTCGAGATCGACGCCGCTCATGCGGGTCTGGGCAGTAAATGGCACGAAATTCGTCTTGAGGCTCGCCATGTCGCGGCCGCGGATCGCGTATTTTTCCTTGGCGAGCACGACGATGGAACGGCCTTCCGGCGTTTCGTCGGCAAGCGAAGCGAGCTGGGCGGCATCGGCGAGATCCTGTTCGGAGACACCACGGACCGGACGGAACGCGGTCGCCTGACGGTTGCCGAGCGTGATCGTGCCGGTCTTGTCGAGGAGCAGCGTATCGACGTCGCCGGCTGCTTCCACCGCGCGGCCGGACATGGCGAGCACGTTGAAGCGGACGAGACGGTCCATGCCGGCGATGCCGATCGCCGAGAGCAGCGCGCCGATCGTGGTCGGGATCAGCGTCACGAACAGGGCCACGAGGATGATGATCGGAATCGAGCCGCCGGCATAGATGGCGAAGCTCGGGATCGTCGCGGTGGCGAGCACGAAGATCAGCGTCATGCCGGCGAGCAGGATGTTGAGCGCGATCTCGTTCGGCGTCTTCTGGCGCTCGGCGCCTTCGACGAGCGAGATCATGCGGTCGAGGAAGGTCGAGCCGGCAGCCGCCGTGATGCGGACACGTATCCAGTCGGACAGCACCTGGGTGCCGCCGGTCACAGCCGAGCGGTCGCCGCCGGATTCGCGGATGACCGGGGCACTTTCGCCGGTGATCGCAGCTTCGTTGACCGAGGCGACGCCCTCGATGACTTCGCCATCGGAGGGAATGATGTCGCCCGGTTCGACGAGCACGACGTCGCCGACTTTCAGGCTGGTACCGGCAACCATCTTGTATTGGGTCCGGTCGCTGCCCGACAGAAGCTTCGCCTGGGTTTCGGTGCGGGCCTTGCGCAGCGAATCCGCCTGCGCCTTGCCGCGGCCTTCGGCGACCGCTTCGGCGAAGTTGGCAAACAGCACGGTGAACCAGAGCCAGAGGTTGACCTGGAAGGAAAAGCCGAGGTTGCCGTTGCCGGCCGCGAGGTCGCGGAGGAAAAGCACGGTGGTGAGGACCGAGACCGTGGCCACGACGAACATGACCGGATTCTTGGCGAGGGTCCGGGGGTTGAGCTTCTTGAAAGCGGCGCCCACCGCCGGAATGAGGATGCGACTATCCATGATACTCGCGGATTTTGCCTGGCTCATAAGAGACTCCAGCGTTGTAGATGAATTGGCTTGTCTATCGAGGCGACGAAGGGTCGATCAGCCACGCAAGACTTCGATCACGAGGACAACGGCAAGAATGACCGCCGTCATGATAAAAATTGCATAGGATCCGTAGGGGCCCTCTCCACCCTTGCTCCGCTTTTGCGAGGCAAGGGTGGACTGTCTGCGGAGGGCTTTACGGATGCTCATGGCATTCTCCCTTGATACCTCAGAAGGTCTGGCCGGCGATCATGACCAGGTGTTCGACGACGGGGCCGAGCGCCAGAGCGGGCATGAAGGTGAGGCCGCCGACGATCAGGATCGTGCCGACCAGCAGGCCGACGAACAGCGGACCATCGGTCGGGAAGGTGCCTGCCGATGCCGGAACGGTCTTCTTGGCGACCAGCGAGCCTGCGATCGCAAGGGCCGGGATGATGACCAGGAAGCGGCCCATCAGCATGCCGAGACCGAGCGTCACGTTGTACCAGGGCGTGTTGCCCGTCAGGCCGCCGAAAGCCGAGCCGTTGTTGGCCGCAGCCGACGTGTAGGCATAGAGGATTTCGGAGAAGCCGTGCGGGCCGGCGGTGCCGACCGAAGCGACGGCAGACGGCAGGACGCTGGCGATCGCCGTGAAGACCAGCATAGCGAGCGGCAGGCAGAGGATGGCGAGCACGGCCATCTTCATCTCCTTCGCCTCGATCTTCTTGCCGAGATATTCCGGCGTGCGACCGACCATGAGGCCTGCGACGAAGACGGCGACGATGATGAAGAGGATGATGCCGTAGAAACCCGCGCCGACGCCGCCGACGATGACTTCGCCGAGCTGCATGTTGATGAGCGGGATGAGGCCGCCGAGTGCCGTGAACGAGCCGTGCATGGCATTGACCGCGCCGCAGGAGGCGGCCGTGGTGATCACCGCGAAAAGGGAGGACAGGGCCGTGCCGAAGCGCACTTCCTTGCCTTCCATGTTGCCGCCCGCAAGACCGAGCTGGTGCATCAGCGGATTGCCGGCCGCTTCCGCCCAGTAGGTGATGCCGACGCCGACGATGAACAGGATGCCCATCGAGGCGAGGATCGCCCAGCCCTGGCGCTGGTTGCCGACCATGCGGCCGAAGACATTGGTGAGGCCCGCGCCGATCGCGAAGATCGAGACCATCTGGATCATGTTGGAGATGCTGTCGGGGTTCTCGAAGGGATGCGCCGAGTTGGCGTTGAAGAAACCGCCGCCATTGGTGCCGAGCATCTTGATGGCAAGCTGCGAGGCGACCGGGCCGAGAGCGATCGTCTGCTTGGCGCCTTCCAGCGTCGTGGCCTCGACGTAAGGGCCGAGCGTCTGGGGCACGCCGAGCCAGACATAGACCAGCGTCAGGACGATGCAGACCGGCAGCAGGATGTAGAGCGTGGCGCGGGTCATATCGACCCAGAAGTTGCCGATCGCCTTGCCCGATGCGCGGGTAAAGGCGCGGATCAGGCCGACGGCGATCGCCATGCCGGTCGCGGCGGACAGGAAATTCTGCACCGTGAAGCCCATCATCTGGGTGAGATAGGACATGGTGCTTTCGCCGCCGTAGTTCTGCCAGTTGGTGTTGCTGACAAAGCTGACGGCGGTATTGAACGAAAGTTCCGGCGGCACGGCGCCCATGCCAGCGGGATTAAAAGGCAGGCCCGCCTGCAGACGCATCAGGGCGTAAAGGACGAGCACGCCGAAGAGATTGAACAGCAGCAGTGAGACGGCATAGGCGGTCCAATGCTGGTCTTCGCGTTCGCTGGTGCCGGCCACGGCATAAAGTCCCCGTTCGATCGGAACGAGGACGGGTGACAGAAGAGTGCGCTCGCCTGAAAAGACACGCGTCATGTAACCGCCGAGCGGTTTGACGAGCGCGATGATGATCCCGCAATAAAGCAGGATCTGAAGCCATCCGTTGAGGGTCATTTGGGGTTAACTTTCAATACCCGGCTGCTTGTCTGGAAGCGCCAGTTCTTTTCAAAAGCGTTCTTCTCAGAAGCGTTCGGGGCGAATGAGAGCGTAGGTGAGGTAGACGGCGAGGAACACGGTCACGGCACCGCTCAAGGCATAATCGAGGATCATCGGTGCTTCTCCCTTCAAAGCCTGTCGCAGGCGCGGGTATAGGCAAGGCAGAGACCGAAGAAGACAACTGCGGTGCCGACTAGAATGACGTCCAACATTGATCTGGACTCCTGTTGTTAAGGCGCGGCCGAACAAGGCAAAGGGTGCCAACCTCAAAGAGGGGCCCCGCGATGCTTTCCGGCTTGGAGACGATCCTTTGCGATCTCTCTGACCTAATATGCGGCGCGACCGCATAGGGGTTCGAGACGGGGCGCAGAGGAAAGAAATAAAAATCCTATAGGAATTTTGTTCTTTCCGGCGGCGGTCGCCCTCAGGAAGCGGCCGCGAAGGTGACGGCATAGGCAGCGACAAGCACGACCAGCATGACCGCGAGCATGCCCAGAATGATATTCGACGCATGCAGACGGTCCGGATTCCCGAAACGGCGGGAGCGCGGATAGACCTGTCCGCGCATATAATGAATGGCCCTGGACACCGGCATTCTCCTCACGCCCGTCCGACGATCTTCAGGCTGGAATTGATCGCCTTGGGGGCCTTGACCGGGGTTTCGAAAATCGGCCCGAGGCTCAAGGTCACATCATCCGGCACACAGCAGACGGCACCGGGCAGATGATCGCTTTCGAACATGGCGAAATGCACCGCCGACGCCCGGTCCGTGAACAGTCCGCCGACGAGGCCGTCGCGGTCGGAGACGATCCAGCGGCCGCCGGCATCGCGGCCGACCATGAAGCGTACGCCATGCGAGGCAGGTTCGCTTTTCGACATTGCCTTGTTCATCATGTTCTCCTCAAGCCACCATCACGGAAACGAGGCCCGCGGCGCAAAGGCCGAGACCGATGACCCCGAGAAGTCTCAGGAAGATCCCGAGATTTGCGTCGACCGGGCGATCCGGCTGCGACAGTCGACGATGCCGGGCCTTGGCTTCAGCAAGATGCAGGACGTAAACGTGCCCCAAACGACCAAACATTTCAGTCACTCCTTGTTGGGATTGGCCCGCGGCTTTGTTCGCGCGGAGCCCGCATCGAAACCGATGCGCGATCCAAAGGTAGCGGCGGCCCCGTAGGCTTTCGATTGGAGGGATGCCGCGAAGAAATAGGGATTCCGTATAGGCATCCGTGATTTTTCATTTGCGCCGCAGCATTCCGGGCGGCATGTTCAAAAGCCTCGAACTATAAAAGACTTGTGAAATGGAATTCAGATCATGACAGCAGATGCGATCGTGCTGGGAGCCGGCATTGTCGGTGTTTCGACGGCTTTGCAGCTCGCCCGGCGAGGCAAGTCGGTGGTGCTCGTCGACCGGAAAGAACCCGGCATGGAGACATCCTACGGCAATGCCGGCCTTATCCAGCGCGAGGGTGTCGTCCCCTATGGTTTTCCGCAGCAGTTCGGCCTGATCCTGCGTTATGCGCTCAACAACCGCATCGACGCGCATTATCACTGGAAAGCCATTCCCTCGGTCACCTCGTTCCTGGCGAAATACTGGTGGCATTCGAACCTGACCCGCCACCAGCTGATCGCCCGCGCCTATGCGCCGCTGATCGAGCACTCGATCGCTACCCATAACGAGCTGATCGAAGAAGCCGGAGCCCAGGATCTGATCGCCAAGAACGGCTGGACGGAGGTGTTCCGCACCCGCGCCAAGCATGATGGCGAGATCGGCGAGGCCGAGCACCTTCGCAGGGAATATGGCGTTGCGTTCAAGGAGCTTTCACCTGCCGACATCGCCGCGCAGGAGCCCAACCTCTCCACTGATTTCGTCGGCGGACTGCGCTGGGAAGATCCGTGGTCGGTCAAGGATCCGCTGGCCCTGACCCGTGCCTATGTGGCGCTGTTCGAAAAGCTCGGCGGCCGGGTGCTGAAGGGAGATGCCAAGAGCCTGTCGCAGACCAAGACCGGCTGGCGGATCGTCGCCGGCGACGGCACGGTCGAAGCCAAGGATGTGGTCGTGGCGCTGGGCCCCTGGTCCGACACGGTCACCAAGCCGCTCGGCTACAATTTCCTGGTCGGCGTCAAGCGCGGGTACCACATGCACTATGCGGCCAAGGGCAATGCGAAGCTCAACGGCTGGACCATGGATGCGGAGCGCGGCTATTTCCTGGCGCCCATGAACCAGGGCATCCGGCTTACGACCGGAGCGGAATTCGCCCGTCGCGATGCGCCGAAAACACCCGTTCAGCTGGATCGCGCCGAGACCGTCGCACGGAGCATCTTCCCGCTTGCAGAACGGCTCGACAGCGAACCATGGATGGGCGCCCGCCCCTGCACGCCGGACATGATGCCCGTGATCGGCAAGGCTCCGCGGCACGACGGCCTGTGGTTCGCCTTCGGCCACGCGCATCACGGCCTGACGCTCGGGCCGGTGACCGGACAGGTGATCGCCGAGGCCATCGCGGGGAGCAAGACGCTGATCGACATCTCGGCCTACAGGCCGGAACGTTTCAACGCCTAGCTCTCTCGAGTGAGTGGGCCGGGCTGCAAGCCGAACGAACTGCAGGAACCTGGCCCGCGCGTGACCGGCGTCGAATGCGGCATCTTTGCTGGGACAGTGTGACATGGCCTTCAGACCCGCAGACAATCCCCGCCACACGGATTCCTGGTATGCGGCATCCGCCGCGGACAAGCGCGTGCGGCCGGCCCTCGATGGCGAGACGGCAGCGGATGTCTGTGTGATCGGCGCCGGCTTCACCGGCATTTCCGCGGCGCTGGAGCTTGCCGAGCGCGGCTATTCCGTCGTGGTGCTGGAGGCGGAGCGCATCGGGTTCGGTGCCTCGGGCCGCAATGGCGGCCAGATCGTCAACGGCTACAGCCGCGATCTCGAAACCATCGCCGGGCGCTACGGCCGCGACAAGGCCGTGAAACTCGGGGCGATGTCGCTCGAAGGCGGCGAGATCATCCGCGGCCGGGTCGCGAAATACGGGATCGATTGCGACCTGGTGCATGGCGGTTTCTTCGCGGCCTTCACCGACAAGCAGATCCGCGAAATGGAGCATCACAAGGCCGACTGGGAAAAACATGGCCATGGCGGGCTGGAGATGATCTCGAAGGCCGAGGTCGGACGATATGTGAAGACCGACCGTTATGCCGGCGGCATGATCGACAGGCTCGGCGGCCATATCCACCCGCTCAATCTGGTGCTCGGCGAGGCGGCGGCGTTCGAAAGCCTCGGCGGGCGGATCTTCGAAGGCTCGCGCGCGACCGGCATCGAGACAGGCGAAAGATCGGTGGTGCAGACAGAAAGGGGCTCGGTGAAGGCTTCCTATGTGCTCGTCTGCGGCAATGCCTACCTGTCTCCGCAATTTCCGGAGATCAGCGGCCGGATGATGCCGGTTTCCAGCCAGGTGATGGCGACGGAACCGCTCGATGCGACGCTGATCGAAAGCCTGCTGCCGGCGAATTACTGCGTCGAGGACGCCAACTATATCCTCGACTACTACAGGCGCACCGCGGACAACCGGCTGCTCTATGGCGGCGGCATCGGTTATGGCGGGCTCGATCCGAGCGATCTTACGGGCGTCATCCGTCCCAATATGCTGAAGACGTTTCCGCAGTTGAAGGACGTGAGGATCGACTATGCCTGGAGCGGCAATTTTGCCCTTACCCTGACGCGCATCCCGCATATGGGCAAGCTGTCGGACAAGGTCTATTTCTCGCACGGCGACAGCGGCCACGGGGTGACAACCACGCATCTGCTGGGAAAGATCCTCGGCGAGACGGTCGCGGGCCATGCGGAACGCTTCGACATCTGGTCGTCGCTGCCCAACCTGCCCTTCCCGGGCGGGCAGACGTTCCGGGTGCCGCTCACCGTGCTCGGGGCCTGGTGGTATGGTCTGCGCGACCGGCTCGGCGTCTGACCGGGATCAGAGAGAGGCGGGAAAACTGCCGGTGAAATAATAGGTCGCCTGCGCGCGAATGATCGACTTGAACTGCGCCACGGCCCCGGCGGCTTCGTCTTCGGGGACCATGAGAGCCAGCCGCATGGTCGCGCCCGAGAGGTGGAACATCACCAGGAGCGTCCGCGCGTAATTTTCGCGCAGCGACTCTTCCACGAAAGGCTCGGTCGCCTTGTAGAAGACATCGGCCTGAAAGCGGGTCTCGGCAATGTCCAGATCCGCGAGCGCCTTGTCGGCCTGAATGGCGTTCAGGAGATCCTGAAGCGATGGCCTTTCCCGCATGTTATAGTAGTACATGTCGAACAGTGCGGCCGGCGCCTGCAGCGCGTCTTCGGGCGTGACGATCTTTTCAATCTGCTCCGTCACGAAAGACCGGACCTCTTCGACGTAACGTTCGTAGAGCGTCGCGATGATGGCGGACTTGTTCGGGAAATACTGATAGACCGATGCGATGGGCCCGCCGGAAAGAGCGGCGATCTCCTTCATGGTCACTGCATCGATGCCTTTCTGGCCGATCAGTTCCATGGATACTTTCAGGATCTCATCGATACGCTCGCGGCTTCGTTCTTGTTTCGGCACCCGGCGAAGGGAACCCCGCCCCGGTCCTTGCGTCGAATCTGGCATCCGCAAACCGTCTCCTCAAACACTGTCAACCGTTGCCTTTCTTTGCCGGTGAAATCTCCGGTAAGTCAGGCGGAATTGCTTGAACGCAAAACTGTTGTTTATACGGCGCCCGAAGAGGATCGGATCACGAAGCACGCTAAATTTTAGAATACTTTCCACACCGATGCACATGACAGCACATCGGACAAAACGAGAGCCTAGATCCTATTATCTATGCTCAGGGGAGCTTAGCAATACCATCAAAAGCCTTATCGACGATGGCATTAAGACTTGCGTCGATGTCAACGGTTACCACACCCGGCTCAAGTTCGGGGCTTTCCAGGGTGGCCAGCTGGCTCTGAAGCAGCGATGCTGGCATGAAATGGCCGGTGCGGGCACCCATTCTCTGCTCGAGCACCTTCGGGTCGCCGGTGAGGAAAACGAAATAAAGCATGCCGCCACTCTCCCGCCGCAGCCGGTCGCGGTAGATCTGCTTGAGCGCAGAGCACGAGACGACCACGCTCTCGCCGCGCCCCCTCGCCTTGGCCAATTCGCCGCCAACGAGATCGAGCCAGGGCCAGCGGTCGTCATCGGTCAGCGGAATGCCCTTCGCCATCTTGGCAACATTGGCCTCGGGATGAAGGCGGTCACCCTCGATGAATGCGCAGCCGAGGCGGGCGGCGAGATGTTCGCCGACCGATGTCTTCCCCGATCCGCTGACACCCATGACGACGATTGCAAGAGGAGACGAGAGTTCGATTGAGGGCATGAATGACTTCCATTGAGAGCACGTTCAGGAGGCGGAAAAGACCAAAGTATAGAATCCGAATTAACCTCAGATTTTCCAATTCTCTTACGGGAACCTTAGAGGGAGTGGGATAGAAAGGTCCACCTCAAAGCGCATTCCAAGCGCATCAAATTTAACCAGGGACCCCCGATCATGCGGCGACTCATCGATAATATTGCACTTCGCCTCTATGATATCCTGCATGATACCGGCGGCAATTTTGCGATAGCGACCGCTCTGGCACTCCCGGTCCTCGTGGCGACCGCCGGCGGCGCGATCGATTTTGCCCAGGCTTCGTTCGAGCGCAACAAATTGCAGGGAACGCTCGATGCGGCCTTGCTGAGCGCTGCCGCAAAACCCGATATCGCCAGTCAGCGCCGGGAAGCGCTGCGCTTTCTGACCGATGCGGTTCCGGAGGACACGGACCTCGACACCGCGCTTGTCGTTGCGGGAAACAGCGACGGCAGCCTGACGGGGACCTATGCCCAGGGCGTGCCCACGAATTTCCTTGGGATCCTCGGCATCCACACCATCGAGGTAAAGGTGCAATCCACCGCCATCGCAAACAGGGGCGCGAAGCCATCCGGCGCATGCATCTACGTGCTGGGCAACGCGTCGCAGGCGGTGCTGATCAATTCGGGCGCCAACGTGCATTCCGAAAAATGCGGCGTCGAGGTCAGTTCGACGCAGAACCCTGCCTTCATCATGAATAGCGGTGCGACGATCGATACGGCGAGCTTCTGCGTGGCCGGCACCCAATATATCAAGAACGGCGGGACGCTCAGCAACCTGAAGCCCGGCTGCAAGGTTTCCGGAGATCCCTATGCCGGCAGCATTGCCGAACCGGCGGTCTCCGCGACCTGCACCACCAGCGGCACGAAGGACGGGGCGGTTCAGGAACTTGCCCCCGGCGTCCATTGCGGCACCACCTTCAACGGATCGCCGAAGATCACGTTCAAGCCCGGCCTGCATATCATCAAGGGCCGGATGATCATCAATTCCGGTTCGACGGTCGTCGCGGAGGGCGTGACCTTCTACTTCCCGGACACCGACAGCGAAATCCGCGCCAACGGCGCCTTGAACTTCACGGCCTCGGCGCCGACCAGCGGCACCTACAAGGGCATCCTGATGTTCGAAAAGACCAGCGATGCCGCCAACAATGCCCGCAAGCAGCAATACATCTTCAACGGTTCCAATGGCGAAACTCTCAAGGGAGTGATCCATCTTCCGAACCGCGACGTCACCTACAATTCGACCACGAACCAGACGAACCTCATCACGCTGGTGGTCAATACCATGATCATGAACTCCTCCAACTGGGAGATCGAACCCTATACGGGAGTTGCCGGCGGCGCCGGCGAAATCACCTCGGTTCGCCTCGTCAACTGACGGTTACTTCTGCCGGGCATCCTTGCCGAGCACGATCGGCATCAGCACCGACAGGAACATCAGCCGCAGCACGTGATGGGCGCCGACATAGGTGGGGTCGGCATGCAGCATCACCGCCATCGCCGACATGGTTTCGAGCCCGCCCGGCGCGAAGGCGATCAGCGCCGCATCCAGCGGCACGCCGGTCAGGTAGGAAACGCAGCCGGCGATCGCCGCCGCAAGCACGATCACGACCACGGTCACCACGCCGCCGGCGATAAAGGCGGTGCGCAATTCGCTGATCGACACGCCGCAGAAGCGCGTGCCGATGACCGAGCCGAGGATCACATAGGTCGGGACCAGCAGCCAGTTCGGAACGCCGCCGCTGATGAAGCCGGTCACATGCGTGGCGATCGACACCACGACGCCGCCGAGCAGCAGCGCCGCCGGAAATTTCCAGCGCATGAACAGCAGGCCGAACAGGGCCGAAACCGCAAGCATGGCAGCAAGGACGGGCGCGCTCATCGCCAGGGGAGCCTGAACGGGATCGGTGCCGACGAGATCGAAAATTTCGACGATCAGCGGGACGGTGATCGTCAGCGCCAGCACCCGCACGCTCTGACCGACGCTGACGGCACGCAGGTCGCAACGGGTTTCTGCCGCGAGGCTGAGCACATAGCTCAGGTGGCCAGGGGACGAGGCGAGTAGCGCAGTGATCCTGTCATAACAGAAGACCCGCTGCAGCACCCAGGAACTGGCATAGAGGAGGATCACGACCGCCACGAGCACCATGACGAAACTCAGCGGCCAAGTGCGGGCCGCGACGATCACCTCCGGCGTGACAGTCGCCCCCATCGAGACGCCAACGACGATAAAACAGACGTTGCGGACCTGCGACGGCACCGCGAGGTTCAGCCCGGCGAGCCCGGCAATGGTGATCGCAATAGCCGGACCGATGAGATAAGGGGCCGGGAAAGCAATGAGAACTGCGACCAACGCGCCGGCAGTGCCGATCAGCGCAGTCAGCGCGAAAGCGCGCAATTCCGAAAGGAGCATGGCTTGGATCCTGAAGGCGCCACAGGAAGAAAACTGACAAAAGCCAGAAAAACGCCTGATCTCCTTCTATTGCAAATGCGAGCGGGGTCAACCTCTCCGCCGCCCCCAGGAAAAACAAAAGGCGCCAACCTTGACGGCGGCGCCTTCAAAAAACGGGAATGGGCAAGATCAAGCGGCCGGGGCGATGGCTTTCGGCGCGATGACCTTCGGCAGGTGGAGATTGTCGATGCCCAACAGGAAATTGATCTGCGGGCGCGCCTTTACGAGATCGTCGATCGTGTATTCGGCAAGCACGTCGAAGAAAGCATTGAGAGCCTTGCGAAGCGCAGCGTTCAGGCCGCAGCTATCGACAAGCGGGCATTCCGCGACACCTTCTTCGAAACATTCCGCCATGGCGAAGCTGTCTTCCGTCACCTTGACGACATCGAACAACGTGATCCGGTCCGCTGCGCGGCCCAGCCTCACACCACCATTGCGACCACGCACCGTCTCCACCAGGCCGGCCTTGTTGAGCGGCTGCAGGATCTTGAAGAGGAAGAGTTCGGAAACCCCATAGGCCCTGGCGATCTCGGGTATGCGGCTGAGATGGCCTTCGTTGGCGGCACAATACATCAGCATCCGTACTGCGTAATTCGTCTGTTTGGTCAAGCGCATGCTGGTCTCCCGAGACTCGTACCCGCCCTATATAATGGCTCCGCTAGTTTTGAACAATTCCAAAATAAGAAAATTGTCATCAAGTTTCCGAGCCGCGCCAGCTTGCCTTCGTCGCCGCGGAATTCAAGCCATGAATTGCTCGTTCAACACGAAAGAACAACCGGTCTTGGCCATGCCGGGCGGATTGTGCAAGGATGGCCGATGATATCGCGCGACCTGCATGAGGTTTTAATGGTCCTTTACGAGGCCGGCGGCTCGCGCGTCCCGGCTTCCGAGATCGGCTGGACCAGCGAGATGGCGCCGGCCCTGAACCGGGCGCTCAACATGCAATATATCACCCACCGCGACACGCGTGCGGGGCGTCTGTTCTCGCTGACAGAAGCGGGATATACGGCGATCGAACGACAACCGCCGCAATATATGTCGATCTCGCGCGCCTTCAGATCGTTGTTCCGGTTCGGCGGCGGGTCACCGGAATAGTCCGGCTCACGTCAGCCGGTCATCGACATCGCAACCCAGGTCGGGATCGCGACTACCACCATTGCGGCCAGCAGGCTGAGGCCGACCTTCGCCAGATACGTGCGGCGGGCACGCTTCGCATCCCACTCGTAAACCATGGACATACATCCCCACTCCTACTCCGCGCGCTAAATTAGAATAGTCTGCGGATACGTCAATGGTTCGCTATGGACCATGGCTACCTTGCCTGAAGCCGACCTCCGGACTGGGCGGCATAATTGCGGATGTCCTGCTGACGTTGCGGCGTGCCGGGGTGGCTGGACAGAATGCTCGCATCCCGGTGGTCGCCGAGCTTGTCTTCCAAGACCGCGAAGAACCGGGCGAGCGCGACGGGATCGTAACCGGCCGCGCGCATCAGCTCGACCGAACGGCGATCCGCCTCGGCTTCCGCAGCACGGGAATAGGAAAGCGCCAGCAGCGCGCCACCCTGGGTGAGGATGTCCTCGACGCCCGAGCCGACATCGCCGGCAATCAGCATGACCAGCGCCGCAACGCCGGCGGCGCGATAGAGCTGCCGCAGACTGTGCTCGCCTTCCACATGCGCAATCTCGTGGCCGAGCACGCCGAGGATCATTTCCCGGTCGCCATTGGCGAGCTTCACCAGGTCGTCGGTGAGGATGAGGCTGCCATCCGGGAGCGCGAAGGCGTTCGGGCCGATCACGCCGCCATCGCGAAAATTCAGGCGATAGGCGCCCTGCCCGCCCTTCGATTGGGCCGCGAGTTTCGAAAAGCCCTCGGAGATCGCCTGTCGCTCGCCTTCCGGCAGATCGGACGGCTTGAGGATCGTCCGGTCCAGCGATGCGAGCGTACCGGAGCCGATCAGGTCCGGCACGAAAGGTGGAGTGACCAGGACCGCAACTTCCACCAGGACGGGGACGGCAAAGCGGTAGATCGTGGTGGCCAGCAGGATGACGGCGAGCGTCATGAGGATCAGGCGCGGATGGAATTTCTCCAACCGGTGCAGCAGGCCGTTGCGTGGACCGCGCCTGACGCGAAGATAGCCATCGACCCCGTCATTGTCGCGCGTCTCGAATACGGAACCGTCCGGAAAGCGCACCCGCCGCGGGATGGAGCCGACCCGCGGACTGATCTCGATCCGCTCCGGCACCGCAGACGCGAGCGTCCGTCCCTCTTCCACGGCCACGAGGAGAACGCCCTCCTCGCGCAGAATGGCCGGGACCGCGCGGCTGGAATTGGCCGGATGCCATTCGCCCGTCGCGATCGCCGAGCTTTCAGAAGCCAAAGTCGAACCCTTCCATATCCATGTATTCGGCGCTGATCGCAGCCCCGCTTGCCTCGATGGAGGACAGGATCTCGCCGGGATCGCCGTTGATGCGGATGCCGGAATGTTCGTTGACGTAACGGGCGAGCCGGACCGCCGCCCAGGGGCGCATCAGGCCGAGCGTGAACACGGTGACGATCACGTTGCTGATTGCTATCCAGGCATAACGCGGCCGTGACAGGTCGCTCACCAGCTGATGGCGGCCATCGAGCATCGCTGCCGACCAGGCGACATTGCGCACACCGGCACGGTAGAAGAGACCGGCAAGGCCATAGAGGATGAAATAGCTGAAGACCCCGGCATAGATACCGGCGATACTCAGCACGGTCAGCTGCGTGTCCGTCAAGTTTGCGCTTTCGCTCATGAAGGTCGCGGAACCGACAATCACGACGAAGGCAATGAAACCGAAAATCAGACTGCCCAGGAAGACGATCAACGCCGGCAGGAGCCAGACGCGATAAAGCCGCCCGAGGGCCGGATCGCTGGAGAAGGGCCGGTCGCCGTAACGCAGGTTGTTGAAGACGTATCGCCAGGTCCACCGGCTCGCGAGCGGCGCCAGGATGCCGAGGGAAATGAAGGCGACCAAGCTGCCGAGCAGGATCGCAACGAATGCGCCGCCTGCCGTGCCGACGAAATCGAAGCGGACGTTGCGATAGCTCGTCACGCGGGCATTGAAGCGCAGGCTGCGCTTGATGAGCCATGGCAGCGCGATCAGGATCACGATCGGAGTGATGATGCCGATCGGCGGAAAGATCGCGGTGCCGACATTGATGACGATCAGGAAGGCGATGACGATCAGCCGGCCGATGAAGATCTGCTTGCCGGTCGCGTGATATTCGAAGGCGCGGCCGAGAATGACGGTATTGCCGTAGAAATATCGCTTGCGCCGCACCTTGGCCCAGGCCGAATAAATGCCGACGGTGATGATCGTCAGAAGAACGTTGACGATCCAGATGCCGAAATATTCGCTGGCGCTGCCGGTGAACGATGCCCGTTCGAAAGACTGCCCCGCCGCCGCACGAGGCGCCGTTTCTGCCACTGCCATGATGTCATGCCCCCTTGCCGAATGCCGTAGAGACGGACAGCTGCCCGATTCTTCCCGTCATTGTAAGGGCGTGACATGTCATTTCAATCATTGCTCTATATGGCGACCACGCTTTTAAGCGCCAGAACAAAAACGGGCCCCCGAAGAGGCCCGCTCGAGAATTTCGACGGAACGTCTTTTACTTCATCGTCGGCATGACGAATTCGGCACCGTCCTTGATGCCGGAAGGCCAGCGGGCGGTGATCGTCTTGGTCTTGGTCCAGAACTTGATCGAGTCCGTGCCGTGCTGGTTGAGATCGCCGAAGCTCGAAGCCTTCCAGCCGCCGAAGGAGTGGTAGGCGAGCGGAACCGGGATCGGCACGTTGATGCCGATCATGCCGATATTGATACGGCTGGCGAAATCGCGGGCGGCATCGCCGTCACGGGTGAAGATGGCGACGCCGTTGCCATATTCGTGCTTCATCGGCAGATCGAGCGCTTCCTCGTAATTGTGGGCGCGCACGACCGAGAGGACCGGGCCGAAGATTTCCTGCTTGTAGATGTCCATGTCCGGCGTGACATGGTCGAACAGGGTGCCGCCGACGAAATAGCCGTTCTCGTAGCCCTGCAGCTTGAAGCCGCGGCCATCCACCAGAAGCTTGGCGCCCTCTTCGACGCCGCGGTCGATCAGTCCGTTGATGCGGGCATGGGCTTCCTTGGTGACGACCGGGCCCATGTCGGCCTTGTCATCCGTATAAGGACCGATGCGGAGCGCCTCGATCTTCGGCGTCAGCTTTTCGACGAGGCGATTGGCGGTGTCCTCGCCGACCGGGACGGCGACCGAAACGGCCATGCAGCGCTCGCCGGCCGAACCGTAACCTGCGCCCATCAGCGCATTGACGGCCTGGTCGAGATCCGCATCCGGCATGATGATCATGTGGTTCTTGGCGCCGCCGAAGCATTGGGCGCGCTTGCCGTTCATCGCCGCCGTGCCATAGACGTAGCGGGCGATCGGCGTCGAGCCGACGAAGGAAACGGCGCCGATATCCGGATCGGTGAGGATCGCATCGACGGCCGCCTTGTCGCCGTTGACGACGTTGAGGATGCCGGCCGGCAGGCCCGCCTCGATCATCAGTTCGGCAAGGCGGATCGGCAGGGACGGATCGCGCTCGGACGGCTTCAGGATGAAGGCATTGCCGCAGGCGATGGCCGGCGCGAACATCCACATCGGGATCATGCCGGGGAAGTTGAACGGAGTGATGCCGGCGCCGATGCCGACCGGCTGGCGCATCGAATACATGTCGATCTGCGGGCCGGCGCCTTCGGTGAACTCGCCCTTCGACAGGTGCGGGATGCCGATCACGAATTCGCAGACTTCAAGGCCGCGGATGACGTCGCCCTTGGAATCCTCGATCGTCTTGCCGTGTTCGCGGGAGAGCATTTCGGCGAGCTCGTCCATGTTCTGGTTGAGCAGATCGACGAACTTCATGAACACGCGGGCGCGGCGCTGCGGATTGGTGGCTGCCCATTTCGGCTGCGCCTGCCTGGCGTTTTCGACGGCTGCGCGGATTTCCGAAACGCTGGCGAGCGCGACCTTCGCCTGAACTTCGCCGGTTGCGGGGTTGAAGACGTCAGCCGTGCGGCCGCTTGTGCCGGCGACATGCTTGCCGCCGATGAAATGCCCGATCTCACGCATGGGTAACTCCTCCTGCCTTTGGTGGCGATCTTTTCGAGGGCCGAGGATACTCTCAGATTTGCACAAGGCAACGCCGTAGTTTACGCATCCGTTGTGCAAATTTCGACATTGGAGCCTCAAATGAACTGGGACGATGTGCGCATGTTCCTGGCGGTTGCCCGCACCGGCCAGATCCTGGCGGCGTCGCGGCGGCTCGGCGTCAATCATGCGACGCTGGGAAGGCGGGTGACCGCATTGGAGGAGGATTTGCGTACCCGCCTCCTCATCCGCCGCACCAATGGCTGCGAGCTGACCGCCGAAGGCGAGGTGTTCTTTCGCGCTGCAGAGCGGATGGAAACGGAAATGCTGGCGGCGCAGGCGAGTACCGGGCGGATCGACACGGCGATCGCCGGCACGGTGCGGATCGGCGCGCCGGACGGCTTCGGCGTATCCTTCCTTGCCTCGCGGCTCGGGCGGCTGACCCGCCGCCACCCGGAACTCAAGCTGCAACTGGTGCCGGTGCCGCGCTCCTTTTCGCTTTCCCAGCGGGAGGCGGATATCGCCATTACCATCGAACGACCGGAACAGGGCCGGCTCGTCTCTTCGAAACTGACCGACTACACTCTGGGGCTCTATGCCTCCGGGACTTACCTCGACGAGGCGGGAACGCCGGGGACGGTCGAGGCGCTGAAAAGCCATCCGCGCATCGGTTATGTGGAGGATCTGATCTTCTCGCCGTCCCTGAATTTCACCGGCGAAGTGATGCGGGACTGGGATGCGAGCTTCGAGATTTCGAGCGCCATCGGCCAGACGGAGGCGGTCCGATCTGGCGCCGGTATCGGCATCCTGCACGACTACGTGGCGCGGCAATACCCGGAACTTGTTCGGGTCCTGCCCGAAACCGTCATCCGGCGGTCCTACTGGACCACCTACCACGAAACCACGCGCGACCTGATGCGGCTGCGGACCGTGGTGGAGTTTCTAAAGGAACTGGTCGAGGAGGAAGGCCACATCTTCGTGTGACCGAGGGGGGCGGCCTTCAGCGCAGAAGGACAGAAGACCGAAATAGGGTCCGGCCGCCGAGGCGGCCGGAAAACCTTTGTATCAGGAAGGCAGGAAAGTCGTAACCGGAACCTTGAGCGCCGCAGCGATGCGCTTCAGCTTGGCTGGGTCGGCATCGGTGCCGTTTTCGATGCGAACGATCTCGTCGTTGACGAGGCCGGTCGTGATGGCAAGTTCTTCGATGCTGTAGCCGACATTCCGGCGCGTTTCGGCGACTGCCGAGGCAATGTGCTGCGGAGAGAGTTTCGCTCCATTGGCGGATGCGAAATTATTGATGGAAATTGTCATGGTATGCTCCTTCTAGAATTGCCTGCCGAAAACCGGTCAGGTGAAGGGGGACGAATGCCCGAGACGCAGGAGTCTAAAAAATTAGGCACCGGCTGCCGCAAACATAGGCATGCTAACGACCCAGACAAGGGCAAATACTGCAGTGCACAAAAATGTGTTCGCTTTCGGGTCGAAACAAGGCAGCGCCAAATTACTTAAATTGTCTAAAAAGGCAGGAAACAGGCGGTTTCTGGCCGAAATTGCGAGTTAGACAGGGAAATGGCACCGCTTTTGCGGTGCCATATTAAATTTTCTTAACCTTTCAAAAAATGATATCAGGTTGCCTGGATCGACCTGATCCGATCGATGCCGCCGACAATCCCGGCGAAATCCTGCCAGACGCCTTGCGCGCCCTTCTGCCATTCCTCGAAGGCTTCCGGCTTCAGCAGCTTGCCGCCATTCTTCAATGATACGGCAACCGATGCCGCCTCGTCGTCGACGATCAGCTGGTTGAAATAGGCAGCGCCTTCCTTCGACGCTTCCTGGAAAACCGTCTTCTGCTCGGGGTTCAACCCGTTCCAGAAGCTGGCGGAATAATAGATGACGCCGGAGGCCCAGATATGACCGGTCTCGGTCATGTAGGGCACGACCTCGTAGAGCTTGAAGCCTGCATAGGCGGATTTGGTGAGATCCATGGCATCGGCGACGCCGGTCGCCAGCGCATTGTAGGTCTCGGTGATCGGAATGCCGACCGGGGCGGTGCCGAAGGCGCTCCAAAGCTTGGTGTGCAGCGGGCTCTGGATGACGCGGATCTTCTTGCCCTTCAGCTGTTCCGGGCGGGTGACCGGCTCCTTGGTAAGCAGGTGGCGGGCGCCGTAATTGATGAAATCGCCGATCACGAAATTCTGGGCGGCGAGCTTCTGCCTGAGATCGGTGCCGACGCTGCCATCGACCGTCTTGCGGACATGCGCCGCGTCGCGGAACAGGAACGGCAGATCCAGGACCTGCAGTTCCGGCACCCAGCCGGACAGCGACGAGACGGTCGAAAGGCTCGCCTGCACGGAACCGAGGCGGGTGCCTTCGGCCACTTCCTTCTCGCCGCCGAGCGCGCCGTTCTTGACGATGTTGAACCTGAACTGGCCCGGCAGCCTGGCTTCCACCAGTTCGCCGATCTTCAACCAGATCTTCGTTTCCGGCTTGTCGTCGCCGAGCAGCGAGGCCGTGGTGATCGTCGTGGTGCGGGCGGCGGCGGTGCGCACGAAAACCGGAGCGGCGAGTGCCACGCCCGACGCTGCTGCAGTCTTCAGAAGGGTTCGACGGTTGATATTGTCCATGTCTCAAGGTCCCGGGGATGTGAAGCGGTTAAACGATGATCGCCCAGGCGCAGAGGATCGCCAGGGAAACGAGAAGTGCGAGCAGGTAGGGCACGACCGCCCTGAACAGCGCGGTCGCGGGAATGCGGGTGACACCGCTGACCACGAAGATCAACATGCCGAGCGGCGGCGTCAGGCCGTGGATCATCAGGTTGACCACGATAATGACGCCGAAATGGATCGGATCGATGCCGGCGGCCACGGCTGCCGGCAGCAGGATCGGCCCGAACAGCAGGATCGCCGCGCCGATATCCAGCACCAGCCCGACCACCAGCAGGATGAGGTTGGAAAGGATGACGACCGCCAGCGCGCTGCCGCCGAGCACAGTCACGAAATCTGAAACCAGGCCGGAGACGTTGTCGACCGCAAGCAGGAAGGCGAAAGGTCCGGCGGTGCCGATCAGGAGGCCGATCGCGGCGGATTCGGTTGCCGCCTGGCGGAACGAGGCGAGCAGCGAGCCCGCGCCGAGCCTGCCCCAGAGGGCGAGGATCAGGGTATAAAGGGCGGCGAGAGCAGCCGCCTCCGTCGTGGTGACGATACCGATGCGGATACCCACCACGACGATGATGCCGAGGCCGAAGGCGGGAATGGCGGAGATGGCCGCCTGCCGGCGCTCGCGTCCGGAGGCGCGCCGCAGGGCGACCTGTTCGCGGACCGATAGATGGATGGCGACGGCCAGGCAGATCGCCATCAGGCCGCCGGCGAAGAAACCACCGACCAGCAGCGAACCGACCGAGAGGTTGGTGGCTGTCGCCAGGATCAGGAAGGCGATCGACGGCGGAATGACATTGTCGAGAACCGAGGTGGCGGCGATGATCGCGCCGGCCTGTGCCGGCGGATAACCGTGCTTGACCAGTTCCGGCTGGAAGGTGGAGGCCCCGAAGGCGGCGTTAGCGACCGAAGAGCCCGACGCACCGGAAAACAGCACGCTGGTCAGCAGCGTCGTCTGCGCCAGCCCGGCACGGCGGTGGCCGACCATGGAGGCGGCGAACCGGACGAGCTGGTTGGCGACGCCCGAAGCGGTGAGCAGCCCGCCGGCCAGCAGGAAGAAGGGAATGGCGAGTAGCAGGAATTTCGACATGCCGGTGACGGTCGAGGAAACGATCGCCGGCTCCGGCAGGCTGCTGCCGAAGGCGATCGCCACGTAGGCGGCGGCCAGGAAGGCATGCGCCAAGGGCGCGGCCAGAACGAGGCCGAGCGCCGCGACCAATGCCAGGAACAGGCTCGGCGGCAGTTCGCTGTCGACGAAAATTTTGGGAATGCCGAAATAAAGCGCGGCCCCAAGACCGAGAGAGATCAGCACCGGCAGCGCCCTGCCCTCGGCGATCCGCTGCAGGAGAAGCACGATCAGGATCAGCACGCCGCCCGCGCCGAGGAAACCGAAGCGGATCCACTCCGGAACCCCGAGCGTCGGAGAAGTGCCGCCGAGCATGGCCATGATCTCCGAGCCGCCGAACAGGAGGATCAGGGCCGCCAGCACGGTAAAGACGTCCGCCAGCATATGGGTCGCCGGCAGCACCCGGGCGGGCAGCAGGCGCACAAAGACGTCGAGCCGCATGGCCAGCGCGCTGTTGAGGCTGAGCGGCGCGCCGACCGAAATCAGCGCCACATGCAGCCAGATGCCGAGGTCCTCGGCGCCGATGAAGCCGGTATTGAAGAAATAGCGCAGGCAGACGCTGACCAGCACCACCGTCAGCAGAACGGCAAGGATGAGCGCCGCAACGACGCCGAGGACAGTCTCGACGCCCTTCAGCACCCTCGTCGCGATACCATCTCCGGGGATGGCCGTCTGCTCGAGACAATCGGATTGGCTGGCTGCCACGGGCTGTTACCTCGCAGGAGGATCGACGTTCCGACCGTGGAGAGATCACGATCGAAAAGCACCGACCCGGTGAAATGACGCGCTGCCGGGCCTCGCGGGCAAGATCGAGACGCGGCAGTACCTTTTCGCCGAAGCGACAGGCTTCCTCAAGCAGCGGCATGTCCTAAAGTATAAAAGTTTTGCACGCCAACCCCGCCGTCTCCGAGAAGTTTTTGGGCTGGCTTCGAGGTCGATTGCAACCGAAACAACGATTTACAGGCAACGGACGGCGGACGCCGCCAGAGCGGCAAGCAAATCCTGTGGGGCAAATTTTCCCTGCCTCCTTTTTTGCGAGACATGCTAGGTTTTGGATGGATTAATGGATTCGCGGAAAAGCAGGGGGGAACCCTTGCGCGGCAATCGGGGGATGTGTCCGTGGGCGATATCGAAAACGAAACGCAATCTCAGGATTTCTTCCAGTTTCAACCCGAGGCGGCGGCCGAGACGCCAGCCTCGTCCGGGGAATTCCGCGCCGAGATGCATGACTTCACCATCTTGAGCGTCGATGACGACGAGATGTTCCAGAATTCCCTGAAGCTCTCCCTGGCGGGCTTCAGCTATCGCGGCATCGCTCCGCGCATATTGTCCGCTAGTTCCGCCAACGAGGCTGCCAAACTTCTGCTCGAGAACCCTTCCACCGCGGTCCTGCTGCTCGATATCGTGATGGAGACGGACGATGCGGGGCTGAGGCTGGTTCGAACAATCCGCGAGGTTCTCGGGAATTCGCAGCTGCGTATCGTCCTGCTGACGGGACAACCGGGCATGGCCCCGATGCAATCATCGCTCGAGACCTACGATATCAGCGATTACTGGCTGAAGACCGACCTCACCAACGAGCGGCTTCACAGCATCCTGACCGCAAATCTCAGGACGTTCGAGCAGATCGACGTGCTGAACCGCGCTCGCCGGGGCCTCCAGAGCATCGTCGAGGCCAGCAATAGCCTGGCGAGGTCGTCGGGGTTTGAGGATTTCTCCCGCCGGATGATCCACGAACTGGCCGCGCTTCTCGGCGTCGGCGAGGACGGCATCGTCTGTGTTCGCGGGCGTGACCGCGAACAGCCGCCGAAGATCGTCGGATCGGCCGGACGTTTCGCTTCCGTGCTCAACCAGACCCTCGACACCATCAGTGACGAATCCGTTCGGGACCTGATCCAGCGCTCGCTTGGCGAGCAGGCGAATATCGAGACGGCGATGGCGCAGGTCCTGTTTTTCCCGGGCCAGGCGGTTGCCCCTCCCGCGGCGGCCTATATCGCGACGAACAGGCGGATCGACGATACGGAGCGCGAACTGCTGCGGGTTTTCGCGACCAATATCGGCACCGGTCTGATCAATGTGGCGCTGACCAGCCAGCTCGACCGCATCGCCTACGAAGACGGCCTGCTCGAAATTGCCAATGGCAACGCGCTGAAGCGCGGCGTGCAGGCTGCGCTTGAAATTCCCCCGCCCCGCAGGCGGAAAGTCCTGTTCATCGAACTCAACCAATATGCGAGAAGCTGCGTCTCGCTTGGCGTCGAACAGGGCGAGCGGCTGTTGCGCGCCTTTGCAAAGCGCCTGGCGGTGGCCTTTCCGCCTCCCTGCCTGATCGCCCGTTTGCACGAGGATGTGTTTGCCGTGCTCGGACCGGAATATCTGGTGCGGATCGAGTATGTGAACCGCCTCGAAGCGGAGGCCCAATCTCCCGAGGCCCTGTTTTTCGGCGCAGAGGCGGCCTCCCTCGATCTCAATCACTTCACGTCGGCGCAAAGTGCCATCGCCACGGGGCTCCTCCTCCTGAAGAAGGCCGGACTGAAGGAGGCAAGCGGACAACTCGTCGAATACGACCCCAAGATCGAAGAGGAGACCCGGCGCCGGTTCGATCTTTCGCAGCAGCTTTACAAGGCGGTGCTCAATCGGGAAATCCATATCGTATTCCAGCCGCAGATCGACCTGACCGACAACCGGATTGTCGGCGCGGAAATTCTGGCGCGCTGGACCCGTTCCGACGGGACGAGCATACCTCCGGCGGATTTCATTCCCCTGGCGGAAGCGAACGGGCTGATCGTGCCGCTCGGCCAGCAGATCCTGGAACTGGCCTGCAGCGCTTTGCGGTCGATGGACGAAGCGGGATTTCCGGCGGTCACCGTCGCCGTCAATGTTTCGCCGGTCCAGATCGGGCGCAAGGAATTCATCGACGAACTGATCGCGACCACGCGCCGCTACGGCCTGTCGCCGGACCGCCTGGAACTGGAGATTACCGAAACGGTCGCGATGGAAGACTTCCAATACGCCAACAACGTGCTCTCACTTCTCAAACGAGAAGGTTTTGCGATTGCGATCGACGATTTCGGTACCGGTTATTCCTCCCTGACGACACTCCGGTCGTTCGAGGCCGCCACGCTCAAGATCGACCGGTCCTTCGTTGCCGATCTCGGACGCGCCAGCCAGAACGAGACGATCGTCGAGATGATCATCCGGCTTGGCGAGCGCATGAACATGCGTGTGCTTGCCGAGGGTGTCGAGACGGAACAGCAGGCGGAATGGCTGCGGTCGAGAAAATGCACTTTGGTGCAGGGCTATCTTTACGCCAAGCCGGAACCCTTCGAGCAATTTCTCTCAAGGCTGCGGAATTCACCGGTCAAGACTGCGTAGCTGCCAATGATCCAAAGGACAGAACCCCGCATCTTCTCGTCTTTTCGGACCGCTTATCGCCATCGCAAGCGGCTCGCCCTCTTCGTGATACCCTGGGTCGTCGGGCTTGGCCTCGGTGTGCCGTTGCTTTGGCATCAGATCGGCGTGAACGCGCGGGAGCCTCAGATCCGCAACCGGGAGGAGACCCTGTCGCAGGCCTACGACATTCTCGGCCGGACCCTGGACCGGCTCGGCCGCGACGCCCTGTTTCTCGCCGACCTGCAATCGCGCTTTGGTGAGCCAAGTGCCCCGCTCACGCCGATGAGCGTGGAGATATTCCAGAGCTTCGCCGCCAGCTCGCCGGATTACGATCAGGTTCGATGGCTGGATACGGAGGGCAATGAGCGGCTGCGCGTCAACCATCGCGGTGGCGGCGAGCCGGTTGTGGTTGCCGAGGAGCAGCTGCAGAACAAGGCGGACAGGCCTTACTTTCGCGACACGGCCGCGCTGCCGCTCAACGGCCTGTATTTCTCCGCTCTCGACCTCAATATCGAAAACGGCGTCGTCGAAGTGCCGCATCTGCCGACGCTGCGCGTTGCAAGTCCTGTTTTCCACAACGGCATCAAGCAGGGTATCATCGTCATCAACTATCGCGGCACGCGGTTGCTCGAACGCCTGAAACGGCTCGACATGAGCGTTGACCTCTATCTGATGAACCAGGCGGGATATTGGGTCCAGGGACCCGACCCAAAGGCGAATTGGGCCTGGCAGCTCGGGGCTCCGACACAGGACCCGGCTCAGGCGGACCTACTTCAGGCGGCCAGCAAGGGCGGCAGGGGTCTTTTCAACAGTGGCGGCGAGGATTGGAGCTACCGGCGCTTCGACCCCGGTGCGGGCCTGCTGACTTCCGGCGAGGTCGCCGAAATGCGCGCGCCAGGTGCCAGTCTCTATCTGCTTGCCCGCGACGCGGCGGGCGCGACCGACAGCCAGGAAACAAGGGGCAAACTCATTCTGGGCCTGGTGGCGGCCGTTCTTGCCGCGGTTGCGCTCGCGGTCACAGGCCGCCTGGCCAATGGCATGGAGGCAGAAGCGGAATGGGCACGACAAATGGAGGAGGCGAACAGGACGCTGCGGGAGACCAATGAAAAACTGGGCGTCACTCAACGCGAACTCGCGCGCGCCGAACGGCTGTCCTCGCTGGGTCTCATGGTTGCGGGCGTCGCCCACGAGATGAATACGCCGCTTGGAAGTGCGGCGCTTGTGCTCAGCAAGGCCGCCAACGACCTCAGGCTTTTCAAGGAAAAGGTCACCACGGGGCTGCGCCGCTCCGACCTCGACCTCTATATCGCAGACAGCGACGTCAGCCTCGACATGGTGCGGGATGCCATTCATCGGTGCACCGCGCTGGTTCAACGGTTCAAGCAGGTCGCGGTGGACCGGGCGACATTGGAGCGACGGGATATCAATCTGGCTGCCTTCATTCCCGATGCGGATCCGCGCCTGCGCAAATGGGACGCCAGCGCCGGCATCAGCCTGACGATGGACGTGCCCGATGCTCTGACGATAACCACCTATCCGGGGCCTTTTGCCCAGGTCCTGTCCAACCTTGTCAACAATTCCCTGCTGCATGCCTTCGAAGCAGGCAAACCCGGCATGATCACGATCAATGCCCGTAGATCGGGAGATCAGGTCCTCATCGAGTTCGCCGACGACGGTCGCGGTATCAGCGGAACGGATATAGAAAAGATATTCGAGCCGTTCTTTTCAACCGCCCGTCACAGCGGCGGTACCGGGCTTGGACTACACATCGTCCACCAGATCGTCACCGAAGTTCTCGGCGGGACGATCAATGTCGAAAGTCCGCCGAGAGACAGGGCACGCGGCACGCGGTTCATCATCCGGCTTCCCAGGACGGCCCCGGCTCAGGCGGAAACCTGAGCTTCGGCTCAGATCCCTGCATACCATTCGTAGCCGCGATCCTCCCAGAACCCCCCGCCGCCGCCGTAAAGGCGGCCGAGATCGGCCACCGCCTCGATGCGGGTCAGATATTTCGCCTGCTTGTAACCGAGCTGCCGCTCGACACGCAGTCTCAACGGTGCGCCATGAGCGATCTCAAGATCGCGGCCGTTCATGGTGTGAGCGAGAATGGTCTGCGGGTGAAAGGCATCCACCAGGTCGATGCTCTCGTAATACCAGCCACTGCCGTCCAGCGTCTTTTCGTATTCGTCGGCGCAATGGAAAACGATGTAGCGAGCTTCCGGCTTGAGGCCGACGGCCTTGAGCAGAGCACCGAGCGGCACGCCGGTCCATTTGCCGATGGCGCTCCAGCCCTCGACGCAGTCGTGCCGGGTGAT
The DNA here is from genome assembly GCA_900471605.1 of Hyphomicrobiales bacterium. Lineage (GTDB taxonomy): Bacteria > Pseudomonadota > Alphaproteobacteria > Rhizobiales > Rhizobiaceae > Neorhizobium. The sequence goes on along the minus strand of UCEY01000044.1, from coordinate 66,077 downwards.
CTGGGTGCGGGCCGGCAGGGCTTTCAGTTCGGCAAGCGACAGCTGCATGGGCTTGTCGACAAGACCGCCGACCTCGAGCTTCCAGGTGGAAAACTGCCGGTTCATCCAGTCGAGATATTGCGGGTTGTCCGGCATACTGGTGCCGTTGGCGCGGAAGACCGGAGACAGATCGGCCTCGGTGAACTCGCGCGCCAGCGCATCGTCGCCGAGAAGGAAGCGCTGGGTCTTCATCGAAAAGCCCTCGGCGATCTTGAGCACCGATTTCGTCCGGTCGCTTTCGACGATCGCGTCGCAGCCACTCAAACCCAGCGCGGAGGCCGTCATGGTCGCGCCGATCAGGAAGCGGCGCCGGGTGATGATACGGCTCATTGTCTGTCCTCCTGTTCGATGGCGTAGTAGCCGGTGATCATCGAACGCAAGTTGTTGAAGACTCCCGACAGGATCACCATCGCGACGTGGACCACAACGAAGGCCGTGAGCGAAAAGGCGGTCAGGAAGTGGATCGTGCGGGCAGATTGCCGGCCACCGAAGACATCGAGCAGCCACGGCGCAACGGCATTGAAGCCGGGCGACATGGTGAGCCCGGTGAGGATCATCAGCGGCAGCAGAAGGAAGATCACGGCGGCGTATGTCAGCTTCTGCAGCGTGTTATAGTGCCGCGCCTCAGCTCCCTTCGGAAACCGCAGCCGGGCGTGATTGACGATTTCGTGGCCGATATGAGCGGGCGCCAGCTCGCTCCCGGCGGGCAGGATATCCCGGCGCAAATGCCGGCTGAACAGGCCGTAGGCGAGATAGATGAAGCCGTTGATGACGAACAGCCAGGCAAAGAAGAAATGCCAGCGCCGGCCGGTGGCGAGATCCTGGTAGCTCGGAATCGTCAGCCAGTCGGGGAAACCGCGCGCGCTCGCCTCGCCGTCCACTTCCGAAAGGCCGAGAAAGCCGGTGGTGTCGAAGGTCAGCGAGCCGACACGGGTGAGGCCTTTGGCCTTATCGCCGTCTTCCACCGCCTCCATGGATATGAAGGAAGGGTCGTTGTCGGCACCATATTGGCCCCAATAGAGCGCCGGGTGCGCATTGAAGATCTGCAGCCCGCTGAAAAGCAGCACGGTCATGCAGAAGACGTTCACCCAGTGCGACAGGCGCACGAGCAGGCTGTGGCGGTAGATGACAATCCGGCCGGTCGCAGCGCCGGCATCGATCGTGGCCATGGTGGTTTCCTCCGAACGCAGACAATGGGCTTTTGCAGGGATACGCGGCCGCCGGACGAAAAGTTTCAGCGGCCGCGCTCCTACCGTTTCATCGCGTCACTTCATCGCGTCGCAGGCCTTCATCATCTCGGACTTCTTCATCGCGTCCTTTTCCATGCCGGCCTTGTGCATGCAGTCGGTCTTGGTGCTGCCGGTCGCCATCGAGTCCTTCTTCATCGAATCCTGCTTCATGGCGTCGGTTTTCATCGAGTCCTTCTTCATGGCGTCGGAGCTCATGCCCTGGGCGCTTGCAGCGCCGGCAAGAGAAAGGCCGACGACGAGGGTGCAGGCGGCAAGGCTGGAAAGAAGCTTGGTCATGGATATCCTCCTGGGATCAATCAATGTGTCCGCCGGCTGCCTGCCGAGGGCTCACAACCACCCATTCGAACCGCATGGAAAGTCGTTACAGCTTCACGGCGATGTGATAGGCCTGAGGCACACGGAATATTTTCGATTCCGCCTGTAACCGTTTACGGGCTTTTCCGAATGATCATTGAAACAGCATGACGAGCGCCCATTCGGAAGAAGCCCTGAAGGCCCTGATGCTTCTGTCCCTCGACGGGGACGAGGCAGCCTACCGGCGTCTGCTCAACGCGGTGCGCGTCCTGCTGGTCGGATATTACGGCCGCCGGATGGCTGCTGCGACGAAAGCGGACATGGAAGACCTTGTCCAGGAGACACTGCTGGCACTGCATTCCCGTCGGGCGACCTACGACCGCGAGCGGCCGTTCACGGCGTGGTTCTTCTCGATTGCCCGCTACAAGCTGATTGACCACCACCGCGGCCGCGGCGGCCGCATGATGGCGGAAACGGAGCTCGGTGAGGATTTCGAGAGCGACTACAGCGAGGATGCCGTCACCGCGCGGATGGATGTCGAGCGGCTTCTACAAGGCCTGCCGGCGAAACAGCGGGAGTTGATACGCCAGGTGAAGCTCGAGGGGCAATCGGTCGCCGATACGGCAAGCCGGACCGGCCAATCGGAATCGGCGATCAAGGTCGGCATTCACCGGGGGCTCAAGACACTGGCGGAGAAATTGCGAGGCGGAAGGTGAGAAAGACGGACGACATCATCGACAGGCTGGCGGGCGATCTGAAGCCAGTGCCCCGGAATGCGCTCAAGCGGCGGTTCATGCTCGGCATCCTGCCGGCGCTCGCCGTATCGCTGTTGCTGATGCTTGCGATCCTCGGCCTGCGCATCGATATGGCCGAAGCGCTGATGCTGCCGGTCTTCTGGGTCAAATCCGCCTACAATGCCCTGCTGGCGGTTGCGGCTTTTCTCGCCGCCTACCATCTGGCGCGGCCGGACGGTTCCCGAGGACGATTCTTCCAGGCCGTAGCGGCCATCGTCGCGGCAATGGCCGTGATCGCGGTCGCCCAGCTGATGATGTCGCCGGCCGAAAGCTATCGCAAACTGATCGTCGGGTCTTCGGCGCTCCATTGCCCAGCGCTGATCTTCCTTTTCGCAATTCCGGTGTTTTCCGGCAACGTCTGGGTGCTTCGCCGGAGCGCGCCGACCGACCTGAAGCTCACCGGCTTCATCGCCGGCATTGCAGCCGGCGCTGCCGGCGCCTGGGTCTATTCCTGGTTCTGCACCGAGAACGGCATGCCCTTCGTGCTGATCTGGTATTCGCTCGGGATCCTGCTGACGGGCATCGTCGGCTCGCTCACGGGGCCGCGCCTGCTGCGCTGGTGAAGTGGTAGGCTGGAGATTTTTAGACTCAGCAAATCAAAGGAGGCAAAAATCGTGCGTTTAGCGCACGAATCTAGCTCAGCTATCGCCTATCGAATGCCAAAGCCGCCGTATTCAGTTCGTCATACAGTCGGACAACGACCGGTTGCCAACTCTTTCCGCTCTCATATCTTCGCCCCATGGGTCCCGCAAGTAACGCTCGGGCAAGTCTCGTAGACGATTGTGGGGGACTTCCATGTCTTGGAGACGAAAGGGATGCCCATGACGAGCTTGATGACGATTGGCTACGAAGGCTCAACGATCGAGGACTTCATAAGGACTCTTGAGGTCGCTGGCGTACAAGTTCTCGTAGACGTTCGGGCTGTTACGGTCTCCCGGAAGAAAGGTTTCTCGAAAAACGGCCTGGCCGAACGCCTGAAGGGCCATGGCATTCGCTACATACATGCCAGGGATCTTGGCGACCCCAAGCCTGGCCGAGAGGCCGCCCGTGCAGGTGACTTCGCCACTTTTCGCAACATCTTCGGCGAACATCTCGCTACCGAGGCCGCTCAGCAGGCAGTGCGCGATGTAGCGGCTATCGCTCGCCAGGAGATGACCTGCTTGATGTGCTATGAACGAGATCCCAACACGTGTCATCGCAAGATTGTGGCGACTCAACTCAGGGATTATAACTTGATTTCTTTCGACCTATTCGTTGACAAGAAAGATAAGTATGAGCGCAACCCGGAAAAGCTGCCAAGTCACAGTCCTGGTAAAGGCCCTGCCCCGGCCGAGCAGCGGGTATTCTGAAACGGTATGTTGCGCGGGTGTCACCGCTACCGGGGAATGGAAGCGTCTCTACCCGATCCGTTATCGGCACGGCGGCGAGGAATTCACTCGATGGGACAACGTCTCCTTCGACTACATTCCCAACGCCCATGACAAGCGAGTCGAGAGCTGTAAGGTACTTCAAGGTACCCTGAAGAACTTGGGACCATCCCGGACTGCCGACAAGCAAGCCATCCTGGAACCACTCATCACGCCCACGGTAGAGGCTGCAGCTGCACTCGGGCGGTCCCTGACGGCGATACGTCCAACCACCCTTAGGTTCATTTTCCGTCGGAAGAGGCAGCGGATCATAGATGCTGAGAAAGCCTCCTATATCGGAGCGGCGAAGCAGGTGAATATGCTCGACCGTGAAGTCGAGGCGTTTGAACCAACACCGTACGCCCTCAGCTTTTCGTTCACGGATCAGGCTGGCGCTTTACATACTCACCAATGCGGTGATTGGGAGACCCATGCCACGTTCTTCCGGTGGAGTAAGAACTACGGCGAAGCTGAGGCACTTCGACGTCTGAAAGAAAAATACGAGGATGAGTATATGAAAAAAGGTGTCGCGCTCGTCCTCGGCACATTGGCTAAACGCCCTCGTCAATGGACGCTCCTCGGCATCGTCAGGCTCGACCAAGGGTCATATCAGACGGGTTTCCAGTTCTGACCTGAGCAAATCGTGAAAGAGGCCATAACTGGCTTTCAGAAGAAAAATGGTACGGTTGGGGGGTCTCGAACCTCCGACCTCAGGTGCCACAAACCTGCGCTCTAACCAACTGAGCTACAACCGCACAAGCGCCCTTGGGCGCCGTTGGGGGGTCACATACGGCGATCGGACTTCTTTTGCAAGTCCTTTCCGCAAATAGAAGAGGCCGGAGCATGCTCCGGCCTTCTCCTTGAAATCAAGCTCTCGAAATCAGGCGGCCTTGAAGGTCGTGATGGCCTTTTCAGCGGCTTCCTTGCCCGGCTTCGTCACGTCTTCAGCGATCTTGCGGGCGGCTTCCTGCATGGACTTGGCCTGCTCGACGGTGATTTCTGCCTGCTTGCGGATGAAGCCGGTCTGCAGCTCGATGAGTTCGGCAAAGGACTTTACGCCGAGCAGCGATTCCATGTGGGTCAGCGAGACTTCGGCATTGGTGCGCAGCGCGTCGATGGCCTTGAGGCCGAGTTCGACAGAGCCTGCCTGGGCCGACTGCATTGTGGATTCCACCGTTTTGGTAGCTTCCTCGGCAGCGGCTTTCATCTTAGCATAAGCTTCGCGAGACTGGGTGGCACCCTTTTCGGCGAAGTCGCGGAAGCCTTCGGTCAGCTTGGACGGATCGAAAGCGGAGAAAGAAAAGATATCGTCAGTCTTGTATGCCATCGTTTTAGGTCCTCGTTGGCGATTTCTTCGGCAGAACCGAAGATGTCATGCCTCTTATATAGACCATCTCGTTGTGCATTGCAATATCATTGTGCGCTGCACAATAAAATGAATCGCGGAATTAACCCTATCAGAGGTTTGGAAGGCGCCGCTCTCGACCCCAGGGCTGGGGAGCGTTATTAACAATCCGTTAAACTACGTAGAAATCCGGTCACAAACGCCCTGTAGGTTTTGCCTATGTCCGCAGTCCAATACCCGTTCATCGATATTGCCGTGCACGAGCGCGTCCGCGATCGTTTTGCGGCGGGCGAAGCGATCGTGCTGTTTTCCCCGGACATGAAAAGCCCGCTCTGGGCGAATGGACGCGGCGCCGATCTTTTCGGCTTCGGCTTCATCTACGACTTCCTCGACCAGGGTCCGAACCGCGTCGACATCGCCTTCCGCCAGGTCGAAGCGGCCGCGCGCCAGCTTGCCGAAGTCGGCGACATTCGTAACCTGACGATCCGCGTCGCTTCCGGTTTCCAGCGCATTCCCGTTCAGGCAGTCTGCGAGCTTATCCAGGTTCAGGGCGAAACGGCGGTGCTGTTCAGCGCGCCGGTGGAAAAAGGCAAGCTTTCGCGTTCCGCCTCGGCGGCGCGGATGATCGAAGGGTTCGATGATCCCGATACACATATGGCGGTCATCGATGAGAACGGCGAAGTGCTTGCCGCTTCGGCCGAATTCGCCGGGCTCAGGGTTACGACCCAGACCGCCAAGATGATGGCGACCATGGCGGGCGCCGATCCGAGCCGCCTCGTCAAGCGGCCGATTCCCACCTCCAAAGGCTATCTGCCCGCCGCCATCGGCAAACTCTCCAGCGACCCGGCCCTCCATCTCCTGTTCACGGTCGAGACCGAACAGGCCCGGATCGCCGCCGAAAACGGCTACGAGCCGCGCGACGAGGTGCAGGCAGGGTCCGAAGGCGACGGGGCCGGCGCACGGACCGTTGTGGAAACTGCCGCCGCGATGGCGGGCGACGACGGCGAAGACTTCACGATCGAGGCGGTCCCGGCCGATGGTTTTGCCGATGTGATCGCTGCCGTGTCGGAAATCGAGGACACCGAGGAGCCGGAGGAGGAAATCCAGCTGGAAACCAGCGGGAGTTTCGCCGGGGTTCCATCCACGGCACCCGAAGAACTGGGCGAGGACGCCGATGCCGCCCCCTCAGCCGAAATGATCGAGACGACGGAAGAGCCGGTTTCCGAAACCGCGACGGCGGAAACCTCGGTCGCCGAACCTGTGATGATGGAAGCGGCGTCCGAAGCGGCCGTATCCGGAGCCGAGCCTGCTGCTGCCGAGGCCGCCGCGACGGAACCGGCTGGTTTCGTCTTTCGCCGCGATGGCCGCGCGACCCGCTTCGTCTGGAAGATCGATGCGGAAGGCCGTTTCAGGGAGGTCTCCGACGAATTTGCCGATGCAGTCGGCCCGCACGCGGCCGATATCAACGGTATGGCCTTTACCGATCTCGCCGCCCTTTTTCATCTCGACCCCGAAGGCAAGATCGCGGAACTGCTCAACAAGCGCGATACCTGGTCCGGCAAGACGATCTGGTGGCCGATCGAAGGCACGTCGCTTGTCGTGCCGGTCGATCTCGCCGCGCTGCCGACCTATACCCGCACCCGCGAGTTCGACGGTTTTCGCGGCTTCGGCATCGTGCGCATCGGCGATGCGGCCGAGGATCCGAATGCCGTCGGCCTGACGCTGACCCGCGCCGTACCGGAAGATGTCGTCGAACCGGAAGCGGAGACCGTTTCCGAAGCCGACAAGATGACGGCCGACGCAGTGGCGGAAATTACCGAAGCCGGGGAACATTCCGCGGACGCTGGCACCGAAGCTGCGATCGTTGAAGCATCGTTTGGCACCGAGGTTCTGGCCGCCGATGAACCCGAGACGTTCGAAAAATCGGAAGTGGCTGAAGATGCCGAGCAGCCGGCCGCCGCCGAAGACATTTCCGCGGACGCCGCGCCTTCCGAGGACCTGCCCCTCGAAGAACCGCCGTCCGGGCCGATCGTCCAGGATGAACCGGAACCGTCCATGTCCGGCCGCCAGATCCCTTCCCTGCTCGACTGGCCGGCCGGTGAACGTCCGGCCCTGCGGATCGTCGAAAATGCCGGCCGCCGCCATTCCGACAAGGTCATCCAGCTTGAGGAGCGCCGCTCCAACCGGCGCGATGGGCTGACCCCGGTCGAGCAGGCGGCCTTCCGCGAAATCGCCCGCCAGCTCGACAATTTCGTCGGTCGCCGCAACGAAGAGAAGACGCCGGAGACCTCGAGTGCGGCGGAAGCACACGCAGTCGAACAGAGCGAACCAGCCGTGACCGCGCCGATCGAAGCCGCGCATGAGGCGGGAAGCGACGTACCTGCCGCACCGGTTTCGGACAATGCAACCGAGGTTCCGACGGAAGCTTTCGGGGAGGTGGAAAACCCGCCCGAAGCTGCCTCTGCTTTCGAACCGGAAGAGATTTCCGAAGCCGAGGCGGTGGCATTCGCCGAAGAGGCGAACGAGGCTTTTGCCGACACTCCGGCCAAGCCTGAAGAAGATGCCGCATCCCTGGCGGAAGAGCCTGCCGACCCGCATCCGGAACTTTCTGATCGCGAACTTTTGAGCCGGATGATTCCGGTACGCGAGCGGATCGGGCTTTCCCCCGAGATCGTCGACCAGATGCCGGTGGCGCTTCTCGTTCACAGCGGCGACCTGCTGCTTCACGGAAACCCGGAATTCCTGCGATTGACCGGCTATTCCTCCATCGACGATCTCGCCGAAGTCGGCGGTCTCGACGCGCTGCTGCAGCGCCAGGATCTCGAAGGCAAGACAACCGAAGCCGGCGGCATGGTCGTCGTGCGCGCCGACGATGTGCTGGTGCCGGTAACGGCGCGCCTGCAATCCGTCCGCTGGGACAACTCGACCGTCCTCATGCTGGCGCTGATGCCGGTCGTGGCCGAGGCGCAAGCCTCCAACGAAGGCAGCGAGGCGGCGGATGTCATTCCGCTGCGTGCCCCCCGCCCCGCCGACCAGCTCGCCAAGCTGCAGGTCGAGGTGACGGAACTGCGCGCCATCCTGGAAACGGCGACCGACGGCGTGGTGATCATCGGCGCGGAAGGCGACATACGGTCGCTCAACCGGGCGGCCAATGCGCTCTTCAACTACGACAACGAAGAGATCAACGGCAAACCCTTCGTGACGTTGTTTGCCCATGAGAGCCAGCGGGCGATCCTCGATTATCTCGCCGGACTTGCAGGTCACGGCGTCGCCAGCGTGCTGAACGACGGCCGCGAAGTCATCGGCCGCGAGGCATCCGGCGGCTTCCTGCCGCTGTTCATGACGATCGGCAAGCTGACTTCCTCAAACGGTTATTGCGCCGTCATCCGCGACATCACCCAGTGGAAGCGCACGGAAGAAGAGCTGCGGACAGCCAAGCGCGCCGCCGAAACCGCGAATGCTCACAAGAGCGAGTTTCTTGCCCATGTGAGCCATGAGATCCGCACGCCGCTCAACGCGATCATCGGTTTCGCCGACATGATGGCGACCGAGCGCTTCGGACAGATCGGCCACGCGCGTTACGTGGAATATGCCAACGACATCAGCCGCTCGGGCCGCCACGTTCTCGATATCGTCAACGACCTCCTCGACATCTCCAAGATCGAAGCCGGCGAGATGGAGCTCGATTTTGTCGCCGTCGGCCTCAACGAAACGGTTTCGGAAGCCGTCTCGCTGGTGCAGCCGCAGGCAAACGGCCAGCGCGTCATCATCCGCACGGCGCTCTCGCATGCCGTTCCGCAGGTGGTCGCGGATCCGCGCTCGATCAAGCAGATCGTCCTGAACATCCTGTCCAATGCCATCCGCTTCACGCCGTCGGGAGGGCAGATCGTGGTCTCCACCGCCTACGAGACGAACGGCAACGTGGTGCTTCGCGTGCGCGATACCGGCATCGGCATGACACGCTCGGAACTGGAACTCGCCATGAAGCCGTTCCGGCAGGTCGGGAGCGCATCGCACAAGCGCGGAGACGGTACCGGGCTTGGCCTGCCGCTGACCAAGGCGATGGTCGATGCAAATCGCGCCGCCTTCGCGATCACCTCGGCGCCGAACGAGGGCACGTTGGTGGAAATCACCTTCCCCTCGCCACGTGTGCTGGCGAACTGATCCCGAGATCGCGACGGTTTTGATATTGTCACTCGGCCGGTGGATTTCGAGTTTCGAAATCGCGCAATTCCGCCAAAGACAATCATGAGTTGCATTTGCTATCAAAAGAAAGGCAGCCGAAGCTGCCTTTTGAAGTTTAATGCTGTCCAACGAGGGTCGGTGGAGACGTCATGTCTATGAAAGCTCGCGGCTAGGCGTATTTCATACACGAGACGAAGCCATGTTGCTCCACTTTTGATCAAAGCGGCTTAATGGCGCGTTAACAGCGTTCATTTTCTGGAATTCGCGCCGGAAATGTGCCATATCGATACATATCCGGCCATCTGAATACCACCCATTCGATTTTTCAGTTGCGCCAAGACCATCCCGAGGGGACCGGCGCTGCGGGCATGCAAGCGTCTCCTTGCGCTCGACGACCGCCCATCCAGGATCTATCCGTGTAACAGCCCGCAAGGTCGGACACGTCCGTATTTGCAGGCTGCTGCACGCATGAGAGGGGGTGTATCGGAAGGCATTCCGCGGATTTGCGCGGGGACCGCATTTCCTATATGCGCGTGGAGCCATGCTCACCAACCCGATCGGACATCTGCGGAAGAACCTGGGCCGCCCGCTGGGCCGGCGGTCGCGCCGCGTTCTGATCGGGTCCATCATAGCGCTATGCCTCTTCTCGCTGTTCCAGCTCGTGGCTCCCTTCCTGATTTCATCGACGGTGGTGCGGGAAAGCATGGAGCGGGCCGTCGCCGAATGGACCGGTCATGACGTGGAGATCGACGGGACACCGGATATCCGCTTTTGGCCTGAGCCCCGGATCACGCTGAGGGAGATCACCATCCGCAAGCAGGCGGAAGACGGCGAGCGCGTGCTTGGCCGGGTCGCGCGGCTTTCTGCCTCGTTCGATCTTCTGCAGGCCCTGGTCGGGCAGCCCGAATTCAAGGATTTTCGCCTTACCGATCCGGAAATCTATGTCCTCAGGGAAGCGGATGGCAGGCTCGACTGGGCGAATGACGGACTGCTCAGCCGCGCCGTGCGGGACGTGCAGCCGGATGGCAGCGGCCAGGTGCTGGCAGCGGACGACGATGCGCGCATGGGCGATGTCCGTATCAGCAACGGGCTTTTCGAAGTCTCCGACGTCGTCAGCGGCCGGATCACGCGGTTGCAATCGATCAACGGCACGCTCGACTGGCCGTGGCTTTCCCGACGTCTGGAGCTCAAGGCAGATGCCAATTTCAATGGCAAGGCGCTGACGCTTGACATGAGCTCGACGCAGCCGCTGCTGCTGCTCTCGGGCAAAAGCGGCAATCTCTCCGGCACGATGACATCGGCTCTCTTTCATGGCCAGTTTCAAGGCGTCGCCAACCTTGCGGCGAATGCGTTTCTTTCCGGTGACGCGGAACTGACGGTTCCCGACCTTGCGGCGGCGATGAACTGGGCCGGCATGAACTTTACCGGCGTCGAACGCCTGAAAAGCTTTTCGCTGAAAACCCGGCTCGTCACCAATGACAGCATTCTGCGTTTCGACAATCTCTCCCTCGGCCTCAACGACGCCAAGGCGACCGGCATACTCGATCTCATGCTACTGCCAGACAGGCCGGCGAGGCTCACCGGCACGCTCGCCTTCGACCGGATGGATCTTTCCGCGGCACTTGCCGCCATTGCGCCGCGCGCCCTGGGCGATACCAGCCGGACCAGCGGCCAGCTCGCCGACCTGGAACTCGATCTGCGGCTTTCGGCCCAGCAGGCGATGCTTGGGCGCTTCATGCTTTCGGAAGCGGCCGTCAGCGTCATGAATGTCGGCGACCAGTCGCGCATCGACATTGCCGACAGCGATTTCGAGACGGGCCGGCTGACCGGCCGGATCGCCACGGTGAAGGGCGGGACCGCCGGAGCCGTGGCGCTGCGCCTTGCCATTCAGGACGCGGATTTCGGCAATATCGTCAAGGAACTCGGACTTGCCGGCCCATTACCTGCGGCGCGCGGGTCGCTTGATCTCTCGCTCGACATCGACCGGCCACTGGAGCCGGAAGCATGGCGCAATGCCAAGGGAGCCCTGCGTTTCCGGGCGGAGCGAGGATCGCTTTCGGGGGTCAATCTCGCCGGCATCCGGCAGCTTGCGGCACAGAAGCCCTATTTCCCCTTGAGCGATGCCGGCAGCGGCAGTCTGGAGTTCGACCACATCGACATATCCGCCAATCTCGCGGATGGGTCTGCTGATATCCGCGAGGGAAGGATTACCGGCGCGACCGAGACGCTGACGCTTTCCGGCGTCATTCCGTATATCAACAACAGCCTCGCGCTTTCTGCAACCGTCGCGACCGCTGCAGCGGCGGCCGGCACCCCGCCGCTGATGGTCTTCATCGGCGGATCCTGGCCCAATCCCGTCATCTGGCCGGTTTCGCAAACCCCTGCCAAGCCCTTACAATGAGCCGAATCAACCGGATGGGGGTTATCTGGTGTCGCGATTCCTGATCAGCCTGTGCAAGGCGCTGCTCGCCTGCCTCATCATGGGGGCGGTGCTTAATCTGTTTGGCATCACCATGCCGGTGATGCTCGCCCTTCTGCACCTGACGCCCGATGACATCCGGGTCGGGCTCGAAAATGCCTATCTCTGGTCGGTGCCGCGCATCGCGCTCGGGGCCGTCATCGTGCTGCCGGCCTGGCTGCTCATCTATATCTTCCTTCCGCCGCGCGGCGAATGAGCCTCAGGTCGTCCCGCGAAGGGCCGCATGCTCGTCGCGGATACGGCGCATTTCCGTCCGCTTGGTGCTGATCGAGGCAATGATGACGCCGATGGTGACCAGCCCGATCAGGATGGTGCAGATCGCGTTGATCTCCGGCGTGACCCCAAGGCGAACCTGGCTGTAGATCTTGATCGGCAGCGTCGTGGCGCCCGGCCCGGTCGTGAAACTCGCGATCACCAGATCGTCCAGCGACAGGGTGAAGGCCAGCATCCAGCCGGCGATGACGGCCGGAAAGATCAGCGGCAGGGTGATCTTGAAGAAGGTCCTGACCGGCGGGCAACCGAGATCGAGCGCCGCCTCCTCGAGGCTGCGGTCGAACGTCAGCAGCCGCGACTGCACGACGATCGCCACGTAACACATGGTGAAGGTCGTATGCGCGATGATCACCGTCCAGAAACCGCGGTCGATGCCGACGGCGACGAACAGCAGCAGCATCGACAGGCCGGTGATCACTTCGGGCATGACGAGCGGCGCGTAGATCATCCCGGAAAACAGTGTCCGGCCCGGAAAGCGAACGAAGCGCACGAGGGAAAGGGCGGCGAGCGTGCCGAGTACGGTGCCGATCGTGGCGCTGATGATACCCACACGCGCGGTTACCCAGGCGGCATCCATGAGGCCCTGGTTCGACCACATGGTCTTATACCATTGAAGCGAGAACCCGCCCCAGACCGTAACCAGCTTGGAGGCATTGAAGGAATAGACCACCAGGATGATGATCGGAATGTAGAGAAAAGCAAAACCGAGGGTGAGGACGGTGGCGTCGAAACGGGACGATCTCATCTCATGCCACCTTCTTCTGCTGGTTCTGGAAGATCACGATCGGCACGACCAGCATGACCAGCAGGATGACGGCCACGGCCGAGGCAAGCGGCCAGTCGCGGTTGCCGAAGAACTCCGTCCACAAAGTCTTGCCGATCATCAGCGTATCGGCGCCGCCGAGCAGGTCGGGGATGACGAACTCACCGGTGATCGGGATGAAGCAGATCATCGAGCCGGCAATCACGCCCGGCAGCGACAGGGGGAAGGTGATCTTCCAGAATGCCTTCCAGGGCGGGCAGCCGAGATCGCTCGCCGCCTCGAGAAGCGTATTGTCCATCTTCTCGAGCGCCGAATAGAGCGGCAGGACCATGAAGGGCAGGTAGGAATAGACGATACCGATGAACACGGCGTAGTCGGTTCTGAAAATCTGCACCTGATCGTCCGCGCCGAGAAGGCCGAGCGACTGGAGCAGCAGCGTCAGCAGCCCATCGGGCTTGAGGATGCCGATCCAGGCATAGACGCGGATCAGGAACGACGTCCAGAACGGCAGGATGACCAGCATGACCAGCGTCGGCCGCAGCGTGGTCGGGGCGCGAGCCATGGCGAGCGCCATCGGATAACCGATCAGCAGCAGCAGGAAGGTGGAGATCACCGCGATGCGCAGCGAAGACAGGTAGGCCTCGATGTAAAGCGGATCGCCGGTCAGGAAAAGATAGTTGTCGAAGTCGAGCTGCGAGACGAACTCGCCGATCGCCCCAAACCCCTTGAACAGCGGCGTATAGGGCGGCAGGGCGATCGCCGTCTCCGACAGCGAGATCTTCACGATGATGAGGAAGGGCGCTGCGAAGAACAGCAGCAGCCAGACATAGGGTACCGCGACCACCAGCCAGCGGGCGGGATTGGATCGGTTGGCGGGGTGGGTTTCGGAAACGCTTGCCATCTCCCTGCCCCCGCTCAGCGCGTCAGCACGAGGCCGGCGTCGACCGGCCAGGTGAGCCAGACCATGTCGCCGAAAGTGATCGGGCGGTCGACGAGACGGGAAACGTTGGCCTGGGCGGCGCGGACGATACGGCCATCGGCAAGCTTGACGAGAAAAACCGAGAAGTCGCCGAGGTAACCGATATCCCAGACCTCACCATAGACCGCATTGGCGGAGGTATCCGCCGGCTGGTCGGGCGAGATGCGCACCTTTTCCGGACGGATCGCGAAGGCGACCTTGTCGCCCTTGACCGCCTGGCATTCCTGTTCGACGGAGACCGCGATGCCGTCGCAATCTATTCTTACCGCGCCCGGCGCGCCGAGTGCGCTCGCCGTCGCGGCGATCGTTCCTTCGAGAATGTTGATGTCACCGATGAAATCCGCGACATAGCGGCTGTTTGGCGCCTCGTAGATCTCGGCCGGCGTCGCCACCTGCATGATGATACCCTTGTCCATGACCGCGATCCGGTCGGACACGGTCATCGCCTCTTCCTGGTCGTGGGTGACGATCAGGAAGGTCAGGCCGAGTTCGGTCTGGATGTCCATGAGCTCGAACTGCGTCTCTTCGCGCAGTTTCTTGTCGAGCGCACCGAGCGGCTCGTCGAGCAGCAGCACCTTGGGACGCTTGGCGAGCGAGCGGGCGAGAGCGACGCGCTGGCGCTGGCCGCCGGAGAGCTGGTTCGGCTTGCGCTTGGCGAACCGTTCCAGCTTGACGAGCTTCAGCATTTCCTCGACGCGGGTGGCGATCTCACCCTTCGGCAGGTTGTCCTGTTCCAGGCCGAAGGCGATATTCTTTTCGACCGTCATATGCGGAAAGAGCGCATAGGACTGGAACATCATGTTGGTCGGCCGGCGATAGGGCGGCACGCCGGAAATGTCCTTGCCCTGCAGCAGGATGCGGCCTTCGGTCGGCTCCTCGAAGCCGGCGAGCATGCGCATCAAGGTCGTCTTGCCGCAGCCGGAGGGGCCAAGCAGCGAAAAGAATTCCCGCTCGTAGATATCAAGCGTCAGGTTGTCGACGGCGGTAAAATCGCCGAACCGCTTGGTGATGTTTTCGAAACGGATGAAAGGAACCGCCGAAGGATCGGTCCACGGAGAAAATTTGCGCTTAACCGGTCCGAGAGATTTCGCCATGTTTGGCCCACTTGCCCCTTAAAGCCCCAAGGCAGAAAAGGCAGGCGTTTCCGCCTGCCTTTTCTGATCAATTACCTTTCTTGATCCGCGTCCAGACCGAGGTCACCTCCCGCTGGGACTTGCCCTCGTAGGGCGAGATGATGAAGAGCTTCTTGAGCATTTCGGCCGTGGGATAGACGGAGGTATTTTCCAACACTTCCTTATCGACGAACTTCTGGGACGCAAGGTTGCCGTTGGCGTACTGGACATAGTTGCTAGATTTGGCGATCACTTCCGGTTTCATCAGGTAGTTGATGAACGCATGGGCCTCTTCGACATGCTTTGCGTCCGCGGGGATCGCGAGATTGTCGAACCACATGTAAGTGCCTTCCTTCGGGATCACATAGTTGATGTTGACCCCGTTCTTTGCCTCTTCGGCGCGCGACTTGGCCTGCAGGATATCGCCCGACCAGCCGATGGTGATGCACACGTCGCCTTGGGCCAGATCGCTGATATAGGCCGAGGAATTGAAGGTGCGGATGCTCGGGCGGATCTTGGAATAGACCTCGCCGCCGGCGCGGATGTCGGCAATTTCCTTGCTGTCCGGGTTCTTGCCGAGATAGTTCAGGGCAATCGCGAAGGTCTCGTCGGACGCATCGAGCATATTGATGCCGCAAGCCTTCAGCTTCTTGGCATTTTCGGGCTTGAACAATACGTCCCAGCTATCGATCGGCACGTCGCCGAGTGCAGCCTTCACCTTGTCGACATTGTAGCCGATGCCCGTCGTGCCCCACATGTAGTTCACCGCATACTGGTTACCCGGATCGTATTTGGCGAGCTGCTTCGAAATCTCCGGCCACATGTTGGAGAGGTTCGGCAGCTTGGACTTATCGAGCTTCTGGAAAACGCCAGCCTGAATCTGGCGCTGCAGAAACGGTCCGGTGGGGACGACGACGTCGTAGCCAGAACCGCCCGTCAACAGCTTGGTTTCAAGCATGCCGTTGTCGTCAAAAACGTCATAGACGACCTTGATGCCGGTTTCCTTGGTGAAATCATCGAGAATGGATTCGTCGATATAGTCGGACCAATTGAATACATGGACTTCACGCTCCTGCGCGAACGCAGCCGTCGCGGCGAGGGCCGACGCGGCAACTGCGGCGGCAAGACTGAGCAGATGGCTTTTCATGATCTCTCCTGTTCCAGTTTTTTCAGCGCAATCATCAAATCACGCCTAATTCCCTTATATTTTCCGCGAGAGTAAAAAGTAATTTTACACCCCACAAGGGGGAATGTGCGCCGCGACAAAACTCACTGGAAATCAAAAGCGCTGAGACCGGTCACCATCTCGTCTAGACCAAGCGGTCTAGTCACCGGCGGCTCGGCACGGGAGAGGCAACCTTGCCTTTCGCAGAGCCTGCAGGCGGTGCCCGCAAGCATGGTTCCCGCCGGTCCCGGCAGTGCCTCGCCATAAACGGTGTCGCCCGCATTCGGAAGATCGCAGCCGAGAAGGATGGCGGTGCGCCGGATCCGCTCGCCAAATCCCGCCTGGGGGCCTTCGAGCGTTCTCGACAGCGTCAGGAACATGCCCCCATCCGGCATTTCGACACGATCGACGAGGACCTGGCCCGGTTGAAGGAAGGCCGCATGGAGCCCAAGCTTCGGACAGAGCCCGCCGAACCGGGCCTGCGGAAAGCCTTGCGCGCCGGCGCGGCGGATCGCGTTGCCGGCATGGTCGACCTCCATCAGGAAAAACGGAATGCCAGCCGCGCCGGGCCGGACGAGCGATGTCAGGCGGCCCGCGACCTGCTCGAACGACGCGTCGAAACGGGAGCGCAGGACGTCGAGGTCATATCTCGCGCGCTGGGCGGCCGAGAGGAAGGCGCCATAGGGCATCATCAGCGCATGGGCGGCATAACGGGCGAGCTCGAAACGGCCGATGCGCATGGCCTCGCTGCTGGAGAGGCTGAGATCGTCGAGTTCGGCGGCAATCTCCTGCCCCAGCGCCAGCAGCGCGACTTCCATGGCAAGTTCGCGGGTCCGGTCGAAGGGCGAAAGCCGTTCCGATAGAAACAGCCGCATGGAATGGCGGTCGTAACGCCGGCGCAGGTTCGGCATCGCGTGGACGGGCAGCGTGCGTACCACGATGCCATGCTCGTTCTTCGCCCAGGCCTTCAAGGCGCCCGGCAGTTCGTCGCCGGTGCCGAGCTTGGCCGCAAAGGCCTCGGCGGCGTCCTCGATGCGCGGGAAAAAGTTGGGGCGGCGCTCCAGCGTCTCGCGCACCTCGTCGATCGGCAGGCGCGTGCCGGCGATCGACGTCTCGTGACCTTCGCGGGCGAGGAGATCGGCGAGATCGGACAGCCTGGCCGCCTGTTCGCGATAAGCGCGATAGAGCTTCATCAGCCCTAGCGCCGCGTTGGGGGCCGCCTCCGCCACCTCGATGATTTCCTGGTCGCCCGGGATTTCGCCGGCGAGAAGCGGATCGGCGAAGACTTCACGCAGCCGTCCAGCCAGACCGCCGCCCTCGCCCTGCAGCGCGTCGAGATCGACCTTGTAGACGGAGGCGAGCTTCAGGAGGAGCTGGACGGTGAGCGGCCGCTGGTTGCGTTCGATGAGGTTGAGATAGGAGGGCGAAATGCCGAGCGCCTCGGCCATTGCCGTCTGGGTCAGGCCGAGCCCCAATCGCACCCGTCGCACCCGGGGGCCGGCAAAAATCTTTCGCTCCGCCATTTGTCACCGTTTTTACAAAATCGGCAAGTCAGCCGCTTTTACTATTGTGACATCTTCACAGAAGCCTTTGTGAAAGACAAGACATCATAACCCCTTTCCAGCCGCCATATCTGCATCTTTTGTGGCAGTGCAGCATTCTCTTCTGTAAATTCAGTCACATCAAACGGCCTCGGAGCGAGGCGGAAGATTTACACAGGAGGAACGCAATGACAGATTTTTACACACTGGTTCCAGGCGCACAGAAGGGCCGGTTCGATGGTATCGAACGTTCCTATTCCGCCGAGGACGTGAAGCGGCTTCGCGGCTCGGCCGAGATCCGTTATTCGCTCGCCGAGATGGGTGCCAACCGGCTGTGGTCGCTGCTCAGACAGGAAGACTTCGTCAATGCGCTCGGCGCCATGACCGGGAACCAGGCCATGCAGCAGGTCCGCGCCGGGCTGAAGGCGATCTACCTGTCCGGCTGGCAGGTCGCCGCCGACGCCAATACCGCGTCCGCCATGTATCCCGACCAGTCGCTCTATCCGGCCAACGCGGCGCCGGAACTGGCCCGGCGCATCAACCGTACCCTGCAGCGCGCCGACCAGATCGAGACCGCCGAAGGCAAGGGCCTTTCGGTCGAGACGTGGTTCGCGCCGATCGTCGCGGACGCGGAAGCCGGTTTCGGCGGGCCGCTCAACGCCTTCGAGATCATGAAGGCGTTCATCGAGGCGGGTGCCGCCGGCGTCCATTACGAGGACCAGCTCGCATCGGAAAAGAAGTGCGGCCATCTCGGCGGCAAGGTGCTGATCCCGACCGCCGCGCATATCCGCAACCTGACGGCCGCCCGGCTTGCCGCCGACGTTATGGGCACGCCGACGCTGGTCATCGCCCGCACCGATGCGGAAGCCGCCAAACTGCTCACCTCGGATATCGACGAGCGCGACCGGCCCTTTGTCGACTACGATGCGGGGCGCACCGTCGAGGGCTTCTACCAGGTCAGGAACGGCCTCGAGCCCTGCATCGCCCGGGCGGTCGCCTATGCGCCCTATTGCGATCTCATCTGGTGCGAGACGTCGAAGCCCGACCTCGAGCAGGCACGGAAATTCGCGGAAGGCGTCCACAAGGCGCATCCTGGCAAGATGCTCGCCTATAACTGCTCGCCGTCGTTCAACTGGAAAAAGAACCTCGACGACGCAACGATCGCAAAGTTCCAGAAGGAGCTGGGCGCGATGGGCTACAAGTTCCAATTCATAACGCTGGCCGGCTTCCACCAGCTGAATTTCGGCATGTTCGAACTCGCCCGCGGCTACAAGGACCGGCAGATGGCCGCTTATTCGGAGCTGCAGGAGGCGGAATTCGCCGCCGAAATCAACGGCTACACCGCCACCAAGCACCAGCGCGAGGTCGGCACCGGCTATTTCGACGCCGTTTCCGTAGCGATATCGGGCGGACTTTCATCGACCACCGCGATGAAGGAATCCACCGAGCACGACCAGTTCCGGCCGGCTGCGGAATAGGCACAAGTCCCCGCCCCAGCCCCTCCCCTTGTGGAGTGAGGTTGGGGCGGGGACTGCCCCCAAATCAACGAAGAGGAGAACCACCATGAACATCCAGACCCATGTCAAGGAACGCGCAGAAGAACAGTCGAGCGCGATGACGCCCGAGCAGCAGGCTGCGATCCGCACGCTTGCCAACGACCTGCACCGCCTCAACCACGCGATCATGAAGGCGGTCGATGCCGGGGTTTCGGTCGAGCTCGTCCGCTCCGCCCGGCATCACGGCGGTGATGGCCATTGGGGCGACCTGATGATCCCCGTCATCGTCACCAACCGCGTTCAGTGAATTTGGCCGCTATGGCTGCCGGCCGGCAAACAGCGGGCCGTGCCCCCGGACAAACTTCACCATGCGATCGACCACCGTGCGGATGTCCCGGCGGTGGCGATCGTCGTTGTTCATGACGATCCACTGGCTGTGGCGCAGGCTCTCGATCTCGCCGCCCACCCGTTCCAGCCGCATGTCCTGATCGCCGACGAAACAGGGCAGGACCGCGGTTCCGGCACCGCCGAGCGCCAGATCCCGCAAGGAGCGCGGCCGGTTGACGGTCACGACCACCTGGCCTCCCCGTTCCTGATGCGGCCAGCGCAGGTAAGCGGAGATTGCATCCTCCTCCGAGACCGCCAGCCAGCGATCAGCGACGGACGGGTGGGCGTTGCGGGCGCGATAGGCCGCATAAGCGACCTCGCCGAGCCTGGTGGCCGCAAGGTTCGGCTCCTCCGGTTCGAAAGCGCGGATGCCGATATCGCTTTCCCGGTGGGCAAGGCTCGCCCGGCGCTCGGCGACGAAGAAATCGAGGCGGAAATCATCCCGTTCGGTGCGGATGAGCGAGAGATTGCGGGTAAATATCCAGGCGAGCCAAGTGCCGCAGGCGACCCGTACCAGCGTCGAACCGACACCTTCCCGCTTCCAGCTTTCGATGCGGCGGGCAGCGCCTTCCATCTCCAGGATCCGGTCAAACAAAGCAGATCCATCGGCCGTCAGCCGGTAGCCGGTACGGCTGCGCAGGAACAGCGGGCGGCCGATCGCCTCCTCAAGATCGAGCATACGCCGGCCGACGGTCGCGGGGCTGAGACCCGTGGCGCCGGAGGCAGCCGACAGCCCGCCGAGGCGCGCAACCTGGATAAAAAGCTCGTAGGCATCCCAGTTGATGTTTTTCATCAGTGAAAAACATAGCGGGAATTGCGCGGTACAAGAAGCAGATTTTTGGGTTTATTGGAGGAGACGATTTTCACCAACGGAGGAATTCCGATGTATGAGAACGTCATCGCAGCCGCCCTTTCATATCTCTGCAGAGCAAAGGCCGTACGTCGCGACGGTGCGGCGGAGAAGGACTTCTACGAACGTTTCGCCGAGCCCTATCCGCGCTGGTTCGCCGGCCTGCTGCGCATTGCAAACACGCGCCAAACGACAACGGGCGGCATCGCTGCCGCCCATGAGACCGGTTCTGATCGATCGACCACCACAAGCAAAGGCCAAAACCTTGACCGCTCTCGTCCGATGCAACGCTCCCAGGCGAGGCTGGAGCGGTGTGAAGGCCCCGCCCCGCAGTGTAGGCCCGTCACCACTTCGACGGCCGCGAATCAGGCAGCGCGCGAGTAACCGGCGCGGCTGTTCGCGTCGATACGGAACTGCTGGACAAGTCCAAGCAGTGCGTCCGCTTCGCCTGCCAGACGTCGGCTCGCTTCCGTGGTTTCGCCAACCATGGCGCCGTTCTGCTGGGTCATCTGGTCCATGCGGTTGACGGAATTGTTGATGTCCTGCAGCGCCGCCGATTGATCCTGGCTGGCTGTGGCGATCATTTCCACGTGCTGGCTGACGCCTGTAATCTGCTGGCTGATCGCGGCCAGCACTTCGCCCGCCTGCTGCACGAGGCCGGCGCCCGCGCCGACTTCCTGGCTCGACTGGGTGATCAGTTCCTTGATCTCCTTGGCGGCTCCGGCGGAGCGCTGCGCCAGTTCGCGGACTTCCTGCGCCACGACCGCAAAGCCCTTGCCGGCCTCGCCGGCGCGGGCCGCCTCGATGCCGGCGTTGAGCGCCAGGAGATTGGTCTGGAAGGCGATGTCGTCGATCACCTCGATGATCAGCTCGATCTTGCCGGAAGCCTCCTCGATGCGGCCCATCGCGGCGACCGCGTTGCTCACCACGCTGCCGGAGCTGTCGGCGCTCTTCTTGGTGAGCGCCACGGCGCGATTGGCCTCGTGGGCGCGCTCGGCGGATGACCGGACCGTCGCGGTGATCTCGTCGACGGCAGCGGCCGTCTCTTCGAGGGAAGCAGCCTGGGTTTCCGTCCTGCGCGAAAGTTCGGTCGAGGAATGGCTGAGCTCGGCGCTGCTCTTCTGGATGGAGAGCGTGCTTTCGCGGATATGCGAAAGCGTGTCGCGCAGCCGCACGATCGAGCCATTGAAGTCGCTGCGGAGCTGTTCCAGCCGCCCGGAAAATTCCGTCTCGATCGTGCTCGACAGATCGCCCTGGGCGAGCCGGGCCAAGGCGGCACCGAGTTCGCTGACGGCGGTATCGATCTGGCGGTCGACGCGCTGCTTCTCCGCATCGTTACGGCGACGTTCGGCCTCGGCCTCGGCGCGATCATCGGCGCTGCGGCTTTCCATCAGCCGCTTTTCGCGGGCCGCATCCCGGAAGACTTCCAGGGCGCGGGCGATATTGCCGAATTCGCTGCGGCGCTCGCCATAGGGGATTTCGGTAGCCTCGTTACCCTCGGCCAGCGACCGCACCGTGCCGGTCAGAACGCCGAGCGGCCGGAGCAACATTCGAAGAGCGAGGAGGGTTGCGATACCGACCACGATGAGAGCGGCGAGCGACGTGCCAATGACGATATAGCCCGCGGTGGCAATATGGGCGAAATAGACTTCCATCGGAATGCCGATGAAAAGCAGGCCGGTGACGCCGTTCGAGGCATTGGTGATCGGGAAATAGCCCGTCATGAAATCCTTGCCGAACAGGACCGCCGGGCCGAAATAAGCCTCGCCGCGCGCCAGGAACGGTTGCGCCGGATGGTCCGCGGCAAGCTTGGTGCCCACGGCCCGCTCGCCCTTTTCCGTCTTCACGTTGGTGGAAATCCTGACGTAATCGCTGCCCTTCTTTTCGAAAATGGTCGCCACGCCGCCGATGGCGCTTGCCGTGCGGTCGACCATGTCGTGATCTTTCAGCGCACCTTGGCCCTGGGCGACGCGGATGACCGCTCCGTCACGGATTTCGCTCTTGGCGCCGTCGAGCTCCAGGTCGTAAAGCAGGCTCATGGTGCGGATTGCCTTGCGGGCATCCCCCCTTGCCGTGTCCATGATATCGCCGCGCAGGTAAGCATAGGTGAGGCCTCCGACGGCCATCACAGCCAGGAAGATCATGAAGAGGCAGAAGAGAACGATCCGCGATACGACGGATGACGGCAGGATTTTGAACATGGTGGCCAAGCTTCCCCGCGAAACGATAAACTGGCCTACTATCGTTGGTGGAAATGAAAATTTACTAAATTTGAATGTAATTAATAAAGTAAGCCGGGGAGCGCTGAGCGAACGCAGCCCTAAACCGATGATCGCAAGCCGGAAAGCCGGCGCCCGATGAGCGTAGCTGGAACCGCCGCCATCCGGGCGCACGGTGAGAACAAAGAGTAGAGACTCTTAGAAAAAAAGCGTCGGAAGCGCGAGGAGCGCGGCCGTTGCGCCGATGGCAATCGCGAGAGAACGCAGGCGAATGAGTTTCTGGTTATCCTGAACCTTAGCGATTGCGATTGCACGGGCACGGCTGGGTTTCTGCATGGAAACGGCACTCCAAGGCAAGTTGCTCTGGCGCTCCAGCCGCCACCGGCAGGAAGCGCATGCCCGCTTTAAACCACAGGATTTGGCTGGCATTAAGGCAGGATGGCTGGCGCGCATTAACAAGTTCTGAATCAACCTATACTACAATGCCTCCCCACAAACATGGCCTGAAGCCCAAGCCCACTGGAAATTATAGCCACCGAGCCAGCCGGTCACATCCACACATTCGCCGATGAAATAGAGGCCGGACACCGCCTTGGCCTGCATCGTCTTGGAATCCAGTTCGGAGGTATCGATGCCGCCGAGCGTCACCTCGGCCGTACGATAGCCTTCGGAACCGGCGGGTCTGATGGCCCAGTTCTGGATGGAAGCGGCCAAGCCGTCGATCGCCCTGTCGGAAAGGTCGGCGAGATGCGCGGTCAGGCCACGCGCCTCGACGAAGAACTGCGCCAGCCGTTTCGGCAGCATCTCCGCCAATATCGTCTGCGCCGCCTGTCTTCCATTGGTCTTGCGGGCGGCCTTGAGGGCGGCTGCGATGTCGATGTCGGGCTCGAGAACCAGCGTCACCTCATCGCCTTCCCGCCAGTAGGAGGAGATCTGCAGTATGGAGGGACCGCTCAGGCCCCGATGGGTGAAGAGCAGCGCCTCGCGGAAAGCCGTTTTGCCGTGGCGGACCTCGGCCGGCACCGCGACGCCGGAAAGCGGAGAGAGCTTTTCGAGCAGGTTCGGGTCGAGCGTCAGCGGCACCAGCGCCGGCCGGGTCTCGACGATCTTGAGGCCGAACTGCCTGGCGATATCGTAGGCAAAGCCGGTGGCGCCCATTTTGGGGATCGACTTGCCGCCGGTCGCGACCACCAGGGATCCGGCCTCCACCAGCCCCTCGGAGGTGCCGATGCGGAAGCCGTCGGGTGTCTTTTCTATGGAGGTGATCTGCTTCTGCAACTCCAGCAACACGTTCGCCGCCTTCATCTCGGACAGCAACATGCGGATGATGTCCTTGGCGCTATCGTCGCAGAAGAGCTGGCCGAGCGTCTTTTCGTGCCAGGCGATGCCGTGGCGTTCGACCATGTCAAGAAAATCGCGCGGGGTGTAACGGGCGAGCGCCGATTTGGCGAAATGCGGATTGGCGGAGAGATAGTTTTTCGCCGTTGCGTGGATATTGGTGAAATTGCAACGCCCGCCGCCGGAAATGCGGATCTTCTCGCCCGGCGCCTTGGCGTGGTCGAGCACCAGTACCGAGCGCCCGCGCCCGCCTGCCCGGATGGTACACATCATGCCCGCCCCGCCGGCGCCCAGAACCACCACGTCGAATTTCCGCGTCACCGCATGCTCCTTGTTTCGATATCTGCTGTTTTCGATCGGCAACTCAAAGTCAATGGCGTCTCCCCCTCGCCATTCGCCAATCCGTGGTTATGATGGGAACATCCGATCAACCTCACCCCGATGTGTCATGCCGCGCAAGAAACTCACGCCCGCCCTCGCAACCGGCACCGTGGCGAAAGCCGCGACCGCCCAGCCGACGCTCACCTCGCTCAGAGGGGTAGGAGACTGGCGGGAGGCTGCCGCCTGGCTTCGGGCGCGCGGGATCGAGGACATCGAGTGCATCACGCCCGATCTCGCCGGAGTGCCGCGCGGCAAGATGATGCCGTCCTCGAAATTCACCTCGAACACCTCGCTGGCGCTGCCGTCGGCCCTCTACCGGCACACGATCTCCGGCGAATATCCCGAAGAGACCGGCACGTTCCGCTACGAACCGCGCGACAGCGACCTTAAGCTGGTGCCGGACCTTTCGACGCTGTCGGTCGTGCCCTGGGAAACAGACCCCACCGCGCAGGTGATCTGCGACATCGTCGATACCGACGGCAAGGCGGTTCCCTACACGCCGCGCAACGTGCTCAAGAACATCCTCAAGCTTTATGGCGACCGGGGGTGGAAGCCCGTCGTGGCGCCGGAAATCGAATTCTATCTCGTCGCCAAGAATGACGATCCGGATTATCCGCTGCACCCGCCGAAGGGCCGGTCCGGCCGCTCGATCCTCGGCGGCCAGGGCTATTCGATCGCCGGCATCAACGAATTCGACGAGCTGATCGACGATATCTATCATTTCTCGGAAAAGCAGGGCCTCGAGATCGATACGCTGATCCACGAGGAAGGCCCGGCGCAGCTTGAGATCAACCTGCGCCATGGCGACCCGATCGAACTCGCCGACCAGGTGTTCATGTTCAAGCGCACCATCCGCGAGGCGGCGCTGAAACACGGCATCTACGCCACGTTCATGGCCAAGCCGATGCAGGGCCAGGCGGGTTCGGCGATGCACATCCATCAGTCGGTCGTCGACATCAAGACCGGCAAGAACGTCTTTTCGAACCCGGACGGCTCCGCCTCGAAGGAATTCTTCCACTTCATCGGCGGTATGCAGACCTATGTGCCGAAGACGCTCGCGATGATGGCGCCCTATGTGAACTCCTACCGCCGCCTGACGCCCGACATGTCGGCGCCGGTCAACAATGCCTGGGGTTATGACAACCGGACGACCGCCTTCCGTGTACCGGTCTCGGATGCAAACGCCCGCCGCGTCGAAAACCGCCTGCCGAGCTCGGACGCCAATCCCTATCTGGCGCTCGCGGCCTCGCTCGGCTGCGGCCTGCTCGGCATCATGAACGCCATCGAGCCGGGACCGCCGACCGAGGATACCGCCAACGAAGGATCGATCGAACTGCCGCGCGGCCTGCTCGAAGCTGTGTCGCTGCTTGAATCCGATCCGGCGCTCGCCGGCGTCTTCAGCCCGGAATTCATCGGCCTCTATGCGGGCGTCAAGCGCGGCGAGTTCGAGACCTTCATGCAGGTGATCAGCCCCTGGGAGCGGGAATTCCTGCTTCTCAACGTGTGAGGGCTGCCTCGTGGATGCATGGCAGAGCCCGATCGCGCCGGGGATTTCCTGGTATCAGGCAACCGTCGGCGAACGGCCGGCCTATCCGGCGCTCGACGGATCGAAGACCGTCGACGTGGCGATCATCGGCGGCGGCTATACCGGCCTGCAGGCCGCCTACAATCTCGCAAAGGCCGGCATTTCCGTCGCGCTGATCGAGGCAAGCCGCTTCGGCGACGGCGCGTCCGGCCGCAATGGCGGACAGATGGGGACCGGGCAGCGCTGGTGGCCGGAGGATCTGGAAAAGGAGATCGGCTACGAGCGCTCGAAGGCCTTGTTCGACATGGCCGAGGACGCCAAGCGGCATCTCCTCGACTTTGCCGAGGCCCACGGCATCGACATGGACTACATGCCGGGGCAGCTGAACGTCTCCCACAAAAGAGGCCACGAAAAGGATTACCGGGCGAGTGCCGAGATCGCGGCGGAGCGTTACGGCTATCCGCACCTCTCCTTCATGGACGGCCGGGAGACTGCGGAGCGGCTCGGCACGAAAGACTATTATTACGGCGTGCGCGATACCGGCACCGGCCATATCCATCCGCTGAAACTGCTGGTCGGGCTTGCCCGCGCCGCGCAGGCGGCGGGCGCCCAGATTTTCGAGATGACGCCGGCCACGGCGATCGAAAAGACGAGAAACGGTCCCGGCGGAAAGATTCTGGTCAAGACGCCGAAAGGCACCCTCACCGCCGACCGGGTGCTGATCGCCACCAATGCCTATATCGGCAATCTGGAGCCGGTTACATCCGCGCATATCATGCCGATCGGATCATTCATCGCCGCGACCGCGCCGCTCGACGATTTTCCGCATGTCATTCCAGGCGGCGAGGCGGCTGCTGATTCGCGGTTCGTTGTGCGCTATTTCCGCAAGAGCCGCGACAACCGGCTGCTGTTCGGCGGCCGCGAAGTCTATTCGTCACGAAATCCGGCAGACACCGCGAACGCCATCCGCAGGCAGATCGTCGAGACCTACCCGGCCCTCAAAAACGTCGAAATCACGCATGCCTGGGGCGGAAATGTCGGCATTACCATGCCGCGTCAGCCCTTCGTGCGCGAAGTCATGCCGGGGGTCACCTCGATAGGGGGCTATTCCGGTCATGGCGTCATGCTGTCAAACTATTGTGGCAAGCTTTATGCTGATATGGTCGCAGGCAGGGCGACGGATCTCGACCACCTTGCCGCGCTTAAGGTTCCCGCCTTCCCGGGCGGGCGTCACATGCGGACTCCCCTGCTTTTTCTTGCCCTCACGTGGTTTGCGCTGCGCGACAGGCTCTGACAAGGCAAGGTTCCTAACACACTTCGAAGCCAATTCGGGCTAGCGTTTTTAAATCGATTAGAATAAGTATGCCCCCAACCATGCAGGACGAAAGAACAGCGATGAGCAGCCAGATCATCCCAGTTGAAGCCTTTGATTGTATCGTGTTCGGCGGTACCGGCGACCTTGCGGAACGCAAGCTCCTCCCGGCCCTCTACCACCGGCAGGTCGAAGGCCAGTTCACCGAGCCAACGCGCATTATCGGCGCTTCGCGCAGCGCGCTTTCGCATGAAGATTACCGCAAGTTCGCGCAGGATGCCCTGAAGGAGCATCTCAAGAAGGGCGAATACGACGAAGCGGAAGTCCAGAAATTCCTCCAGCGGCTCTATTACGTCTCGGTCGACGCAAAGGCCGACCAGGGCTGGGAGGCGCTGAAGAAACTGCTCGACGACGGCAAGGAGCGCATCCGCGTCTTCTATCTGGCGGTTGCGCCTGGCATTTTCGGCGCGATCTCGGAAAAGATCCGCGACCACAAGCTGATCACCAAGT
The DNA here is from genome assembly GCA_900471605.1 of Hyphomicrobiales bacterium. Lineage (GTDB taxonomy): Bacteria > Pseudomonadota > Alphaproteobacteria > Rhizobiales > Rhizobiaceae > Neorhizobium. The sequence continues at coordinate 38,434 of UCEY01000044.1, read as the reverse complement.
CGACCCGCATCGTCGTCGAAAAGCCGATCGGCCGTGACCTTGCCTCGGCGCTCGACCTCAACGACACGATCGGCCGCGTATTCAAGGAAGAACAGATCTTCCGCATCGACCACTATCTCGGCAAGGAGACGGTGCAGAACCTGATGGCGCTGCGCTTCGCCAACGCGCTCTATGAGCCGCTGTGGAACGCCGACCATATCGACCACGTGCAGATCACGGTTGCCGAAGCAGTCGGCCTCGAAGGCCGCGCCGGCTACTACGACACGGCGGGCGCGCTGCGCGACATGGTGCAGAACCACATCCTGCAGCTCCTCTGCCTTGTCGCCATGGAAGTGCCCTCCTCGATGAATTCGGAATCGGTGCGCGACGAGAAGCTCAAGGTGCTGCGCGCCCTGAAGCCGATCACCGAGGCCAATTGCGAGCAGATGACGGTGCGCGGCCAGTACCGCGCCGGCGCGTCCGCAGGTGGTCCGGTCAAGGGTTATCTCGACGAGCTGGAAGGCGGCGTTTCCAACACCGAGACCTTCGTCGCCATCAAGGCCGAGATCGGCAACTGGCGCTGGGCCGGCGTGCCCTTCTACATCCGCACCGGCAAGCGGCTTGCAGCCCGCATGTCGGAGATCGTCATCACCTTCAAGCCGATCCCCCACAATATCTTCGACGCAGCCGCCGGACGCATTTCAGCCAACCAGCTGATCATCCGCCTGCAGCCGGACGAAGGCGTCAAGCAGTCCCTGATGATTAAGGATCCGGGCCCGGGCGGCATGCGGCTGCGCAACGTCTCGCTCGACATGAGCTTTGCGGAAGCCTTCTCGGTGCGCAATCCGGACGCCTACGAGCGGCTGCTGACCGACACGATCCGCTCCAACCAGACGCTGTTCATGCGCCGCGACGAAGTGGAAGCAGCATGGCGCTGGGTCGATCCGATCCTGAAAGGCTGGGAAGCTGCAGGCCAGCAGGTGCAGGGTTACACCGCCGGCACCTGGGGTCCGAGCCAGGCGATCGCCCTCATCGAGCGCGACGGCCGCACATGGCATGAAGGTTAAGGGTCATGATCGCGAATATGCATGAATTCCCCGATGCCGCAGCACTCGCCGCCGGCCTGGCGGACGAGGTTGCGGCGCACCTTGAAACCGCGATCCGCGACCGGGGCACCGCCTCAATCGCGGTCTCGGGCGGCTCGACCCCGAAGAAGTTCTTCGAAGCGCTGGCGACCCGCGATATCGACTGGAGCAAGGTTTCGGTGACGCTGGTCGATGAGCGTTTCGTGCCGGCAGACAGCCCGCGCTCCAACCATCTGCTGGTTTCGACGCATCTGCTGAAGGACAAGGCGTCAGCGGCGCATTTCATCCCGCTCTACTACGAAGCGCCTTCGATCGAGGATGCGGCGGTGATCGCGACCGACAAGACTTCCGGTATCGGCCGTCCCTTCGACGTGGCGATCCTCGGCATGGGTGGTGACGGCCATACGGCATCCTTCTTCCCGCACGGCAACAACCTCGCCCGGGCGCTGGACCTTTCCGGCCCGCGCGGCGTACTGACCATGCAGGCGGAAGGTGCGGGCGAAGAACGGCTGACCTTCTCGTTCGCCAGCCTTTCGGATGCCCGCTTCCTGGCGCTGCATATCGAAGGCCAAGGCAAGAAGGACGTGCTGGAAACGGCAAAGGCCGGCTCCGACGAAACCGACATGCCGATCCGCGCCGTGCTGAACCGCGCCGCTTCGCCGCTGGAGATTTTCTGGGCGCCCTGAGCGCCGACTTTTCAACACGAGCAATCCCGGTGGCTTAGGGCCTTCCCGAAGGTCCTGCCCCTCCCGAGCCGGGGTTGCGCACAAGAGGACAAGACCATGGCCGCTCATTCCCGCATCGAGGCGATCACCGCCCGTATCGTCGAACGTTCGAAACCCCATCGCGAAGCCTATCTCGACCGCGTTCGGCGGGCGGCCTCGCGCGGTCCACATCGCTCCGTCCTCTCCTGCGGCAATCTCGCCCACGGTTTTGCGGTCTGTTCCCCCGCCGAGAAGGACGCGCTCGCGGGCGACGTCGTTCCGAACCTCGGCATGATCACCGCCTATAACGACATGCTCTCGGCCCATCAGCCCTACGAGACCTTCCCGCCGATCATCCGCGAGGCGGCACGGGAAGCGGGCGGCATCGCCCAGGTCGCCGGCGGCGTGCCGGCCATGTGCGACGGCGTCACGCAAGGGCAGCCGGGCATGGAACTGTCGCTGTTCTCGCGCGACGCGATCGCCATGGCGGCCGGCATCGGCCTGTCGCACAACATGTTCGACGCGGCCGTCTTCCTCGGCATCTGCGACAAGATCGTGCCCGGCCTCGTCATTGCCGCACTCTCCTTCGGGCACCTGCCTTCCGTCTTCATTCCGGCAGGGCCGATGACATCAGGCCTGCCGAACGACGAAAAGTCGCGCATCCGCCAGCTCTATGCGGAGGGCAAGGTCGGCCGCACCGAGCTGCTGGAAGCGGAATCCAAATCCTACCACGGCCCCGGTACCTGCACCTTCTACGGCACCGCCAATTCCAACCAGATGCTGATGGAGATCATGGGTTTCCACATGCCCGGCGCCTCCTTCGTCAATCCGGGTACGCCGCTGCGTGAAGCGCTGACCCGCGAGGCCGCCAAACGGGCGCTCGCCATCACCGCGCTTGGCAACGAATTCACGCCGGCCGGCGAGATGATCGACGAGCGCTCGATCGTCAACGGCGTCGTCGGCCTGCATGCGACCGGCGGTTCGACAAACCACACGCTGCATCTCGTCGCCATGGCGCGCGCCGCCGGCATCCTGCTCACCTGGCAGGATATTTCGGAGCTCTCGGATATCGTGCCGCTGCTTGCCCGCGTCTATCCGAACGGGCTTGCCGACGTGAACCATTTCCACGCGGCCGGCGGCATGGGTTTCCTGATCAAGCAGCTCCTGAAGACCGGCATGGTGCATGACGACGTGCGCACCGTCTTCGGCCACGGGCTCGAAGCCTATACGGTCGAGGCCAAGCTCGATGCCAATGGCCAGGTCACCCGCGAGGCGATCCCGGATCAGAGCGGCGACCCCAAGGTCCTCGCCTCGATCGAAACGCCGTTCCAGCCGAATGGCGGCCTCAAGATGCTGAAGGGCAATCTCGGCAAGGCGGTCATCAAGATCTCCGCGGTCAAGCCGGAACGCCATATCATCGAGGCGCCGGCGATCGTCTTCCACGACCAGCAGGCTCTGCAGGATGCCTTCAAGCGCGGCGAACTCAACAGGGATTTCGTCGCGGTCGTCCGCTTCCAGGGACCGAAGGCGAACGGCATGCCGGAACTGCACCGCCTCACCCCACCGCTTGGCGTTCTCCAGGACCGCGGCTTCAAGGTGGCGCTAGTGACCGACGGACGCATGTCGGGCGCCTCCGGCAAGGTGCCGGCGGCGATCCACATCACCCCGGAAGCCTCGGACGGCGGGCCGATCGCCAAGATCAAGGACGGCGACATCATTCGCCTCGACGCGGTCGCCGGCACGCTCGAAGTCCTGGCCGATGCCACGGAATTTGAAGCCCGCACACCGGTCGTCGTCGATCTGTCCGACAACGAATTCGGAATGGGCCGCGAACTCTTCGCGCCCTTCCGTCGCCATGTCGGCACGGCGGACATGGGTGCCAGCGTGTTTGCGTGATCGCCGGCCCGGTTATCCGGGCCTGCTCGTCACACGGTTGTCTTCCGGTGTTCCTAAGAAGCTCGCAAGTCACACACCGCCCGGGAGACCCTCATGCGTGCAGAAATCACCCGTCGAAGCCTGCTTGCCCTGCTCGCTTCGACTTCCATCCTGCCGATCGTCCCGACGACGGCCTTTGCCGCCGGCCAGGGTTTCCAGGCGATCATCCTGTCCGACCTGCATTCCGCCTATGAGCGGATGGGCCAGCTGCTGGCCGTGGTCGAAAAGCAGGTGGCCGGCGCGGGCGTTCCGCAGGTCATCCTGATCAACGGCGATATCTTCGAACTCGGCAATGTCGTTGCCTCCCGCTCCGGCGGCGAGATAGACTGGGCCTTCCTCGGCGCGCTGGCGAAGCTCGCGCCTGTTGTCGTCAATATCGGCAACCACGAGCCGGATCTCGACAACGACCTCGCGCATTTCGTGGAGCGCACCCGCGGCCTTGGCGTCACGGTGCTCAGCAACATCATCGACAAGCGGACCGGCAAGCCTTACGCGGACGCCGGCAAGCAGATCGAGATCGGCGGCCTCAAGATAAAGCTCGCCGCCTTCGCCACCGATGCGATCGGCACTTATCCTAAGCCGACACGCGAGATGATGGACATTCCGAAGCCGGTGGAATGGGCGAAGGCCAACCTGCCGACGCTGCTTTCCGGCGACGGCATCAATATCGTGCTCAGCCATGCGGGCGTCGTTCCGGACCGCGACATCCTGCCGATCCTGCCGGACGGCACATTGATGATCGGCGGCCACGACCATCTGACGCTCACGCATAGCCAGGGCGAAACCCGCTATATCCATACCGGCTCCTGGTCGTCGGCGATCATGGTCGCCAGTTTCAAGGCGGCCGGCAAGGCGCCGGAGCTGGCGCGGATCGAGATCGACCGCACAGGTCCCTCCTCCTCCGTACTGAAGGACCTGATCCCGGCAGTTCTCGCCAAGCATCTGAAGGACGAGGAACGCGCCGTCGTCGCCCGGACGGCCAAGGCCATGACGCTCGGCGAGACCGCGCGGTTCGCGGCCCAGGCCATGGTCGCCAGGACCGGCGCCGATATCGGCTTCATCGGCCATACCTCGTTCGGCACGGGGCTGCCGGCCGGCGATATCAGCCGGTTCGACTTTAATGCCGGACTGCGTTTCGAGGGCAAGCTGATGGTCTCGGAAGTGGATGCGGCGGCGCTTGCGGCGATCCTCGCCCGCTGCAACCAGGACGGCGATATCCCGCTCGCCGCCCGCACCGGCGATTTCCTCTACGCCGCGCCGAAAGCGCCGGAGGGCAAGCAACGCTACAGAATCGTCTGCAACGACTGGTCGGCGATCAACCAGAAGAGCTATTTCGGCCGCGAGGATATCACGTTTGCCGAAGTGCCTGACATCAAGCTGAAGCAGCTCGTGGCCGAAACGCTGGCGAAGGCTTGAATAACCAAAAGAAAACGCCCGAAACCGGCTGCGGTTTCGGGCGTTTCTTCGAAAGACTGGGCCGAAGAGGGCGGCCTTCTCTACCAGGAGCGGATGTCCAGCGTCCGGTCGCGATGGTTCGGATGGGTCGAGAATATGAAAATACGGTCCAGTTCCTTTTTCGTGAGCAGAGACAGAAAACGAACTTCGATCGTGTTGTTGGCGTTGGTGCGCATCAGCAGGCAGCCGACCTTGGAAATTCGCGCGTCGGGAATGTCGAGATAAAACTGCTTCGGCAGATTATACTGTGTCAGGATGCCGAGAATGGCGCCGCTCATCGAGATGCGGATGACGTCGCAGCGACGCTGCGCCATGTTCATCACCCCGTTTTCCGTATACTCGATACGGGCGGCATTCATCGTGTCTTCCATTTTGAACCGGGCTTCCCGGTCGTACATGAAAGACTCTTCCTTGTTCAAAAAGTGATTCTTGTTACTTGGAGCCGCACTCACGACATCCCTCCATTGCTTTACAAGGAGAAGACTAGCCGGCGAAATTTAACAGAGAGTTTTGAAGTCCCAAATCAGAACAACTCCAAATGCAGATCGCAAAAACTCGGTAAACAGCTCGTTACTTCCTAGATCCGATAGGTCTTACCTTCTGCATTGAAAAGGTGCAGTTTCTGAGGGTCTGCTGAAAAGCGCATGGTGTCGCCCTTCTTCACCTGCAGGATGCCGGGAATCTTGGCAATGATAGGTTCCTGATCCGCCAATCCCTCAATGTAGAGAAGGGTCACTTCGCCGAGCGCTTCAACGATCGAAATCTGTCCCTCGAAGAGATAATCAGGCCCGGTCGCGATCGACAGATCTTCCGGCCGCACGCCGAAACTGGCTGGCCTGCCCTTTTCGGAGGCCGCGGTCGGCACCGGCATCGGCACCGATTTTCTGCCCTTCAGCGCCACCGTGGTCGTCTCGCCGGTCTCCGTCACGGTGGCCGGGATGATGTTCATCGCCGGCGAGCCGATGAAACGGGCGACGAACAGGTTATGCGGGCGCTCATAGAGTTCGAGCGGAGCGCCGACCTGCTCGATACGGCCGGCGGAAAGCACCACGATACGGTCGGCAAGCGTCATCGCCTCCACCTGATCGTGGGTGACGTAGATCATCGTCGTATCCGGCATCTGGTCCTTGAGCTTGGCGATCTCGATGCGGGTCGCGACACGCAGCGCCGCGTCGAGGTTGGAAAGCGGCTCGTCGAACAGGAAGACCTTCGGATTGCGGCAGATGGCACGGCCGATGGCGACGCGCTGACGCTGGCCGCCGGAGAGCGCCTTGGGCAGGCGGTCGAGATAGGGGGTGAGCTGGAGGATATCGGCCGCCGCACGCACCCGGCGATCGATCTCGTCGCGGCTTTCCTTGGCGATCCGCATGCCGAAGGCCATGTTGTCGTAGACCGTCATATGCGGGTAGAGCGCGTAGGACTGGAAGACCATGGCAATACCGCGCCGCGACGGCGGCACGTCGTTGACGAGCTGGCGATCGATGAACATCTCGCCGCCGGTGATGCTTTCAAGGCCGGAGATCATCCGCAGGAGCGTGGACTTGCCGCAGCCGGACGGCCCGACGAAGACCACGAACTCGCCCTGTGCTATGTCCAGGTCGATGCCGTGCAGCACCTTTATCTGGCCATAGGCCTTGCGGATATCCTTCAGAACGACGCCAGCCATGATTCCTCCCCTTTATCGTTATGCGTGATGGGCGAAGAACGCCCCCCAGGCCGGTAGTTCCACTCTCCTGCCTTCCAGCCCGCTTTCGAAGCCATGGCCGGTCAGCACTTCCCAATCGCCTGCCGGCAGTTCGGCTGCCGTTTCCGTCGCGCTCATGTTGAACAGGCAGAGCACCGTCTCGTTGCCGTATTGGCGCTTGTAACCGAGCACCGTGCCGTCCTCGGCCAGGAACTCGATATCGCCCTTGGCAAAGGCCGGATGCTGCTTGCGGAAAGCGAGGAAGCGGCGGTACTGCTCCAGCACCGAGGCCGGGTCGCCGTATTGGGCGCCAACGGCCCGAAGCTGATGCTCGACCGGTATCGGCAGCCAGGTCTTTTCCGCGGTGGAGAAGCCGGCCTGCAGCGCCTGGCTGTCCCAGACCATCGGCGTGCGGCAACCGTCGCGGCCCTTGAATTCCGGCCAGAACTGGATGCCGTAGGGATCCTGAAGGTCGGCATAGGCGATGTCGGCTTCGGTGAGGCCCAGTTCCTCGCCCTGATAGATGCAGACCGAACCGCGCTGCGACATCAGGATGGCCGACGCCATCTTGGCGTAACTGTCGCGGTCGAGGACGTCGTGGCCCCAGCGACTGACATGGCGCACCACGTCGTGGTTCGAGAAGGCCCAGCAGGCCCAGCCGTCCGGTGCCGCGACCGAAAATGCCTTCTGCACCTCGGATACGCGTGCCGGCGTCAGCGGGTCGGGCGCCAGGAATTCGAATGCGTAGCACATCTGCATCTTGTCGTTGCCGGACGTGTATTCCCCGACGATTTCGAGGCCGCGCTGGCTGTCGCCCACTTCGCCGACGGCGGCAATCGCCGGAAACTCGTCGAGCACGGCGCGGAAACGCCGCAGGAATTCCAGGTTTTCCGGCCGGTTCTTGTCGTAGAGATGTTCCTGGAAGTTATAGGGGTTCACAGCCGGCGCGGTGGAGGCGTTGCGGCGCGACGGATCGAGCGCCGGGTTGTCGCGCAGGTCCTTGTCGTGGAAATAGAAGTTGATCGTGTCGAGGCGGAAACCATCGACGCCGCGCTTCAGCCAGAAACGGGTCATGTCGAGCAGCGCGTCCTGGACCTCCGCATTGTGCAGGTTGAGGTCCGGCTGCGAGGTCAGGAAGTTGTGCATGTAATATTGCATGCGGGTCGGGTCCCACGCCCAAGCGGACCCGCCGAAGATCGACAGCCAGTTGTTGGGCGGCGTGCCGTCCGGCTTGGCGTCGGCCCAGACATACCAGTCGGCCTTGGGGTTGAAGCGGCTGGAGCGGCTTTCGATGAACCACGCATGCTGGTCGGAACTGTGCGACATGACGAGGTCGATCATCACCTTGATGCCGAGCCGGTGCGCCTCGGAAATCAGCCCGTCGAAATCCGACAGCGAGCCGAACATCGGATCGACATCCGTGTAGTTGGAGACGTCGTAGCCGAAATCCCGCATCGGCGACGGGAAGAATGGCGAGATCCAGATGGCGTCGGCGCCGAGCGCCGCCACATGCGGCAGGCGGGCGGTGATACCCTTCAGATCGCCGATGCCGTCGCCGTTCGAGTCCTGATAGGAGCGCGGGTAAATCTGATAAATGACCGCCCCACGCCACCAGTCCTTGTCCGGTGCTGCGGGGGCTTCTGCTGAAACGCTCATTCAAAATCCTATAGAGGTCTGTGTTGATCTGCCGCGCTCGTCAGCCGCCCTTGACGGAGCCAGCGAGCAGGCCGCGAACCAAATACCGTTGCAGCGCGAAAAAGACGATAATCGGGACGACGATTGTTATGAAGGCCGAAGCCGTGAGGATTTCCCACTTTCCACCCATGGACCCCAGAAGCGCGTTCAGGGCGCCGGTGAGGACCAGTTGATCCTTGCCGGTGCCGAGGAAGACCATGGCGACCAGAAGGTCGTTCCATGTCCACAGGAACTGGAAGATCGAGAAGGAGGCGAGCGCCGGGAAGGACAGCGGCAGGATGATCTTGACGAAGATCTCGAAATCGCTGGCGCCGTCGACGCGGGCGGATTCGATGATTTCCCTCGGCAGGCCGGCAATGTAGTTGCGCAGGAGATAGATCGCGAGCGGCATGCCAAAGGCGGAATGGGCAAGCCAGATGCCCGCATAACTGCGAGACGGCACGCCGAAAAAATTGCCGATCTCGTTATACATCTTCAACAGCGGAATGAGCGACATCTGCAGGGGAACGACGATCAGCCCGACCACCAGCGCGATGATCAGGGCCCGCCCGGGAAACTCCATCCAGGAGAGAGCATAGGCTGCGAAGGCGGCGATCAGGATCGGGATTATCGTTGCGGGAACCGCGACCGTCAGCGAATTGACGAAGGACTGGCCGATGCCTTGAGAGGTCAGAACCGTGCGGTAGTTTTCGGTGGTGAAGGATGGCGGCGTGGCGACCGAGAGATAAACGCGCTTGCCGCGCCCCTCGAACGGCGCATTCTTGGAATAGGTATAGCTGCCGTCCTCATTGATGGTCAGCGTCTCGCCGTCGCCGAGATCGGCAGCCTTGCCCACCGCAAATTCCGTAGGCGCGGCAACGCGGGTCCCGAAGGCGCGTACAGCGCCGCCTTTCCCTCCTTCGAAAACCGAGCCCGTAATGACATAGGTCGCGCCGTTCTGCTTGGCGGTCGAGGGATCGCCGAGCCGGGCGGCGCTCGTTTCAGCAGCACCCGTGAAGGCCGTCCACCAGCCCGATGCGGCAATCTGGCCCGCGTCGCGGAAGGACGTGACGAGGATGCCGAGCGTCGGGATGAGCCAGATGATGCAGATGACGAGGACCGAGAGGTGGACGACAAGGCGCGGAAGGCCGACACGGCGGAGGCTTGCTACTGCGCTCATCTCAATGGCCTCCCATTTCCTTGTTCGCCTGGCGGATGTTCCAGATCATGATCGGCGTGACGGCTGCCATGATGACGAGCGCGATCACCGCGCTTCGGCCGCTGTCGCCCCCGCCGCGGAACATCCAGTCGAACATCAGGTTTGCGAGAACCATGGTGTTCCATTGGCCGTTGGTCATGGTCAGCACGATATCGAAGACCTTGAGCACGAGAATGGTGATCGTCGTCCAGACGACGGCGATCGTGCCCCATATCTGCGGCACCATGATCTTCCAGAAGATCTGCCAGCCATTGGCGCCGTCGATCACCGCCGCCTCGATCGTCTCCTCGGGGATGCCGCGAAGCGCCGCCGACAGGATGACCATGGCGAAGCCCGTCTGGATCCAGATGAGGATGACCATCAGGAAGAAGTTGTTCCAGAATGGCAGCGAAATCCAGACCTGAGGATTGCCTCCGATGGCCTGCACGACCGCGTTGAGGAGACCGATCTGCGTTTCGGTGCCACCACGATATTCGTAAATGAACTTCCAGATGACCGAGGCGCCGACGAAGGAAATCGCCATCGGCATGAAGATCAGGCTTTTGGCGAGATTGCCCCACCAGATGCGGTCGGTCAGCACGGCGATGACGAGGCCGAAGAAGGTGCAGGCCGCCGGCACGACCGCGAGCCAGAGGATGTTGTTGAAGATGGACTGCCGGAACTGCGCGTCCTGGATGGCCCAGCGATAGTTGGCAAGGCCGACGAAGTCGCCGCCCGACCGGTCGTAGAAGGAGAGGATGAAGGTCGCGACGACCGGATAAACGAGATAGACGACCAGCAGGATGAGCGCCGGGCCGAGAAACAACCAGGGGCGCACCGTGGCGCGGCGGTTGAGATTGACGGAGGCGGCGCGGACATTGTCCACCGGCACGGGAAAGACGGCTTGCAGGATCTTGTCGGAGAGCCAGTAATACAGAGCACAGACGAAAACGCCGGCGATCACCACGCCGACGGCTGAAACGATCTGCGATATCATGCCTCTCCCCTTTTCACCGTTTTATGCGTAGCTTCTGATCGTGCCGCGCCGGTCTCCGGCGCGGTCGCAGTTCGACTATCTGTGGGGAGGCTTATTTCAAACCGTCCCAGGCCTTCTGAATGTCCGTCGCGACGGTCTTTGCGTCCTTGCCGCCGACATAGTCCACCATGCCGGTCCAGAAGGCACCCGCACCGATCTTGCCGGGCATCAGGTCCGACGCATCGAAGCGGAAGGTCGTGGCCGTGGTCAGGGCCTGGCCCTGTTTCTTCAAGACTTCGTTGGCATAGGCATTGGGATTGGCGCCCTTGAACGGCGTCAGGAACGACGACTGCGCCATCCACACCTCGTGGGCGATCGGCGTCTTCAGGAATTCGATGAAGGCCTTGGCGGCCGGCGAATCCTTGGTGATGGCAAACATCGTGCCGGCGCCGAGGACCGGCGTTCCGAGTTCCGGTTTCGAGGCATAGGTGGGCAGGTAGAAGAAGTCGGCATCGGTGCCGAGTTTCGTACCCGGCGGGAAGAAGGACGGCACGAAGGATGCCTGGTGATGCAGGTAACATTTCGGCGGAATGCCGAAGAGGCCTTTCGGGCTGTCGCGGAAGTCGGTCGAGGCAACGGCCGCGACGCCACCGCTGACATATTTGGGATTCTTGGCGAACTTGCCGAATTCCTCGATAGCGCCGACAACCGCCGGATCGTTGAACTTGACCTCGTTGCTCACCCACTTGTCGTAGACCTCCGGCTTCTGGGTGCGCAGCATCATATCCTCGACCCAGTCGGTCGCCGGCCAGCCCGTCGCGCCGCCGGAGCCGAGACCGATGCACCACGGAACGCCGCCGTCCTTGACGATCTGATCGCTGAGCTTGATCAGGTCCTCCATGGTCTTCGGAACCTTGTAACCCGCTTCCTCGAAGTTCTCGGGCACATACCAGACCATGGATTTGAAATCGGCCTTGAAGGGGAAGCCGAAATAACCCTGCTTGCCGTCCTTGCCTTTGTAGGTGCCGTAACGGAGCCAGTCTTCGCCCGAGCCGTAATTGGTCTTGACCCAGTCGGAATTCTCCTGGCCGAGCGGCGTCAGGAAACCCTTGGCGGCGAGATCGGCCAGAAGCCCGGGCTGCGGAATGATGGCGATGTTCGGGGGCGAGCCCGCCTGGGTGTCGATGACGATCTGCTGTTCGTAGTTTTCCGAGGAGGAATAGCGGCCGTTGATGCCGGTCGCCGCATTGAAATAAGCCAGAACGCTGTTGAAGAGCACCTCGTCTTCGCCGCGCCAGGGGCCGAACAGCGTCAGGTTCTGCCCCTTGAGATCGGCATGGGCAGCCTTGAAGTCCTCGTAGCTCTTCCAGTTGAATTTCGAATCCTGGCCGGGCGCGAATTTAAGCTCCTGCGCGACTGCGCCACCGGCTACGAGCGCTGCCAGCGCCGTACCGATCCAAAATGATGCCTTCATGAAATAATCCTCCCGTTGTCCCGACTTTGCTACCTTGCCGGGAGTTCACAACATGGGAGAGATTTAACGCTCTCGCGGAGGAGTCAACCCCTCCGCAAGCGACTTGGAACAAATGAAAAAATCCGTCCCCGCAAGCTCAGAATCGGGGTGCGGTTTTGCCCGCCCTGCGATAGGCCGCAATCACGGTGTTGGCCATCAGCATGGCGATGGTCATCGGGCCGACGCCGCCCGGAACCGGGGTGATGGCGCCGGCGACTTCGGCAGCTTCCGCATAGGCCACGTCGCCGACCAGCCGCGTCTTGCCCTCGCCTTTATCGGGAGCAGCCACGCGGTTGATGCCGACGTCGATCACGGTCGCGCCCGGCTTGACCCAATCGGCCTTGACCATCTGCGGACGGCCGACGGCGGCAACCAGGATATCGGCATGGCTGCAGACGGATGCGAGGTCCTTCGTCTTCGAATGCGCCATGGTAACCGTCGCATTGGCCGCCAGAAGCAGCAGGCCCATCGGCTTGCCGAACAGGTTGGAGCGGCCGATGACGACGGCGTTGAGGCCGGAAAGGTCACGGCCATGTATACGGTTCACCAGCAGCATGGCGCCGGCCGGCGTGCAGGAAATCAGGCCCGTCTCCAGGTCGCCGGTGGCGATCTTGCCGGCATTGACGACATGCAGGCCGTCAACGTCCTTTTCAGGGGAGACCGACAGGATGACCGGTTCGGCATTCAGGTGCTTGGGCAGCGGAAGCTGCACGAGGATGCCGTGGATGGACGGATCGGCGTTGAGCTCGGCCACCAGTTGTTCCAGCTTTTCCTGGCTGGTGTCTTCAGGCAGGCTGTGCTGGATGGAATTGAAGCCGCACTGCTTGGCCATCTTGCTCTTGGAGTTGACGTAGGCGTGGCTGGCCGGATCGTCGCCGACGATGACCACGGCAAGGCCCGGCTTCACGCCGGCTTCCTTCTCGAGCGAAGCCGAGGCCTCCGTCACGGCGGCGATTACGGACGCTGCCGCCTCTTTCCCGTCAATCACCACAGCCATGCGTACCTCCCGCTTGAAACCGTCACCAATGTATACATGGAGCATATTTGAACTTGCCCGCCAACGCCCTATGCTGGTCGCAGATGGCAAATGCAAGCGGATTCGATGTCGCAGGCTGTTATCCTCGGGAGGCGTTCCGGCGAGCCGAATACACCTGAACCCGCTCACGCAGCTCGGCCATGTCGCGGCGAAGCTCGCGAAGGTCCTCGGCCTTGCGGATTTCTTCCGGCGATGGAGCCGGACGGCGAGGCGCGCCGTAAGAAGGCGCATAGGCTGGCATTTCGGCGAGACGGCCGGCCATGACGGCCGCGACGAGCGGAGGGATTTCAACCTCCTGCGCCGGACGGCGATTGGCCATCAGCACTTCGCGGATGTGATCGGCAAGCGGACGATCATTCGCCGGGGCCGGATGGCGCTGACGAAGGGGCTGTGGCGGCTCGTAGACGGGCTGGTCGTAGATGTCTCGATCATCCTCGCCATAAAAATCCTGCTCGTCCAGGTGCTCCGCCAGCAAGTCGCGATCGACAATCTGCGCAGCTTCGTCGGAAAAATCCGGCGCATGCGCATTGACTGCGGAGATCTCCGGCCGGCGGCGGGTCAGGAAGGAAAGTGCTACGCCAAGGCAAAATCCGAACAGGGCTCCGATGCCCGAAACTTCGACGAACGAGGGACCAATCGCTGCCGCCGCCGCCGGCGCGGCCGGAACCAGAACGGTCACCTTGGCGGGCGATGCCTTGGCTTCGGAGCCATTGAGCGCGTCGAGGTAGTTGCGCTGTGCCTCATCGACCGCAGCCTCAAGGGCCTTCAGCCGGGCGGCGGAATCGGCAATTTCCTTGTCATCAGGCTTTTTCGCCTGCTTCGCCCTGAGATCGGCCAGGTGTTTTGCGGCTGCCGCCTCCTGCTGGCGAAGCGAGGCGCCAAGCTGTTTCAGCGCGTCCTGGATGTCGTTCTTAACGTCCGCCAGCGCCGCCTGCGCGGCGGCCAATCGCGGGTGACGTGGTCCGAGATCGCTCGAAAGCTGATCGACGGCAAGCTTCGCCTCGACATGCCGCTGCCGCTGGTAATCGAGGCCGGTATATTCGAGACTGTCCGGCAGGGGCTTGTTCAGCACATCCGAAAGCTTCATGGCAGATGCCTCAGCCGCTTTCCGCTTCAGCTCGCCGAGCTGCGCCGCCGCCTCGTTTATCTCGGCCGTGAGTTGCTGCCCGTCGTCCCCCGCCCGGCGGAGTTCGGCGAGCTTATGCTCGTCGTTCTCCGCCACGAAGCCGGAAAGGGCCGCTTGCGCATGTTCGAGCATCTGGCGCAGCTTCTCCACCACAGGTGCGGAGGATTTCGTGCCGGAGAAGGCGATCTCGCTGTGAAACGTGTCGCCGAGCATGTTGGCAATGCGGGCGGCCTCATCGGGCTGCCGTGCAATGACGGAGATCGCAAGCTGGCCGGTTCGGCGATCGTAGCTGGTGGCAATTGCCTTGGAAAGCTGTTCGCGAAGCCGGTTCTCGGCTTCCGTCACGGTCATCGCCTCGCCCGAAACGATGTCGGCGACAATCCTGACGACACTCGGCCGGTCAACGGAAAACCCGCTGTCGCGGCCGAGATTGAGCGCATGGACGACATTGTCGAGGCTGGTCTTCGAGCGCAGCGCGGAAACCGCCGTGTTGATCGCGCCCTCACCGGCGGCTTCGATCTTCAGCCGGGTTTCGGCGCTGAATTGATGCGGCGCCGTCTCGACAAACAGCAGCGGTAAAACGGCCCCGATCACCGTAAGGGCGCCGACCTTGAACATCGCGGACCGCAATCCGGCGAACGCGAAACCGTGACCGGCGAGCGGTGCTGCCGGTTCGAGGTTTCGATCGTCTTCGATTTTCACCGACTGATACATGGGATGACCACGCTAATCTGGCGCTGCCGGCATCCCGCGGGCAGCCCTCTGATTAAGGCAGTCTAAAATTTCATGGCAAAGAAAGGGTTAACTCGTCAGGCGAAAGACGGCAGCGGCTGCGAGGTTGCCGCGGTGGGCACCGAGCCCGCCGTCCTGCCCTGGATGAAGGCGGAAAGCCCGGATCCGGCCATAACCACCAGTCCGGTGCGCACCGAAGCGAGCCGACGCTCGATCCGACGTTCCTGGGCAATGCTTGCCGCATCGACGATGATGAGGTCGAAACGCCGCGAGATTTCCTGGTCCGGCGCGATCACCACCACCTGATGCCAGGGCGCGTGTCGGGCGAAATGCTCGCGGAGCGCTTCGGCGCGTCCGCCATCTTCGCCGGCTATGCCGATGCGGTGGCTCTTTTCCAGAAAGCTCAGCAGCGCCGGCACGAAGGTTTTCGCGGAGAAGCACACCGGTGCCGGTTTTTCACCGCGCACCTTGCTGAGGACGCGAAACGCGCGACCGCCTCCGGGCAGAAGCATCCTGCGGCCCAACTGGCTGCGATAGGCCGGATCGACCATCTGGCGGAACGCCGTCCGCTCGTCCAGGAAGCCGAGCGTCGTGCGGTTGCCGCGCAAAGCGACCAAGCTTTCCACGAGGCCGAGCGCGGCATTCCATCCGAGATCGCAGACGCGCTGCCCGAACAGGGTTCGGGGTGATACGGATGGCAGGAAGTCTCCGGATGCGTTCATCGATGCGCTCCAAGGGGCCTTGAGACCAATTCTCCCCAAGGTTTAGCAGCGCGCTCTGAAATCGCCTTTAAATCGATCGGTAAAATGCGAGCGATCCCGGTATTTCCGGGGCTTTCGCAACAAAAAAGCCGGCCATCAAGGCCGGCCGGTTTTCATGATTTGAGGCCGCGATTGGGGTCAGTGACCCGCAGGGGCCGCTTTCGGATCCTCGATCTTCACGCCCTCGACGATCTTCTTGCCGGGATTCGGGTTCTTGTTGCCGCGCGAGGCATTGTTGCGGATGTCTTCCTTGGAGAGGTAGTCGAGCTGCTCGACCAGAACCTCCGCCACCAGCCCGTCGCCGAGCTTCTTGTTGAAGTCATCCTTGATGCTCGTGCGGAACTTCTCGATATCGAAGGCGCCGGGCTTGCTGAGATCGACCATCCGGTTGCCGATCAGCAGCGTGAAAAGCTCGTCGGTCGTCAGTTCCGTGATCGGGAGCTTGGTATTCTTGATCTTTTCCTTGTCCATCATGAATGAGACGCGGCTCAGGAAATAACCGGTAATGGCGCCGTCGGCGATCATCGGAATGGTGATCGATTCCCCGCGCACCAGTTCGAGAAGCTCCTTCCGTCTGGCCGCTTCATCGACCGGCGCGGGTGCGGCGGACATCTGTACGGCGAAATACACCGCCCCCAACGTGACGATGCAGACCCATAGACCTGTGAGAAGGAGCTTGACCATCAGGCCTCGCCGTAGGTGAACTGTTCCTGGGTATAGGTGCCGTCGTCATCGGCGTCGCGGGCGGCGTTCTTCAGGAGATCGGCGACGGCACGGACGGCGTGGAGGTGAGCCTCGACGCGACGGGCGTTGAGGGCCAGCTTGCCCTTCAGACCGTGCATCTGATCGATATGGCCGGTGGCAAGCTGCTTCGGATCGGTGCCGCGGAACAGCATGGTCAATTCATAGAGGCAGCGGCTCTTATGTGCGTTCGACACTTTCAGGTCGAACTCCGGATCGCGGCCGATCCGCTGATTTTCGTTGTCGATTATCATCTCCAGCCGGCCAAGCACGGTCTTGATGCGATAATCATTCGAAACAACTTCCATATTTTCTGCCCCAGTCTGATACATGTCAGGCCTCACTCTTCTTGCCGACGCCGAGAACCTGTCGCTCGAAATCGGTCACCATGCTCATTGCCCGGCTACGGTCGGTCTCGTTGGTGGTCGGATTGACCGTGGCCTGACGCTCCGCACGGGCAAGCGCCTGCGAATACATCTGCTCCGCAATGCCGACGCCGCCCTTCTTCGACATCTCGTCGGCGATCTTTTCGGCCATCATGCTCTTCCAGAATTCACCGGCTGAGCCCTTGCCGTAGACGTCTTCAGTCTCCTTCGGCAGCATCGAATTCACGAAGGTCGAAAGCACGGAGGCTTCGAACTTGCGGTATTCTTCCGGCATCTCGGCGACCTTCTTCGGCGCCTTGGCATGGTCAAGACCCGCCGAAGTGCCGGGCGTGTCGATGATTTTCATGGCGGCACCAAAACCCTTGCCGTTTTCGGCAAGGCTGGTCGCGGCAAAGGCCGCCTTGTTCGCCTTCAGCTTGGCCTGCGCTTCCTGAACGGCAGTCGGGTCCGCAGCGCGGACGACGTCCATGACCAGATCGCTCGGAGGTGAAATCGCCACGTCAGCTCCTTTCATGACTGCTGCGAACCGCATCCTTGAAGGTGCAAGAGCGCAGCATCAGTTTGAAATGGCACATGATCCCGTCCGACCTCGATTCGAGACGGCGATCACTGCAATGACGAGACTATGACGTTCGAAGCTTGCTGGAGGCTGGCCAGTCTATCTGATCTGTTCGAGAGCGAGCGTGATATCGATGAGCTCATAGATCGAGTCGTCGGCCGCTTCGCGGTCCTCGTGATCTCGCGCATCCTTCATGTTCTCTTCCAGGCGATCGGCCTTGGTACGTTCCTTGAGGACCTTCATTTCCTGGATCTGCTGAACGCCGGCCAGCTGGCGTTCCTTCGTCGTCAGACGACCGAAACGTTCTGAATAATGCTGCGAAAACTGCCGGTGGATCGGGTTCATGGAGCCGATCGCATCGATGACCTCTTCCATCGACTGGTTGACCTCGGCGCGATAGCGGGTGGTGGCCGCAAGCTCGTGTTCGGCCATCGACTCGAGATGCCGCTGGACCGCCACGAGACGCTTGAGCTTGTCCGAGCGCTTGACGGGACCTGCCATGGTCACCTCCTAGAAGGATCTGAAGATCGGCGCGAAACCATCCGCATACTGGCGGATGAAGGCGGCGATCGACAGATAAAGAAGAAAAAGCCCCCCCATCAGCAGGAAGGGCGTCGAGATGAAGAAGATCGGAACCTGCGGCGCCATCTTGTTGATGAGACCGATCGCCACGTTGAACATCAGGCCGAAGATCAGGAACGGACTTGCCAGGCGCAGCATGATGAGGGTCGATGCCCGCAGCGTATCCGTCAGCGTGATGAGGATCTTCTGCGGATCGATCACTGCGCCGACCGGCGTTGCCGCGTAGGAATCGACCAGCGCGCGAAACACGACGTGGTGGAAGTCCATCATGAACAGCAGCAAAAGGCCGCTCAGCGTCAACAGGATGGTCAGCTGGTTTTCCTGGGAGTCTTCGAAAATGTCGTGGCCGCCCGGCGCCGTGAACCCGATGGACATGGTCAGGACCGTGCCGGCGAACTGCATCCCGAGCGTATAGAGCCGGGCGATCAGGCCATAGACCGCGCCGATCAGGGCTTCGGTGAAAATCAGGCCGAGATAGGTTGCGGTCGGCGCCGAGGCTTTCGGATAAATCTGATCCCAGAGAACCGGTAGCACCGCCATGGATATGGCGACCGCCACAAACAGGCGTATCTGAGCCGACACACGGCTGCTTCCCAGACCCGGCAGGACCATCACGCAAGTGCCCATGCGGCAGAACGCAAGGAAAAGTGCGAGAATGGTCCCCTGCGGGTCGGTAATCATGCGAGAATCGTCCTTTGCGGACAGCCTATCACGAAATGGCGCCGAGTATTTTGATTTCGAGACCCTTGGCGAGTTCTACATGGGAAAGAACCGGCAGGGTCGCGAACAGCCGCTCGATGATCATACGCACGTAGGAGCGTGTTTCCGGCGAGGTGACGAGCACGAACGGCAGGCCACGGTCCATGAATTCGCGGATGACCTTGGTCGCCTGCTCGCTGAACTCTTCGAGCGTGCGCGGATCGATGTCGAATTCGATGACCTCGCCCTTGCCGTCGCGCTTGAGCGCCTGATGGAACAGCATGTCCCATTTGTTGCCGAGGCGAAGCACGCGCAGCACGCCGTTGTCGGCGAGATCGCCGCACAGCTGCTGCGACATCCGCACGCGCACATGCTCGACGATCTGCTCCGTCTTGCGGACATGCGGGGCCAGCTCGGCCACCGCTTCCAGGATGAGGTGCAGGTTGCGGATCGAGACACGCTCGGCAAGCAGGAGCTTCAGCACCGCCTGCAGGCCGGAATAGGACATGTGCGACGAGCAGATCTCATCGGCGAGCTTCTTGTATTCCGGATCGAGACGCTCGATCAGGATCTTGACGTCCTTATAGGACAGAAGCTGCGGCAGGTTGTTGCGGATGACTTCCGACAAGTGGGTCAGCACGACCGAGACGTTGTCGATCGGGTGGAAGCCTTCGCGCTTCAAGTCTTCGGCGAAGGTTTCGAGGATCGACACCGCCGGCATGCCGAAAGCGGGTTCGCGGATTTCGTCGCCCGGAATGCTCGGCTTGCGGCCGGATCCCGTCACCACGAGAACATCGCCGACGCGCAACGCGTTGGAGGCGATCGTCGTGCCGTGGATACGGATCTGATAGGACTTTTCCTGGATCGAGATATCGTCGGTGACCTTGATCTCCGGCACCACGAAACCGTATTGCGTGGCGAACTTCTTGCGCATCTTGCCGACGCGGAAGGCCAGTTCCTGGTGGGCGCCAAGCAGCCTGGTGGAGACCTGCTTGCCGAGCGCCAGCTCGATTTCGGAGGTCTTGAGGACCGACTTGACCGAGTCCTTTTCCGCTTCCTTGGTCTGGACGACCTTCTGCTCCTCGTCTTCGCGACGAGCCTTGTTCTCCGCCTCGATGCGCCGCGGAACGAGCCAGGCGCCGAAGCCCATCAGGCCGCCGAGTGCCATGAAGGGCAGGAAAGGCAGACCGGGGATGATCGCCAGAAGGGCCATCAGACCGGCCGACATCGAAAGGGCGCGCGGATAGCCGCTCAGCTGATCGACGACGGCCTTGTCGGTGGAGCCGGAGGTGCCGCCGCGGGTGACCAGGAGGCCGGCGGCGAGCGAAACGATGAGCGCCGGGATCTGCGTGACGATACCGTCACCGACCGACAGCTTGACGAACACATCGGCCGCCTCGCCGATCGGCATGCTATGGCGGAAATAGCCGATGATGATGCCGCCGAAAATGTTGATGGCGGTGATGATAAGGCCGGCGATCGCGTCGCCGCGCACGAATTTCGACGCACCGTCCATGGCCCCGAAGAAGGAGCTTTCTTCTTCCAGCTCGGAGCGGCGGCGCTGCGCCTCCTTCTCGTCGATGATGCCGGCCGAGAGGTCCGCATCGATCGACATCTGCTTGCCGGGGATGGCATCGAGAGTGAAGCGGGCGCCGACTTCCGCGATACGGGTGGCGCCCTTGGTGATGACGATGAAGTTCACCGTGACGAGGATCATGAAGACGATCACACCGATCACGAAATCGCCGGACATGACGAGGCCGGAAAAGCCCTGAATCACGTTACCGGCTGCGCCATGGCCCTCGTTGCCGTGCGACAGGATAACGCGCGTCGTCGCGATGTTGAGCGACAATCGCACCATGGTGGCGATCAGCAGAATGGTCGGGAAGGACGAGAAGTCCAGCGGCCTCTGGATCCACAGTGCCACCATCAGGATCAGCACCGAGAACGCGATCGAGAAGGCAAGGCCAAGGTCGATCAGGAATGGCGGGATCGGCAGGAAGAGGATGCAGAGGATGGCGACGATGCCGCCCGCAAATCCGAGATCGCGACCGCTCGGAGCTACTTTCGGAATGGATAGTGAAGGTGGTTGCGCCATGACTTTCCCGTCTCTTCATGAGATGGCGGCAGGAAGTACTCCTGCCAGTTCATGTCCTGCGTATAGGGCGAAGCTTGCGCGAAGGTGGGGGAACGAAAAACAACAGGCGGGCGGCTACCGGGTCAGAACCCCGATTGCACCCGCGAAAATACCAGATTGGCAAAAAGATTGATCTGTCCGCCGATAAACGGCGCGGTAATGCCGATCGTGATCATGATGGCGACGATCTTCGGCACGAAAGTCAGCGTCATCTCCTGGATCTGCGTCAGAGCCTGGAGAAAGGCGATAACGACACCCACGACCATCGCCACAAGGACCGCGGGTCCGGAGGCGATCAGGATCGTCCAGATCGCCGCCTGCATGATATCGAGAGCGTCGGCTTCATTCATTGCGCCGGTTCCGTGTATTTCAAGGTTTCGGCATCATGCCGAGTCGTCTTCGCCTGCAGTCGTTGCCGGAGCCTGATTCGAAAGGATGATACCCGGCTGGATGAGAACCTTATCACCCTTATCGGTGATCGCCACCAGACCGTCGGAATAGATTTCCACCTGTTTGATGAGGCCAGTGGTCTTGTCGTCGGCGCTGGTGATGTACTTGCCGACCATATCGGCGGCCTGCGAGAACGAGGTCGCCTGGATGAGCGACTGCAGGTTCGAGTTCATCTTCACCGACTGTTCGACCTGAGAGAAGGTCGCAAGCTGGGAAATCTGCTGGCTCGCATCCATCGGATCGGTCGGGTCCTGGTACTTCATCTGGGCGATGAGGAGCTGCAGGAAGTTGTCGTAATTCAGTCCTGCGGCCTTCGCGTCGCCCGATGCCGCCTTGCCGTTGCCGGCTGCGTAGGGGTTTTTGGTATTGATCGAGTCTACCGCCACGGTGCGATCTCCTTGCGAATCCGCTCGACGGTTGCCGGCGCGATTTCCCGATTGTTGAGGATGCGGTCTTCAATTGGATAGAGCGCGCGGATTGCCTTCAGAGCGTCAAAGGCGCGGCCCGATGCGACCATGCCGTCGATGCGCTTGAGTTCCGCCAGCATCTCATCGTCGGTGAAGCAGGTCAGCAGCATGGCTACCGATTTGCGGAACAGCGCGTTCGACTGTTCCTTGCCGTCCGGGTTGATAAGCATCATCTGGGCGATGAAGTAGAGCTGCCGAAGCGGCGTAGTCGCATCCTCCGGCTGAAGGACGTGGTTCTCCAGCAGGAACGTGACGTCATTGAGAAATTCCAGCGCGACCTTCCGATCAACGCGCAGGACCGCGCCGTTGATGAATATCCGCTCGCCGGATTTCAAAGAGATGCGAAGCGTACTTTTCATTTAAGTCCATCCCTGATGATGGTGGTCACTTCAATAATGCCCTGGTAGTTCGTCGATTCACGATTTCTGATCTTCTCGCATTCCTTCAATATCCAGATTGCGATCGAGATCAGATCCGCTCGAAGTTCGTTGGCCAGCTCGTTGTCCGGATGTTTCAGATCCTCGACGAAGCGTATCCAGACACGGCGGGTATAGAACAAAGCCTCAACCGTGGTGCGCGTATAGGCATTCTCATCGCGCGCTGCGATCAGAAGCTCAATAGAGCGATCCAGGGCCTGCCGTTCGCGATCCTTGGCGTTGGCAACGCCGTCCTCCATGATCTCGGCATATGAAAATTGGTACATTCATGTATCCTTCGTCACGAGCCTTCCTTTATTCATCAAAGGAAGTTGGCTAGGCTCAACTGCTGTATCTTCGCCGTTACGGTATATGCGGTCTCGAGAAGCGTCTTCATCGTGTTGAGACGGGTGGCCGCTTCTTCCGGATCGACGTTCTCCATCGATCCGAGACTGGTCTTCAGAATATCTTTCTGCGCCTGCAACCTTTCCTCAGCCTTGGATACGCGTTCGGTATAGATACCGACCGAGGTCCGCTGCTGGTTGATGCTGTTCTCGCTGTTCATCGCCTTGTTGATGACGCTTGTGGTACGTTTGGCTACGGCCGCGCGCGCATCCTTGTCCATCCCGGTCTGCAGGTACTCCATCGAGACGATCGATGCGAAAGCGAAGTTGCGCATGCCCTGGCTGTTGGCGTTGGTCGAGCTTTCGACCACTTCCGTCGGGCTGATACGGCTCTTCATGTTCTCGTCGCTCGCATCCGAGAAGAAGGTCTTCCAGAAGTCCTGGCCTGCAATCGCCGCCGGATGCGGCGGGCTTGTCAGTGGTGCCGAACCATTGAACTTGGCTTCCAGGTCATCCAGGAAGCCGTTCATCTGGGCGGCCGTCATCTGCTCCTTGCTTGGGATCGCATTCACCGAAAGGTAATTCGCGAGTTCGGTGGCGACCGCAGCCTTGGCCGGCGACCCCGGAGCGAAGTAATCGTCCAGCGGCTTCACGTCGGAATTGATGCCGGCAAAGATATATTCGCCTTGCACCGCAGTGTTGGCGAAGTTCGTGAAAGCATCAAGCGCGTCGGACATGGCCAGTCGCGCCGTCGCCAGGCTCGTTTCATCGGCCGAGCTTCCGAGCGTCAAAATAGCGCTCTGAATCTTCAGGCCCTGCTCGTTCATGCTCTTGAGCGAAAGTTCGGCGGTTTGGAGACGCTGCGTCGCGAGCGAGGCCGTGGTCAGAAGCGAGTCGGTGCGGGTGATGTCGCGGGAAAGATCGATTGCGCGCGACGTATTGGCTCCGAGGGCGACGCCGAGGTCGGCGTGCTTCTGGCTCACCGCCTCCTGGTTCGCCTTCACCATCTCGCGCTGAACGTTCGAGATGGAGTTTCGCATCGTAGTCTGGATCGACAAGGTGGAAATGAAAGAGGTCTTCATGATCAGCTCGCAATATCCAAAAGGGCTTTCATCATATCATCGACCGTCGACATAAGCTTGGCTCCGGCCTTGTAGGACTGCTCGATATCGAGAAGCAGCGACAGTTCCTCGTCGAGGCTGACGCCCGTGTTGCTGGAAAACGCCTCGAGGCTGCGCGACAACATGGCCGTCTTGGTCTCGTCAGCGGCCGTGGCCGTGCTGCGAAGCTCCTCAAGCCAGCCCATCGAATCGGCCGCAAAAGAGAGGACGTCCGGCGCATCGGCGATTTCCGTGGCCGAAGCGAAACCCATCGGGCTGGTCAGGTTTTCATTATACTTGTCGAGGAGGTCCGCATAGCTGCTGCCGCCGGTGTTGACGACGTAGGCCACGCCGTTGATGCCGCCGTCGCGCACCTTGTCGGGCGTGCCGGCAGGCGGAACGACCACCGGGTTGACGAAGATGCTCGAAGCGAGGCCGGGAACGATCGTGCCTGCGGCGGGAATGGCCGTCTGCTGTACGCCGGCGCCGTTCTTATATGTGAAAAGACCGGTCATCGGGGTCAGCGCGCCGGTCGGTCCGGTTTCGGCAAACGAAGTGATCAGACCGCGGGCGATTTCGTCGAGCTGGCTCTGGAAGGTCGGCGCGACCTTGTCGCGGATCTGCAAATGCGCCTGGATCGAGCCCTTGGCGGTCGTGTTGCCGGAATCTCCAGCCTTCAGCTGTACTCCGTCGATAAAGACGCCGTTACCGGTCGTCGATGCGTCGAAGGCGGTAGTCTGCTGGAATGTCACCTTGCGCGGTACTGCCTCGAACAGCGTCGTGCCGTCCGTGGTGTAAAGCACCATGTCGTTGCCGCCGCGCGTATAGGAGGTGACGCCGATGATTTCCGAGATCTTCTTGACGAGGCCGTCTCGCTCATCGAGAGAGTCGTTCGGGTCGGTGCCGCTCGAAACGGCGTTCTTGACCTGGTTGTTGACGGTCTCGAACTTCGCAAGCAGCGCGTTCAGATCGGAGACATTCTGCTTGATCTGATCGTCCGCATCCTTGCGGATCTGCTGAAGCTTGTTGGAAGCGATGTTGAGGCCGTTCGCGACGTCCCGTGCGCTCGAAATGAAGGAGATGCCGATGCCGGTATCGTTCGCCTTTCCGGCGAAGGCGTCGAGGTTGTTGCGGAAGGCCGCAATCAGCTTGGCGGGGGAGAGCTCGTTGTCGTTCCCCCCCATCAGGTTCTTGATCTCGGTGAGGCCGTCCAGCACCGTCCGCTGGCCGCTTGCGATAGACGAGCTTGCGATCGTCTGGCGCAGGAGCGGCTCGTTCTGCGAACGTCCGATGTCGCCGATCACGGCCCCGTTGCCGCCGGTCACGACCAATGCGGATCGGCGGCTGTAGTCAGGGTTCTGTGCATTAGCGATGTTCTTCGCCGTGACCGCCGACTGCGTGCCGGAGTTGGTGAAGATCGACTGTGCCGTAGACAATGCTGATGCGAGCGACATTTTTTACTAACCTCTTGAGACTTATTCTCTAGATCGTCCGTCCGATTATCTCTTCAGATTGATCAGGACGTCCATCAGATCCGAACCGGTCTGGAAGACCTTCGAATTCGCCGTGTAGACACGCTGCGATTCGATCATTTCGGTCAGTTCGCTGGCGATATCGACGTTTGAGCTTTCCAGCGCACCGGAATAGACTTGGCCGAAGGCGCCGGTCTGCGGGAAGCCGATGGTGACGACGCCCGAGTCGTTGGTCGGCAGGAAGACGTTGCCGTTCTGCGGGAGCAGCTTGTCGATGCTCGGAACCGTTGCAAGCGCGACCTGATAGATCGGACGGCGACCGCCATCCTGATAGACTGCCGTGACCACACCGTCGCCGCCGATTTCGACATCGGTGATCGGGCTCGGCGCGTTGCCGTCGATGATGCCCTTGCCCGGCGTGAAAGCGCTTGCGAACTGCGTCATATCCGACAGGTCGATGGTGATGGCCTGTGCGGGCGTCGCGCCGTCAGTGGGGTCCGTGACGACAATTTTCTTGTCCGAGCCGGTCACCGGAGGGCCTGCATTGTAGTTGCCGGCTACCAGCTTATTGGTGTTCGGGTCGAACCTCAGCTTTGCAGTCGACGTGATGGCGCTGGCAGCTGTACCAGCCGACCCAATGTAGGGGAAGCCGCCATTGGTGGACTGATCCTGACGATAGACCGTGACTTCCCATTCGTTGTTGGCAGTTTTGGTATAGTAGAAGTCGTAGAGAACTTTCGCGCCGGCATGGTCGTAGGCCGTCAGCGAGCTCTTGTTGGTGAGGACGCTGCCTGCGACGTTGTCGCTAGGACGCGTCCCAGGTGGCACGATGGCGGCCCCCTTGTCCAGGTTGGCCGGGAAGCTGCCCGCGGAGGACGGCGAAGACACCAGTCCGAAGTCGTTGATATTGATTTCCTCGAGACCGTTGAAGCCGTTGACGACGGCTGCCGGCGGGTTCGAGCCGTAGGGGTAACCCATCAGGTTGAAACCGGCCGTGTTCTTGAGGAAGCCGGTGGCGTCCTTCACGAAGGCGCCGGCGCGGGTCAGGTAAGGCGTGCCGTTCGGATCGCTGACGATGAAGAAGCCTTCGCCCTGGATGGCGAGGTCGGTCGACGACGTGGTGTACTGAATACCGCCCTGCTCCGCGATGCTGTAGCGTACGTTGGTTTCGACGCCGCCGGAAGAATAGGAGCCCTGAGTGGAGGGCAGAACCAGGGAAGAGAACGCCGTGGAGGAGCGCTTGTAACCGACGGTGCTGGAGTTGGCGATGTTGTCACCAACGGTACCGAGACGGTTTGCCTGAGCGTTCATGCCCGAGACGGCCGTTTTCATGGTGCCGAAAATACTCATAGGAAATCTCCTTTTTGTCTGATGGAGAGAGTAAGTGGCGGGCCTTGCGTGAAGCTGTCTGCTTACGTTCCCCGCCGAAAATATGCGGCAAGGCCCTTTTTAAGAAAATCAGTTCCAGTCGATGCAATAACCAAGGAAACGCTTGGAATCGACCGGATCGAAGCCGAGCTTCTTGCGCAGCTTCTTGCGCAGCTTGCTGATGTGGCTTTCGACGACGTTCTCTTCGACTTCCTCGTCGAAGATGCCGTAGATGGCGTTGAAGATCTGGGTCTTGGAAACGCGGCGACCGCGGTTGGAGACCAGATATTCGAGGATGCGGCGCTCGCGGCGCGGCAGTGCGAAAACTTCGCCGTCGATTTCCGGATCGCGGCCGTCGGAGAAAACCCGGATCGAGCCGATATCGGTGAAATTCGAAATCGCCTTCAGCCGGCGACGGATCGCAGCGGCACGCGCCAGGATCTCGCGAGGATGGACGGGCTTGCGCACCACATCATCGACGCCGCTGTCGAAGAAGGCAAGGGTCGCCTCCAGGGAAGGCTGATCGCTGACTGCGATCACCGGCGCCATGGACCGGTCGCGGATGGCCCGCGGCAGTTCGAGCGCACGCTCGCCCTGACCGATCAGGAAGGCTTCGACCGCGGCAATATCCGAGTCAGCTGCCGTACCCACCCATTCGCCGAATTCTTTTGGATCGAACCCCTGGGAAGGAATTCCTTCACGTCCAAAAAGAGATGTGTATCCGTCTTTCACGAGCTCACGCTCATCAACCACTACGATCATTCGTCCGCCTCCGAATCACTTGTGGTGTTTCAATGCGTCTATGGGTACGAATCGACGGAATCTGAGACAAGCTGTGTGAAGTTAACCAAACAAATTAATAGTTGATTAAGAATTGCCCCGCGATTTGCACTAGATGTAGTGGGTGCGCCATTTTCGGACACAAATTTCCGGTGGAAAAATTAACACATCGTAAAAGAAGGCTTGCATGGCAATTTTCGCCATAAATGCAAATCGCTGCAATTTTGCGATTCTTTATTTTAACGATTCAACCTCGGATTGCTCAGCCGGTGCAGAACCGGGAAGCGTTGGAAGTCCATTCTCCATAGCCGGTCGCCACGAGATTGCTGATCACGCGGCAGACATATTGCTTCTGCGCGGGATTGTTATTCGGGCCGGCGTGGTATCGAGCTACCGCCATCGTCCACGTCTCATGCTTGTCATGGAGATTGCGGAGAAACTTCGCCGCGTATTCCACGTTGCGTTTTGGATCGAACATTTCCTCCGGCGAGGAGAAATTTTCGCCGTGGAAATAGTGATTGATCTGCATGCAGCCAATGTCGATGAGCTTCATGCCCTGCCGCTTGGCGTCATAAAAGGTCGTCATTGCCGCCTGCTGCGAGGGCGGGAAATAGGCCTTTCCTTCGACGTTCATGGCATAGGCGCTGAGGCTGCCCTTGCGGCCGGTCTCGGTCAGACCGACCGAATAGAGGATACCTTCCGGCACGCCGTATTTCGCCGCGGCGGCCTGAATTTCCCGCTCGCAGATCCCCGAACCGACGAGCGCGCCCGCTGTCTGCGCACTCGTCGCCGGCGCTCTCACCGGCGTTCGGCGCGCCGCAGGAGCGCCGCTGAAAGGTGCCGTCCTCCCGGTAGGCGTCGCCCTGCCGGGAGGTGCGGCTGGCGCAGCGGCGCCTTGCTGCCTCCCCCAACCTCCCGTACTGAAGAGCGACCCGGCGTCAGCGTCAAAGGTAAAGCTGACCAGGACGAGTGCCGCCAGGAGCGGTGCCCGCCACATTGTCCGATGCCGCGTCATTTACGTTCCTCATCCCCTGGTCGGCCGGCTGGTCGCCGCCATTCTGCTGCTGACCGCGGCCGGCCGCCTGGCCCTGCCTACCGCCTTCAGCCATGGCCTGCTGGCCGGTCTGGCCGGCCTGACCCTGCTGGCTGCTGGTCCCGTCCGAATCCGCCGTGGGCGCGATGCTGATGGTCACCTGGTCGACGGCAAAGCCCTGGGCCCGCAGCGCATCCAGGATGCCGCCGCTGTCTTCCGTGAGCTGCCGATAGGCGGCCCGGGTCTCGACGGTCAGATGAACGTTGAGTTCCTCGCCGTGAAGCCGCAGCGTTGCCGTCACCGAGCCAAGGTCGTGCGGGTTCATCTGCAGTTTCAGCGTATTCACGACATTGCCGGTGCTGCTTTGCGCGGCGGCATTGGAAAGCGCGGCACTCGGGCTCATCGCGCCTGCCCATTCCGGGTCCCCCGCCAGCATGGCCGTGAGGTTGGCGCCGTTCGAATTCGGAGCAAGTCCGAGGAACCGGCGCGCATCGAGCACGGTGACGTTTTCCGCGACGCTGTTCGACGACGATCTGAATTCCGCCGTGCGCTCGCCCCGACCGCCACCGACAGCCATGTCCACATGCTGGTCGGAGCGTGCATTGCTGAAACGGAAGAGGCGCGAGCCCGGAGCACTCGTCTCGGTATCCGCCGGCGCCGAAAGCGGGTCGCCTTCGACCTCACCCCGTATACCGGCGTGCTTGGAATCCTTGGCCGCCAGGGCATCGACCTCGTGCCCGTTGCCATCCTGGCCCTTGGTCCGCTTGCCAGCCTGTTGCCCGGCGGCATTGCTCGATACCATGGCGCTGATCTCGCCCACGCTGGTTTCGCCGCTCAAAAGCGACAGCATGTCGGTGATCTTGGCATCGTCGGCGACCAGCATGGAGACATCGAGATCTTCGACGCCCTCCGTCTGGCCCGCAGCATCCTTCTTGGAGGCGCCTGTCCGCTTGCCGGACACCTCGTCGGATTTCCGCGCGACGGCTTTCGCTGCCTCAAGGGCCTCGCGAAGCTTCTTTTCGGCAGGCGTCAGCCGCTTCTCGTCGAGCTCCTTCGCATCTGCCTTCGAGGCCCCGGCGGATTTCTCCGCCTCCTCGGCCGGACGGCGAAGGGATTCCGGCTTGATATCGATGATCGGCTTTGGCTTGCCGTGTTTCACGTCGCCGGCCATACGCTCTTGCGCAGAAGACGCATGCGCGTCCTCTTCCGTTACGCCGTCCGCGTGCTGCGAAGGCATGTCGCGATCGAAGCCGGACAAGGCATCGGAGAAGCCGCCAGCCGAACCGTCGGCGCCCTTGCGACCGGCAACGCCCTGCTTCGCAGACGAAGCCGCGTCGGCTGCGCCAGTCTTACCACCACCAAGAATGTCAGTAATCATTTGGAAGCGTTCTCCTCCTTCAGCATTTCGTCGATAGCATTCAATTTCGAACGACCGCTATCGACGAATGTCTGGAAGGCCGGATCGAATTTGGCAGCGGTGCCGGCCAGCGGACGTTCCGTGGCGGGGGCAGGCCCAGCGATCTCATTTCTGGGCAACGCGACTGGAGATTTCGCGTCTTCTGTATTGTTCACTTTGATAGCTTTATCTTGTGCGAGGCTGTCGACCGTCGGTCGGCTAACGACTTGCTCCGCCACCACTTTTGCGGCCTGCCGCAAGGCACGGTCACGCGGCGAAAGGGTTTCCTCGGGAACCTCGGCTATCGCCTGCATGGCAGCCCCGATGTCCTTTGTCGGAATATTGGCAAAGCCACCGTAAAGCTTCGCCAAGGCCTCCGGAGTGGGGCTTCCGGCGGGCGTTTCGGCCTTTGCCGAAGCGAGCCGCGCGAGATCGTTCTTGCCGGCGATCGCTGCCGAACGGGCGACCCGCAGGAAAATCTCCCGCCGCCGGTCGGCGTCCATGAATTCCAGCGCACCGTCGATGTCATCCTCGGTGATCTCGCCGAAGTGGCCGACGACCAGCTGCACGAAGAAATCCGCGAACTGGCTGGCATAGGGTGAATGGATGAAACGCCGCGCATATTTTCGCGAATACGAGAGCCCCTGCTCCACCATATTGGCATCGACGGCGATCGCGACCGAGCGGCGCAAGGCGGCTTCCTCGATGATCGTGCCCGGCGCCGTCAGCCGCGCCCAGTCGTAGAACACCAGAGCACCCTTCGGATCCTTGCCGACCATCACGTTACCGCTGACGAGCGAAAGGTAGGGACCGATTTTCTCGTCCCGATACTCCTTGGCCATTTCACTCAGGCTTTTTTCGATCAGGGTGCCCCGGCCGCCGAGATATTTCCTCAGCGCATCGGCGACACGATTGTCGAAATTGCCCGCGACGTCGCGCGAGGCGAGATATTCGAGCGTGGCAGGGTTGCCGCCACTCATGGCGTAGATCAGAGCGGCATCGACATTGCGCGGGTCCTCGAAGATCGACGGGTCGGCGGTCCGTAGGCGCTGGTCGATCGTGCCCAGCATGAAGCGCTGCATCTCGGCGGCCGAATGATCGCCGAGCACGACGGAGTCCTGGACGAATTGCAGCGATCTGAGCATCGCATAGGGCGCAAGGTCCGCACGATCCTGAGCCGATGCCGCAGGCGCGAACGCGACCCCGAAAACGAGGCCCGCCGCAACCAAGGACTTTATGCCCACAGCCATCACTATCCCTCGTCCGCCTCGAGCAGGATTTCGATACGGCGGTTGGCCGCAGCGAGCGGGTCGGCAGGAACCTGCAGACGCCTGTCGGCGAAGCCGGATACCTGCTTGATGCGATCCTCCGCCAGGCCGCCATGCACCAGCATGTAATAGGCGCTATGGGCGCGCGACATGGAAAGACGCCAGTTGTCGTTCTCGGTACCCTTGAACTGACGGCCGTCCGTATGTCCGCGCAGGACGATGCTGCCCTTGCGGCCCTTGAGGATCTGACCGATCTTCTCCATCGCCAGGACCATTTCGCGGCGCGGCACGGCGGAGCCGATATTGAACATCGGATCATCGGTCTGATCGGAGATCGATACCAACAGGCCGCCTTCCGCGGGCGTGACGACGAGACCTTCCGCAAGCTTGCCGGCAACACCGGAAATCTGCTGCTGGATCTCCTTCTTCAGCTCGTCGGCAGCCTTCAGCTCCGCCTGCTCTTCCGCTTTCGCGCCATCCTCCGGTTTCTGTCCGTTGAGGTTGGCGGGCTTGGCAGCCTGGGCGCCCGACGGCGTCTGCGGCTTGTCGAGCTGGGTCGGATCGGGGCGCGGGATCGGAATGGCGACAGCCATCTGGGTCTGTTGCAGCTGGTTCTTCGCTTCCGTGGACTGCGGCACCTGCTGATATTGCGGCGCCTGCCCCATCTGAGCCAGCGGATCGTCGCTCGCCGTGGTCTTGACGGCCTTTTCGGGGCCCTCGGCGCGGGTCATCTGCATCTGCTTGGTCCAGAAATCCGGATCGAAGGGATCGCGATAGGCCTGACCGCCGTCGGCACCGGTCGCGGGACCCGAATCACTGGCTCCGCCCTCGCCCTTGGCGCTGACATTCGCCTGCTGGCCCACTTGCTGGGCGATCTCGGCAAGAACGGAATAGGGGTTTTCGAAGAAATCCGCTTCGGAGTAATTGGGCTCGTCGCCCGATGTCGAGGTCATGTCCTCGCCGGTCGCGGCTGCGGAACCCTGAACGTCGCCATCCGCCTTGACCTTCGACTTCTCGCCGTTCTCCTGGCCCTCGGCCGCATCGACCGGCTTTTCCAGTCCCTTGGAGGCGGGGGTCTCGTCGGAAAGCTTGATGGGATTGAAATAGCTCGCCATCGAAGCCTTCGTCTCCTCGTTGGCGGCGTTGACAAGCCACATGACGAGGAAGAACGCCATCATCGCAGTCATGAAGTCGGCATAGGCGATCTTCCAGGCGCCACCATGGGCGCCATCGTCGTGTCCGCCCCCGTGCCGCTTGACGATGACGACCTCGTTCTTGCCGTGGTGATGGTTTTCGCCTTCGCTCATCCCAATACCTTCTTCAGACTCGCCAGCCATGCCGACATGCGGGTCACAAGGGCGGTCTCGCCGATGTCGACTGCAATATCGAGGTCAGGCGCTTCGATATGGCGCAGGAGTGCGGTGGGCTCTCCGAGCGCAGTTTTCAGTTTTTCGAACAGGTGCACGGGACCGCGGACCGTCAATGTTCCAACGTCGCCCTCGAGCATGGCACTGCGGATGATATCCGCCATGTCGGATATCGCTTTGGCGACCAGCGCTTCATCGATGAGAGGCGACAGGATCCTTGCCGTCTGGTCGCTGACCGCCTGCGCCGTCAGTCCGGCGATATCCTGAAGCCCGGTCGCGATCGTCGCAGCCGCTTCGTTTTCATACTTTTCGCGCAGCGCCGCCAGCTCTTCCGCGTGTGCGGCAAGAAGCGCCTGCCGCTCTTCCTCAAAACGCTGCTGAAGCTCTTCGGAGGCCGCATCGTGGCCCTTCGCATAGGCTTCGGCGCGCTCGGCCTCGATATCGACAGGCTCCTCGACTATCGCCGGAAGCGCCAGGTCGGCGTCGAGGCCATCGCCGAAACCATCGTCCAGCATGGGTAGCGGTAGGGTCTGCGGCTCGCTGAAATCCTTCAGGTAGCGGGCAAGCGAAGCACTCATCGAGCGTCTCCCTGCCCAGCCGTCGCCTTTCGTGCGGAGCTCGTCATGAGCCTCCCGAAAGTGCAAATCGTCACCGCTGCAATCATCGTATCATCCCGACAAGGTTGCCATTCGTTTGTCTTCGGCGAACACAGGACACTTCGCCTCACTTTAGCGGAACGGTAGGAAGTTAAACTTGCGCGAGGATGAAGATACCGCACCGCCTCGAACCTCGCGGACGGGCTCGAATGAGTGTCATGCGGCGACGGGGCCGACCGGCGCCGCCTATTTCTAGCCCTGCCGGAACAACTGCAGGATGTTTTCCGCATTGGTGTTGGCGATCTGAAGCGACTGGATGCCGAGCTGCTGTTGGGTCTGCAGCGCCTTCAGACGCGTCGATTCCTCGTTCATGTCCGCATCGACCAGTCGGCCGACACCCTTGTCGATCACGTCGGTCAGCGAGGCAACGAAGCTTTCCTGCAGGTCGATGCGCTTCTGGATCGAACCCAGGCTCGAAGCGGCGCTGGTCATTGCCAGAAGCTGCTTGTCGAGGAAACGCTCCATCATATCAAGCACGGCGTCGTTGTTCGGCGCCGATCCCGGAACCATCGTGTTCATCTTGACGGCGAGATCGTCCAGCTTGTTGATGTCGAGATTGGTGACGGATATGCCGAGTTTTCGATTGTTGAGATTGTTCGCGGCTGTCACGACAAAGTAATATTTCGTCGTCCCGTCGTCATGTGCCGGGGTCGTCACCGCAGGCGCTGTCGCCGGATCGGTGGTCGTCACGCGCGCCCACTTGCCCTCGGCGACCTTGAGATAGGAATTACCGCCGACGGTGTAAATGCTCGTATCGGTTGTGTTTGTATCCGCACCCAGGGCCGTCAGCTGGCTTTCCGTGAGGAACGAAACGGCATAGGACGCATTGGTCGCGCCCATCGTGCCGTTGCTGGTCGTCATGTCGACGGCGACTTCGCTTTCGGCGACGAACTTGACCGACGAATCCAGGATGCCGAGATTGCCGCCGTTGAGGTCGAAAAGGACTGTCTTCGAATCGAGCGTGTAGTCGACGGTCTTGACCGCGACCTCGCCGGACGCGGTGCGGGTGAACGATGCGACGACCTGTTTGACGACCGGTTTTTCCTGGGCGTTGGTGCCGCCGTCGCTGATATAATCCTGAAGCCAGTTTTCGCCGGAGAAGGTCGCCGAATCCGAGATGCTCTTCAATTGCTCCTGGAGCTGGGCGATTTCTTCCTGGATCTTGCCCCGATTAGAGCCGACGCCATAGGCCGCAACGATCTTGGACTTGATTTCGACGACCGTGTCGATGGCGCTTTCCATCGCCGTATAGGCGGTGTCGACCTTGGCGGCGCCGAGGCCAAGCGCATCCTGGATCGTCGAAAGGGCGTGATTGTCGGACCGCATCGTCGTTGCGATCGACCAATAGGCGGCATTGTCGGCGGCAGTCTGCACGCGCATGCCCGAGGAAACCCGCGCCTGGGTCACTTCCATGCTGCGATCGATCGAACGCAATGTTTGCAGGGCAGCCATAGCGGCGGGGTTGGTCAGGATACTGGTCATCGGCCGTGCCTCGGTCAAATGGTCTGGAAATCCGGAGTCTTCCACCGGAAACGACGAGAGGCATCATGCGTACCGCCACGAGAGCATCACAGATGCGGGCGGTCTGTCGTTCTTAACAAATCGTTAATTCGACAGTTATCAAAGCCGGTCGAGGATTGGCAAGACGTTAATGAAGTCTTAACGGCGTTATCCGACAAGCGTGCAGGTTTCGCGCAAGCCACGCCCCAAACGTGAAAAACCGCGCCCCTTTCGGGACGCGGTCTTCTTTCCGGAATATTTGCTATCACGTCAGCAGAGCGGGACGAAACCGCTCCTAGCCTAGAGCGCCGCCTACTGACGGAAGAGCGACAGAATATTCTCGGAACTGGTGTTGGCGATCGAGAGGGACTGGATCGCAAGCTGCTGCTGGGTCTGCAGGGCCTTGAGCCTGGTCGATTCCTCGCTCATGTCGGCATCCACCAGTCGGCCGATGCCGCTGTCGATGGAGTCCGTGAGCTTGGAGACGAAATCCTCCTGCATGTCGATACGCTTGGAGATCGACCCGAGCTTCGCCGTCGCGCTGATGAGCTTTTCGAGCTGACCGTCGACGAATGAGTTGAGGGCCGCCATGAGGTCCTGATCGGTGGCTTTCGTCCCCATGCCGAGGTAGCTGGTACCGTTCGAATTGCGGTAGTCGTCGAGCTTGGTGATGTTCAGTTCGGAGATGGAGATGTTGGAGGCGTACTTAATGCCGGCCGTAGCGGTTGCGCCAGCCGAGAAGTCGTAGCCCTTGGTCGTGTAGATCGCGTCGATGTAGGCGCCACCGATCTTGATGAGGTAGGTACCGCTGGTGCCTGCGGTGTAGATACCGTTGGTGTCGCCCTTCATGTAGACGCCGCCGCCGACATCCTTCCACAGTGCGTCCGTTGCATAGACGGCAGCCGTGTTGATCTTGCCGAAGTATTCCTTGTGGTTGGTCGTGCCGTCGTCATAGTCGATCGCGCGGAAACCATTGTAGGAATTGCCATCGAGCAGACCGCCGTGGCCGCCGCTCAGGTCGAACAGAACGTTGCTTTCGTTGAGGATTACATCCACCGACTTGACTGCGACATTGCCGTCCGGATCGCGGATGAACGAGCTCACGACCTGCTTGACGACCGGGTTGGCCGCATAAACCAGGCCCGTGGTGGCGTTGGTGGCGCCGCCGACTTCGGCCTGCAGCCAGTTTTCACCCGAGAACGAAGCCGAGGAGGTGATGCTCTTCAGCTGATCCTGAAGCTGAGAAATTTCCGCCTGGATCTTCGCCTTGTCGACACCTGCCTCGGAGGCGGTGACGAGCTTGTTCTTGATTTCCTTAACGACGTCGACGACGCTTTCCATTGCGGAATAGGCGGTATCGACCTTTGCGGCGCCGAGGCCGAGGGCGTCCTGGACTGCGGAAAGAGCGCCGTTGTCGGAACGCATGGTGGTCGCGATCGACCAGTAGGCGGCGTTGTCGGAAGCGGTACCGACGCGCAGGCCGGAGGAAACGCGGCTCTGCGTGGTCTGCATCTGGGTGTCGATGCTGCGGAGAGTCTGGAGCGCAGACATAGCTGCGATATTGGTAAGAATGCTGGTCATTTTGGTTGCCCCTTGATTGGCTAGATGGAAGGGACATTTCCGGGATCACACCGGTGAACGTTGGCTTGGCCTGATGCCTGTTAACCTTTTCTTCGTCTTGGTTAACCCATCGTTTCGATGAGCTCATTTAGGGTCGAAATGGTTAACAAAGGTTAAACGGCATTTACGAAAGTTAACAAAAACTACCGACCACGGAAAAAACCTCCAGGCACGAAAAAAAGCCGCGCCCGGTGAGGGCGCGGCTTCTTGAGGTGATATCTGCCCGTCTTATTAACGGAAGAGGGTCAGGATGTTCTGCGAGTCCGAGTTTGCAATCGAGAGCGACTGGATCGCCAGCTGCTGCTGGGTTTGCAGTGCCTTGAGCTTCGTCGATTCCTCGTTCATGTCCGCATCCACCAGGCGGCCGACGCCCTTGTCGATCGAGTCGGTGAGCTTCGAGACGAAGTCAGTCTGCAATTCGAGACGCTTCGATACGGCGCCGAGCTTGGCAGCCCCGCTCGCCATCGCTTCCAACTGGCCATCGACGAAGGATGTCAGTGCCGCCATGAGGTCTTCGTCACTGGCTCTGGTACCCAGACCCAGATAGCTGACGCCGCTGGAGTCGCGGTAGTCCTTGAGCTTGGTGATGTCGAGGTCGGAAACCGAGATGTCCGTCCCGTATTTGATGCCGCCGGTTGCCGTCGCACCAGCCGAGAAGTCGTAGCCCTTGGTGGTGTAGATCGCGTCGATGTAAGCGCCGCCGACCTTGATCATGTAGGTACCGTTGGAGCCCGAAGAATAGACGCCGTTGGTGTCGCCGCGCATGAACACGCCGCCGCCAATGTCCTTCCAGACAGAGTTGGTCGCATAATACGAGGACGTGTTGATCTTGCCGAAGTATTCCTTGTGGTTGGTCGTGCCGTCGTCGTAGTTGATGGCGCGGAAACCGTTAAGGGCGTTCTGGTCGAGAAGACCGCCGCGGCCGCCGGAAAGGTCGAACAGGACGTTCTGTTCGTCGAGGACCACGTTGATGGTCTTGACCGAGACGTTGCCGTCGGCGTCACGGACGAACGAACCGACGAGCTGCTTGGTGATTTCGCTGGAGCCATAGATGACGCCGGTGGTGGCGCTCTGCGAACCGCCGATTTCGGCCTGCAGCCAGTTTTCGCCGGAGAACGAGGCAGAAGAAGCGATGCTCTTCAGCTGGCTCTGCAGCTGGGTGATTTCTTCCTGGACCTTGGACTTGTCGACGCCCGGTTCGGACGCTGCGACCAGCTTGTTCTTGATTTCCTTGACGACGTCGATGGCCGATTCCATGGCGGAATAGGCGGTATCGACCTTGGCGGCGCCGAGGCCGAGGGCGTCCTGGACTGCGGAGAGTGCGCCGTTGTCGGAACGCATGGTGGTCGCGATCGACCAGTAAGCGGCGTTGTCGGAGGCAGTGCCGAC
This sequence comes from Hyphomicrobiales bacterium, assembly GCA_900471605.1. Taxonomy (GTDB): domain Bacteria; phylum Pseudomonadota; class Alphaproteobacteria; order Rhizobiales; family Rhizobiaceae; genus Neorhizobium. The sequence goes on along the minus strand of UCEY01000044.1, from coordinate 846 downwards.
GCGCAGACCGGAGGAAACGCGGCTCTGCGTGGATTCCATGTCGGTCGCGAGACCGCGCAGGGTCTGGAGTGCAGACATGGCTGCAATGTTGGTCAGAATACTTGTCATTTTAGGTGCCCCTTGAGTGGCTGATTACGAAAAGGGACATTCCGGATTTCACCGGGAACGGCGGACAGCATCATGCTTGTTAACCATTTAATTTTCTTGGTTAACTCACCGTTTCGATGCTCCTAGGTAAACCCAATATGGTTAATGAAGATTGAAACAGATTAGGAAAATGAAAAAAGCCGCGTCCGAATTCGGACGCGGCCCTTTTTCGGGTCCGTGGCGCGGTCAGCCTCCGCGCCATTTTCCCTATTTCGATTAACGGAACAGCGACAGGATGTTCTGCGAGTCGGAGTTGGCGATCGAGAGCGACTGGATGGCCAGCTGCTGCTGGGTCTGCAGTGCCTTGAGCTTCGTCGACTCTTCGTTCATGTCGGCATCCACGAGACGGCCGACACCCTTGTCGAAGGAATCCGTCAGCTTGGAGACGAAGTCGGTCTGCATGTCGAGACGCTTCGAAACCGCGCCGAGCTTGGCAGCCGCGCTGTTCATCGCTTCGAGCTGGCCATCGACGAACGATGTCAGTGCAGCCATGAGGTCTTCATCGCTGGCCCTGGTACCGAGGCCGAGGTAGCTGACGCCGCTGGAGTCGCGGTAGTCTTCGAGGCGGGTGATGTCGAGATCGGAAACCGAGATGTCCGTGCCGTACTTGATACCGGCAGTCGCCGTTGCACCAGCCGAGAAGTCGTAGCCCTTGGTGGTGTAGACTGCGTCGATGTAAGCGCCGCCGACCTTGATCAT
>UCEY01000019.1 GCA_900471605.1 Hyphomicrobiales bacterium | reverse complement strand
GGCAGCAAGATTATCTTCTTCCACGGCGTGAGCGATCCGTGGTTCTCGTCCAACGATACGGTCGATTTCTTCAACCGCATGAGCAGGGCCTCGAAGACCAGCTTGCAGACAAAAGACTGGGCAAAGCTCTATCTCGTGCCCGGCATGGGGCATTGCCGCGGCGGCCCGGCCGCCCTCGACCAGTTCGACATGCTGACCGAGCTTGTGGACTGGGTGGAAAACGGCCGCCAGCCGCAAAGCGTCGAAGCCTCGGGCAAAGCCCTCCCGAACCGGACAAGGCCGCTTTGCCCCTATCCGGCCCATGCACATTACAAAGGCGCCGGAGACATCAACGACGCTGCGAATTTCGAATGTCGGAATTAGGCGGCGCCTGCCGGACTATTCTGCGATGGTCGCACGACAGAGAGGATCCGCTCCGCCGAGCAGGGCGTAAGGACGCTCCTGCCGCAATGCTCACGAAGGTATAAACGTGCTCTGCATCGAACCTGCGACCCACGACCGGCTGCAACGAAAGGAGTTGCGCGAGCAGGGGAGTCTTGTTCCGACGCCACGCGGCGGCTCGCATGCGTTTCATCTCGAAATGCTTTTCGACAGCGGCAGGTAGAGCGGGTCGTCACCCCTGAGTTTCAGCTTTGTGCCGGTTTTGGATGCAATTCCGGAGGAAAGCTGAGCGTATCCGGCCTCAACCATATTCGAAGAGATGCTCGGCAAGCTTGATGCGAGAATGGCCGAGATCGGCGGCATTCCCGAGCATGTCAGTGCCATGCGGGTTCATTTTTGCGGCCGTGGCGGCGGCCGGACTGACTGCGCTGCTCGTCCAGCTCGCGTGGCTCGATATCGCGCTTCGCATCGGCGGCGGTGCGTACCTGTTCTGGATCGGCGTCAAGATCTGGCGCGGCGCGAATGAGCCTCTGGAGATTTCCAATGACGAGACGGCGCAGGCGGGTTCATTCCGGCGGGGCTTGTGCGGGCGTTGTTGGTGCAGCTTGCGAACCCGAAGACCGCCATCTTCTATGCGTCGATAGCAAACGACGATATCCCATCGATAAAGCCAATTGCAATATGCCGCTTTTTTAGCGACAGTTGATGTAGCATTTGGGTGGAGGAGTCCGATGCAGCAGCAGACAGTGCATGCGGATCAGGTTTATGCTTCGGCTCAATCCGCCGCCGCTAGTTCACCTGTCGTCGCTTCCTGGCGGCGGTGCATGACCATGCATCGCCTTGTGCCGGAGGACAAACGCCTGCCTGTGCGCCTCACTGAACAAGAGTTCCGCAGGGCCCGCGAGCAATCGGAAAGGCTGGTGGCGGAGGCCGCCGACGAGATCGATCGGCTGTTCCTGGCGGTTGGCAGGGCAGGCTGCTGCCTGCTTTTGACCAATAGGGAAGGTATCGCGCTCGAGCGCCGCGGCACGGCCGGCGACGACCGGGATTTTCACAGGCTTGGCCTATGGACAGGTTCTGTCTGGACCGAGGCGAGCATCGGCGGCATTGCTCGCTGTCGACCGCAACGATATCGTGCTCGGTGCAACAAGAGCCGCGCGGCTGGCGCTGAAGCTCGACGACCAGCGCATCGCTTCCGGTATTCCCGCTGCGGACGCGCTGCAGGAAAGCCAATCCGGCGCTGAAGACCTGCTTGAGGCCGAACGGGCCGCTCTTTTAAGAGCCCTGTCGCGGTCGGGTGGCAATGTTTCCCAGGCCGCACTCGCGCTCGGGATGAGCCGAGCTACGCTTCATCGCAAGATGAAGAAGTTCGGTCTGCACTCGTGATCTCACAGTGTCGCAGAGTTGCGACACTGTGCACTGCGGTATGGCTGCGCGGGCCTGTCGCCGGGCGCCGAACACGCGCAGATTTCTCCCATCGGGTTCGCACCTGAACCTGCCAATCCCAGGGAGGATGACATGCTGCATCAGAAAATCGTCGAGTCTCCGTTCAAGCTGAAATATGGCAACTATATCGGCGGCGAATGGCGCGAGCCGATCAGAGGCAAATATTTCGACAATCTCACGCCGGTAACGGGAGGCAAGATTTGCGAGATCCCCCGCTCCGACGAGAAGGACATCAGTGCTGCGCTCGACGCCGCCCATGCGGCTAAGCATAAATGGGGCAGAACTTCGGCTGCCGAACGGTCCAACATCCTGATGAAGATCGCCCAGCGAATGGAGGACAAGCTGGAAGTGCTGGCCCAGGCGGAAACCTGGGACAATGGCAAGCCGATCCGCGAGACCATGGCCGCTGACATTCCGCTCGCGATCGATCACTTCCGCTACTTCGCTTCCTGCATCCGCGCCCAGGAAGGCTCGATCGGCGAAATCGATCACGACACGGTCGCCTACCATTTCCATGAACCGCTCGGCGTCGTCGGCCAGATCATCCCCTGGAATTTCCCGATCTTGATGGCCGCCTGGAAACTGGCTCCCGCGTTGGCAGCCGGCAATTGCGTCGTCATCAAGCCGGCCGAACAGACGCCCGCTTCCTTGCTTGTCTGGGCGGAAATCGTCGGCGATCTTCTGCCGCCCGGCGTCCTCAACGTAGTCAATGGCTTTGGCCTTGAGGCGGGCAAGCCGCTGGCATCCTCGAACCGCATCGCCAAGATCGCCTTTACCGGCGAGACGACGACAGGGCGGCTGATCATGCAATACGCCAGTCAGAACCTCATTCCGGTGACGCTGGAACTCGGTGGCAAATCGCCGAACATCTTCTTTGCCGATGTGGCCGCAGAGGACGACGATTTTTTCGATAAGGCGCTCGAAGGTTTCGCGATGTTCGCGCTGAACCAGGGTGAAGTCTGCACCTGCCCAAGCCGCGCCCTCATCCAGGAATCGATCTACGACCGCTTCATGGAAAAGGCCGTTAAGCGCGTCGAACAGATCAAGCAGGGCAACCCGCTTGATCCGGCCACGATGATCGGCGCCCAAGCCTCTGGCGAGCAGATGGAAAAAATTCTCTCCTATCTCGACATCGGCAAACAGGAGGGTGCGGAAGTACTGGCCGGCGGATCGCGCAGCGATCTCGGCGGTGAGCTCTCGAACGGCTATTACATCAAGCCGACCATCTTCCGTGGCCATAACAAGATGCGCGTCTTCCAGGAGGAAATCTTTGGGCCGGTGGTTTCGGTTACGACATTCAAGGACGAGAAGGAAGCGCTCGAAATCGCCAACGACACGCTTTACGGCCTCGGCGCCGGCGTTTGGACCCGCGATGGCAGCCGTGCCTATCGCTTCGGCCGGGAAATCCAGGCCGGCCGCGTCTGGACGAATTGCTATCACGCCTATCCGGCGCATGCGGCCTTTGGCGGCTACAAACAATCCGGCATCGGTCGCGAGACCCACAAGATGATGCTCGACCACTACCAGCAGACGAAGAACATGCTGGTGAGCTACAACCCTAAGGCACTCGGATTTTTCTGAGCTCCTCTTCACGAACCGCGACAAGGCTCCCGGCCGCGACCGGGAGCCTTCCGCCATCCCGAAGGGGGAAGAGGATGGATGACGTAAATGGCGAACCGCGGGTCCTTGCGACCGATCAGGCGCTCGAGCTCATAAAGGAAATTCAGCAGGATCATCCGGACATCCTGTTCCACCAGTCCGGCGGGTGCTGCGACGGTTCTTCGCCGATGTGTTATCCGGTAGACGATTTCATGATCGGCGACTATGACGTGAAGCTCGGCGAGATCGGTGGCGTACCGGTCTACATCAGCGGCAATCAGTTCGAAGCCTGGAAGCACACGCAGCTGATCATCGACGTCGTACCCGGTCGAGGCGGCATGTTCTCGCTCGACAATGGTCGCGAGAAACGTTTCTTGACGCGCTCCAGGTTGTTCGGTGGCGGTGAGGCCTGCGCGGTCCCGCCTGTCCAGCGGTAGCGCCGGGCAGCCATATCGAAATATCGGGTTCGTGGTCCGAATCCCTTCGAGACGCGCATCGCTGACTTTCGAAGTAGCTCAATGCGGAGAAGAAGCTGAGATCACCGAATCCGGCTTCGCGCCGCCCATGTCGGTCGCCCGCTCGACTTTGGTGCCAACGATTAGGGGGCGTTCGTCGGCGATCCATATGGGCCCAAGGCAGTGGCCTACTCCGCAAAACAACCGCCAGCGGAGACGTCCATGCCGACGCTCCCTATGCAATTCTCGAACTACCTGTCCGCTGACTCCTCATTGCTCCAAATGTTATGGAATAGAGGTAATAATAGGGAATATTTGGGAGATGACCAATGAAATTCTGACGGTGGATCGGCCGCAACTCTCTTGCATCTGCATCCCAAGACCGTCCTACGGTTCATTCGGGAAGGGCGCTTGCGCGCAACCAAAATGGGCAAGCAGTACCGTATTATGCGCTCCGATATCAACGCGCTCGCCGGATCCAATGGCCCGAACGATCGGCGGCAGGCCAGGGCCACCAGCATTGTCGATATTGGAGATGTCGATCCCGTGCTTCTACAGCGCCTGTCCGCAGTTCTGCTGGGAGCCGCCAATGACAAAGAGCCTTCCGATACACCCATCTCGGTCGACATTGCGCATGATCCCGGCCGAAACAGCGTCAAAGTCATCATCATCGCGTCACCCGCCGACGCCGTGATGTTGCTCAAGCTTGTTGACCTCTGCTTGCAGGCAGATCGTGATCTACGAAACTGAAGAGGGCCACAGGCTGATATGGCGCTGATACAGGGCCGCTTTTACGGACCTGGCTCGTCCCGAAGCAGGCAACTGTCATTGCAACGCCGCATGACGACCCTCGCATTGTGGCAATGCGGCTCCGAGGGTGGCGAGCCCGTGGTCCTTTTCCAGGGATCGGGGCAAAATCGGCCAGCTCGCCAAGCGACATTGCACCTAGGGCACAAAGCTTCGAGTGATTGCGGTCTACGTGATTGGTGAACCCGGGTTAAGCGCCGACGGCCGGTGTCAAGACAGGCCGTCAAGTGCCCCACGCAGCCGGCGGCAACGGCTATCAACCGCCCATCAACCAATGCCCCTGAACACTGAGCGAACACGCAGACGAGTCCTCTCCAAACCGCTTTCGCCAACGCCGATCCATCAGTGCGTCTCGACGCGGCGCTCCGAGCAGGAATGAACCCATCCCCGGCGGACGTTGAAATACTGCTGCGTCAATGCGTGGTCGAACCGGATTTTCAAGTCTGCGAAATGCTGACTTGGGCGTTGATCCGGCAGCCAGCGGATAAGGTCGTGCCACAGGTCGTCGCGGAACTGGGACGCGGTCCGAGCCGCAGGCCCGGCGTCAAGCCCTCCACACGCTCTCCAAGTTCAAAGATACGTCAGCATGGCCCGCCGTGGCCCATCGCCTCGGTGACGAGGATCAGGATGTGGTGCGTACCGTCTGGTATGCGGCAGTGGCGCTAGTGCCCGAAAGCGAGCGGGGGTGGCTGGCCGAAAAGCTTTCTGCTAGCCTCGGACGCGGCGATGAGGATACGAAACGCAGCTTGAGCCGGGCATTGGTGGCTTTGGGAGAGGAAGTCATCGAAGCGATGGAGCGAACGCGGTTCCGCCGGACAAAGGAAGCTCTTACGATCTGCCGGCGGGACGTCCGCAAGCTAATCTCTGCTGCAATGGAGGAGGGTGCCTCTGGCAACTGGAGGCGGTCTATGTCGATATCCTTGCGCGCCTCGGGCGCCATCCGGAGAGGGCTCAGATCGAGCTGGCACTCGACGAAATGCAGCTGCTTCGGGAAGAGGCCCTCATTCGCCGAATGGGCGAGATCTACACTCACGATATAGCCGATTGCCCATGCGGCCAAGGCAAGATTGTGCGAGAACACCACACACCGTACAACCCATGGCCGTCTTCTCATGAAAGCGTAGAGATCAGTTGCACTGGTTGCGAAAAGAGCTGGGAAGTAAGTTATGGCGGCAGTGAGCTTGTCGAGCGCGCTTCTCGTGATGCGTCGAGGGAAGCGGAAAAGGCTTATGAAAAATCCTTGAACTCGATATCAGACCATCTCAACAGCCTACTTTCCGACTACCCTTTACCTTCTTTCAAAACTCAGAAGGAGGAGTTCGCTTACCTTACTAAAGCCGGCCTCTATGATGGAAAGATCGGCCAGTATCACTACGCACGCCGCGACGCAGAGATGGCGGATATCGCAGTGGTTCGCATCGACTCGTTCATCGTCCCGAAACTCATCGACACGGTCGGCAACGCGGATACCTACAAGGATCTCTTGCTGCAAGGGCAAGCGGCCAAAAAAATGCGGTTGAAAAAGCGTTGGCAGTGAAGACAATAAAGATACTTGGCAAGTAATCTGTTTGGCAGGACCACAGGTCAACGAACAATGCCGAGCACAGCTAGTGTCGTCAGTCGACACCACGTACTCTTTGGAGTCAAAACCTTTCCGTAAACGATCAACGTGTCGCCGGCTCGAATCCCTTCAAGGCGAATAAGTCGATCTAAAGCGCCCGATCCGGAAATCGTAAATCGGTATTTCCGTCGCGCCAACCGTAATCAGTTCGGCCATCACGTCGCCGACGCCCGGGCCGAGCTGGAAGCCGTGGCCGCAGAAGCCGAAGGCATGAAACAGACCGGGCGTCGTCGCCGACGCGCCCATGACCGGGAGACCGTCCTCGACATAGCCTTCGCAACCGGACCAGGTGCGGATGACGGACACATGGGCGAGCATTGGCAGGATCGGCAGTAGGGAGCGCAACTGGCCCGGAAGGCGTGAAGGGTCCGCTTTGGCACGGCCGGTATCGAGCGGGACGTCCGTGCGCTCGGCACCGCCGCCGAAAACGATATTGCCGCGCTCGACCTGGCGCAGATAACCACCGCCGTGATCGTGCGCCCAGACGCCGACAACAGGCAGGATGCGATGCGGTAGCGGTTCCGTCACGCCCATCTGCGGACCTCTGGCGCGGATCGGTACCGTTTCACCAAACTGCGCCGATATCCGCGCGCCCCAGGCGCCGGCGGTATTCAGCAGGTTGGCGGCGGCATAAATGCCGTCGGAGGTTTCCACCTCGAAACCGTAGGCGCTCTTGCGGATCGCCTTCACGTCGACCTCCTCGACGATCCTAGCACCGTTGCGTCTTGCCGCATCGGCGAAGGCCGGCGCGATCAGCCGCGGATTGCCGCTGCCATCCTGCGGCGAAAAGGATGCACCGATCGCCTCCGGACCCAGAAGGGGAAAGCGGGCGTGCAGCTCTTTCTGCGTCAGTTCTTCAAGATCGAGCCCCCAGGGTCGGGCGGCGTCGGAAAACGTCCGCATTTCCTCCTGCCCCTTTTCGGTGAATACGAGCCGGACATGCCCCGTCGCGCGAAACTCCACGTCCCGCCCCAGCATCTCATGGGCCTTGTTCCAGATGTCCAAAGAACGTCGGGCAAGTGGAAGCTGTGGCAGGTAACGACCGCTGCGACGAATATTACCGAAGGAGGCAACCGTTGCGCCGCTGCCGACGCGGTTCCGTTCTATCAGCGTCACATCCACACCGCGCCGAGCCAGAAAATAGGCCGAGGCGCTTCCCATCAGGCCGCCACCCAGCACAATCACATCCATTGGGCTGCCCCCGCGATATCTGTCATGAGGGTTACCATTCAGGTCCGCGCATACGGTGTCAAAGTCGAGAATCTCGACCGCCCATAAGTCCCGCCTATGGGAAGCGTCAAATGAAGCATAAGCGCCACTTATGGGCTTCCGCCGTTTCGCTCTTGGACTGGGTTCCTGCTTCCATGTCAGCTTCATAAGACAGATCAGGAAGGGACTTGAACACATGGACAATGCGGCCTCGCATGGCAAAGGCAGCCACGCTCAACAGGACTGGAAGATCGGCGTCGATATCGGCGGAACCTTCATCGATTTCTGTGCGCTCGAAACGCGCTCCGGCCGCGTCGCCTCGCTCAAGGTTCTGACGACGCCGGACGATCCAGGTGCCGAACTGATGACCGGCCTGACGCTTCTGGCCGAACGCGAAGGGCTGGAACCCTCCGCCGTCAGCCGTTTCGTGCATGGCACGACGGTCGGCATCAATACCGTCATCCAGCGCCGCGGCGTCTCGCTGGCATTGATGACCAATGCCGGTTTCGAGGACGTGATCGAACTGGCGCGCCTCAGAATGCCGGATGTCTATTCGCTGTTCTGCGCGAGGCCCGACCAGTTGATCGCCCGCGACATGATTTTTGGAATTCCGGCGCGTCTCAGGGCTGATGGCAGCGAAGCCCAGGCCCCTGATCTTACCGTCGTTACTGCCGCGGTCGAAAAGGCCAAAGCGAACGGCGCGGCCGGCATCATCATCTCTTTCCTGCATTCCTGGCGCAACGATGCTCATGAGGCGGCTGTAAAACAGGAGATTCTTCGGATCGCCCCTGATCTCTTCGTCTTCACCTCCTGCGAGGTCTGGCCGGTCATCCGCGAATACGAGCGCACCACCACCGCCATTCTCAACGGTTACGTCCATCCGCGCGTCTCCGGTTACCTGACGGCGCTCGAAGAAAAGCTCCTATCGCGCGGGGTCACTGCACCCGCGCTGCTGACAAAATCGAATGGCGGCGTCATGAATGCCGACGAGGGCAAGCGCTCCTGCGTGCAGATGCTGCTTTCGGGCACCGCCTCGGGCGTCATTGGGGCTGCCTGGCTCGCCCGCCGCGCTGGCGAAAAACATATTCTCACGCTCGATATCGGCGGCACCTCGGCCGATTTCGCGTTGATCATCGACGGCGAGCCGCAATTCGGCACCGGCGAACTGATCGGCGAATTCCCGCTGCATATCCCGTCCGTCTCGGTAAGCTCGATCGGCATCGGCGGTGGTTCGATCGCCAGCGTCGATGCGCAGGGCGTGTTGCGGGTTGGCCCGGAATCGGCTGGCTCGACACCCGGGCCGGCCTGTTACGGTCGCGGCGGCACGCAGGCGACCGTTACCGACGCCATGGCCGTCTGCGGCTGGCTCGGCCACAGCCAGATGGCCTATGGGCAGCTGCAGATCGATGTGGCACTCGCCCGCGCTGCCGTCACGAAACTCGCCGACAAGATCGGCCGCACGGCGGAAGAAGCCGCCCAGGCCATTCTCGAGATCGCCATCTCGGAAATGTTCGTCGAGGTCGAAAAGCTCGCCTCACGGGCGGGCGTTGATCTGCGCGAATTCACCCTGATGCCCTTCGGCGGCGGCGGCCCGATGCTCGGCGCCTTCCTCGCTCGCGAATTCAAGATGGCGAAGGTCATCGGCCCGCCGCGGCCGGGCGTCGTTTCGGCGCTCGGCGGTCTCGTTGCCGACCTGCGCGGCGATTTCATTCGCACCGTCTTCACCCATCTCTCTGACGAAGCGGCGTCGCAATTGCGCGCTGCACTGGATGAGCTTGCCGTCGAAGGCCGCAACTGGCTTTCCAAGCAAGGACATGCAGGAGCCGCGACACTGAACGTCTCAGCCGACATGCGGTATCTCGGACAGAGTTTTGAAATCGAAGTGCCGATCCAGGCGGCCTGGATAGGCGAAGGCAAGCTCGAGGCGATCGAGGAAGCGTTTCACGCCATGCATGCAAGACTCTACGATTTCCACGATCCCGATGGCGCGATTGAAATCGTCAACCTGCGCCTTTCGGCGATCGGCGCCGGTCCGGCGCTGGAATTCCCGGTCGATGCCCGCGAGGGTGGCGGGACCGTGGATCCGGAACGTGAGATCCCGGTCTTCACCGGCAAGGATTTCGAGTGGATCGGGCTTTATCCACGTGAGCGCCTTCGCCCCGGCAGCCGGTTTGCCGGCCCGGCGGTCGTCGCCCAGGAAGACACGACCTTTGCCATTCCCGGCGGCGCACATGTCGAAGTCGACAGCCACCTGAACCTGCATCTCACCTTTTCGGAGTAACAGCCCATGTTCGATCCCTTGAACCTTCAGGTGTTCGCCAACCACACCCGCGCTGCAGCCGAAAACATGGCCTATACGCTGCAGCGCACCGCCCATTCCGCCTTCGTCAAGGAGACGGAAGACTTTACCGTCATGCTGATCAACCGGAAGGGCGAGACGTTCGGTGTACCCATGGGGCTTGGCGCCACCTGGTATCCGGGCCTTACCTATACCCGCGCGATCGAGATGATCGACGATTACAAACCGGGCGATGTCGCCTTCACCAACGACCCCTATTCCTGCTTTGTCGCCACCCATGCGCCGGACACCCATCTGTGGAAGCCGGTCTTCTACGAGGGCGAGATCATCGCCTGGACGGGTGGCCATATCCACAATACCGACATGGGCGGCGCCGTGCCTGCCTCGCTGTCGCGGGCGCTTACGGAAATCCATCAAGAAGGCATTCGTTTCCCGCCGATGAAGCTCGTCAACGAAGGTGTTTTCGACGAACAGATCCTCAGGATCATGACGACCAATGTCCGCAAGCCCGATCTCAATATCGGTGACATGAAGGCGCTGGTCGGCGCGCTCAACACTGGCGAGCGAAAGATCCTCGCCATGGTGGAAAAGTTCGGCAAGGAGGCGTTTCTGGAAGGCACCGAAGTCCTGCTCGATCATGCCGAGGCGCAGGCGCGCGACCTTCTGCGCTCCATGCCTGACGGAACCTGGGAATTCGTCGATTATGCCGACGAAGATTCCGTCGAGGCCAATCCCTGCCGCCTGAAGCTGACACTGACGATCCGAGGCGACGAGGCTTTGCTCGACTTCACCGGTTCGGATCCGCAGCTCGGCTCCTCGCTCAACGTGCCCTCGGGCGGCGATCCGCGCCACACGATGCTTCTGGTCGGCGTTTATTATGTTCTCTACACACTGAACCCGAAAATCCTGCTGAATACCGGCCTGACCCGGCCGTTCACCTGCATCACGCCGAAAGGCAGCGTGCTCAACCCGATCGCGCCAGCCGCCGTCGGCATGCGGTCGCTCACCTGCGCGCGCCTGCGTTCAGTCATCTTCGGCGCGTTCAATCAGGCTGTTCCGGAAAAGCTTCCGGCCGCACCAGCCGGCAACAACTGCATCGTCAACGTGATGACAACCGACGAACGCAACGGCCGCACCATCATCGCAGCCGTGAACCCCGTCGTTGGTGGCGGTGGCGGCATGCCTTATCGCGATGGCACGAACGGTTCCGGCGCCGATGCAGCGTATCTCAAGAACACGCCGATCGAGATCACCGAAACGGAAGTGCCGATCGAATTCGTCAAATACGGCCTTGCCAAAGATAGTGGCGGTGCCGGTCGCTGGCGGGGCGGGCTTGCTACCGAAATGGCCTTCAGGGTCTTTTCGCCCGGCAGCCGCATCACCGCCCGCAACCGCGACCGGAGTTTCTTCCGCCCCTGGGGCACGCTCGGCGGCCGGGCGGCCGGGCTGTCAGACATGGTGCTCAATCCCGGCCGCGACGATTTCAAGCGGCTCGGCAATATCGACACGGCGATCCTGCAGCCCGGCGACGTACTTGAAATTCGCTCGGCCGGCGGCGGTGGACGTGGCAATCCGACCGAACGCGAGACCTGGCGCGTGGCGCGGGATGTCGCCCGCGGTTACGTTTCTACGGAGGCCGCTGAACGCGAATATGGTGTCGTCATCCGTGACGGCGTGGTGGACGATGCGGAAACGGAAAGGGTGAGGGCCGCCCGCGCCCTGCACAAGGCGCATTTCCACTACGGTCCCGAGCGGGATGGCTACGAAGCGCAATGGACACCGGCAGCCTATGACCTGCTGACCGAACTTCTGGCCGGCCTTCCCATCCATTGGCGCTTCTTCACCAAGACGGAAATTTTTCGTCGTATGAAGGGGCGGGTCGGGCCGGAAGGTGTGGCTGAAGCCTTCGCAGACGTCCGGGTCCGTTTCAAGGAAATGCCGGAGCCTTCGCTCGCACGCAAGGAAGCCGCCGAATGACAGCGGATCTGCAGCCGTCCCGGCAAGCAGGGCGAATTGTGCGCCTTGCGGAAAAGGGCAGGCCGCAGGTCCGGTTCAGGCTGGATGGCGTCGATTGTCAGGCGCTCTCCGGCGACACCGTCTTGACGGCTGTGCTGGTTTCAGCTCCCGCCGTCAGGCAATCGGAATTCGGCCCGGAAAAACGGGCAGGCTTCTGTTTGATGGGCGCCTGCCAGGATTGCTGGCTCTGGTCTGAGGATGGTGGCCGGCTGCGTGCCTGTTCGACCCTGATCGCCGATGGCATGCAGTTGCGGACCGCTCCGCCGGAGGGATGGCAATGACACCTCCCGATGCGGAAAAGGTCGTGATCGTCGGCGCCGGCCCGGCCGGTATCCGAGCCGCCGAGCTTCTGGTCAAGGCCGGTATCAAACCCGTCGTCATCGATGAGGGTCTGAAAGGTGGCGGCCAGATCTACCGGCGCCCGCCGCAGGGGTTTACGAGGCCGCCGAAACAGCTTTACGGATCCGAGGCGAGCAAGGCGGTGGCGCTGCATACGGCGTTCGACCGGATGGTCGCCGCAGGAGAGATCGACTATCACCCGCAAAGCTCCGTCCTAGCGACGGCGGGCAATCTGCTGCAGGCGTTGACGCCTGCTGGCCGTAAGGATTTCACCTATGATCGCCTTATCCTGGCCACCGGAGCGATGGACCGTCTGGCGCCGATCCCCGGCTGGCAGGCGCCCGGCGTCTACAGTCTCGGAGCGACACAGATCGCGTTGAAAGCGCAGGGTGTCGCGCTCGGCGAAAAGATCGTTCTTGCCGGTTCCGGCCCGCTGCTGACGCTGGTTGCAACCCAATTGCTGAAGGCCGGCGCCGATATTGCAGCCGTACTCGACACATCCTCGCTGCGAGATCAGATGGCCGGCCTGCCTGGCATGCTGGCGAGACCGGGTCTTGTTCTGCGCGGCCTGCTGATGCGTGCGAAACTCGGTCGGCTCTACCATGCCGGCGTGAAACTCGATCGCGTCGAAAACGATGAGCGGGGCCCATTAGCCATGCATTGGCGTGATGCGCGGGCCAGGGCGCAGCGCACCGCATGCGATATGGTTGGGCTCGGATGGCACCTGCGTGCGGAGACGCAACTGGCGGGTCTGGCCGGCTGTACATTCGACTATGATCAGAGCTGGTCGCAATGGTTGCCGCGCACCGATCGTATGGGTAGGGCGGCCGAGAGGCTTTACCTCGCCGGTGACGGTCTGCGCATTCTGGGTGCCGACGGGGCGGAAGTCGCCGGCCGTCTTGCGGCGACCGCCTGTCTTGCCGATATGGGCCTGCCCATACCGGATGCGACGCGGGACCTGCGCCGGCTCGATCGCCTCGAGCGTTTTGCGCGCGGCATGGCGCGTGCCTTTCCCTGGCCGCGAGATGCCGTTCGTGCTGTCCCCAATGAGACTGTCGTCTGTCGTTGCGAAGGCGTGACGGCGGGGCAGTTGCGCGAGAGCGTTTCTTTTGGGGGGGCGGAGGCGAACCGGGTCAAGTCGCTGGCGCGCGTCGGCATGGGGCGTTGCCAGGGGCGTTTCTGCCAGATCGCGGGAGCCGAGCTGATCGCCGACAAGGCGGGGATCGAAGTCTGTGACGCGGGGCGGCTTCGCGAACAGGCGCCTGTCCGGCCTCTGCCGATCAGTTCCTGGGTTCGTGACGCCTGACTGGGTGTCAGGCCTCTAGTTCGCTTGCCTTCAGGACCGCGGCGCAGGCCTCGCGAAGATTGTCGCGCATGGCGAGATGGCTTCCGGTCAGCGGCCGGTCGCGACTGGTCAGAAGCGCGATTGGCACGGAAATCTTCTGCTGCAGCGGCCGGCGGACGAGGCCGGGAAACTGTTCCCAGGGTAGAAGTCCATCGACGATGGCGACGCCGAAACCGTCCCGCACGAAGGGCAGCGCGGTGATGGAAATGTCGATCTCGATCGCCGGGTTGAAGATTTGTTTCTCGGCGGCGGCCGCACTCACCAGCAACCGACCGGGCAGGGTGCCGGCGCGATAGGAGATCAGCATCTCGTTCTGCAGGTCGGCGAAGCCGATACGCTCAAGTTCGGCAAGGCGGTGGTTCTCGGGAATGATGCAGACGAGTTCCGCATGCCCGAGCGTCTCGACATCAATTCCCGGCCTGGCGGCATTGTTCATGACGATACCGAGCGGCGCGTCGCCGTCGCGGATCATGTCGACGACATTGACGAGCGGTGCGATCAGCGAGCGCACGACGATATCGGGATGCGAGGCGCGGAACGCGAACAGGGCTTTCGGCACGATCGACATAGCCGGCGGTGCGGACGCGGCGATCCGGATCAACCCGGTGCGCCCGAAACGCATGTCGGTCGTGCGGCGGCGAAGGGCGCTGAGTTCGGAAAAGATCCGCTCGCATTCCGGATAAAGCTCTTCCGCCTCCCGGGTCGGCACCAGCTTGCCGCGTACCCGGGTGAAAAGCTTGAAACCAAGCTGGTCCTCCGCATGCAGCAGGATCTGGCTCAGCGCGGGCTGCGATATGTTGAGCATGGCAGCCGCGCCGGTGACCGTTCCGGTGCGCATCAGCATGCAAAAAACCTCGAGCTGGCGTGCCTGCATTGATCTTCCCTTGGCTTCTGTCGCTATCTCCCCGGCACTCTAGCGCGCAGAATTGCAATTCAGAAGTCGGCGACCTTGCCCCAGGAGGAGCTTTCGAAGCGTTGCGGATGGTAGGGAACCGGATCGACGATCGGCTCGGCCGCAGCGGTGACGATATCGGCAATCAGGTGACCGGCGCCCGGCCCGATGCCGAAACCATGGCCGCTGAAGCCGGCCGCGAGAATGAAGCCGGGCACATTCGCCACTTCGCCGATTGCCGGCACGCCATCGGGGGTGGAATCGATGTAACCGGCCCAGCGCGCGGTGATGCGGCGCGTACCGATCGCCGGCAGAAGTTCGATGGCGCGCTGGTGCACCAGCCTGATCGTTCCGTCGTCGACAGCCGGATCGAGGATGCGCATCTGCTCCATCGGCGTCGGCCGGTCCAGCCTCCAACGGGCGAGCGTCTCGTGGCCGCTGCGCAAACCTTCGAGGCCGCCCGGCGACAGGCTACGCCACCGACGCATGAACATCGGCAGGAATTGTCCCGCAAAACGGATGTTCTGGGGCGTCAGGTCGACCCGGCCGCGGCCGCTGATCGCCAGCGTATGGCCGCCATCGCCGCGGCGGGTCACTGAAACACGGGCCGTGTGAAGCGCGTCCGGCAGCTCGCCTTCGCCGGGGCCGACGGAGAGAATGGAGGAGCGGATCGAGGCCTGGGGAAAACGGATGTTGAACTGCCTGCAGAAGGACGAGGCCCAGGCGCCGCCGGAGAGGATCGCGATCTTAGTCCTGATCGTTCCGTGTTCGGTCACCACGGCCGACAATCTTCCGCCTTCCGTCTCTATGCCACGTGCCGCGCAGTTCTGGATCACCGCGCCGCCGAGCTTGACGATCGCTCGAGCGACGGCCGGCGCGGCATTGGCTGGGTCCGCCGTACCATCGGTTGGTGAAAACACGCCGCCCTTCCAGGTTCGGCCTGTCGCCTTGCCGCGGGCGCTTGCTTCGGCACCGTCGAGCATGTGAGTGGTGACGCCAACAGTGCCGGCGAAATCGCGCCAGCGCGCCCAGCCGGCCAGTTCTTCCTCGCTGTCACTCAGGTAAAGCAGGCCGCAGCGCCGGAAACCGGTATCCTCACCGCTTTCGGCGGCAAAACGATCCCAGAGATCGAGGCTCTTGGTTGCCATAGGCAGCTCACGCGCATCGCGGTTCTGTTGACGGCACCAGCCCCAGTTGCGGCTCGACTGTTCTGCGCCGACCCGACCCTTTTCTATCAGCACCACTTTCAGGCCGCGCCTGGCGAGATAGTAAGCCGTGAAAACGCCGACGATACCGGCGCCGATGACGACCGCATCGGCAGAGTGCGGTAATCCGGCATCGGTTTCCACGAGCGTGAGCGGTGCTGGCATGATGTTCAATCTCCTGGGACGCAACCGGATCGATGCATCAGCATAAGGGCGCTGTCGACGCCGTGGTTACCGCACATCCTGACCGGGCAGCACAAGATTCCGACAATAACCGTGCTTCCAGCTTAATGTGCCGATTATCGCGACGCAGAATGAAATAGACAAGAGAAGCCAACGTGTTAAAGTCAATATCCGAAATTTGCGGCATAAAATGCTGTAGGCCGCCGGGTGCCTTGGAAGGTGTCAGCTGATGAAGCTCGATCGTATCGATATCAAGATCCTCTACGAGTTGCAGAAGAACGGCCGCATCACCAATGTCGAGCTGGCCGAGCTGGTCAATCTGTCACCGAGCCCTTGCCTCATGCGCGTCAAGAAGCTGCAACAGGAAGGATATATCGAAGGATATTCGGCGCAGATCAACATCGGCAAGCTTGGCCAGACGCTGACGGTTTTCACCGAAGTCACGCTGAAGAACCATCGGCAGATCGATTTTGCCCGGTTTCTCGCAGCCGTTGAGCGGGTCGATCAGGTGATCGAATGCCACCTGGTTTCCGGTGGTTACGACTACATGCTGAAGTTCGTCACTGCCGGCATCGGCGAATATCAGACGATCATGGAACGGTTGACCGACATGGATATCGGTATCGACAAATATTTCAGTTTCGTCGTTTTGAAGTCGCCAATCGTCAAGGCGCATATGCCGTTGACCAGCCTGTTTCTGGTCTGACCGGCAATACGCTCCCATTAACGTGAGACGACGGCTTATGCCGCCTCAGCCCTGCACGTAGGTCTTCACCAGTTCCGGATCCCGTTCCAGGCGATCGAGCCAGCCGGGATCGAGCTTCGGTACGGACGAGAACAGTAGTTTCGAATAGGGGTGCTGCGGCACTTTCGAAACTGCCGGTGTGATTTCCTCGACTTTGCGGCCATTATACATCACGACGATCTCGTCGCAGATGGCCTCGACGACCGACAGGTCGTGGCTGATGAAGATGTAGGAGAGCGAAAGCTCGCGCTGCATCTCTTTCAGGAGATCGATGACGGCCGCGGCAACCACGGTGTCGAGCGCCGAGGTGATCTCGTCGCAGACGATCAGTTTTGGCTCGGCCGCAAGTGCGCGGGCAAAGTTGACGCGCTGTTTCTGTCCACCTGAAAGTTCGGCCGGCGTGCGGCTGCGCAGTGCCTTCGACAAGCGGACCATATCCAAAAGCTCGTCGATCCGCGCGTCGCGCGCCTTGCCCTTCATGCCGTGATAGAATTTCAGCGGCCGGCCGAGAATTTCCTCGATCGATTTGGCCGGATTGAGCGACGTGTCCGCGTGCTGGAAAACGATCTGCAGCTCTCGCAGCTGTTCACGGCTTCTCTGGCGGGCGGAGCGGGCAAGTTCATGCCCGTCCAAGGTCAGATTGCCGGCCGAGGCCGGTAGGATGCCGGCGATCGAGCGCGCGAGCGTGGATTTTCCGCAGCCGGATTCGCCGATGATCCCGAGATTGCGGCCACGTTCCAGAACGAGGCTTGCTTCCTGCACGGCCTTAATGAGCGGCAGACCGTCCGCCTGAACAGGGCCGTAACCGGCGATCAGACTATTGACCTGCAGAAGCGGCCGGCTTTCCGGCGCCACCGGCACGCTTTCGCCGCGCGGCTTCGGTTCGAAAGCCGACAGGAGTTCGCGGGTATAAGGATGTCTGGCATCGGCGAGAAGCTCGGCGGTGGTCCCGACTTCCTGGACCGCGCCGCCGCGCAGGACGACGATGCGGTCGGCGATCTGGGCGACGACGGCGAGATCGTGCGAGACGTAGACGCCGGCAATGCCGCTCTTCTTCATCACAGCCTTGAAGGCGCGCAGTACCTCGATCTGCGTGGTCACATCAAGCGCGGTGGTCGGTTCGTCGAAAATAATGAGTTTCGGGTCCGAGATCAGCGCCATGGCCGCAGCGAGGCGCTGCAGCTGGCCACCAGACACCTGGTGCGGATAACGGTTGCCGATGCCATCGGGATCGGGCAGCGACAGCGCCTTGAACAGCCCGATCGCCTTTTCTTTCGCTTCCGCCGGCGACATGAGCTTATGGATCCGGGTGACTTCGATGACCTGATCGATGATCCTCTTCGAAGGATTGAAGGCGGCCGCCGCCGATTGCGGCACATAGGACACTTCGAGGCCCCGCACCTTGGCACGCTGGCCTTCGCTGAGCGCCAACATGTTCTTGCCGGCCACCATCACGGTGCCGCCCGATATCCTGCAGCCGGGGCGGGCATAGCCCATCACCGTCAGCGCGATCGTCGTCTTGCCCGATCCGCTTTCGCCGATCAGGGCGACGATTTCGCCCGGCGCGATATCGAGATCGACACCTTGTATGATCTCGATGCGGCGGCCCGCATCGGTGGTCGCCTCTACCTTCAGATCACGGATTTCAACGAGATTTTCCACTCACGCGCTCCGATCGCGAATCTTCTTGGGCAGATTGTCGATCAGCAAGTTAACGCTGATGGTGAGGCTCGCGATCGCCAGCGATGGGACGATGACGGCCGGCGCGCCGAAGGGCAGGCCGCCGATATTTTCATGAACCAGCGCGCCCCAATCCGCATAGGGCGGCTGTACGCCGAGCCCGAGGAAGGACAGACCGGAAAGAAGCAGCACGATGAAGACGAAGCGGATGCCGAAATCGGCAAGCAGCGGCCCGATGATGTTCGGCAGGATTTCCGAGAACACGACATAGGAAATGCCTTCGCCGCGGGTTCGGGCAACGGTGATATAGTCCATCGTGTTGATGTTGACGGCCAGCGAGCGGGCGAAACGATAGGCGCCCGGTATGTAGATCACGCCCAGCATCACGATGAGCACGCTGAGCGACGATCCGACGGCGGCGGCGATGACGAGGCCGGAAAGCTTGCTCGGGATGGAATTCAGGGCATCGAGGAAACGGCTCAGGACCGTATCGAACCAGCCCCCGACGACGGCAGCCGCCATGCCGAGCGCACCGCCGGTAAAACAGGCAAGGCAGACAGCGGCAAGCGAAATGCCGACCGTGTAGCGCGCACCCATGATGATGCGCGAGAGCATGTCCCGGCCGAGATAGTCGGAGCCGAGCAGGAGCTTGCTGCTCATCGGGCCGAAATAATCCTCATCGACGATCTCGCCGACCGGATAAGGAATGATATGCGGCGCGAGGAGGGCGATCACCGCCCAGAAGAGAATGATTGCAAAGCCGATCATTCCGACCCAGCTGAACCGGTAGCTCAGGCGGCGGGGCATGGTGGTGGATATGGTCATGGTCAGCGCACCCTCGGATTGGCCAGGATTGCAACGATGTCGGCAAAGGTGATGAGCGCGAGATAACCGACGCAGAAGATGATGGCGCAGGACTGAATGAGCGGCAGGTCGCGGGTGGAGACGCCATCGACCATCAGCTTGGCGATGCCGGGATAGTTGAAGATCGTCTCGACGATGATGACGCCGCCGACGAGATAGGACAAAGCGAGTGCGATCGCATTGGCGATCGGCCCGACCGCGTTGGGCAGCGCGTGGATGATCACGGCGCGCCAGCGTGATGCACCTTTGAGGATCGCTGCCTCGACATAAGGCGTGTTGATCGTGTCGATCACGGCGGCGCGGGTCAT
Organism: Hyphomicrobiales bacterium; assembly: GCA_900471605.1. GTDB lineage: Bacteria > Pseudomonadota > Alphaproteobacteria > Rhizobiales > Rhizobiaceae > Neorhizobium. Next base: position 105,716 of record UCEY01000019.1, on the reverse strand, counting down.
CCGGATCATCTGCGCCGAAACGACGAAGGTGAGCGTGATGACCGGCATGGCATAGATCTTCAGCACTTGCCAGAAGGAGGCGACGTCACCCGCGAAGGAAAGAGCCGGTAGCCACTTGAGATAGACGGAAAACAGAAGAACGGCCGAGGTCGCGATCATGAATTCCGGAACGGAGATGACGCCAATCGTCAAAATGGTGACGATCCGGTCGTAAGCCGAGCCGCGGAACATGGCGGAGGTGATGCCGAGTATCAGCGAAAGCGGCACGGCAATCAGCGTCACGATACCGGCGAGGCGCATCGTGTTGACGAAACGGGCGCCGATCAGTTGGGCGACAGGCACGTTGTTGACGTAGGATGTCCCCAAATCTCCTTGGAGCAGGCCGAACAGCCAGCGGGCGAAACGGAAGAAGGCAGGCTCATCGAGGTGCATGGCCGCCCTTAGGCCGGCGACGGCTTCCGGGGTCGCGGCCTGGCCGAGCAGGATCGTCGCGGTATCGCCCGGCAGCATGGCCGTCGCGAAAAAGACCGCGAAGGACACGATCAGCAGCGTCAGGGCGGAGCTTCCGAGCCTATTCGTGATGAGTCCAAGGACATAGGTGCGCAATATGATTTCCCTGCCTGAAGAGTGCGAATTCGCCGGCACCACGTCCGCAGACGCGGGAATGGTGTTGTCAGGCGCAGCAAGGGCGGCAGGAGATCTCTTCGCCTGCCGCCGGCAATCGGCCTCTACGCGTCGAGCCAGACGTATTCGGCGAAGGCGTAACCCATCATGCCGCCGAGCGGATTGGCTTCGAGGCCCTTCAACTTCGCCGAGATCGCATCCACGTTCGAAATATAGACCGGGATGACGGTGCCGGCTTCCTCGGAAATCATCACCTGCATCTGGTTGTAGATCTCCTTGCGCTTGTTCTCGTCGAGCAGACCGCGCGCTTCGACCAGCATCTTATCGAATTTTTCCGACTTGTACTGGCTTTCGTTCCACGGCGCGTTAGACGCGTAAAGGAGCGAGAAGAGGATATCCGGCGTCGGACGCGGGTTGATATTGCCGAAGTGAACCGGCGCCTTCAGCCAGTAGTTCGACCAGTAGCCGTCCGATGGCACGCGCTGGACGTCGAACTTCATGCCGATCTCGGAACCAGACTGCTGCACGATCGTCGCCATTTCCACGGCCGAGGTCGGGGCTTCCGAGGTGATCATCGGAATCGACTGGCCGAGAAGACCGGCCTTCTGGAAGTGGAACTTTGCCTTGTCCGGATCGTAACCCTTCGGTTTCAGATCGGCATTGTGGTAGACGCTGGCCGGCGAGACCGGCTGGTCGTTGGCGATTTCGGCAAGACCGCGCAGGACCGATTTCTGAATCTGCTGGCGGTTGATCAGGTATTTCATGCCGGCAACGAAATCTGCCTTGTCGCCGGGAGCGAGATCGAGGCGGATGTTGAGGTCGGTATAGTTGCCGGAGGTCGTCTGCGACAGCGCGAAGCCGGGCTGGCTTTCGACGAGCTTCATCGAACGCGGCTTGATCGACGCTGCCAGGTGGATGTCGCCCGAAAGCAGGGCGTTGACGCGGGCATTGTCGTCACTGATGGCGAAGAACTCGAACGAGTCGACGTGGGCACCGCCCTTGAAGTAGTTCGGGTTCTTCGTGAAGATCGATTTTACGCCCGGCTGGAACGTCTCCATCTTGAAGGCGCCGGTGCCGATGCCCTTGGAAAAGTCGGTCGTACCATCCTGTACGATCATGAAATGATGCTGCGACAGGATGGTCGGCAGGTCGGCATTCGGATTGGCAAGCGTGATTTCGACCGTCAGGGCGTCGAGATCCTTGACGTCGGTGATCTGCTTGGCGATCGCATTGACCTTCGAGCCCACGGCCGGGTCGAGATGCCGCTTTAGCGAGAAAACGACGTCCTTCGAGGACAGCGTCTTGCCGTCGTGGAAGGTAACGCCGGAACGCAGCTTGACGGTCCAGACCTTGGCGTCGCCGCTCTTGATGTTTTCGGCGAGTTCCATCTGTACGGTGCCGGCCTGATCGAGGAAGGTCAGGCGATTGTAGAGGGCGCAGCAGCGGACGTAATCGGTCGAGAGCGAAGCCTTGGCCGGGTCCAGCGTGTCGGCGGTCGAAGACGACCAGCCGGCGGCCTTCAGCGCGCCACCGGATTTAGGCGTTGCGGCAACCGCGTTCGAGGCGCGGCCGAGGATGAGGCCGCCAGCGGATGCTGCAATGCCGCCCGCCAGCATCATCGTCAGCAGTTCGCGGCGGCTTGCGCCCCGGCGAATGGCATTCTCGATCATGGCGTCGTCCGACGCGGTCCAGTTGGTGATCTTGTCGTTCATGTCATTCCCCTTTTCGCTGGTTGGCGGGCAACCCTCTTCGTGGTTTGGCCCGATGCTTTGAAAACCGAAAATTGTATCAGTCAGTCGCGGGCGTTCCTCACGGCTTCGGCCAGTCCGGCCATCGAGGTGAAGTGGTAGTCGGGCTTGGTGAACTCAGCCGGCTCGATCGTGCCGCCGTAACCCTTCTGCGCGTGGCGGCGCTCGATCCAGCAGTTCGTCATGCCGAGTTCGCGGGAAACGCCGATATCGTGATACTGGCTCTGCGCGACATGCAGGATATCTTGCCTGCCGCCGCTCTCCTTCGAGACGAAGTCGAACACTTTGTGGAAGAATGCCGGATCCGGTTTTTCCGTGCCGGTGTCGTCGGCAGTGAAGGCGGCATAGAAAGGATTGCCGAGCGCCTCGGAAAAATACTCGAAAGCCCAGCGACGTGCATTCGTCATGGCGATCAGGCGGTAGTTTTTCGCAAGCTCGGCCATGGCCGCGGCACTGTCCGGGAAAGCCTTCCAGCTTTTGGCGGAATCCCTGAGGCGTATGCCATAAGCCTCTTCTGCCGGCAGCCCGAGCTTCGGTGCGATCGCCAGATAGACACGCACAAGATCATCCGGAAAGAGATCGGCCTCTTCCGAATAACGGGCGGCGCGGTAGAGGGAGAGCGCCTCTTCGCTGTCGATGGCCACATTCGCCTCGCTGGCGATTGCCTGCAGACAAGACGTCAGGCCGCTCTCGAAATCGATCAGCGTGCCGACCACGTCGAAGCTCATGTATTTGAATTCCGGTAGAGATTTCGCCAATTTCATATCCCCACTTGATGTCGCGGTAGCGGTCTCGAAGACCTCCTGCGAAAGAATATGCTTTTCCCGGCCTTGGGCGCTTTTGCGGAAAATCCCGATTTTTCGGGGCCTCAAGGTCTCGTTAACTAGGATACTGCCAGTTCGGCAGAACGATATTCGCCGAATCGGCCGTGCGGCCCGGCACAAAATTCCGAATTCGGGCTGCTGACGGTATTTCGGCCGCCAGCACCGAAGTCGGGAATCAGGCCTTCACTGCCTTGCGGACATCCGGATCTTCAAGGGTCTGATCCAAGGTCTTCCTGGTGCGCTCGACGATCGCGTCGATCTCGGCCTCCGTGCAGCAGAGCGGTGGTGCATAACCGATCGCGCCATTGGCGAAAGCGCGGATGATCAGCCCATTTTCCCAAGCGCGATCAAACACGCGACGAGCCGGCACCGCTTCAGCAGGAAGCGGCGTCTTGGCCGCCTTGTCGGTCACCAGTTCGATTGCGGCCAGCATGCCGCGCCCGCGGACGTCGCCGACCAGCGGATGATCCTTCAGGATTTCGAGACCTGCCATGAGCCTCGCTCCGGCCTTCACGCCATTTTCAAGCAAGCCGCCTTCATAGAGCTTCAGCACCTCCAGGCCGACAGCTGCGCTGACCGGATGGGCCGAATAGGTGTAGCCGTGCCCGACGGCTGATGCGCCGGCACCATCGGCGATAACCTGATATACGTGGTCGGCCATGAAGACCGCGCCCATCGGCACGTAACCCGAGGTCAGGCCTTTTGCCGTCGTCATGAAATCGGGAACGATATCGTCCTCCGAGCAGGCAAACAGCGGTCCGGTGCGGCCGAATCCGGTGATCACTTCGTCTGCGACAAACAGGATCCCGTATTCCTTGCAGAGGTTGCGGATAGCTTTCATCCAGCCCTTCGGCGGAACGATGACGCCGCCGGAGCCCTGGATCGGTTCCATGTAGAAGGCCGCGATGCGATCGGCACCAACGGTCTCGATCTTTGCCTTCAATGCGGCAAGCGATGCGTTGATGATGGCCTGTGGATCCTGGCCGACCGGGTTGCGATAGGGGTAAGGCGACGGAATCTTGTGCTGCCAGTCAAAGGGAATGCCGAAACCTGCATGGAAATTCGGCAACGCGGTGAGGCCGGCGCCGACAGTCGAAGAACCGTGATACCCCTGTTCGACGGAAATGAACTGGTCGCGCTGCGGCTGGCCTTTGGCAAACCAGTAATAGCGAATGAAGCGGATCGTGCTGTCGACAGCGTCCGAACCGCCAAGCGTGAAATAGACATGGTCGAGATCGCCCGGCGCACGTTCGGCAAGTTCTGCGGCAAGCCGGATAGCAGATTCGGAGCCGAGGCCGAAATAGGCGGTCGCATAGGGAAGCTCGCGCATCTGGCGGGCTGCCGCCTCGACGATGGAATCGTGGCCATAACCCGCGTTGACGCACCAGAGGCCGGCAAAGCCGTCAATGAGCCGGCGGCCCTGTGCATCGGTGACGGTCGCACCCTTGGCTGACGAGAGAACGCGCACGCCCTGCTGCTCATGGCCGCGATAGGACGCGACGGGATGGACCAGATGGGCACGATCGAGTTCGATGAGCGAATTGCTGAGCATGATTTTCTCCGGATCAGCCGAGGGCCTGGTTGGCCAGTGCGAAAGTGATGAAGGTCGAGTTGCGAGCGCGTGTCGGCGCAGGGCGCGCCATCGCGACGCCGCCGCCGACATGGGCAAGCGAATGTTCCGAAAGCCAGGAGGCGAGCGCGGCATTTCCGGTATCGACTCTGAGGAAGGCACCGGTCCTGCGGTTCATGAAATGCGCTACAAGCGCCTTGGCGTCTTCAATCGTGGTCGCTGCGACAGGCCCAATAACTTGGCCCCGTCCGAAAGCACGGATGCAGGCAAAGCCGATGATCCTGCCGTCGCGGCGGATGACGGCGAATTCCCCGATCTCGGCAAGTTTGGAAATCAGCGAAGAACGGTCGGCGCCAAAAGCATCCCGATCGATGGCAGTAATTTCAGCCACATCAGCTGCGGTTGCAGCATCAACATGGGCCGAAGGCGGGACCTGGCCCACCACTCCCTGATGCTGGAATACACTGCCGGTTTCGCGAAAACCGAGCTTTTCGTACAGCGGCAAGCCGTCGGCGGTGGCGACAAGCCGGAGAGGGCGCGTGCCGCCAAGGCTAAGTGCCTCGTCCATCAACCTACGGCCAACACCGCGGCCGCGCATGCTGGCATCGACGATCACCATATTGATCGTGGCGCAGTCATCGCCATAAGAGGTCATCAATGTGGTGCCGACGACCTTTCCGGTCTCGTCCAGTGCCACGACACCTTTGCTGACATCAAGCACGACCTGCCAATCTTCCAGGCGATGCGGCCAGCCGGCTTCGCGTGAAAGACGGACTGCGCCATCCAGGTGCTCGCCTCCGAAGGCTCTGGTTTCGATGTCCCCGACTTGCATGGACAATGCTCTCCCTTTTCTGACTCAAGTTTCGAGGTGAAGGGACCGGAAGATTATCCGAAGGCGGTATCGGTGGCGGTATCTTTCGCCAAAGCAGCGGGGCGGGACCGCATCTTATGCCGTGGGGCCGCGACAAGGACCTGGGCAAGCCCTTCCAGACGGCCTGATCTGCAAGCAAATGCCAAACCAGCGCCGTGATACGAAACTTTCTGCTTCGGATTTCGGCAAATCAGTCGGCGATGATGCCGGAAGCGGCCTTATGATCGTGTCATCACTCGAAAGGCTCGATGGGCCATCACGCAAGGACGAAGCGCATGACGACATTCCGCCCGAAATACATCACCTTCGACTGCCACGGCACGCTCATCAACTTCCAGATGGCCGAGGCCGCCCGCGATCTTTATGGTGATCGTCTCGAAGAGCCGGCCATGCTGGAATTCATCAAGAACTTTGCGGGCTACCGGGTTGACGAGATCATGGGCGCCTGGAAGCCGTACGCCGAAGTCGTCCACAATTCACTGGAGCGGACCTGCAAGCGCAATGGCGTTGCCTTCAAGGACGAGGACGCCAGGATGGTCTATGAGCGCGTGCCGACCTGGGGGCCGCATGCCGATGTTCCGGCTGGTCTTGCCAAGGTCGCCAAGGAAATTCCGCTCGTTATCCTCTCCAACGCGATGAACGACCAGATCCCGTCCAACGTCGCCAAGCTCGGCGCCCCCTTCCATGCCGTCTACACGGCCGAGCAGGCGAACGCCTACAAGCCGCGCTTCCAGGCCTTTGAATATATGTTCGACATGCTCGGCTGCGGCCCGGAAGACGTCCTGCATTGCTCCTCGTCCTTCCGCTATGACCTGATGTCGGCGCATGATCTCGGTATCAAGAACAAGGTCTGGGTGAACCGTGGCCATGAGCCGGCCAATCCCTATTATGGCTATACTGAAATTGCTGACATTTCTGGCCTTGCGGGCGTCGTCGGTCTCTAACGGAAAGGCGCAAGCCGATGAAATACGTCTCCTACTGGCATGATACGGCGCCCCGTTTTATGGGCGCCGTCGATGGGCCGATCGAAGGCCACTACGATGTCGCGGTGGTCGGCGGTGGCTTCACTGGGCTCGGTGCGGCACGGCAGCTTGCAATGGCCGGTGCCAAGGTCGTCGTGCTGGAGGCGGAGATGGTCGGTTTCGGCGCATCCGGCCGCAATGGCGGACACCTGAACAATGGCCTCGCGCACAGCTATCTGTCCGCGAAGCAGGAGCTCGGCAAGGAGCGCGCGATCGCGCTCTACAAGGCGCTCGACGCTTCGATCGATACGCTGGAAGCGATCATTGCCGAAGAAGGCATAGACTGCAATTTCCGCCGCGCAGGCAAGCTGAAGCTTGCCTCCAAGCCGCAGCATTTCGAGGGATTAGCGAAAAACTTCGAGGCAGTCTATGCGGAGGTTGATCCGGATACGGCGCTTCTGTCGCCGGAAGACCTCAAACGCGAGATCGGATCGCCATTTCACGGCGCCATGCTGTCGAAGAAGAGCGCGATGATGCATATGGGGCGTTACGTCGTCGGTCTCGCCGAGGCGGCCAAACGGCGCGGTGCCATCATCGTCGAAAAGGCGACTGTTGCCGACATCTCGAAATCCGCCGGCAGGCACGTCCTGAAAACCGCCAAGGGTTCGGTCACCGCCGACAATGTCTTGATGGCGAGCGGCGCCTATACGACACCGAATTTCGGCTATTTCCGCCGCCGGATCATGGCCGTCGGCAGTTTCATCATCGCCACGCGACCGCTGACGGATCAGGAAGTCGCTGCGACGATGCCGGGCAACCGCACCTGCGTCAACAGCATGAATATCGGCAATTATTGGCGCCTGTCGCCGGATAATCGGCTGATCTTCGGTGGCCGCGCACGCTTTTCGGCGACCTCGGACCAGCGTTCGGATGCCAAGAGCGGCGCCATCCTGCGTGAAAGTCTCACTCGGATCTTTCCGCAGCTTGCGCATGTCGAGATCGATTATTGCTGGGGCGGTCTGGTCGATATCACCAAGGACCGTTATCCGCGCGCCGGTTTTCATGACGGGCTCTGGTACGCGATGGGCTATTCCGGTCACGGGGCGCAGCTTTCGACCCATCTCGGCATGACGATCGCCGACGCGATTCTCGGCCGTCCGGACCGTAATCCAGTGAAGGGGCTCGAATGGCCGGCCGTGCCGGGCCATTTCGGCAAACCCTGGTTCCTGCCGCTGGTCGGGCTTTATTACAAGATGATCGACAAGGTTCAGTGACAGGAGCGGTTCGTCATCATCTGAAACAAAAACCGGGGCTGTGATCGCAGCCTCGGTTTTTTGTTTGTCTCTTTGGAGGCAGGCTCAGTTCAGCCCGCCCATATGAAACGTCTTCACCTCCAGATATTCGTCGATCCCGAGCTGCGAGCCTTCTCGGCCGAGGCCGGACTGCTTGACGCCGCCAAACGGCGCAACCTCGGTCGAGATCATTCCGGTATTCAGCCCGACCATGCCGAATTCCAGTGCCTCGCCGACGCGCCAGGCGCGCTTAAGGCTTTCCGTGTAGAAATAGGCCGCGAGGCCGAACGGCGTGCCATTGGCAATCGCGATTGCTTCTTCCTCGGTCTCGAAGCGGAAGAGGGGAGCTACCGGGCCAAAAGTCTCTTCACTGGCGAGCTGCATGTCCGTCGTGGCGCCGGTCAGCACGACCGGAGCCGTATATTGGCGGCCTGCCGGCAGGTTGGGCTTGGCCGTCACGATCTTGGCGCCCTTGGCGATCGCATCCTCAAGATGGCGGTTGATCTTGGCAATCGCCGCATCGTTGATCATCGGACCGATCGAGACGCCTGCTTCCGTGCCCGGGCCGACCTTCATGGCTTCGACGTGCGCCGTCAGCTTTTCGGCAAACCGGTCATAGATGCCGGCCTGTACGAGGATGCGGTTGGCGCAGACGCAGGTCTGGCCGCCATTGCGGAATTTCGAGATGATTGCGCCTTCGATCGCCAGATCGAGATCGGCATCGTCGAAAACTATGAAAGGTGCATTGCCGCCAAGTTCCAGCGACAGCCGCTTGATGCTGTCGGCAGCCCCGCGCATCAACAGCGAACCGACCGGAGTCGAGCCGGTGAACGAGATTTTTCGAACCGTTGTATTGGCCATGATCTCGTTGCCGATTTCCTTCGGCATGCCGGTGACGATATTGACCACGCCGGCGGGAATGCCGGCCATTTCAGCGAGGACGCCGAGCGCAAGCGCCGAATAGGGCGTGAATTCCGAGGGCTTGACCACCACGGTGCAGCCTGCTGCGAGCGCTGGTGCGATCTTGCGGGTAATCATCGCATTCGGAAAATTCCAGGGCGTGATGATGCCGCAGACGCCGACCGGCTCCTTGAGCACGATGATGCGGCGGTCCGGCGTCGGCGAGGGAATGGTCGAGCCGCCGATACGGCGCGCCTCTTCCGCGAACCATTTGACGAAGGAGGCGCCATAGCGGATTTCACCGCGCGCCTCGTCGAGCGGTTTGCCCTGTTCGGTCGTCAGGATCAGCGCGAGGTCTTCCAGATGCGTGTGCATCAGGTCGTACCAGGTTTCGAGCAGCGCGGCACGCTCGGCATGGGTCTTCTTCTTCCACGCCGGATAGGCCTTGTTGGCGGCCTCGATCGCTGCGCGGGTCTCGTCACCGCCCATGTCGGGAACGGTGCCGATCACCGCTTGGCTGGCCGGATCGAGAACCTCGACCGTCTTGCCGGAGCCGGCGGCGACCCAGCTGCCGCCGATCAGGCCTTGCTGGCGAAACAGGGAGGCGAGCTTCAGATTTTGCATGTGTCCGGTCCTCGGGTTCAGAGCGCAGCGAGCAACGCTGCGGTAATGGCATCAGTCTTGTCCTTGCCGGGGACCGTGCCGATACCGCTTGCGGTCACGGCTTCGATCGCTTTCATGACGGCAGCGGCAGCGTCCTTTTCACCGAGATGCTCGAGCATCATGGCGCCGGACCAGACGGTGGCGATGGGGTTGGCGATGCCGAGATGGGCGATATCGGGCGCCGAACCATGCACGGGTTCGAACATGGACGGCGCATTGCGCTCCGGGTTGATATTGGCGGATGCTGCGAAACCGAGACCGCCCTGGATTGCGGCGCCGAGATCGGTCAGGATGTCGCCGAACAGGTTGGAGGCGACGACCACATCAAGCGTTTCTGGCGCCATCACCATACGCGCCGCCATGGCGTCGATGTGATAGCTGGTGACCTCGACATCGGGATATTCGGCCGAAAGCTGCTTTGTCACGTCATCCCAGAACACCATCGAATACTTTTGGGCGTTCGACTTGGTGACCGAGGCGAGTTTCCTGCGCCGTGTGCGGGCCTGCTCGAAGGCGAAGCGTAGGATGCGCTCGACGCCCTTGCGGGTGAAGATCGAGGTTTCGACCGCCACTTCGTCCGCGCCGCCCTGATGGATGCGGCCGCCGGCGCCGGAATATTCGCCCTCGGTGTTTTCACGGATGCAGAGAATGTCGAAATCCGTCGTCTTCAGCGGCCCCTCGACGCCGGAAAGCAGCCGGTGCGGGCGGATATTCGCATATTGGACAAAACTCTTGCGGATCGGCAGGAGCAAACCATGCAGCGAGACCGAATCCGGCACTTCCGTCGGCCAGCCGACGGCACCGAGCAGGATGGCGTCGAAGCCGCGCAGGGTTTCGATCCCGTTCGCCGGCATCATCGCGCCGGTTTCCTTGTAGAAGGCGCAAGACCACGGGAAATCCGTACCTTCGAGGCCGAAACCATGGGCGCCGGCGGCTTTCTGCAGCACCGACCAGGCGGCAGAGACCATGTCGCGGCCGATACCGTCGCCGGGGATCAGGGCAATCTTGTGTGTTGTCATTTTGTCAAAAATCCTCAGAGGCTGATCAGGACGCTCTTGCTCTTACGGTTGGCCTGGAATGCTTCCCGGCCGAGATCCTTGCCGATGCCGGACTGCTTGTAGCCGCCGGTCGGCAGGATGTGGTCGCGCGAGCGGCCGTAGCGGTTGACCCAGATCGTGCCGGCCTGCAGTCTTCGCGTCAGGCGAATGGCGCGCGACAGGTCGCTGGTGAAGAGGCCGGCGGCGAGCCCGTAGCTCGGATGGTCGGCAAGGCTCATTCCCTCGTCTTCATCCTCGAAGGTCTGCAGCGTCAGCACGGGTCCAAAAATTTCCTCGATGACGGCGGGAGAATTCTGATCGACGCCGGCAATCAGCGTCGGGGAATAGAAATATCCCGGCATGTCCATGGAACGCCCGCCCGTCAGGCATTCGGCGCCGGCGGCAATGGAGGCGCCGATGATATCGTCGATCCGCTGGCGCTGCCTCTCGGAAATGATGGGCGAATATTGGCTCGCGGCATCCCAGGTGGGGCCGGGAACGATACCGGCCATCTTCTTCAGGATTGCCTCGATCAACCGGGGGGCAACGCTTTTCTCGACGATCAGGCGCGATCCGGCGACGCAAGCCTGACCAGCATTGCTGGTGATGCTCGCGGTCACGGCCGCGGCGGCCTTGTCCATATCGGCATCGGCGAAAACGAGCTGCGGGCTCTTGCCGCCAAGCTCCAGCGTCATCGGCTTGATGCCGGTGCGGGCGATGTTTTCCATGATCGCCGAGCCGGCGCGCGTCGAGCCGGTGAAGCTGACCTTGGCGATATCCGGATGGCCGGTAATCGCATTGCCGGTCGTCATGCCGTCGCCGAGGACGATATTGATCAACCCGGCCGGAATGCCGGCCTTAACCGCGAGCTCCGCCAGCCGGATGGTCGAGAACGGTGTCATTTCGGACGGTTTCAGCACCACCGCATTGCCGGCTGCAAGCGCCGGGCCGAGCTTCCAGGCTGCCATGTTGATCGGGAAATTCCAGGGCGTGATGGCACCGACGACACCATAGGGCTCGGTCATGATCATCCCGAGATTGCCGTCGTCGGTCGGCACGAGATCGCTGCCTTCCTTGTCGGCGAATTCTGCGAAGAAGCGGATTTGTTCGGCCGAAATACCGACGTCACCATCGACCAGATGGCCGACAGGCCGCGTAGAGGAAACGGCCTCCAGTTTTGCGAGTTCCACGGCGTTCTGTTCGATCAGATCCGCCCAGCGATGCAATGCCTTCAACCGCTCGCGCGGGCGAATTCCGCCCCAGTTGCTGTCCTTCAAGGCCTTTTTGGCGGCCTGCACGGCCTGATCGACCAGATCGGCGTCGGCGACCGGACAATCGGCATAGGCCTTGCCATCGGAGGGCCGATGCATAGGAATGACGCCGTCGGCAGTCTCGAATTTGCCTCCGATGAAATGTCCTGTTGGAAACGACAGGCTGTCAGGATCAAAACTAAGGCTCATCGGTCCATCTCCGATCATCTGACTAGAATGCTACCGTATCGGCACATCTGCGTGATCCGGTAGAGGGAGTTGGCGCGGCTGAAAAATCCGTTTTAGCCGCGCCATACGGCGTATTGTTTGGCAAGCCGCCGGATCACGCCTTGGGCGTCACGACGAGGTAGATCTTGCGTACCGTTTCGATCGTCTTCCAGGTGCCGACGAAGCCCGGCTTCATGACGAAGCTGTCACCTGCCTTATAGGTCACCGGCTCGCCATCCTTCGGCGTGATTTCCACGACGCCCGAAATGATGTGGCAGAATTCGAAGGTCGTTCCCTTGATCGAATGGGTGAGGCCGGGCGTTGCCTCCCAGACGCCGGTGCGGACGAGTTCGTCATGGGACGCGTCCTGTGCCCAGGTCTTGAATTCCGGGCTGCCGGAGATCAGCCGTTCGGCTGTCGGCTTGTCTTCCCGCGGCGCGAAGGACGGGTTGTGTTCGATGGTCTTGAGAAGCGACATTGGTGTTCCTTTAGGGTTGAGTGTTCAGTAGCCGCGTCGGCGATCGACGAGGCCGACCGGATCGAGGCCGGCGCGAAGCCGCTTGATATTGTCCGCGACGGCAAGGGCTGCGGTCTGGGGTTGGGTGACGCTGGCGGTATAGGGCGTGATGATGATCCGCTCATGCCGCCAGAGCGGATGACCGGGAGGCAGAGGCTGCGGGTCCGTGACGTCGATGACGGCCCCAGACAGATGCCCGCTGTCGAGTGCGTCGATAAGCGCCTGGTAATCCAGCTGTGGTCCGCGCCCCACCTGAACGAGGCCGGCGCCTTCCGGAAGCTGGCGGAAAAGATCGGCGTTGAGGAAGCCGCGGGTCTCGTCGGTGAGGGGAAGGAGACAGATCAGGATATCGGTTTCGGCCAGCATGGCCGTCAGGCCGGCCTGGCCGCTGAAGCAGCGCACCCCGTCGATCTCGCGGGACGAGCGGCTCCATCCGGCAAGCTGAAAGCCGAAAGGCTTCAATCGGTCGAAGGATGCCTGGGCCAGGCTGCCGAGCCCCAATATGCCGACCCGGCGGTCGCTGGCCTGCACCGGCGGCAGGGACCGCCAGAGTTCGGTCTTTTTCTGCTGGATATAGACGGGCAGGTTGCGGTGCAGAGCCAACACGCCGAGCGTGACATATTCCTGCATCATGCGGATGATGCCGTCCTCGATCATTCGCACGATCCGGATATGATGGGGGATCTTGGCCGCCTGAAACTGATCGACGCCGGCGCCGATCGAAAAGATAACTTCCAGGTTGCGGTAGCGCGCCAGATCGGACGGTACCGTCCAGGTGATGATGTAGCGGACGGCGTCTGGATCGACCGAAGCAGCATCCATGGAAAACGGCAGGTCCGGCAGTTCGCGGGCGAAGACATCGCGAAAGACTTGGCCGCGGGCGGTGTCAGAGTTGAAGAGGAATGTCATTCTGTGCTCCGGTTCTGGGCCGTCAGGTTTCGGCTCGGCACCTGTCGCCGAGGGCTTCGATCATCGCCTGGCAGGCGGCGAGCTCGCCGGTCTCGATGAACTCGTTGGGTTTGTGCGCCCGCGCAATGTCGCCGGGCCCGCAGATGATCGCATCCATTCCCGCCCGCTGGTAAAGGCCGGCCTCGGTTCCATAGCTGACGGCGGCGAGCGGCGCGCATCCCGTCAGATCCTGCAGGAGGCCGGCAAGCGGTGAACCGCGGGAAAGAAGCAGCGCCGGATAGCTGCTCAAGATCTCCCAATCGACGCCGAAACCTCGTGCCGCCAGCTTTTCGGCTGCGGTGCGCACTGGCTGAAGCAGGGTTTCCGGGTCGGCCGAAGAAGTCGCGCGCGCCTCCAGTTCTATGCTGCAAAGCTCGGGAATGATGTTGACGGCCTGGCCACCGCTGATCCTGCCAATCGAAAGCGACGAATAGGGCGGCTCGAATTCCGCCTCGAACGGGCCTTGGGTCAGGGTTTCGGCAGCCGCAACCGCGGCCTGCTGCACTTCGGTCATTGCATGGATGGCATTGAGGCCAAGATCCGGCCGGGAAGAGTGGCCGGAACGGCCCTTGAGCGTCAGCCGGGCCGCGGCCTTGCCCTTATGCGCCAGGATTGCCCGCATTCCGCTCGGCTCGCCGATGATGGCCCCAAGGGGAGACCTGCACAGATCCGGCAGGCGGGCCAGCAGATGCGGCACACCGCGACAACCGGCTTCCTCGTCATAGGAGAAGGCGAGTTGGATAGGGCGGGAAAGCGGCCTGGAAAGCATTGCCGGCACGGCAGCAAGGACAGCGGCCAGAAACCCCTTCATGTCGCTCGTGCCGCGGCCGTAGATCCTGTCGTCCTCGATCCGTGTGCGGAAGGGATCGCTGTTCCAGCCGGCCTCGGCGGCAGGAACGACATCCATATGGCCGGAGAGGATATAACCCGGTCTGTCTACCGGTCCGATCGTTGCAAATAGATTTGCTCGGTCACCTTCCGGACCGGGCAGGACATGCGCCCGGATACCGAGGGATTTGAGATAATCGGCGATCCATTCGACGATCTCGCCATTCGGCGTGCCGACGACGGATGGAAAGCCGACCAGCTTTTCCAAAATGTCCAGGGTGCGCATCGCCATCGTTTCCGCCTCCAGACAGCGTGAACTTGCCTCCGCAAACCGGGCTTGCGCAGACCAGGTGAACCAATCTCAAGCATCAAGGTTAGAGCGATGCAGATGAAATGGCTGCCGAAAGCTGAAGGGATACGGTCAAATCTTGTGCTGCATCACGCTTCAGCAGTGAAATGTTCCGTCGGATGATGATTAGGATAACCGTAGGGATATCCGGGCGCATTGTCCGGAGGAGGGTGTGTCGGTTCGGCTGGATAAATGATGGATAGCGATTTACCTCGGACATTGAATGTCGATAATTTCGAGATGCGCTTCGTCGACATCGCGAATGTCGAAATTTCACAGTTGCAGGCATTGTCGATTTCCGTCGGCTGGCCTCACCGAGCTGCCGACTGGCAGCACCTGCTAGACATCGGCAAAGGCTACGTGGCACTGGACGAAATCGGCCGGGTCGGCGCCTCCGCCATGTGGTTTCCCCACGGCGAAAGCTTCGCTACCTTTGGAATGCTGGTCACATCACCCAGGCTGCAGGCCAATGGCGCGGCCAAATGGCTGATGCAGCGGATCATGACCGATTGCGGTCATGATTGTCTTCGGCTGAACTCCACGCGCGAAGCCCGGCGGCTTTATGTCTCGCTCGGCTTTATTCCCAAGGACACAGTCTATCAGTGCCAGGGAACTGCGCTTGCGCCGGCGCCGATTGCGCCCATCGAAGCCGGGCTCGCCATGCGGCGGCTCGATCGCGGCGACCTGGAGGCGATCATCGCGCTCGATGCACCGGCTTTCGGTGCGGCTCGCCGCCAGCATCTCCTGCGGCTATTCGACAGTTCCATCACCTATGGTCTTTACGAGGGTGAGAAGCTACGTGCCTATTCGATGCGCCGACGTTTCGGGCGCGGGCATGTCGTCGGCCCGGTCGTTGCCACTTGCGATGCCGATGCGATCCGGGTCACCCACCCGCATGTCGCCGCCCATGTCGGCGGCTTCCTGCGTATCGATACGCATTTGGACAGCGGCGCCTTTGCATCCTTCGTCCAGCAATGCGGCCTCGGTGTCTACAATACGGTAATGACCATGGTGACCCGGGAAGAGGCCATTTACGGCACGGGGCTCGACGGCGGCCCGGTTGTCTATGCCTTGGCCTCGCATTCTCTGGGCTGACTGTTTGCACTGCCTCTGGTCAATTTCCCGGGTGTCGTTTGGCATTTAATCGTAAGAATGCGTGCCACGGAAATAGCGTAATCCCTCGGGGCTGAGAATACCCTCCAATCGGCCTTCGCGAACCTTGACGAAGCTGGGTTTGCTCTCCGGGCCCGGCCCTGAGTGCACCGTGTATCCGCCAGGATAGACGGTCGCGGTTTGCGCAAAGGCTCGCCGATCTGTGAGAAACAGAAGGCCGCTTGCAGCGGCGCTCTCCAATATCTGACGCCTATTCAGCATACGGAGCCTCCTGTTTCGTTCAGGTTGAGTTCGTCCGTGTGGGTCCGCATTCGCGCCCCTCAGCTAGGCCCAGAGGGTCTAGGAGTGCTTTGCGCAGGCTTCAGACGGGCGAACTTGCCGACTATGGTTTTGAGCTTGGACGCCCAGGAATGTGGCTCAGGATTGATTTTGAAAAGCCACCGTCGACGCAGAGGTCTTGACCGGTGATGTAAGATGCAAGCGGACTTATCAGGAACTCGATTGCGTTTGCTATATCTTTGGGGTCCCCGATTCTCGACAGCGGGATCAGAGCCTCTCTTGCACTCTTGATCGCTGGATCGGCGTACATCTTCTCGGACATTGGCGTGTGGGTCATACCCGGCGAGACGATGTTCGAACGAATGCCATCTGGCGCCCATTCCAAGGCGAGGGTTTTCGCAAGCATGCTCAAGCCCGCTTTGCTTGGACTATAGGCTCCTGATCCGGCATGAGGTACCTGCCCCGACATTGACGATGTGAAGCACGCCGCACCCCGACTCTGCTTCAGATGCGGGTAGCAGTATTTGGCTAAAAGCCACGCTCCGCGAAGGTTGACCGCGAACATGTTATCCCAATCGGCAACCGACAAATCACAGATATTTCCTGGGCTTGCTACGCCGGCATTGGCGACCAGAGCGTCCAGGCCACCGAATTCCGATACCGCGGCTTCCACAAGGCGTGGGGCCACCTCGACATTGCCCAGGTCGCCCGATAGCGCGATAGCGTCGCCTCCCAGTGCGCGCACAGAACGTGCAACGTCCTCCTGCCCTTCGGATGAACCCTGACCACAAACGGCGATCTGAGCACGCTCGCCCCTTGCTGCAGCCGCTTCGGCGATACGGATACAAACCGCTGCGCCAATCCCGCGGCTTCCGCCACTAACTAAGACCTTCATGGACGTTTCTCCAACTGTTGTTGCAAGATAATATGGAATTCACTTCCAGATCGCAATGCGATTCTAGATAGATTGCGACGATGTTTAGCCCCAGACTGGCGCGCCGGCGTCTAACCAGAGGGGCCTGAAACGCTCGTGCACATTCTTATGGCTAGGTGTATCCACTGCTTCAGATGGTTTCCGGGCAAGCTTTCCCTCCTTCAAACGCGAATTTCGCGCGCCCAGCGTGGTCGCGAAACCGACTTCATCAATCGAGGCGCCAGCCCCTCTTTTTGAGTTCCTGCAGCGCGTTGTTGACTTCCAGCAGTGGTTCTTCTTCGCGAATGACCTCGAGAACGACGCGATCGACACTAAAAACTGAATCGACGGCGCGTCCCAGTCCGACGAAATCTATAATGCCTGTGCCGATTGGATCATGACCCCACACGTCCGTGCCCGTATCCGAGATGTGCACGAGACCTATGTGAGCGTGATGCGATTGAAGGCTGGCTACCGGATCCTCGCCGATATAGGCAGCGTTTGCGACATCATAAACGATACTCAGGTTCTCGCTTCTGATTTCCTCAACGAGGCTGACGAGCTCACCGATCGTCGGCCTGAAGCAATATGGCGTGTTCTCCATGAGAAGACGCACGCCGGCTTGCTTGGCAACGGGCAGGAGCACATCAAGGCTCTCAGATAGCCATCCGAGCGTTTGCGGAATTGTTGGAGAAATCATCGGACGTCGCGTTCCCGGGGAAATTACGACGTCGGTTACCCCCCAATCGACCGCCAGTTGGATGACGTCCTTAATATGGTCAGTACTTTTACGCCTCATATTTGCGCCTGGGCTGGCGAGGTTGATATCGTATCCCCCAGCATTCAGCGAGCTGACGCTCGCCCCGTTGTCCTGAAGTTGCTTTCTCGCGTCCGAACGCGAACTTTTCGACATTTCGTCCGGCCAGCAGTGTGGGGAACTCACGGGAACTTCAAATACCGAAAAGCCATGGCTGATGAGTTCAGACATCGCCTCTATCGCAGTGGATTTCCAAAGGTAGGAAAAAGTGTTGATGATCATTGACGTCTCCTAGTCGTTTTCAGCGCGACATCTAAGCAATGTTGAAATTAAACACTCAGGGAGTGCGTGGAACGTTTGGAAGCCTAGAGGAGCAATATCTCGTGCCGGCGGCGAACGAGAACTAAGCTCGTATAGAGAGCATTCAACTGCATTGCCTCAGGCTCCTTTCGGCATGTCTGAAAAGGCTTACGACAGCGTGAAATCCAGCAAAACGTGCTCGCCCAGTTGGACGGATACGTCGCCCGGATCGGGAACTTCGAGTGCGCCACAGAGGCTTCCCGTCGTGATAGTCGAGCCCGCTTTGAGCACTTCGGCAGGCCTCGATCGATTGTTCGCGTACTCGCAGAGCCAGGTGAGCACATCCTTCGTCGGATGCTTTCCAGCGGCGTCGAAAGCGAGTTGTTTGTTGAGCCAGAGCTTAAGGGGGAAAGCCGAACCAGGGTGAAGAGCCGCCACGGTCAGAACTGGCCCTTTTACGTAACCGACGTTTCCCAGGCGGTCCGCCAGGAAGGCCGGGAAGGAAATGTTGGCGCCTTCCGAAATGCCACTCCAAACCAGTTCCGCACCAAGGTACACGTTTGAAATTGCGGCCTCGATGTCGGCTCGCTGATAGGATGTGTCGCGCCGGACAGGAAGATCCTGGCAAAGCTCCACGGCAATTTCTATCTCGATTTTCATGCCTTTTCGCCATGCAATGACCGCATCGGAAGGATCATCGAAGTATGGATGAAGCGGAGCGACAACAGGTTCGCCCTCGGGCGATTTGGCCACTTTCCACGCAGGGACGTCTGCTCCCTCGAGTTTCGACAGTTGCCTCTGCACCTCTTTTGCGTCCTCAAGCGCTGTCGGCACAGACACGAGTTGATCCGTCGGAATTTGGCTTGCATCACTACGGAGCCTGCGCAGCTGATGAGCCAGTGCAATCAGGTCAGATGCGATTAAAGTAAGGGACATGTCCTGCCTCTTGAACGGCTGCGCTCGAAAGACGGAAGGGTCGGGATCGTCCGATGGTGACCGCATCGACAAAAGCGCGTTTCGCGAAGAATTGCTGTTCTTCAGGGCGTGGCTCTTTGCGACGCCCTGAAGATTCGACGGTGCTCGTTAGGAAACCCGCTTGATCCGCTCGCGGAACCGTTCCGTCCCTTGCTGAATATGGTCCAACAGATCCATGACTGCCCAGTGCCGCTCGGCAATGTCATAATCTGTCACGCGAGAATGGACGCTCTCGAACGTGCCAAGACGCTTGTGCCAAACCTTGGCAAGACCGGGATAGCCCATCGGCTCGGCCATCGCCGCCAGCGCCAGGAAATTTTCCAGATCGCGGCGCAGATCGCTGTCTTCGGCAGCGTGCTTGTAAAGCCAAGCGTAGAGGTCGGGGTGGATATTGGTGAAGACGCCAGAAAAGCCTTTCGAACCTGCGCGCATGGCGGCTGCCGCGATGGCGGCATTGGCGTTAACAATTGCAAAGCCGGAGTCGCCGGAGAGCGCGACGCGCCGCTTGACCGTTTCGAGATCGCAGGAGACATCCTTCAGCGTTACGAAGCGGCCGGTGTCGCGGCACAGTTTGAACTCGTCATCGCTCAAGAGACGGCGATAGGGGGCCGGGCATTCGTACAGACCGAGGGGTAGGTCGCTCGGAAGCCAACTCAAGATCGCGTCGAGGCTGGAGCGAAATGCTGCGGTTCCTTCATTCCTTGTGTCGAGCCTGTTGCTGACAAGGACAAGCGCGTCGATCCCTGTCTTGGCCATCGCCACCAGTTCGGCGCGCTGGTCATCCCGGCTCTCGCTGATATGTCCTGATGAGATGACCGGTACACGCCCGGCAGCCAACGAGACGACTTTTCTGGAAAGCTCAACTCGCTCCTCCAGTGACAATTTCTGCATCTCGCTCGACTGGCAGACGGCGAAGAGAGTGTCTGCACCGTTTGTGATGTACCATTCAACAAGTCGTTCGAGACCTTCCCAGTCGATCCGGTTATCCGGGGTGAACGGGGTAAGCATGACGGGAACGATGCCCTGGGCTTGGATTTTCATGATGTAATCTCTCGCTCTTTCTGAGAATGTTTAAAGCGCAGTTCCTGCCGGCAGACCTGCGGCAAAACCCGCCATCAGGCGGACCTGCGCGAGCAGCATGTCATTGCCGTCAGATACCGTTGCACCGGCTGCCCTGGCGGCGGCCAATAGGGCCGTTTCCTCACTTAAACTAGCGATATCGGCAACAAGCATCTCGGGCCGTATCGCGGTTGCCGGCATAGGAAATTTGCTATTTCCCTTCACGCCGATGGGCGATGCATTGATGACGATATCGTAATCCCACCCTGCCGACCCATCGACCGCAACCGCGCATTCTTCACCGCGGAAACTATTGACCATTGAGGCGGTGAAGGCGACGGATTCAGCCGAGAGATCCATTAGATCGATCTTCCTGACACCTTCTTCAGCGAGTGCAAACGCGATAGTCCGGCCAGCTCCACCAGTTCCGACAATCAGCACACGAGCGCCGCGCAACCGCGACTTCTCCTCTCCGAGACCGTTAACGAAACCCACACCGTCAAAGAGCGCGCCGTTCATCAGGCCGTCTTCTCCGCGTTGGACGCAATTGACGGCACCGACAGCCTTCGCCGTGGGCGTGAGGGTAGAACACTTCTTGGCTGCCGCAATTTTATGAGGGATCGTGGTGCTGATACCGCAGAGGTTGGGGATAGCAGAGAAGATATCCCACGTCGCAGCGAAACGTTCCGCGGTGATCAGGAATGGTACCGCGTAGATGTTGACCCCGGCGGCCGCGAAGATCGGGTTAATAAGACGCGGCGTTTGCACCTGATGTATGGGGTCGCCAAACACCGCGTACACACGCGAGTTTCCGTCGAGGTTAGGAATGTTTACTTGCATGATTTCATTCCGGGCTGAAACAGGCTGCGGCAGCGATCGATCGCGATATCCATCACCTCCGCGGGGTCGCGAGACCACCATTCGGTAGAGAAGATTTCCACCTCGACTGCGCCCGTGTATCCGGCACTTCGGATCATCGAGTAGATGCCGCGCAGGTCTATGATCCCATCTCCCATCATGCCTCGATCGGTCAGGAGATGCCGCGTAGGGATGAGCCAGTCATTGACATGAAAACCAAGGAGCCGGCCTGCGTCGCCTGCGCGCTGGATCTCGGCTGCCAGTCTTTCGTCCCACCAGCAATGGTAGACATCGATGACGACTCCGATACCCGGGCCCAACGCGTCGCAAATAGAGTTTGCGTGCGAGAGACTGGAAATGAGGGTTCGGTCACCAGTGACCATAGGATGAAGTGGCTCAATGGCGAGCTTCACTCCGATCTTGCGTGCGATGTCCAGCACTTTGCCGATTGAATCCTCGATCCTTCGTCTTGCTGAACCCAAATCCTTTTCATTGTCTCGCAAGCCTCCGGTAAACAGGAAGACATGATCAGCCTCAAATCTGGCGGCCCGCTCGAGCTCTGCTTCAGCCCGGTCAAGAGAACCCGCTGCCAACGGCCCAACACGATTGTATCCAGAGACCGTCATTCCGAAATCGTGCAAAACAGAGAGCGCGTCATTTTCGCCGACCTTGGCAATTTCGTCTCCCCATATGGAAACGGTCTGCAGTCCTCGCTCCGCGCTCAGTCGAAGAAAGGTCAACATATCTGCTCTCTCGCGGACAGTGGCGTGGTTGAAGACAATGTTCGTCATCGGCCCCTTCTCAGTTCTTAAATATCAGTGGTTCTCAGACCGGGGCGGGGTCGTAGGCTCGGTATCACGATCACGTTGCCCGTTGGCAAACGGGGAGATTTTGTGAGTGATACCGAAGCCCCGTCGCAGTCGGATTAACTAAGCTACCTTCGCACCGTGACGACGAACCTCTGGCACGAGCCACGGAGAAACGTAGCCGCGGTCAGCTTCTTCAACGAGCGCACCGGGGGGAACCAGTGCGTCAATCTGGTCAAGCGTCGCCGATTGAAGGACTGCCTCGAAACCGGCCTCCATGGCTTCGAATTGCTCGATCGTGCGAGGGCCGAGGATGACAGACGTCACGGCGGCGTGCGCGAGTGGGAATGCCTGCGCCATGTGCATAAGAGACAAACCTGCCTCGGTTGCGACGCGCTCAAGTTCTGGAAGCAGTTCCAGCTTGCGCCTGTTACCCTCGCGCGTCATGTCGAAGCGGGTTTGCAGGATAGGGTAGTGGTGTCCCCACTGTCCTTTTACGCGCTCGGCCCTGGAGCCCGACGGCACCGCGCCATCAGCTTTATACTTTCCAGTTAACCAGCCGCCGTTCAGTGGGCTCCAGGCGGTGAAACCCATACGGTAATGTTGGACCGCAGGAAGGGTCTCTCTCTCCACGGCCCGCTGAAAGATTGAGTAGGGTGAGCTCTCATTGATGAATCGGGCGATTTTATTCGATCGGCTTACCGATTGCGTCTCTGCGAGGTACCAGCTTGGCAATGTTGAGGAGCCGATGTACCGAACTTTGCCTTGGCTCACCAGGTCGCTGAGAGCACCAAGGGTTTCCTCGAGATCGGTGTGAAGGTCGGGTCGATGAAATTGATAAAGATCGATATGATCGGTTTTCAGCCTTCGCAGGCTGTTTTCGACCTGCTTCATAATCCAGTAGCGGGAGCCGCCTTGCTCGTTGCGTCCTTCACCGGCCGCCAATCGAAACTTCGTCGCAAGCACCACTTTGTCGCGGCGGCCGGCAATCGCTTTGCCGACGATCTCTTCGGATTCGCCATGAGAGTAGGTGTCAGCAGTGTCGATGAAGTTGATGCCGCGATCGAGAGCTCGGTGCACTATGTTTATGCACTCGTTTTCGTCTGTGTTGCCATCGGATCCGTAGCTCATGGTGCCCAGCATGTACTCGCTGACCTGAACTCCAGTTCTCCCAAGAAAACGATACTTCATAACCGATGCCTCTCTGTTTTTGTTAGCTTGAAATTCGGCTCAGAGCTCGCGCACGATCTACGATCGTAAGGCACGGCGATGCCGTCCGCTTTCCAACCGTAGAAAAGCGAGAATTTGGAAGCCGAAACCACTAATCGAGCGTCGTTGTTTGTTGTGGAAGGGGCTGGATGGAGGGTACGTGCCGTGTCCATCCAGCGCCTCTCTTCGAGCTAACGTCCTTTACTGTGCCTTAGCGAGCGCCGCGTTGTACCGCTCGATCAGTTCATCGTAAGCGTCTGCCGGCGATCCATCTTTCAAGATCATTCTCTGGAATGCTTCGCCGAGAATGGTGTGATAGGTCGAGAGGATCGGTGTATACTCCACGGTTTGACCACGCTGTCCGACAAGATCAGCCCATTGCTTCTGATCCTTGCCGGCGTCGGTCTGGAAGTATGGCGCAGTGTATGCCGACTTGCGCGAAACGACTTCGCCGCCCTCGGCTGCGAGAGCCTGAGCTTCCGGAGACACCATGTACTTCACGAAAGTCCAGGCGGCATCCTTATTGGCGGTCTTCTTGTTGATCGCAATATTGTAACTGTAGACCGTCTGTTTGTCGCTGGCCGCATACCCAGGCGAAGGTGCCCAGGCCAGATCGTCACCACCCCCTTGTTGCTGCACAGTCTTGTAGCGATAAACGCCGAACACCGCTGTCGCGGCGCTGCCGGAACGAAGCGCGTCGTGCAACTCATTGAACCCCATCTGAGCGCTGCGAAGCGGAGTGACCTTGCACTTCGTGTAGAAGTCTTTGATCGTTTGTGCCGCCTTGATGAAAGACTCCTTCGAGAAAGCAATCTTTCCGTCAGGTGTGAAATACTTACCGCCATTTCCCGGTAACATTGAACTGAGGAAAAATTCTCCGAGGCTTTGAGCACCCCCGAGGCCGCCGGTGGCGCCCAACGGAACGGCGAACGTGATCGTATCCGACTGGCCGAACTTGGCGCCTAGTGCACACACTTCATCCCAGGTGGCCGGCGGCTTGACCCCGGCCTTCTCCAACATGCTCTTGCGATAGAAGAGAATTGGAATACGGAAGTCCTGGGGAAGAGCATAAAGCTTCCCGGCAACCTTCGTGCCCGACAGCGGCAGGAGCCAATCCCCATCCGGAATGCCGTCCTTCTTCACCAGATCATCGAGCTCGAGGAGATTGCCGGTGGCGGCGAATTCGGAAACCGCGAAGCCGACGACGCGGATCACATCTGGTGTTTGGGCGCCGGATTTGATGGCGCGAGCTGCAGCTCCCCCGGTCGGATCAACAAGAAGTTCGATCTTGATGTCAGGGTTCTTCGCCTGAAAAGCATCGATCATCTTGGTCTGAGCAGCAGACCGGGGATCCTTCGAATTGTTCGGATCCAGGAACGTCTGGTAAATGATCTTCGTGCTCTGGGCAAAAGCTTGCGGAGCAGCGAAAGCGAAGATGGCAGTCCCAATTGCCAGCGCCGCGGACGATTTGATGAGTTTCCGTTTCGATATGGTTTGCATGCGTCTTCCTCCCAAGTTGAACAAGGTGTGTGGATGGTTTGTTTGCGTCATCAGCCTTTAACGGCGCCGGCCGTCAGGCCGGAGATGAACCATTTCTGGACGAAGCCGAACATGAGGATGACCGGTGATGATGCGACCATCACAAAGGCCATCATGTAGGACCACGAAATGCCGACAGCGTCGAAAACCTGATTGACAAGGGCGACCTGCAGGGTCCGTTTTGCCACCTCGGGCGCAAAGACCGCCACCGTGATATAGTCGTTCCAGGTCGTCACAATGCCGATCGTCGCGACGGCGGCTATGCCTGGACGAATCAGCGGCAAGATCAGAGCCCAGATAATTTGAAACCGGGACGCGCCGTCGATCATCGCGGAGTCCTCGATCTCAACCGGGACCGCTTCGACGAAATTGGCTATGAACCAGACCGTTTGAGGGATAATCCTCGCCGAGAGTATGATCGTCACCACGATGCCGCTGTTGAGCAAACCCACCGTTTCCAGCAGGTAATAAGTGGGTACCAGCAACGCGACGCCTGGCACCATCGAGGTCGCGAGAACCACCAGCATCAGTGCGCGCTTCCCTTTAAATGAAAAGCGTGCGGCGGCGTAGCCCGCAGGAATCCCGACGAGGAGCGCGATGATCACAGCGCCGACGGAGTAGGCGACAGAGTTCCAGAGGTCGGTGAAGAAAGCCGCATCCTTGAGGACCTTGGTGTAGTTCTCCAGAGTTGGAGAATTCGGCCATAGGGTCGGTGGAACAACAACTGCTTCTACTTCCGTCTTGAACGACGTCGCGAAGGCCCATAGTACAGGTCCGAGAACGATAATCCCGATAACCAAAGATCCCAGGATCGCGGGCATTTGTCCGGTTGTGCGGTTCGAGAGAGCGCTGCTCATTTTAGCATCCTATCCGGTAACGCGGCCGGTCAGCCGGGTATAAAGAGCACCAAGGGCGACATTGATGATGAGGACGACGATCGAGACGACGGCAGTCGGCCCAATGTTGACCGCCTGGACGGTGCCGCGGAACGCTTCGAAACTGAGCGTGGTGGTCGACCCCAATGGTCCTCCGCCTGTCATGACAATGATCAATGTCATCAAGGTCAGGTACATGATGGAGAGGGTCAGCGCCGTGCTCCCCAAAGTGGGTAGGATTTCGGTGAGCGTGACGTAGCGGAACTTCACGAACGCGCCGCCTCCATCGATCTCTACCGCTTCGTAAAGTTCTTTCGGGATGGACTGCATGGCTGCTGTCGCCATCACCATGACATATGGGAACGACCACCAAGCCGTGACGATGATGAGGAGTGGCAAAGCCATTCCCGGATCCCCCAGCATCAGTCCGGGGTCGATACCCAGCTTCTGGATCACGTAGGGTATCGGCCCAAACGAAGGGTTGAGCAGCCAGAGCCAAATACTGCCGACGACCGACATGGACAGCGTCCAGGGAAAAAGGATGAACACACGAAGCGCGGATCCTGTAATGCCCGCCCGGTTCAATACCAGCGCTGAAGCCATCCCAAGGATAATGGCACCGGCCAGCGATCCAGCGACGTAGCTCAGGGAAATTACGGTCGTGTCCCAGAACTCGGGTGAGCTTAAAACTTCGACGTAGTTGGCGAGACCATTGAAGCCAACGAGATCGTAATATTTCGTTTTCTGGAAGCTCAACCAGAACACGAAGATCGTCGGATAGAGGGTCACAAGAAACAGGATCAAGATAGCAGGGGTAAACCACAGAAAAGGAGCCCAGCTGAAGCGGTTTGCGTTGTCGGCATCCACGACGTCGCTCGCCAGGTTTGTAGCGCTTTGGTTGGTGCTGACTTGTAGCGGAGGTATCGACATTCGCTTACTATTCCCGTGTGCGCGTTCAGGCAGAGTGGCTGGCGTCGTGTCCTTACGACAACCGCCGACCGGTGCTCGCGCTAAAGAGGTGGACGCGTGAGAGATCGGGAGCCACGGTGATTACTTCGCCAGCTCTTGGGAGAACTCGATCTCGGAATATGCAGACGATGGTTTGAGCGCCATGCCGAGCGATGATCTGTGTCTCCGAGCCTGTCGGTTCGACGACTGTGACGGTAAGTGGCAGCCCCTCGTCACTGAGAGTGAGATGCTCAGGACGCACGCCATAGATCACTTTCTCCGAGATGTCGGCCACGCCCGCAGGCAGAGGCAGCTTGTGTCCATCCTCGAGAACGAAGTGACCTTGCTCCACGTTGCCTTTGAGAAAGTTCATCGATGGTGACCCGATGAACCCAGCGACAAATACGTTGGCGGGGTAATCATACAGCTCGAGCGGCGCACCGACTTGCTCAACGTGACCGTCGTGCATGACGACGATCTTGTCGGCCATAGTCATCGCCTCGACCTGATCGTGGGTCACGTAAACGGTCGTGGTTTTGAGCCGCTGATGCAGTTCCTTAATCTCAGCACGCATTTGCACGCGCAACTTAGCATCGAGGTTCGAGAGCGGCTCGTCGAACAGGAATACTTGCGGATTGCGAACGATCGCGCGACCCATCGCCACGCGCTGACGCTGCCCGCCCGAAAGTTCGCGAGGGTAGCGATCAAGGAGTTTCGTAAGGCTCAGGATTTCGGCTGCTCGCTGAACGCGCGTTGTCCGCTCCTCGCGGGACGCCTTTTTTAGCTTCAACGAGAAGCCCATGTTTTCCGCGACGGTCATATGCGGATAAAGCGCATAATTCTGGAAGACCATAGCGATATCTCTGGCCTTCGGAGGGACGTCGTTGACGGTGCGTCCGCCGATCTGGATCTCGCCGCCGGAGATATTTTCGAGGCCGGCGATCATCCGCAAAAGAGTTGATTTTCCGCAACCCGAAGGCCCGACCAAGGTTACGAATTCGCCTTCATGGATGTCGACAGACACGCCATGAAGCACGGGTACGGCGCCGTACGCTTTGCGAACGGCCTTCAGCTCAACACTAGCCAACTGCTTCCTCCTACCGGCCGCCGAAGCGACCACTTCCTCAAGGCGATCTCCACAATCGCTATTGGAACGTTATTCCATTAAGAAAGGCGGGTGTCAACAGAGGTCAGCGATGCGATAAGCGCGCTGATAGTTAATGACGATTTTTAGATAATATTTCCAACAACTTGCGCCTTCTTCGAAGAGTTGGCTTGCGGTGCGGGCGAGGCGATCCGATAAGGCCAAAGATCGGAAAGTTCCTCGGCCGTGGCTTTAACCTGTTCCGCTAATTGAGGGAGTACGAGCGCCGAAAAGTGATGAATCGGTCCTGCGATGCTGACCGTTCCAACAACCTGACCAGCAACGCGAATGACAGCTGCGACGGCGGCGACGCCGGGTTCAGCTTCCTCGATCGCCGTGGCCCATCCCCGTTCCTCGGTCTCATCCAAGGCCGCAGAAAACGTCTGCCTAGAGGTGATAACTCGCGGACCACCCAGGTCCGTTCGTCCGAGTCCGCTCGCGACGGCCCTGGCCAACGCCTCCTCTCGATCCAGTGTCGCCAGCCACGCTTTGCCGTTGGCCGTCGTGTGCAACGGGACCTTCGCTACCAGTTCGGGTTGGTAGATCAGGCCAGACCGCATGCCTTGTGAATGCGATATCCAGGTCAAACCATCGGGGTCAAGGATCGCGATCCTGCCAAGTCCCTTGGTATTGCTCGCTAAACGGTCCAGAATCGGTTGGCAGATGTCTGGGATCCGCGTCCCGGCGAGCAGGCGCTGGCCCACCACGGCGAGGCGCAATGAAAGTCGGTAGAACCCGTTCTCAGGGTCCTGTTCAGCCCAGCCTAAGTCACACAGACTGTTGAGAAGGCGATGCGCTGCGCTCTTGGGAACGTCCAGCCGACGGCTGATCTCGCCTAATGACAGTCCAGTGGCGTTCTCACTCAACAGTGTGATGAGGTCAAAACAACGGTCCAGAAGAGATTTGACAAGTCGCATGATACCACGATATTCGATTTATCGGAACGCTATTCCAATAGCATTGCGAGGGGCGTTTCACAAGGAGCCGCTTGAACGGCAATAAACCATCAGGCCGTGCGCTGTCGGATCATCCGGGTCGCGGCATTTGATCCGTTTAATCATGGCTGCTCGCCTCAATAAACCCGCGATGAACGGAGTCGTGATGAAGATCGCAGTATTCGATGTCAGCCATTGGCATTTTCCACTTTATATCGCTGCACTCAAGGATCCGGGTATCGAGGTGATCGGCATTTCCGATAGCGCGGCATTTGCGGGCACACGGTTCTCCGAACTGCTCAATTGTAAACTGTATGGCTCCAACGACGAACTCATGAGCCAGGATTTCGACTTCGCGCTGGTATTCAGCCGCCACTCCGACATGGCCGAACTCGCCGAGCGGCTAATTGTCAAGGGTAAGCCCTTTCTCGTCGAGAAACCATGCGGGGTTAATCTCGAGGAAGTCCGTCGTATCCGCAAACTGTCTGAGAAACACGGCGTCTTCGTGAGCGTGCCCTTTATTCAGCGCGTGAGCGATCTGGCTGATCGTCTCGCGCCGGCTGCGGGGTTCACGCCAGATGGGTTTCAACATCTTTCCTTCAGGTTTATCGTCGGCTCGGTAGCCCGGTATGAGCGAAACGGGTGCGGTTGGATGCTTGAAAAGGCGCATGCGGGTGGCGGGTCGATGCTGAACGTTGGCATTCACTTCATCGACTTGATTTCAAACCTGACGCAAGTCCCCATCACTGAGGTCTCAGGCCAGGTCCAGATCTATCGACCTGACGTAACCGTCGAGGAACAGGCGGTGTTCACCTGCCGAAATGGCGCAGGACAGATCGGGGTAATCGAAACAGGCTATCTATATCCCTCCACCGCCGACGATCAGCGGGATTTCGCCTTTTCGCTCTCGCATCGTCAATCTTACATTCGCGGATATGCCGACCAGTTCTATGTCAAGTCGCGCGAACAAGAGAAGGCTTATGCCGCGACCATCGAATACAACACAGACGCGTATTATCCGATCTTCCTCCGCCGCAGCTGGGCGGATTTCGCAAGTGGACGCCCTCCCGTTGCAGGCCTGCTTGAAGCGGAGCGCGCGCTGGCCGTCGTTGAAGCGGGTTATCGCTCGGCGGCAAATGGCGGAGCGCCTGAGCAAGTCGAACTCAGTAGCTAGTTGTCTGCTGAGCGTTCATCTAGCGGCGCTTTTTCGAACGAGACCCGTGCATGAAGCCCAACCGTGACGATGTGCATGTCGGCAGCGGCCTGATGCACAGACACTGCGAGTTTTGTTCACGTTATTCGTTCGTCTGAATTTCTTTGACGTCGACCTCTTTTTCCATTCTGGGCCGATCCTATGACGCAGCCCGATATAGAAATCATAGCAACGGGACTTCACTTCCCCGAAGGACCTGTTGAACTCCCCGACGGCACGATTGCCGTCGTGGAGATCGGCCGCGGCAGGATTGTGAGGATCAGGGAAGGCGGAAGACACGAACTACTGGCGGTGACCAACGGTGGTCCTAACGGGATGGCTCTGGGGCCGGATGATGCGCTTTACGTGTGCAATAACGGAGGGTTCTCCTGGGCAGAGGAGGGCGGTTTGTTGCGTCCTGTCGGCCTGGCTCCCGACTATAGCGGTGGTCTGATCCAAAAGGTCGATGTCTCC
Organism: Hyphomicrobiales bacterium; assembly: GCA_900471605.1. GTDB lineage: Bacteria > Pseudomonadota > Alphaproteobacteria > Rhizobiales > Rhizobiaceae > Neorhizobium. The sequence goes on along the minus strand of UCEY01000019.1, from coordinate 75,729 downwards.
ACCGGCAAGGTTATGACCTTGTATGATCAATGCGACGGCCAAACCCTTAGCGGCCCAAACGACATCGTTTTCGATAACCATGGCGGGTTTTATTTTACTGACACCGGCAGGGTCCGGGAGTTCCAGCGCGACCACGGTGCGGTGTTTTACGCAAAGGCCGATGGCAGTTCGATTAAGAGGGTTGCGTTTCCGCTCATAGCACCGAATGGGATTGGTTTATCACCCGATCTTGGGACCCTTTACGTCGCCGAAATGGAAACAGCCCGACTGTGGAGTTACGCCATCGCTGACCCGGGGGTGGTGCATAAGAAACCATTTCCGAGCCAGGCCGGCGGGGAACTCGTTATCGGACTTGGCGGCTTTCAGCGGTTCGACAGCCTGAAGGTTGCAGCCTCAGGTAATATTTGCGTCTCAACCTTAGTGACAGGGTGCATAACGGTCGTCTCGCCAAGAGGTGAATTACTCGACCAAGTGCGGATGCCGGAAATCTATCCGACAAATCTCGGATTTGCAGGGCAAGACCTGCAAGACGCCGTCGTGACCCTGTCCCTGACAGGGCGGGTTGGCCGACTTCGGTGGCCGGAGAAAGGTCTGAGACTGCAACATCAGGGAGGTGGATAAACCTGGCCCAACTCACAGTTCCCCTCGAAGGAAAAGCGTCCCGGAGATCGAGCGTGCTCAGATGACGGTCCGGTGCATGTCACTTGAAGCGCGGGTCAGACGCGACGACGGATGCTTGCGAGAGCGTCATGTCCCACACGTCAAGCCTGACGCTTGGTGCAGTAAAGCGAGACGCAGCTAAGCCCAGAGCTCACAGATGTGGTCGACGGTAAGGTCGGCTTGTCCGGTGATCATGTGCATGCCGGAATGGGTTTCGACACCTTTTGCCGCGGCCAGTGCGAGAAGTCTCGTGATCTCTGGCTGGGCAATGACTTCGGCAAATGTCATTCCCGGCCGCAACAAGTCCGGATCCAGCGGGAGCGCGTCCGTATCGAGAAGGCCGAGCGAAGTCGCATTGATGACGAGCTGACCAGCTTCTGGCTTCGGCCCGCCTGCTTTGGCAACCTTCCTTCCGAAGTCGGCGTTTACCGCATCCGCTAGTGCTTCAGCTTTGTCGGCGGTCCGATTTGATACCGTGATGCTCTTGGCGCCGGCCTCGACGAGTGCGAACGCTATAGCGACCGAGGCGCCTCCTGCTCCGACGATGAGTGCATCACGACTTTCGATCGTGATCCCCTTGGACTGGAGACCGCGCACGAAGCCCTTGCCATCGAACTGGTAGCCGCGGAAGCTGCCGTCCTTCTCGCGGCGCACGAGATTGACGGCCCCGACCCGCTCGGCAACCGGGTCAAGACTATCGCACAGATCGATGGCAGTCTGCTTGTGGGGCAGGGTAATGCCGAACCCCACGAGGTTCGGCATGGCCTTCAGGCCGGCCCATATCGTAGGCAGGTCCCTTGCAGGAACATGGAGCGGGACAGATACGATATCCGCTCCACGTGCCGCAAAGAGCGGATTGACCGCTGCCGGCGACTTGGCCTGGACGATCGGGTCGCCGATGATGCCGATGAGCTTGGTCGTGCCGCGAATGATGACGCCGTTCACCACGACAGTTCCTCACGCTTGAGCCAGACAATGCTGCCGTCCTCGATGCCCACGATAATGTCGAGCACGCCGCGACCAGCCCAATCGACGACTTCCGGAGAGGCGACATGCATTGCCATCTGAATAGTCTCGTTTCGATGCTTGATCGGAACCGGCAATGCAAAACGGGGCTCGTCCGGTGTCCCGACGTTGCGCGAATAGAAGAGGCCGGCCTGCTTGGTCGTGTTGCGGGGCGCACCGGTCTTGGGATCCGGCGGCACGCAGGCGCGGGCATGGGTACCGAAGATCAGATCGGTACGGCCAGCGCCTTCCCAATCGCAAAAGCAAAGCTTCACACGGCCGCGCCCACCGCCGACATCCACAGTGAAGCGCATGGCGTCGCCATTTTCCCACTGAAGGAAACGCTTTTCGACGAGTTCCGTATCGGACGCCTTCCTCCAGTCGCTGAGGATGCCGTCCTCATCCAATGCGACATAGTGAAGATCGTTGTCCTTGAGCCAGTCGACGACCGCCGGTCGAACCCGCCAGACGGTCTTCAGCGGCTTGCCCTTGTAAGTAAGGAACTCCTCTTCCTCGAAGCGCGGCGGGATCGTCTTTTCGCCGGTATTGCGGAACAGACGGTGCCGGCCGGTCACGTCGCTGACCAGAATGTCCATGCTGCCATTGCCGGTCCAGTCGGCCAGTGTCGGGCAGGAATAGCCAAACATCTTCTCCGAAGGCCCCTGGATCGAACCCGTCAGACCAGCCGCAAGTCGGATCGGCGTTTCGCCGCCCTTCAGCATGATTTCCCTGTCGAGATAGATCGTGCCGTCTTTTTCCCGGCTCTGGTAGAAGAGCAGTTCGCCCGTACTGTTGCCGACAACCAGGTCGTAGTGGCCGTCGCCGCTGAAGTCGTAAGCCGCCGGGCTTGGCAGGATACCGGCATGGATCAGAGGCTTCGTGGTCTCGATTCGGCCACGCTGTTCGAAACGAGGAAGACCGTCTTCGCCATCGCCAACGTTCTTGAGGAAGCTGATATAGCCGTCTTCTGCGCCGTAAAGAATATCCTCGCGGCCGTCGCCATCCCAATCCACTACGCAGGGCAGGTGGATGCATTGTTCGAGTTCCAGAACCTTGTCGTCGATTGTGCGGACCAGGCTGGTCGGCTCGAAAGTTCCGTCTTCGCGCTGTTTTGCGATATGCAGGATATTCCAGAATTCGCCAGCTATCACACTCTGGCGCTCTGCGCCGAAGCGGCCGAAAGCCGGAGCGAGCTGGCCATAGACTTCGAGCGGCGTTTCGCCGGCGATGAGAGCATGACCCTTCTCGAGGACGGGCGCCGCGAGCGTGCCCTTGTTCTTGAAAGCATAGAGGAAACCGCGCAACGGACCGCCCAGCCAGCGGCCGGCATCGTCATATCCGCGATATCCTTCGTCATTCCATTCCAGACCGTTCGGCCAGTAGTCGTTCCAATAGTCGCTGCCGACGATCAGCTCAGCCACGCCATCGCCATCGATGTCGTGGAAGCGGGCCATGTGGAAATACTCATTGCCCTTGACCCAGTCGGCATCCAGATCGAGCCTGACGGGATCGCCGAATTTCGGCGCACCCTTCATGCCAATATTGGGGAAGACGTAGATCTGCTTGCGCAAGCGAGATGCCGAGACAAGGTGGAAAATATCGCCATCCCTAACGGCCGTCACATAGCCGCGCACGCCTTCGACCAGTTCCTCTTCACCCAAAACAGGGGTGCCGTCGGGATTCGTGCCAATCTGGCGGCGCAAGAAGACACGACCGTCATAACAGGCGTCCCAGGCCGAAATCAGCATGTCCTTCGTGCCTTTGCCGCTCCAGTCCACCACCTCCACGCAGGTAATGATGCGCCCTGCAACGGGTGCCGACTTCACGTCGGGATGATATTCCAGTGCTTCCGAGCCGTAGTTGGGGCCGTGCCAAACAGTGGCATCGTCCTCCCATCGAGTAACGCTCATCGCTAGCCCTCCCGTTCTCAACATTAATGGAAACGATTTCTAAAACGAAAACATCTTTCGAATCCAGCGAAAATTTAGTCGCGACACGTTTTGAAGAATGTGCACAGCATGAACCAGAGGTACCGCAATGGGCAAAACGGATGAGACCGATGTGTTTGTGGTTAAGCACAGGATGATCCACGTGCCTGAAGTGCGTCTGTCACGGGTGACAGAGCAAGCTGCTGGATGTGGCGACTTCGCTGGTCGGCTTATTGTAGACTTAGCACTTCTAGGGAGGGCAAAGCGCAGGCCGCGGAACTCCCTCCGCGAAGCTGAAAGTCGATGTCTGAGATGGCGGCGGCCAGCAACCCTAACGAGATATGTCGGTGGAGTTGCGCGATATCCCGAGCCGGCGCTGTGAAGTGCAGATCATCTTGATAGCCGCTACCGCACTGCACCCGTTGCCACAATCAATGGTGTCATGGTTCGCTGACGAACTCGGAGAGGCCAAATATCGCTCAGTTCCGCTGCTGCCCTGTTAAGGGAGTGGGCAAGGTCAGGCCAACGATCCTCGGTTATGCGCATTAAAGGCCCTGCAACGGAAATTGTCCCAGCTACCGGAGCTTCTATGTTAGAACTGGCCCGAAACGGAACTGCGACCGCTGCGGTACCAGCCTCTCCTTCTTCGACAGAGGTTGCGAAGCCCCGTTCTCGGGTTTCCATCAGCCGAACGCGTAGTTCATCGATTGATCGAGCCGAATTGGGACCAAGCTTTCGTTTAGCCGTAAAGCCGCGGGAATAGACAATCTCCAGCGCCTGTTCTTCGGGTAGGGTGGAAAGCCATGCCTTTCCATTCGCTGTTGCGTGAAGAACAATCTCTTGTCCCATGTCCGGATCATATCGGAGGCCGGTTGTCGCACCTTGTGCGCGTGCAACCCACACCAAATCCTGGCCTTCCAGGATTGCCAGACGGCAATATTCTTTCGTGTCCGCAGCCAATCGGTTCAAAACGGACTGCACTACGTCAGGCACATTCCGCGCATCAAGATTCCGGAACGCCAAGGCGCTCAATCGAAGTGACAAGGCGTAGTTTTGGCTCGCGGCATCCTGGGTAACCCACCCGTGGCTAATCAGCGTCGTCAACAGGCGATGGACCGCACTAGCCGGCATATCGAGGCGTCCGGCAAGGTCAGACAGCTCAACTGATCCTGCTTCTCCAGCCAGCACTTCCAAGAGCGTTAAACATCGTGATACGGCCGCGACAGTCAAATCCGGAATCTCCTTTTGGGGCAGCGTATAAGGTTTGTTTCCATTATGGAATAGTCTTCCAAAGATGACTCCGTGTCCTTCGGACTTGAGCTTTTCTCGGATCCTTCGTGTCACTCTGATCGCAGGCCTTGATGAAACCCGCCAGGGTGTCGTCGGTTTTATCTTGATGAAAATGGAAATAAATTCTAATAAGGAAATAAATTCTGAAGAATTGTGCGGGCTGAGGGAAAACCAACGTTTCCGTCACGCCGTCGCAAAGCGGGCTTAGGGTCGAAAGCTATGATCGTCACGTTTGGATCAATCAATGTTGACCTCATCTATTTGCTCGAGGAGATACCTCAAGCGGGCCAGACCGTCTTAGCTCGGGGGTCTCGAACCGAGGCCGGGGGGAAGGGCGCCAACCAAGCGTTAGCTGCTGCGCGAGATGGCGCAAAGGTCGTTATGGCGGGGGCGGTTGGTGACGACGCCGTGGCCCCCATCGCTCTTCAGAACTTGCAGGGCGAGGTCGATATCAGCCGCGTGGTCCGGTCGAAAGAACCCACCGGCTCCGCCGCCATCATGATCGATGCCGACGGCCGCAACATGATCGCCGTTGCAGCAGGCGCCAACCTTGTCGCGCAATCTGATTGTGTTGAAGATGAGCTGCTTCGTGAAGCGACTTACGTCCTGATGCAGATGGAGAACCACGCTACCCAGATCGAAAATCTCATCAGACGGGTTTCCAGCCATCCTGCGAAATCGATCCTCAACCTCGCTCCGGCTTACAGGCTAGATCGCGACCTACTGTCGTTGGTCGATATTGTAATCGTCAATGAAGACGAGGCCGAAGCTCTTGCAGGTTGGCTCGGATGCGAGCCGCGCGCGAGAACGTTGTCGGACGCGCTTAAGGTCGGGGTCTTGCGCACCATGGGCGGCGAGGGAGCCGAAGCTTTCGTCGACGGCAAGGAGGTGAGGGTACCGGCGCTGCGGATCGATGCCGTGGACACAACCGCGGCTGGCGACTGCTTTGTGGGCGTGCTCGCTTCAGCGCTCGATCGGGGCCTTCCTCTCGACTCGGCGATGCGGCGAGCCGCAACGGCGGCTGCGATTGCCTGCTCCCGTCCTGGAAGCCAGTCGAGCATTCCTTATAAAATCGACACGGATAGTTGGAGTGAGACGCCGGAAGGGCAGAGCGCACTGGATGTAACCGTTTAAGCCGACTAAAATCACCGCTCCAACGGGCTGCCCGCGATGAACTATCCTGCATTTATCTTTGCCGTGTTCATCCTCCTCCTGAGCCCAGGGCCAACCAATTTGCTTATGGGGTTTACATCAGCGGCAACAGTTTCTGGCGGGTTCCGAAATTGTTACCTGCAGAGCTGTCTGGCGATCTCACTACGATCGTCCCGCGAGTTTGAGACCAAGACCTTGATCGCTGCCGGTCGCAGGTGGAATGGGTTAGAGGCGGCCATCCGCTTGTGTTCGCTGCTCACCACCGCTACGCCTGAAAATCGTCAAAAGCCCAGTTGAGCGCCGAAACAGTGATCGCGATTGTTGTGCCCGGCCAGATCATCAGCATCGGATGGTCAAAGATGAAGACGCGGTATTCGAAGACCATCGCCCCCCAATCCGGCTCCGAGGGATCCGCACCGAGGCCGATGAAAGCGAGCGAGGCATAGGCCACCACCGCCAAGCCCGCCTGGTTTCCAACATAGGCAAACATCAAGGGCAGAGTATTCGGAAGCAGATGACGGGAAATCATCCCGAATGACGAGACGCCGAGGCTTTGTGCCGCGAGAATGAAGGGTTGGCCCAGCACCCGCTTGCTCAGCGTATGGGCGAGCAGCGCATGCGGCCCGACACCGGCAAGACCGAGTGCCAGGGCGGCGCTGAGCGGCGAAAGGCCGAAGATCGCCGCCGCCGTCAAGGCCACGACCAGCGTCGGCACCATGATGAAGAATTCACAACAGCGCAGGATGAGCGTTTCGCGCCAGGTCCCGAGAACGGCAGCGGCGGTGCCGAGGAACGTGCCGCCCACGAAACCGGTCAGGCCGACGGCAAGGATGACGCAGGTCGTCCGCCAGCCACCTGCCATGATGCGGGACAGAACATCTCGGCCGAGGTGGTCGGTTCCAAGCAGATGGCTTGCCGTCATGCCTGAATGACGGGCGAGGATATCCACGGCATCCGGATCATATGGCTGCCAAAACCCACCGAGGACCAGGAAGACGGCAAGTACCGAAAGCAGACAATATCGGACCATCAGGCGAGACGCGGATCGAGGAAGCGCATTGCGAGATAGGCGCCGCCATTCATGACGAGCATCCAGAGGACGATGACCATGACGTAAGCCTGCAGCACCATCTGGTCGCGGGCGGCGATGCTCTGCACGAGGAATTGGCTGATGCCGGGCAGACCGAAGAGAATTTCCATCGTCGCCGTGCTGCCGATTACCCAGCCGGCTTCGGATCGCACAGCAGCCAGCAGAGCATAGAGTGCTCCGCAACGTCCGTGCCGCCACAGCGCCTGGCGCTCCGAAAGGCCCTTGGCGAGTGCCGTGCGGAAATAGGGCTGGGTTGCGGTCTCCATCAGGTCACGCCGATAGACCCGTGCGAGGACCGCGACGGAATGCAGGGCGATCAGCAGGATCGGCAGGACCGCGGCTGTCCAATCCTGGGCGAGGAGCCTGATCCAGCGAAGCTGCACGCCGAGCACCCATAGCAGGACAAGGCCGAGCCAAAATCCCGGCACGGCCTGAACGAAAACGGAGAGGGTCCGGCTAAACCGATCGGCGACGCCTTTGGGATGGGCGGCGGCGAAGAAGCCGAGCGGGATTGCGAAGACGATGGCAAGCGCCAACCCCGCCATACCCAGCGAAAGCGAGATGGGCAGGCGCTCCAGGAATTCACCGAGCACAGGCTCTCCCGTGCGGAATGAGCGGCCCCAATCTCCCGTTAGGAAACGCGTAAGCCAATCGCAATAACGAAACAGCAGGGGTTGATCGAGCCCCCATTCCGCTCGCAGCGCAGCGACGGTTTCATCCGTCGCCGGCAGGTTCCAGACACGAATGGCGATCGCGACCGGATCGGCCGGCATCGAATTGATGACGGTGAAAGACGCCAGCGAAATCGCCAACATACCCGTGATGGATTGGATCCCGAGCCGAACCGGATGCATGTCTATCTCACTTTGCCTCGCCTATATCGGCCCGCAGAACGTGGTAGTCCGAACCCCAAGGCTCGTAATTCTTCAACCGCTTCGACACGCCGACATACCAAACCGGCGAGACGAGGAAGGAAGCCGGTGCATCTGCAAAAAGCCTCGCCTGGGCATCCAGCGCGATCGCGACGCGTTTCGCCGGATCGCCTTCGGCTGCGAAGCGGTTGAGGATCGCGTCGAAATCCGGTGAAGCATATTTCGCGTAGTTAAGCGAAGCACCGCTTCTCAGCATCGAGTTCAGGAAAAAGGCGGGGTCGCCGCTCGGGGCGGTATGCTGCGCCCAGAGCGTGATATCGAAATCACCTGCGGCTGCGACCTGCGAAATGTTCTCGACCACCTGCGTGTCGACCGCAATGCCGATCCTCGCGAGTTCAGCCTTCACGACCGGAAGCATGGTCACGAGGTCGGGACGTTGGGGATAGGTAATCGCAAGGAGGCGAAGCGGTCTGCCGTCCTTTTCGAGTATCCCGCTCGCCCCCTTCGTCCAACCTGCTGCATCGAGAAGCGCCGCTGCCTTGGCAAGGTCCGTTGGTCTGGCTTGCCTGCCAGCAAATGGGAAATAGGAGGCGAAGGCGCCCGTTGCCGGCTCACCGCCGCTGATCGCGGCCGACAGTTCCTTGCGGTCGAAAGCGAGATCCAGTGCCTGGCGCACCTTCACGTCGCCGAGGAGCGGGCGCGTGGTGTTGAAAAACGCGAGATACTGATAACCGACCGGGAACGACTTGGTGGTGAGTTCCGGATTCGCCTTCAGGCGAGTCACCACTTCCGACGGAAGACCGAAAGCGAGGTCCAGTTCGCCCGATTCCAGCGCCAGCGTCATCGTCTGCGCGTCGCCAAATTTGCGGAACTCGACCGGCGAGCGCTTTTCCGAGGCCGCGAAATAGGCGTTCGGTTCGAGCTTGATCGACGCGTCCGTCTTGAAGCCGGCGATCCTGTAAGGGCCGGTGAACACGGCATTGCCGTCGCCAACCGGCTTGTAGGCAATCAGCGGCCATTCGGCGAACAGCGACTGGATGAGTGGAACCGGCTTCTCGGTCGTGACCTTGAGAGTCAGGTCGCCGGCCGCTTCGAAGTTCAGCTTGCCGCCGGTGGCGAGCGCCGCCTTGTTGTTGGCGAACGTGTTGTCGAAACCCGCCGCGAGCGTCTTGGCGGTGACCGGCGTTCCATCGGAGAACCTCCGGTCGGCCTTCAGCGTGATCGTCCAAGTCAGATCGCCGGTGCGTTCTGCCTTTTCCGCAAGTTCGGAAACAAGTTTGCCTTCCTTGTCGACGGTGAAGAGGTTTTCGCCGACACCATGGCTGGTCAGTGCCCAGCCGTTCGATCCCTTGGCCGGATCGGTGCCACTGGTGATATATGTCGCGCCGACCCGCAACGGCTCGGCCGCAGCAGTAGCGGATGCGGCGACGAATACCGAGGCGGCCAGCAAGGCCGCCGTGAGGCCGGATAGGATTTTCGAAGGCAATTCTCTCTCCTTAGTCTTGTTTTAACGGCACGCGAAGTCGCTGCTTGCGGCCAGTCGGGTGATAGGCAAAGTCCTCGACGACATGGCCGCCGAGCAGATGTTCTGTGATGATCCGGTCGACCGCCTCTTCGGTGATGCCGCCGTAATAAGTGCCCTCGGGAAAGACCTGCAGGACCGGCGCCAGACCACAGGGGCCGAGGCAGGTGGATTTGGCCGTCATCGTGCCGTCGCCGGCCACGCGCAGATTGCGGCGTTCCTGCTGGTTGCGGATGTGGTTCCAGATGACGTCGGCACCGGCGCTGTTGCAGGCACCGCCTTCGCAAACGAGGACACGCCGTTTCTGGGGTGGGATCAACGAACCCTCGGCAGAGAATTTCTGCCCGGGCGTTTCTGTTAGCGCCTCTGTCGTTTCAAGCAGATCGCCAAGAAGCGGAACCATCAGCGGGCTGGATGCAATGTCCCTTGTGATCGACAGAGCCGGCCACGGCCGCTCGTCCAAAGCCTTCCACCGCTTCAGGGATCTTGTCAGCCAGATATGAAAGCTCGGCTCCATGGGCAGGACGAGTGGTACGATCACGACGGCATCGACATCCTCGTCCAGCAGACCTGACAAGGCTTCGCGGAGGGACGGCGTGCCCTGTTCGGTAAATGCGAAACGGACTTTGGCGCCAGGGTGAAACACGGCGACGCGATGGGCCAGGCGTTGCATTTCGAGATGCGGCGAAGCCGCAAACGCGGACTTGGCGATCAGCAGGATCGCACGCCTCGATATAGTGTCGGTGAGGTTGTCGTCCTTGCCCACTGCCTCAATCTCTATCACTTGCGAGGAGGCAGCAAAAATGACGGCACGATCGGGCACGAGCCCAAAAGCACCTTCATTCCTGTGGCACACCCCGACCACGGAAATCCCAAACGTCAGGCAGGTCTCCTGGCTTACGGGTCAAAGCCTTGATCGTCCGTCTTCCCGGCATTCTCTGCCAGTGACATGTTGGACGAACGGCTCGCCGTTCACAGTTGCGGGACAGCTCCGGGTTTACACCGGATTCCCTCTTAGCTTCCGTCGCAGAGACGGAAGAACCTTGACGGCACAGACCGTACACTGCCGTAGCCGGGTGTCAACCAGCCATCGGATGGCACAGGGTCACGCTGACTGACGATCCCGCCGCGCCTCTTCGCCTCGGTTCGACCGGCAAGATCCTGAAGCGGCGCTTTTAGACCATCGGCGTGCAGACGATGCAGGATGCGGGAAGCGCTCAGCGCAGCCGGCGGCACGAGGCCCGGTTCGTCAATTTCAGGTCATCAGCCAAGGCGCGCGGCATCGTCATCTCAAAGCGAATTGGTCGGAATCGGAAGCGAAATCCCGGATTCCGACCGTGGTTCCGGCGATGTCAGTGCGCTAAGCCGGAACCGCCGACCGCGACGATCGAGAAGGGCTTCCCCTGCACGGCGATCGTTCGGGTCTCTTTCAGGGTTTGTGCATCGACAATCCGGACAAGCGAATGCCTGGGATCGGTTATGGCAATATGCCCATCGGCCACCGCCAGACGCGGACGTGGATCACGCCAATGGCCATCCTTGCTATAGGGCTCGGTGATCTTTGCCTTGCGGACGATCCCGCCCTTGATCACGTCGAGCACATGGAGGTCGCCATCTTCCGTCAGGATGTAAGCGTTGCGGGGCGTCGCGGGATCGACAAGGAAATCGACCCGGCGGGTTGGCAGCTCGATCAGCCGGAACGGGTGCTCGTTTTCCGGATCAATCAGAACGACCTTGTCCTCGCCGTAATTGCCCAGGAAGAACTGCATCGCCTTGCCGCCGAGAAGCGTGCCTGTATAGCCCTTCGGAAATTCAGGGGGATAGGGAAGCATATCGATTTTCGGTCCGTCGATTCCTCCGGGCCGGGCAACAAGCACACCCTCCTTGCATCCGAACGCGACAAGACGAGCCGAGGTCGCTTCGCCGTGAAGGTCCGTGCATTTGCTGATTTCGCCGACTTGCCTCATGTTCTCATCAATTACGCGAAGGCCGACGCGTGGCGGCAGTTCATTCGGCGTCGTTTCCACTTCAGTGTTCGGCGCCGAGACAAGTACATGCCGACCCATCGCAACGGCCACTCCGTGATGGGGTTTGGTCGTGTCGACGGTTCGGACCTCGGCTTTGCCTTTGAGGAGAGCCGTCTCGTCGATAACGTCGGCCTTGCCGCCAAGGTCGTAAAATACGATCACGTGATCGTCGTGCGGAACCACATGTCCCGGCCGCTTGTCTTCTAAGCTGACGGGCAGAAGGGCTGGATCGGAAACGTCAAGGTCACGATGCTCGCCGTGATCGGAGAAGTCGATGCCGGTCTTGATGACATGGACGATATCGGCTTCGCTCTGGGCGACGAACACCGTCCGGCCCGACGCACTCGCCGTCAAAGCGGCATGGCCCTTTACATCATAGCGGCCGAGTTCCCTGCCGTCGGAAAAATCGATGGCGCGGACAACCGGCTGGGTATGATCGGCGATAAAGAGACGCCAAGCCTCCTTCGTTTCGTGATCGTCATCAGCCATGGCGCCATTGCCGACAAGAAAAAAAGTTGCAGCCACAACGGCTATGATGCCTGCGCGGGGGTGAGCTGGTCTCATTGGGTTCCTTCCGTCCTTGTTGAGTTTTTCCACCACGGTGGGCTGGCGGTTCGGTCACGTGCGGCTTCGTAAATGTTATTACGTTACATTCGATTCGTAATAACATAACATCAGCCGTGCCTGTCAATCCCCGCGATGGTATGAAGGAGATCCGCTCGGAATTCCGAGAGCTAACGATGGGTATCCCCGCCATGCCGAAGTAAGCCCGTGAGCGGCATCGTGCAGCACAGCGACGTGACACGATCGCACTGGCAACGGCTACGGGTCGTCCGACCTAAGGTTTCCGAAGCCGATCAGCGCTCGCCGCTCAAAGGGACACAGGACGAGCATTCGAGTTCATCTGCATCGGTATCGCTGAAGGGGACACGGAGGTTCCAGCGGCCTGCCGATCGCGCTGTTGCGGGTCAGCTAAGCCCCCTGCTGTCAAAACCTAAAAAGCGAGGAATCAGCCAATATCGGCAGTAGTTTGATCAGGTCCCCATCCTGGACCAAGAGGCCATAGCCACCAACGGTGCTGACCCTCCGAAGCGCGACCAAAACCGGCGGGTATGGAAAGACAGCGGTCGCCCATCAAATCCGCCGAAGCCGTTCCAACGGCTGACGCCATCGTAACACTCGTCAGGCGGGTTGCCCTGCAATCATGAGTTTTCGGACCGATTCCGGCAGATATCTTGCGTGCACGGCGCCGCCGATATTGAGCGAGTTCAGCCAAAGAGATCTTGCGCGAACCATCGGCAAGTCGCGGACGGTGACCGGGGTGGACTCGTTTTCGAGGCGCCGGTTCCAGCTAAGGTTGTCAAGATCGCGCCATTCGACATTGAGATGAATGGCGGAATGTTCGAACAGATGGCGCAATGCACGGGCCGGCAGCGTCGCTCCCTCCCGGACTTGCGGCGCATCAAGCTCGATCGGAATATACGGGATCAACGCATCCCCTTGGCGCACCAGGGCGAGACACTCGGCCTGAATGCGCGCTTCGTAGCTCACGAACGCGATGACGTGGCGCCTATCGTAACCGGTAATTTGCGATGGTTCGTCCAGCGCGTCGTCTGTTAGCTCATTCAGGATACGGGCAAAATAGGCCGTTCCGCGGCGTGCGAGTTGAAGTGCTTCGGATGGAGCGTTGGGCGCATCAAAACGCGCGCCGGAGCCGAGACGTTGGCGCAAAGCGATGCGCTCGGCCGTTTCCTCTCCGTTCATTTCTCCTCCCCTTCGATATGGGTCCTGTGGAAGTGAAGACGTTCCATGATCGGCGCATCGGAAAACCGGAAGAGATCGAATCTCGTCTCGGCTTGCAGCGACCACGGCACCCAGGAAGGGATGACGAAAATATCGCCGACGTCGAGTTGGCGTGTCTCTCCGCCCAGGACGACCGCGCCCTTGCCCTGGAATACCTGGAACACGGAGGCTCCGACTTCCCGACGCTTGCGTGTTTCAGTTCCCGCACGCAGGCGATGAAATTCGCAACGGATGGTCGGCATCACGTCGCCGCCGGTGGTGGGGTTGACGAAGCGGATCGCTGCGTGACCCTGCTCTACCGTCGCCGGCTGGCCCTCGTCTTCAAGTAAAAGCTGCTCCGTCAGCGCTCGGTCGGTATGCTCCCAGCGATAGGCGCCGATGGGTGAGTTGACCGTATCCTGCAATCCGGAAAGCGGACGCAAGCCGGGATGGCACCAGAGACGCTCGCCTCTGGAAAAAGCCGGCGTCGCATAGTCGGTGACGCGATCCGATCCGAATTCGAAGAAGCCGACATCGTTCTGGTAGGAGAACGGAATATCGAGGCCGTCGATCCAGGCCATGGGTTTGTCGGTATTGTTGTGGTGGCCATGGAAGTTCCATCCCGGCGTGAGAAGCAGGTCGCCCTTGCTCATACGCACGGGATCGCCGTTGACCACCGTCCAGACGCCTTCTCCTTCGACGACGAAGCGGAAAGCGTTCTGCGAATGACGATGTTCCGGCGCGGTCTCGTGCGGGCCCAGATATTGGATGGCGCACCATAAAGTCGGGCTGATATAGGCGTTTCCATCGAGCCCCGGATTGGCAAGGCCCAGCGCGCGACGCTCGCCGCCACGGCCGACAGGCACCAGTTCCCCGGATTTCTCCGCAAGCGGCAGAAGGTCAGACCATTTCCAGATATGCGGAACGGCCTTCGGGGCGGGATGTCTCGGCATGATATTGCCGATCTGAGTCCAGAGCGGTTTGATGTTGTGCTCGTCAAACGCCCGGTAGAGTGCCTGCAGCTGCGGCGTCTCCTCGGGCTGCATGGCTTTGCCGTGATTCTCCGTCGACTCGTTTGCCATTCCTGTTCCTCCAGGCTTGCAAGAATTGTTCAGACCGCATCCGGCTGGGCCGGGGGCGCGGCCATGCGAAAAGGCTCCAATGCGTCCAGCCTGGCGAAGATGCCCTCGATCGTTGGCCAGCGCGACATGTCGATCTCGAACCGGCGATTGTTCCAGACCTGTGCGTAAAGGCAGATATCGGCCAACGTCGGCGTGTCGCGGTAGCAGAAGGCACCGGTGTCGTCGCTTACGGAAAGCATGGTCTCCAGGGCGTCAAACGTCGTTTCTACCCAATGGGTAAACCACGCCTTTTGCGCAGCCTCGTTCGCGCCAAATTCCGTCCCGATGTATCCGAGAACACGCAGGTTGTTCAGCGGGTGAACCTCGCAAGCGACCATATAGGCCAGCGCCCGCACGCGCGCCCGGCTGTCCGGGTCATGGGGCAGTAGAGGGGGCTGCGGATGCGTCTCTTCCAGCCACTCGATGATGGCAAGCGACTGGCTGAGATAGTTGCCGTCCTCGAGTTCCAGCACCGGCACCAGCCCCGCCGGGTTCATTGCCAGGAACTGCGGCGTACGGGTCTCGCCGTTGCGCAGCACATACGGCACATACTCGTAAGTCAGCCCCTTGAGGTTCAATGCCGCGCGCAGCCGCACGGACGACGAAGACCGAAAGAAATTATGCAGCTTGAATGTCATTCGCGGGGCCCGATCGTCGTTGAGATTTCTCCCAATCGTTCGATGGCGACAGTGCAGACGTCGCCCGCAGCGAGAGGTCCGACCCCGGCGGGTGTGCCGGTCATGATCAGGTCGCCCGGCTGCAGGACCATGGATCGGGACAGAATCGAGATGATTTCCGGCACCGACCAGATGAGATCAACCAAGTCGGCGGCTTGCTTCGTTTCGCCATTCACCGTCAGCCGGATTGCGCCACGTTCGAGATGCCCTGTCTTTTGCACTGGATGAAGCGGGCCGATCACGGCCGAACGATCGAATGCCTTGCCCCAGTCCCAGGGACGTCCCAGTTCTCGGGCCGCAAGTTGCAGATCGCGTCGTGTCAGGTCATTGCCGGCGGCATAGCCCCAGACATGCGAAAGGGCGTCTGCCTCGGCGATATCGCGTCCCGCCTTTCCGATGGCGACGACGAGTTCCGCCTCGTACTGAAAGTTCTCCGTTTCAGGCGGATAGGATACCGTTTCGCCGCTATCGACGACAGCATCGGCGGGCTTGGTGAAGAAAAACGGCGGCTCGCGATCCGGATCGCGTCCCATTTCGCGGGCATGGGCAGCATAGTTGCGTCCGACACAGAATATGCGGCGGACCGGGAAACGGTCTTCTGATCCGAACACGGCCACGGATGGCGTGGGCGGCGGTGTGAAAACGTAATTCATCTGGAACTCCTTAGATTGGCTTGATCCGGCGTTTGCTCCTGCTCGCGGCAAGGCCTGGATCGCGGATTGATGTCTTTCGTTTCCGGTCGGGACGCCACAGGCATCAATAACGGGCGTCCGGTGCATCGGCGAACGCATCGATGGGGCTTTTGCCGCTCCCGGCAGCGCGCCCCATAAGCAGATCGACAACTGCCTCCTGCATGCCGTCCATCGTCGCCCAGGCGTTGACGTAAGTCGGCACGCGCGGCGCATCGTAGAGGTAATAGGGATAGCCGAACGAGATCATGAGTGTTGGCACGTGTTGCCAGGACCGCTGCATCGCACCGCGCATCCCGCCGCCGAGCTTGGCCCAGTCGAGGAATATGCGTCCTCTCGTCAACAGGGTCTCCTCGGAAAAAGCATAGATCACGAGGTCGTAATCGGCGGCATCGAATGGCTGGCCCATCGGCTGCACCGTGACGCCGAAGCCTTCGGCTTCTAAAAGATCGGGAAAGCGGATCGGTATGGTCTTGTTCCATAGCGGTTCGACGATCCCGGGCGCGATCAAAAGGATACGCCGATGTGTTGCGGGAGAAATCGGAAGAAGGTTGGCCACGTCCTTTTCAACAACGGGAGCGCGGCGCAATATCGGCGCCATCGCCTCGGTCGCCTTCGCCGGAATCGGCGGAGGCGGCTCGCGCCGATGAAGACCGAGGCTGGCTTTCAACCCGAGCACCCGGGTAACGGCATCGGCCAGTCGTTTTTGGGAGACGTGCCCTGAACGCACTGCCTCCAGCACCGCCGAGAAGTGTCTTTCGGGGTCGTTGGAAAACAGGATGACATCGTTACCGGCGCGCAACAGCTCCGCCTTGCTTTCAGTGATGGCCATGAATGAGGAAAGCCCGGCCATTTCAGAGGCGTCGGAGACGACGATGCCGTTAAACCCGAGTTTTTCGCGCAGGAGTTTTGTCGTCAGGATCGAACTGATCGATGCCGGACGGTAAAGCTCGACGCCCTCCGCACCTTCCTCGCCGGCAAAGGAAGGAAGCGCGATATGCGCGGACATAACGGCGAGAACACCTTCATCGATCGCCGCCCGGTAAAGGCGGCCGAAGGTCGCTTCCCACTCGTCCATGGAAAGCGGGTTGATGGTCGTCACCAGATGCTGGTCACGGGCATCATAGCCTTCGCCCGGCCAATGTTTCGCCGTCGCGGCGACGCCGGTCTGCTGAAACACTCGGATTTGCGCCAGCGCGTGACGCGCGATGCGGTCGGGATCCGATCCGAAGCTGCGTGTCGCGACAATCGAACTGCGCGTTGCCGCGTTGATGTCGAGAACGGGTGTAAAAGACCAGTGGATACCGACGGCGCGGGCCTCGGCGGCCATGATGCGGGAGACTTGTTCGGTGACGGCAATATCGTCGATCGCCGCCAGCGCGAGCGGATTGGGCACCTGCGTGCCGAAGGGCAGGCTCATGCGCGACCCTTCGAGATCGGCCGACACCAGGATCGGAATATCGGCATCGGCCTGCAGATCGGCGAGGCGACCGCGTTCGGTTTCGGCATCGGAATTGAAATAGCGCGTGATGCCGCCGGGACGGAACTTAGCGAACATTTCGCGCTCGCCGGGCTCATAGCCGCGCGAAAGCATGTTGAAGACCTGACCGACTTTGCCAGCTTCGTCGAGCCCCTCGAAAATCTGGCGGACCCAGTCGATCGCCTCGCGATCCAGGTTGAAGGGAGGCCGAGCCAGATGGGATAGGTCAAAGGTCATTCATGCCTCGCGGGACGCAGATTCGACAATTCGGGAAAGCTTTGCGGGCCGATGCCCGAGTGGCCTTCCATGTGCTTCAGGAAGAGGTCGTAGCGGAAGATTTTTGAGCCGGGCTCGTATGATCCTTCGAGTTTCAGCTTGAGATAGCCCGCCGCGCCTCTGATATATTGACCAGGCTCCTCCGCCGCAGCCGCTACGACGTCCAGGGAAATGCCGGGAAACAGCGGCAGGTCTGTCAAGGCAGCGAGGGCCTTGAGGCGGATCCACAGGGAATGGCCGTCTGTTGCTAGTTCTGTGAGCCTGCGCACGGCGGCTTCTGCCGACCCAGCATGTCCCCAGGCGTCCAACAGGGCGATCAGCACATCGGGATCGCTTTCCTCGTCGATCCGCTGGTGGAGATCAGCAGGCATCGTGTGGCCATCGACAGCAAGGATGAGAAGCCCCTGGGCGGCCCAATAACGCATGACCGGCGAAGGTTCGCGTAAACTGGCAACGAATTCCGGAATATTGGCCGGGTCGCATTCGATAGCCCGATTGGCAAGCGCCAGAACGCGCTTGAGAGGGTAGAGAACCGGATCGTGGCGCGCGGCTTCGGCCTCGACAGGCGATCGTTCGGGAATGAAGCCGCAGTCGTGGACGCTCGCCATATGTGAGTCCAAGGCTCTGCGCATGTCGGCAAGCGTTTCGGCATGGGCCGGCTCGCCTGCGAGGTTGTGGATGCTGTCGGGGTCGATCCACATGTCGTAAAGTTCTTCTGCAGGCTTGCGCTGCCAGAATCTCTCTTGGACAGGATCAAGCTCTCCCTTGAGATGCGCGGCCTCGTAGGCTTGATATCCCTGGGCAAGCCAGGCGTAGGAGTAATACTGGCCGTAGATGCGGTGGGGGCTGTAGTTGCGCACATAGCGGTATCGTGCGCCTCGCGCGCTGCGGGTCAGGTCGTAGCGCGAGTCCATGCGATCACGTCCCGAAAAGGCAAAGTCCCGAGCCTTGCGGCTTTCGCCGATGAACGGCACGCCTTGAACGCCCTTGGGGGCGTCGATCCCGGCTATGGCCGTGAAGGTCTGAAACAGATCGAGCAGTGAAACGGGTTCCGAAACGCGGCTGCCTGCCGCTGTCGGCAGCATATGTCGCCACCTCTCCGGCACGTGCACGATAAGCGGCACGCGGAGCCCGTCGTCGTAGCAGAACCTTTTTGATCGCGGCAGCGGTGAGCCGTGGTCGGAGTAGTAGATCACGATCGTGTCTTCCGACAGGCCGGCGGCATCCAGCTCGGCCAGACGATCGCCCATCCAGGCGTCCATTTCTTCGATGCGGTTGTAATAGCTAGCCAGATCCCGGCGCAGTTCCGGCAGATCTGGCAGATGAGAAGCCAGCGTCACATCATGCGGTTTCACCGCCCCGAGACGTTCCTCGAAGACACAACTTTCGTGGGTGAGCATGCAGTTGAAAACCGAAAGGAACGGCTTTCCGGCCGGGCGTCCGGCCCAGTGCGCCGTCCCACTGCAATCGTCCCACAGCCGAACCGCGTCGATATCGACATTGTAGTGGGTTTTGGAATTATTGGTGCAGTAGTATCCCGCTGCCCGCATGACCTCCGGATAGGTTCTCACGTCCGCAGGCATGGCGCCCCAAGCCGTCATCTGTTGAGCCGGTGGAACACTCTCAGGATAGCAACCCGTCAGGATGGAAAAGCGCGAAGGAGCGCATACCGGTGAGACACAGCAGGCCGCGTCGAATGTCACGCCGCGATGCGCCAGCCTGTCGAGGTTGGGGGTTCGTGCAAGAGGGTCGCCATAGGCTCCCAATCTGGGAGGGCAATCTTCGCTGACGATGCAAAGGATGTTTGGGCGCAGCATAACCATGGTTCAACCTTCGAAGAAGCAGAAAGCCAAGTTCGGCATCACTCGTTTCCCGCGATTTTCGCAATTGCCGTTTCCAGCTCCGAAAGATCGCCAACGCCGACCCCCGACTGCATGCCGGCAATTTCAACGATCGTCTTGTGGCCCACATACTGGCGGGTCGCCGGGTTCGAAAGAAGCGGAAAGCGGGCGCAAAGCAGTGCTTTCATGGCGGGATCGGTCAGAAGCGCACCAACCGATTTGGTCCTGAGGACGGAATTGAGCGGGAAGCAGTCACGACGGACGGCCGGATTGCGGGCCGACTCCGCTTGCCGGATCTGCTCTCGCACCAGCAGGTGCTGCGAGCCGACTTCACCTTCGCGCGGCAGTCCCAACCGATCGAATTGCTCGCCAGGCGCATCGCTTTCCCGCATGAGCGTGACCAGTAACTTGGCCATTCGGAGTTCGAGCGCATCGTCCGCGATCAGATGCTCCTGCCCGGGGTCGACGGCCAGATCGAATAGGAGCGTGCCATAGGACCAGGGATTGCTGACGGTCCAGGCCGGAAATTTCAGGACAGGCGCACCCTTCGTGAAGCTAAGCGGCGGGATCAGTTCGGCCTTCTCAAGCACGTTGGGCGCGACCATCGCGCGCATGTGCATTGGCATCAGTGTATATTCGAAGAGTGGCCCGTTTTCCCGCGTTGCAGGGCCCCGCATGTAGACATAGCGACCGTCGGTGACGCTGACATGGCTGCCATGCGAGCCAAACAGCGCGCCCTCGCGCAGTGTCGCATCTGCAGCAAGGACCGGCGCCAGCGGCCGGCCCTGCATGTGTGGCGTAGGAGCGATGCCGAAAAGATCGAGCAGAGTGGGGGCGAAGTCGATGGTCTGGACCAGCGCCTGGCGCCGTTCACCCGCATGGCCGGCGCGGGGATCCCAAATAAAGAGCGGCGTGTGGATCGTTTCGTCGTACCAGGGCTGGATATTCTTTCCCCACCAACCCTTTTCGCCAAGCATGTACCCGTGGTCCGTGCAGACGATCAGGGCCGTGTCGCCCCACATGTCGTGCAGGTCCATCAGATCCATGACACGTCCGAGGTTTTCGTCGCACATGGCCAGCAGTGATAGATAGCGATTGCGGGCGACATCTTCCGTGGCGGCATCTTCGGTCACCCGTGCATAGGGTGGCCAGTCGAAGGATGGGTCGCCGCCTTCAGGATCGGCGTAAAGCGCCTTGTGGCGCTCGGTCGAGTAAAAGGGCTCGTGCGGATCGAAACTTTCGATCTGTACCATCCAGCTGTCCGAGCCGGCATTCGTCTCGATGAACTCCAGACCGGCCTCGAAAACACCTGTTTGCGGGTGGCCGGCCTCATCCCTCATTCTGGAGCGATTGACACCGTCCTGCGCGCGCATCCTATAGCCGATATCAGCCAGCCTCGACGGATCGGCCGCCGCGACATCACCTTTCCAGAGGTCGCCTTCCTGTCCACGAATGAACTCATACGAAGCGTAGCGATTATGATAGGTAGCGCCGCCGTCTTCCCAATAGTGCTGATGATCCGTGATGAGATGGGTATAGACCCCCGCCCTCTTCAAAATCTCCGGCACGCTGTCGTCGAACGGTTCAAGCGGGCTCCATGAGCGATGGAGAAAATTGTAGCGCCCCGTGTGCAATTCCCGCCGCGCGGGCATACAGGGCATGGAGCCTGCATAACACGTATCGAATATCACGCTGCGGGAGGCCAGCCGCGCGAAATTGCGAAGATTGTCGTTCTTTGCGCCGTAGGCCGGCAGCATGTGCCGGTTGAGACTGTCGAACATGACGATGATGGCACGCATTTCAGACTCCGGCGACCAGTGATTTGAACTGGGCACGCCGCTCGGCCTGACGGACCGGGTCGGCCACAGGCGCGGCAAGCAGCAACCGTTGCGTATAGGGATGCGACGGTCTGGCGGTCACCTGATCGCAATCGCCGAATTCCACGATCCCGCCGGCGCGCATGACTGCGACGCGGTGGGCGAGATGCCGGACCACGGCAAGGTCGTGGGAAATGAACAAATAGGCGACACCCGTCCGTTGCTGCAGGTCGATAAAGAGCTCCAGAACCCGAGCTTGCGTCGAGAGATCAAGCGCCGAGACCGGCTCGTCGCAGACGATGAGCTTCGGGGACAAAGCCAGCGCACGGGCAATAGCGACGCGTTGGCGCTGGCCTCCCGAAAACTCGCGTGGGAAGCGTTGGGCCGCGTCCGCCGGAAGCGCGACCTGGTCGAGCAGGGCGCGAACCCGTCCGCGCGCTTCCTGCAGGCCTGCAATGCCGCGTGCCACCATCGGCTCGACCAGGCAATCCTCGACCGTCATCGACGGATTCAGGGACGTGTAGGGATCCTGAAATACGGCCTGGATCCGGGTGGCGTCGCCCTTACGCTCACGAGGTGACTGGCCGGCGATGTCAACGCCCTTGAACACGATCCGTCCTGACGTCACAGGTCCGATGCCCAGGATCGCGCGGCCTATCGTCGTCTTGCCTGAACCGCTTTCGCCAACCAGCCCGACCGTCTCGCCGGGGCGGATATCGAAGCTGACGTCCTTCAAGACGTGGAGACTTCCAAAGCGCGTGTTGACCGCCTGACAATCCAGGAGAACATTGCTACTCATACGAGTTCCTCCTGTGGTGCGGAATAGGTGCGAGGCTTCGAGTCTTCCAGCACGGAGTCCAGCAGCATCTTGGTGTATTCGTGTTGCGGCGCGGCAAACAGCTCCCTCGCCGCGTTGGTCTCGACGACGGCGCCGTTGCGCATCACCGCCACCATATCGCACATGTCTGCCACGACACCGAAGTTATGCGTGACGATGATGATCGACATGCCGTATTCCGCCTGGAGATTGCGCAGAAGATCGAGAACTTCGGCCTGCACCGTTACGTCGAGAGCGGTCGTCGGCTCGTCGGCGATCAGCAGGTCGGGTTTGCAGGCAACCGCGCCGGCTATCAGGACACGTTGCGCCATGCCGCCCGAAATCTGGTGCGGGTACGATTTGAAGACGCGTTCGGGATCCGCAAGGCCGACATGTCCGAGAAGTTCCAAGGCGCGCTTCCGGGCTTGCGCCCGCGATATGCCGAGAACCTTCATCATCGGCTCGACAAGCTGGTAGCCGATGCGGAAAGACGGGTCGAGATTGGACATCGGTTCCTGCGGCACGTAGGCGATGTGACGGCCGCGCAGACGACGCATCTCCGACGGGGAGGCGCGCGTCAGATCTTGGCCATCGAAATAGATCGAGCCGGAGAGGATGCGGCCCCCTGCCGAGAGAAGGCCGAGCACGGCAAACGCCGTCTGCGTCTTGCCCGAGCCGCTTTCTCCGACAAGTCCGAAGATTTCGCCACGCTTCAAGCTCAGCGACACGCCATTGACCACGTTGACCCATCCGTCGCGACCCGGATAGCCGACGACGAGGTCACGGATCTCGAGCAGTATGTCGGCGCTTGCGGGCGCCGGGGCGCTCGTCGAGGGGACGGGGACCTTCAGATGACGCAACCGTTGCGGAGCGTCGCCGCGCTGCATCCGGTCGCGGATCGCATTGGCTAGAAGGACAAGCGAGGCAACGGTCAGCGAGATCGCAAGGCCCGACGAGAATGCCGAAAGGGGGGCGGTATAGAGATTGTCGAACGCGTTCTGCAGCATGCCACCCCAGGTCGGCAGCGAGGCGTCTCCGAGGCCCAGGAATTCCAGACCGGCCTGGATCACAATGGCGATGCCGGACACGATCGATACCTGGATGACCACCGGCGCACGGATGACCAGGAGGATGTGCTGTGTAATGATGCGCAAATCGCTGAGCCCGGAGACGCGCGCCGCGTCTATATAAAGCTCGTGTTTGACACCCTGCACGAGATTGCGCGTCAGTCGAAAGAAGCCCGGCGAGAGCATGACGCCGAAAACCGCCATCGACATGTAGATCGAAGAGCCCAAAGCCTGGAAGAAGGCGAGCAGCACGATAATGGCCGGCAATGCCATGAGGCCATTGGATATCCAACTTGCGATCGTATCGATCAGGCGTCCGTAATATCCGGCGAACAGTCCCGTCGTCACGCCCAGCGTGCCGGCGACGCTGACGGCGATCAAGGCTCCAAGGACCGTGTTGCGTGCGCCGTAGATCAGCCGAGACAGGATGTCGCGTCCGGAGCCGTCGCCGCCCAGGAGAAACTCCGCATCCGGCGGTGCATTGACCTTGAAGACCTGCACCTTCACGGGATCGAAAGGCGCGATCGCCGGGGCGAATATGATGACCAGGGCCAGGGAAAGCAGGATGACGGAGGCCACGAGGCCGGTGGGATTGGCCAGAACGGAACGCACGAGAGATGTGCGCTCGCGCACGGCCGGAGCGATCGAAGAGTTCATGACAGGCGCACCTTAGGATTGACCCAGGCATTGATGATATCAATGACGATGTTCACGATGACCACCACGACGATCATGGTCAGGACGACCCCCATCAGCACCGGGACGTCGCCGACGATCGCGGAGCGAACCGTCAATTCGCCGAGGCCTGGAATGGCGAACACGCGCTCGATGATGGCCGCGCCGCCAAGAAGCGCGATGAACTGCACCGAGAGCACCGTCAGGGCCGCCGGCATGGCGTTTCGAAGCGCGTGGCGATAAAGGATCGAGGCCGGGCCTATACCGCGGGCGCTCAGCGTACGGACATAGTCCTGGGCCAGCGCATCGATAACCGCACCGCGCATCTGTTGCGACGCCGAAGCGATACCCGACAAGACGAGCGCCGTCACTGGAAGCACCAACGACGTGATCCAAGCGGCCGGTGACGATGCGAATGTCACATATCCCGTGGCTGGCAGCCACCTCAGATCAAGCGCGAAGACGATGATCAGCAGAAGGCCCAGCCAGAAGTTCGGCACCGCGAAACCGATCACGCTGACCACCTGGATAAGGCGATCCGCCCATCCCCCGAGCACTGCGGCCGTGATGCCGAGGACGGCCGAAATCGCCGTCATCATCAGGACGGCAGTCCCCACAATCGACAAGGTCACCGGCACTCGCCGCCACAGGATTTCGGTGACCGAACCCGTCGTCGTCCAGGCGGAACCGAGGTCGCCATGGGCCGCCTTGGTGATCCACTCCCCGTATTGAACGAGCAAAGGCCTGTCCGCGCCAAGCTTGTGGGTCAGCGCCGCAATGTCGGCACTGGAAGCGCTATCGCCCAGAATATTGGCCGCGACACGCTCTCCGCCGCTGAAAACCAGGAAAAATGTCAAGGTCGAGACAACGACGACCAACACAACGCCAAATGCGAGGCGTCGCAACAGATATTTGATCATGGCCGGCCCTCCCAAGGCCGTTTGCCGCCTTAACACGGCTCCTCATCTCCAGGGATTTACCAAAGCCGGCGATGAAAATATAATGCAATTTCATCTCTCAGCTATCACGGGATCTTATCACTCCAATGCTCGACCAGTTCACACACTTGTTCCGGTTCCAGGCGATTGCGGAGGAGGGAAGTCTCCGCAAGGCCAGCGAACGCCTGAAACTCACCCAGCCTGCGCTATCTCGCTCGCTGGCGCTTTTGGAAGCAAGCTTCGGGCGCGAACTGCTTGAGCGCCATGCGCGCGGTGTGCGTCCGACGCCGTTTGGCGAGAGGGTTCTGAACACCTCCCGGCGGATGATCCGGCACTGGGAACTTGCTGAACTCGAATTGCAGTCCGGCGACGGCGATACGCGCGCATCGCTGAAGATCGGCGTCGGACCGATCTGGCGTTCGGGCATTCTTGCACCCGTTTTCATGGAGATGAAGCAGCGACATCCGAAAGTGCTGCTGGAGGTCATCGCGCTTCGCGAGGGGCAGGAGTTGGCTGATTTGGACGAAGGTCGTCTGGACGTGGTGCTGGGCGGCGTTCGCATCGACAGCCGCCAGCATCCGCACTTAAAATATCATTGGCTTACAGATCTCATCGTGCAAATCGCCGCTCGAGAGGGGCATCCGGCCTTTGAGCGATTGCGTCCCGACGACCCGAAATCGGAGCAGTGCCTGCTGGATTATCCCTGGATCGTCTACAACGAGATGGCGCTTTATGACGACAGGTCTCATTACTGGATTTCCGACAGGCTGGGCCGGGATCCGGATATCTGGCTGAAGAGCGGCAACCTGCTGACCGTCCTGACGATGCTTCAGAGAAGCGACAGCCTCTGCGTGCTGTCGGATCTTGCGATTGGCGCCGTCGCTCAGCCACGGGTGTTGCCTCTGCCGGTGGAATTGAGGCGCAGGCGTATTCCTCTCGGCCTGGTGCATCGCGAGGAGCTGGCCGACTGGGTGTTCATCACGGATTTTCTGGACATGTGCCGGCGGCGCTTTGAAAATCAGACGCTTCCTGCGTAGCTTTCAACGCCATTGGGCCGCTCAGCGGCCCGATGCCCAATCACGCAAAAAGGTCTGGACCGTATCTCAGTCCAGACCTTTGCAGGTTATATCGGATCGGGGTCAGCGAATTCGAATTGCAACTCCGGATCTCGCCTCGTGCCTATTTCGCGGGCCTGTAATCGCGAATCGACGGCGCAACGCTGTGCAGCTGCATGTCGACATCGACGTTCGCGGCCGTCAGGTAAACGGAGAACTGGCGATACCAGGGCACGAACCAGGCATTTTCGACGACATAGCGGTTGACGGCCTGGAACGCCTTTTTCTGGTTATCGCCGGCCGCGTATTGGGCGGTCTTGATCAACTCCGTGAGAACTGGATCGCTGCTGTGAAAAGCGTTCCATGCTGCGTCCGGCGCGATATGCTGTTGAATATCCGTCCATGCATCGCCGGATCCAAAAGTGAAGACATAGGCGGAAAATTTGGCGGAACGCAGCAAGGGGAGCGCACTTCCGGGCGGCAGGTTCTCGAGCTTGACGGTAATCCCGATATCGGCCAGCTGCTGCTGGACGACCGGATAGAAGGCCGCAAAGGGGAGGATATTCGGCAGAACCAGCGTGAAACCCTTCTCATAACCTGCTTCCGCGAGAAGCTGCTTTGCCCGCTTGGGATCGTATTTGTAATGATCATCGAGGGCGGGCTCGTATGCCAAGCTTGTGTCGGGAAAAATCTGATCGGTCAGCTTGCCGTTTTCAAGCTCGATATATTTCATGATGGACTTGGTATCGAAGGCCATGTTCAGGGCCTGGCGGACACGCACGTCGGCAAGGGCTGGCGTGATCTTTCCCGCGCGGTCGGCGAGAATGAGGCCGATCCAGTTCACATCCGCCTTATGAACCTTCAAGCCAGCCGACTTCGCCTGCGCCATCGAGCGGGTATTGGCGATCGTTGCATCTGCCTGGCCCGACAGAACGGCATTGATACGCGCAACGTCGTCGTTGATCGGCGCGATGGTCACCTGATTGAACGGAAATGCGTTCTTATTCCAATAGCTTTCATTGCGGCGGTAGACATACTGGCTGCCGGGTACCGACGTCTTGGCATCGTAAACATAGGGGCCACTGCCCACCGGGTTGACGTCGGAGCCCGGTTTTCCGAGGGTCGCGGGACTGGCAATCGCACCGCCGACAGTGGACAGGTTGGCGACCAGCGCCGGATCGGGCACCTTGAGACGAAGCTTGATTTCCGTGCTCGATACGATCTCGTAGTTCTCGATCGATCGGGCCATGTAGCCATTCTGACCGGTGCCAGCCGCCAGGTATTCCAGGTTCGCCTTTACGGCCGCGGCGTCGAAAGCGGTCCCATCCGTAAATTTGACGCCATCGAGCAGCTTGATCGTCAGCACGGTCTGCGTATCGTCGTAGCTCCATGCGGTCGCCAAATTAGGCAGAAATTTGCCGTCCGGCGCTTCGATGATCAGGGTATCGAAGACGGGTTGCCAGAACTGGACCTGATTGCCCAACATGAGCGCCGCGCGATCGAAACTATTGTTGTCGATGCGTCCAGCCAGTGCCAGAGTTTGCGCGTCGTTCGGAACCTCGGCCTTCGCCGGAGCATAAGCTGCAGTGGAAACCGCCGCGATAATTGCGGCGGCGATGATCTTTCGCATTGTCGTCCTCCCTCCGGTCCCTCCCATTGCCGGACCGGTTTCAGCTGAAAGCTAACATCGACGACCAATCAATAGAAATACAATTTCCCACCTGAGCGATAAGCGATTCTTTTCGCTAATCGCTCGGCTTGATCCTGGGGCGGTGGATGACGACCTCCATTTATGGTTTTCCTGGAGCGGTAGTTGCCTCAGTCGTTATCGGCAACGTTACTTAGAGGTGATGCGCTCCCATCCGCAAAGCCACGGTATCTCAAATGGCTGCGGTTCAGGTGCGCTCTCATGGCTTCGCGCGCAATTTCTGCATTTCCGGAACTGATCGCCTCGCAGATGGCTCGATGCTCGACGACCGTATTCTGGATGTAGCCGGCAGTGATCAGGTCTGGGTTGAGTTGTTTTGAGAATGCCGGCTGCGGCAGGATCTTCAGGCTCATCAGGCTGAAGAATTCGATGAAGGCGCCGTTGTTGGTTGCCTCTGCGATCGACCGGTGAAACTCGAAGTCGAGATGGTCGAGTGCTGTTTCATCCTCCAGGGACGCCTCGAACTGGCGCGCGGCGTTCCAGATGTTGGATTCCTGCGCCCAGGAACGCCGGACCGCCGCCAGCCCCGCCGCGTGGACCTCGAAGGCCATGCGCAACTCGAGGAGGTCCATGAATGATGTCTTGAGCCTTGTCAGCGGCGCGAGCATTTCGGCCGCGTCGTAGTTTACAGGGTCTTGGGAAACCTGAGGCACCTCGCCGACGAAGACACCGACACCGTGGCGCGCTTCGACGATCCCATCCGAACGCAGCGCCGAGACGGCCTCGCGGATGACAGTGCGGCTGACACTGAACTGCTGAGACAGCTCATTCAACGATCCGAGCTTTTCGCCCTTTGCGAGTCGACCTTCGACAATGTGCCTTCTCAGCGCCTGGATGGTACGTCCGGTCAGCGTATCCAATGTTCCCTCGTATTCGTACCGCCTCGGAAAAGGAGAGCGGATTCGCAGTCTGAGCTACGATAGCACGACTGCAAGCAGAGGTGCTACCACTGTGCCTGTAATTCTCAACGCAAGTGTGCGCACTCCCACACCGCGTGCCCGGATCGTCCGGTAAAATCGGCCTGAGGTCGCGATTTGGCAATAATAATTTTTTTGTGCCAGCGCCTATGTCAGGCCTAAGTGGCGCGGCGATATACAGATTAAATAATTGATAATAATGAAAATTTATTGTCTTTAGCGCTGAGAGCGCACAAGTGATACTATCACTCAGATGGGTATTGACATGTGGTACTATTTCTACAATGCTTGAGCCATAAGAGATGAGCCGACGGCGTCATGATCATCAATGTCGTGAAGCTGTAAGGATCCGGGAACGCATGCCGCGCCGCATAAAGGCGCTCGTCTACAATCAGGATTTCAACACTATGGGTGACGTCGCCGCACGACTCTCCGAGCTGGGTATCGTATTGCCTTCGATTGCTCCGGCTTCCGGCAATTACATTTCCCATCGCATCGTTGGAAATCTCCTGTTCATCTCCGGGCAAATTCCCCGGATTGATGGCGTGGAGCACCATGTTGGGATGGTGGGCAAGGATATAACGCCCGAAGAGGGCTACGATGCCGCCCGGCTCTGCGCATTGAATGTCGTCTCCCGTGTCGCAGCCGCGCTTGACGGCGATTTGGATCGGGTTCTGGCCTGCGTGCAGCTGCGAGGCTTCGTCAATGCTCCCGCTGATTTCAAGGGGCATCCCGCGGTTATCGACGGCGCGTCCGATCTTCTGGTCGAGATTTTCGGTGAGCGGGGACGGCATGTTCGCACCGCGCTTGGCGCCGGTTCGCTGCCGCGCGGCTCCTCCGTTGAAGTCGACGCCGTGTTCGAAATCGCAACGAAATCCTGACGACAGACACAAGAAAAGGGGAACGCTCCATGAGCGAGACAAATGTCGAGACCGGCGCGCAGGAAAAAGCCATCGAGATGATCGGTGTCAACAAGTGGTTTGGCACGCTTCAGGTCCTGAAAGGGATCGACGTCAATGTGGCCCGAGGCGAGCATATCGTGCTTTGCGGTCCTTCCGGCTCCGGTAAATCGACTCTCATTCGCTGCATCAATCATCTGGAGGAAGTTCAGGAGGGCGTGATCCGGGTCAACGGCACCCAATTGACCCTAAAGGGCGCCAATGCCGACCATATCCGCAGGGATGTCGGCATGGTTTTTCAGCAGTTCAACCTGTTTCCGCACCTCACGGTTCTGGAAAACTGCATGCTGGCCCAGCGCCGGGTGCGCAAGGCTTCGGTCGCCGAGGCCAAGGAAAAGGCGATGCGCCATCTGGAGCGCGTCCACATCGCCGAGCAGTCGGCCAAATATCCCGCCCAGCTTTCCGGTGGCCAGCAGCAGCGCGTGGCGATCGCCCGGGCATTATGCATGGATCCGAAAGTGATGCTGTTCGACGAACCCACGTCGGCACTCGACCCGGAGATGGTCAAAGAAGTGCTCGATACGATGGTGTCGCTTGCCGATGACGGTATCACGATGATTTGCGTCACCCATGAAATGGGCTTTGCCCGCGCCGTCGCCCACCGGGTAATTTTCATGGATCGCGGCGAAATCATCGAGAGCGCCAGACCGGAAGAGTTCTTCAAGAACCCGAGCCACGAGCGTACCCGGGTATTTCTGAGTCAAATACTCAACCACTGACGAGAGGCGGACGATGTCTTACACATTCGATTTCGGTCCCGTCTTCGCCGCCTGGCCGATGTTGTGGACCGGTGTTCTGGGAACGCTGAAACTGTCATCACTGTCCATGGTCATGGGCGTGGCGCTCGGCATCGTCTTCATGATGATGCGCACCAGCAATAAGGCTGTCCCGAAAGTTATCGCCATCGGTTACATCGAGCTTATCCGCAACACGCCGATCCTCGTTCAAGTCTTTTTCGTGTTTTTCGGCCTGCCGGCGCTTGGCCTGCGCATGAGCGCCGAGCAGGGCGCGATCTTGGCCATGACGCTGAACTGCGCGGCCTATGCGGCGGAAATCGTCAGGGGCGGCGTGCAATCCATCCGATCCGGACAGATCGAGGCGGGTAGGGCGCTCGGTATGCATACCCTCGATATCTACCGCTTCATCATCTTCAGACCTGCGATCCGGGCTGTCTACCCTGCTTTGTGCAGCCAGTTCATCCTGATGATGCTCAATTCCAGCCTTATGTCCTCGGTTTCGGCGGAAGAGCTCACCTATTTCGCCCAGACGCTGGATACGCAGACGTTCCGCAGCTTCGAGATCTATTTCGTACTGGGGGTTGTCTACCTGATGCTGTCCCAGTTCTTCTCTGTCGCCCTTCAGGTCATCGGCAGGGTCTATTTCTCCTATCCGACAAAGTGAGGCGATGCGATGATCCGTGAATTTGGCTCCGCAGAGTTTCTGTTTCTCCTGGAAGGCGCCCGCTGGACTGTGGTGCTCTCGCTCGTAGCTTTCACCTGCGGCGGCACGCTGGGCCTCGTAGTGGCGCTTGGACGTGTTGCAAAACCCGCCTTACTGCGCGCGCTGATGGCAGTCTATATCCAGATCTTTCAAGGTACTCCGCTCCTGGTGCAGCTATTCTTTGTGTACTTCGGCTTGCCGCTGCTCGGCGTGAAGGTCGATATCTGGGTTGCGTTGACCATCGGTCTTTCGCTGCATACCAGCGCCTTTCTCGGCGAGATATGGCGCGGCAGCATCCAGGCCGTGCCCGGCGGCCAGAGCGAAGCTGCCCGCGCGCTTGGCATCGGCTATGTTCATCGCATGTTTGATGTCGTGTTGCCGCAGGCGTTTCGCATCGGTCTGCCGGCCACGATCAGCTTTCTCGTCAATCTGATCAAGGGCACGGCGCTTGCGGCGCTTCTCGGGCTGACCGAATTGACGCGCTCGGGTCAGCTGATGGCGAACATCACCTTTCAGCCACTGCAGGTCTATGGGGCGGTGGGGCTCATCTACTTCTTCATCTGCCTCCCCCTGACCTATTGCAGCGCAAGAATCGAACGGCGGCTCAACGTCGCTCGGTAAAAAGAAGAATGCCCGCCATAACCAACCAGAGGTAACGACATGTTCAAATCAGGAATGATGATTCCGCGCTCCAAATTTCTTTCCGGCGCCGCCGCGGCCTTCATCATGGCCGCCGGCCTTGCATCCGTGGCTGATGCCGCCAGCCCGGCTGAAGTCAAGGCGAAGAAGGTCGCGGTCATCGGCGTTCAGATGGACCAATTTCCGTGGGGTTTCATCGACCAGAACGGCAAGAACGATGGCTTCGACATCGAAATCGCCAACATGATCGCGAAGGAACTGGGGGTCGAAGCAAAATTCGAACGCATTACTGGCCAGAACCGCATTCCATTGCTCGTCAACGGCAATGTCGATTTCCTGGTGCCGTCCATGACGATCACCGAAGAGCGCGCCAAGGTGATTCAGTATGTCATTCCCTACTCTTCCAATGACATCACCGTCTGGGGCAAAACAGAGGCAACGATCAAGGGAGCAGACGATCTCGCCAAATACGTGATCGGCGTCAATCGCGGCAGCGCATTCGAACCGATCCTCGTCAAGCTTGCGCCGCCGAACACGCAGATCAAGCGCTTCGATGACGACGCAACCACGGTTCAGGCGCTCTTGTCCGGCCAGGTTGATGCCATCCTGGGCAGCGTCACCTATGGCCTGGTCATCGACAAGACGGGCCGCAGCGCCCAATACGAGCGCAAATTCAAGGCTGCGGATAATTTCCAGGGCATGGCTGTGCGCAAGGGTGACGCCGAAATGCTCGCCTTCCTGACGGATTTCGTTAACCGCAAGACCGCGGATGGAACGCTGGACGCCCTCTACAAGAAATGGATTGGCGTCGATCGCGCCAAGCTGCCGACGACCCTTCCCGGCGTAGACTTCACCGGCAAGCAATAACGCATAGGTCCTGCGCGAGACGCAAAAAAGGCCTTCGCGCAGGACATCCTAATCAACAATTGAAGAGCTTCTACCCCTCGCCCGACTGTGCGGGCGAGGAACGACCGACGCATGCTTGAAATCGGACCTTGTGCAGGTCGTGGCACGCGCGGCGCAACAGCTCGCATACGGAGCAAGAGTTAAACAATGGCGAAAGATGGCAAGCAGATCAAGGTGGGTGTCGATATCGGCGGCACCTTTACCGATGTCGCAATGGAGATTGGCGTCGAACTCCATTCGATCAAGGTTCTGACCGATTATTCCTATCCCGAAAATGCGATTGTCGCGGGCATCCGTCAGGTGGCCGAGGTCGCCGAGGTGGAATTGGGAGAGATCGATACGATCATTCACGGCACCACGCTTGCCACCAATGCACTGATCGAACGGCGCGGTGCCAGAACCGCCTTCATCACCACCAAGGGTTTTCGCGACGTCATCGAGATGCGCACCGAAAGTCGTTTTGAACAATACGATCTCGATATCGTCCTGCCGGCCCCGCTCGTGCCTCGTAACGAACGGTTCGTGCTCGACGAGCGCATCGGTGCCGACGGTTCGGTTCTGAAGGGGCTGGATATGGCGGAAGTCGACGCGCTGTGTGATCGCATCATCGCAGCCGGATACGAAAGCGTCGCCATCGGCTTTATTCATTCCTATCTCAACGACGCCCATGAAAAAGCGGTACGCGGACGGCTGCTGGCGAAAAAGCCAAACATTTCCGTGTCGATCTCCTCCGAAGTCTCGCCCCAGATGCGGGAGTTCCAGCGGTTTAACACCGTCTGCGCCAACGCCTTCGTCAAGCCGCTGATGGCGTCTTATCTCAACCGTCTCGTCGGCAGACTGACCGAAGAGGGAACGCGCTGCCCTGTCTTCATGATCCATTCCGGCGGCGGCATCATAAGCGTCGAAAGCGCCATCGAATTCCCGGTACGCCTTTTGGAATCCGGCCCGGCTGGCGGCGCCATCTTTGCGGCCCATATCGCCAGCAGCCACGGTCTCGATCAGGTTCTATCCTATGACATGGGCGGCACCACCGCCAAGATCTGCCTGATCGAAAAGCAGACGCCGAAAACATCCAAAACCTTCGAAGTAGCGCGGACCTGGCGCTTCAAGAAGGGAAGCGGCATGCCGATCTCCATCCCTGTAATCGAGATGGTCGAGATCGGGGCGGGCGGCGGCTCGATCGCCACGGTAGACAGCATGCGCCAGATCCGCGTCGGGCCACACAGCGCGGGCTCCGAACCCGGCCCGGCGTGCTACGGGCGTGGCGGCAAGAACCCCACCGTCACCGATGCCGACCTGGTTCTCGGCCGGCTTGATCCGGATGAATTCGCCGGAGGCGCCATGAAGCTCGACCGCCCGGCCTCCGACCTTGCCATACAGACCGATCTGGCCTCGAAGCTCGATATTGACGGCGCAACGGCTGCCTACGGCCTGAGCGAGGTGGTCGACGAGAACATGAGCAATGCCGCCCGCATGCATGCGGTCGAAAATGGTAAGGAACTTTCAGAGTTCACCATGATCGCCTTCGGCGGTGCGGCGCCCATTCACGCCTCAAGGCTTTGCGAAAAGCTCGGCATGTCGGAGCTCCTCATCCCGCCGGGCGCCGGCGTCGGCTCGGCCATCGGCTTCCTGCGAGCACCTTTTGGCTTCGAATCCGTCCGCAGCGCCTACAGCCGGCTCAGCCGCTTCGAGGCGAAGGCGATCAACCAGACAATGGCCGATCTCATCGCCGAGGCCACGTCCTTCGTCCGCTCCGGCGCGCCGGACGCCGATCCCTATCTCGAATGCACGATATACATGCGTTACGTCGGCCAGGGTTGGGAAGTGCCTGTCCCCATCGAGGTTCGCGACTATGCGGATGCCGACCGCATGCTGTTCCGCGACCTGTTCGATCAGCAGTATGAGCATTTCTTCGGTCGCGTGATCGACGGGCTCGATGTGGAAATCGTCAGCTGGTCGCTGCGCGCCACGTCCAAGGTGGAGCCGCCCAAGCGGATCGGCAAGACCGGGAAGGTCGCCTTGGCCATGTCGCGTGGAACTCGCCAAATTTTCGATGTGCAGGAAGGCAGCTTCCAGACCGCCGCAGTCGTCTCGCGACATGATATGAAGCCGGGCGACTGGATCAACGGTCCGGCGGTCATCACCGAACGCGAAACTTCGACCATCATCACCGCGAGCCGCGAAGTCATCATGCAGGCCGACGGTTGCCTGCTCGTGCGCGCCAAGAACGCCGCCTGACCGGAGGACTATTTATGAAAACCAATGCACTTTCCGACGTTCACATGCAGATCATGTGGAACCGGCTGATCTCTGTCGTCGAGGAACAGGCAGTTACCTTGATCCGCACCGCGTTCTCCACCAGCGTGCGTGAATCGGGCGATCTGTCCGCCGGTGTCTTCAATCGCGGCGGCAAGATGATTGCCCAGGCCGTGACTGGTACGCCCGGTCACGTCAACGCCATGGCCGAGGCGGTAGGGCATTTCATCAGCGATATCGGACCTGAGAATATCTTCGAAGGCGATGTCTATATCACCAACGATCCGTGGAAGGGCACCGGCCACCTGCACGATTTTACCGTCGTGTCGCCCAGCTTCCGCAATGGGGCACTCGTCGGTTATTTCGCCTGTACGGCTCACGTCGTGGATGTCGGTGGTCGCGGTTTCGGCCCAGATGCCAATGAGGTTTACGAAGAAGGCATCTTCGTGCCGATCATGAAGTTTGCCGAGCGCGGCAAGGTCAACAAGGATCTCGTGAACATTCTGCACAACAACGTCCGGGAAAGCCATCAGGTCGTTGGTGACGTCTATTCGCTCGCTGCCTGCAATGAGATCGGCCATCGCCGTCTGATGGACATGATGGACGAGTTCGATCTTGCCGATCTGGAGGCGTTGGCCGACTTCATCTTCAAGCGCAGCTACGACGCGACGCTGGAAAAGCTCGCCGCGTTGCCGAAGGGCTCCTATTCCAATGTTATGCGCGTCGACGGCTATGGTTTTCCGATAGATATCGCGGTGCGCATCGATGTTGCCGACGATCACATTCTCGCCGATTTCGAAGGGACCTCGCCGCCGAGCCCGAAAGGTATCAATTGCCCGCTTATCTATTCTGCGGCTTATGCCTGCTACGGATTGAAATGCTCGCTTGCGCCGGAGATTCCCAACAATCACGCCTCCCTTCTTCCGTTCCGCGTCGTCGCGCCGAAGGATTGCATTTTGAACGCCCAGCGTCCGGCCCCCGTTTCCGTCCGCCACGTTCTCGGTCACCTGGTGCCCGATGCCGTTCTCGGCGCAGTCCACAAGATGCTGCCCGGTCGCGTGCCGGCCGAAGGGGCAGGGGCGCTGTGGAACCTGCATGTCAGC
This sequence comes from Hyphomicrobiales bacterium, assembly GCA_900471605.1. Lineage (GTDB taxonomy): Bacteria > Pseudomonadota > Alphaproteobacteria > Rhizobiales > Rhizobiaceae > Neorhizobium. Next base: position 40,020 of record UCEY01000019.1, on the reverse strand, counting down.
GTTCGCCCGCTTCAGGGCGAAAAGGCGCCGGCAGACGGTGGCCAACGCGCCGAAGTGCTATTGTTCAACAGCGGCGGTGCCGGTGCCCGCTCCACGCTCGACGGTCTTAGCGCCACCGCGTTTCCCAGCGGTGTGCATTCCATGTCGATCGAAGCAACCGAACATGTCGGTCCGGTCATCTTCTGGCGCAAGGAATTGCGCGACGGTTCCGGCGGCGCCGGCCAGTTCCGCGGTGGTCTTGGCCAAGTCGTGGAAATTTCGCCAACCGAAGGGCATGAGATGCATTTTAATGCCATGTTCGACCGAGTCGAGCATCCGCCGCGTGGCCGCGAAGGCGGCGAGAACGGCGCGGCAGGGGTCGTGCTGCTCGACGACGGCACGAAACTCGCCAGCAAGGGCCGCCAGCGTGTTCCGGCCGGCCGCCGGCTGATCCTGCAGCTTCCTGGCGGTGGCGGTTATGGTCCGGCGGACAAGCGCGATGCGGCGGCCTCCAAGCGGGATGTCGAATTCGATTACGTGCCGGCAAAATAATACCTCCCGGAGGCCGGGCGGAGCGACAGTGTCGTCCGGTCTCGCATGCCCCGATGTCCTCAAGGAAAGAGAACATGACATCCGAGAGCGCACGGGTGGTGATGGTGAATGATCGGCCTCGTCTCGAGGTTCAGCCTCGGAGCAAACATGGCCTCTTGTTGTCGAACCGCCAGTCGTTGATCAGGTATTGCATGGCAATCGCATCGTCGCGGGCGCCGAGGCCGTGTTTCAGATAGAGTTGGTGCGCCTTTTCGACCTCGCCCATGTCCAGCTCGATACCGAGTCCCGGTTTTTCGGGCACGGCGATATGGCCGTCTTCAATCTTCAGCGGCTCGTGCGTTAGCCGCTGGCCGTCCTGCCAGATCCAGTGCGTGTCGAGCGCCGTGACCCGGCCGGGTGCGGCGGCGCCCACATGGGTGAACATAGCCAGCGACACGTCGAAATGGTTGTTGGAATGCGAACCCCAGGTCATGCCGAAATTCTGGCAGATCTGAGCCACGCGAACTGACCCCTGCATGGTCCAGAAATGTGGGTCTGCCAGCGGAATATCCACGGATTGCAATTGGATGGCATGGGAAAGCTGACGCCAGTCCGTAGCCACCATGTTGGTCGCGGTCGGCAAACCGGTGGCACGGCGGAACTCGGCCATAATCTCGCGGCCGGAATAACCCTGTTCGGCGCCACACGGATCTTCCGCGTAGGCCAGCACGTCGCCACGGCCCTTGCAGAGGCGGATCGCTTCTTCAAGCGACCATGCACCATTGGGATCAAGCGTTACGCGCGCCTCCGGAAACCTGCGGGCAATGGCGGTGACTGCCTCGATTTCCTCCTCGCCGCGAAGCACGCCGCCCTTCAGCTTGAAATCGCGGAAACCGTATCGTTCATGGGTCGCTTCCGCGAGCCGGACGACCGCTTCGGGTGTCAGTGCCTCCTCGTCGCGCAGCCGCAGCCAGTCGTCGGTTTCGGCTTTGCCATCGCGATAGGACAAGTCCGTCTTGCGGCGGTCGCCGACATAAAACAGGTATCCGAGCATTTCGACCCGATCGCGCTGCTGGCCGTCGCCGAGAAGGGCCGCGACCGGTACGCCCAGATGCTGGCCGAGCAGGTCCAGCAGGGCGGATTCAAGCGCGGTCACCACATGGATGGTGGTGCGCAGATCGAAGGTCTGCAGTCCCCGGCCGCCGCTGTCGCGGTCGCTGAAGGTTTTGCGCACCTTGTCGAGCAGACCATTATAGCCGCCGATCGCTTGGCCGATCAGCAACGGTGCGGCGTCCTCAATCGTCTTGCGGATAGCCTCGCCGCCAGGCACCTCGCCGATGCCAGTATGGCCGGAATCGTCTTCAACGATTGCCACGTTGCGGGTGAAGAATGGTCCGTGCGCACCGCTGAGATTGAGCAGCATGCTGTCTTGCCCGGCCACCGGGATCACCCGAACGGAGATGACTCGAGGCGTATGGGAAAACCGGCTGTCGCCGTAATTGTCCGAGAGATTCGAGGCCATGCGTGTTACCCTTTCGATCAAATTAATCGTATCACTTGCCGAACGCGATCATCGTCCAACCAGAATGGAAAAACCGCCACTTGTGATTTGCCCAGGAGCCAATTCGATGAAACCCGCTGCGAAATCGGTAGCGAAGGCGCACCGCGGAGATGAGATACGGACAGAGGCATAGGAATGCCTTCTGATGCATGGATTGCATCAGCTTGATTTCCTTCGGCTGACACCAACTAGACACCCTCGAACATCCTCTGGCGCGCATTGAGGATGTGGCGTTGCATGGCGGCGCTTGCGCCATTTTGATCGCGCTGGCTAATCGCTTCGAAAATTGCATCGTGCTCAAGTTGAACCGCCCGAAGGCGCTCGGGGGTCCGCATAAGGCTCAGCTGACGAGTAATATTCATTCCTGTCGCGATATGAGATGCCATCGAAACCTGAATGGAAATATAGTATTGGTTGCGCGTCGCCTGAGCCACAGCCTCGTGGAAACGCCTGTCTTCCTCTATCCCTATAGTGCCGTTCTTGAGACATTTCTCCAGCGACTCTAATGAATCTTTAAGTCGCTGCAGGTCCTCTTCCTGCCATCTCTCCGCCGCAAGGGCGGCCGCCGCTGCTTCGTGGCCTGCTCTGAATTCAAAGCAGCGTTGAACATCGGCAAGGGATCCAACTTGAGAAAAACGTAGTACGGCCACGTCGGGTTGCCGAGTCACATAGGAACCAGATCCCTGCCGGGATACGATCACCCCATCCTCACGTAACCTGCCGAGCGCCTCTCGCACAACGGTGCGTGAAACAGCGAACCTTGACGAAAGATCTGTTTCTGAAGGGAGTCTGCTGTTTATGATCAAGTCGCCGCGCGCAATCAAGCCGACGATCCCGTCGTAAACGACGTCGCTCAGCCTGTCTGGCGTTGTTCCATCCCGCCCGGGATACCGCACGACGATATCATTCATAAGTCTCACCCCAACAAGCCATATCTCGATGGCGCCTTATCCGTGCGCCGCCGAGATCAGCTAACGACCGCGAACCGCCTTTAGTATACGACAATATATAAATTTACACAACTTCGACGGAAATATGTTGCAGAAAAGGACGCGCCTGGGTGCTGAAACCATTGAACTCGGGCGTCAAGCGTGCGTGATCCTGTTTATTTCTGTTAATGGCTGTATTGCTAGCCGCTGGAAACGGGGGGTGGAGAGGCGATCTTCTAGAAGTTCGTGGCCCGGGTGAGGAGGCTTAAGACAACGGCTGAAGGAGCGGAAACGGACGAACAAAGCGATGCTTTTGGGGCGCAGCAATTGAAGGAGCATTGACCTTCTGCCTGATAGTACCGAAGGATGGTTCAGGTCGGTTGCGTCCGATCAAGTCGCTGCAGAGAACCTCAGAGACACGCCGGAGAAAGCCATGTCTGAAATTGCCACGATCGTTTCCATTCTCGGCGTGTTTCTTCTCGGTGCGATGAGTCCGGGCCCGAGTTTCGTCGTCGTCTCGCGCATCGCCGTTTCAGGCGAGCGCACGGACGGGCTCGCGGCCGCAATCGGCATGGGTGTCGGCGGGTTCATTTTTGCGGCCATTGCGGTGGCCGGACTGACTGCGCTGCTGGTCCAGCTCGCGTGGCTCGACATCGCGCTTCGTATTGGCGGCGGCGCTTACTTGCTATGGGTCGGCATCAAGATCTGGCGCGGCGCGAATGAACCCCTGGAGATCATCAATGACGGGACGGCGCAGGCGGGTTCATTCCGGCGGGCGCTTGTGCGGGCGTTGTTGGTGCAGCTTGCGAACCCGAAGACCGCCATCTTCTATGCGTCGATGTTCGCCGCAATGCTGCCAGCCTCACCGCCGCTATGGATGCTTCTTGTGCTGCCGCCCCTGCTCTTCTGCAACGAGTTCGCCTGGTATGCGATCGTCGCTTTTGCTCTGTCGTCCAACGGACCGCGCTCCATCTACCTGCGGGCCAAGCAGTGGATCGATCGCGCGGCCGGTGCCGTGGTCGGCGCGCTTGGCATGAAACTGATGATCGAGGGAATGGGGGCAATGCGAACAGGGGTAAATTGATCGCCATCAGGGAGACTGTTGGCGCGATCGCGAATGGCCACTTCGAGTTTACTGCAGCCGGGACCGAGTCATCGACGCGAAGGTACGCGGGGTCAGTTTCAGAGCTTGGTCGCGCCGGCTGAGCATCCGGAATCTTTCTTCGGACCCAAAGGTCGCGTTCCGCGTCGGCCCCAAATTAGTCATTCCAGGCAGTCCAAGTTCCTGGCTCACACAATGAATCTATTGCGCAGGAACCTGCAATAACAGGTCGCTGGTTCTCATCCCTTCAAGGTGAGCAGCCCATGGTTCGCTAGCGCCCAGAGCGGACCTCCAAAGCCGGTTGCTCCGGCTGTAGCAGCGGCAGCAGAACCGAAAGCCGATTGAGTTTGCGGGGATCCGAGCAATTTTCTTTGCGGCTCCTCGGCACCAGCGCGAAGCCCTTTCCAGGCATTGTGACAGCTCCTCTCAAACATCTCGGCCGAGTTTCCAAGCGCTGCGCAGGAAATAATGTTCTGGCCGACTTTTTTGTTGCAGAGAGAATCAACTTAAGATAAATACGTATCAGCTAAGAAATCGCGCTGAGGTGGTATTTCATATCCTCTGTACGAGGAAGATGCTGGACTTTCGTAGGCTACTCAGAAGAGTAGTCTGTACGATTTCTAATACTCATTGTAACGGATTCAACTGGCCGTGCAGGCGATGATGTATTTCGTGCGGTAATCCGGATTTTTATATCCAGGCCAAACCTCTTCCTGAGGTCAATCTTACAAATCAACTGCAAGTTTTGGAAGCGGACCTGTTTCCCTGGTCCCGTTGACAGTTCATGCTTGGCGTATTTTGTTACGCCCAGGATCGCGTTTACGTGATCATGGCTGAAAGACCAATTCCTAGCGTAATACTTGGGTTAATCGAGAGTATTTAGCGGCGTAGGTTCCTTCCGTTTTCCCAGGACGTTGAGTTCCGGGGAGAAGGGGGCGGGCTGAGATGCATTTCTGGCGTCAATTTGGCGAGAGCATCTCCAGTGAGTGGCAGCAAAGCATTTTCTTGCCGATCTAATCACAACGATTTTTGGAGTCAGCTATGATAAACACGAACCGGGCCGGTTTGGGTCTGGCAGTGGGCGCCGACGCGCCTGCAAAAACTCCAATGCCTGCCTTCGCCCAGACCGATTTGATGGCTCTGTCACGTTACTTCCTGCTGCTGCTGATGCGGAACGTAACGAGCAGCGGCTATGTCATCGAAGATCCTGCAAGCCCGGGCGTTTTTTCCAAGCCGGGCTGCGTCATCGCCGCACCGTCCTATCCCGCGAATACACCAGGAGTGGATCAGGACTACGTGTTCAATTGGGTGCGGGACAGCGCAATTACCGCCATAGAGATCGCGTCAGCGGATCTGCCGCCTGTCAAAGGGGGAGGCGTGCCGGCTCTCGTCGATTACGTGAACTTCGCCGCTCTCTGCCAAACCAATGCCAAGAACTCGTCCGCGGTGACGCTCGGCCATGCCTGCTTCACGGTTGCCGGCGATATTCGCCCGTGGTCCGAACAGAATGACGGCCCGGCCATTCAGTCAATCGCGCTTCTCATTGCCTTCGACCAGCTTGACGGCAATACGCAGAGCCTCGCCAAGCAGCTGATTGAAACCAATCTTTCATATCTCCTGCAGGCCTATCAGAACAAGACTGCCAACCTGTGGGAGGAGTATGTCGGATACTCGTTCTTTGCGAGAGCCGTGCAATTGCGGTTTTTCCAGGAAATTTCAAGGAACTCCATCGGCGTTGCTGTGCCTAGCGCGGTGGCTGATGCGATGGCATGGCTGCAAAGTCAGCTTGCCGCCCACTGGAACGGGCAACTCTATGTGAGCGTCCTCGATGCCGATACGCAGCCCGGCTATGACGCGAACATCGATATCATATGTTCCGTCTGCTATGGCGCAATCGAGCCAACGGATACGAAAGTCCTCGCGACGGCTGCCATCCTGCGGCGTCAATGGGCCGACCCGTCGGTTTCCACCTTCTATCCCATTAACGGCGCTGATGCCGGTAAAGGCATTGGTCCACTATTCGGACGTTATCCCGGAGATCATTATGACGGGGATGTCGCTCAGCCAGTCACCGGCGGGCATCCCTGGGCTCTGTGCACGGCCAACTTCGCGGAGTTTCAATACCGCCTCGCCAATGCCATCGAGGCGAGCGGCACCGTCCCGCTCGACGACCTTTCCAAGCCCTTCTTCGATGGCCTCTCCATCAGTTCGTCGGCCACTCCAGCCAATGCTGCGGAAGCGCTGCGCGCGTCCTCCGACGCCATGTTGCGTGCCGTCGTCTATCACAGCGATCACTACGAGCTGAGCGAGCAGTTCGATGGAAGCACGGGTTACGAGAAAAGCGTGCGTAACCTGACGTGGAGCTACGCTTCCTTCTTGTCTGCGGTCAGAGCCGGCTCCGCCGTCGCCCGGAAGACGGTGAGCAGCGGGAGCAGCAAAGCCAAAGGCAAGAATCCTCAAAACCTCGCGGGCGCAGCATTAGCCACGGCCACCTGACGACGCCCACGTTTCTTCGAGATATGGAGGATTGAAGTGCTTTTCCCATCTGAATCGGCGCTGAGAGTCGACCCCCAGGCGGTCGCCGGGTCTCGCGACTACGATATCGTGATCGTCGGTTCCGGTATATCCGGGGCAATCATTGCCAAGCAGGCCGCGGAAGCGGGCAAGCGCGTGCTTGTCCTGGAGGCGGGAACCGGTGCTAATCGCAGCCTCGTCGGTTACGACGATCTCCTGACGACGTTCTATTCGGCTGCGGCCAAGGATAACCAATCGCCATTCCCCGTGAATGCGAATGCGGCCATGCCTCGCAGCCCGCAGCTGCGAAAGCTGCAGGCGGGAGAGACCGACAGCTCGACCTATATCGTTCAATCCGGCCCTTATGTGAGTGACACTACATATACCCGCATTTTCGGCGGAACGACCATGCACTGGGAGGCAAAGACCCCCCGCATGCTTCGTTCCGATTTCAAATCCCGCACCAATTATGGGCAGGGGCTGGACTGGCCCCTGAGCTTCGAAGAGGTCGAGGAGGATTATCGCCTGGCCGAGCAGGAAATCGGCGTGTCCGCCAATGTCGAGGACCAGAGCTATCTGGGACAGACCTTTCCCGACGGCTATGTCTTTCCCATGCGCGGCCTGCCGCTGTCTTATCTGGACCAGCAGGTCAACAACGGGATCGATGGCACAAGTGTCGATCTTTACGGTCGGATTTATCCGCTCAAGGTCAGGCCTTATCCGCAAGGGCGCAACGGCATCCCCAATCCGGCCTATGACGGCGGAAGGGGCTACAGGCCGGTCGGTGCGGTCAATACCCACCAGGTGGAAGAGGGCGGTCGCTGCCAGGGCAATACAAACTGCGTGCCGCTTTGTCCCGTACAAGCGCGTTACCATTCGGGCAAAACGCTGGCCAAGGCTTTCCGGATGAACGGCAAGAGCGGCCAGCCGCTGGTCGAGCTACTGCCGCAGGCCGTCGCATCCAAGGTGGTGATCGATCCCGACAGCGGAAAAGTCAGTGCTCTTGAGGTGAAGGTTTATGAAGACCCCCGCTCGCCTGTTTATGAAACGATCACAGTGAGGGGCAAGGTCTTCGTGCTTGCGGCCGGCGCCATCGAAACGGCACGCCTGATGCTTTCGTCCGGCCTGCGCAGCACCAGCGGCCTTGTCGGGCGCAACCTCATGGACCATGCCTATCTCCTGAACTGGGCGCTGATGCCACAGATCTGCGGCACGATGCGCGGCACCAGCTCGACGGGCGGCATTGTCGATCTGAGAGACGGTCCTTTCCGCGAAAAGCAGGCCGCTTTCGCCATCGACATCCACAATGACGGCTGGGGCTGGGCAACGGGGGCGCCGACCTCCGATCTTCTCGAGCTGGTGGACGATCGGAACCTGCATGGTCGCGAGCTGCGGCAAGGCTTGATCGACCGCGTCTCGCGGCAGCTTCTGCTGGCGGTCATGCTGGAGGTGATGCCAGTCGAAAGCAATCGCATCACGCTTGATCCGCAGTTCACGGACGCGTTGGGCAACATGCGGCCCATCCTGTCCTTCACCGTACCGGAATATACGATGAGAGGCGCTGCCTATGCCCGGCAGTTTTCCCGTACCGTTTTCGCGCGTCTGGGTGCTCAGGATCATACCAGCTACGACCGCAGCGACTTCGGCTATGTGGCCTATGAAGGGCAGGGCTATGCGATCCGTGGAGGCAATCACCTCGCCGGCACCCATATTATGGGAACGACGAAAACCAATTCGGTCGTGAACAAGAACCAGCGCAGCTGGGACCATGAAAACCTCTATCTTGTGGGCGGTGGCAGCATGCCGACGATCGGCACCGCCAATGTCACATTGACGCTGGCGGCCATGTGCTTCCGCAGCGGGCGCGACATCCTGAACTATCTGCACTGAGAAACCGGCTGCGGGTGCGCGGCACGCAGAGACGGATCCGACGCACGCGAAACCGGTACAGTCCCCCGTATCCAAGTTACATTCTACGGAGCTTGAGCATGCACACGCACAGCAGCATTAGGACGCTTGACGAGCTGAAAGAGTTTCTCCACGGGGCGATGCAGCTCGAACACGCGACGATCCCGCCCTATCTGACTGCACTTTATTCGATCATGCCCAACGTGAACCAGGATGCAGCACAGATCCTGCGTGTGATCGTCGTTGAAGAGATGCTGCACCTTACCATCGCCGCCAATGTTTTGAATGCTATTGGCGGCACGCCGGACCTCACACGACCGGATTTCGTTGCCAGCTATCCAGCTTATCTGCCGGATGGCGAGACGGATTTCGAGGTCGGCATCCAGGCATTCGGGCGGGAGGCGCTGGCGACCTTTCTGAAAATCGAACGGCCTGCCGCGCGGTCTGAGCATCTGAAAGCCCAAAGTCCGTTGATCCACCGCAAATCGTCGCAGCATAAAACCGTGCTCGGCAGCCATCCGCGCAACAAGGACCTGCATTTCTACAGTATCGGCGAGTTCTACGCAGCCATCGTGGAGGGCATCAAAGAGCTGGAAGAAAAAGCGAAGCGGGAAGGCCAGACCATCTTTACCGGGGACAGGTCACGCCAGATCACTTCGGAATACTATTATTCCGGCGGCGGCGAACTGTTTCCCGTCTTCGACCTGAAAAGCGCCCTTGATGCCCTCGAGCTCATCATCGAGCAGGGTGAAGGTGATGGTGGTGGCATTTATGACGATGATGAGCACGAACTGGCCCATTATTATCGTTTCGAAGAGCTGGTCAAAGGGCGTTATTACCTGAAGGGTGACAAGCCCGGCCACCCGACCGGTCCGCCATTGCAGATCGATTGGGACGGCGCTTATCCGATCAAGCCTAACCTGAAAGTGGCGGAAATTTCCGACGGCTCGGAACTTCGCGAGGCGACCGTCGCATTCAATCACCGCTACGGAGAATTCCTGGCGCTTCTGACGCGCGCCTACAACGGGCAACCGAACCTGCTGCTCGAGGCCGTGCCTGTCATGTTCGAGTTCCGCAATATGATGCTGGAACTCATCCGCAATCCTTTGCCGGGTCATCCCGGTCTAAACGGCAGCCCGACCTACGAGATCGGAAAAAATACCGCTGATCCATATGCGGCCCACCGGGCGGAGGCTGCGGCATGAGCGACCGTATCGAGACATTTCTTGGCCTTTCCGTAGAATTGACCGCCTTTTCCCGCTTCGATCTTCTCGCAACGGGCTTGGCAGAACGCTATCTCGGCACGCTCGATAAGGTTGTCGGCGGCGACACAACCAACACACTGCTGGCCGCCTTCGCTGCTCTGCCCCCGCCCGGAGACGGCACCCGTGCCCGGGCGCTGCGTGCGACCATTTTGGGAAGTGAACTGCTGGGCGATGTGGCACGCTCCCTGATCAAGCTCTGGTATTCCGGAACCTGGTTCGAATTGCCTTACGCTTGGACGCAGCGCTTTGGGGCCAAGCCAGCGGATGCGACCTTCGTGGTTTCTCCAGATGCCTATGTGGAAGGGTTGCTCTGGAAGGCGATCGGCGCCCACCCTGCCGGTGCCAAGGCACCGGGATACGGTTCATGGGCCTATCCTCCCAAAATTCCGGCCTTTCCGGCTTCCGACACCAAAGCCGATGCCGTTTCCGTTCACCTTCAAAATGTTGGGATCATGTCATGACAACAAATCTGCATCGCCTGACGCCCGATAAGGTCTGGCTGGGCGTCATTCCCACGCTGTGGTGGAATGACGATTTCATCAACATCGATATCGGTATCCCCTACGAACAGGCTTTGAGCGAAATGGCGCTGGCCGGTTATGTCGGATGCGGCGTCGGGCACAAATATCCGACCGATCCGGACGTCCTGCGGCCTGCACTCGAACTGAGGGGGCTCCGGATTTCCGAACCATGGGTCAGCACCTATTTCACCATCAAGTCGATGAAGAAGCACACGCTGAGCAATGTCGATACTCAACTCGATTTTCTCGAAGCCATGGAATGCGGCAGTGACGATCCTCGAAGGGCCGACCTGGTCGTCTCGGAGTTCGGCGGGGCCGTCAACCCGCTTCCCGTCGCCCTGTTTCCCAATTGCCCGGACTTCTCGGAGGATCAGTGGAAACGACTGCTCGAAGGCCTGCACGAGGCGGGCGAGAAGGCCAAGGCCCGCAATCGCCGGCTCTGCTACCACCCGCACCTGGGAACCGGGGTGATGAAAACCGAGGCGATCCACCGGCTCATGGATGAGACGGATCCTGCCCTCGTCAACATGCTTCTGGATACCGCACATCAGGCGGCGGCCGGTGCCGATCCGCTCGCGCTTGCCCGTACCTATGCACACCGCATCAAGCATGTTCATCTGAAAGATATGCGCGCAGATATTGTTGCGGAGATCCATGAGAAGGGACTGTCCTTCGAGCAGGGGATAGAGGGGGGCATATTCACCGTCCCCGGCGACGGCTCGATCCGCACCTTTCCGGAGATACTTGAGGCTTTGGCGGCAGCGGACTTCGCCGGCTGGATCTGTGTCGAGGCCGAGCAGGACCCGGCAAAGGCCAATCCGCTGCAATACGCGAAAATGGGCCGGGCGTATTTGTGCGAGTTGCTCGGCTGGTGATCCTGAAGGGCGGATATGACGGCATCGCCGTCTTTTTCAGCACAATCTATGGATGTTTTCTAGCGTTGTATAGCGTTTAAGTTTTGAGTTCCGGGACCGTTCAGTCGAATTCGTTCGCATCGAAATTACAGATGATGGGACAGCCGTGCTCATTCGAAAATTCAGTCACGCCGATCAACCGCTCTTCAAAACGTAGAGTCAGCTGGAGCTATGACGATGCAAAAGCCATTCAAGCGAGACATATATTTCAGCTTCTTCATGTTCACGGCGGACGCGAGGCCGGATGACGAGGCCTATACCCAGATCCTTATCCGGCATCTGCGGGCTCTCACCGAGATGGGCTATACGGGTTTCGACCTGCACATCGCCACCGGGCCGGCCATGGTCGATCACCGCGACGAGGTCGCGAGCTATGTTCGCCTGAAAAAGGCGTTCGATCATGCAGGTTTCCGGCATGCGAAATTTACGACCAATGTCGGCACGACAAGGACGTTCGATCCCACCTCGCCTTACGAGGAACAGCGCGGACAGGCGATAGCCTATCTCAAGTCGCGCGTCGATATCACCGCTGTGCTCGGCGGGGAGGGGGCGATCATGTCGGGTCCCTTCCTCTATCCCTACGGGGTCTTTCCGCTGACCGATTCCGGTGACGGGATCTGGAGCGATGCGCTGCAGGACTGGATGAAGCCCCGTTACGCGGCGGCCAGCTCCCCCTTCAAGGAACTGGCGGAATATGCACATGAAAAAAAGGTAAAACTCGCCATCGAGCCGGTCAAGAACTGGGAAACGCCAGGCGCGACCATGGTCTCGGACGCACTCGATTTCCTGGACACCTACAACATTCCGATGTGCGGGGTGACGATCGACACGGCGCAAGTCGTGATGGAAAGTCGAGGCCCGGCGATTTTTAGGAACAATGTCGAGCGGGCCACACGCAAGGGCCAGCTCAACTACATCCACATTTCGGCGCCGGACCGCGGCGCCGTGACCGATAGCTGGATCCCCTGGGACATCGTGCTGGGCGAGATCGAGCCGGTTTATACTGGCCCCTATCTGGTGGAGGTCTTCAACGCGATCCCACCCTTCGACAGTTCGATGCGGATGACGCGCCGACGCTTCTGGCGGCCCGGCGAGGATGAGCCTGAGACAGGACGCGACAGCGCATATGACGTCGCCCGCAGCGCGCTGAAGACATTGGAAGACAAGCTCGCGACGTTTGCCGCCGTCCGCCGGTGATGGCGGACAGGCGATCGCTTTGCTGCGGGCACCCGCCCTCACGGCTGCCACCCGCATGATGGCCGCCCCCGATGATTTTCGAGAGAGGAAAACCTTCATGGTAGCGCAACTGCCCGATCCCATCATCATCACGCGGCGAATAGGCGGTGTGCGGCTTCACACGTTCATCTCCTCGTTTACCGATGACAATATCGCCAACGCGACGCACATCATCGAAAGCGAGAACAAACTCGTTCTCGTCGATGGGCAGTTTCTGGTCCCTTACGCGCTGAAGTTCAGGGAATATGCCGACGGCATCGGCAAGCCCATCGATCGGATCTATCTGTCGCACAGGCATCCAGACCACTGGTTCGGCCTGGGCGCCGCATTCGACGACATTTCCATTTATGCTCTTGCCGAGACCATCGAATTCCTGAAGGAGCACGGCGAGGACTCAAGACTTGATCATTGGAAAATGGGCAATCTTGCGCCCGATACCGTCGTCATACCCGGACAAGCGGTGTGCGCCGGCGAAGAAATCATCGACGGGGTCAGATATGTCTTCGGTGAGGTCGTGGATACCGAGATCGATTTTCTTCTTACCATCGCGCTTCCCGACCTTGGCGTCTTCATCGCACAGGACCTGATTTACAGCGGCACTCATCTCTATCTGACGCAAAGCATGAACCATTGGGCCCAGGTTCTGCAGGGGATGCTGTTTAGCGACTACGACGTGTTTCTGGCCGGACACGGCGTTCCGGCAGACAGGAACGAGGTTGCACGAAACATCGAATACCTGACCGTCGCCATGGATGCCGCCGGGAAGGGGCTGGTGAACGAAGACTTCAAGCGGTTCATGCTCGAACAGTATCCGGAACGGAAATGCCCGGCAATTTTCGACATCTACATGCCGCGTCTCTTCGGCAATGCGCGCCAATTCTAGCTTTCATCTTTCGGACAAAGGGAGCATTTGGGCCATGAACGGGAAATACACGGTCGGGCAGTATCTGGTCGATAGACTCCACGAATTGGGTCTGCGGCACCTGTTCTCCATCGCCGGAGACTATTCGATCGAATGGGTGACCAGCTATGTCGAGAAGAGCGACATTCAGGTGATCGAAGAGGTCAACGAGCTGAACGCCGGCTATGCTGCCGACGGATATGCGCGGCTCAAGGGGATTGGTGCGCTTTGCGTCACCTATTCCGCGGGCGCGCTTTGTGCGACCAATGCCATCGCCGGCTCTTTCGTGGAGCGTGTGCCGGTCGTTCTCATCAACGGGGCGCCCAGCATCAAGAAGACGCTCACCTTCGAGCAGACCGGCTACAGTTCCCACCACTTCATAAGTGGGCGCGAAACGGATCTCCAAGTCTTCGAATACGTAACGGCCGCCGCAGTGCGTATCGACAGCCCCCATCTGGCGCCCATGCTGATCGATTATGCGCTGACTCAGTGCATCACGGAGCGACGTCCCGTTTATATCGAGCTGCTTGAGGATATGGTGGACCTGGAATGTCAGCGTCCTTCCAATGCCTTGAGTGCTGCACCTGTCTTGTCCGACCCGGACAGCCTGGCCCAAACGATCGGGCAGATCGGCGAAAGATTGCAGCAGGCGACTAATCCGCTGCTCTGGATCGGGGTCGAGATCGACCGGTTCGGGCTTTGCGACAAGGCGGAAAAGCTGATCCGGCAGTTGCAGATCCCCTATGTTACCGAGCTGTTGAGCAAGGCGATACTGTCTGAAGAGGACGCGCAGTTCGCTGGCGTGTTCGACGGGCAATCCTCGTCTGCATCAGTTCAGGGACTGATGAAAAACTCCGATTTCGTCCTGGCGCTCGGCGTCTGGCTGACAGACATCAACGATCTCGGCTGGCCCATCGATTTAGGAAAAACTGCATTTGCTTCATTCGATACGTTCAAGTACGGCACGGTGTTCAACGCGCAGGTTTCACTGGTTGATCTGCTCGATGGCTTGCTTGAGAAGAACTTGATCTGCCCGCGCCGGGATCTGCCGCAGGAAATCCGCCCGGAGCCAACCTTTGGCAATCTGACGGAGGAGATCACCTATCAGGGCTTCTACGATCTTGTCCGTTACTACATCGACGGAAACACGATCGTCGGAAGCGACGCAAGCCTGAACTATTTCGGAAGCATGCTGCTTAAGATCGCCGCTCCCCGGGGCTTCATCGTCCAATCCTCCTATTCGGCCATAGGTTACATCGGGCCGGCTGCCACCGGTGTGTCTCTGGCGAAGGAAGCGTCCCAGAGGGTGATGGTTTTTTCGGGAGACGGTGGCTTCCAGATGACCGCTCAATGCCTCTCCACGCAAACCCGTTTCGGACTGAATCCGATCATCTTCGTCATCGACAACGGGGTCTACGGCGTCGAGCAGTGGCTTGCCGATGCATCGGTCTTTCGAACCGACACGCCGTTCCGCAACTCGTGCATCCTGCACCGCTGGAACTACAGTAAACTCGCCGATGTCTTTGGGTGCCAAGGCTGGGAAGCGCATACATACGGCGAACTCAAGGACGCGATCCTCGGCGCGTTGGAAAACGTGAGCAGCCCGTCGATCATACAGGTGGTCGTGCCCAGTCGGTCGATCCCCGACAATGCAACGTGGAAACAGAACTAAAGCGTCTTGCCGGCCGGCATTCCGATGAATGGAGAAATCAAGCGAAGGACCGAGCTCGCCGGCATCTTTCCCAACGATGACGCCACCATCGGACGCGTCGGCAGCGGCGCTGCCGGACTTCTCGTCCGTCGAATGCGTCAACTACCTCTGCAACGCAGGTTAGCCGCCATCTCACTCGAACACTCAGTGGAGGGCGATCAATTGGATAACGGATCCCACTGCCGGCGCGCTGTGTCTCAGCTTTGCTTGGGCGCATCGACGACGCTGTCGAAGGCCAGTCCGCTGGAGCCTTCGCCACGGCCGGTCTGCTTGCGCGCGCCAAGCCACGTCCAGGCCGATCCGTCGGTCCAGCGTGCGCGCTGGAAGCTGCGGGTCACGCGTACGCCGGCGCGCGGCACTTCTTCTTCATGGATGAAATAGGCGACGGACGGAGATTGGTCGAGGCCTTCGCGCAGCAGCCGCGTGCGCGGCCGCACCTTGGCTGGCAGCGCAGTATCGCCGTCCAGGATACGCGGCATCGCGGCACGCTGAAGCTGTGTCTGTCGCACGTCGTTCGGCATATGCACCGGCACGAAGGGGATCCATTGCTCCGGCACCGTGGTCATGACCCGATAGGTGATCGAGGCGTTTGTTTCGAAGAGCGGCGGTGCCGGGGGCGCGGCCGCAATCTTGGCCTGCAGATAGGCGTGCAACTCGCGTGCGGCCTCGCGGCCCGGTTTCGTCGGCCCCGAAGGCAGCGGAATTGTCCGCTCGATACCCCACACCATGTTCGCCATCTCGTCGCGGATCAGCAGCACCTCGTCGAGCGGCTTGCCTTCCAGAACGTTCATCGCCGAGGGCGGCACGAGCAGCGAAGTATCCGCGGCTTCGCCATTGTCGCCTGCCGTGTTGACGATGAACATCGCCCAGCGCTGCCAGTCGTCATCCTTGCCGCGTCCCGCCGCCTCGACCCAGGTGCGCTCGCCGAACACATTGGTGACCACTAGTCCCTCGACCTTGGCGAGCGAGCCTGCCGGCAGCGTGTAGGGAATCAGGAACCAATCATTGGCATAGACCAGTGCGAACTCGACCAGCAGCAGCTTGCCGATGTCGGTCGTGTCCGGCTTCACGTCGCCGAAATTGGTCTTGCCGTCCTCGAACGCCCACCAGCGCGTGTCGGGCATGCCGGGAAAGCTCACAGGCGAGGGGAGCAGCGTCTGCGTGTCGTGTCCGAGCGCTGGTCCTGGCGGCAGCGGCGCGCCGCCGAGCGTACTCTGCTTGGGATCGATATCGAAACTGTACCAGTCGAGATGACCTTGGTAATATTCATCGGCCGTGAACACCTTCTCCCCGCCGGCTGCAGGCGCCGAGCAGGCGAAGCGGTATTCCAGTTGCGCAGGTTCCCAGGCCTCGGCCTGGCCGGGTTGCGGCTGATAGAATTGCCGCCCGAACCACGCGACGAACTTCGCGGTCAATGCATCGACCTGCGCCTCCTGACCGGCAAGCCCGGCAATGCCGTCATAGGCATGGTGCGCCGGATCGGCGGTGACATATTGGTAAAGCTTCATGCCGTCCATCGCGCGGCCCGCCGCCGCGGCGAAACTGCTCCAGGCTTCGCTATGGGCGCAGATCGGTGCGTCGGCCGGATTGGCCGGATCGGGCACGTGCACCGGATAGGCGGCGGCGAAGGGGGCGGTAAAATCGCCTAAGGAGCGCAGCAGCTTCAGCCAATAGCGCCCCATTGCGAGCCGGATGTCGAGCGAGACGTCGAGCCCGCCCATCGCAAAGGGCACCGCCAGCTTTTCGACCTTCGCCTCTAACGGCACGGTGCCGTCGAACATCTCGACCGAGCCGTCACCGGCCTTGTATTTTTCCAGCAGCGTGCGCGCGAGATGTACCTTGGCGAAGATCGGCGAGCCTGCGTCATCGCCCTCGAACTCCCCCATCTGCCATTGCCGGGTGAGCATCCACAGCGCGTCGCGCACCTCGGCCTTGAGGGCGCGGGCGAAATTGTCGGTCCGCGGACGGGTTTCCAGGCGGTTGAACAGCGTAATCGTCGGGAAGGCGCGTGCGATCAGCGCGTGCTGCAGATCCTGGATCTCGGTGATGATAGCCATTCAGCTGCCTCCCGGCTTGTAGCCTGCATTGTTGAGCGCGAGGTTGAGTGTAATCGTCAGCGCATTCACCGTCACCGCGGTAATAGTCGCCGGCAGGAAGCGGGCATAGGCGGTGGAATCGACCTGCGTCGGTTCGACCGCACGACGCTTGGCGCGATCCAGCGTGTCATTCAGCGCGTCCACCAGATCGGCCCACTGCCAGGCGCCGCTATATTCCGGTGGTGTCACCAGCAGCATGGCCTGGGGCGGCTCGCTGTTCGGCCGGTCGTAATGGAAGGTGATGCCGGTGGTGACATCGCGTTTAGGTACGACCTCGCTCCATTCGTCAAGCAGGAGGCCACATTGCCGCGCCGATTTCTGGAACGGAACGGCGTAATGTGCGGTGTAGAGCAGGCGCTGGCTGTCGAATGCGTAATCGGCAGGGAATTGCAGCGCCAGCCAACTGTCCTTCGGCTGATAAGGGATCTGCGCCGGCGACAGCACCGGCTCGGCCGCGCCGAATGCCGTGCCGAGCGCTGCGACCTGCTCGAAGGTCCGCAGCTTCTCGCGCACCCGCGCTGCGCCCGTGAACCATTCATCGACGGGCAGATCGAGGCCCACAGTGGTCTGGAGATAGGAGAGAAGCGGTCCGCCATCGGCGCCGTCCGCCAGTGCTGCCTCAATCTCGGCCGCCTGCGCGGTTTTCAGGCCGAATTCGGGGAGAAGAACGAAATGCTCGCCGAACAGCGCCGTGGCCGCGTCTTGCAGAGACTTCACGCTGCCTGGCGCATTGGCCGCAGCGGTGGACGCGTCGAGCGCGGCCTGCGAAGCGACGAGGCGGCTGTCAATATCCGCCATCACCGCGGTCAGGACGGCCTGCGTCTCCTGGACGAAGACGATCGTCGCAGTCTCCTCGTCGTTGAGGGTAAGCGGCGTCGGATCAATATCTGCGACCGGCAGCAGGACTCGCGCATCGCCGAGCAGGTCGCTCGCCTTGCTTCGTGTTGTTGACAGGAGGTTGAAGAAGCTCTGCCGCCGGGCCGCAAAGATCGAGCGCAGGGCAAGCAGCGTGGTGCGGAAATCGTCCGCACTGGCGGGCAGCGGATCGGTCTTCGCGGTCGCGACCTCGCTCTCGGCGCGGCGCAGGATCTCGAACCGCGCCTTGTCGTCAGCGTCCGCGGCCAAGGCGTCGTATTTGGCGATCCAATCGTCAAACGCGGCAAGATTGTCCTGCCATTGCGCGGTGCGTTTGGCGATCTTGTCGAGCAGCGTGGTGAACACGCCGCGCCGCCAGGCGAAGGCGAAGCCCCATCCGCTGTGCGGCAGGCTGAATTGCGACCCGCGACGGAAGAGGTCCACGGCTTGGTCCATCGTCGCATCCGCGCCGGCGACGATTGCGGCCCCGTTGGCTACCGGATCGGCCAGCGCCCCGGCCAATGCCGCGGCTAAGGCGTTACAATCGTTGCGCAATGCCTGCAATGCATCGCGGCCGAGCGTCACGCGCTGCGGATCGATGGAGACGTCGTCGTCGAAATGCGAATCCGCCTCACCGCTCAGCGCGCAATCGGCGGCGCGCAGCGGCCGTGACAGGAGTACCAGTCGGCGCAGCGCGCGGAGCAGTGGCAGGGCCTCAAAGATCGAGATGTCGGCCGCGAACTTTGCCATATGGGCGATCGTTACCCCCCCATCAGGGCGCAGCGGCGCGCTCTCCACGACATGGCTGACGATCCGGTCGTTCAGCTCGGTCATGTCCTGGCGCGCATCGTCGGGCACGATGTGGATCAGGTCGAGCGGCTGCAGCTTCAGATCGCGCAGCGTCACC
Source organism: Hyphomicrobiales bacterium (assembly GCA_900471605.1). Taxonomy (GTDB): domain Bacteria; phylum Pseudomonadota; class Alphaproteobacteria; order Rhizobiales; family Rhizobiaceae; genus Neorhizobium. Next base: position 21,090 of record UCEY01000019.1, on the reverse strand, counting down.
TCGAGGGGGATCGCGGCGCCCGCCGCATCGACATAGGTCGCGACGCAACCGATCCGCTCCAGCGAGGGGAGCATCGCCGCTGCCCAGGCGTTCAGCGCCGGCTCGGCCATCGCACGCGGAGTCATGGCCAGGCCTGGCACCGGCGAAGTGTTAGGATCACGCCCGCTTTCGAGCTGCAGGCCGACGCGGTGCGTCAGCGCCAGTCCGTTGCGCGGCGTCTTCACGACGTCGGGGTCGGGCGGGAAGTGGCCCTTGCTGTAGGAATCGAGCGTGCTCGCGACGCGGTCGTAATTGCCCATCACCGCCTGGTAGACGCCTTCCGCCAGCGCCAGATCGGCCACCGCATCATAGCTCGCGAGCAGCAGCGCAGCCTGCGCCCCGATCACGTCGAGCGCCTTCTGGCTTGCGCCGGGCAGGAGGCTCGAGAAGTTCGTGCCGGAAGTCTTTACACGCGCGGCGAGGGCCATGCCATCGACGACATTGCTCGCCGCCACCGCTTCGATCGGCGTGTCTGGATCGCTCTTGGTCGATTTCAGCCGATCCGCGACCAGCGGGAATGCCTTGCGGAGGTCGAAGATGTATTGGTCGACCTCGGCAACCGAGTTGCTGTCATGCAGGCCGCGCTCGAATTGGTAGCCGAGCAGGGCGCCCAGATTCTGCCCCCCGCGGATACCCTCCAGCAGCGAAAGCCCAGTGCGCACGCGATCCGATGACAAGTTGACCGCCATCATGTTCGGATTTTTCGGATTGGCGTTGGAGATGTAGCCGTTGCGCAGGATCGCCGCCGCCACCGCGTGGTTGAGCGACGGCGCGTGGACATAGCCTTCATTCGTGCTGTCGTACGTCAGCGGCGGAGCGCCGGGCGGATTCAACGCCTTGTCGATCTCGCCGCGCAGGTGCACCGGCGTCATCACCTTGTTCTCCGGCCGCACATTCTCCAACCAGGCATAGGCGCCCAGATGCAGCCCCTGCTTCGGCGCCGCGTTGCTGCCGTCAGTGATCCCACGCATCTGCGTCAGCTGGACATGCAGATAGCCCTGCATCCAGGTATCCAACCGGTAGGTGCAGCAATCGATATGCTCGGCGAAAACCCGCTCCAGCCGCGCGGTCGGCGCATCCTTCAGGACGTCCAGCGCGCGGACCTGGTCGTTCAGGTAGCGTGTGGCGAACAAGAGCCCGATGGAGGCGGCAATGTAATTGCCCATCAACAAGGTGGGGCTCTTGGTGATGGCCGGCGCGGTGCGGTAGAGGGGCGCATAGCGGCTCTCGCTCACCGGAGCGCTGGGCGTGACATGGATGAAGACCGGCTCGCTCTTGAGCTGGTTGATCTCTGTCGCCGTCATCAGCCCGTGGTCGCGATAGAGGCGCAGGCTCGCATCATGAGCGCCCATCTCCAGCGCATGGCGCAGCATCAAATAGAGGAGGGCGTTCGGTGCCTTGTTGTTGGCAAAGCCCTTCTGTAGTCTCAGATCGTCCATCGAGCTGTGCGCGGCGTCGATGAGCCATTGGATGTAGTTCTTGCCCGACGCGGTATAGGCGCGGATCGGATCGGTCTCCGACAGCGGCCTATCGTCGATCAATGGGCCGCTTAGGACATTGAACTTGCCGAGATAGTATTTCTCCATGATCGCGGGCCTATCGCCGCTATAGCCGAGCTGGGCGAGGAGGTCGGTACTCGCCTGGTCGAGGCCGGCGAGCACCAGCGCGCCCAGGAGCTCGCCGAAGCCGCCGAGATTGGCCTCGTTGAACACCTGCTGCGCGGACTTCGCGAAGCGCTGTGTGTATTCCACCGCGCCGGAATTCAGCCCCATGATGTCGAGCAGGATCTGGTGCGCGTCGCCCGCCTTGCCGACATGCGACACCTGCTTGGCCAGATCAGTCCATTCGGCGTCTACCTTGCGAAGCAGCGGCAGCAGTTGGCGTAGATAGGCCGGCATGCCCGCGCTTGGCGCGAAGGTCGCGTGTGCATCCTGGTACAGCCAGCGCATGCGGCCATACACGGTTGCGGGAAGAATGCCGTATGGCTGCCGCCCGATACGCACCGCCGGCACGATGCCGCGGCCGCTGACATATTGCGTAAAATAGGACCGCGTGCTCTCCACCGCCTGGTCGGAGAAGACCGGCGACATCATCGTTTCCATCCAGTAACCGATCGTGCTCGGCCACAGCGCGGTGTTCATCGCCCGTGCTTCGGCCTGGTCCATCCCGGTTGCGCCCGGCGTGTCGGTGAAGACCGCGGGATCGATTCCGAGGCTTTCGGCCAACCATTGCCCGTCGGTCTTCTTCAGCCAGTTGGATGACGCCGCCGGTGCCGCGTTCTTGAACAGGACGTCGAAGCTGGCGTCTGGATTGTCGCCGCGCGTATAGCCGGAGCCCTCGGTCTCGGTGTTGTTGGTCGGCGTGCCTTGCGAAAGGATCTGAAAGCCGCCGCGGCCGTAGCGGTGGTGCTGGATCAGCGTCTCCAGCTCTGCCTTCGCTGCGATCGGCTCGCTGCTGAGCCGCACGCCGAGCACGATCAGGCGCTTGAAGCCTTTCTGTGCCTGCGCAGCGGTGAGAGGTAAACGGAAGCCCATGCCTTCAGAAACCGCGCGGTCGAAATCGACCATCCATTTCATCTCGTCCGGCATGCGCAGCTCACCGTCGAGCTGCTTGAGCTGCTCCTCCTTGCTCGCCAGCGGATCAGCCCCGACGACCAGCGGGGCTGCAACCGGCTGGCCCAGCACGACCATCGGATCGCCGCTGTCGCCATAGCAGAGCAGGACGAAACGATCGGGCAGCAGTACCGCCTTGGGCGCGCGCGACCAGGAGAGGCTCTTGCCCGCCGCATCGTCGCTCGGCGGGAGCTGGAGATAGGCGACCGACACCAGCTTAGGCGGCGGCGGGGTTTCGCGCAGCGGCGGCGGATCGAAATTGACCGGCCGCATGGTGGCGATAACCTCCGCCGCGCGGCCGGCGCCGACCTGGGCGGTCAGGGCATCGCTTGCGTCGATCCGCGCTGCCATATCGTCCTTCGCGAGCCACTCTGCCTTCCAATAGGCAGCGATGTCATCCCATTCCGCCGGTGCAATCGCCGCTTCGCCAGTGATCGTCAGGACGAGATCGTCCCGATCGGCCTTCACCGGTTTGTCTGCAATATTGGCGGGCAGGTAGTTCTTGACGATCCATGCCGCGCGGCCGCTGCCATGGCTCGCGACAAGGCTGCGCCAGGCACCGCGCTCCTGATCCTCCTGCCCGCCGGCCTGCCAGATCTGCGCCCAATAGGTCCGGCCGCTCGTCACTTCGGTGTCGGACAATTCTGGCTCGAACGTGTCGATCGAGCAGGTGTCGGGATAGACCCGAACCCAGAGCTGTTGTTCGGTTCGCTGCTGCGCGGCGGCCTGACTGTGCTGGTGCGGCGGGTCCTGTTTTGTCGCTTGCGCCACCTGCACCGTCTTGAACCGCGTTTCGAGCCGGACCGGAAAGAGCAGGAACGGCACGTCGTCGCTCAGGCGGGAGATCGCAGTGCGCGGATCGGCAAGGGCCGCGAAATTCACCACGGCGATGCGCTCTGCGCCGCGCAGCTGCGCCAGCGCGGCCTCACAGGATTTCGTGGCCGCTTCCGCGTCCGCGTGCTCGGCTATCAGCGCGTCGCGCTTCGCCGACTGTGCCGTATCCTTGGCGTCGAAGCTGCGCGCCAGCGTGCTCTGCTGCGCCTTGACCCGCAAGAAGCGGCTACGCGCCGTCAGCAGTGCCGCGGCGGCAGCGGCGCTCTTCGCTCGGGCTTCGGCGAGCTGGTCACGGGCCGTCTCGAAGTCGCTCATCGTGCCACCACCGTCATGTCTTGGTCAACATTTCGTCGGCGTGGATCGCCACCATCACCGGCACTTGGAACAGGATGTAAGCCGCGTCCGCCGCGTTCAAATTGGCGTCCCAATGAACCGCCATGTCCTCGATGTGCTGCTCCTTGGTGTCGGGCACATCGTTGCCCGGACTTGTCAGCGTCACAGCCGGGTTGAGCGCCTTGGCCGCGATGAAGCTGCCCGGCGCGCCCGGCTGTACGTCCGGCCAGGCTAGATCGTTCCAGGTGGTCTTGGTCACCTGCTTGTCGGTGTCGAGACCGAAGCGCGGCTCACCGGCGCGCTCCTTGATCACGAAGAACCAGCCCGGTTCCTCGTTCTTGTTGTTACCCGGATCGCCTTTGGCGACCTTCACCGTCAGATCGAAGCCGAAGAAGTAGATGTCAGGCGCGACCTGCGCGTGATAGAGCGGCGTGCGCATCTTTTTGCGCAAATCCGCTTCGCTCTCGTTGCCGGTGATCTCGACCAGCCGACGCTCCAGCGTGTGATCGATCGTAACGCCGTCATCCTTCAGCGGCCACGCCGCGTGGTGGGCATAGATCACTGCATTGGGATAGCGCTTCAGAAGCTCGCCGCGGATGACCAGAACGATCTCCGCTTCCTTGTCGCGATTGTCGTGGTCGCCGAGCACGGAGTGCTTCGGCCATTTGTGGATCGGCGGGATGTCGCGCAGCTTCTCCTTCAGCACCTCGTTGTCGAGATTGGAGTTGGTGAACACTCCGCTGACATCCCAGAACTGCCGGAAGGTGCTGGGCCGCTGGTCGGTCGGGAATTCACGCCACAAGAGCTCGCGCCCGAACTCGTGGTTGAGCCCGACCATGTAGGATTCGATGAATTTCTGGTTACTCTCGAGCAACGTCACGCTGTTTTGCGCGATCAGGTTGATGTTGGGCAGGAACAGCTCGGCCGGCTCGACCAACGGCTTGTACATCGGCGTGTCGATAACCGGATAGGCCATCGCCTCAACGAAGGTGTCCGGCATATTGAGACGGATGCGGTCAGGGATCGTGATCTCGCGCCAGATCTGCCCCGGGATGGTCTTTGCCGGATCGATCGCCGTGACGAGAACTTTGCCCAGCGCCGGCAGGTCGAGCGAGGTCCTGGGCGCGGTCACGCCTGCCGCGGTCGCGGCCTCCACCATCGTGCGCGATGCCACCAGCGCGTCCTTAAAACGGATCGCGGTGACGCTGTCGCCCGCCCCGAAATGCGGTATCACCGGCGCCGACGGATCGGAGATCGTGAAATCCGGGCTCTTGGGCAGATCGGCGATCGCCTCCGGCGATTGGTTGTCGTCGCGCAGTTGGTCGGACTTCGCGATTTTGCTCTGCCACTGCGAGAGCAGCCAGAACAGCCAGCCGCCGATCGCTGCGCCCGCCAGCGCCGGCCAGCCGGCCGGCAGTCCGACTACAATCCCGATGAGCAGGAGCAGCAGCGCGATCAGCAGTACGAGCCAGCGGAAAAACCGATGCTTGCGCAGCCATCTGATGACGAATTCCGGCACGCCCTTTGGCAGCACCTGATCGGCAACCTCGTCCATGGTGACGACGCCAGGCGGCGTCACCTTTGGCGGCGCGGCGCTCACGAGGCCGGCATTCACGCGGGCGATCAGATTGTTCGGCCTGATTTCGGGCGTGAAGGGCAAAGCACGCATCAGCCGCCCGCGCGGCCGCGTGGCCCGCCGCATCACCGCCGAGGTCATCGCCGGCTGCACGCGGCTCTTGGTCATGGTGTAGCGGACGGTGTAGCCGTCGGTGATCACGCGCTTGTGCAGCGGCGCGGTCAGCATCAGCGTCTTTGCCGGATCGGCGCTGGCAAGCGGAACGAATTGCCGGCTGTGCCACGCCAGGGACAGCTCCATCGCCAGTTGCGCCAGGCGGATGCGGTGGTTTGCCTCCAATATGCTGCCGATCTGCGCCCAGGCCGCATCCATATAGGTTTCCTGGTTCTTCTGGATTACGCCGGTGCCGAATCCCGCCGCGACGCGGTAGCGCGGATCGAGATTGAGCTCATGCACCCAATTGTCCTTCGGGCTGGCATCGCTGCCGTCGCGCTGGCGCAGCAGCCGCTTGGTCAGCGCGTGCCAGGTGCCGTAGAGCGGCGGCGTGATCAGCGGGTCGGGATCGTTCTCGACCTCGCTGCCCAGGCCCGACGCGGCATTGGCGGCCGGCGGCCCGTCTGCGGCGTAATCGTCGGCCAGGTTGATCAGATTGGCAAGCTTGTCCTGGAACGCGCGCGGATAGGGCGTCGCCCATTGATCGTATTTATCGACCTCAATCAGCTCGGTCGGCGAATAATCCTCGCGCGGCACGCGCAGCGCCCCGCCGAGCTTGAGGATGCCTTTCAGTTGCGCATCGGTGACGCCCGGAAGGTTCGAGCCGGGCGTCTGCACGTCCATGTCGCGGGTGCCGACGCGCTTGTCGATAGGCTGCGGCTTGAGAAGGCGCACCAGCGATTCGAAATCGCCGGTCTCGCCGGTGCGGAAGCTCCAGGAATAATAAAAGGGGATATTCAGCGATTCCGGCCGCCCGCTGTAGTCGGCCCAAGCCGAGAAGGTCGCATGCGGCGCGCCCGCGGGATCAAGGCCGAGGCCCGCCCGCCGCCCGCTCTCGAACACCGGCACGACGAAGGCGTGATAGGCGGTCTTGGGCGCCAGCTTGCGCGGCGAGATGAGGCGCGAATAGGCGAGGTCGGGATTGCCGTTCAGCACGGCCTCCAGCTTAGGCAGCACCGCGTTCATGTCGTCCGACACCATCTCGGTGTCGCTCGCCGCCAGGCTGCGGTTCACATGGACATGCGCCCAGCACCACAATTCGTCGGCATTGGGAAGGATCGTGAAGTCCTTCAGCTGGATGAAGGGGAGGGGACGGTTCTTGGCGTTCGTGCCGCGCTCGAACTCGTTGTCCGCCAGCACCACCAGCGCAATCCAGGGACGCAAGCGATTACGCCCCGGCGCGGGGCCTGCGACATCAACGCCGGCCGGCGTGTAGCGCCAGGGCAGATCTTCGTCATAGAACTCGATCAGCGGCAGATAGTTGGGCTCGAAATTGGTGATTTTGATGTTGTCGCGCGGCTCGGTGCGAATGATCGTCTTCTTGTCGATGCCGATGATGTCGCCCGGCCCGTAGAGCGCGATATTGCGCGTGACATCCTGCGCCTGCGCCGGCCCCGCCACTCCGTCGCCCGCCAGATGCAAGGTCACGGGGATGGTGGCGCGCAATTTCACGCTCGTATCGCCGTCCTTGGCGGTGACGAGGTTGCCCAGGCCGTTGCGCAGCCAGGGCAGGAAAGAATAGGTGGCGATATCGTCGCTCATGCCGCGAGCTCGTGCTGGGGAATGACGTGTAGCGTGTCCGTCAGACCGGCGTCGTTGGCGATCTGAACGTTCATATATTCGCGCGCACTCGCCTCGCTGGCGAAGGTCGCCGAGGAGAGATAAGTCTTGTTGGTGTCCTGGAAGGCGACGCTGTAGGAGGCCGCGGCGACCGTGATCACCTCGTCGAAGGGCTGCAGCTTCCTGTTGTAGGCCATGGACAGCTCGCTCTGCGAGGCGCTCGCATTTCCCAAGAAGAAGTTGAACAGCTTGCCCGCCAGCAGGAAGAACATGAACCGGCTGCGCTTGAAGCCGGTGTCGATGACGATCTGCTCGTAACGCACGACGCGCCTCACCATCCGGCTCGCGGCAAGCGGCTTGCCGGCGGGGGAGAGATCAAGCCCGCCATTCTCCGGACCATAAGCTGGACGCGACAGCTTCTGCGCGTCGTCCATGTCCTGGTATTGTCCCGGCGCGAACCGCTCCTTGACGTCGCTCTTCTTGACGAGGCCGCTTCCGCCCGCGGTGATGCTCAGCCGGTTCACGTCGCTCGGCTTCTGTGTGCCGACCTTGTCGAGTTTGAGGTTGAGCGGCAGCGCCCGCTGCGTGACGCGCAGCGCGCCGAGGGGATGCAGCACCTGAGCGGCTTCGTCCTCGGGAAGCTTGCGCAGCGAGACCAGGAGCTTGTTCTTGTTCGGCGGCAAAGCGCGCCAGTTCTCCGGTTTGCTGAACTCGCCGACGAAGAGCGGCATCACCTTGACCGGCGGCAGGGTCGTGTTGCGCGTTTCGCCCCAGGTCGTGTCGATATCGACATCGACGCTGAAGAACAGGATGGTGATCGAGCCCGAGCCATGTGCCCGCCACGGCGTCGGCCCCTCCAGCGACAGCGAAATCGAGAGGCTGAACAGCCCGGCGCCGAACACATTCACCGATAGCGAGGCGTAAACCTCGACGATGAAATGGAAGGGCGAGAATTGCAGCAGTGCGTCGAAACCGATCTGGCCATCGACATTGAGCACGCTGAAGCCGAAATAGAGCTCGGCATGGGCGCCGAACTGCACGCTGTTGCTGGTCACCGCGAAGTAGCCGTCTACCCGGATGCGCGCGATTGGAGTGTTCAGGATGTCGATGCTGATCCGGCGCGGATTGGGAAAGGGCAGCGGCGGCGGATTGTAGCGCGGGTGGAAGCCGCCCAGGCTGACCACGAAATTGGCGTCATCGCCGAACGCGAACAACAACCCCATGTCGCCGTCGAGCGTGATGAACAGGACGTGGGAATCGTAAAGCGACGCGAAGAACCACATCCGCGCTTTGTCGGGCTCGATCGCGCCGATGAAGTTCACCTGTAGCACGATCAGGCCGATATCCTCTGTCGGCAGCGCGACCTTCAGCACGCCGACGATCGCGATGTCGCCCGGCGGGATCTCGATAATCACGCCCAGCGCCAGGCTGATCAGGGTCGGCGAGCCCCAGCCGATCTTGGCCATCGGCCCGATCAGGAAATGACCTTCCTCGCTCGGAAAGAAATTGCCCAGGTCACTGATGATCTTCGGCGCGTTGGCAATCACGCCCTTGGGGAACATGATGCTGTTGACCGCGCCGCTGCGGATGCCCTCCGCCAGCGCGTTGAGGTTCATCGAGCGATTGAGTCCGACAAGGCCACCCACCGCGATCAGGGTGAAGCCGAAGCCGAGTTGGATCGGCGTGCCGAATTCCACGCTGATGATGATGAGAAGCGCGAAGCCCTTGTTGCCATTGGGCAGTTTGGTGCTGATCAGGCCGATCGCCTTGGCCGTCACGATCCCGGCAAGATCGAGCTCCAGCGCGCCGGCATATTCGCCCTTCTTGAAATCGAGGTAGAGATAGCCGCCGCCTTTAACCGCTCCGGCGTTGATCGACAGCCCTACGCCTTTCGGCGGCTTGAATCCCGGAACGATATCGAGAGGCCCGAGATTGCCGCTGTTGCCGGCGGCGAGCGCGATCGCGATCTCGAAGCCGAGCCCTTCGACCACCGCGGTCATCGGGCCGAGCGATGCTTTCAGATCGGTGCTGATCGCGGCGGGGAATTTGCCGTTGTCAATGCCGACCGTCAGCGTCAGCGCCGAAAGCTCGATGGGGCCGAGGCTGATATGCGAAGCGAGCTGGATGTCGAGCGCGCTGCTCCCATGGAAATGCAGCCCCTCCTTGCCCGAGTAATCGAAGCCGAGATCGAAGCTGTTCTCCAGATGGATGCCGGACAGGATCTTGGAAAGGAAACCGTCGCCCTCGCTGAAATCGATCACGGCCCTGCCGCCCTTGATCGCACCGCCGATGAGATAGCTGGCATCGGCGGTCTTGCCGTTCCACTTCACCTGCAAACCTGCCGAGGCGCTGAAGCTCGCGGCTTCAAGGCGACTGCCGCCGGGGAGCGAGAAAATCTGGATCGGCTGATCGGGCTCGCGGGTAAAGGTGAGGCCGATCGTGCCCGGCGTGTTGAACGAATCCGGCGAGCTGATGGTGACCGTGCCGTTCGGCTGCACCAGGATCGAGGCGCCAGTGCCGAGCCCGGTATCGGCTTTCAGCGCCAGCGTCCGGCCGGTGCCGTGGATCTCGGCAGAGCCATTGGTAATCCTGTCCGCAAAGCCGATCTTGAGCCCCAGCGGCGACGCGTTGGGGGTGAGGCTCACGCCGAAGCTTTCCAGCGCCCACGTGCCGCCGGTCTTGTCGAGCAGGACCGGCAGGCCAAGTTCTGCTACCAGCTTGTCCAGCAGCGGGAACAGCTTCTGCTCGAAATTCGCGCCGCCCCAGCCGTAAAGGGTCTGCAGCTGCGTTTTCGGCGCGGTGATCCAGCCGGCAATTCTGTCAGGATGCAGCGTGTTCAGGGTGTAGAAGGGCTTTGCCGGATCAACGGAATCGACATTGACGTCGGTTCGCTCGATCACCCCGGCGAATTCCAGCACCTGGTTGAGGCCGCCATAGGTGCCGAGATATCTGATCGCCAGGAAGTCGAACAGCCTCTGCGGCAGTGCGGAAAGGTCGGCTGGCGTGACGCCTGAGAGATTGAGCGTGCCGATCGCCTGGACCAGGGCGTCGATGGCGTCGACCGTGGCGGCAAATTCGCTGATCGCCTTTGGCAGCTTGGAGATGATCGCGCCGGTGTTGCCGCTCGCCATTGCCCCTTCGAGCTCGCTCGAGAAGTTCGCAAGCTGGGTGACGTGGCCGCCCAGCTTGACGAGCGGTGCCGACAGGCTCGCGGCCTGGGCGGGGGTCACCGGCAAGCCGAGCTCCGCCAGGAAGGCCGGCGCGGATTGCGGCGTGAGTCGCCCTGTCATCCCGCCGATCATGGTCTTTAGGAGGTTGAAGATCGCCGCGAGCGTGCTGCCGGTTTCGCTCATTCGGGTTCGAGTCCCTGGGGTTTGAGCGCATCGACCAGATCGTGCAAGTTGGTCGTACCGGACAGCGCCCGGATCGCGAAATCGCCATAGCGTGCGAGGTCGCGCTTCAGCGCATCACTGCCATGGCGCATGAAAATCGCGCGCATGCGCGTCAGCAACTCCTCCAAGGTCACGCCATCGATCATCAGCGGCACGCGATGCGCGGGGTTGCGCAGATTCTTGATCATATGTTGGACGAAGGCCGGGCCGCGATTGCGGTGCCAGGTTGCGGAGACCTGTCGCGCGAGGTTGACCAGCCGCCGCGCCTCGTCCTGGTGCGCGTCGAGCTTCTCCGCGACCAGCGCGCCATGCCGTGTCCGCATCAGCCGCTGCTTGAGCCGTGCCAGGGCGCCCTGGATGTCGTCGATGTCGGCGCGGTCGAGGATACGCGATACGACATAGGCCGGCCGGCCCGATGCGGGCATCGTGCCCTTCATGTCCGGATCGATCGTGACGTTGAGTTGCTTCAGCACGTTGGCGATAGGGGTCACGATGCCAATGCCGGTGGCGCATTGCAGCGCAAGCGGAGGCGGACTGCCCTGGGCAGTGTAGTCGCTGGCGAGAGCGTCGGCGGAAAACGCACGGCTCATGAGGCCGATCACCTTCGGTTCGGCGGGATTTGCGTTGTCGACGATGATTCCTCCGGAATCGCCGGGCTCGCCGAAGGTGATCTTCTGGCCGGAGGTGACGAATGCCTTGTAGCGCAGCAGATATTCCTTGCGGCTCTCACCCGCCTTCGGCAGCAGCCGCGGGACCACCATGAGCTGGTTGCCTGTTTTCATCATGCTGTGCTCGGCATCGTCGCTGGCGGAGAACGGGCCCGGGCACAGCGACGTGGGAGGCGGGAAATTGGGACCCTTGTAATACAGCGTGCCGTAGCGCAGGCCGCCATGCGTGGGGCTGTACATCCGTAGCATCTTCTGCGGATCCGGAACCTGAGTGAGGTCCTCCATGATCCAGTCTGCCGGCGGCTCCGGTGCGACGCCCTTGATCATCCCGATTTGTGGTATCTCGTTGGAATAGCTGATGCCTTTTTCCAAGATCGCCGCAGCGCAGTCGGTGTCGTAGGTATCGGTCATGCCTGAGAGCGGGCGGAAACCCTCCCGCCAGGTCTTGATCGTGGTGGCGATCTTGGGGCCGCCGCCACAGCAGCTACTGTAGCTTCCGGCATAGATGCCTTCCCCCGAAGAGACCGCCATGTCGTTCTTTGCGAACAGCACATGTGACGCGCTGATGAGGACCACCTTATTCCCGAGCTTGGCGAAGCAGCCCAGCAGCGCCGGCTCCACGTCGGACGCTGTGTTAACGATGAGCGCGCTCGGCTGATAGGTGATCGGGGGCGACGCCATGCTCAGATTTCCTCCAGCGCGGGCGAACCGATCTCGCGGGTCAGGTCCAACGCCCGGAGCACGGCGCCGATCGGGCTGGCGATCGCTTCGCCAAGCGCATTGGTGCCCCAGATCAGCCCGACAAGGCGGCGCTGCTCGTCGAACAGCGCGGCACCCGAATCGCCTTGAGCGCAGAAATTCACGTCGATCCCGTCGCGCAGTCCGTCGGCCGCGACCGGCGTGACGAGGATCTGTCCGCTCGTCTCGAAGCTGTCGTCCTCGATGACGGTGACATCCGAGAAATCGATATCGGCAATGCGCCCTTTCGTGCGCCCGGTCGCCGCACCGTCCTTGAACGCCGCCGCGCCTGCGGCAGGTTCGGCAAAGCCGTCGAACTGTGCCAGCGAGGCAAGCCGCTCGCGCCAGGATTGCGGCAGGGTAGGAAGATCGTGGCACAGCACCGCGGCGCAATCGGCGAAGACCGGCTCGCCCGCCACCGTCAGCCGCCCGATCCATCCACCGATGCTGCGGCCGATCTCGACAAGTGCTCCATCCCGGGTATCGAGCCCGAAAACGGCATCGCCGGTCTCGGCGCCCCGGCCATGGATCACGTGATGGCTGCCGAGAAGCACGAGCCGCCCGTCGTGACGTCGCAGCGCCGCGCCGATCGTCCCCGGAACGCCTTTTGCATTGATGACGCGGATGCCGGAGGGCGGCGCCACGGCCGCGCCCGCCTTCAGCCTGCCAAGCGCATTCTCCACGCCGTCAGACTGCTCGAGAAGGGCAATGAACCAGTCGGCATGCGCCGCGAGCGCCGCCCTTAATCCGTCGCTACCCTCCTGCATCAGCACGAAACGCATGGCGCGCAGGCCTGATGCGAGGGAGACCCCGTCGATCTCTCGCGGCACGGGTGTCCTGTTGCGCAGCGAGCGCTCTATCGCCGCGACATAGCCCGGCCCCTTGTTGCGATGCCAGGAAACGGTCACGCGGCGGCGATGGTGGATCAGGTGCCGCATCTCCGCGAGATGCGCGCGCGCGATGCGCACAAGGCGCTGCCCGTCAGGCCCGGTGCCGACCAGGTCCTCGAGCCGGTCGGCCAGTTCCTGGTTCTCGTCGCGCGGCGGCGCGAAGGCCTCGATGGCAAGCGGTTGCGCGCTGGCCGGATCGCCAGGCGGAATGAATGTCAGGGTCGCGACCGGCTTTTCCACCGGATTGTCGTCGTCCTTGTAGTTCTCCATCTGCGCGAAGGCGGGTACGATGAATTGCGCGAAGGTGAGGCCGTTGGGAATATCGACGTCGTCCTTGGCCCCCACGGGCCGGGCATCCAGCAAGGCTCCCGCATTCAGAAGGCCGACGGCCTTGCCCTGAGCGTCGATGATGAGCGAGCCGGAATCGCCCTTGAGCGAGAAGACGTCGCCCTTGATCTTGATCTTCTTGTTGCCTTTGTCATCGGTGCCCACAACCTTCGCGGTGACGGTCAGCGGAAATCCGACCAGGTTGGAATTGGTGTGATCGAGCACCTTCTGCGCCGTTTCCGGGATAAACGTGTAGGTCTCGTCGTATTTGTGGACCTTGGTGGTGGGTTTGATGATAAGCTGCAGCAAATAGAGGCCGTCGTTGGTATGCGAATCGATATCGCGTACGCAAATGCCGATGATCTGTCCTTCCGTATCGTCCGTCCGGGCGCCGATCTTCTTCACATTCAGCGTGTCTTTCGGAACTATCTCTTGGATCGCGCTATTGATTGCGGTCTGGGCCTGCTCGGCCGCATCGATTGAGGGCTGCTGCCCCCTCTGGAACGCCGGCATCGACTGCAAGGCGGGCAGGTTTTTGTATTCTTCCCACAGATCTCGGATCTGTCCGTCGAAACTGGAGATTTCGCTCTTGCGATTAGAGCTCATCACGCCCGCGAGCAGCGGTGCGATCGCTATATCAAGCGCGAAATAGGTCGAGTCCTTCAAGAGCCGGTTGCCCTTGAACATGAACTTATCGGTCGGATCTACCCGAACCTGCGCGCCTGGCTTGTTGCAGCTTCCGCGTGTTCCCTTGTAGATCGAGGCTTGATCGTTCTTGAGAAAATCGGCGGCGAGCACGTGTTCGTTGGTGAGTAAATAACGTTCCTGCTTATTGCCGTTCTCCTTGTCGGTACGCAGTACGATGGCGCCGAGTGTTCCGATCTTCGACGCCCGGTCGGAGATATCGCGGCTGATCGGGTCGCCGGGATAGAAGGTTGGCGTGGAAGAGCAGGGGATGGTCGGCACCGCCTGTGCGATCTCGGTGGCGAAGCCATCGAAATGTGCCGGAATCGCAGCTGCCTCCGGCTCTTTGGCCATATAGACCCGGAGCAGCGGCGTGCCGGCAACGCTCGCGCCCAGCCCGACCTTCAATACGCCGGGATGGCGGCAGAGAGCGACCGCCGCACGCCGTTGCGCGCGAGACCGGGTCCTCGTGCTGCTGATGCTGCTTGAAGCCATGATACCCCCGCAATTACGAGCGCTAAAGCAACGATGTCAGACGCAAATCACGATGCATGAAATGAAACAGCCGCGCACCCAAGTCGCGGAGTATGACGGGTCTTGTTCGGGCCCTTTCGAATGTTGCGGCATCGTGAGGCCAATGCACGCAAAAGTAAAGATGGCTGAGCTTTTCCCCGATAGGTAAATTCACCTTGTCTCGGAGTGCGCGAAAACATCACGCCCAGGGCGCCATGCCGAGAGACGGCGCTGAGGTCTCCTCGACGTGATGTGTTTCGGCGTGGAATATTTTGACCCCCCACCTGTTTCGTCTGACCATCCGTTTTTTGCTGGCGGATGGAGGAGGGTTACGACGGCAGCTACGATGCTATCCGGCGCTATGCGAAGGGCTGGTCGAAGGATCGGCGTTATCGGATCGCGGCGCCGTTCTGATCGAATAAATGAACAGCCTGGAGATCGGGCCGGACCCGGATGATCGATCCGGCCTGTGCCGAAATGCGCTCGCGGAACACGCAGGTGATGTTCTGCTTCCCGAGCTTGCCCAAGACTATAGTTTCCGATCCCGTCGGCTCCAGGACGACGACTTCCAGCGGGATGCCATCGTCGGCGAGACGAAGGTGTTCCGGCCTCACGCCATAGACAGTCGCGGAAGCTGGGCGCTCAGCCGGAGTGGGCAACGCAATGCCATCTTCCGTGGTGAAGCCCGGCGAACTCATCGTACCCTTGATGAAGTTCATGGAAGGGGAGCCGATGAAACCAGCCACGAACATATTCTTCGGACGGTCGTACAGTTCGAGAGGCGTGCCAATCTGCTCGATCGAGCCGTCGCGCATGACGACGATCTTGTCGGCCATCGTCATCGCCTCGACCTGGTCGTGCGTGACGTAGATCGTCGTCGTCTTCAAGCGCTGGTGCAGTTCCTTGATTTCGGCCCGCATCTGAACCCGGAGCTTGGCGTCGAGGTTCGAGAGCGGTTCGTCGAAAAGGAACACTTGAGGATCGCGAACGATGGCGCGTCCCATGGCAACGCGTTGGCGCTGGCCGCCGGAAAGCTGCCGGGGATAGCGATCCAGAAGGTTCGTAAGGCTGAGGATCTCGGCAGCACGCATCACCTTGGCCTTGATCTCGGCCTCCGGGACCCTCTTCAGGCGAAGCGCGAATCCCATGTTATCGGCCACCGTCTTGTGCGGATAGAGGGCATAGGACTGGAAGACCATGGCAATGTCACGGTCTTTCGGCTGCAAGTCGTTGACGACGCGCCCGCCGATGTCGATCTCGCCCGAGGAAATCTCCTCAAGTCCCGCAATCATCCTGAGCAAGGTGGACTTTCCGCACCCCGACGGCCCGACGAGGACCACGAACTGGCCATCCTCGATATCCACCGAGACGCCCTTCAGTACTTCGACCGCAGCGTAACGCTTGCCTGCCTGCCTGATCTGTACGCGCGACATGCGCCCTCCTGAGAATAGTTCGATTGCTGAAGTGCAGGCCGGGCGCCAAGATGAGGAGCGGCATCCGGCCTGCGATGGGGGAGACCCCAACTCTTGAAGAACCGGTCCGCTCAGCCTTTGACCGCGCCCATCGTCATGACGTTCGTGATCTGCTTGTGCAGCATCAGGACCAGCAGAAGCGGCGGCGCGAGGTAGGCGGTGGCCATCGCCATGATCCCGCCCCAGGCGACGCCATCCTCGTTGCTCATGGCGATGGCGATGATGACCGGGGCCGTCCGTGCGTCGTTCGACGTGAACACCAGCGGAAACAGGTATTCGTTCCACGAGCCGATCGCGACGACCAGCGAGACCGCGGCGATCGCCGGAGTGAGCAGGGGCAGCGTGATGCGGATGAATGCGCCGACCCTCGAGCACCCGTCGATCATCGCAGCCTCCTCGAGGTCGACCGGGATGTCGTCGACGAAGGTCTTGATAAGCAAGGTCGCCATGCTCACCGCAAACGCCGCGCCGCACAGGACGAGCGGGGTCACGGTATCGAGCCAGCCCAGTTCGTTGAAGACCGGATAGAGCGGAATCACGACGACGATGCCGGGAAACATTCTGACGAAGATCATCAGGAACGCCGGCACCTTCAGCCAGGGCTGCCGAAGCCGGGAGAACACGAATGCGGAGGCAATCGCCATCGTCAGGGTCAGGGCCGTGGTAAGTGCCGTGACGATGACGCTATTGAAGAAGCTCTTCCAGAAACGCGGAAACAGCGTAGCAATATTCTGATAGTTCGCGAATGTCGGCTCGGCGATCAGTTTCGGCGGATACGACCATATGAGGTTGCCGGGTTTGAACGAGCTGCTGATCATGAACAGGATCGGGAAGAATGCCCAGATGACCGCGATGCAGAGCAGCACGAAGACAAGGATGCGTCCGGTGATATTTCCGCTCATTGTTCAAGCCTTATTCTTGGGAAACATGTCGCGATACGCGCGCCAGATGATCAACGCCGCCATCAGCATGGTAAGAGCGAGCATGACCCAGCCGACCGCAGCGCCCATGCCGAACCGGAACGTGCCGAAGGCCGTCCGGTAGAGGTAGTGGGACAGAAGCGACGTAGAGGTGCCGGGGCCGCCGCCCGTCATGGTCTGGATCGTATCGAATTCGCGGACGGCGAAGATCGTCTCGAACAATGCCATGATCGAAAGCGCCGGCATGATGAACGGCAGCTTGACATGCCAGAAGATCTGGAAGGATGTCGCGCCGTCGATCTTGGCGGCTTCCTTCACTTCCACGGGAATCCCGCGCAAGGCCGCGAACAGGATGATGGCGATGAACGGGAAGCCTCGCCAGACCGCGACGATTACGACGGCGATCATCGAGGTCAGGGGCGTGGACATCCACGGAACCGTCGGCAGTCCCAGGGACGAAACCACGTAGTTGACCAGGCCGTATGACGGATCCAGCAGGTTCTTCCAGATGACGACGCCGACGACGGGACTGATCGCAAACGGCGCGATCAGCAGGGCCATCCATATCCTGCGATAGGGAAGCTCGTTGTCGAGGATGAGCGCAATACCCAGCGCGACCAGCAGCTGGAGGCTCACCACGCCAATGACGTAGCCGATGTTCCGGAGGAGAATGGAATAGAAGACCGAGCTGTTGAACAGCGTGGTGAAATTCTTCCAGCCGATGAACTCGGGCTCGATCCCGGGAGAATAATCGGTAAACGCGGTCGCCAGCAGGGCGACTGCGGGAATGCCGATGAACAGAACGAGCAGCAGGATGGGTGGGGTTACCGCGGTGGCGGCCAGGAGGTTCTCCGAATACCTGCTTCGCTTGTTGGGGCGTGGAATTGGGGCGGCAGTAGAGGCGTTCGTAGCCATGCTGGTCTTCCAGTTGATGGATTGGCGGTGCGGGTTATGCGCCCCGGCAATGCGCTAAAGGCCTCGGCATATGGAATGGCTTCGGCAAAAAAGGAAAGCGGCATCCGCGCGATCATGCCGGACACCCAGGGAATCCGATCCCTGGGCAGGCCTTTTCAATGAACGACTTTAGTGCCTTCGAAGCCCGGCCGTGCCTATCGGCAACTACTCGTAGATACCCTTGAGGTCGGTGGACAGGGTGTCGAGAGTCTTCTTTGCGTCGGCGCCGTTTACGACGATGTTCTGGACGGCAACTGCGATCGCGTCGCTCGCTTCACTAAGGCGCGGGTTGCCCGGCAGGGGCGGGCGCGAGATGGCGAGCGTATCGATGCCGACCTTGTTGGCGGCAACCGTTTCACCGAGCTTGGCGAGCGGAGCGGAGCGGCAAGGCTGGTTGCCGTTGGACATCATCATGGCTTCCGGCTGCGGACCTGCGAGATACTTGAGCAGAGCGTATGCCTGTTCCTTGTTCTGCGAGCCCTTCAGGATACCAGCGCCCCAATAGAAGGACTGGCTGCCTGCGTAATTGATGCCGTTTTTGCGCAGGGATTCCTGCAGCGGAACGTGGAACGGCACGGTGCCGCCCGGGCCGAGGGCTTCGGTGGACTCGAAGCGCGAGGTGAAGTTGTCATTGCTGACAACCATGGAGAGCCGGCCCTGCGTGAACATCTGGTCGGCGTCGACGCTGGTCCAGTTCGGCGGCATGATGCCTTCGGCGAAAAGCTTGCGCATGTATTCTGCAGCCTTGACCATGGCCGGGCTGTTGACGACGACCTCGCCCTTTTCATTGATGATCGAGCCGCCGAACATCGCGCCGATCGTCGCGAGCCCGGATGGTACCTGGTCGCTGATCCCACGGACAGCGAAGCCGTAGACCTTCTCGCCATTCGGTTTGGTGAAGGTCGCCTTCTTGGCGGCTTCGTAGAGCTGTTCGGGGGTCGTCGGGGTTTCGGCGACGCCCTGATCCGACAGGTACTTCTTGTTGCCCCAGAAGATCCAGACGCCGCAGCGCAAGGGAACGAGATAATGCTGGCTCTTGATGGTGCCGGAATCGACCGGAGCCTTTACCCAATCCTGCGGGAAGCCCGGAATGGCGTTCGCCGCCATATATTTGTCGAGCGGTTCCAGAAAAGCAGCGATGCGCGGGTTGGCCATGAGCTGGGACACCATGATGATGTCCTCGGCCGACTTGTTGAGCGTGCCCAGGCGCGGGAGCGCTTCAAGGATGCCCGGTCCGGTCTCCACGTTGACGGCGACCTTGTTGCCCGTCTGCTTTTCAAACTCGGCGACTGCATCGACGCCGTTCTTCAGCCCGACGCCGCGCATCGACGACTCGTGGATGTTCACGCCCACGATCGTGAGCTTCTTTTCCTGTGCAAGTGCGGTCGATGACAGTGCCGTCAGCATGGCTACGGCGAGTACTTGGAACTTACGCTTCATGGTGTCCTCCCAAAAAGTCCAGACGTGGAAAATGCAAAAGTTGGCTGCGGGTGCTCCTCATCGTCCTCCGATGTCAAAAATAGGAGATTACCCGAATTTCGACCGATCCAACCATTCGCGGAATGTGTTGGATCGATCTAATTTTGTCAACTTCTTTTATGTCGCGGGTGCCGGTTGACACTTGGAACGGTCTAAAATACTTCGGAAAAGAGTTGCTGGAGGAGCGCCCGCATATGAAATCTCAGGAGACGGCTGTTACTCTCGGGGCAGGTCGGCAGCTTTTGTTCGACGATTACCTCATCGCGTCGTCGCAGTTGGTACGCAAGTTTCACCAGCCGAAGGTTCACCCCGCGACGCCGGTTCTGAAGCCTGAAACGCCGATCGAGATGAACGGCGGATATTGCCCGGTCGCCTGCACTTTCCAGGACGGGGTCTTCTTCGATGCCGCCGACAATCTCTTCAAGATGACCTATCATGCGGGCTGGTTCGCTTCGACAGCCCTGGCAACGAGCCGCGACGGGATCCATTGGGATCGCCCTATCCTTCCGATCGATGGCGTCACCAACAGAATTCTGCCGATCGGCTATCCCCGGATGCGCGATGGCGCCGGCTTCTGGCTCGACACCTTCGCCAAGGATCCGGCCGAGCGCTTCAAGATGATGGTCTATTATCGGCACGGCTCGCATCCGAGCATGCCCTATGTCGACTACGACTTTGACGGCGTGAAGGAGCAGTACGCCGAGATCTACACGTCTGCGGACGCGATCAACTGGACTGCTCGCGGGCGCACCGGACTGTGCGGCGACAATAGCAACTTCTACTACAATCCCTTCGATTCCAAATGGTACTACTCGCTGCGCGTCCATGCGGAGATGGGCCGTCAACGGAACTACGTGGCACACGAAGACTTCGTGGAGGGGCGCAACTGGACCGAACAGGAACGCAAGGCGCTGGTCGTCCCCGATGCGATCGATCATGCAAACCCGCTGGGTGTCGTTCGGTCAGAGATCTACAATTTCGACGCTGTGGCCTACGAGAGCGTGATGCTCGGCGTCTACGGCATGTTCCGCGGCCCGCAGAACCCGGAAAGCTTCTACGCCGGTCTGCCCAAGATCACTGACCTGGAGATCGGCTTCAGCCGCGACGGTCTCGACTGGATCCGTCCCAACCGCACCGAGCCGTTCCTTGCGCCCTCGCAGGTTCCTGGACAGTGGGATCGAGGTTATCTGCACGCGACGGGCGGCGTCTGCCTCGTCGTGGGCGACGAACTCTATTTCTACGTATCCGGTTTCTCGGGGATTTCACCGAACCTCGGCACTCATTCCTACGCGGGCGGAGCAGTGGCGCTTGTCACGTTGCGACGCGACGGATTCGTGTCGCTTCACACGGAGCGGAGCGGTGAAATGATCACCAAGCCGCTGATCTTCTCCGGCAGCCACTTCTTCGTCAATGCTGACTGCGGCGGCGGGCAAATGAGGATCGCCGTGCTGGACGAGGAGGGAGAAGCAATCGCAGGCTACGGCCTCGACGACTGCGAAGCCGTCACCGTGGACAAGGTGACCTGCTCGGTGCGGTGGAAGGGCGGTGACCTCGGTCAGTTCGCTGGAAAGCCGGTCAGGTTTCAGTTCGTCCTCGAAAATTCCCACCTCTACGCATTCTGGGTCAGCCACTCCATAGGCGGCCAGAGCGGAGGTTATCTTGCGGCCGGCGGTCCCGGCTATTCGGGCGTCATCGATGAATAAGCGCCGCGACCGGATTGAGGGATTGCGCAAGTGAACGATGACACGGAACGCCGACTGACCATTGACGATGTCGCGAAGGTGGCAGGCGTCTCGCGCTCGACGGTATCCCTTGTCCTCAGAAACAGCGAGCTCGTGGCGGAACGCACCAATGTGATCGTACGCGAGGCGGCAGACCGCATCGGT